>NZ_JBHEQA010000002.1:0-397806 GCF_043678055.1 Spongiimicrobium salis
AGTTAAGCCCGTCTGCGCCGATGGTACTGCTATACCAAGTGGGAGAGTAGGCCGCCGCCTTTCTTCGCCGCGCCAAGCGTGGTTCACACAAGCTCCCTTACAGCAATGTAAGGGAGCTTTTTTTATGCATTATATTTAGGAATGAAAAAGATAAACTTTGGTTCAAAAATTTTTTTGTCCGCAGAAAAAAGTGGAATTATAAATAACCAATTTCGGGAGATAAAGCCACTTTACTTTTCATAAAATTTCCAGTCCCAAAGGCAATTTCTTTACCGGCTTCATTGTAAAGTATGGATGTTGCAACAAAAGAATTTCTGGATTTGAATTTTAAGCTTCCCATTGCTGTTAGTTTACCATGATCGGCAGGACGCACTAAATTGATATTAAAGCTTGTTGTAAGCACAAAGAAATCTGAAACCACAGAATTTACCGCAAAAAAAGCAGCATCATCCAATAATTTAAAGTAAACAGAACCGTGAATGGCATTCAATGCGTGAAAATACTTTTCAGAAATGGTCAATCCAATTTCTGCACTTCCTTCTGTAATTGTACAGGTAGTAGTATCAAATATCATGGTATTTACATTACTTTTTAGGTACATCCGCTCTAATTTTTTGTAATGTAAAGGATCCATGATCTTATTGTTTTTTAGTGCTTTTTTTCCCAAAAATAGCATCCATAAGTGTCTTTATGCTATAAAACCCAAAACCAATAGCGCTTATGGCCAACAGAAAACCTAATACAAGCACCGGAATATACAAAGGGTGCTCCTGATTTTTAAACGCTTGGTAAATGGCATAGGGTGCCGTGAACATGAATACCACGGTATAGCCAAAAAGTTTTAAACTTCTAATCAAGAGATCTTTATTGGTTCTCATATGCACAATTCGTTATTCTATAATTAGCGTTTCGCTAAATTCTTCCACAACGGCAAAATAGCCTAAGGCAAAATTATTAAGATTTTCCTCACTGTTTAAGGCGGCAATCGTATTAAATAAATCTATCGTATTTAAATTAGTAACATCCTCGATATCTCCAATGTCTATTCCAGTTACATTCGCAATATTACCCCTTACCGTTGCCGCAGGAACTCCAAAAGGTCCTAAATTACCATCACTTTGGTCGATCACCTGACCCATATAATTGAAAAAAGACCTGTCCGCGCCTAAAATGCTAATTTCTACACGTTGTCCAGGCTGTAAATTTTTATCATAAAAATAGGAAAACTCAAATTGTTGGTCTTCATAAAAAATATCGGGACTCACTAAAAATTCATCAAAATCAAAATCAAAAATGTAAAAATCTTCTTGATTTGCATTATCCGTAAACGTTATGATTACCTCTGTATCATCTTCATCAAATAAAGTACCATCACCCTGCTCTAGGTTATCGATGGGCGCAGCCTCTACAAAGGAGGTTTGTGATAGATACGTCTGCCCTTGATATACAATGCCAAGAACAAGTCTGCCACTCGTAAAAAAATCCGATCCATTAAACCCTTCAAAGACACCTGGATTGACCTCCCTAAAATTGATGATATTTGGGTCAGATGCCGTAGGGGTGAAATCTAAATTCGCCAGTACCAAGGTATCAAGATCATCTAGAGACAAGGGGGTAATATTTTCGAAAAAAGAATTCGTTAAGTTAATTTTCACCGTTGCCATCTGGATGTCATTGGAGGTGTCTATCCGAATAACGGCATCTACAATTAACCGAGGTTCTTCAGTGGGCAAATCTACATCAACAACATCTTCGCAAGCATTAAACCCAATCAAAAGTGTAATATATAAACATATTTTTTTCATGACCTAAAATTTAAAGTTATAGGTAACCGCAGGAATAATTCCAAAAATGGAAGTTCTGATGGCTTCATTGGAATTGGTATCCTGATTCCGTCTAAAATTGATGGAAGCTGCATTTTTACGGTTGTACAAATTATAAATACTAAAAACCCATTCTGCTTGTAACTTTCGGTTTTTGTTCTTTCTAGGAGTCAAGGTTGCGGATAGGTCTATGCGATGATAGTCTGGCAGACGTTGCGTGTTACGGGGACCAAAAAACGGAACAGTCAAGCCTTGGAATTCAAATTGTCCAATGGGAAAATTGGTAGGTTGTCCGGTTTGAAAAATGAAATTGGTATTGAATTTCCATTTTTTATTCAGTTCATAGTTCAAGTATACCGAGAGGTCATGGGGTTTATCGTAGGCGGTGTTGTACCATTCCCCAAAATTGATTCCTGTTTCCGTAATAGGGGCGCCATTGAAAAAAGTGCCGGTTCTACCCGGAGTCCTTTGTTCGGATTTGGATAAGGTATAGGCTAGCCAACCCGTAAATTTTCCTTCATTTTTACGAAAAAGTACTTCCAGGCCATAAGACCGGGCTTCCCCATTTAGAATAACCCGTTCAATGTCATTATTTGCTATTAAATTCGCTCCATCAATATAATCGATTCTATTTTGTATGCCTTTGTAAAAAGCTTCCACTTCCAAAGAATATTTGCCTTTTCCAAAGCGTGTAAAATAACCCGCGGCGTATTGATCTAGTAATTGAGGTTTTATAAAGGGACCGCTGGGAGTCCAAACATCCAAGGGCGTGGGAGAGCTGGTATTGGATAAAAGATGTAGGTATTGTGCAAGACGCGTATAACTGGCCTTAAAAGAGTTATTGTCGTTAAAGGCATAGGCCAAGGAGAATCGAGGCTCCAGGTTGGTAAATGTGGCTAACTGTTCCCCTCTACCAAAACTTTCTTCCCCAATGGGTGGTGCTTCTTCATAAACCTGGGTGAGAGGATTAAAAAGAACAGGGTTGTTATCTTGATACACATTTAAGCGATCTTGACCTAGACGAATGAAATGACTCAGACGAAGACCATATTCCAAACTAAGTTTGTCCGTGACATTATGTTCCAAATCTACATATATTGCTGTTTCATTGGCAAACTTCTTTGTTAACTGCTCTTCTACAATGCCAGAATCCGATCTGTTGGGGCTGATCTTACCAGGGTTGAAATCATAATAAATATTGTTTAGACCGTAGTTCAATTGTAGTTTATCACTGAGGTAATGTTTTAAATCGTATTTCAGATTAAAGTTCTCAATACCCGAATCCCATTCAAAACCAACAAAGTCCAGTTCCAATCCGTAATTGTAGGCGGAATAAATAAGCGAAAGATTAGAAAAAAGCTTGTCCGAAAACAAATGATTCCATCTTAAATTTACAACGGCATTTCCATACGTATTTACAAAACTATCGCTAATACTGAATAAGTCTCTGCCGAAATAACCCGATAGAAACAAATTATTACGACTATTGATCTTATAATTTAATTTGGTATTTAAATCAAAGAAATAGGCCTTATTGTCATTGTCGAAGAGCGGAAGAAACAAGTGGGCATACGAAGATCTTCCTCCGATTAGGAAAGAAGCCTTATCCTTGGCAATAGGGCCTTCTACAAGCAAACGACTGGCCACGGCACCAATTCCTCCATTAACCTCAAAATTTTTACTGTTTCCTTCTTTTTGGAAGATTTCCAAAACCGAGGAGACGCGCCCGCCATATCTGGCAGGGATTCCTCCTTTAAACAACTTTACATCTTTGATGGCATCAGGGTTGAATACAGAGAAAAAACCGAACAAGTGGGAAGAATTAAAAATAGTGGCTTCGTCCAAAAGAATGAGGTTTTGATCTACCGCTCCTCCGCGAACGTTAAAGCCTGAAGAAGATTCCCCTGCATTGGTAACTCCCGGTAATAATAAGAGCGATTTAATAACATCTGCCTCTCCCAGGACTACGGGGACATTTTTTATCGTTTCGGCCGTCAGGGTATTCACACTCATTTGGGGTGTACGAATCTGCAGCCTTTCTACATCCTCGCTGGTAACTACAACTTCATCGAGCTGCTCCACACCTTCAACAAGTTGAAAATCTAATTTTTTATCTTCAAAAAGAGCTACTTTTTTGCTAATGTCCTTGTATCCTATATAGCTGACGATGATTTGATAATTCCCTTCCGGTAGGGTTATGGAGTAAAAACCATATTCATTCGTGGTTGCCCCGGTACGCAATTCCGTAATGGCTACCGTTACTCCAATTAAGGTTTCATTACTGGAAGCTTCACTGACTGTACCACTTAGGGTATATTTTTGTTGGGAATATCCGGAAAAGCAAAAAATGAAAGAAAGCCAAATAAATACAATAGAGAATCCTTTCATTCAATGAGGGTTTAGGTAAAAATAGCTAGAAAAATTAATCTTCTAAAATAGTTAACAGTTATTTAAACTAAAAAGGGTTTTGCAGCTTTTAGCTGCAAAACCCTTGCCAATGTTAATATTTGGATACTAAATTTATAAGCTATTTAGTATGGTGTTAAAAGTTGTACTTGGACGCATTGCCTTTGCAATAGCCTCGTCTTCGGGTTTGTAGTACCCTCCGATTTCCTGTGAACTCCCCTGGACGGCATTCAATTCTTCTATAATGGTACTTTCGTTCTTTGTCAGAGCCTCCGCAATACCACCAAAGAGGTTTTTAAGGCTTTCATCCTTTTCTTGCGCCGCTAAGGCTTGAGCCCAATACATGGCCAAGTAGAAATGACTTCCTCTATTGTCCAGTTCTTTTACTTTTCTTGAAGGAGACTTGTCGTTGTCCAAAAACTTCTCGGTAGCCGCATCCAAGGCATCTGCCAGCACTAAGGCTTTGGCATTATTATTTTTCTCACTGTAATGTTCCAACGAAACCCCCAATGCCAAAAATTCCCCAAGAGAATCCCAACGCAAATGTCCTTCTTCCGTAAATTGCTCCACATGTTTTGGTGCAGACCCACCAGCTCCAGTCTCAAAAAGGCCTCCTCCGTTCATTAAGGGAACAATGGAAAGCATCTTAGCACTGGTTCCTACCTCTAGAATAGGAAATAAGTCCGTTAAATAATCCCGTAGAACATTTCCAGAAACCGAAATAGTATCTTTTCCGTCCTTAATGCGCTCCAATGTGAATTTCGTAGCTTCTATAGGTGATAGGATTTGAATATTCAGGGCTGAAGTATCGTAATTGGCCAAATACGTGTGCACTTTCTTTATTAATTCCGCATCATGGGCTCTTTGATCATCCAACCAAAATACGGCAGGAATTTGAGAGGCTTTGGCCCTTGTAATTGCTAATTTTACCCAATCTTGAATAGGGGCATCTTTTACCTGGCACATTCTCCAAATATCTCCGGCGGCAACTTCATGGGAAAGGAGTATATCTCCGGAATTGGTATCGATTACTTGTACCGTACCTTGTGCCGCGATTTCAAAAGTTTTATCGTGGGAACCGTATTCTTCGGCCTTCTGGGCCATTAATCCCACATTGGGAACAGTTCCCATGGTAGTTGGGTCAAAAGCGCCATGTTCTTTACAGAAATTGATGGTAGCTTCGTAAATACCGGCATAACTGCTATCGGGAATAACGGCTTTGGTATCTTGGGTGTTCCCCGCTGCATTCCACATTTGACCAGAATTTCTGATCATTGCTGGCATGGAAGCATCAATAATGACATCACTGGGAACATGAAGGTTTGTAATACCTTTATCCGAATTTACCATGGCCAAATCAGGGCCTTCTTCAAGGGCAAGTTGGATGTCGTTTAATATAGCAGTCTTTTTATCTTCATCCAATTCTTCCAACTTATTGATTAGATTTTCTAATCCGTCATTGGCACTGATCCCCAGAGTTTCAAAAGTTGCTGCATACTTCTGGAAAACATCAGAAAAATAGGCTTCAACCGCATGTCCAAAAATAATTGGGTCGGAAACCTTCATCATTGTCGCTTTCATATGCAAAGAAAAAAGAACGTTTTTTGCTTTGGCATCGGCAACTTGTTCTCTTAAAAAGGCCAAGAGCGCCTGTTTGTTCATTACGGTAGCATCAATGATTTCCCCTGCCAATAAGGGAACTTCCGGTTTAAGGGTTGTAGTGCCATTTTCACCTACAAAATCAATTCTAACACTAGTTGCATCGGCTAAAGTCAGTGATTTTTCATTGGATTTAAAATCTCCAGAAGTCATAGTGGCAACATGGGTCAAAGAGTCTGAACTCCAGGCTCCCATACTATGTGGATTTTTTTTCGCGTAGTTCTTTACAGGTTTGGGAGCTCTCCTGTCAGAATTACCTTCTCGAAGTACAGGGTTAACCGCACTTCCTTTAATTTTGTCATAACGGGATTTAACTTCTTTTTCGGCTGCATTCTGAGGTTCATCCGGGTAGTTGGGAAGTTGGTATCCTTTTTCTTGCAATTCACTAATGGCTTCTTTCAATTGAGGAATGGAAGCACTAATATTGGGTAATTTTATAATGTTCGCTTCGGGCTGTTTTGCCAACTGACCCAGTTCGGCTAGGTCGTCCGAGATTTTTTGATCTTCATTGAGATAATCGGGGAAAGTAGCTATGATTCTCCCGGCAAGCGATATATCTTTTGTTTCTATTTCGATGCCTGAGGTTTTTGTAAATGCCTTTACAATAGGTAAAAATGACTGTGTGGCCAGGGCTGGCGCTTCATCTGTCTTTGTGTAGATTATTTTTGGCATGTATCTAAAAGTTTTATTTAAGCGGTGCAAATATACAACTTTATATAGGTCGGAAAGATGGATGTTCCCTTAAACTTTTAAGAAGAATAAGATGATAAGGAACCGTTTTTGGATAGGAATGCCCGAAAGAACACAATAAAACAAAAGCCATATCATTGTAACAAGTACATTGACATGGCTTTCTAGAATAATAGCCCTTTTTTTGTTTTATGCGTATAGTATGTACTATTTTACATGAAACGGCAACCATTGATTGCTTTGGAACCATTATTTCAACGTTTGAAATACTTTTATGCCCTTAATCCTTAAACCAAGCGGCTTTATGGTATTTCTTTTATGTTACCTTAAACATTGATTATCGCTTAAAAACCGAAATTTTTAAAACAATCATCTATGCCAATACAAATTTAAAAAGCGACAGCAATCCAAATTCAATTACTCCTTTTAAAGCGTTTTATAAATTTACATTATAAAGTGCTCCAAAATCAGTAAGACAACACTATAAAGAACGTAAGCTTTATACCAGTTAAAAAAGAACCATCGCTGGCTTTTTTCATTAACCTTAGTCAAATATAGCCGAAAAAAATAAAAACGCAAATTTTGTAAACAATTAAAAATCAACATGATATGAACTACTGTTATTAACAATTGTTCATAAAAAAACACCTGCTTTGTACAGGTGTTTTTCATGAAATTATGATGTTTTGTAGAATTAGCCTCTGATTTCTTTAATTCTGGCTTTCTTACCGGTAAGACCTCTAAAGTAAAAGATACGTGCTCTTCTAACTTTACCTCTTTTATTTACTTCTATTTTTTGAAGCGCGGGCATATGTACAGGGAAAATACGTTCTACACCAACAGTACCAGACATTTTACGAATAGTAAAAGTTTCTGTTGCTCCACTTCCTCTACGCTGAATAACTACACCTCTAAAGAACTGGGTACGTGTTTTTTCACCTTCTCTAATTTCGTAGTATACCGTAATTGTATCTCCTGCAGAAAATTTAGGAAATTCTTTTTTGGTAACAAATTCGTCTTGAACAAATTGTATTAATGACTCCATTGTATTTTATCATTTTGTAGTTTACAAAAACCAACATTCACGGATATCGTCAGAGGTTAATTTTAATCGAGTGCAAAAATAAGCTATAAATTATGATCTACAAGCTATTTTTGAAGTTTTTTTCCTTTTCCGAGCTTGTGTAAAACCGATTGGTTTGGACTATTAGCCTTCCAAGAGATCTGGACGACGTTTTTTTGTTCGTTCAAAGGCTTGCTCTTCCCGCCATTTTTCAATTTTTGGAAAATTTCCACTGAGTAATACCTCAGGAACCTTTAATCCCTTATATTCAGCAGGTCTCGTGTATACTGGGGGCGCAAGAAGATTATCTTGAAAAGTATCGGTCAATGCCGAAGTTTCATTACTCAATACCCCCGGTATTAATCGGATAATGGCATCGCACAAAACAGCAGCACCCAATTCTCCACCAGAAAGTACGTAATCTCCAATAGAGATTTCTTTTGTGATGAGACTGTCCCGAACCCTTTGGTCTACTCCTTTATAATGCCCACAAAGTATAATGAGGTTTTTTTGCAATGATAATCCATTGGCCATTTTTTGATCCAGTGTGGCTCCATCGGGGGTCATATAAATGACTTCGTCGTATGTTCTTTCTTTTTTTAAAGCACTAATGCACTTATCTATGGGTTCGATCATCATCACCATTCCTGCTCCTCCTCCGAATTGATAATCATCAATTTGTTTGTAACTAAGCGTGGTATAATCCCTTAGGTTGTGAAAGTGGATTTCTACGATGCCTTTATCGATGGCTCTTTTTAAAATAGAGGCTTCAAATGGGCTCCGTAATAATTCTGGCAATACGGTAATAATATCTATGCGCATGTACTCTTTTTTAAGAATAGTTATTTGGACTTCCTATTCGGCAGCCCAAAAATAATGAAAACAATGAAGATCTTTTTTCCAATTTAAACGTTCATAGAGATGTTGTGCGGGATTATCTATGGCTGTTTCCAAGGCCAATCCTTTGCATTTTTTTTCTATACAAAATTCCTTTGCCCTATCTAAAAGCGCTTCCCCGATGCCCTTTTTGCGGTAGCTTTGATCTACATAAAGATCATTTAAGATAAGAACAGATTGCAGGCTTACCGAAGAATAAGAGGGGTATAACTGTGTAAAACCTACAGCCTTGTTGTCCCAATAGGCTAAAAAAATAACAGCTTCCTTAGAATGGATCCGTGCTTCTAAAAAAAACCGAGCCCCTTCAAGATTGGATTCTTGTTTGTAGAACACTCTATAGGCATCAAAAAGCGGTGTTAACTCCTGAATGTCTTCTATAGCTGCCCGTCGGATGCTTACCTCCATAATACCCGTAAAAAAAAGCTCCTTGTTTAGGAGCTTTCATTCTTATTTTGATTTTTTGTACTTATTAATTTCATCCTGAAGCTGTCTACTGATACGTTGCTCTCGCTCTAACGCCCTTCTTCGATGATCTTCGTATTCGGTTTCCACCTCGGATAAGGAAGTTTTCGCTTCCTGGGTCAAAATATTACTTCTTCGGAATCTATAAATAAACAACAAGAGTAAAAGGAACAGCACTCCTATGATACTCCATAAGCTAAGATTGTAAGTGCCTTTAGAAACTAACATTCCAAGAAAGGACATACTGTCCTTTTCTTCGGTTACGGCATTAAGATTATTGGTGATTTCATCTAATTTAGCATTTAGAGATTCAATGGTGGACTCGTGTCCCGCTATTGTGGTTTTAAGTTCCCCAGTTTTTTTTTGGGTAACACTTAGGGAGTCCAGAATGTTTTTCTTAAGCTTATTTAAATTATTAACTCTAACAACCACGTAAGGCACACCTTCTGAGCGCCATTTTGACGATTTTGTAATAATAAAATCCAGTTGGTTGCTAATAGGGCCTTTATCCAAGGATAATTCTTCATTACTTTCTTGTGCATATTGGAGATTAACCGTCACTAAGGCAATCACCAAAAGAAGTGTTCTAGAAGCTTTCATTTTTTTGTAATCTAGTGTTTATATTTCCTTACAGAGGGCTAAAGTAATTGAATATTCTCAATTACGAAAAAAAAACGACAAGAAGCTGAAAGGCATTCTATGTCGTTTTTCTTCCATTTTTTATATGAACCCCTAATTAATAATAGGTATATCTTCTTACTTTGGCAATATACTTTGCCAAACGAATTACTTGATGCGAATATCCATATTCATTGTCATACCAAATATAGAGCACAATATTTTTCCCATCTTCCGAAACAATAGTAGCATTACTATCATATATGGAAGGTGCAGAAGTTCCAATAATATCTGTGGATACCAATTCATTGCTCAAGGAGTACTTGATCTGTTCTACTAAATCCCCTTCCAAAGCATATTTCTTTACAATGGTATTAATACTTTCTTTAGAAGTCTTGGTTTTAATTTCCAAGTTTAGAATGGCCAAAGACCCATTGGGGACCGGAACTCTGATTGCATTGGAGGATAATTTCCCCTTTAAAATAGGTAATGCTTTGGCAACGGCTTTTCCTGCACCGGTCTCGGTAATAACCATATTCAATGCTGCAGCTCTTCCACGTCTATATTTTCCATGCATATTATCGACCAAATTTTGGTCATTCGTATAGGCATGTATCGTTTCCAAATGCCCCTTAATAATTCCTAAAGAATCTTCTACGACTTTCAAGATAGGTGTAATGGCGTTTGTTGTACAAGAAGCCGCCGAATAGATTTTTGTAGTATCAGGGTCAAATTCAAGGTTGTTAACACCGTGAACAATATTGGGAACCTCTTTTCCAGGAGCGGTCAAAAGTACCTTAGCAGCTCCTTTCGCTTTTAAATGCCTTCCCAAAGCTTTCTTATCCCTAAAAGCCCCAGTATTATCAATAATAAGGGCATTGGAAATTCCCAAAGCGGTATAGTCGATATCTTCAGGTTGATTGGCACTAATCATATGTACCGTAGTACCATTGATGATCAAGGCTTTATTTTCAAAATCGGTGCTCACTGTTCCCATGAATTCTCCATGGACAGAATCTGTTTGAAGCAGTGTTGCTCTTTTTTCAAGAATTTCTGGGGTAAGGGAGCCTCTTGTAACAATGGCTCGTAAGCGCAATTGATTTCCTTTTCCAGTTTTGGCCATGAGTTCCCTTGCCAAAAGTCTGCCAATTCTTCCAAACCCATATAGTACCACATCTTTGGGTTGAATGGCACTGGAAGTTCCGGCACCTTTTAATTTATCCAATACAAAAGCCTTTACATTGTGATGACTATTATCCTCTGCATGGTATTCATAGGTCAATTTCCCAATATCGAGCTTCGCTGGAGGAAGTTTAATATCGTTGATCGCTCTAAGAATCTCAACAGAATCGAATATGGAAATGGGTTTTTGTACAAATTCCCCGGCATACTCGTGCAGATTGATGATATCACTGACATTTTTGTCGATAACCTGATTTTTAAACAAGACGATCTCTATGGATTTGTCATACCAAAGATCGCTTACGATCTTGATAAATTCGGTCGTTGCCTTTCTTCTATCTGCTTGGAAAGCCAATTCTTTTTCGTAAGATGTAATTGCACTCATGGAACAATATTAAGTTTGATATTTAAAATTTTTTGCAAAAATAGCGGTTTCAAACGTTTTCGTAAGCATATTTTGTATAAAAAAAGCACGCTATCGATAGCGTGCTTTTTTTTAACGTTAATTAACCATATACTATTGGAGTACGAGACGTTCTATTTCTCCATCTTCGTTCACCATGGTAATACTATTGGTACCGTATTTGGAGATATTTCCAAATAATTTTGCAGCATGATTAATATCCGTGATTTCTTCATCGTCAATGGCCACTAACAATTTTCCTTCTAAATTATAACTTTGGAATCGCTGCGCCACTCTTGTTATTTTTACACCATTGTCCACTTTATATAGTTTTTTATCTTTTTCTGTCAGATTTCTAATTTCTACTTCAATATTCCCCATAGGAATAATGGCTGATTGTCTAGCTTTAATGGTTACGGGAAGCACTAATGTTTTAGAGGCTCTTTCTACAGTAACATTTACTTTTTCCCCTAAGCGTTTGGAAGAAATATAGCCAGTTAGATCTGCAAACTTGTGTACTTTTACACGATCTATCTTTTTGATGACGTCCCCTTCTTTTAGACCTGCATCATCAGCTCCAGATTCTTCTTCAACACTTCCAACGTATACTCCGTCTAATTGATCTACGCCCAATTCTTTCCCTTGAGGAGAAAATGGAATTACCGCGCTTATCCCCAAGATTCCCCGTTGTACATCGCCATACTCTATAATATCATCGATTACTTTTTTGGCGATATTGCTGGGTACGGCAAAAGAATATCCGACAAAGGTTCCCGTTTGGGAGGTGATCGCAGTATTGATGCCTACAAGGTCTCCATTGGTATTGACCAATGCACCACCACTATTTCCTGGGTTTACAGCAGCATCGGTTTGAATAAAGGATTGATTGTTTTCCGAAAAATCCAAATTCCTTGCTTTTGCGCTCACAATACCTGCGGTAACCGTGGAAGTTAGGTTAAAAGGATTCCCTACAGCCAATACCCATTCTCCTATTTTTGTATTGTCCGAATCCCCAAAAGCCAAATACGGCAGTTCAGTATCGGCATCGATCTTCAATAAGGCAATATCTGATTTGGCATCGGTCCCTACAAGTTCCGCATCATAGATTTTATTGTTGTTTAAGGTTACCTGTAGTTTTGTAGCCTTATCGATCACATGATTGTTGGTGACAATATAACCATCAGGAGAAATAATGACCCCCGAACCTGTGCCTACAGAAGGTCTTGTTTGGCCGCTGCCATAAAATAGTTCTCTTAAGCTCGAAGCTTTTTTTCCTTTTACAATATTTTTGACATGGACCACAGCATTTACCGTCTTTTCTGCAGCCAAAGTGAAATCTACTTCATTGATTCCTGCACCTTTGGCCGAAACCGGAGTATAATTTGTACTGAATACTGGTGTTTCAGGACTCTGCGAAACAATAGTGTAATTTGGTTCTTCAAAAAATAATTTATAGGCTCCCAAAGTAATTGCACCTGCAAAAACGGCAACCAAAAGTAAACTCCCTAATTTCTTCATATTTACTAATTATTTAAATTCTACTTGATATGTTAAAGTTAATAGATTTATTAAAAGTGCTATACGGATTTAACGACTTTTTAACGGCAGCAATTCCCTTAATAAAGTTTTATCTTTGCATTACAAAAGAAATGCATGATACTTACTTTTTATAAATACCAGGGCACAGGAAACGATTTTGTAATGATCGATAATCGTCAAGGAGTCTTCCCCAAAGATGATACCAAACTCGTTGCTTTTTTGTGTGACAGGCGTTTTGGCATTGGAGCAGATGGATTGATTCTCTTGGAAAATGATGATGTTTCGGATTTTAAAATGGTATACTATAACTCCGATGGCAATGAAAGTACCATGTGCGGAAATGGAGGGAGATGTCTTGCTGCTTTTGCAAGATTTCTTGGAATTATTGAAAAAGAAGGTCGTTTTATGGCGGTAGACGGACTTCATTATGCAAGTCTGGAAGGGGATATGGTTAGCTTACAAATGCAGGATGTCCATGGGATTCAGCAAAAGGAAAAATATACGTTTTTGGATACAGGTTCTCCTCATCATGTGCAATTGGTAGAGGAACTAACGAAATTTGACGTCCCTAAGGAGGGGGCCAAATTGAGATATGGTATCTATGGAGAGAAGGGTAGTAATATTAACTTTGTCTCCCAATCGGATAAAAATACCTTTGAAGTGCGTACCTATGAACGTGGAGTGGAGGATGAAACTCTTTCCTGTGGTACCGGTGTCACTGCGGTTGCCTTGGCCATGCACCACAATGGGATAGCAACAGAAGATACAGTACATATCTCTACCCCGGGGGGACGTTTAAAAATTGAATTTGAACAGGATGACCAAGGGTATAAAAAGGTATTTTTGACAGGGCCTGCAAAGCAAGTTTTTAAAGGAGAAGTGCAATGTTAACGCTTCAGGGAAAACATATTTACTTAAGGGCATTGGAGCCCGAAGATCTGCCTTTCCTATATCGATTGGAAAACGATACCACAATATGGGAAATCAGCGGAACAAATACGCCCTATTCCAAACATGTGCTTAAAATGTATTTGGATAATGCCCATAGGGATATCTATGAGGTTAAGCAATTGCGCTTAGGTATTTGCGGAATAAATAAAGAAGTAATAGGTCTTATCGATCTGTTTGATTTTGACCCCATGAATCACCGAGCAGGAATAGGAATCATCATTACTGAGGATTATAGAGGAAAAGGTATTGGGGAAGAGGCTTTATCACTACTAATGGATTATACGTTTTCTACGCTACACCTAAGACAGCTTTATGCAAATATATTAGAAGGGAATAAGGCCAGTATCCAATTGTTTAAAAAGATGGGTTTTGTAGAGGTTGGCGTTAAAAAAGATTGGATTTATACAGGAGAAACTTATAAAAATGAAATATTATTCCAAAAGATAATTAGATAATGTATATCAAAAAAATCATTGTAACCATTGTTTTACTGACACTTATAGGAGGGGGAATATTCTCTTATTATGTTTATACGAGTGTACTTTCGCCAAATACGGCCTTCAATAATAAAACCGCTACGGTTTTTATTCCCACGGGGGCACAATTTTCAGAGGTGCAAGAAGTATTGGAACCCTTATTAAAGGATATGGGGTCTTTTGAATCGGTTGCTGAAAAGAAGGGATATGTGACGAATATCAAAGCAGGGAAGTACCGTATTGAAAATGGGATGAACAACAATCAAATTGTCAATACACTCCGAAGTGCCAATATTCCGGTTCGGGTGGCTTTCAATAATCAAGAAACTATAGAGAATTTAGCGGGTAGAATTGCAAAACAGATAGAAACCGATAGTATATCTCTTTTAAAAGCCTTCAAAGATGAAGCGTTTTTGAAAAATAATGGTTTTAATGCCAATACCATGTTGGCCATGTATATCCCCAATAGTTATGACTTTTTTTGGAATATTTCGGCCCAGGGTTTTCGAGATAAAATGTTGAAAGAGTATCACCGATTTTGGAATGAAGAGCGCTTGCAAAAAGCAAAAGCATTAAAAATGGATCCCACAGAGATTATTTCTCTGGCTTCCATAGTACATAAAGAAACTGTTAAAATTGATGAAAGACCACGTGTGGCAGGGGTGTATTTAAACAGATTACGGAAAAATATTCTATTGCAGGCAGATCCAACGGTCATTTATGCCTTGAAATTACGTGCAGGGGACTTTACCAAAGTATACAAGCGCGTTTTGTACAAGGATTTAGAAATAGATTCTCCATACAATACCTATAAATATGCAGGTGTACCTCCAGGGCCAATTGCCATGCCCGATATATCGGCTATTGATGCCGTGCTTAATGCGGAGAAACACGACTACTACTATTTTGTAGCTAATGTAGAAAATTTTGGATACCATAAGTTTGCCAAAACCCTTGCGCAACACAACCAAAATAAAGTGCAATATATCCGATGGGTGAATAAACAAAAAATCAACAGATAGTGTTAATCGTCTAGTTTTTAGAACATTTTAACTAAAAAAGGGGCATTTTAAGAAACTCTTAGGTGCCTTTTAGTGAGGGCAGAAAAAAACGGACGTATCTTTGCGAAGTGAAATTTAAGCATGTCCTTTCGGACAGATAAGTCTTATTAAAAGCAAGAGATATGAGAAAGTGGATAATTATTATTTGTCCTCTTATCATGATTTTTATTTTGACAAGCTTTGAGAATACTACCACAAATGCTGTGGTTGAAGTTCCCGAAGCACTCAAAGTAAAAGAACCTACAGCGGTTTTATTTCCCAAAGATGAAACTGCTATTGTGCCGACTATGGTGGCGCCTCCCTTTTTGGGAAGCTCCTATACTGGTTTTAAAGAGGCTTTGGCCTTTAAAGAATCTCAAGGAAACTATTTTATTACAAATACCCTTGGGTATCTTGGGAAATACCAGTTTGGAATAGGAACATTACAGTTAATGGGCGTGTACAGCGCTACAAATTTTCTGAATGATCCCGTATTGCAAGAAAAGGCATTTCATACGAATATCGCAAGGAATAAGTGGATATTAAGAAGGGACATCAAAAGATTTGTTGGAAAACGAATTAGAGGTGTCGAAATTACGGAATCGGGTATTTTGGCCGCTGCACATTTGGCCGGTGCCGGAAATGTTAAAAAGTATTTACGATCCTACGGCTCTTATGAAGTGGAAGATGCCTATGGTACAAGTATTGCAAATTATATGAAAAGGTTCTCAGGTTATGATGTTTCTATCATTACAGCCATAAAGAATCCGAAAGTTTAAACAGATAGCATTGCAAAAAAAGGAACCCTGACTGTGAGTCAGGGTTTTTTTATGCTTGAACGATAAAAATTGTTGGTCGCTTGTGCAAAGCTATCGGGGTCTTTTTCCAATCTGTTACCGTCTTTGTCATAATGTATTCCGTAGGAAGGGTAATGTCACAAGCAATACATAGCTTGGTATGAGGGGACAGTACTTTGAGCAATTCCTCCAATAATTTTTCATTTCTATATGGAGTTTCTATAAATAGTTGGGATTGATCATGATCCCGGGATAGTTTTTCGATTTTCCGAATCACTTTTTTCCTTTCTCCGGAATCAATGGGAAGATATCCGTTGAATGCAAAGTTCTGTCCATTCAATCCGCTGGCCATCATCGCTAAAAAAATAGAAGAAGGGCCTACCAGAGGAACCACTTGTATTCTTTTCTCATGGGCAACTTTAACTACATCGGCACCTGGGTCTGCAATACCCGGGCAGCCGGCTTCAGAAAGAATCCCGACATCAAAACCTTCCAAACAGGGATTAAGAAAGGATGGAATTTCACTGGGTTCCGTAAATTTATTGAGCAATTCCAGGTGTAAACCTCCTTGGGATTTACTAGAGCTTATCTTTTTAATAAAGCGCCGTGCCGACTTTTCGTTTTCAACGATATAATGATTTATATTTTCAATGGTTCTTTTAATGGAAATAGGTAAAACTTCCAATGGAGCATTGTCTCCCAAAGTCGTCGGAATTAAGTAGAGCTTCCCCATGGGAGCATCTGTGTGTTCCATAACTTAATCTGTTTTTAATTGTTTGGCTATACTATCGCAGGCAATATCGATCATATGGAAAACTTTTTCGAAACCTTCATCCTGATCATAATAAGGATCAGGAACCTCTGTAATGCCAAGAGCGGTAACTTCCAATAGTAGTTTTACCTTTTCAATATCGCCTTTGTCTTTTGCCAAGGTAAGGATATTGTGGTAATTACTCCTGTCCATGGCATAGATGATATCAAAATTATTAAAATCTTCTTGGCTAAATTGTCTACAACGTTGTTTTGAAATATCTATACCATAACGCTTGGCCACAGCTATGGACCTATGATCGGGAGCTTTTCCGATATGATAGCCAGCCGTACCGGCCGAATCTACTTCAATATCTTCAGGGTCTACCTTACTACTAAGAATACCTTCTGCTAATGGAGACCTACAGATGTTTCCTAGGCATACCATTAGTATCTTGGTGCTCATTGCGTATAAATTAAGAGAATTTCTTGGTCAGATCATCGATATACTTTCGGAACTGCTTATCGGTCTCTGCCAAATTATCGACCGTCTTACAGGCATGTAATACCGTGGCATGGTCTCTTTTTCCAATTTGGGAACCAATACTGGCCAAAGATGCCTTTGTGAATTTTTTAGCAAAGAACATCGCCAATTGACGGGCTTGGACAATATGTCTTTTACGGGTTTTGGATTGTAAGGTCGCTACATCCATTTCAAAATAATCGGAAACTACTTTCTGAATATAGTCAATGGAAACTTCACGTTTTGTGTTCTTTACAAATTTCTCTACCACAGTTTGCGCCAATTCTAAAGTCACTTCCTTTTTGTTGAATGAAGATTGCGCAATTAATGAAATGATGGCGCCTTCCAATTCGCGAATATTGGTTTTAATGTGTTTGGCGACATAATCCACAATATCATCGGGCATTTCAACACCATCCCGATACAATTTGTTCTTTAAGATGGAGATACGGGTTTCATAATCCGGATTTTGAAGTTCAGCAGACAATCCCCATTTGAAACGGGACAATAAGCGTTGTTCAATATCCTGCATGTCTACCGGAGCTTTGTCCGAAGTTAAAATGACTTGCTTGCCATTTTGGTGCAAGTGATTAAAAATGTGAAAGAAAACATCCTGGGTGCCCGACTTACCAGATAAAAATTGTACATCATCAATAATCAGCACATCGATTAATTGATAAAAGTGAATGAAATCGTTTCTGGTATTTTTCTTGACAGATTCAATATACTGCTGCGTAAATTTTTCCGCAGAAATGTAGAGTACCGTGCGCTCCGGATATTTATCCTTAATCTCTACACCTATGGCATGGGCCAAATGGGTTTTTCCAAGACCTACCCCTCCAAAAATCAACAAAGGATTAAAGGAAGTGCCTCCAGGTTTATTGGCTACAGCCATTCCTGCCGATCTGGCCAACCTATTGGAATCCCCTTCCAAGAAGTTGTCAAAATTATAATTGGGATTCAATTGTGATTCAATCTTTATATTTCGAATACCCGGAATCACAAAAGGATTTTTTAACTGAGGGTTCTTGGATTTAATAGGAACATCCAATTCTTGGGGTGCCATTGTTGCTCTATTGGAACTTGGGATTTTTTCGGTGAACGGCTCACGATTTCCGTAAGTGTTCTCCATTTTTATAATGTACACCAACTTGGCATAATCGCCCAGCTCTTTGGTCAGAGCAACTTTTAATAATTTTACATAATGCTCTTCGAGCCACTCATAAAAAAATTTACTTGGAACTTGAATGCTAAGCGCGTTATCTGATAACTTAATTGGCTTGATAGGCTCAAACCATGTTTTGAATGCCTGCGGTTGGATATTATCCTTGATAAAGTCCAAACAATTGTTCCATACGGAATTGGCAGTAACACTCATGCTTATGTTAAAATATTATAGTTTGTTAGTGAATAAGGCTCGTTGGTTAATCAAAATACTGGTTCGTTGAACCATATGTTTGTGGGGGCAAATATGTGAACAAAAAAACTAAAAAAAAAATCATTTGGCATTGAATTTTTCATTTTTTTTTCTCATGCCTAGCCAGTACTTTTGAGAACTTTTTAAATATATAATTTTTACTTGATAAAATATGGTTTTTCATGAAATTTCTTTTAGGGTACGCTATTCGGAAACGGATCAAATGGGAGTTGTTTACCATGGAAATTATGCGCAATACTTGGAGATGGGACGCGTTGAGTGGTTAAGGTCTTATGGAATTTCCTACAAAGAGATGGAAGAAAACGGAATTATGTTACCCGTGATTTCCTTGGCGTTGAAATTTAAAAAATCAGCATTATATGACGATCTGATAACCGTGGTCACCAAGTTAAAAAAAAGGCCTTCGGTAAAGATCGAATTTGATTATGAAATTCGGAATGAATCCAACGAAATTTTGGTGGAAGCAAATACCGTTCTCGCATTCATGGATATGAAAACAAAAAGACCGGTAAAATGCCCCGATTATGTTCTCGATAAAATTGAAATCTAAGGATACCTATATTTCCTGAATTTTTACATTCTGCATTTTTCCAAAAATTGTTGCTATGGTATCGACTTTTGATTTTCTAATAGCAATCTCATACCTACATTCGGTATCCAATTGCTGTGCAATAATATTGATCTGATGTTGTTTAATAGCGCGCATCACAACATTCATAGAGGCATAATCAAAGAAAAGCACAAAGTGCTGTTGTACGATTTTTTCAATAATAGGGCTGGCTTCCAAGGTCATTTGTGCGGTAGTTCTATAGGCACTGATTAAGCCCCCGACGCCTAATTTAGTTCCTCCAAAAACACGGGCAACGGCAACTAATACGTTGGTTACTCCAAAGGATTGTAACTGCCCATATATAGGCATTCCTGCACTATTGTTGGGTTCTCCATCATCATTTGCCCTATATCTTATGCGGTCGGTGCCCAACTGCCAGGCATAGCATACGTGATTGGCGGTATGATGTTTTTTTTTAAGAGACTCGATAAGGGGTTTTACCTCGTCTTCATTTTGTATGGGAAAACTATAGCCGTAGAATTTACTTTTCTTTTCTTTAAAGAGCACTTCTTCTTTTAATGAAGTGGCTATGGTTTTATAGGTATCTTCCATTTGCATTAAAATAAAGCTACTAAAAGAATACTGATCATGGCCAAGGCAATACCGCCCCAATTTTTAAGGCTTACTTTTTCCCGAAAAAGCACAATTCCCAATAAAGTAGAAAAGAGTACAATGGCAACATTGTTTATCGTAAAAACAGAAGCGCTGTTCAAGCCTTCTTGTTGCAAGGCACGTAATAAGTAATAAATAGAAAAATAATTAGGGACCCCGAGAATAATTCCACCTAAAACGTTTTTAAAACGAATTTTCAATGGTGTTTTTATGGCTCTAAATAGGATGAACACGATTCCTATGACCGCCGCAGCGCCAAAGACTGCAGAAGAAAATAAAGGTAGCTCGCTTTTTTTTACAAAAGTTTCTTCCATGTATTTTAAACTAATATCAATAAGTCCCGAACCTATAAATACAGCTGCGGTTAATAAGAGGGCATTTTTTCCCACCTGGATGGATTTTTCTTTGGCTGAAGCAAAATATACGGCAGCCAAGGCCAAAAGAATTCCAAGAATTTTTAAAGCGCTCAACGTTTCTTTATATAGGAATACGCCAAAAACTACAGGGATTACCAAAGACATTTTGGTGGCAACGGAGGCAGCAGATACTCCTATGCGCTGTGAGGCCATTGCCATGAGATTAAATACTAGGATAAACAATGTTCCAAGCGCCAAAGTTCCTAAAAACCAAGGTTTTTCGGGAATATCAGAAAAATGGAAGCTCTGATCATAGCTTAGTAAACCCACAGTACAGGCTACTACATAATTCGTGATGATGGCGTACAGTGTTTCAACTTTATAGGTGGCAAACAATTTAAAAATAACAAAAATCAAACTTGAAAAGAGTACACTTAGTGCTAAATCGAGCATATTATAATTTTGATTTTAATTCAATGATATCTTCGTGTCCCACTGCTAAATTCCATGTTTTGATGCCCAACTTTGCCGCTGCATCCGTGTTTTCTTTGGTGTCGTCAACAAAAAAAGTTTCCTGGGCCAGTAATTGATTCTCACGTAAGACAAATTCATAGATGGACGCGTCGGGTTTTCTGTAATGAATTTCATGGGATAAATAAAATTGCTCAAAACAATGCTTAAATCGCTCAAAACGCTTTTCGGTCATATTTTCAATGACTTTTTCAATATGTAAGGCATTGGTATTGCTCAATAAAAAAAGACGATATTGTTTCTCTTTTGCCAATTGCTCAATATAGGTCAGCCGATATTCAGGAAACATTAAGATAATGGCATTCCATGCGTAGCGCAACGCCTTTCGATTTGCTTTGGGAAACTGATTTTCCATCTCTTGGAGAAAGGTATCGGATGATATGCGCCCTTTTTCATACGTATTCAGAATATGCTGCAATTGCGGCGTTATCCCAGTAAAACCAAAAGGGGTCATTTCCCTAGCCGTGGCTGCTTTGTCCAAATCAATAAAAATGTCTCCAAAATCAAAAACAATATTTTTAATCATTGTGGTAAATTTTTAAGGTATCGGAAGCAATTTTTGTGATGGTGCTCTTACTCGAGGGCAATAGTGGAGCTTTAATACCGGCCTTGAACAAAGTGGGGCCGGTAAATACCCTTGCCTCGTCCCATAAGTTGGCATCAATAAAAGTTTGTAGCGTTCGCGCCCCTCCTTCAATAATAAAACTTAGTAACTGATGTTGGTGTAGGACAGCACAGATCTGTTCCGCAATATTTTTAGAAAAATCAATAGGCTCATACTGTATCCCTGTTTGAAACAAATGGGCCTCTGATATTTCCGTGAAAACAATGGTTTTGACCGAATTGTCCATAAGGTGGAAGTGCTCTGGAATTTTCAGCTGCCTATCCAATACGATACGCACTGGGGATGCTCCCGCCCAAAGACGTGTATTTAAACGGGGATTATCTTCTAGAACAGTCTGGGTGCCCACCAGAATTCCTTGTTCCTGACTGCGCCATTGGTGTACCAATTGTTTTGAATAGGTATTGGTGATCCAGTAGGGTTCGGGCTGTTCTTTGCGCCAATTTTTTTTGGGAGCAATAAATCCATCGGCGGTTTCTGCCCATTTAAGAATAATAAGCGGACGCTTTTTTTCATGAAAAGTAAGGAATCTTTTATGGTGCTTTTTACAAAGATCTTCCAATACTCCATATACGACTTCTAGCCCGGCCTCCTGCAATTTTTGAATTCCCTTTCCTGCTACTTTCTCATGCGGATCTTTACAACCAATGACTACTTTGGGGATTTGTTTTGCAATGATCATATCGGCACAGGGAGGTGTTTTTCCATAATGGGAACAGGGTTCCAAACTTACGTATAGGGTGGCCTCCTTTAACAGGCTTTTGTTTTCTACCGAAGCTATGGCATTCACTTCGGCATGGGCTCCGCCATAGGGACTGGTGTAGCCCTCTCCAATGATTTTTCCATTATGGACTACAATACTGCCAACCATTGGATTGGGAAAAGTAGTGCCCAGTCCATTTTTAGCGGTTTGAACACAGCGGGCCATGTAGTATTCATGAGAAATATCTGCTTTATTTTTTGCCGTAGTTGTCATTTCATTGAAGTCAATTTTTTACAAGCATCTAATTTTATGTTTATATGCTTTTCCTGTATCTTCACTCCGCAAAAATAGAACAATTAAAAAGATATTTTTTATCAAATGCAGGACCTTGTCATACGTGAAATCAAACAAGAGGACAATGCAGCCGTGGCCAAGGTAATCCGCTCGGTTTTGTTAGAGATGGGCGTTCCTAAAATAGGGACAACCTATGCGGATACCGCTTTAGACCGTATGTATGAAACCTATGACGTTCCCGGAGCGAGTTTTTTTGTCCTTGAAATTTTAGGCGCTATTGCGGGTTGTGCGGGTGTCATTCAGTTAGAAAGATATGATGGAAAAGTATGTGAATTGCAAAAAATGTATTTTTTAAAGGAAGCAAGGGGAAGGGGACTAGGTGCCAAAATGATTGAAATCTGTTTGGAACGAGCAATTTCCTTGGGCTATGAAAAGTGTTATCTGGAAACAATGCCGTATATGGAAAATGCCCAAAACCTATACTTGAAAAACGGATTTCGCCCTATAGATGGCCCTATGGGAGATACCGGACATCACGCTTGTTCTGTGTGGATGCTCAAAGACTTGTAAGATGCTGTTAAAAGAAATCAAAAATATATTTCATACAGAATTAAAGACGCTTTATACAAAGGAGGAAATCACCAATTTCTTTTATATCCTTTTAGATCATTATCTGGGGTTGGAGTCCTTTATTTTGGCTTTGGAGCCTCAAAAAATAATTTCAAAAACAGAAGAGCAGCCTTTGTTTGAAGCATTGACATTACTGAAGCAGGAACGACCCATTCAATATATTACAAATACTTCTTTTTTTTTCGACCTTAGGTTTTATGTAGATGACAATGTTTTAATACCGCGGCCCGAGACGGAAGAATTGGTGGAGTGGATTATTTCATCGGTTTCCGGAGGAGATGGGACTCCGATTAAAATATTGGATATAGGCACTGGAAGTGGCTGCATAGCCCTGACTTTGGCCAAGCATTTGCCCCAGGCAAAAGTGTACGCCTTGGATGTATCGGAAGCAGCTTTGAATGTGGCGCGGAAGAATGCGGAATTGTTGAAGCTCGATATCCACCTTGTACAAGGCGATATTCTGAGCATGGACCGACTACCTGAACAGTTTGATATTATTGTTTCCAACCCTCCTTATGTACGGGAATTGGAAAAAAAGGAAATCCGTAACAATGTAAAAGATCATGAACCCGCAAAAGCCCTTTTTGTACCAGATAACACTCCTCTGTTGTTCTATAAAAAAATAGGGGAACTGGCAGCCCAGTTTCTTACTAGGCGAGGAAGTCTCTATTTTGAAATCAATCAATATTTGGGAAAAGAAACCGGGGAGCTTTTGAAGCATCAAAATTTTTTGGAAATTGAGGGGCGTAAGGATCATTTTGGAAATGATCGCATGTTGAAAGCGAAAAAAAGATAGACAAATAGTTAATAACACCTTATGGAAAGTATTGTTGTATTTTGTGGAAGTAGTGATGGAAATGATGAAAAAGTGATGGAGCAAGCCTATCAATTGGGAAAAAACCTCGCCACAAGGGGGATTCATTTGGTATATGGTGCAGCAAAAATTGGGGTCATGGGCAAAGTTGCGCAAGGAGCTTTGGACCATGGAGGAACAGTACTAGGGGTCATTCCTGAATTTTTAAAAGTAAAAGAAGTTTTTCATAATGGTCTTACCGAGTTGATCGTAACTGATAATATGCATCAACGAAAATTGAAAATGCACGAAAGATCCGACGGTATTATGATGTTGCCTGGAGGTTTTGGTACCCTGGAAGAGTTTTTTGAAATGTTAACATGGGCACAGCTGGGGCTACACCCGTATCCCATTGGTATATTGAATGTCAATAGTTTTTACGATCCTTTAATGAATATGCTGAAGACTATGGTTGCGCAGGGCTTCGTAAAACAAGAAAATTATGACATGATTTTAATCGATGAGAGTATTGAGGGGCTACTATCAAAAATGGAAAGTTATCGTCCACTTCCCGTGCCCAAATGGATCAAGAAAGAACAAGTGTAGCATAATAATAGGGAAGGCTGTTATAGGCTTCAACCCATAATTTGTACAAAAGAAATTTAATGAGTGTAAAAGAGAACATTACCCAACTTAGAAATGAATTGCGCCAGCATAACCATAACTATTACGTATTGGATCGGCCTACCATATCGGACTATGAGTTTGATATGAAGCTAAAATCCTTACAGGAGCTGGAGGCCAAACATCCCGAGTTTCACGATCCTACTTCTCCTACTTTGAGGGTAGGGGGAGAGGTCACAAAGAACTTCAATACCATTGTACATGAACACCGTATGTATTCCTTGGACAATTCCTACTCCAAGGAAGATTTAATGGATTGGGAAAAGCGCATTCAGCGTATTCTGGGCGATGTTGAGGTTAACTACACTTGTGAGCTTAAGTATGACGGTGCCTCTATTAGCCTGACCTATGAAGAAGGCCAACTGAAACAGGCAGTGACCCGTGGCGATGGTTTCCAGGGAGATGAGGTAACCACAAACATTAAAACTATAAAATCCATTCCGCTACAACTCCAAGGAAATTACCCGCCTAAGTTTGATATTAGAGGAGAAATTGTATTGCCTTTTGAAGGTTTTGAAAAAATGAACAAAGCCCGTATTGCAAATGGGGAGGAACCCTATATGAACCCAAGAAATACGGCCTCGGGAAGTCTAAAATTACAAGATAGTGCCGTAGTCGCGCAGCGCCCATTGGAATGTTTGTTGTACAGCATTACGGGAACGCAATTGCCGATACAAACGCAGTTTGAAATGTTGGAAAGTGCGCGAAAATGGGGGTTCAAAGTGCCTTCTATTGCGAAATTATGCAAGAATATCGACGATATTATGGATTTCGTTACCTATTGGGACGAACATCGGCACGAACTTCCGTACGAGACCGATGGTGTGGTCATCAAGGTAAATAGTTTGCGTTATCAAGAAGAATTGGGACATACTTCAAAAGCCCCAAGATGGGCTATGGCCTACAAATTTAAAGCAGAGCAGGTATTTACCGTACTTCGGGAAATTACCTATCAAGTTGGACGTACCGGAGCCATTACCCCTGTTGCCAATTTAGAACCTGTATTATTGGCCGGAACAACCGTAAAAAGAGCATCTCTTCACAATGCAGATCAGATCGAAAAACTGGATATTCGGGAAGGGGATACGGTATTTGTGGAAAAAGGAGGGGAAATTATTCCGAAAATCATAGCCGTAGATATGGGGAAACGCCCAGAAAATTCTACTCCAACAGTTTATATAGACAGCTGCCCGGAATGCCATGAACCTTTAGTGCGTACCGAAGGGGATGCCAAACACTATTGCGTCAATTTTTATGGTTGCCCTCCACAGATAACAGGAAGAATACAGCATTATATTTCCCGAAAAGCCATGGATATTGAAGGTTTGGGAGGAGAAACCGTGGAATTGTTGTTCAAGGAGGGGTTGATAAGGAATTATGCCGATCTGTACACCTTGACCAAAGAACAAATTATGCCTTTGGAGCGCATGGCAGAAAAATCTGCCGAAAATTTGGTTAAAGGAGTGGCAGAATCGGTCAACATCCCCTTTGAACGTGTCCTCTTTGCATTGGGTATTCGTTTTGTTGGGGAAACCGTGGCCAAAAAATTGGCAAAAGCCTACAAAAATATTGATGCTCTCATGGCGGCTACCGTTGAAGATCTGGTAGCGGTAGATGAAATAGGACAGCGTATAGCGGACAGTGTTGTGGAGTTTTTTCAAAACGAAAAGAACCTTGTGATCGTTGAACGATTAAAAAGCTATGGCGTGAAATTTGAATTGTCTGCAGAAAAATTATTGAATCAAACCGATCTTTTCAAAGGACAGACCTTTGTGGTTTCCGGAGTATTCGAAAAAGTAAGCAGAAATGAATTGAAAAAAATGATCGAAGATAATGGAGGAAAAGTAGGATCCTCCGTATCCTCTAAAACAGCTTATTTGGTAGCAGGGGATAAGATGGGCCCCAGCAAACGTACGAAAGCCGAAAATTTGGGTATCGCCATTATTTCGGAAGAAGATTTTTTGGCATTATTGGCCTAATCTACCAAGTATCCAAGAAGGAAAGAAGTTTGGGGATCAATTCTGGATGTAGGGGAAGGTCAGGGTTGGAATAGGTGCCTAGATTTTCAATCTGATTTTCAGTACTTTCTTTTAGGACATGGTTCATTCCTGTGATGATTTCTATTGCTGCGCTAGGTTGTGATGCCGCTAGGCTTTGGGCGCCTTCAACAGTGATTTGAAGGTCTGTAGTACCCTGAATAATAAGGATGGGGGCAGCAATCTTTTTAATTTGAACTCTAGGATCATACGCCATGAAAGACATCATATAATCTTGGATTTTTGGATGGAGGAAAGCGTGCAAATACTGGGGTACGCTATCAGTTTTTACTCCAATATTTAGGCTATCCAATATGGGAAAGGCAGTATCTTTTACAAATTGGGGCTGCGCTGCCAATTGTCGTTTTAAGGTGGTATAAACATCTTCTGTAATCCCTGCCAATGAAATAAGACCATCTGCTTGGACCTGTTGCATGGCAGACATTCCTGTCAACCCCCCTTGGCTATGCCCTATAATGATCACCTTGGCATATTTTTTCTTTAAAAAAGCAATCCATTTTTCTGCATCTCGGATATAGTGTTCATAACGCAATTTTTCAGGAGAAAGGCTACTATTTTTGCTTTTGCCCACACCTCTTTTGTCATATCTCAAGGTGGCATACCCCTGATTTGTTAATGCTTTGGCCAATTGTTTTAGGCTGTTATTGGTATAGTTCAAGGGTAAGGTATTGCCGTTTCTATCGGTTTCACCAGAACCTGAAATAATGAGGATGGCTTTCTCTGTTTTTTCTGTTGGAGTTAACAGGGTCCCGTAAAGCGTAAGATCATTGCTAAGAACACTTACCTCTTCCTGGGAAGATAGGGATAGGGAAAATAAGGATATGAATAATACTAGTGCGCGTCTCATATTATGCTTTTTTTGATAATTGATAATATTTGTGATAGGAGTAAATAATGGGAACAAGTATAAGTACCGCTACGATACCGGCATTGATGATCCAAATTTCCTGAGGAGATTTCCACAGATTCAAAATGATGATAAGCAGCCCCCCAATACACCATACGATACTGCCATAGTGATGGGTACTCCTCCAAATACTTTCATTTTCCAAGGCCCAGGGTGTTCTAAACCCGATAAAATAATTGGGCTTTATATTCCTGAAATAATTGCCAAGAATGAAAATGGTAAAACCAATGATAATGTAGAAAGAAGATTGAAAATTAGATTGGGGATGAATTAAGATATGAATGTAGAGCAAAACCACACTGGCAATAATCATGGAAAGAAAAACGCGAATATGGTATAACTTGTTTCCAATGCTGCCAAGTTTCTTTTTTGGATCTATGTATTTTGCCAAAAGAAAAAGACCATAAGTGAGTAAAGGGACTAGAATGGCAATGAAGTATAAGGTGTTCTTTCCGCCCCAGCGATCCGCCTCTCCATATAGGTTAAAATGGACGGGGATTTTTTCAGGAATCTGATTCCAAGATTTAATCAGATAAAGTATCGGGAGTATAATCAGTACCCATAAGGGGATTTCTCGAAGTAGTTTTTTTCTCATTTAAATTGCCTTTTAAATTATAAATCCATTGAAATAGCTCTTCAACCACCGTAGTATTCAATGAATAAATGATGTGCTGTCCTTTTTTTGTGGCAGAAACAAGATCGGCTCTTTTTAGGATGTCCAGATGGTGGGAGATACTGGGCTTACTAATATGAAATTTATTGGCAATATCACCGGCATTCATATCACCTTCCTTGAGCAAATCTAGAATAGCCCTACGTGTGGGGTCACTAATGGCTTTAAAGATATTATTCATCAAAAAATGTATTTATATAATTAGACAAACATCTAAATAATTATTTGATTTTGCAACTTTCTTGTTGAAATAGCAACTACATTACTTGTATATCTCGCCGAATAATAGTCCACACAATGGAGAGGGGGCAGAGTTCTGAAAAGCTATCATTAAGTCCATGATGTCTTTTATTTTATGCCAATTTCCTTATACATGATGGGCAAAAAACGATCTTTTATGGAACTTTGCAATTGTCCTATCACCCTAAATCCTTGCTTGGCATAAAAGTTTTCCGCATTTGGATCGGCATCAAGAGTCACACTTTTATACCCATCTTTTGCTATGCGGTCTAGAAAATCATTCATTAAGATTTTTCCCAAGCCCTTGCCGATATAGGCGGGATCAATAAAAAGGAAATTGAGCTTCACTTCTTGGGAATTGATGAACTCATAGGCATAAAAGCCCATAATGTTGTTTTCGTCCCCTATTTTGTAGACTTCATTTGTGGCAATATAGGATGCGGTTATGGTGAGTTCATCTTTCCATTCTTCAATTTGTCGTGCCGGGTAGCCCCAGTAGGACTTGGATTGAATGGTTAGTTGTGTCAATTTTTGAGCATCGGTATTATTCGCTTCTTCTATTCTCATACGAATAAGAAAGGTACTAAGTTTTTTCTAATTTCAAAGCAGGAATAGATTATGAATTTTAGTGTCTCGGAATCTGTACTTTTGTAGGGTTCGTTCCCAGAAAAAATGAATTACGAAATTTTCTTAAATAGCCTAAATGGAGCCTTACCCTCCACGACCTGGTCTTCTGGATTACAGTCTATTTGGTGGGATGCCAAAGGGGATTGGGAAAAAGCCCATGATATTGCCCAGGATATGGATACGATGATTGGCTGCTGGTTGCATGCGTACTTACACCGTAAAGAAGGCGATGATTTCAATGCGGCCTACTGGTATGCAAGAGCAGGAAAACCCTTTCCTAAATTTAGTTTGGAAAAAGAACAGGAAACTATTATACAGTTCCTGCTCTAAACAAATCATCATCCATTGCCGATGAGGGGCTTATTAAAAAAAACTTGAACACTACACTATACTCCTAATTTTTTTTAGATTGATAATCAACCATTTGCCTTTTTTTCGATAAAAGGAAGTAGGGTAGTGCATAGGGACGGCTGTTGTACTAGCAAAACAATGAACAACATTCAAATTAAAAAAGCTATGAAAAAGAATTTTGTATTTAGTATAAGTTTAATGGCCTTATTGCTGCTCTTTGCTTGTGAAGTGGAACCTCTGGAAACTGATGGAGGGCAAGGCGAAAATCCGACGGAAGAAAGCCCTACGGGCGAAGAGAACGATGATGACGGTGAGAACGGAGATGATGGTGAGAATGGAGAAGATGGTGAAAACGGAGGAGATGGTCAGAATGGAGAAGATGGTGAGAATGGAGATGATGGTGAAAACGGAGATGAAGAAGAAAATCCGGCAGATGCTGAGGGAGAAACCAATGTATTCATTCGCGATCTGGTAGAGGTTGAAGGAAGCTGGGAAGTTATTGAGAGCAGAGAACGGGGTGGTGATTTTATGGATGAAGACCAAATTGATGTAAATCGTCTTTTTGATCCTATTGAAACCAATGGTGGAATTGCCAATTTGGTGGTATTTTCAGGAAATGAATTGCAATTATTTGAGGCCGGGAATAACACACCGCTTTATGTCTTTGAAGGATCTAATTTTATTAAAGGTGTTGTAATCCCTTCTATTTTTAATTTTGAGCTTTCTTCAGATCCTCAAAACCGGAGTCAGGTCATCGTCTCATTTGATCGGGATGGCAATTTATTATTGGGTCAGGCCTTTAGTAAAACCAGAATTTTATATCGACTTCGAAAAGTACAGTAATTGGCCCTTTTTTGAGAACATTTTGGAAAGCTACTCTTTAGAGTGGCTTTCCTCTATTTTTGGCATATGGCGGTTCAGAAATGCCAAAATAGCATCCATATAGGCCTGACCTCCCATTTCATAGAGATTTTCATGACCCGCCCCATCAATGATATGCAGTTCTTTTTCCTTAGAATTTAGGTTTTTGAATAGTAATTTTCCATAATTCAAAGCAATCTTTTTATCCGCATTTCCATGATTTATTAGAATGGGTTGATCTATTTTAGGTACAGATTGAATAGGACGTACACTATCCGGATTAAAATAGGCTATTTTAGCAGCATTGTTCAGGGCTCTATTTGATATCCATGAAGACCGAAATCCAAATAATTGCTTTTGATAATCGGATACGATAACACGCATTTCTGTAAATGTACTTTCAACAATACCAAATGTAATACGCTTATCTATTTCCATGGCTTGGAGTGCAATGGCTCCGCCCATAGAGTTTCCCCAAATACCAATGGGTTCGCTTGGGTGGTGTGCTTTTAAATAGTCCACAATAGCCTTAACATCATATTTTTCACGATACCCATAAGTACAGTATTTTCCATCGCTCTCCCCATGGGCTCTGGCATCGAAAATAAGGCAACTCATACCTTGTTCGGTCAATAATTTGGATAGACCCAGATAATGCTCTTTACAACCTCCAATACCATGAAGTAAAATGATGGTACCTCTGGAAATACCTTCCTTAGGCTGTATGAAATACCCCTTTAATCGTATAGAATCTTGAGTGGTAATGCTGACATCTGTATACTTTAATTGATAATCTTTTGGATGAATGCCATTTGGAAACCTCCCTTTTGCGACTTGTTGCTCCAAGTTAACGCGATAAGGCAATACAATGGCATAAGGGGCAATATGATCTGTAATTACATAGATGCCTATACTTCCAAGTATCAGCAGGCCTATAATAATATACGGTAAGTTTTTCTTTAAACGTGGCTTCATCTCAACAGGAATATCGTTTTTATATCCTGGAGACTTAAATTTTCAGGATACTTGAGAATTAACTGATTCACATAAGCCAGACCTTCTTCACAAGCCCTATTTTTAAGCGAACATTGATAGCTGTAGGCCGCTGCCAATTGTTGTTGAATCTCTAAATCATCAGGACAAATTCCAAGGGCTTCCTTATACTGAAAAATGGCATTGTGCCAATGCTGTTCTGATAGCCATCGATTCGCATCTTCCACAAAGAAATAGAACTTTTCCATATCCTGTGCCGTTGGTTCTTTTTCAAGGCTGGCCACTATAACTTCTTGATGGGTCGAAGTAATAATACTATGGCCAATATAGAACAGTAATGGAAGTACTAAAACGAAGGCGACCCAAAAATTTCTACGTTCAATACGTCTGTTTTGCTCCGTGATTTTTTTGCGTATCTGTTGCAATTGTGCTACGGTAGCCTTTTTTTTTGCTACTTTTCCTTGAGCAGCTTTAAAATTTTCTTTCCGCGTACCTAGAAAAACCACCTCACGCTTAAACAGACGTTTCCTGCGCAACATTTTTTTATTTGCGCGCAGACTTTGAATCATTGCTAATGCGTAGCCTCCTCCTCCCACAGTTTTGGTTTAACCTATTGGTAGCCAATACCCTAAAAATGTTACATAAATTCTATAAGGAAAGTATTATAATTAGAAACGACTTCACGTTTACGATGCTTTAAAGTACTCGCTTAAGTTGTATGGTCATCGGTTCTAAGGGCTATGACCCCAATAGTTTTCCAAGCAATTCCTTCATCATTTTAGCGGCTAAAAATGAAGTCATGCCCTGGGTATCCCTTTTGGGGTTATATTCTACAATATCGGCCCCAATGATTTTCGTATCGATTCGCTGAATAATGTCGATTACCTGTCTAGAACTAAAGCCTCCTGGCTCATGATGCGACACGCCCGGAGCATAGGCAGGATCAAAAGCATCTATATCCAAGGAAATGTATAGGGGATTTTTGAAGTGGGGTAGCTGATCCACCTGCCAATCTTTCATGGGGTAGATTTCTACTCCAAATTTTTCTGCCTGCTTGGATTGATGTGGATTTAAAGTACGTATGCCTAGTTGAACCAGGCGTTGTGCCAATTTATTTTCCATGATTCGGGCAAATGGACAGGCATGGGAATACGGATCGTTATCATACGAATCATAGAGATCTGCATGTGCATCAATATGTAAAATATCGATTACAGGGTATTTTTCATGCATGGCCTTAAGAATGGGATAGGTAATGGAATGGTCTCCGCCTAAGGTGAACAGTTTTGAAGCTTCCTTTAAATGTTGTTGCGTAATCTGTTCAATTTCAAAATAGTCCGAAATTGAAAAATCTCCTTTATCGACAATTAAAGGATTTTCAATGGAAACACCTTCTTCACTATAGAGATTCATGGAACCTGAATATAAGGCTTCACGAATTAAAGGCGGGGCTAGTTTTGGACCTTGTTGGTAAGACGATTTTTCGTCAAAAAGAATCCCTTGAATACTAATATTGTTCATACACTACCTACTTTAAAACATCCGGTTTATGCCTCATGTCTGCGCACTTTGATAATCACTGATTTTGAAGCAGGAGTCTCGCTTTTATCGGCCTTACTTCCAATAGGCACCAATACATTGGCTTCAGGGAAATAGGTAGCCGTACATCCCATAGGAATATTGTAAGGAAGTATATGGAATTTTTTGGCCACGCGTGTTCTATCATCATGGTGGTTATACATATCTACCAACTCCTTTTCTTTAAGTCCAAGCATTGTAATATCTCTTGGATTCATTAATAATACCCTGCGTTCATTGTAGATTCCCCGGTAGCGGTCGTCCAAACCATAAATTGTGGTATTGAACTGATCATGACTGCGAATGGTCATCATTAAAAATTCTTGCTTCCCCAAAGCTATAGGGCTTGTATGGGAAATCGTAAAGTTTGCCTTGCCATTAAGGGTATTATAAGTATTGTGCCGTGCACCATTGGGCAAATAAAAACCAGAGGGATGCTTTAGTCTTTCATTATAATTTTCGAAGCCTGGGATACAAGCCTCAATACTATTTCTAATATGATCGTAATGGGCCAGGTAGCTCTTCCAGTCTACCGTGCTATTTTTTAAGGTAGCTTGGGCAAGGTGACAAACAATAGCGGGTTCGCTCAACAGCTTATCCGAAATGGGATTAAGACTTCCTCTAGAACTGTGCACAATACCCATGGAGTTTTCTACGCTTACATATTGTGCTTCCCCTTGAATTATATCCTTATCTGTTCGGGCCAAACAGGGCAGTATAAGCGCTTCCTTTCCATGAACAAGATGACTTCTGTTCAGTTTCGTGGAAACATGAACGGTTAAATCGCATTTTTCCAGGGCCACTGCCGTATATTGCGTATCTGGTGTCGCCGAAAGGAAATTACCACCCATGGCAAAGAAAACTTTAGCCTTTCCCTGATGCATCGCTTCAATACTCGCTACGGTTCCATAACCATGTTTTCGCGGAGGTTCAAATGCAAAAACACTTCCCAATTGATTTAAAAATGCAGTAGAGGGCTTTTCGTAGATCCCCATGGTTCTGTCCCCTTGTACATTGCTATGCCCTCGCACAGGACAGGTGCCAGCACCTGGTTTTCCTATACTGCCTTTTAATAACAATAAATTGACGATTTCCTTAATGGTATCGACGGAATTTTTGTGCTGGGTGAGGCCCATAGCCCAACATGCAATGATTTTTTGTTTTTTGGCCAGTAGCTGTGCCACTGTTTTTAACTGTGCCAAGGAAATTCCACATTGTTCACTTAGCCTTTCAATATGCAGTGCACGAATATGGTCCAAATAATCGGAGACACCTTCTGTTTTTTCGGAAATAAAATCCTGATCAAAAACACTTCCGGCTTGTTGCTCTTCCATTTTCAGTAAAAGTGCAATAAGAGCTTGGATGAGTGCCATGTCCCCATTGATTTTTACCTGAAGGTAGTGATCGGTAAGTTTTGTTTTCAGCCCTAAAGCTCCTTTTAATTTTTGGGGATTGCTAAAATTAAGTAAACCTGCCTCTACAATGGGATTGATACTAATAATAGTCGCACCATTTTTTTTGGCTTTCTCAAGGGCACTGAGCATACGTGGATGATTGGTACCGGGATTTTGACCCATAATAAGGATAACCTCTGTCTGATAGAAATCTTCCAGCGTCACCGATCCTTTACCAATTCCTAGGGTTTCACTTAGGGCAACTCCACTGCTTTCATGGCACATATTACTACAATCGGGCATATTGTTGGTGCCAAACTGCCGTACAAAGAGCTGATACAGAAATGCGGCTTCGTTGCTCGTTCTTCCCGAGGTGTAAAAAATAGCTTCGTCCGGACTTTCTAAGGCATTTAATCTATTGCCAATTAATGTAAAGGCATCGGTCCATGCAATAGGGGCATAATAATCACTATGGGAAGCAAGGTACATGGGTTGGGCAATGCGTCCTTTTTTCCCGATTTCATAGTCCGATAAATTGGACAAATCCGTGACACTATGCTTTTCAAAAAATGGGATATCCAGTTTTTTGGTAGTGGCTTCTTCTGCAATGGCCTTGGCACCATTTTCGCAATATTCGGCGATCTTGTTTCGTTCATCATCTGGATCGGGCCAAGCACAGCCAGGACAATCGATTCCTTCTTTTTGGTTGAGGTTTAATAAAGCTTTTGTTCCGCGTTGTACGCCCATTTCCGAAAAAACATGCTTTGCCGAGGAAATAACAGCGGGTATTCCGGCCGCTACAGTTTTCGGAACCTGCGTGCGAAGTCCGGTTAATTTTTCCGGTCCTTCCGGGCTGGGTTTCACTTTTTTATTGTTCTCTTCCATATCAGCGTATTGCTATTCAAGATACTATAATTTCTTAGAAAGCAATTCGTTTTTCTCCATGATAAATATTGTAACTATTGGCCTTTAAGAAGCCAATTAAAGTAATGTCAAAATCTTGAGCCAGTTCCACGGCAAGGGAAGAAGGTGCCCCCACTGCCATGATACATCGAATTCCTGCCATAGCTGCTTTTTGGATCAATTCAAAACTAGCGCGACCACTCAATACCAATAAGTGCTCTTCTAAGGGTAAATTCTCTTTCGTAAACATGGCCCCTATTAATTTATCCAATGCGTTATGCCTTCCCACATCTTCACGAAGGGCAATAAAATTTCCTTCTGTGGTAAAAAGTGCGGCGGCATGCAGCCCTCCGGTGTGTTCAAAAATATGCTGCTGTCTTCTTAAGCGTTCCGGAAGCTGACCAATTATGGAATGGGCTACTTGAAAATCCTGCTTACTTTGTTCAAGGCGACAAACAGTTTTGATGGCCTCAATGCTGGATTTCCCACAAACACCACAACTACTGCTCGTATAAAAATGACGTTCAATTTTACTTAGATCTACAGGTTCTGAGGTATTCAAGGATACTGTGGCCTTGTTTTCAGCATAGCGTACACGGTTCACCTGACTCGCACGGGCAATAATGCCTTCAGTAAATAAAAAACCCAATGCTAGATCTTCATCCTGCCCAGGGGTCCGCATGGTAATACTGATATTCTTCCGAAGTATAGGAGGAGTATTTTCGGGAATGCTCAAGCCTATTTCCAAAGGAGCTTCAATGGCCAGGCCATCATCAAAAGGTTCAGAAAGTTCGTTCTTCACCTTAATGATTCGCAAATGTTGTGTGGCCGGGTTCTTGGAAATCATGCCTAAATTTAAATGGTTATTTTGGTGCCTTCAGCAGTTATATTCTGCGCAATATCAAAATGAAAATCAATTCTCCCCAAATTGATGCCAAAGCAACCTACTTGATTCACCAATACCTCTTTCCCTTTTTTATTCTTTACGACAGTGGGCTTTTCCAGGAAAGTATGGGTATGTCCACCAATAATTAAATTGATTCCTTCGGTTTGGGCAGCTAATTTTAAGTCATCGGGCCGTTGGGGATCCGTATAGCTATATCCCAAATGGGAAAGACAAATCACCAAATCGCATTGTTCTTCTTCCTTTAACGCACGACTGGTATCTTGCGCTATTTCAATGGGGTCGTTATATTTTGTCTCTTTATACAATTTTTTGGTCACTAAACCTTCCAAGGCGATTCCAAGGCCAAATACACCGATTTTAACGCCATCCAACACAAAGATTTTATAGGGATTCACATGCCCGTTCATTAAGGTATTCGAGAAATCATAATTTGCCGATAGCAGATCAAATTTGGCATGGGGCAATTGGGCATATAGTCCGTCCAATCCATTGTCAAAATCATGGTTTCCCAAAGTAACGGCATCGTATTTCAGCATGCTCATTAATTTAAATTCCAATTCCCCTCCGTAAAAATTAAAATAGGGAGTTCCCTGAAAAATATCTCCGGCATCCAATAATAATAGGTTCGGATTTTCTTTTCGGATGCGCTCTACCAAAGTAGCCCTTCGGGCCAGACCTCCCATATCGGGGAATTGGGAGTGATCTTTGGGAAAGGTATCAATATGGCTGTGCACATCATTGGTGTGCAATATGGTAATATGCTTTTTTGTCAAAGGGGAGCAGGAGTGCAATGATAATCCGCCCAAGCCGATAAATGAAGCTCCTGCCGTTGTTCTGTTGATAAATTCTCTTCTTTTCATATCAGTTGATTTGTGCGAAACGTTGGTCTATGGATGGGGCTATGGTATCGTATTTCATAAAATAGTCGATCATGGTATTCCGTATGGTATAGTCTAGTTCCCATTGTTCGGATCTTTTTCTAAAAAAAGACATATTATCACCGCCATTCACCAAATAGTTGGAAGTGGCAACATAATAGGTTTTGTTTTCATCAAACGATTCCCCTTGTATCCGTACCGTTTTTAATTTAGCATTCTTGTCCAAAAGAATCTGTATCCCAGAGATAGGGTGGGCTCGTTTACTGTCCACAAGATAGTCCAGAAGTTCACGCACAGCCTTTCCATCCAGAGCCACTACCACAACCGTATTTTCAAAAGGCATGACTTCATAAGCCGTCCGGGCGGTAACCTTTCCCTTAGAAATAATAGATCGTATACCCCCGTGATTTAACAGGACAAAATCAATCTTCTTCTCGGTTCGTTTTTCGAATATGGGAGTACTTTGCTCCCATACAATATCGGCCAGAAGGTTTCCGGCAGTGGTATTGAATTTCCCATCGGTTTTGCTTATGGGCTTAGGGGCATAGGCCAAAGTACTATCCAATATAACGTTGATCCGATTTCTATAGGGAGCGACAAAGTTTTCAATACTATCTGTAATTGGTATAGAATTTGAGATTTTTAATTGTGCACCCTTAATTTCCTGGAGATGCTGTTTTTCCTGTTTACAGGAGCAAAAACCGATGATTGTTATGAATATAACAAAATGTTTAATTTTTAAAACCATTATCCGTTGTATCTTCGCATTAGAATTTGAATAGATATATTTACATTTGTCAAAATGTAAAAATACATGTTTTTAAAGGGAATAAAAGATAAGTTTAAGTACAAATCGGCTGTTAAATTTTTAAAACAGGAATTAGAAAAACCTAGAGAAGGGGTCAAGCGGGATAAAGGTGTAGAAAGTATTGCTTGTATAGTTGATTTGGACAAATTTGAAGATACAAACGCAATTTTTGATTTGGTAGAGGATTTCTCTTTACGGCCAAGTGCGGTAAAAATCATTGGATATAAAAGCTTTTATGATAAAAATTCCCCTTATGCCACTCCGGTATTTTCCGATAAGGACCTCGGGTGGAACGGCGATATCGAAAATAGTTATGCCCTTGAATTTTTAAGTAGGGAATATGATGTGTTGATCAATTATTACACCGAGGAGAACTTGATGTTGCAATTGATGAGTATAAAGACCAAAGCTAGGATCAATGTAGGTTTTGGGGATATTGATAAAAAATTTAATGATTTAATTTTGAATACGCAGATAACGGATTTCAAGACGTTTAAAAACGAATTAAAGAAGTATCTGTTGATTCTTAACGAAATAAAAGAATGAAAGAGTTGTTAGGGACTGGTGTAGCATTGGTCACACCATTTAAAAAAGATTTTTCCGTAGATACAAATGCCTTGCAGGAAATTGTGGAATATGGAATAGATGGAGGATTGGATTACTTGGTGGTTTTAGGGACTACGGCCGAATCTGCCACACTTTCAAAGGCAGAAAAAGAAGAAGTCATTTCTACGGTGATACGGACAAATGCAGGCAGACTGCCCATAGTATTGGGAGTGGGAGGCAACAACACCAACACCGTAGTGGAGGAGCTAAAGCAATTGGATCTTACGGACATTGATGCCATTCTTTCCGTATCCCCGTATTACAATAAACCTACACAAGAGGGAATCTACCAGCATTTTAAAGCGGTATCCCAAGCCTCTTCCAAACCCATTATATTGTACAATGTCCCCGGAAGAACAGGAAGTAATGTATTGCCCGAAACAGTAGTGCGTCTTGCTACGGATTTTGAAAATATCGTAGCAGTTAAGGAAGCTTCAGGAGATATGGTCCAAGTAATGCAACTCATAAAGGATAAACCCAAAGATTTCATGGTGATCTCTGGAGATGATTTTACCGCATTGCCTACCGTATTGGCAGGGGGGTCGGGCGTCATATCTGTTCTAGGTCAGGGATTGCCCTTGGAATTCTCTAAAATGATTCAGGCAGGGCTAGAGCGCAATGTTGATGAGGCTTATGCACTTCATTATAGTTTGTTGGAAGGCATGGACTTGATATTTCAGGAAGGCAATCCGGCTGGAATAAAGACCATTTTTGAGATATTGGGCTTGTCCAATGCCACAGTGCGTTTACCTCTCATGGAAGCTTCTACTGATTTAAAAAGCCGTTTGCGCCACTTCATGAAAGCTTTTGTAGAGGCCTATGCCTAAGCTGGGATAGCTGCCTTTACAATTTTAGCAAAAAACAACGTTAAATCTTAGCCAAAAAGGCTTGGGTTAAAGGTTTTGGAATGTATTTTAGTGTGATAAAAAATGTTTTTAATATCCACAAATAATTGCTAATTTTGCAAAATGTTTTTAAAAATGAGGCAAACATTCCCCTTTTTACTTTTAATTATCCTATTCAGTTCATGCAGCGAGTATCAGAAGGCATTGAAAAACACTGATACCAAAGTGAAATATGAATTGGCAGAAAAACTCTATAACGAAAAGGATTTTAAGAGGGCCAATCGGTTATTTGAACAAATTGCGCCGAGATATATAGGAAAACCTCAAGGACAGCGTGTTTTGTTTTTTGAAGCTGATACCTATTTTCAAATAAAAGATTACAATACCTCTGGGTTTAAATTTGAACGATTTGTACGGTCTTATCCACAAAGTGAAAAAGCGGAACAGGCGGCTTTCCTGGAAGCTAAAAGTTATTACAATCTTTCCCCCAGATATTCGTTAGACCAAACAGATACGGATCGGGCTTTGGAAAAGATTCAAAATTTCATCAACGCCAATCCAAATTCGGAATATTTGGCGGAAGCTAACCTTATGGCCAAGGAATTGACCATAAAGAAGGAAAGAAAGGATTTTGAAATAGGAAAGCAATTTAATAAAATTGGAAAGTTCGATTTTACGTTTTTGGTTCCTGCCGTAAGTGCCATGGATAATTTTATCACAGATCATCCAGGGTCTATTTATCGCGAAGATGCCTTGTACTATAAGTTTGAGGCTTCTACAAGTATCGCAATGAATAGTTTTGAAAATAAGAAGCAAGAACGTTTGGAAGAAGCGAAAGAAGCCTATGACGTATTGATGAAATATTTTCCCGAGACTAAATATGCCAAAAAAGCAAATGGCCTCATGGAAAAAATAGAAAAAGAATTACAAGCAAAGTAAACATTTGATTTGAACAACAGATCAAATACTAATTCCTGAAAGATGAATATGAACGATTTAAAAAATTCAAAAGCTCCTGTTTCCACGATCACAATCAACAAGAACGAGTTCGATGCGAAAACAGATAATATCTACGAAGCAATTTCAATCGCTTCCAAAAGAGCGATTCAGATTAACTCTGAAATCAAAAAAGAGCTTTTGGAAAAATTGGAAGAGTTCGCAACCTATAGCGATAGTCTTGAAGAAGTTTTTGAAAATAAAGAACAGATCGAGGTATCCAAGTTCTATGAAAAACTTCCAAAGCCACATGCACTTGCGGTGGTAGAATGGTTAGAGGACAAAATATACTACAGAAACACAGAGAAAGACGCTTAAGGAATGCTTGGTGGTAAAAATGTCCTTTTAGGGATAACAGGGGGTATTGCCGCCTATAAGACAACTTTTTTAGTTCGTTTACTTGTGAAAGCAGGTGCCAATGTCAAAATTGTAATGACAGAAAGTGCCAGTGCTTTTGTGTCTCCATTGACGCTTTCTACACTTTCCAAGAACCCGGTACAAACTTCTTTTATCAATACCGATGAAGAAGGAACTACTTCTTGGAACAATCATGTGGAACTGGGCTTATGGGCAGATGTAATGCTAATTGCCCCGGCAACGGCCAATACCTTGTCTAAAATGGCAAATGGTACTTGTGATAATTTGTTGATGGCGACCTATCTCTCGGCCAAATGCCCGGTATTTTTTGCTCCGGCCATGGATTTGGATATGTACAAACACCCTTCGTCCAAGACTTCTTTTGAAAAACTGATTTCTTTTGGGAATCATATGATTCCCGCTACTTCAGGGGAATTGGCCAGTGGCCTGCATGGAGAAGGACGGATGGCTGAACCGGAAGATATACTAAACTTCGTGCAACAACAACTTAGTAAAGGATTGCCTTTAAGCGGTAAAAAAGTATTGATTACCGCGGGGCCTACCTATGAGGCCATAGATCCAGTTCGCTTTATTGGAAATCATTCTTCCGGATTGATGGGCTGTGAGTTGGCCAAGGCGGCCGCAAACCTAGGGGCCAATGTGGTATTGGTTTTAGGACCTTCAAATATAGCCGTAACACACGATTCTGTTTTAGTAGAACATGTGGTATCGGCCGATGAAATGTATGATACGGTACATAAGCATTATGCCCAGATGGATATTGCCATTTGTGCCGCGGCAGTAGCCGACTATAAACCGAAAACCGTTGCAGAGCAAAAGATTAAAAAGAAGGCCTCCGAGTTTACCATTGAATTGGTAAAGAATAAAGATATTTTATTATCCCTTGGAGAACAGAAAGTATCACAATATTTGGTGGGCTTTGCCTTGGAAACGGAGAATGAGGTAGAAAATGCCAAAGGAAAACTAAAAAAGAAAAATTTGGATGCCATTGTCCTGAATTCATTAAATGATTCAGGAGCAGGTTTTGGTAAATTGACGAATAAAATTTCTTTTATAGATAAGAATTTAGGGATAAAAACGTTTGATTTAAAGAGCAAGGCCGATGTGGCCGTGGATATATTGAACGAAATCATTCAAAAAACTCATGCGTAACCATTATTTAGCGCTTTTTAGTCTTCTATTCTCTTTTGTGGTTAGCGCGCAAGAGATCAATTGCACTATAACAGTCAATGCCGATCAGGTAAACCGAACCAATCAACAAGTTTTTAAGACCCTGGAACGCTCCCTGAGCGATTTTGTCAATAAAAGTAAATGGACCAATAGGGTGACTCGGGAGAATGAGAAAATCAATGCCCGGATGTTTATTACGGTGACGGAGTATGAACCCAATAATTTTAGGGCCAATATTCAGATTCAATCCTCCAGACCAGTCTACAACACCTCTTACGAAAGCTCTATTTTTAATTATAAGGACGACAATTTTGATTTCGAGTATATTGAATTTCAACCGCTAGTGTACAATAAGAATGTATTCGACTCCAATCTTATTGGTGTTATTTCGTATTACGTTTATATCATTCTAGGATTGGATGCAGATACTTTTTCATTGGAAGGAGGGACAGAATTTTACAAGCAGGCGCAAAGCATTGTGACCCAGGCCCAGGGAACTTCCTTTCCCGGATGGAAACAGGAGACCGGAAGGAATCGAAGTCGTTTTGAATTGGTAGACGATTTATTGTCTAATACATTCAGGGAATATCGTATTGCCATGTACAACTATCACCGCAAAGGATTGGATGTTCTTGCGGATAATAACAGTGTAGGAAAACAAGTGATTTCAGGGACTATGCGTTTGTTCGAAACGATGATAAAACGGCGCCCCAACGCCCTTTTGATACAAACATTTTTTGATGCCAAATCCGAAGAGATCCGAAATGTTTTTTCTGGAGGCCCTAAAGTGGATATCGTTAAGTTGAAAGAGACGTTAAACAAAGTCGCTCCCCTTTATTCCAATACTTGGAAGGAAATAAAATACTAATACTTCGCTGGGTCAACCCAACTCCTAGATCAGCTTTTTCTAAAAATAATCTGCTTCCTATTTTTTGTTTTCTTTGGAATAAGATGAAAATTCTGAAGGTTTTAGCATGCAGGACATGCTCAACCTAAGCGTCTTTTCTTGATACAAAAAAAGAAAGATATTACTTACTATTTTAGTTAAATTATCGTCGTTTATATGTAATCTAATGTTGTTCGGATAAATTTTCAAAAACGAAACTTTTATCTATTTATATTAAAAAAGTATTCACCAAATATTTTATTTAATATGAAAAATTTCACACCATTACTTACTTATTTTATGATGCTGGCCATGTTCATGATTTCGTGTAACAAGGAAAGTATTTTAGATGAAAATGCAACAACCCAAGAAACTTTTAAGGAAGTGAAGGCAACTGCCTCCGACCCCAATGCCCCTCCTATTATTTTAGGGTATTTCCCTTCCTGGTCAGAGAATTGGACAACAGGAGATCGGGGATCCAAACTAAGGGATATTCCGGCTCATGTAAACCATGTATTTCTCGCTTTTGGACGCCCTAATTTACGGTATGTAAAAGGGTCTATGGACATTAGCAATACGGGCTTATCCACGCCTTATGGCGGAGAAACCCTTAGAGGATCCGTGGCCGCTTTGCAATCTAAGGGAATTAAGGTAATCCTCTCTATTGGAGGGGAGACGTACTGGGGTTCCCCAAGTGCTTATGATATTGATTATCAGCAAATAAAAGATTTGGTTGATGATATAGGATTCGATGGTATTGATTGGGATTTTGAACCTAACGGCAGTTTTGCCACCATTGGAGCTGCGGAAAATGTACAGCATTTTATTGATTTTTTTAATAATTCCAGGGCCATAATGCCAAAAGGAGAGTATATCATTGCCTGTGCCCCAGCTGGCGTTGGTGCTTTAGGAGGTATCAATAATGATGATCCCGCTTCACCTTTTGCCCATAGCAAACGTAACGAAGTAACCGGAGAATCCGATGATAATCTTTTTAATGGAGAATCTCCAAATCAGGCCATCAGTTTATTTGGTTTTAGTGCAACAGGACATATGATTCCGGTAATGGAAGCTGTAGGGGACAAAATAGACCTCGTTGCATTTCAAGGCTATAATACTGGGGCGGCATCCAATAGAAGCATCATGTACGATGCTTACAAATACTATGCAGATCAGTACGGATTTACCATTGCCGCGGGAACGCATTATCCAGACGAGCCCTACGGACCTTTTTACACCTATACCTATAGCAATATAGCCGATCTTTCTTCCCATATTGCCGCACAAAGTAATTCGGATGGGTTAATGATATGGCATTTGTTATTAGAAAGTGGGGGCTCTTCCGCTTATGGGTATATGCATGTAGGAAGTCAGGTTTTTGCGGGTGTCCCGGAGCAAACGGCAGTAGCAAATGCAGAAAACTATCCAGAGACTCCTTATACGGGAGGTGGAGATACCGGTGGGGGGCAAAACGGAACAGGTTGCGACAATGCTCCACAATGGAATTCCCAAGTAATTTATGATGTTCAGGGAAGAGAAGTCATCTATCAAGGTAAATTATATCGCAATAAATGGTGGTCGCAGAACAATTTACCCACGGGCGGAGATCCTTGGGAATTTATCAGGGATTGTGATGGGAGTACCGGAGGTGCAGACAATGCCGCACCAACAGCAACAATACTTACGCCCGGAAATAATACCAGCTTTACTCAAGGTGATGAAATTACCATTACTGCATCTGCCTCGGACACTGATGGTAGTATTGTTAATGTAGCCTTTTATGCTGGAAATACGAGATTGGGAGAAGATGCTAGCGCTCCTTATAGCTATGCATGGAATGGTGCTTCTTTAGGAAACCATGTGCTTACCGTAGTGGCAACAGATGATTTAGGAAGTAGTACAACTTCAACCTCGGTCAATATTAGTGTAGAAAGTTCGGGAGGAGGAAATGGAGATGGTTGTAATGGCGTTCCTACTTGGCAAGCTTATCCCATGATTTATAATGCAGGGGATAGGGTAGTGTATCAAGGGACAATTTATGAAGCCCAAACAGGACCTATATGGGTTACTCCTGGAAGCGGAGAGCACTGGTGGAAAACGATCGGGACTTGTAACTGATCTATAGCCCATAAATAATAAGGGTTAAATTGCCATTGCAGCTATTTCTTTTAGGAAAAGTTGCAATGGCAATTCTCATTTGATGTACTTGGATTCCTTCTTTTTTTCTTTTAGATTATAAAGTATCTTTACCGAACTAAAACCGAATACTTTGCTTGCATCTCTTTCGATAAAAAATTACGCTTTAATAGATCAGTTAAATATCTCATTTACAGATGGGTTTTCTATAATTACAGGAGAGACTGGAGCAGGAAAGTCCATTCTCTTGGGTGGTTTGTCCCTAGTGTTGGGAAAACGGGCAGACCTATCTTCTTTGAGAAATAAGGAAAACAAATGCATTGTAGAAGCAGAATTCGCCATTGGGATATATCAGCTTGAAGTTTTTTTTGAAACGCATGATCTGGATTATGAAGCCCATACCATTATCCGAAGAGAAATATTGCCCAGTGGAAAGTCAAGGGCTTTTGTCAATGATTCTCCTGTAAACCTATCGGTACTTTCGCAATTGGGAAATCGCCTGATCGATGTGCATTCACAACATCAAACCTTGCGGATGACCGAAAATGATTTTCAAATGAAGGTAGTGGATGCTCTGGCGAATCATGGAAAATTGCTGAAAGAATATAGGGAGAACGTCCAAACATACCATAAGCTGAACAGTGAAGTGGAAGCCTTGTTGGAAGTACAACAAAATAGCCTTAAAGAACACGATTATAATAGTTTTCTCTTAAAAGAATTGCAAGCAGCGCCATTACAAGCAGGTGTTCAGGAAGAATTGGAGGAACAATATGAGCAATTGAACAATGTGGAGACTATTTTGGAACAGCTGTCTCTGGGGCATGGCCTTATCAGTGGTGAACAAATGGGGGTATTGAGTCTTTTAGGAGAGTTGAAGCAGGCTTTTGGAAAACTGAGTGGTTATGGAAATCAGTATGCAAGCTTGAACGATCGCATCCAATCTGTTTTTATTGAAGTAGATGATATTGCAGGCGAGCTGCAATCGTTGGAAGAAGGGATTGAGTCCAATCCAGCACTATTGGAAACCATCAATACCAAGTTGCAATTGCTCTATGATCTGCAGAAGAAGCATGTCGTGTCTACCGTAGAGGAATTGATGGTCATTCGGGAGGAATTGCAGGAAAAAGTAAATACTTCAGAAAATATCGAGGAAGAAATTCAAAAGAAAAAAGCGGAACACCAAGTACAGGAGGAAATCCTGGAGAAGATTGCTGGCCGTTTGTCCTCCGGACGTAAAAAAGTGATTCCCAAGCTAAAAAAGCAGCTGGAAAATTCCCTCGCTACCTTGGGAATGCCGAGTGCTACCTTTGCCATTGAAATTACACCACAAGAACAATATAAAGGAAACGGAAAGGATAATTTGGCCTTTTTGTTCTCAGCCAACAAAGGAGGAGGATATGATGAGCTTAAGAAAGTGGCTTCCGGCGGAGAGCTATCCCGTATCATGTTAACGATAAAGGCAATTTTAGCCCAATATGAAAAACTTCCCACAATGATGTTCGATGAAATTGATACCGGGGTGTCCGGGGAAATTTCAAATCGTATGGGAGAGATTATGGAAGCGATGAGCGGTAGTATGCAAATTTTTGCCATAACGCATTTGCCGCAAGTAGCCTCAAAGGGAAAACAACACTTTAAAGTGTATAAGGAAGAAGTAGGAGGAGAGACCCATACACGAATGAAACTGTTATCACAAGAAGAGCGGATAGTGGAATTGGCGGAAATGTTGGGCGGAAAGGCTTTGTCCGATTCGGCACTGGCGCATGCACGTCAGTTGTTGAACTAATTGCACTGAAAAGGCAAAAGAATCTGTACGTGATTTTTTAGTTAAAAAAAGAGGGGCGTAACTGTACTTCCGTCTTCGCACTTTTTTAAATATCTTTGGCAACAATCTAAAACAAGAAATTAAAGATCAAATGGCATATAACTTACTGAAAGGAAAACGAGGAATTATTTTTGGAGCGCTGGACGAGAACTCCATAGCGTGGAAAACCGCCGAGAAAGTTCATGAAGAAGGGGGTACCTTTGTATTGACAAATGCACCTATTGCAATGCGGATGGGGCAAATACGAACCTTAGCCGAGCAAACGGGGTCTGAAATTGTCCCTGCAGATGCTACCAATGAAGAAGATTTGGCCAATTTGGTATCCAAATCCATGGAGATTTTAGGGGGGAAGCTAGACTTTGTTTTGCATTCTATAGGCATGTCTGTAAATGTTCGTAAAGGAAGAGCATATACCGACGAAAAATATGATTTCACCGCAAAAGGATGGGATGTTTCGGCATTGTCTTTTCACAAAGTAATGCAGAGCTTGTACAAGGCCGATGCCATGAATGCCTGGGGGAGTATTGTAGCACTAACCTATATGGCGGCGCAACGTTCTTTTCCGGACTATAACGATATGGCCGATAATAAAGCGTATCTAGAGTCCGTAGCCCGAAGTTTTGGATACTTTTATGGGAAAGAAAAACAAGTACGGGTCAACACTATTTCACAATCACCAACGCCAACTACTGCAGGACAAGGGGTAAAAGGTTTTGACGGATTTATCTCTTATGCAGAGAAAATGTCGCCCTTGGGCAATGCCACGGCACAGGATTGTGCAGATTATACGGTGACACTCTTTTCTGATCTTACCAGAAAAGTGACGATGCAAAATTTATTCCATGATGGTGGTTTTTCCAATACTGGCGTAAGTCAGGAAGTTATTGATTACTTTACGGAAAAATAAGATTAAATTAAGGAAGATGTGGTTGGGAATACGATGATTCATTAGTACTGACCACATCTTTTTAACGGGCCTATGGTTTTGAGAATCTAGATATGGAGCTGTATTTTTCTTTTATCATACCAGTATACAATAGGCCAGATGAAGTGCAGGAGTTATTGGACAGTATCTCCAAACAGACCTATCAAGACCCTTTTGAAATTGTGATCGTTGAGGATGGGTCCACGCAAAGTTCGGAACAGGTTGTGGCGGCATTTGAAAAAACCTTGTCCATTACCTATCTCCAAAAACCCAACACTGGTCCTGGGCATTCTAGAAATTACGGAATGTCGCGAGCCCAAGGAAATTATTTTATTGTTTTGGATTCGGACTGTATCCTGCCACCGGCGTATTTAAGTGCTGTGGCACAGGCTTTAAAAGAGGAGTATGTAGATTGTTTCGGAGGTCCGGATGCAGCACATTCCTCTTTTTCAAACATACAGAAAGCCATCAATTACAGCATGACTTCTTTTTTGACTACCGGAGGAATTCGCGGAAATAAAAAAGCCGTTGGAAAATTTCAACCTAGAAGTTTTAATATGGGGATTTCCAAGAAAGCTTTTGAGGCAACCCAAGGTTTTGGGAATATTCATCCGGGAGAAGATCCAGATTTAACCATTCGCATTTGGAATAAAGGTTTTGCTACCAAATTAATACCCCATGCTTATGTTTTTCATAAGCGTAGAATAGATTGGAGCAAGTTCTTTGTACAGGTACATAAATTTGGCTTGGTACGCCCAATACTCAATTCATGGCATCCTCAAACCGCTAAATTTACCTATTGGTTTCCTTCTTTGTTTTTCTTGGGAGCTATTATCGCCTTATTGCTATTCCCATTGGGGTGGTGGATGGGATTATGGAATTGGGGTTATACGATTCCTTTGATGGCCTATGTGTTGTATTTTTTGGTATTATTCTGTGATGCTTGGATTAAAAATAAAAGTGTTCAAATCGGGAGCTATGCCGTATGGGCGGCCATTATTCAATTCGCGGGATATGGCCTGGGTTTTTTAAAATCAACAATCTTGATTAACTTTAGTAAAAAGAAAGCGGAAGTGTTATTTCCAAAATTGTTTTTTAAAACCAATTCTACAATTTGATAAAGAAAATAAAAAAAGGACTGAGTCGAAGAAAAGTAAAGGTTTTTTTAATCTTTTTCCTATGTTCTTTTTTTTCCTGGTTCATTAGTAATTTATCGGAATCCTATGTGCACAATACCGTATTTAAGGTAAATTACATCAATGCTCCGGATAGTCTGTTACTAACAAAAGCCTCCCAAGAGGAAATTGCAGTGAAACTAAAAGCCAGTGGGTTTCAATTTTTGTCTTTTAATTTTGCACCCAAAATAGTCGATGCAGACCTGAGTGCGCTTCAATACAAGAGAGGAACGTATTTCTTGCTTCAAAACCATTATGGGGGACATATAGAAAAACAGTTGCCAAAGTCCATAGAACTCATACAAATGGCACGGGATACCATTTTTTTTGATTTTTATAAGGTGTTTAGCAAGGAAGTGGAGGTCGATCCGGAAGTGGAGGTTACTTTTGCCCAAAATCATTTGCTCAATGGAGTATTGGAAGTAACACCAAAGGTGATTACCGTTACCGGGCCTAGGCATGAGATTGCAAAAATTGATCGGTTGAAAACGGAGGAACTGCTCTTATCGGAACGGACGACTGATTTTTCCAATACTTTAAAAATCCAAAGACCTACAGCCTTGCAGTACACAAAGTTTTCATCGACTGTGGTAGAAGTTTCTGGAAAAGTGGCGAAGTTTTCGGAAAAAGCGCTTGAAATACCGGTAGAAGTAACCAATATCCCGGAAGGGGCAGAAGTAAGGACTTTTCCCAATGTCGTCACGGTAATTTGCAAGGCCGATGTGGGACAATTGAAAGGATTGAGTGAAAACGATTTTAAACTGGTTGCGGATTATGCCGTCGTAAGGGAAAATCCGTCAAAAACATTGCGGTTGCGATTATTAAAAAAACCGCCTTATGCCTACAGTGTAAAACTTATGGAGACGGAGGTAGAATATATATTAAAGAGAGAATGATGATTGTTGGACTTACAGGAGGTATAGGGAGTGGAAAAACCACAGTGGCCAGGATGTTTGAAGCCTTGGGTGTCCCCGTTTACAATTCGGATAAAGAAGCCAAACAGTTGATGCGTACTTCCGAACAATTGAAGAAGGAGATAAAAAAATTACTGGGAGATCAAGCTTATGAGTATGAAGAATTAAATAAGCCCTTTATTGCCAATGCCATTTTTAATAATGAAGTATTGTTAAAAAAGCTCAATGCTCTTGTGCATCCGGCCGTAGCCGAACATTTCACACAGTGGGCCCGGGAACAGAGTTCCCCATATGTTATTCAAGAGACAGCCATTATCTTTGAGAATGGCTCCCAGGACCGTTACGATGCCATTATTTTGGTGACTGCTCCAGAAGAGTTGCGTTTGGCTCGTGTATTGGATCGCGATAAAAATTCCAGGACCGAGGTTTTGGCTCGGATGAGGAATCAGTGGGATGATGTTAAAAAAAGAGCGCTTTCCCATTTTGAAATTGAGAATATTGATATCGATAAGACCCGATCCGATGTAAGAAAACTGCACGATTATCTACAAAAGCAAACCGCTTGACCCAAAATTTTAACATTTTTGTTAAGGTTAGGTTAAACGTATAATCCGCTAAATGTTAAATTTCTAATTTTACCCTAAAATGAATAAGAAGCTATTTGTCCTTCTAGTAGTATTAATGAGCCTATCCCTGATAGGAATCATTTTTGTTCAAGGCTATTGGATCAAGAGATCGGTAGACGATAAGGAAGAACAATTTTCGAATGTAGTGTCCGAAATACTTAATAAAGTTTCTGACAAGATCGAGAGTAGGGAAATCCATGATTATTCCGATAGATTTTTGAAGTTAAAAGATAGTATTGGAGAACTGAAGGGTTCTAATTTCAACAATATATTTTTTATTGACAGGGATATTAATTCGGAGGAAATACTTTTTTATTCACATGGTATTTTGGAAGAAGAATACAATATACCATCTATGTTCTTTGACAATGGTCTGAGTTCGGATACGACGACGACACCAATAACAAATTATACCAGTAAACGAACCAAGGCCATCTTTAAGAAAGATTTTGAGTTGGACGGCTCTGAAAATGTACTCACTCCTCTAGAGAAGCAAGTGAAAATCGGAGGGTTAAAAGAGATAGAGAAAGTTCAATTTGACGTTAGTTTCAGGGAAAATGCCAAGCTAGTACCTATCCATAAGAGGGTGACAGCAGAGGAGATTCAATTTCTGCTATCCAGAGAACTGGAAAACAGAAGAATGAATATTGAATATGAATTTGGGGTGTATAGTCGTGGATTGCCAACAAAGGTAAAATCAAAACGATTTAAGTTTTCAAAGTCTGCCATGTACAGAGCTCCTATTTTTAAAGATAGTGAAGGTCTTACAGATTTTTCCTTATTAATGTCCTTCCCTAAAAAGAAGAAATTTTTATGGCAATCTATCCTTACCATGGCCATCCTATCATTATTGTTCACTTTGGTTATCGTAATCGCGTATGCCGGAGCAATTTATCAGCTGATAAAACAAAAACAGATATCGGAAATAAAGTCAGATTTCATCAATAATATGACCCATGAATTCAAGACACCGATAGCGACGATAAATCTTGCGGTGGAAGCCATACGAAACCCAAAGGTCATAGAAGACGTAGATAAAGTAAAGCGATACTTGCAAATGATACGCGATGAGAACAAGCGTATGCATGCTCAAGTAGAAAATGTATTGCGAATTTCCAAGCTGGAGAAAAACCAATTGGATATCAGTAAGGATAGGGTAAATGTACACGACATAATTGGTGATGCCATTACGCATGTCGAATTGATCGTAGCAGATAAAGGGGGGTATGTTAAACCACATTTGGATGCCTTCCGATGTGATGTATTGGCCAATGAAATGCATTTTACCAATGTTATTGTAAATATCTTGGATAATGCCGTGAAATATTCAACGGAAGCTCCTAAAATTGATATTTATACAGAGGTAACAAAGAATTATATTATCATAAAAATACAAGACCAAGGTGCAGGAATGAGCAAGGCGGTCTTAAAGAAAGTTTTTGAAAAGTTCTATAGAGAACATACTGGAGATATACATAATGTAAAAGGACATGGTTTAGGACTGGCATATGTCAAAAAAATTGTGGAAGATCATCAGGGGGAAGTATACGCAGAAAGTGAAAAAGACAAGGGTAGCACATTTTATATAAAATTGCCTTTAATATAAAAGAAAAATTATGGAAACAACGAATAAGAAAATACTTTTGGTCGAAGACGATCCTAATTTTGGAATAGTTCTTAAAGACTATTTATCCATGAATGATTTTGATGTCGTTTTGGCCAAAAATGGTATGGAAGGTTTTGAAAAATTTAAAAAAGACAATTATGATGTCTGTATCTTGGATGTCATGATGCCTTATAAAGATGGATTTACCCTAGCAAGGGAAATCCGGGAAAAAAACGAACACGTACCTATTGTTTTTCTTACGGCAAAAACCATGAAAGAGGATGTTTTAAAAGGGTATAAGGCGGGTGCCGATGATTACCTGAACAAGCCGTTCGATTCAGAAGTGCTACTGATGAAATTAAAGGCAATTCTACAGCGAAAAGCATCTAACACCCTTGCGGACAGCAAACAATTTGAGTTTAATATTGGAGGCTTTCATTTAAACTCTAAGCTACGATTCTTAAAGTATGAAGATGAAGAGGCTATAAAATTATCTCCCAAAGAAAATGAGTTGCTACGTCTTTTGGCCTTGCATGAAAATGATTTGATGCCGAGAGAATTGGCCTTGACCAAAATATGGAGGGATGACAATTACTTTACATCCAGAAGTATGGATGTATATATTGCGAAATTGAGAAAGTATCTTAAACGCGACGAAATGGTGGAGATTTTGAATATCCACGGAGAAGGATTTAGATTGGTCATCAAAACGGAATAACGAAATTCTTTTAAAATATAATACGATGGAACCCATTCAATAACTATTGAATGGGTTTTTTTTATGCCCAGGGCGTAAGTAGGGAACGGCCCTCGTTATCGCTTAATAAACGATTAACACCATAAAAAAAGGCTTTCCTAGGAAAGCCTTTTATACATTTTCTTAGAAAAATACTACCAGATATGCACTCGCTTTTCAGGAGCTAAGTACATTTCATCACCTTCTTTAATGTCAAATGCATCATAGAATGCTTGAATATTAAGTAGCGGTTGTATTGCTCTTACTTTACCAGGAGAATGAGGGTCTGTCTTAATCTGGGTACGCAAAGCTTCATCTCTACTTTTTGTTCTCCATACCGTAGCCCATGACATAAAGAAACGTTGTTCCGCCGTAAAACCATCAATATCATCCGGGCGTCCATTTTCCTTAAAATACTTCTGAAGTCCATCATAGGCGCCAAGAACACCACCAAGATCTCCAATATTTTCCCCTAAGGTGAATTTTCCGTTTACATAAACGCTATCTAAAACTTCAACACCATCATATTGGGCAGCTAAAGCATTTCCTCTTTCGGTAAAGGCGGCCAAATCTTCTGGAGTCCACCAATTTTTTAAGTTTCCGTCAGAATCAAAGCGAGCTCCACTGTCATCAAAAGCATGGGAAATCTCATGTCCTATTACAGCACCGATACCTCCATAGTTTACTGCTTCATCTGCTGTGTAATTGTAGAAAGGAGGCTGTAAGATAGCTGCTGGGAATACAATCTCATTGTTTAATGGATTGAAATAAGCGTTCACCGTTTGAGGGGACATTCCCCAGCGTGTTTTGTCAACAGGTTCTCCGATATCAGCATAATTTTTTAATTGCCCCCATTTTCCAACAGCGGTCATATTCTCAAAATAGGACTTGTCTGCAGAAACTGCTAAAGTGGAGTAATCTTCCCATTTGTTTGGATAGGCAATTTTTACGGTAAACTTGTCCAGTTTTTCAATAGCCTTGGTCTTTGTTTCTGCGCTCATCCAATCTAAATTGGTAATACGATCTTTAAAGGCATCAATAACATTGGCAATCATTTTTTCAGCTTTTGCCTTTGCTTCTGGTGGAAACTTGGCATCTACATACAATTGCCCCAAAGCTTCACCTACGGTACCATTAACCGTGGCTAAAGCACGTTCATCCGCTGGACGCTGTTTTTGGGCACCTCTTAAATATTTGCTGTAGAACTCCCAGTTGGCCGTTTCAATATCAGTGGTCAACAAACCAGTGGCACTATTGAACGTATCCCAGCGTACCAACGTTTTAATATCTTCAATACTCGTATTTTTCAAGAAAGCATTAAGTGCTTTGGTATATCGTAATTGTGTTACAATAAGTGTATCGAACTTTTTAGTGATTCCCAAATCGCTGATCAGTTTTTTAACATCAACATTGGAAAGTAAAGCATCCGCTTCGGCAATACTTCTTGGGTTATTAAAGTTTCGGGCATCCCGGCTTTCTACTTTATTCAATCGTGGTTCTGCAAGAGCGGTTTCCATGGCCAGTATTTTTACAGCTGCAGCTTGGGCATCACTCTCGCTATCGCCTAATAACTGTAGCATTCGGCTAATATGTTTCTTATACTCTTCCCGAATCTCCTTGGACTTGTCATCCTGCTCTAAATAAAAATCACGATCAGGTAATCCTAAACCATTGGCGCCCAAATACACGGCATTCATGGCACTGTTATTTAAATCGGCTCCTGCACCAATATTGATGAAGGGCGATGAGACGGCTGGGTTCGTAGCAAGTACGGTCTGCAAGTCGTTTAGGTTGTTAATTCCTGAGATAGCCAGAAAAGCAGATTGTAATGGTGTAATTCCTGCGGCATTTCTAGCCGTCGTATCCATTTTAGTGTCAAAAATAGCCAAAGCCTTAGCTTGATCGGTCTCCGGACTATACTTGCCTCCCTCTTTGGCTAGGGCAAGTATCTTAAGCACGTCGTTATCTGTAGATTTACGAAGTACGGAAAAGCCTCCCCAAGTAGTTCTATCACTGGGAATCTCTGTGTTTTGCATCCAGCTGCCATTGACGTAATTGTAGAAATCGTTTTTAGGACTTACACTGGTATCCATGTTCTCTAGAACAATACCTGGAATTTCTTCCGTTACAGTTTCTGTTTTAGCTTCCTCCTTACAGCTGGAAAACGCAATAAGTGAAGCAGCTAAAAAATATACTTTCTTCATTTTTAGGGTGTTATGTTATTAATTAATAAGTCATTATATAAGACGCATCAATATGGTTTTTGTTACGTTTTTGAACAGTTTTATTTACATAAAATTAAAACTGTGTAAAGGGCTCCCCAAAAGAAGAGGTTTTATGCCGTTTTGCCTGTAATTATTGAGACAATTTCTTCAGGTGTTTTAGCTATGGAAATTCGTAAGGCGTTTTTTGGAATTTCCAAGGTATCAAATTGAGATTTTAGAAGTTGTGCTGGCATAAAATGATTCTTTCTGGACTGCATGCGCTGCATGATTTCGTCAAAACTACCTTCCAGAAAAACAAATACAATATGGTCCTCGATGTCTTTTTGCAACAAGACCCGATATGCTTCCTTTAACGCAGAACAAGCGATCACGGCTCCTGTAGATAGGTGTTCTTTGGCCAATTTGTTCAATTGTACCAACCAACCATGGCGATCATCATCATTTAAAGGAGTTCCTTGTTTCATTTTATCGATATTGGCTTGGGGATGATAGTCGTCGCCATCAAAGAAAGGGATACTCAATTTCTCGGCAAGAGCCGATCCAACGGTTGATTTGCCACAACCTGAAACACCCATCACGAAAAATAAGTTTGTAGGACGCATCTCATTAAATTTAAGAGGTTAACTGTTGTTCAATTTTAGCAATAGCAGCGGAAACATCGGTTTGATAATCGATCCAGATGGTATCCTCATTTTTTTTAAACCAGGTCATTTGCCTTTTTGAAAATCGTCTGGTATTTTTTTTGATTTCCCCAATAGCGGTTTCCAAGTCATATATTTTATCAAAATAGGCAAACAATTCCTTATAGCCAACGGTTTGCAACGCATTTAGATGGCGGTGATTTCTTAAAGATTCCGCTTCATGCAATAGGCCCTGATCCATCATGATATCCACTCTTTGGTTGACACGATCATAAATAATAGGCCTTTCTGCCGTCAAGCCAATAGTTATCGTGTGGAACGACCGATTCTTTTTTTCCTTTTTTCGGAAGGAAGAATACGGTTTATTACTTGCAATACAAACTTCCAACGCCCGTATGAGTCGGTGGGGGTTTCCCAAATCTACACTCTTGTAATACTCAGGGTCCAACACTTTGAGTCTTTGCTGTAGTGCCGCAATACCTTCTTTTTCAAGTAAAGTGTTTAGAGAAGTCCTCACTTTGGCTGGAACGCTTGGAAATTCATCCAAGCCCTTTACCACAGCATCCACATATAGGCCACTTCCCCCAACCATAATCAATAGCTGGTGTTCCTGAAATTTTTTTTCGAGAAGGGCAATGGCTTCTTTTTCAAAATCACCAACAGAATAGGCTTCTTCTATGCTTTTATGTTGAATGAAATGATGCGGTGCCGATGCCAGTTCACTAGTAGAGGGAACGGCTGTGCCGATACGCATTTCTTTGTAAAATTGCCTAGAGTCGGCAGATATGATTTCTGTACGATAGTGCTGTGCTAAGGCGATGGACAAGGCAGTTTTTCCTATGGCTGTAGGACCTACAATAGAAATTAGGGTATTATCCATTATAATTGACTTCCACATTTAAAACAATGAACGGCACCATCTTGGTGATTCTCTACCGAACAACTTGGACAGGATTGGGTATTTAAATGGATTTTATGATCTTTTCCTTGTTTGGAAAACTCCGCAGTGACTATTCCGGTTGGTACAGCAATAATACCATAACCCAATATCATAACTATCGTGGCGATAAGTTGCCCTAAACTGGTTTGTGGGGCAATATCCCCATATCCCACGGTAGTGAGTGTAACAATGGCCCAATAAATACTTCTTGGAATACTGGTAAAGCCAGCGGCATCATCTTCTACCAAATACATGATGGTACCCATGATAACAGATAAAATGAGTACGGCATAGATAAAGACCGCGATTTTAGTTCTACTGGCTTTAAGCGCTCTTTTCAACTGGGAAGCCTCTCCCAGGAATTGCACCAATTTTAGAATACGGAAGACCCTCAAGAGACGCAAGGCCCGTACAGCCAATAATACTTGGGAACCAGCAAATATATACGAAATGTACAGGGGTATCGTAGAGAAAAAATCAATGAGCCCATAGGTACTAAAAATATATTTGGAAGGTTTTTTAATACTGATGATTCTGGCAATATACTCGATCGTAAAAAAGATGGTGATTACCCACTCCAGACTAAAAAGAATGTCATGATATTTTAGATCGATTTCCTTTACACTTTCCAGCATTACTAGAATAACACTGATAATAATAAGGATGAATAAAATAATATCGAACCATTTCCCCATAGGCGTATCCGCCTCGTAAATAACTTCATGGAGTTTGCCCTTCCAACCGATATGTGGCTTTTCTTCTTTCAAAAAACTAAAGCTGTAGTTCCATAATTTTAAAAACTTTCCGCTTTCTGAGGTAAGTTTCAATGATATGATTTGTATTGGCACTTCCTTTCATAGGAGTGATTATGGATTCTAAGATATGAATATTATTTATTTGATGATTCAATTGACAATAACCAAAGCCTTGAAAAACACCATTTTTAATTAAAAAAGCACTGTGTTCCCCTATTTCACGGCCTTTGTCCAAAATGACCAAACTTTTGCCCGAAAGACTATATTTTTTCAGGGCCGCTTCTACACGTTCGTTGTATTGCTCACGATCTTCTTTGTTCAAACAGGCTCCAAAACATGTACCCTCATCATATTTGGAACAATTTTTTCTCGCTTCGGACAACCCATTGAGTTTATCACATAAGTTAAATTCCGTATTGATCTTATAGAGAAAATTCTTGGCGGCATGAATACTGCTAAAGCTTTGGACCCATCTTATTCCCGGCACCAATTTTTGGATATGCAAGCTAAGATATCCATGTTCATTTTCTTTGGGAATAAGAATATAGCTAAACAACTTTCCCTTTCTTGGAGGGTTGAATTTAGGACGATTTCTAGATAATTCCTCATTTTCCTTGAGAAGCGCAGCAAGTTCACTGCCTGTCTTTTCAAAGGTCACTGCCTTTGTTGTTTTTTGAAGTTTTCTTGCCTGATCACCACTTTTGGTAAAATGTTGGTTGACCCGTTTCTTAATATTGTTGCTTTTGCCCAATAAAATGATTTCCCCTTCTTTATTGTGCATATAGTACACCCCAACTTCAGAGGGCAGCTTTTCTACAATATCCAATTGCCTGGGAGAAAGCTCCCCTAAGGATGCTTCTTTAATAACATCTTGAATGATTACTTTTTCAGAATCTTTGGAAAGCAACAATTTAAACAATTGTAATGTAGCCAAGGCATCTCCATTGGCTCTGTGACGATCGCTTACGGGAATTCCCAAGGACCGTACCAATTTGCCCAAACTATGCGATGGAGCTTCGGGAATTAGTTTTTTGGAGAGATCTACAGTACATAGTGTTTTTCGCTCAAAGTTATAGCCCAACCTACGAAATTCCGTTCGTAAAATGCGATAATCAAATTGTGCATTATGGGCTACAATAACCGTATCTTGGGTAATTTCCACAATTCTTTTGGCTACTTCATGGAATTTTGGGGCCGTGCGTAACATTTTATTGTTGATCCCGGTAAGATTTACCACAAAGGGTTGTATTTCTTTCTCAGGATTTACAAGGCTTATAAAAGTATCCACAACACCATGTCCATCGAATTTATGGATAGCAATTTCCGTAATTCCTTCTTCATTGTATTTTCCTCCTGTGGTCTCTATATCCAATATAGTGTACATGCAATAACTTTATTTTTAGGCATTCGCGCCCACTTAATGCGTATTTCTGGCACCAAAGATACTACTTCCAATGCGCACCATAGTACTTCCTTCGGCAATGGCCAGTGGATAATCGCCGCTCATTCCCATGGAAAGCACGGAGACTTCGGGAAGCACTTTCTGTATTTCCCCATAGATGTCACTAAGCTGTGAAAATTCTTTGCGAACCTGTTCCGTATTCTCCGTAAACGTTGCCATGCCCATTAATCCAACGATACGAATGTGTTGTAATTGTGTAAATTCGGGAGAATTTATTAAGGAATTGATTTCAGTACGGTCAAATCCAAATTTAGTTTCCTCTTCTGCAATATGCACTTGTAGGAGGCAATCTATGATCCGCTGGTGCTTTGCGGCTTGCTTATTGATTTCTACAAGGAGGCGAAGACTATCTACCCCATGGATCAAGGAAACAAATTCTGCCATGTATTTTACCTTGTTCCGCTGTACATGTCCAATCATATGCCACTCAATGTCATTGGGCAATACCTGCCATTTCTGCGTCATTTCCTGAACCTTGTTTTCTCCAAAAATACGTTGGCCGGCCGCATAAGCTTCTTCAATAGCTGCAATGGGTTTGGTTTTGGATACGGCAACCAAGGTAACCGTCTCTGGTAGTTTGGCTTTAATGGCCGAAAGATTTTCTGCTATGGACATAAAATATTGATCTTCAATTTTTTTGATGAACTATCTATGGATTACAATTCATATATGGTTAAGCCACTTCTTAACTTCGGTTCTATATAGGTACTTTTAGGAGGCATTACAAGGCCTTCATCAGCTACAGCTTTAATTTCTTCCATATTTAAGGGAACCAAACCAAAACCTACCGCGAATTTACTCTCATCAACATCCTCTTTCATTTGTATGACATTGTGTTTGCCATAGCCATATTGAATACGCTTGTCATTTCGCAAATCCGTAATGCCCAGAATGGGCTCTAAAACTGTTTTAAATAAAATTTGCGTATCCAATGCACTTAAAGCATCTGTAAATTCATAGATTCTTTTTCTGAGATAAAGGGAGTAAAATTCCCCATCCAGATACATACTGAAATGATGCTTTTTAGAAGGTTTGTACAGTACATGACCCTTATTTTCTATTCGAAAATAGGCATCCAAACGAATTAGAAATTCCTCTTTGGTAAGTCCATTTAAATCCCGGACCATCCGATTGAATTCATAAATGCGAATTTCCGATTCTGGTATAAGGTAACTCATGAAGAAGTTATAGGCTTCTTTTCCTGTATGATTTGGGTTTTTTGTACTGTTCGTACGAGCCAATAACATGGAAGATGCGCTCCTGTGATGCCCATCTGCAATATAAAGGGCCGGAATGTTATGAAAAGCAGCCCGAAGATCGGCAATTTTTTTTTCATCAGAGATAACCCATAAAGAATGGGTTACTTTATCTGTTGTCGTGAAAAAATACTCCGGACTATTCTTTTTTTCTGCGGCAATAATGGCAGCAATGTCGGCATTATCCGGATAGGTCATTAATACCGGTTCTGCGTTAAAGTGAACACTTTCCAGATAGTTTGCAAATAGCGCCTCCCTTGCCTGTAAAGTGGCCTCGTGTTTTTTTATCACATCATTTTCATAGTCTTCCGCACTGGTACCACAAAAAATCCCGGAACAACTAAAATTTCCTTTTTCAATTTTATAAAGGTACAAGCTCGCTTGAGTATCCTTTACTAAAATATCGTCTTCAAGAAATTCCAAATAGCGGTTATAGACTAGTTTAAAGCGTTCAGGCCCCGATACTTTTTTGGCAAATTTAAAACCAGGGTTTATGATATGCAGAAAAGAAAAAGGATTAAAACGAAGTTGTGCCTTCAATTCTTTCTTGGAATATTCCTGATACGACCGCGAGGCCACCGAGGCAACCTTATCCTTAGACGGTCTAATGGCTTTAAAAGGTTTTATGATGGCCATAAAATATGATTATTGAAACTGTGCTGCAACAACTTCTGCTTTTCGGGAGCTGCTATAATCATAGAACCCTTCTCCCGATTTTACCCCTTTTTTACCTGCCATGACCATATTTACCAGTAGGGGACAAGGGGCATATTTTGGGTTTTTGAAACCATCGTACAGAACATTTAAGATAGATAGGCACACATCCAAGCCTATGAAATCTGCTAATTGTAAAGGTCCCATAGGATGCGCCATTCCCAATTTCATTACCGTATCTATTTCGGTGACCCCGGCAACGCCATTGTAAAGGGTTTCAATGGCTTCATTGATCATAGGCATTAGAATTCTATTTGCCACAAAACCTGGATAATCATTCACTTCTGTGGGAGTTTTACCCAAGGCTTTGGACAATTCCATGATGCTCTTTGTAACCTCATCCGATGTATTATAACCACGGATGATTTCTACCAATTTCATAATGGGCACCGGATTCATAAAATGCATGCCGATTACTTTTTCCGGACGCTGGGTCACAGCAGCAATTTGCGTGATGGAGATCGAAGAGGTATTGGTCGCCAAGATCGTATCCGGACCACTGACTTCATCAATTTCTTTAAAGATCCTTAATTTCAAATCAAGGTTTTCTGTCGCTGCTTCTACCACAAGATCAACGTTCTGTACCCCTTCATTTATGGTAGTATAGGAACTAATATTATCCAAAGTTGCCTTTTTGTCTCCTTCGGAAATACGTTCTTTGGCCACCATGCGATCTAAATTTTTACCGATGGTTGCCAAACCTCTATCCAGGGACTCTTGAGAGATATCGATAAGATTAACGTGATATCCGGTTTGTGCAAAAACATGGGCTATTCCATTTCCCATGGTTCCTGCTCCGATAACTGCTATATTTTTCATGAACTTATTTTTATAGTATTATATGATCAAATTATTGATATTTTAGGTTTTGGAGTTTTTTTGATTTCACCCGATCTGCGTTAAAATGCGGCGATAATTTGTAGTGCAACCTTCAAGGCCTTGGTTCCCTGAGCCAAACTAACCACTGGAGTGGTATTGGTGTTAATGGCATCGGCAAAGGTTTCCAACTCATCCAAAATGGCATTATTGGCTTCTATATCAGGATTTTCAAAATAGATCTGTTTCTTTTCTCCCTCGGCATTTTGGAGCACCATGTCAAAGTCCCCAGGCTGTTCCGGGGCATCCTTCATTTTCACCACTTCTACCTTTTTCTCCAAAAAATCTACAGAAATATAGGCATCACGTTGAAAAAAACGGGATTTTCGCATATTCTTTAATGAAATTCGACTCGCAGTTAAATTGGCTACGCAACCATTTTCGAATTCTATACGGGCATTCGCGATATCCGGGGATTTGCTGATAACGGAAACGCCACTGGCATTGATCTGTTTTACTTCAGAATTCACAACGCTCAGAATGGCATCAATATCGTGTATCATAAGGTCCAAAACCACGGGAACATCTGTTCCTCTGGGATTGAATTCGGCCAGACGATGCGTTTCGATAAACATCGGATTTTGAATTTTATCCTTTACTGCGGTAAAAGCAGGGTTGAACCGTTCCACGTGCCCTACCTGGCCTTTTACCCGGTGTTGGATTTCCAAGGCCAATAAATCCTCAGCTTCCTGTAATGTATTGGTGATAGGTTTCTCAATGAATATATGTTTTCCTTTTGCCATGGCTTTTTGAGCGCAATCAAAATGGGAAAGGGTGGGAGTGACAATGTCAACCACATCTACACTGTCAATGAGTGTATTGATATTGTCAAAGTAGGTATAACCAAATTCATCGGCTACCCTTTTACCATTGATGGCATCGGGATCATAAAAACCGACCAGTGTATATTTTGAGGATTCGTTGAGTAGTCGCAAGTGTATTTTACCTAAATGTCCTGCGCCTAGGACTCCAACTTTGAGCATAGTATTTTGTTTTGGCAAAAATAAGGAGATTTGTTCAAATAGGAGGGCTGCCAAAGGCGAATAGAAAAAGAAAATTGTAAAGATCAAAAAGGAACAATTCTTTTTGGCCATTGTTCGGGACGTCCCTTGCAAAATGGAAATCAATACTAGCGATATAGTTTTATGGACGCATTAGTTTTAGTACTTTTGAGTTTGTCTAAAACATGGAAAAATAATGAAAAAATTACTAGTTGTTCTTTTTGGATTGATGATAAGCACTGCCTTTGCCCAAGATATTGCCGCTGTGCAAAAAGAAATTGACGAGACGCTCTGGAGACCTTTTCAAAAAGCCTTTGAAAAATTGGATGCCAAGGCTTTGAATGCTTTGTATGCAGATGAGGTATTACGCGTGACTCCAGGGGGAATAGATACTAAAGAAGCATTTAAAGCGGCAAATGTGGAACGTTTTAAAGAAAACAAAGCTAAAAATGTAGCAATTAAGCTCGATTTTTGGTTGGACGATAGAAAGACCAGCACGGATACCTCCTATGAGGTGGGCTTTTACCGGATTCAATTTATTTCCAAAGAAGGAGTGACCAATGCCCATGGCCAATTTCATATTGTGTTAAAAAAAATAGATGGCGCTTGGAAGATTACCCAAGATTGGGATACGGATAACATTAACGGCAAAGAAATTGGCGCTGAAGACTTTGGAAGACAAAAAGCCATTCGGTTTTAGCGAAGGGTTTAAAATGCTAAGGTGTATACGCTTATTGTAAAGAACGAATGCGAATATTTCTGAATTTGATTTCGCCCTCTCCCGCGGCCTGCAAACCTATATAGCCTGATACGCGATCATTGTTTATAATGTCTGCGGTAAGTTCTCCATTGACCCAGGCTTGGATCATGTTTCCCTTGGTTCTAATGGTATAGGTATTCCATTTTCCAATGGTTTCAACATAGGTAAGTGGTATTGCCCTGGTTACAACGGCTCCTGTTCTAAAGTCCTGATTGGGGTGAAGGTCCCAGATATTGAATTCATAGCAATCTGTATTTGATATTTCTGCGGCCAAACAACGTACAAAAATACCCGAATTGATACTACTATCTGGTAGAAACTCCAGTTCCAATTCAAAATCGCTATAGGTTTCCTTTGTAATTACAAATCCCGCGCCACTGCGTATACTTCCAATCAATGTACCGGAATCAAAACTCCAGGTGGCATCTCCCAATATGGACCAACTTTCATCGTTCTCCAGAAAAAGAGGGTTGCCCGTATTGCTCGCTAAACACGAACTCAATAGGAACGCTAAAAAAGCATAACATGACAAGAATGTAAAATGTTTCATGACATTGATTTATTTGGTGTAAATATATGGAATCGCTAGAGAATGTGGTACAAAGATTATGTTAGGATATTACAAGAATTTAGAACGACAAATTATAAGGGCATCAGTAGCAATTCCCTAAACTTTTTCTAACTTTACGGCACTTAAAAACCAACCCTTGTAATAGACAAAACAGCTCCTTTGTACCTTTTCCCAGAAAGCCTAAAATGGAGTATGTCATGATAATGACGCTATGAAAGATACCTTAAAACATCGCGGAATGCGAAATAAGTTAGCCGAAATTCTTGTTGAAAAAGGGATAAAAAGCCCTCCAGTCTTAGCAGCGATACAGACTATTCCAAGACATTTGTTTCTGGATAGTAGTTTTGAGGATCACGCTTATCAGGATAAGGCGTTTCCAATAGGAGCGGAACAAACAATTTCCCAACCTTATACCGTTGCCTTTCAAACCGAATTATTGGGACTTCAGGGCCAAGAAAAAATTTTGGAAATAGGCACGGGAAGTGGTTATCAAACTGCAGTGTTGTTGGCTTTAAAGGCAAAAGTATATACTATAGAACGGCAACTGGAATTGTTTAAAAAAACCAAGCTTTTTTTTGGAAAAATGGGATACCGTCCCAAAAAACATATTTTTGGGGATGGCTATAAAGGCATGCCCGAAGAAGCCCCTTTTGATGGCATCATTGTTACCGCAGGAGCGCCATATGTTCCCAAACCGTTATTGGCCCAACTGAAAATAGGGGGAAGGCTTGTTATTCCTGTGGGAAACGAGGAGCAAATAATGACCTTATACGAACGGAAATCGGCCAAGGCTTTTGAAAAAAAAGAATTTGGATCTTTTCGTTTTGTGCCTTTGTTGGAAGACAAAAACTAAAAAGGATTAGAATTGCACACCAAAATTGACCCACTGTTGTTTTCTGCCTTGAAAATTACTTTGGGCAAAATCAATACGCAAAAAACGAAATTTTTTCCAACCCAAATTCCCCAATCCAATGCTAAACTCGCTATAAGGTTGATTGTTCTCCGTGGCCAATATTTTTCCACCAACGATCAAATTGGCATTGAGTTTATTCAATAACGGAATTTTCCCCATAATGAAGCCTTTAAAATTGTGTTCTGCATGAGCTTCAAAATAGGTTTTATTTGTACTCAGGTCGTAGTATGGAAGAATAAAGAATGAATTTAGGTAGTCTTTGTTGAGACTGATCCGGGTTAGATTTCCATTAAAATGCTGGTAATCCACAAAGGAAATATTGTCTGCATTGAGAAATGCCCCAGCCTTGAGGTTATATGAAAAATCTCCCTTTCCACCTACTGGAAATTCCTGTGTCAAGCGTATTTTAAATTGATCAAAATGTAAATCCGAACTACTTCCTGCAAAGCCTTTCTCATATCCAAGGCGCAGGGTAGGGGTATTGGAAAAGAGGTTAAATTTCCTATTGGGATAGTTCAGGTACTTTTGACCAAATCTGATTCGGGCATTTACTTGCAATCGTACAAGGTTGTGCTGACCAATCGCCGCATTTTCAAAATCTTCTGGTGCCAAAGGATTATTGGATGAAAACTCCCCATCTTTATCCCCAATAATGGAGAAATTTGTGGTATTGAATACTGGTTTTCTTTGTTCGTAACCAATGTCGGCACCAATATAAATACCATTGACCACTTCTTCGGAATAGAAAAGATTTACATAGGTCTTATCATAAAATTTAGCGTCATTGCTCTCCAGAAAGAGCGTCCTAAAGCTATTGCCAAAATACGAAATGGGATTGGATCCATTAAATTGGGGCAATTCATTACCACCGCGTATACGAATAAAAGGCCTTGAAAAATTATTGAAACGATAGGATACTTCCCCTAAAGGACGAAAGACTTTGTCAGAAAGCCCATACTCAAAAGTAGTATTGACATTTAGGCGGCGTCCCTCTTCTCTCTTCAGCTTGGCATAATTGAATATAAATTTGGAATTCCAACCTTGAACCGTGTTATAGCGCAATTCTTCCAAGGGGCTTTCAAAGTTAAAGTAGCGCTCTTTAAACGTATTGCGGTGCTGATATCCTAATAAAATATCGCCCAATTTTAATCTATTGCGCACCCGATCCACAGAATCCAGATAGGTTTTGGATTTCCGGATCAGCTGCACGCTATCTTTTTTGACATAATCCAGAATCTCTTCTCCGGTTAAAGGAACCGGGCGCAAGCTGGTCCAATATAGACTATCTTTTTCATTTGCCGCCTCGGCAAAAGAGAGCACCTCGTTCTTAAAATCCTTTTTTTGGAGAGGTGCATTGAGGTTGTAATTGGTATAAGCCGCCGTAAAACGCCCATTTCCTTGGATACCAAATAGGCCATATTGAAAGTCGATGCGCTGCAGCACTTTTAACCAAGCCTCGTTTTTTTGAGAAAAATTAAAATCTTGTTTTAAAAAGAGGGAATCTACGGCAAAAACTTGTGCTTGTTCCCCAGTAACGGACAAATCTATGGCGTACAGGGCCCATTGGTCTTCCACAATATAAATTGTTCCCCGAAACACATTGTCATTTGGTCTTTTGGGAATTACAGAAATCTGGTTGATCAAATTATTGTGATCGTCATAGAAGGTGCCAATAAGTTTGTATCTGTAGTAACCAAAAGCATTGTCGGCAATTGGGGAAACCAACCTATTCCCAAAAGCTATAGTGTTGTTGTAATAGGAAATATCAACATCTGAAGCGGTATTGAAACTAAAACCATTATCATCGCCACTAATTTTGGAAGCAATGATGTTTTCGTTGAAAGCTTTCTTGTTTTTTGCAATTTTTGAAATCGTTTCGGAAAGGTAAATGATACCTGATCTTGTAGAATCCAGCCCTCCTCCAAAATCCCCAACATCCTGGCCTAAAATTCTTTCAGGGGCGTTTTTTATTTTGATTAAGCCTTTGGAATAGAAATCAGCCGTATAGGATTGTAATTTTTTCTGATATTCCCTGCGTTTGCCTATCGCATTTCTTATGATCCTATTGGCCGGATTGTCCGAAGCGTTGACTTCCACTCCGGCAAGGGAGAGTCGCTCTTCGGTCAAGGAAAGATCTAGTGTAAAGGGGAATTTTTCAATCGTTACCGTCTCCTTTCTTGTTTTAAACCCTAAATATTTAAAAACTATGGTATAGGTTCCCGTTTTGGAAAGTTCCAGAAGAAACTGACCATTGTCATTTGTAGTGGTCCCGGTCACTGTATTTTCCAAATAAATATTTACAAAGGATAAAGGGGTATTATCCGCATCAGTAACGGTACCGCTGATCTGGGCCTGGGAGAAATAAAAAGAAAAACACACTAAAAAGAAGAAGCCCGATTTTATTTTTAGCATATAAGACTTTGGTTTAAGATCACGATGATACAATAAAATAGCAGGAAGCTTATTTTAAAGGATGTTAATTGGGAAGACTTTATACAATTCAATTATTAAAGTTTTTCTTGATACGATCCAAGTTTCTTTTATTGTCGCGATCCTTTATACTCTCTCTCTTGTCGTAGAGTTTCTTTCCTTTCGCCAAAGCGATTTCCAATTTTGCCAATCCCCGATCATTTAGAAATAAGCGCAGGGGGACAATGGTTAAACCGGCATTCTTCACCTGACGCACTAATTTTTTTAATTCTCTTTTATGTAAAAGTAATTTGCGTTGCGCTTTGGGTTTGTGGTTGTAATGGCTTCCGTGCGAATATTCATCGACCTGCATATTGATAACGAACAATTCGCCCCTATCATTAAACTCACAAAAACTTTCGGTAATAGAGGCCTTTCCCAGGCGAATGGATTTTATTTCTGTTCCGGATAGCACAATACCCGTGCTATAGGTCTCTAGGATTTCATATTCAAATCGAGCCCTTTTGTTCTTTATATTGATGTTTTTTTGTATCACAGCGACAAAAATAAGAACAATTGACTAGAAAGGCTTAAAATATGAAGTGATCTTGTCTTTTGGAATTTTAGCACGAAACGATAGGCTGTTACTGATCAGTGCTATTTTAGTTACTCCCTACTAGGGCAACTGCAATCAAAATGTAGGCGCGTACTGGTTACTTTTTCATTAATAATGGTGACAATGAAAAGGCTTCCGTTATCACTATGGTCCATAGCGCTATACTTTTCCTCTCCTAGGAGTTTGTTGGCAAAGTCTGGAGTGGAGTTGCTATGCCCTACGACCAATACATTTTTTCCAAGATTCTGACTCTTAAATGTCTTGATGTTCACATCCCTGGGGTCGTAGTACAAAGGTGTGATATCTTTTTTTACTGAAGTAGGGCTGGCAGTCATCACAGTACGCTCAAAATCGGTCGTATAGATAGCGTCTAGGTCAACTTCCTCTAAAATCTCTGCCCAATGCATAGCGCGGCCCAATCCCTTTTGAGTAAGTTCCGGGTCAATATTGTTGGGGTCACTACGATCTTTCTCCGCATGTCGTATCAGGTAAAAAGTAGATGTAACTGTAGCAATACTAGTTTCTTCCACCGGTTTTTCCTCTTCTTTACAGCTCAAAAAACTTGTTAAAAAAAATACAAATATTAAAAGTTTGATGGTTTTCATAATCATTTTGTTTGTGTAAATTTGGACACTATGCTTTTTATGTAACTAAAATTAGTACAAATTAGTATATAAACCGTTGTTTTTATCCCTTTATATATGAGAAAGCTTTATTCTGTGTTTTTATTTTCAATTGTATTTACTACAATTGGAGCTCAAAACAGTATTCTTCCCGGGGATTTTAGACAACATAATTTAACTACTTTTAATTCCAGTTTATTACTGCCCACAGCTTCTTTAGATCGCAATGAACCGGAGTCCATAGCACTATGGACACGCTGGCAATGGCAAGGGATAGATGTGGATCCTTCTACAACTTTTCTGCACTACACCCGAAAACTTGGGGAGGGATCTGCCCTAGGAGTCGGTTTTTTACAACATAACAGTAGCAGGTTTTTGGAAACTGGAGGGGTTTTCAATTATGCCTATGCTATTCCCTTAAGTGATAAGGCCAAGATCGGAGTTGGATTTAATTTTTTTGGCTTTAATAGGGAGATATCAGATAACCTCATTCCGTTGGAACCAGATCCGGACCCTGCCATTGTGGATGAAAGCAGTAGTGGTTTTATTCTGCAAATGGCTCCGGCGATACAAGTTGTTGTAGGACAGTTTTTTTTGGGACTGACCTCGGAGAATTTGTTTGATTTTAACTTTGGTTCAAACAAAAGGGAGACCAGGCCAGAAGACCGGTTTTACCAAGGTATTGTGGGTTACGACTTCTTGTTTACGGAAAATTCATATTTACGGCCTAGCGTTTATGTCAAGACCATTCCGGATGCCGATGCCCAATATGGCCTAACGGCCATGTATGCGGCCCCCAAATTTTGGGTTCAAGGTGGGTACAATAGTTTTTATGGCGTCTCCGGTGGTATAGGGGGGCGTTTTTTTAAACACCTGTCCATTGGAGCTTTAATAGAATATGGGATTGACAATCAAGTGAGTGATAATGACCCTACTTTTGAAATCATTACGGCATACAATTTTGACAAAAGGGATACCGAACGAAAATTAAAGCCTAAAAGGATTCGTAAAAACACAAAACGCAGCGGAAAAAGAAAACGTTTAGCAGAACGTAGGGAACGTGAAAAACAGGCCCAACTCCAAAAAGAATTGGATGAGGCCGCCCGCTTGGCAGCCGTTGAAGCAAAAGCAGAAGCGGAACGCGTGAGAAAAGAAAGAGAAGCTCTGGCTGCGGCCGCTTTGGAAGAAGAAAAGCGTAAACAAGAATTGGATAGACTGGCAGAACAGCGTCCACAAGAAGAGGAACGATACGAAGAAGTTGAAGTTGAGGATGGGCTGGAACCTGGGTATTACTTAATAGCAAATGTCTATAATACGGAAAAGTATTTTGAGAATTTCAAACAAAGTTTGAGAGATCGGGGAATAACACCAAAATCCTTCTTCAGAAAATCAAATGGATTGAACTATGTGTATTTGGAGCGTTATGAAAGCCGAGAAGCTGCAGATGCTGCAAAACGAAGTCAGTTCAATGGCACCTATACCGAGACCCTTTGGATTTTTAGAGTAGTGGCCAAATAATCAGGTCTTAATTTCTTTGGCAATCAATTGTTTTAAATACGCAATCGTATTCAATAGGTATTTTCGATCTTTGGTAAGCATAAACATAGCGACTGCTCCTTGGAGCATGGTGTATAATTGTTTTGCAAACTGTAAAGGGGTAACAGGTATTTTTAATTCTTTTTGATGAATTCCATTTTCTATGACCAGTGCAATTTTGCCTTCGATAAGCTTAATGGTTTCCTTGGCCGCAGCATATAATAAACGATTGTTGTATTGGGCATCGATTCCCACTCCCATGATGGGACATCCAAATGTGGGCGCGGTAAAATCTTCATAATCCTTATACAGGTCGGTCAATGCGAATAATTTATCCAGTGAAGTTCCTGGACTTTCCAATTTTTCGTCAATAGCTGCCAACAAGCGCTTTCTATTGTGCTCAAATGCTGCCAAAGCCAACGCCTCCTTATTTTCAAAATTACCATACAAAGCTCCTTTGGTAAGTCCGGTAGCTTCGGTAAGATGACTCATGCTTGTTCCTATATAGCCGTGTTTATTAAAAATGGGAGCTACAGTTTCAATAATATAAGCAGTGGTTCTTTCAGCTTTTGTAGTCATTCTTTCGCATTTTTATTACGAATATAAAAAAACTATATACTGTATGGTATTTATTTTTATTAAAAAATGGCATTCCTTTCCGCATACCTATAACTAAAGTATACTTATGGGAAAGAAATGCCTATTGTACTTCAAGTGCTAGTGCACTACTTCATTCTGATTCCTAAAGACCAACTGCTGATCAAAACAATCGATCAATACAATACTGTCCGCTTTTATTTTTCCGCTCAGTAAAGCCTTGGATAAGGCATTGAGCACTTCCTTTTGAATGACTCTTTTTATGGGGCGCGCGCCGTATTGTGGCTCATAGCCTTTTTCAGCTAAATAGGCAATTGCCTCTTGAGTGGCATCAATGGTGATATGCTGTTTGGCCACGATCTTCTTTAAATGATCCAACTGGATTTCCACGATTTTTGTGATATCGCTTTTGGTCAAAGGTGTGAACATGATAATATCATCGATACGATTTAAAAACTCGGGCCGGATGCTTCTGCGCAGTAGGTCTACGACACCTTTTTGAGCAATGTCCGTAGCACTTTCTACAGTCTCTGCACGTTCAAAGGCTTCTTGAATGATCGGACTTCCAATATTGCTGGTCATAATAATAACGGTATTTTTAAAATCGGCAATCCTCCCCTTATTATCGGTTAACCTGCCCTCATCCAAAACCTGTAACAATACATTAAACGTATCGGGATGCGCTTTTTCAATTTCATCCAGGAGTACAACGGAATACGGTCTGCGTCGTACAGCTTCCGTGAGCTGCCCTCCTTCATCATACCCCACATAACCCGGAGGAGCTCCAACCAATCTACTCACTGCATGTTGTTCTTGATATTCACTCATATCAATACGGGTCATGGCATTTTCATCATCGAAGAGATAGGAAGCCAATGTTTTGGCCAATTCCGTTTTGCCCACCCCGGTCGTCCCCAAGAATAGAAAAGATCCAATGGGCCGGTTGGCGTCTTGAAGACCGGCCCTACTTCTACGGATAGCATCTGAAACTGCTTGTATGGCCTCGTTTTGTCCAACCACTCTTTTGTGCAGGACATTTTCTAGTTGCAATAATTTCTCCCGTTCGCTCTGAAGCATTTTGGTTACTGGAATCCCCGTCCATTTTGCTACGACTTCTGCAATATCCTCATTGGTCACTTCTTCCTTGATCAGCGAGTCTGCCTCCTCTTGAGAGTCAATTTGTTCCTGAAGACGAATCAATTCTTGTTGAGCTTCCTTGATTTTTCCATAACGTATTTCGGCAACCTTACCATAGTCTCCGTTTCTTTCTGCCCTTTCAGCTTCCAACTTATAGTCTTCAATATCCTGTTTTGTCTTTTGAACCGCATCTACTATGGTTTTCTCACTTTCCCATTTGGCGTAAATGGCATTGCGTTCTTCTTTGATATTGGCAAGATCAATATTTAAAATTTTTAGCTTCGAAGGATCATTCTCTCGTTTTATGGCTGCAATTTCAATTTCCAATTGCATGATTTTACGATCCAGGGCATCCAATTCCTCGGGTTTTGAATTGATTTCAATACGCAATTTTGAAGCCGCTTCATCAATAAGGTCAATGGCCTTATCCGGTAAAAAACGATTCGTAATATAGCGTTGCGATAATTCCACCGCTGCAATAACGGCCTCATCCTTGATTCGTACTTTGTGATGAGTCTCATATTTTTCCTTGATTCCTCTAAGGATGGAAATAGCGCTCTCGGTATCGGGTTCATTCACCACAACTTTCTGAAACCTGCGTTCCAAGGCTTTGTCTTTTTCAAAATATTTTTGATATTCATCTAATGTGGTTGCCCCAATGGCGCGTAGTTCTCCTCGGGCCAAGGCAGGTTTTAAAATATTTGCGGCATCCATGGCACCTTGCCCACCTCCGGCACCGACCAAAGTATGGATCTCATCAATGAAGAGTACAATTTGGCCATCGGAAGAAGTAACTTCCTTGATGACCGCCTTTAGACGCTCTTCAAATTCTCCTTTATATTTGGCTCCGGCAATCAAAGCTCCCATATCAAGGGAATAAATGACCTTGTCCTTAAGGTTTTCCGGCACATCGCCCTGCACCACCCTTCGCGCCAGACCTTCGGCTATGGCCGTTTTTCCCACTCCGGGTTCTCCCACCAACATGGGATTGTTTTTGGTTCTTCGGGAAAGAATCTGTAGAATTCTACGGATTTCCTCGTCCCTGCCAATAACAGGATCTAGGGTTCCTTTATCGGCCAGTTCATTGAGGTTTCTGGCATACTTGTTTAAGGCATTGTAGGTCTCTTCGGCACTTTGGGAAGTAACATGGTTCCCTTGACAGAGGCTTTCAATAGCCAATTTTAACTCCTTTTTGGTAACGCCCTGATCCTTGAGCATCTGGGCTACCTTGCTTTTTCCATCAAAGATGGCCAGGATCAAATGTTCAATGGCCACGTATTCATCACCCATTTCCTTAGCCAAAATACCTGCCTGGGTCAGTGTTTTCCCTGTTTCTCGCGAAACCATAATTTCGGCTCCACTGACTTTGGGCAAACGCTCCAATTCCTTATCAATGATCTGATGTAATAGATTGTTGTTGACATTTAATTTTTTAAGAAGAAAGGGCAACACATTGGTATCTACTTGGGCAATGGCTTTAAAGAGGTGCTCATTTTCAATTTGCTGGTGTTCCATAGCCTGGGCATACTGTTGTGCCTGCTGTATGGTTTCCTGTGATTTTATAGTGAAATTATTGAAATTCATAATATTTTAGTATCTGTTCATAACTCTAATTGTAGATGCTATTTCAAGAATCTTACCAAGAGCAGGAAGCAGACAAAATGGCGGTTGAAACCCATATGTACAGGACATTTCGGCAGTTTGTAAGTATGCGATTTTAGTGCGACTTACTAAGTAAGAAGTTATATTTCTTTACTTTTGTGATGTTTTGGAAAAAGACATATTGAAATATACAAAACTTTAAAAAGTTTAATCGATAATAGGAGTAATATATGGGATTGTTTGGTGGTCTATTTGGAAGCGGAAATACAGAAAAAAAAGAGCGTAAAGTACTTCCATGGCAAAAATTGGAAAGAGTTTCCCAGTTGGACGAAATTATAAAAAGATCTAAAGGGAAAACACAATTGATTTATAAGCATTCCACGACCTGTGGTATTAGTAAAATGGTATTGAATATGTTTACGGAAGCTTATGATTTTACTGAAGAACAATTGGATATCTACTATTTGGATTTACATAGTTATAGAGAGGTATCCAATGAGACAGGATATAAATTTCAGGTAATGCACCAATCCCCACAGATTTTACTGATTAAAAATGGTACTGTGGTTGCGCATGCCTCCCATGGGGCTATCATGGATGTCGCTTTGGAGAAATATGTATAAAGTTAAAACTAAAGCTCAAAAAAAATCCCCTAGCTCCAGAGAGCTAGGGGATTTTTTTTAGTTGAATCTATGTCGTGAGATAATTCTTTTTAATCTGGCCTTAAGGTCTTCACCGGCGTCATAGACCATCTGTTCATTGGTAGGGAAGGGGAGGGCCTCCAATTGCAAAGTGGCGATCAGGTCATTATCCAAAGCTCTCTTATCCCCATCATAGTCTGCGTACACATGTTCAAAGATGAACTCACTGGAAATGGGATAAGTATTTATTTGTTGTTTGGTATTCAAATCAATAAAATTCACATTTCCTGTAACCTGCGCCGCTTTGTACTGTGTAAATCTATAATAATCACAGGTCACTTTTTTAAATCGGTCTACTTTGATTTTGTTCCCCAAACTGTCTCGTACCACGTTGCCATTCTTATCCGTAGCGTATTTATAACCATCCTTGATTAATTTTTCCTTAATGATTTCTTTTTCATTGATCTGTTCCGGGCTAATATTAATAGCTAAAAATGCCACATCCATTTGATAATCATAGGTAACGTTCTTCACTGGAGTAGCGTGGTAGGCCGTCCATAGGTTATTTAATCCATAGGTATTAAAGTTCAGAAGATCATCTTCCAATCGGGTAGGGATAATCTGTTCGGTATCATTGATCACCCGTACTTTAACATAATCCAAACCTTTGGCATGGGCCTGCTCTATTTTTTGTCGCGTATCTTCAAATCCAGGATTTATCTTTTCCAAATAGGTGAAGTCCGCATAGGCCTTTCTATAATCCTCTTTACGAATGGCATTGTTCAACAGATCCTCTGCGTTGTCATAGAGGTATTCGGAAAGCTGATCTTTGGCATCCAGAAAGTCGTTTTCGTAATCGTTGAACGAAAATTGCGCTTCTCTTTGCTCTTCATTAATATATAAAGGCAATAGGGGTCTGATCCGCTCTTGGATGCTTCTTAAATTGCCATAAGTATTGAATATTTCTTCGTAATTGGCAGGGTTGCCGTCCTTCTCCCAAAAGGCGATCTGCTTGAGTTCCCTTTCGGTATGTTTGGCAAAAGCCTCTTCCAATAAGACGATATAAGGTTGATTCCCTTTACGGGTCTTATTGTTGGCCAAATTTTTCAAGGCCTTATCCATGGCATTGACGTAATTCCCCGTATTGATTGCTTCCTGGGTTTTTTTAACTCCCCCGCAGGCGACTAAGAAAACCAAAATTGTGCTAAATAGTAATGTTTTCTTCATGATGTTGAGTTTTATGGTTTGGTATATTTATTTCAATAGCTGTGCCAAAAACAGTTAGAATGTTAAACGCAAAAGAGCGCTATATCGTATATTTTATTGAAAGTTACTGTAATTCAGTAGGTTATAATTTTTGTAAATCTTGAAAAAAATTAAAATGGGAGGGGGTGTAATTTGTTGATTTCCGTTTGATAAGTATATCATCAAATCTAATTTTTTATTCAAAATAAAGAGCGGCAATTTGTATTTTTGTTGCTTTATTTAATCCAATAGAACTATGCAAAGAGATCAACAAATATTTGAATTGATAGCAGACGAAGAAGAGCGCCAGATAAATGGGATAGAGCTTATCGCTTCTGAAAATTTCACCAGCCCCCAAGTCATGGAGGCTGCGGGTTCCGTACTTACCAATAAATATGCAGAAGGATATCCGGGAAAGCGGTATTACGGAGGTTGTGAAGTTGTTGATCAAATAGAACAGATAGCTATTGATCGGGCAAAGGAGTTGTTTGGTGCGGCCTATGCCAATGTACAGCCCCATTCTGGTTCCCAAGCCAATGCATCGGTCTATCATGCCTGCCTTCAACCAGGAGACACTATATTAGGTTTTGATCTTTCCCATGGGGGGCATCTTACCCATGGTTCTCCGGTGAATTTTTCTGGACGTCTTTACAATCCAGTATTTTACGGTGTAGAAGAAGAGACAGGGGAATTGAATTATGATAAAATTCAGGAGATTGCGGAACGGGAAAAACCCAAAATGATCATTGCTGGGGCTTCGGCCTATTCCAGGGATATGGATTTTAAGCGTTTTCGGGAAATTGCCGATAGCGTAGAAGCCTTATTATTGGCCGATATCTCGCACCCTGCAGGTTTGATCGCCAAAGGCATTTTAAACGACCCCATTCCACATTGTCATATTGTGACCACGACCACCCATAAAACCTTACGCGGACCACGAGGAGGGTTAATTCTAATGGGAGAAGATTTTGAAAATCCTTTTGGCATACGATTGAAGAATGGCAATCTGCGTAAGATGTCCGCTTTATTGGATTTGGCCGTTTTCCCTGGAAATCAAGGGGGCCCATTGGAACATATTATTGCGGCCAAGGCCATTGCCTTTGGAGAAGCACTTTCCGATGATTTCCTACATTATATGTTACAGGTAAAAAAGAATGCTGCTGCTATGGCTGCTGCTTTCGTCGCCAAGGACTATAAGTTAATTTCCGGTGGTACGGATAACCATATGATGTTAATCGATTTGAGAAACAAGAACATTACCGGTAAAGATGCGGAGAAAGCCTTGGTCAAGGCAGATATCACTGCGAACAAAAATATGGTGCCCTTTGATGACAAATCCCCATTTGTTACCTCGGGAATACGTTTTGGTACTCCGGCCATAACAACAAGAGGACTAAAAGAAGCGGATATGCCCACCATCGTTGAATACATTGATGAGGCATTGCGCAATTGGGAAAATGAGGCGTTACTTCAAGATATCAAAGTGAAAGTGAATACTTTGATGGAGGGAAGGAAACTTTTTAATCCGTAAGAAAAATTACAAAGCCGTTAAATGGAAAATCAATTGCCCTATCTCATTGATTTTCCATTCTTATATCAGTCATTTAGCATGAACAATTCACCAGGAATGATGCATTTGTTGGCTAAATCATAGATTACGGCTTCTTCTTCAGGGTTGAGGTAGATACCCCAGTACCCAAAGTAATCTTTCTTCAAGTGATTATCGGTGTCAATTTTTAAAGGCGTTGTCCCGTCTTCGGATAAATTTTCTTCAAATACGGGAATGTATATTTCATGTGGAATATTAGAAAGACCATTGGTGTAATAGGCCAAATGCTTACTAAGTTCCATTAAGATATTTTCCAATTCATTGGAAATACTTTGATGGTAAATTTTGTTGATGATCAAGGTAGAATCATTTAGGAAAATAGAAAACTCCTCAATATCTATAGGGGTGTCGTTTAGTTCTTTGAGTTGCTCCAAGGAGCGTGAGAAGGAAGAAATCCATTTATCGTTCTGCTTTTGCGCAGAAATGTCTCCCCACATCCCGTTTTCATAGGAAAACAAGGTTTCCAACAGGTCCAGATTGCAATTCATCTCAATAGATAAATTGGTTTCACCTTCCGTATTGGAACAATTATATATGCTTACTTCGGAAAAGAAATCCTTTTCCAAGTTCTTTCTAAAATTATCTAATCCAAAGATTTTGGTATCGCTGTCAAATCCTAATAGACCTCCTTTTCTAAAACTATCCCTTCTTGATGTCATGAACTAAACGTATTAAATATAATAGGTTTAACAAACATAACTTTAATCGGCAAGTGTGGGCTATATAAAAACCATAGAAAAACTATGGTTTTTATATAAATGTCAAATAAAGTGGACGTTTCTGATCGTATTTACTATTTTTTTGCGGAAGGTGTACGCGTTTATAGTTAAAATTCTAAATAAAGCCTCTATTCCTGGCCTCGGTGATCAAGGCTTGGTCATTCTGTTTTTCTATACCAAAAATGCTTTTGATATGCCGTTTTCTATTTTCAATACCCGGTAAAGAAAGGGAGATATGGGCAATCATATCCTTGGTTTTGGTCCCTATGGAAAGGTAGTATAGAATTTTCTTGTCCGTATCGTCCAAAGAGATGTCATTGGACATTTTTTTGCGTATGGCCACTAAGGCTTTTTGTGTGTAATAAGGTGGGGTGGTCATCACCGTTTCCAACATCACTTTCAGGGACTTTTGGTCAATTTCCGATTTCACCATATAACCATCGGGATTTACGGATTTAAGAATGCCATTGATCCTGTAGTTATCACTAAAGGAAGACATGAATACAATTTTGGATTCGGGGACCAGTTTCCGGGCCAAGATTCCCAAATCCTCACCACTTAAGGGTGGGCCGCCTTCACTGGTACCGGACAATTGTACATCCAATAAAATTAGATCATACTTAAACGAGTGCACAGAAGCTTCTATTTTCTGTTTGCCCCGTTCAAAGGAATTCACGGTTTCCATTTGAAGAATTCTATAGTCTTCAAACTTAATATCTTCCAAGATGTACTTGTATCCTATGGCGATCATTTCATGATCGTCCACCGCTAAAATTCGTAAATCTCTCATTAGTATTTATAGCACTTTTTTTAAAGGATAGGCAGAAGGCAATTCCTCCAGATTACGCGGTATTTCAATAATGGTAGTGGTACCTTCTCCGAGTTTGCTGGAAATTTCCCAGGTTCCATGTAATTTTTTCACTCTGGATTGAATATTTTTCAGCCCAATTCCTTTCTTTCCTTTTTTCGTATCAAAACCAACGCCATTGTCGCTGATTACAATTTTTAGTCCCTTTTCGTTCGTATCAAAATCTAGAAGAATGTTGGAGGCCTCTGCATATTTTACACAATTTTGCAGGCTTTCCTGTACAATTCTATACAAATTGACCTTGATCTCACTGCTTATATCATCCCAATCTACTTCCTGATTGTAATAAAAATTGTTTTCAATGCCGGCAACGCTACCGGTACTGTCCAACAATTCTTGGATCGAGTTGATAAAGTTATGAATTTTCTGATAAGAAGCATGGTTTAATTCGTGCGATATGGTCCTGATCTCTTCTTCGGTCTCTTGTAATTTTTTGATCAAGCCCTCCCTGCGCTCCACGGATTCCTCGTCTTTACGCTTGTTAAGGCCAATGAACATGAGGCGTATACCGGCCATTTGGCCTACAATACCATCGTGCAATTCTTCCGAAATTCTTTTTTGTTCGGCCTGTTTACTTTCCTCGATCTGTTCCTTTTGATTCAGCATCAGATCAAAGATTTCTTGGTTACTGGCCTGTTGTTGCTGTTCAAAACGTAGTTTTTGGTTGCGAATACGTTGGTAAATGGAAAGTACAATAAAGAGGGCCAATACAAATAGACCAATGGAAATCCCAATCCATAATTGTTGTTGTTTGGCCAAAAGGGCATTTTTTTCTTTGACCTCATTGGTCTCAAATTCAATTCGAGTGAATTTATTTCTAGTTCGCCTGTCTGCGAGCTGCAGACTGTCATTTAAAGAAATATAAGAATGTGTATATGTGGATGCATTTTTAGGAATTAAACGAGTGAATAATTCTAAAGTTAGCAGATGGCGCTTATTGTTACTACTTTTTTTAGCTACCTTATTAGCTATGTTAGCATAATTTATTGCCGTAAGAGTATCTTGTTTAGCTAAAAAATATTCAGCCAAGTTGTAATTACTTAAAGCAAATCCTCTATCTTCTTTATTATTATCACTTATTCGTGAAGCCTCCAAAAATAATTGTTTCACTTCAGTTGTGTCACCCAGCTGGAATTTACTGTGACCTAAATTATTTAAGACTTTTACATATAGTTCAGAATCTTTATTGAACAAGCTATCTATTTTTAACGCATTTTGGAAATACGTAATAGCCTTATTATAATTTTTTTGCTCCTGATAGACAACACCAATATTATTTAATGTTTGAGGAAGGGACTCATATTTATTTTCTAGCTTATCGTTATATGTAAGAGCAGTTTGGTGATATTTTAAGGCATTATTATATTCTCCTAAATTGTTTGATATGATACCAAGATTATTATAACATCGATATAATAAGAGATATTTGTCTAAAGGTTTAAATAATTCAATAGCTTTAAAAGTAGTGGCTTCACTGCCGGTATAGTCCTTAACATCCGCTTGAATTTTAGCCATGTTATATAACATTATTCCGGACTCATAATTTACTCTTAACTGAGAATATAATTTTTGAGCTTTCCCGTAATGATAATAGGCACTGTCTTTTATGAAAGCATTGCTGAAAAATAACGCTAAATCCCAATGTGCTTCTGCTATAGTAATAGAATCACCTATTTTGTTGCCTAACGAAATTGTCTCCTTATTTGTCTGTCTAAATAAGAGTGAATCATCTATTTTGGAATAGGCTAAAGATAACCTAGAAAAATATTTGGTTTTCAAGGAATCATTGGAAACAAGCTTAATTCGTTCGTATGCTTTATTCAGATATGCTTGTCTTTCGGAAATAGATAACTTCGTATTGCGCCCTTCTTCAATAATATTTAAAACAGGATCGATTTCAACTTCCGAGGTCGTTTCGGAAGAATTCTCCTGTTCAGAGCATCCTATTGATATAATCAAAAGAATTACTATCGCAACGAACGGACTAAAAAACTTGTATATCTTTGATTTTGTAATCATCGGCTTACAAGATATGAAAAAAGCCCTAAATTGGAATTTAGGGCTTTTTTAATTTATTCGTTTTAGCTCTATTCTCGTTCAACTTCTTTCGAACCCTCTCCATCTGTTGAATTCGTATCAATCACATTCTCATAAAGCGCATCCGTCTCCGCGGTATTATTATCTTCGGAACAAGAGAACATTCCAACACTTAAAAGGACTACGGCTACTATACTGGTTAATTTTTTTAAGTTTTTCATACTGTAAAATATTAGGGTTTTTTTATTAATTTTTGTTTAGTTCTGTTTTGCTGTTTTGTTCGGTGTTAACACTGGTGTAAAACTAGAAAAGCAGAGGACCTAAAAACAGTAGCGAAGCGCTACTTTAGTGTACGTATGAGGTTTGTGAGTGTATGGGGCGTTTTTAAGAGAATTTTTAGTTTTTCAGAGGGAAACGTTAATTTTTCATGACTAAAACGCTGTTTTTGCTACAATATTCTCAAAAGGAATCCTTTTTATCCCTATCATATTCGTAAGGGCACCGAAAAACCTCCGCATGGAATTTTTTAAAGCACCTTAATTTAAGGTAGAAATAGCATTCTTGGCCATAATGTTTTTCAGATCGTCTATGTTTTCCTTATAGGATTTGGAAAAAGGCAATTGCATATTGCCGGCGGCCTTTAAGGAACAGATAGATTTCCCATAATTGATGCGCGAGACATACTGGGTGTTGATAATGTAACTTTGGTGTACACGGATGAAATTTTCCGGGAGTTTGTCTTCAAAGCTCTTCAACGTTTTAAAAGCACTGATCGTACTTCCATCCTTCATGACAAAGTCTGTGGCGTTGTTGTCTGCTTTAAGGTATAAAATTTCATCCGTGTCCAAATAATGAAAATCTTTATAAGACTTTAAACAAATGGTTTGGGGTGGGGTATCCCCGGGCAATTGTTTCTTCAGCCGAAGTAGCGACTTGCGAATCTCATACTCATTATTTGGCAATAACCAATAGTCAAAAAAGCCATTTTTTATAGCGTTGTAGGCATGATCTTTACTTTTTGACATCCCAATGAGGAGCGGGATCTTATCCGTGAACTGATGTATCTCGGATACCATGTGGAAATATTTATTGACATCCCCATCCAAATTGATGAAGGCAATGTCTGGCATAAACTTTAATATAGCATTCAATCCTTCTATACTACTTTTAGAAAGATCGGCACAAGTGAAGTCTCCATATTCTTCTAAAAAGAGTTGCAATTGAAGATTAGAGTTTGCGTTTGAGTCTATAATAATATATGTATATCCCATAGTCGTATTTCTTTTAGGTGAAATTAGCCATAGGATTTGAAAGTTGGCTATAGATTTACCATAGAATAACTATGGTTTTTCTTATAATTTACTGTAAATGAAGTTTTTGTAACAAAGAAAGTAGTGTATTCCTTTTAGAATGTAGGAAAAATCAATTCTGTTGTATTATTTGATATGCTCCGATATCGGGCAGGTTTGTGCGATCTATTCCCAAAATATCCAAGGGAACTTCTAGGGCTAAATTGGGGTCGGCATTGCCTCTGGCAACCGATTCCGGACCAATTCTAAAATCGGTTGCCTGGGCATTTAAAAAGGCTGCATCTCCATTTAAAATTATGCCATTGTAACGTGTGTTATCCATAAAATCATAGAGTGGATTCCCTTCAAATTGATTGGAAATATCCTGGAATTGGAGCAGGCAATTGGTAAAGGAAAAATTAAAGCTATTGCTGCCGTTGTCCAGCAACAACAATTCAAAAGCAGTATTCCCATTAATAATGCAATTGTTAAAGTCTGCCCGGGTAAGATCTGCTCCAAGATTATCTGCCGTATTGCTCAATTGCAGGGCAGTGCCATTTCTAAAACCGTTTCTGGAAAAATTGGCAATGGTGCTATGTGTAAAGCGGTAATCGCCGCCCAGGTTGCCATGAAAGGAGTTGTTGCCGGCATTGCCCAACACTACATTTTCGGCAATGATCCGTGCGGTACGGGCAAATAAATTAGTATTGGCACTATTGTGTACTTGGGAATTGCGCAGGCTAAGGCTTGGAGAAGAAAGATCGTTATCTCCTTGCACTAACAGGCCAATGGTAGCATTTTTAATCGTTAAATAATCAATTTCATTGTTCCTGCTTCCCGCTAAAAACCAAATCCCTGCCCATTGTCCCGGCGTGTTGGATAATTGGGGTTCTAAGCGATCTCCTTCAAAGATTACCTCGTTTTCCAGGGCTACGGGATCGGAACTCAGGCTTCCATTAATGCGAAGGGAGGCATTTTCATCCACTAAAATTCCGGAGTTTTCATGAAAGAAGACCCGTGTACCTGCTTCCATAGTTAAGGTAGCTCCGTCCGAAACTGCGGCATAGCCATAAATCACATAGGGTTTTTCATTGGTAAAATTGAGTTCGTCTTCTTCCAAAACAAAACCTTCTACATGAATCTCGTCGCCATTTTCATTGACGCCCAAAACCAGTGTCTCCGTAATACCATTGTCCAATTCCTGTGGAAAGAGAAAGATGGCATCCTGAACCAAAGTGACCAACTGTACTTCCTGAAGATTGGGGCCGGAATCAAATTCAATGGCATCGGTATATAAAAATTGATTGGTAGGGGTAGGATCAAGGGCAAAGGTGACCTCGATAAAAATAAATAGGCTATCGTTGGCCATGAGCGGAATGTTCGTAAATTCTTTTCCGGCCAGTCCGTCTACATTTAGCCGATACCCACTGTTTTCCCCCTCGCCCAGGCGTATACTGGGAATGTTAATGTCGGTATTGGTTCGGTTAAATACTTTTAACGCGCGCGTACTGCTACTAATATTGCTGAAAACCGTATCTAAAAAGACTGTATCCCTAGAAAATTCCAAAGCTCCGCTGCTCGCTTCAAAATCAAAATCCTTTCGGCAGGAACCCCAGACCAATAGGACAAGGAGTAGGGGGATAAAAGCGAGAGAAGATCGTCTTGTAGTCATCTTAAAGAGGGGAAGCTGTTTCATTGGAAAACACCTGCTTAATAGCGTTAGAAATTCGAACGGGCTTTAGGGATTTGCTGTTCAATAGGCACCATTCCGTTTCGGCCTGTACCAATAACTGCCCGCTTGTGGCATTGGACATTTCTACCACCCGCACAGAAATAGGCCCTTTAGAACGGGCAATATAGGTCTTTAAGAGCAGCGTTTCATGGAGCTTTGCAGCCCCCTTGTATGCAATGGTATGTTTTAACACCACCCATGCATATTGATCTTGCATGCTTTGCGTAGCCCTACTTTGCCAATGTTCTTTGGCAATATCCTGCATCCATTGTACGTAACGCACATTGTTTACATGGTTTAAGTCGTCCAAATCGCTTGCTACGACTTCTATGTTCTTGGTGTAGATCTCCATTATTGTTTTTTGGTGATTTTAACTTCAAAGAGTTTGTCCCAATTTTTTCCGGTGACAAAAAAGGTTTTTCGCTCTGGATGATAGGCTACACCATTTAAAACATCCAATTTATCGTGCTTGGTCACCTTCTTTTTTAAGCCTCCAAAATTCACGACGCCTTCTATGGCTCCGCTAGTGGCATCAATGATCATCATACTTTCCTTTTGCCATACATTGGCATATATTTTTCCGTCTACGTATTCCAATTCATTGGTTTTATTGAAAATAGCGGTGTTGGTCACGGTTTCAATATAGCCTTCCTCGATCAGGGTATCAGGGTTCAAGGTCCATATACGCTCGGACCCATCACTTTTAAAGAGCACTTTTCCATCGTTGCAGAACCCCCAACCTTCTTTGCTCTCCCCATAGTTGAAATTATCTATTTTCTCTAAGCTATTCACATCATAGATAAATCCAATTTTATGTTGCCAAGTGAGCATAAAGATTTTATCGTTCAAAATGGTAATGCCTTCTCCAAAAAAATTATTTCCCGGCAGTACTTTCTTTAATACTTCGCCGGTTTTATAGTTTACTTTGCGCAAAGAAGTAATGCCCTCATTTCCGCTTCCTGTACTTTCATACAAGGTATCCTTATAAAATTCCAAGCCCTGTGTAAAGGCCTCAATATCATGGGGAAATTCGTTGATGACTTCATAGGTATACAGTTCATACGGCTTGGAAGAGAGTACTCTTATTTTTTTTGAGATCTCTACCTCGGTATTGTCGTAGGCTATTTTTGCTATAAGGGTCTTGGTGCCCAGTCTTGTGATATCCAAGGTTAATTTTCCATCTGCCAAAGGAAGTTCCTGGCCATCGATAAAGTAGCGAACTCCCGTAATGTTCTTCTCTTTTTTATTTCGGATTTTTACCGGGACCACCTGCTGTTGCTGAAATTTATTTTGTTTGCCTTCCATTTGAATTTCAAACAATTGGGTAGGCGGAATATTTCCATTTCCACAACTTGAAAATGCAAGGGCCAAAAGGCTTACAAAGAGGTACTTTACAATATTCATGGAATTTTATGCTTTTTAGGGCAAGGTATCTATTTAATTCAAGAATTTAAAATAGTGAGATCTAAAATTGGTCGTATTTTCCTATCCTTTTAGGGTTTTCAATTTGAAAATTAAGGGCTTAGGGAAATTGGGGAATCGGGATTTCTTTTTTTAGGGGAAAAAGAGCATTTTGATGGCTTAAAATTAGGGCAACAAATATAAAAGGTTGTATATTTGCGGTCGGCAAGTCCTACACGACCAGCTCCTGTAGAATCCCCCAGGGTGGGAACGCAGCAAGGGTATATGGTTGTAGCGGTGCGATGTAGGTAGCTTGCCTTTTTTTGTACCCAAAAGTCTCGGAATTCTTCTCTTGAATTCTTTTAATTCACTACTTTGCAGTTGTATTAAATATCCTATATGGAAGGTAAAATTGTATTGATCACCGGAGGGTCCTCAGGTATTGGTAAAGCCATAGGCACCTACCTGAAATCTAAGGGGTTTAGGGTCTATGGAACCACACGAAATCTAGAAAAGTACGCAGATTTTACAGCATTTGAACTGCTGCAATTAGATGTTGGAAAGCCCGAAAGTATAGCCTTGGCCGTGCAACAATTGGTGGAAAAGGAGGGGAGGTTGGATGTCTTGGTAAACAATGCGGGTATTGGCATTACGGGCCCCATTGAAGAAACTCCGCATGAAGAGATATTAAAAGCGTTCGACACTAATTTTAACGGTCCCCTTCACATGATAAAAGCCGTGCTACCGATCATGAGAAAACAAGGGGCAGGCAGAATCGTTAATGTAACCTCCATTGCGGGCTATATGGGCTTGCCGTATAGGGGAATTTATTCTGCGAGCAAAGGAGCTTTGGAATTGGTGATAGAAGCCTTGCGTATGGAAACAAAAGACTTTGGGATCCACATCTCCAATTTGGCACCCGGAGACTTTGCCACCAACATTGCTTCCGGACGTTATCATGCCCCTGTTTTGGCAGATTCTCCGTATGCAGAACCCTATGGGAGGAGCCTGGATATCATGAACGAACACGTAGACGATGGGGGAGACCCCATGGAAGTAGCTAAAGTGGTTTTTAAGATTATTACTACCAAAACACCTAAAGTACATTATAAGGTAGGCGAGTTTATGCAAAAGTTCTCCCTTTTCTTAAAGAAGGTATTGCCAGATAAAGTCTATGAGAAGCTGTTGTTGAATCATTATAAGTTGTAATTTTGCACAGAATTTTGCCTTCGGAGAAAGGTTTTTTACTAACCACTTAAAATAGCATACGAATGAAATTTTTTATCGATACCGCAAATTTGGATCAAATCAGGGAAGCTCAGGAATTGGGAGTTTTGGATGGTGTGACCACAAATCCTTCCTTAATGGCCAAAGAAGGCATTACTGGAAGAAATAATATTTTAAAACATTATGTAGATATCTGCAATATTGTAGATGGAGACGTTTCTGCGGAGGTAATTGCTACCGAATATGAGGCAATGATCAAAGAGGGAGAGGAATTGGCCGAATTGCATGATCAAATCGTGGTGAAGGTACCTATGATCAAAGATGGTGTCAAAGCCATAAAATACTTTTCCGATAAGGGTATTCAAACCAACTGTACCTTAGTTTTTTCGCCTGGGCAGGCCTTATTGGCGGCCAAAGCAGGAGCTACCTATGTATCTCCCTTTATTGGAAGATTGGATGATATCTCTACAGATGGAATGAACCTTATCGCAGAAATACGACATATTTATGATAATTATGCTTTCAATACCCAAATATTGGCGGCTTCCGTTAGGCATACGATGCACGTTATAGATTGCGCTAAAATTGGGGCGGATGTAATGACAGGGCCTTTATCTTCTATTGAAGGCTTGTTAAAACACCCATTGACCGATAGCGGTTTGGCTAAATTTTTGGCAGATTACAAAAAAGGAAATTAAATGGCAGTACTGCTGTTGCGGTAATCTACAGATTTCTGTTATAATAAGAAAGGCCCAAATGGATTTCCATTTGGGCCTTTCTCTGTATATGATATTGTTTTATTTCTTCTTGAAGGATTTATCCAAACTGGCAAAAGCATTTACAATGCGTCCTTTATGGGTAATCAAGGCTTTGTAATTCATACGGTTGATGATGAGTTTATTTCTAAACTCCCTTGAATTCTCTGCTCTATATTGTAGGCTCTTGTCCAATTTGGCGGTCTCCATCATGGATTGCCAGCGTTTGGGGTCCGTGCGAATATTGATGCCTACGAATTCGTATTTGGGATGCGCTTTTGAAAGTACAGACACACGTCTGGTGATATTCCTGAAGTGTCCTTTTTGGGTACCACTCCAAAAATAAAATACGACATGCTCTTTTTGGGACAGTTCCTTAAGGCTTGTCATATTCCCTTCTGCATCTGTAACTGCCAAATCGGGAACTTCCCGTTCGGGTTGTATATTCAATAGGTTTTGATACAAGCCATCAATTTCATCCATATGCTTGTTATTGCCAGAGAACTTATGGAATTCGTCAATAAAAGCGGTATTGTTCTTTTCCGTATCATGGGCCATGATCAGGTAATCCATGGCCACGTTTCTAAACAGATTGTCCCGTAGGCCCTGTTCCTGAACCAAACTATCAATAAGATACATTTTATGCTTGTTAAAATGGAGCTCATTTCTAATGCTATAGCTGTATTTTCCTTCGCATTCATGATGGCAACCAATATAGGTCAGGTTTCTGATATGGTTCACCATATAGTCATAATAGGGCCTTAAGTAGGTAAGATCCTCATCATTATAAGAGACATTCTTTCTGTAATCATAAAAATTATCGGGCAATGCATGAAATTTGTCTTCCCGTGTTCTCATTTTATGATTAAAAGGATACAATTCTTTATGCACATAGGCATTATAATCAATACTGGCATAAGCCATTTTCAATGCTTTATCCGATAATGGAAACTCTTCATGCAATTCCCTTAACTGCCTTGTTTTAATGGAACGCAAGGAATCTATTTTACGGCTAAAATCATCGGGGTCCAACTGAAAATAGGGATAGATCACATCCTTTTCCTCTTCATTGGCCAAAAAGACTTCCAATAAGAAATTATTGATTTCTTCCCCAATACCCGTAAAGATTAGGGACTCGTCAAAATCTATGGTATTTAAGCGTAATAATAAGCTGTCCCCTTTTTCAAGGTATACATATTGTACTTCAGGCTTATGCTCAAAATAGTGAAGTCCTTCGGATATGGAATCCAAAGAGAAGGAAAACCTATTGTTCTCATCCAATTTTGCCGAATCGATAACCATATCCCCTTTGTGCAGGATAACATAATCATGCGTTGGGGTTACGATTTCACCTGCAAAAAAGAGCGTTGGGGATGGGTTTTCTTCTTCTCCACAGGCGGCAATAAGAAAAAGAAAAAGATAGAGTAAATTTTTATTCATATACTAAAAATAGCTGCTATATCGAACAAATCTAACCAAATGGAAATCTCCAGCTTGTTAATGCTGCGTTAAAAAAAATGATTTTAGGTTAATTTATAGCCCTTTTTATTGTTGGTTTCCGGGATTAAAATTCCGTATTTTTGCAAAAAATTAAATAAGAGTTTATGTTATCCGTATCTAATTTATCCGTGCAATTTGGAAAGCGAGTGTTGTTCGATGAAGTAAATGTGTCTTTTACGCAAGGAAATTGTTATGGCGTTATTGGAGCCAATGGCGCTGGGAAGTCCACCTTCTTGAGAATTCTTTCCGGACAAATAGAACCCACCTCCGGACATGTGCATTTGGAACCAGGAAAAAGGATGTCCATCTTGGAACAGGAGCACAATGCCTACGATGAATTTACCGTTTTGGAATCTGTGGTGATGGGAAACAAACCTCTTTATGCGATTAAAAAAGAAATAGATGCCCTCTATGCGGACTATTCTGATGAAAATGCAGATAAGATCGGTGAGCTACAGGTGGAATTTGAAGAGATGAACGGATGGAATGCCGATAGTGATGCAGCAGCCTTGTTATCCAATTTAGGGATTACCGAAGAATTGCATTATAGCAGTATGGCCGATATGGATTCCAAATTAAAAGTAAGGGTGTTATTGGCACAAGCCCTTTTTGGAAATCCGGATGTGCTGATCATGGATGAGCCTACGAACGACTTGGATTATGAAACCATAAGCTGGTTGGAACATTTTCTGGCCAATTATGACAATACGGTAATCGTAGTATCGCACGACAGACACTTCTTGGATTCGGTATGTACACATATTGGAGATATCGATTTTGGAAAAATGAACCTGTATTCCGGAAACTATACGTTTTGGTACGAGAGTAGTCAGCTAGCAGCAAGACAACGAGCGCAACAGAACAAGAAAGCGGAGGAAAAAGCAAAGGAATTACAGGAATTCATTAGACGTTTTAGTGCCAACGTTGCCAAAAGTAAGCAGGCAACATCGCGAAAGAAAATGTTGTCTAAATTGAATGTGGAAGATATTAAACCATCGAGTAGGAGATACCCGGCCATTATTTTTGAACGCGAACGCGAAGCGGGAGACCAGATCCTTAATATTGAAGGATTGTCGGCCTCTTCGGAAGATGGAGATCTATTGTTCCAAAATATCAATATTAATTTAGCTAAAGGAGATAAAGTAGCTATTATTTCAAGAGATTCAAGAGCCACTTCCGCTTTTTACGAGATTATTAATGGAAAAAAGAAAGCGGATGCCGGCAAATTTGATTGGGGAGTAACCACCAATCAGTCCTATCTGCCTGCGGACAATAGCGATTTCTTTACTGCAGATATCAATTTGGTGGATTGGTTGCGACAATGGGCAAAAACCGAAGAGGAACGGGAAGAAGTGCACATCCGTGGTTTTCTCGGAAAAATGCTCTTTAGTGGCGAAGAGGCTTTAAAAAAATGTACAGTGCTTTCCGGAGGAGAAAAAGTACGGTGCATGTTGAGTAGAATGATGTTGTTGCGTGCCAATATTCTGATGTTGGATGAACCCACAAACCACTTGGATCTTGAGAGCATCACCACCTTTAACAACTCTTTGAAGAATTTTAAAGGCACGGTACTCTTTACCACACATGATCACGAATTTGCCCAAACCGTGGCCAATAGGATTATAGAATTGACACCAAAAGGTAATATTGATCGTTATTTGACGTTTGATGAATATATGTCTGATAAGACGATCAAGGAGCAGCGCGAAAAAATGTACGCGGTTCCTGTTTAATGATTTTGTAGAACCCAAATCGCTACATAATGAAAACCTACACTGCTTTTAGCGGGATTTTGGCATTGCTGTTCATTTCCTGCACCTCGACCATTGAAGAACAAGATGAAAATGTAGATCTTCCTATTGACCAGGGAACGGAGGTCAATTATACCATTGTCCTGGAAAACGATGCTATTTTTTCCTCTGAAGTATTCCATGCGGATCGGATTGAAATAAAGCAAGGAGAAACGAATCCTTTTGCTGCCATGGGCGCGGCGCAATTTACCTACCAAGATGTTTTTTCTATGTCTTTTTATCGAAAAAACGAAGATTGTTCCCATGAAATTGCGCGGTATGATTTTGATACAGGACAGTCACAGACACGGGGAATGCTCTCGGATAGAGATGCTTGTAACCTTACGGTAAGTGCCATTGCACATGCTAATGATATGGCCTATATGGGATATGCCCTTATGGACCAGAATGGCGCTGAAACTTCTTTTTTTGTTCGTAAACAAGGCTTTTTGGAAAGTACTTTTGTTGACATTTCATTGGATGGGAATCCGCTTTCCATGTTGTTTTCAAAAAATCGTTTGTTTGTGTTCTCCATTAATGAAAATACCACGGATCATGTTTTGATGGTAGTGGATTTAATGAACGACAGCATTGAGGCGCGTATCAACTTAGGACAGGGCGCCAAACAGCAATTCTTAAATAGGGAAGGGAATGTTATTGTGGCTTATGACGACTTGCATCTGGTAATCAATGCCGAAACCCTGAATACAGACTCCCAAGAACGTTACAAAGAAGATGTTGCCCCCAATTTCGCAAATACGGGTTCCGCCTTTTTTGATGAAGATGATAATTTATATTTCCAAAGGCCTTCAGGAACAGGAGTACCGTTGATTCCTGCATTTTATAATTTTAATACCAATACTACGGTACTGTATTTCTATGAAAATTTCCTTTCTTCTGAGCAGTTGGAAACAAGATTTAAAATTGGAACCACAACTGTGGTGGCTTATGACAGTAAAAATGACCTGATCTTAATCGGGTACACAAAATCCGATAATGCAAGTAAAGGAGGCCTATTGCGCATTGCGCCTTCTCGTGAGATTGCCTTTTTGGACAATACGGATTTTGATGGAGTTCCATACCATATCTATATAGAATAGGTATCTAGCCATTAAAGAATGCATTACGCATTAAAGTATTTGCTTTTCCAAATGGCGGGACTAAAGTTTTTTCCAAGGGCAAAGCCGTAAAAAATGGCTATGGCCGCAACAGATTTAAAGGTAAAGAAGAAAAGAATCCAAAACTCCGCATTAGAGCCACTTTTGGAAAATAGACCTGCCGGAATCATCTTGGTCACAATGTAACTGCCCAATACCAATACAACGATAAGATTAAGGATGTTTTTAAAGGGCCACATGATAGCTCGGCGAAATGGATGAAGATCATCTCCCCATTTGTGGATCAAATAGAAATAATCGTTTCCGATAGGGGCAAAGAGTAAGGGATCGTCCTTGTCTTCCAATTTAAACAGTTTGGAAGGGGCAATGATCTTAAAACCTTTGATTTCAATTTGATGTTCTTTTTCCAAGGCTTTTATGCGTTGAATAGCCTCTTGCGGAATATTGGCCTTAAAATATTTTGAATCCAAAAACCGCAAACGATAGTTGATGCAGATTTCCTTGATATGATCAATATGGTAGATATTTTTGGTTTCCAAAGCATCAAAATCAAATCGATTTTGAATGACGGTTGACCCTTGCTGTATGTTTTTCTCGATCCGATGTTCTTTGGCGGTATCTTGTGCTAAGAACGTATAGACCTCTTGAAGAAGCATTGTTTCGGTTTTTTGCCTCTTCTTGGCTTCCGCCAATTTTCTTTCAATATTGGTTTTTTGTAGCAACATAATCTCTTCTTTTTGGCAATTACTCAAAGTTAAGGAATATACCTTCTTATTTCAACTAGAATTTTTAGCAAAAAAATCATTTTTTTTTGATTGCCCTTAGCCTTTGTGATCGTAGGTCTTCATCGATGAACGACCAAGTGAAATACAATTTTAGCCATCGTTTTAACATACTAGAGATAGCTGTTTTGCAGTTTTCATACGTATATAGTGTAGATTAACGGATTTATGATACCGTTTATCGATGCCCCATTTTAGAACAAAACAAAATAATATGAAAAACCTACAAGTAAAGTACATGATATTAGGCTTTTGGCTTATCGCTATATGTAGCACAACATCGGCCCAAATTCAAAACCAGGATAGCGATGCCAACGAAAAAACCATTATTAAGAGTACCGAAGGGTCTGAAGACCATACCACTCTTTTAGCTGCCTTAAAAGCGGCTGATTTGGAAGAAGTTTTGGATAGTGAAGGACCTTTTACCGTATTTGCACCTTCCGATAAGGCTTTTAAGAAATTACCCCAAGGCAAAATCACCGCTTTATTGAAACCTGGAAACAAAGAAGCGTTAAAGGATTTGGTGTCCTATCATATCGTTGCCGGAAACCTTAGTGCGGCAAAGATATTAAAGGCGATGTGCCGGGGTAGGGGAACTGCCACCTTTACTACGGTTCAAGGCAATAAAATAACCGCAAGCATGAAGGGTCTTGACATTGTTTTGACAGATGATTTTGGCAACACGGCCATTATTACCATGGCAGATGCCAATCAATGTAATGGAGTGATCCATGTTATTGATCGCGTCATACAACCCAAAAAGATTTCCTAAGCCCGATTAGCGCAATTCAGCTCCCAATTCCTTTTCATAGCGGAATTGAAGCTTGTTCATGATCTTGTCGATTTGCTTATCGGTCAACGTACTTTTCTTGTCTTGCAGGGTAAAGCTTACCGCATAGGATTTTTTGCCTTGTGGCAGCTTGCCGCCGGTGTAGACATCGAAAAGAGATACGCGCTGTAGCAATTTCTTTTCGGTCTGCAAGGCAATATCGTGCACTTCTTTAAAGCTTGTACTTTGGTTCAATAATAAAGCCAAATCCCTTTTTACTTCAGGGTACTTCGGAATGTCCTGAAAAACAATACGATTATAGGCTGCGATTTCGATGATCGTATCCCAATTAAAATCAGCAAAAAGGACCTCTTGTTTAATATCAAAGCCTTTGAGCAATGGTTTTTTGACCATTCCAAAAGTGACCAGATTACGCTTGTTAAAAGACAGGGAAAGTCCTTCCGAAAAAACGGCATGCTCGCAGGGAGCCTCTTTAATTTTTGTAATGCCCAATCGTTCCAGCACCATTGCAATGACAGACTTTAGATAATAGAAATCTGATTTTTTGGCCGGTGAGGACCAACTGTCTTCGTTCCGATTCCCAGTAACCAATAGACACAAATGCTTGTTTTCAATTCTTTCAGATTCCAATTGATGGTAGGTTTTTCCGAATTCAAAAAACCTTAAATTGGGCCTCTTTCTATTGCTGTTGTAGGCAATGGCCTCCAAACCGGAGAACAGCATATGTTCTCGTAAAACGGAAAGGTCTGCACTTAAAGGGTTGAGCATTTTAACGCTACTATTTTCAGTATGTCCTTCTATTAAGGTATTATGTGCCGGGTTGGTAAGGCTATTGGTCATGATTTCAAAAAAACCTTGGGCTGCAAGCATATCACCAATGGTATTTTGAAGTTTGTAGTCTTCAAATTTTCCGGTAGGCGCAATAGAGGCATTCAATTTTTCCTTGAAGGCAATGTTATTGTAACCATAGACACGTAATACTTCCTCAATGACATCTACTTCACGTTGTACATCTACCCGATAAAAAGGAATGGTAAGTCCCAGTCCGGATTCCGATACATTATTGACCTTAATATCCAAGGAGGCCAAAATGGATTTAATGGTATCTTTTGGTATTTCTTCCCCAATGAGCTTGTTCACTTTCTCAAAAGTGAGGAATACTTGATAATCATCTTTCTTTTTAGGGTAGAGATCAATAATATCCGAGCTAATATCGCCGCTGGCGATTTCCTTAATTAAAAGTGCGGCACGTTGCAGGGCGTATTCTACATTATTGATATCTATTCCACGTTCAAAACGGAAGGATGCATCTGTGTTTAAGCCATGTCTTTTTGCGGTCTTACGAATAGAAATGGGATCAAAATAGGCACTTTCCAAGAAAATGGAAGTGGTATTTTCGGAAACCCCAGAGTTTAGACCACCAAAAACACCGGCAATACACATGGGCTTTTCGGCGTCACATATCATAAGATCATCTTCATGCAATGTTCTTTCCACCCCATCCAAGGTAACAAAGGTAGTGCCTTGAGGTACCGTTTTTACTTCAATGCTATTGCCTTTAATTTTGGCTGCATCAAAAGCATGTAAAGGCTGTCCTAATTCGTGCAATACATAATTGGTAATATCCACAATGTTATTTATGGGACTTAAACCAATGGCCCTTAGTTTATTTTTTAACCAAGTGGGTGACGGTTCTACAATAATATTATTAAGGGTCACTCCACTGTAGCGCGGTGCCAAATTGGAATCTTCAACAGTGACATCTATTTTCAAAGAACGGTTCTCGACAATAAACTTGCTATTGGAGGGCGTGATCAATTCAATGGCATTATCCTGCTGTATCAACCCTGCTTTTAAGTCTCGGGCAACGCCGTAATGACTCATGGCATCGGCTCTATTGGGGGTAAGTCCAATTTCAAAGACTTCATCATTATCTATTTCAAAGATTTCGGCACATGGTGTTCCGGGGGGTAAAGCATCACTAAGCACCATAATGCCGTCGTGTCCCTCTCCAAGACCCAATTCGTCTTCCGCACAGATCATTCCATGACTTTCCTCTCCGCGTATCTTTCCTTTCTTAATGGTCCAAGATTCTCCTTCTTTGGTGTAGAGTGTAGTGCCAATGGTAGCCACAGGAACTTTCTGTCCGGCAGCAACATTTGGAGCGCCGCATACGATTTGTACGGGTGCCTCTGTCCCAATATCTACGGTAGTGAGTTTTAATTTGTCTGCATTGGGGTGTTTAATGCAACTAAGAACATGTCCTACCACTACACCTTTTAATCCGCCTTTTACAGATTCAAAAGCGGATATTCCTTCCACCTCCAAACCTAAGTCGGTTAGAAGTTCTCCAGTCTTATGGGCATCCCAATCAATATTAAGAAACTGTTTGAGCCAGTTATATGAAATTTTCACAGATAGTTTGATTTATAATCGCCCGTTTGAGGGCGAATACATTAAATTTTCAAAGATAGAACAATGCGCCAAGACATTCAACAGTATTCAATTGATTTGCTTTTATTTTTTATTGTAAATATTTAGTTGTTATTTCGATTTTTGAATTCAATGGTTTGAAATATGATGAAAGTAGGAAGTATCCTCGTATTGTGTTTGTTGTTTTTTTCCTGTAAGGAGACAAAAGTCAATGGGCCAAATGAAGGCATTTGGCGCGCCGAATTGGCAGTTATGGACAATGAAATATTGCCCTTCAACTTTAAGTTGACCACCATTGGAGCAGGCGAATATCGTATGGAGACCTATAATGCAGAGGAAGTCATAGCGGTTGATGAAATACAAATAGAAGGAGATTCCATTATCATAAAAATGCCCGTTTTTGAGGGTTATATTGCTGGAACATTTACCGAAGAGGAAATTTCGGGAAGCTTTGTTAAAGAAAGTTTGGATCGCATTGTTCCCTTTAAAGCTATTCATGGAGAAAAAGATCGTTTTTCATTGAAAAACAGTGCCAATGCTCCGACCAATGTGGCGGGCATATGGGAAACCTCCTTTAGCGAGGGGACAGAGGATCACTATATGGGCAAGGGTTTTTTTGTACAGGAAGGAAATAAAGTAACCGGCACATTTAGAACAGCAACAGGAGATTATAGATATCTTGATGGTGTCGTAGATGGCGATAGCCTAAAAATCTCTGCCTTTGACGGAGCTCATGCTTTTTTGTTTACGGCAAAAATTACCGATAGTACTTTAAATGGCACGTTCTATTCAGGAAATCATTTTAAAGAACCCTTTGTCGCCAAGAGAAACCCATCATTTGAATTGCCAGATGCAGATAGCTTGACTTTTTTGAACGAAGGTTATGATGCCTTTGATTTTTCGTTTCCCGATACCGATGGAAGTTTGGTTTCCCTAACCGATGAACGTTTTAAAAACAAAGTCGTGATTGTGCAGATTATGGGAACTTGGTGCCCCAACTGCCTCGATGAGACCAAATTTTATGTGAATTACCTCAATACACATAAAAATGAAGAGCTTGAAGTTATAGGATTGGCCTTTGAATCTGCCAAAACCCAAGAAAAAGGATTTAGGGCCATAAACCGTTTAAAGGCGAGAATTGGAGTAGATTATCCTATTCTATTGGCACAGTATGGTGGTACAGATAAGGAAATGGCACAGAAAAAACTACCCATGTTAAATCATGTATTATCGTATCCTACAAGTATTTTTATAGATAAGGAAGGAAAAGTGAGAAAAATACATACTGGCTTTAATGGTCCTGCCACAGGTGAAAAATTCGTCACCTTTAAAAAGGAGTTCCACGAATTTGTAACTAGCCTTCTTAATCAATAAAAAGGTCCTTCCGTATCGGAAATGACCTTTTTAGTTGACTAATTAAAAAATGAATTAAATAATTGTAGATTTCCCTAATCCAATGTTTTCATCATTTATGTTGAAGTAATCATCAGAATCCACAATATTGTCAGCGATAAAATCACCTACGTGATTTGTACCATATTTGCTTTTTGGGTTTAAATCTTGAGTTACGATATTTTTTTGAAGCGCCTTTTCTACGGCCAATTCTATAACCAGGGCCTCATGTTCCAATCCAAAGTGTTTTAATAATAAAGCTGCAGACAGTATAGCAGCAATAGGATTCGCGATGTCCTGGCCCTTGGCTTGAGGGTATGATCCGTGTATAGGTTCAAACAAGGCTTGCTCCTTTCCTATAGAGGCAGAAGCTAGAAGACCAATGGAGCCTCCAATAACGCTGGCCTCATCCGAAAGAATGTCTCCGAACATATTTTCGGTAAGGATCACATCGAACTGGCGTGGATTTAGGATGAGCTGCATGGCAGCATTATCCACAAACAAATAGTCTAAGCTTACTTCCGGATAACTTTCTCCGATACGGCTCACCACTTTACGCCATAAACGCGATGATTCCAATACATTTGCTTTGTCTACAAGGGTTAGTTTTTTTTGCCTTGTTTTGGCATCTTTAAAGGCAAGATGGGCAATTCGGCTTATTTCCTTCTCTTCATATTCACACAGGTCGGAAGCTGTTCTGCCGTCTTCACTTAATTTTTTTTCACCAAAGTAAATACCTCCGGTCAGCTCCCTGTAGATCACCAAATCGGTTTCGGCAATTATAGTTTCTTTTAAAGGAGATTGGTGAATGAGTTCCGGATAGGCCTTTATGGGTCTGATATTGGTAAACAGGCCCAGTTCCTTTCGCAATTTCAACAAGCCCTGTTCCGGTCTTACTTTTGCATTGGGATCATTATCATATTTAGGGTCTCCAATGGCCCCAAAAAGAACGGCATCCGATGTCTTGCACAGATTTAAGGTATTCTCCGGAAGAGGGTTTCCCGTCAAATCAATAGCAACCGCACCAACAGGGGCTTCCACAAATGAAAATTGATGGTTAAAAGCCTCTTCAATGGCTTGAAGACACTTTACGGCCTGAGCCATAACTTCAGGGCCAATGCCATCACCGGGTAAAAGTGCAATTTTTAAATTCATTTTAAGCTACGCTTTCAATGTTAATATTACTCAAGGCTAAAATTTCGAGAATGTCTTCATCAATAACTTCCTTCTTACGATCGGCAAATTTCAAAAACTCGTCATACACCATATCCAATTGCACTTTTGTAAGGTTGCACCCTACTTTCTTTGCCCTGTAGGCTAGAGCGGCCCTTCCACTACGTGCTGTAAGCACAATTGAGGATTCATTGACCCCTACATCCTCAGGGTCCATGATTTCATAAGTTTCACGACTTTTGATTACACCATCCTGATGAATTCCAGAGCTATGGGCAAAGGCGTTGGATCCTACAATGGCCTTATTGGGTTGTACGGGCATACCCATTTTCTGAGAGACCATTAAGCTGGTATCGTATAACAGCTTGCTATTGACATTGGTATCTATATTGAGATAAGGGTGTTGTCTTAAAATCATTACTACTTCTTCCAAAGAGGTATTCCCCGCCCGTTCTCCGATACCATTAATAGTACATTCAATTTGTCGTGCTCCATTGATCACTCCTGCAATGGAATTGGCCGTAGCCAAACCTAAGTCGTTGTGGCAGTGACAAGAAAGTATTGCTTTTTCTATTCCTTTCACATTTTCAGAAAGATATTTCATTTTGGCGCCATAGGCCTCCGGAAGACAATATCCTGTAGTATCTGGAATGTTGAGTACCGTGGCTCCTGCTTTAATAACTTCTTCACAGACCCGGGCTAAATATTCATTGTCCGTTCTACCGGCATCTTCTGCATAAAATTCTACATCCTCCACAAATGTTTTGGCATACTTGACCGCGCTTACGGCACGTTCAATAATGGCATCCCTGTTGGAATTGAATTTGAATTTAATATGGGAATCCGAAGTGCCAATACCAGTGTGGATTCGTGGTCGTTTTGCATGTTTTAAGGCTTCGGCAGCTACTTCAATATCTTTCTTAACGGCCCTTGTTAGACCACATACAATGCTGTTTTGTACTAGTTTGCTGATTTCGTTGACCGAAGTAAAATCTCCCGGACTGGATATGGGAAAACCAGCTTCAATAATATCTACCCCTAAATTATCCAAACGATCCGCAATGATCAATTTCTGTTGCGTATCCAATTTGCATCCTGGAACTTGTTCTCCATCCCTTAAGGTCGTATCAAATATTTGTACTTTATCTTTACTCATTATATTTACATATTTTTAAGTAGCCTATACGAATATAACAGTAGTGCCCTAGATGATTTTGGGAAATGAAATGTATTTACAATGTTAAGTTACTTTTTGGTATATATAATTAATTGATAATCAATTATTTAAATTCTATTTTTTACGATGACAAATGCCCATAAAGATGTCTTATTTGTATTGGTGAAATCCCTTTCTAAATCTGAAAAGCGACAGTTTAAACTCTATGTAGGTCGCTTGGGCGTAAATACCGATGCCAAGTTTTTGGCGTTGTTTAACCTACTGGATAAAATAAAGGAATACGACGAAAAAACGATTTTGGCCAGTGGTATTGTGAAGAAAACACAACTATCCAATTTAAAAGCGCATTTATACAAACAAATCCTGGTAAGCCTACGTTTAAATCCTGTAAATCAAAATATTAGGGTGCAGATACGGGAACAACTGGATTTTGCCACAATTCTGTACCAGAAGGGCCTGTATAAACAGAGTTTAAAAATTTTAGAAAAAGCAAAGACAGTAGCGGTTGAAAACGAAGAGAAAAATATTGCTTACGAAATTGTAGAGCTGGAGAAAATTATTGAAACCCAATACATTACACGGAGTATTCCGGATAGGGCAGATGAATTGGCCTTGGAAGCAAAAAAGTTATCAGCCCAGAACGTCATGACCAGTAAGCTGTCTAATCTTTCCCTGCAATTGTATGGTATTATGCTCAAAGTGGGCTATGTGCGTAGTGATGAAGATTACAAGAAAGTGCAGTTATACTTTAAGGAACACCTGCCGAAATACGATATCAAGGAATTGGGATTCCGAGAGAAATTATGGCTGTACAAAGCGCATTTGTGGTACAGTTTTCTCACCCAAGATTTTTTGTCCTGTTATAAATATTCCAGCAAATGGGTGGATATTTTTTATGAACAAAAGAAAATGATCTACCTAAATCCGGTTTTTTTCCTCAAAGGAAATCATTACCTCTTGGAATCGTTGTTCTATGTAAAATATAGCTCCCAGTTCAAAGAGACTTTGGAACGCTTGGAGGTAATGGTTAACAGCAAAGAATTTCCAAAGAACGACAATATTACCTCCCTCGCCTTTTTGTATATCAACTTCAATAAATTAAACCTGCATTTCTTGGAGGGCACTTTTGAAAAAGGGCTATACCTAGTGCGTATTATTGAATATGGTATTGCCAAGCATAAGAATAGAATAGACGAACACCATATTATGGTATTCTACTATAAGATTGCCTGCCTTTATTTTGGCATTGGGGATAATAAAACCTGTATTCAATACTTAAAGAAAATTATTAATAACAAGAACCTCAAAATGCGGGAAGATTTGATGTGTTTTGCCCGTGTTTTAAGCTTGGTTGCCCACTATGAGGCGGGAATGGATTATCATTTGGAAGTGCAGTTGAAGAGTACCTACAAATTTTTATTGAAGATGGACGACTTGCATGCCGTTCAGAAGGAGATGATCAAATTCTTGAGAAATTTAGGGGATATTTATCCGCATGAACTTCGAGATGAATTTCAAAAACTTCATACGGAATTGAAGAAATATGAGAATCACCCCTATGAGAAAAGAGCATTTTTATACTTGGATATCCTTTCGTGGTTAGAAAGTCATTTGCAGGATATCCCCGTGGCCGAGGTCATACGTAAAAAGGCCATGTTGCTCACTAGATAAGCCTGCTTTTGGAAAACAAAAATACCCACCTCGCCCATCTTTTTCAGATTAATCTGGCCATGGTCTTTATCAGTACCTCTGGTGCTTTGGGCAGGTATATTCAATTATCCGTGCCGGTAACCATAGCGAGTAGGGCCATTTTGGCATTTGTACTATTGTTTCTCTATTGCAAATGGAAAAAAATTTCGCTGAAAGTTGCTAGAAAAGATATTTGGCCCATTGTCGCAACGGGGATATGTATGGGCTTGCATTGGATTACCTATTTTTATGCCTTAAAATGGTCCAATGTAGCTATTGGAATGCTTTCTTTATTTACCTATCCTGTGCTGACTTCTTTTTTGGAGCCCATTTTGCTAAAGACAAAATTTCAAAGAATACATTTGTTATTGGGGATTTTAGTCCTATCCGGAATTTATTTTTTAGTGCCGAATTTTGATATGGACAATTCGTATGCCTTGGCGGTGGGAATTGGTATCCTATCGGCCTTATTTTATGCCCTTCGTAATTTAATTTTGAAGACCAAAGTAACGAATTACAACGGCTCTATGCTCATGTGTTACCAAGTGGGTATTATCGGCATCGTATTGTTTCCGTCATTTTTTGTCTTGGATGGAACGGCCATAGGCAGTCAGTGGGAAGCCTTATTGGCTTTAGCGCTTTTCACGACCGCCATAGGACATACCATTTTCTTGAATAGCTTTAAGCACTTTTCGGTAACTACAGCAAGTATTATCAGTAGCGTGCAGCCCGTATATGGGATTATCATTGGGGCCCTTTTTTTATCGGAAATACCTTCGCTCCTCACTATTTTAGGCGGAGTGCTTATTCTGAGCTCCGTAGTTATTGAAAGTATTCGTTCCTATCGTTGAAATAGGGAACGATCAGATACAAACTTTCCAGATGGCATCGTGCAGTGGAGGTGGGGCCGTAAAGTGCAACAGTTCTTTCTTTATGGGGTGGATAAAACTAAGGCTTCGGGCATGTAAATGTATGCTTCCGTCGGAATTACTCCGGTTTGCACCATATTTTAAATCCCCTTTAATAGAACACCCCAGGGCAGATAACTGTGCCCTGATTTGATGGTGTCTCCCGGTTTTTAAATCGATTTCCAGCACAAAATAGCGATCTAAACTCTTAAAAAGTCGATATTCCAAAACTGCCTTTTTGCTATCGGGAACTTCCTTAGGATAGGCGTAAGATTTATTTTGTTTCGGATTTCTTTTCAACCAATGTGTTAGCGTATCTTGTTTTTTTTCGGGCTTTTTATTGACGACCGCCCAGTACATCTTTTTTGTTTTTTTCTCCGCAAAAAGCGCATTCATTCTAGGTAATGCCTTGGATGTTTTCGTAAAAACAACAATGCCCGAAGTAGGGCGATCTAATCTATGGGGCACACCGAGGTAGACATTTCCGGGTTTGGTGTATTTCTTTTTTAGGAATTGTTTTACCACCTCGCTCAAGGGGGTATCCCCAGTTTTATCTCCTTGAACAATGTCTCCGGGACGCTTGTTGATCACAATCAAATGATTGTCTTCAAAGAGTACCTGAAGATTTTGCGGGTTGGAATGTGTATGATGGGGTGTATTGGACAAAAAATGGGTTTTAAAATGGTTTTCTGACTAGAACTCTAATTTTTTGTTTCGGAGCAAGAGAATGAAAATTAGAATAGCACCGCTAGTTACGGAGACATCAGCCATATTGAAAATCCCTGTTTTAAGAGGCCCTACTTTTATTTGAAAGAAATCAGTAACAGAACCATAGGCTACCCGATCAATTAAATTTCCAATGCCGCCACCAATGACAAAAGCAAAGGCAACAACCATCCATTTATCCAAATTCTGTTTCTTTAAAATACGGTATAAGAGAAACAAAAGCACCAATATGGGCAATGACTGCAGAAAAATAATTTTTAAGATGGGCGAGAGGCTTTGCCCAAACCCTAACATGGCCCCAGTGTTTTCTACATTGGTTAAAATAAAATTGTCGCTCAGAATTTCGATATAATCGTGGGATACTACTTTTTTACGGACAATATCCTTGGAAATTTGATCACAACCAATATTTAAGAGTACAATGAGGATAATGGTCAATCGTTGTAGGGCTTTCTTTGACATGCTTTTTTACTTAGTATTGCTCCTCATCATTAGGGAAATCCCTAGTTTTAACATCGTCTACATATTGTGAAATGGCTTTGCCCATTTCTTCATAAAGATTCATATACCTCCGTAAAAAACGTGGATTGAATTCTTTGGTAATGCCCAAAAGGTCATGTATGACCAATACCTGTCCGTCTACACCATTTCCTGCACCTATCCCAATAACCGGAATGCTGATGTTTTCGGCAACCTCTTTGGCCAAGGCGGCTGGTATTTTTTCCAGCACAATACCAAAACAGCCAATTTTTTCCAATAATTTGGCATCTTCTATAAGTTTCTTAGCCTCTTTTTGTTCTTTGGCCCTCACAGTATAGGTTCCAAATTTGTAAATGGATTGGGGGGTTAAACCTAAATGCCCCATTACAGGGATTCCTGCATTTATAATGCGTTTTACGGAATCTTTAATTTCGGACCCTCCTTCTACTTTAATGGCATGAGCTCCACTTTCTTTCATGATGCGTATCGCAGAGCGAAGGGCCTCCTTGGGATCACTTTGATAACTTCCAAAAGGGATGTCCACCACGATCAAAGCGCGTTTTACTGCCCTAACCACGGAAGAGGCATGATAGATCATTTGGTCAAGCGTAATGGGAAGCGTGGTTTCATGTCCCGCCATTACATTGCTGGCAGAGTCTCCAACAAGAATGACATCTACATTGGCCGTATCCACCACAGTGGCCATGGAGTAATCATAAGCGGTGAGCATAGAGATTTTTTCTCCATTTTTTTTCATATCCACGAGGGATTTTACAGTAACTCTCTTGTATTCCTTTTTTGCTACGGACATATGTTGTGGTAATTTTCTAATTGGGCGATAAAAATAAGGAGTATTTTTTAATATTGGCTTTACGGATGATTTTTATAGTATTTTAGTCCTGAAATCAAAAAAACAAATATCATGAAACACATGCTGATCATCGTAATCTCTTTAATGGGCATCATAGGAAATGCACAAACCGAGGAACAATTGGTGCAAAATACTGTGACTACCTTCTTTGATGCATTTCATGCACAGGATTCTACGCAATTAAAAACCATGATGTCCGAAGATATGGTTTTACAGACCATTGGAAGAAATAAGGAAGGAAAACCCGCAGTGATTCATGAAGACTATCATAAGTTTTTGGCCTCTATTGTCAGCATTCCCGAAACTACGAAATTTGAGGAACGCCTTACTTCTTTTGATATCAAAGTAGATGGCCCTATGGCCAATGCATGGGTGGGATATGAATTTTATGTGAATGAAAACTTTAGCCATTGTGGGGTTAATTCCTTTCAATTGTTTAAAGATGAAGGGAAATGGAAAATCATATATTTGGTAGATACCAGAAGAAAAAAGGGATGTAAATCATAAGAGTATGATTAAAGAAGTAAACACGATGCGGAATACATACAAGTTGACCATTTTGGTACTATTACTTGTAGGGATGGTATCTCCAGATGGGGTTTATGGTCAGGATAAAAAAGATTTGGAGGGGCGTTGGAATTTAACCATTGCCCAAGAAGGGAAAGAGCTTCCTTCCTGGTTGGAAGTAACCCATTCCGGGAGGAATACACTAGTAGGAAGATTTGTATATGCCTTTGGGAGCGCCAGGCCTATTGGCAATGTGGTGTATGAAAAAGGCGAATTTCGTTTTTCCATACCCCCGCAATGGGAACGAGGTGGGCGGAAAATGGATTTTAAAGGAAAGATCACGGCCAAGGGCCTTGCAGGAACCATGATTTATGCCGATGGAAAAACCTATTCTTGGACAGCGGTGCGCGCCCCAAAACTAAAACATACCAAAAGACCCGTATGGGGGAATCCCATTACTTTATTTAATGGGAAAGACCTTAGTGGATGGAAAAGCACTGGAAAAAATCAATGGAAGGTCCAGAATGGGATATTAAAAAGTGCCGAATCGGGGACCAACATTTATACCAAAGAAACCTTTAATGATTTTAAATTGCATGTAGAGTTTAAGTACTCCAAGAATGGAAATAGCGGCATTTATTTAAGAGGGCGGTACGAAGTTCAAATTACCGATAACAAAGGCGAAGACCCTTCTTCTACCAAGTTTGGAGGAGTTTATGGTTTTTTATGCCCCAATGAAATGGTAGCCAAGGAAGCTGGTGAATGGCAATCGTATGATATTGTTTTGATCGGTAGACGTGTCACTGTTATTGCCAACGGGGTTCCTATTATTGTGGACCAGATCATTCCTGGAATAACAGGGGGCGCTCTGGATAATGATGAAGCGGCTCCAGGGCCTATTTTGATCCAGGGGGATCATGAACCCATTGAATTGCGTAATATTGTGTTGACACCTGCCATAGGGGCAAAATAATAAGAGTGGGATATCGTATTACTTTAACTTAATTTTTGGATCATCTATATAGGCAGAATCAATAGCTACTAGCCGATCTAGAAGGGCACCGAAAAGCTCAAAAAGTGCCAATAAGCGTTCTTTTTTCTTAATGACACCTGTAGATTGAAAATAGATTTGATCCACTTTTTTTGGGAATTTTGGACCTAACCAACCCGCATTGTTTCTAATCTCCAGATAGATATTAGGCTGTTTTATGATCATTTTTTTAAGCGGATTGTCCCGCAATAGAAATTTGATTTTTTGCTCGTTATTTCCCTTGATGATATAATGGTCGTCAAAATAAGCATCATTGATTTGAATATCCTGCATGCCGAAAAACTTACCTATGGAAGAAAAAAAGTTCTCCCGGTAAATTTTAAATCGAAGTTGGTCCTTATTGATAAAAGGAACTCGTATTCTGGTATAGGTGGTAGAGGTATTTCCGGTACTTTCTGTAAAGGTATCCAGTAAAATTTCCCATTCCCCATAGGCATATCGAAGACTATCCCTATCCCAAAAGCCACCTTCAATAAAGTCCCCGCCAATATCATTGGCGATCTGAGACCAGATTTCTTTTTTTGAAGGACCAAAAAGCCCTTTTAATATTCCCATAGCTAAGCTCTTGTTTGAAATGAACGCAAAATAACAAATCTAAATGGTTTTGAAGAATGCCCTGACATTCCCTTTTGTCATACTTTTGGGTGTTGATATGACCTTGTAGACGGGATTTGAGCGCGTATTTTCTTTCAATTTTAAGAATTATGACATCATGTCAGTTTTTTGGTATTGGCATATTGTTTGTCTTTCAGTTATCGTCTAGAACAAAAAATACAGCATTAATTTAAATAGATAAGATGAGTAAAATTATAGGAATAGATTTAGGAACAACAAACTCTTGTGTGTCCGTAATGGAGGGTAATGAACCTGTTGTAATTCCAAATGCGGAAGGAAAACGTACCACTCCATCTGTTATTGCCTTTGTAGAAGGTGGTGAGATAAAAGTTGGAGATCCTGCCAAAAGGCAGGCCGTGACCAACCCGCATAAAACTATTTATTCTATAAAGCGTTTTATGGGGAACAAATTTTCGGAATCCAGTAAGGAAGCGGAAAGAGTTCCTTATAATGTGGTAAAAGGCGATAACAATACTCCAAGAGTAGATATAGATGGGCGTTTGTATACCCCACAGGAATTGTCTGCAATGATTCTTCAAAAAATGAAGAAAACGGCAGAAGATTATTTAGGGCAAGACGTTACCCGTGCGGTAATTACGGTACCTGCCTATTTTAACGATGCACAAAGGCAAGCGACAAAAGAAGCTGGAGAAATTGCAGGACTTACTGTTGAGCGTATTATCAACGAGCCTACTTCTGCTTCCTTGGCATATGGTATGGACAAGAAGGATACGGATCAAAAGATCGTTGTTTTTGACTTTGGAGGAGGAACCCATGATGTTTCTATCTTGGAATTAGGAGATGGTGTTTTTGAAGTATTGTCAACTGATGGGGATACGCACTTAGGTGGAGATGATGTTGATCAGAAAATTATAGATTGGTTGGCCGAAGAATTTAAGAAAGACGAAAGCATTGATCTTCGTGACGATGCCATGGCCTTACAGCGTTTACGCGAGGCTGCTGAGAAAGCTAAGATTGAATTGTCTTCTTCTGCCCAGACAGAAATCAACTTACCTTATGTTACTGCAACGGCAACAGGACCGAAGCACTTGGTGCGAACCTTATCTAGAGCTAAGTTTGAGCAGTTGATCGAGGATTTGGTAAAACGTACCATTGAACCTTGTCAAACAGCTTTGAAATCAGCAGGTCTTTCTAAGAGTGATATCGATGAAATCATCCTGGTAGGTGGTTCTACAAGAATCCCTGCAGTACAGGAAGCCGTAGAAAAATTCTTTGGAAAGAAACCTTCCAAGGGAGTGAACCCAGATGAGGTAGTGGCCATTGGAGCGGCTATTCAAGGAGGTGTATTGACCGGAGATGTGAAAGATGTTCTATTATTGGATGTTACACCATTGTCCTTAGGAATTGAGACTATGGGGAACGTAATGACCAAATTGATCGAGGCCAATACCACAATACCCACAAAGAAATCACAGGTCTTCTCTACTGCAGCAGATAATCAACCATCGGTTGAGATCCATGTACTTCAGGGAGAACGTCCTATGGCGGGAGACAATAAGACCATTGGTCGTTTCCATTTGGATGGCATTCCGCCAGCACAACGTGGAACACCTCAAATCGAAGTTACTTTTGATATTGATGCAAATGGTATCATTAAAGTTTCTGCAACAGATAAGGCTACCAATAAATCCCAAGATATCCGTATCGAAGCGTCTTCTGGATTAACAGAAGAAGAAATCAAGAAGATGAAGGCGGAAGCGGAAGCTAATGCAGAATCGGATAAAAAAGCCAAAGAAACAGCAGATAAGTTGAATGAAGCAGATGGCATGATTTTCCAGACCGAAAAACAATTGAAAGAGTTTGGGGATAAGTTGTCCGATGAGAAAAAGAAACCTATCGAAGAAGCTTTGGAAGAACTGAAGAAGGCTTATGAAACTAAAGATGTTGGAGTGATTACTCCCGCTTTAGAGAAAATCAATGAAGCTTGGAAGGTAGCTTCTGAAGAAATGTACAAAGCTCAGGCTGAAGCACAGCAGGCTCAAGGTGGAGCACCAAACCCAGAAGCGGCAGCCAATGATGCCGGCGCTACAGAAGGGGATAATGTGGAAGATGTAGATTTCGAAGAAGTGAAATAATATCGAATGATAATTATATCATAATATAAAAAAAGGAGCGGTTTTACCGCTCCTTTTTATTTTTGCCATCAATTTTGTTTTTTAAATGTAGGAATATAAGGTAATTTTGGATTATGGAAAAAAACTACGATGTCAATTTTTTGTGGACTTTTGTACTGTTGTTGACCCATACAACCGTATTGTTTTCCCAAGAACTCAAGGTCTTCGGATTGGAAGATTTTGACCTCAGGGGCAAAGTGAAGACCTGTCTGGTAATTACGGACTATGGGAAAGAAGAATTTGATTTTAATGAAGAAGGCTTACTTACAAAATCTGTTACCCGATACAGCGACGCAGACTATGACATTACCTATTATAAGTATCAGCATGGATACTTATTGGAAAAACGCTTGGAAAGTTATAGGGATGGCATTTTTGACAAAAACACCTCTATTGCCAATAGCTACAGTTTAGATACCCTGCTTACGACCAAAATCACAGAAAAAATCATATCCTATAACAATGAATTTCTGGACCAATACTACTATGTCTATGATGAACAGGATCGTCTTGTAAGCATCCAACGAAACAATAACGATGGTCTGGATGAAACTAAAGTGACCTATAGCCACCTAAAAGGGGAAACTACGCAAACCTATAGCCTCAATGGAGTAATCTTAAAATCGATTCGTACGTCTGTCAAGAAAAAAGGGGGAGAAAAGCAGCGTACTGTACTTACTAAGGAGTTTTTAGAAGGAGAGCCCTTGAAAGCGCAAGAGCAATTGTTTGGAGGCAATAAAGAATTACTTATGGAAGTCACTTTTAGATATGACACAGAAAAAAAGCAATTTGCTCCGGAACAAACAAAAAGTTTTAGCTATACTGATCAAAATGTAATTTCTGAGGTTATTATAAAAACGGGCAACACTACAGCTAAAAAGAAGTACATTCATCAATTTGATGATAGCCTTAGTACAAATTGGATAAAGCAGATCATTACGCCAGAAAATAGTTATGTAACCCGAAGGATTACCTATTACGAAGAAGAGGAAGAATAGGTGAAATGGGATTTTTTAAGGAAAAGTTTTATTTGGGTTCCAATAAATCCCAAGTATTCCCATAGAGATCTTTAAATACGACGACCCTACCATAAACTTCTTCCCTGGGGCTTTCTAAAAATTCAACGCCCTCTTTCTGCATCTGTGTATAATCTCCCCAAAAATCATCGGTATATAAAAATAGAAATACACGACCGCCTGTTTGATTGCCAATGGCAGCTTTTTGCCTGGCATCGTTTGCTTTTGCCAATAGAATTCCAGAGCCTTCCGAACCTTTAGGACGAATGACCACCCATCGTTTTCCATCGCCTAATGCAGTATCTTCATGGAGGATAAAGCCAAGTTTAGTGGTATAATAAGCAATGGCTTTGTCATATTCATCCACTACCAAACTTAAAAGCGCAATACGTTGTTTCATTCCATCAGATTTTTTACACCATATTTTTACTGTAGTAAGGTAGGTATTAGTTCTCTTTTTACTTCATGGGCTCCTTGGAATGTAATATGATGCACTTCGCCTTTAAATAGCGTATTGGTTTTTTTTACTTCAAGGGCATAACGTTCTTTGGTGATATATGGATCCTTGTCGCCAACTACGGTAATGACTTTCGTATTGTTTTCTTCAAGGAAAAGGAAATCCTCAGGAACAAGTTCATTGGGAATACTTCCTGAGTATAAAACAAGATGTGTACATCTAAATTTTTTCTTCGCAACCCAGCGAGCGGCTATGGATACCCCTTGGGAATACCCAAAGATGACAAGTTTGCAATGTTCGGGTATGGCCTCGTTATTCCGGACGGCTTCTAGATATTCCAAAACATTATGTATTTCTGTTTCTGTATTTTCTTTGGTCAGCCAGCTGGCTCCAATATGGGTATAGGTGTCGTTGAGATAATATTTTGAAGGGGCCTGTGGAGCAATAAGATAATTCTCTTCTTGAGGAAGTTGATCAAAATAGCGAAGAAAATACCGACTCAGATAACCTATCCCATGCAGAACGATCCATACATTTTTGGTGGTTGGAAGCAAGGTATTTCGTGTGGAGTACGAATTGGAGGTAGCGTAAGTGATCTGTTTTTCCATGAGCTAAAATATCTAAAATCAATTTCCAAAGTAATGACTTTTGTTGCACTTGGAATGCTTAATTTTACAAAAAATACTTCCATGAACGATTTTAAAGAAAAAATCCTAAAAATATGTAATGATACCTGCAAAGGAACCTTAATGGAAACCTTGAATATAGAATATATTGATGTGGGTGAAAACTATTTAATAGGTAAAATGCCCGTAACGCCTAGAGTGCATCAACCTGATGGGGTATTGCATGGGGGGGCTATGGTCGCATTGGCAGAAAGTATTGGGAGTGCCGCATCCTATATTTTCCTAAATGCGCAAGAATCCTATATCAGAGGAATTGAAATTGCCGCAAACCATGTAAAGAGCATTCGGGAAGGAGAGGTGTTTGCTAAAGCAACGATTATCCATAAAGGGAGAACCACACAGTTGTGGGATATCAAGATAACGGACGCGGAAGAAAATTTGATCTCTGTATGTAAGCTTACTACCATTGCCTTGCCAAAAAAATAATATGTTTCCCCAAGTATTACAAAAAGCAAGAGTACAGTTTGCCAAAGAATTACCTTTTGTATTGTACAGACAGCCGGGCGCCGACGAAGTTACCCTAATGGTACAACAAAATTCCGATGTTCATAATGTAGATACTTTTGATGAAACGGGCTTTGTTTTTGCCCCTTTTGATGATAAGCAACCGCCTATTCTATTGCATCCAGATGAAGTTTTTAAGGAAAAATACGAAAATAGAAAGACTAAGGAGTCCTCTAATAGTTATGGGCTAGAGGAAACGCTGCAAGCAAAAAGAAAGCACATGGACTTAGTGCAAAAGGCCGTTGCCCATATTGCAAAGGGCGATTTTAAAAAGGTGGTACTATCCAGAAAAATTGAAATTCCCTGTGACAAGTCGGCAATCGATTTATTTGAAGCTTTATTGCATCACTACCCGCAGGCCTTCTGTTATGTATGGTATCACCCAAAAATTGGGTTGTGGTTAGGTGCTACACCCGAAGTCTTGACTCAAATTAAGAACCGACGCTTAACCACGATGTCTTTGGCGGGTACCAAGGAGTTTTCTGAAGGGAAAGTACCGCAGTGGGGAACAAAGGAATTGGAAGAACAGGCTTTGGTTACTTCCTATATTTCGGATGCTTTATGTAATGCGGTATCCCACTTAAAAGTTTCCGATACGGAATCGGTGCGTGCGGGGAATTTATGGCATTTACGAACCGCTATTTCTGGAACGGTAATAGGGAATGGCATTGCCCCTGTGATACATGCGTTACACCCAACGCCGGCAATTTGTGGATTGCCCAAAAAGGATTCCAAACAATTCATTCTGGAAAATGAGGGATACCAAAGAGGGTATTATACTGGTTATTTGGGCGAACTCAATTTTAAGGAACGCAAGGATAGGTCGGTTTCTCGAAGAAATCAGGAACATAAAGCGTATGGTATGATCAGTAAAAACAGCCAACTTTTTGTGAATTTGCGCTGTATGCAATTGAAAAATGGAAAAGCTACAATCTATGTAGGAGGCGGAATTACCCAGGCTTCTATAGCGGAAAAAGAATGGGAGGAAACCATTGCAAAAAGCAAGACCATGTTGAAGATTATTTTTAATTAAGATAGTTTGGGTTTAGAAAGACTTGCGTTGTATTTTTGTACCAATGAACTACTCTAGTATCCCGTTGGCCCAAGCCGTTGTACACCATTGTAAGGTTAAGGGCATAAGGAATATAGTTATCTCCCCCGGTTCACGAAATGCGCCGCTGATTTTGGGATTTTCGGAAGATTCTTTTTTCAAGTGTTTTAGTATTGTTGATGAACGCTGTGCCGGCTTTTTTGCTTTAGGCCTGGCACAACAACTTCAGAGCCCCGTAGCTCTGGTATGTACCTCGGGAAGTGCCCTTTTAAACTATTATCCAGCCGTTGCGGAAGCTTTTTATAGTGATATTCCCTTGCTGATACTTTCTGCAGATCGCCCCGGCTATAAAATTGATATTGGAGATGGGCAAACCATAAGACAAGATGGTGTCTTTGATCGTAATATAGCCCTTTCCGTGCATTTGAAACAAGATGTGTCACATGCAACGGAACGCATAAAAAGATATCAAAAAGAGCTCTTGGCGGATTTCTCCTTGGAGGAGCTGCAGAATGAAATACAAAATGAGAATGACAGTTTGTTGAATCAAGCATTCAACAAAGCTCTGGAAGATCGGGCTCCTGTTCATGTTAATATTCCTTTTGAAGAACCGTTGTACGATCAAATAGCTACCCCCTCTGTGGTACCCGTGGTTACTTTCCCAGAAGAAGTAGGGCAGGTGGAAATACCAGATTTGGAAGACTATGCCAATATCTGGAACACGGCAAGCAAAAAGCTTGTTCTTATTGGAGTCAATCATCCAAATACGGTAGAACAACAATTTTTAGATGAACTGGCCGAAGACCCGTCCGTTATTGTAATGACAGAGACAACATCAAATTTACACCATCCCAATTTTTTTCCGAGTATTGATAGTATCATTGCCCCGTTGGAAAAATCTTCCGATAAAGAGGAACTATTTCAAAAACTACAACCAGATGTTTTATTGACTTTTGGTGGATTATTGGTTTCTAAAAAGATAAAGGCTTTTTTACGATTGTATGCGCCCAAACATCATTGGCATATAGACACCAAGAAGGCATATGATACTTTTTTTTGTCTTTCCCATCATTTTAAAATAACCCCTAATAGCTTTTTCAATCGCTTTCTAAGTCTTTTACAAACGGTAGAGAGTAATTATTTTACCTATTGGAACAGGGTGCGCGATGCCTACGAACTGGAGCGGGTAAAATATATTGCGGAAATTCCATTTTCAGATATGAAGGCGTTTCATAACATCATTGCCAAAATACCAGAACAGTACCAACTACAATTGGCCAATAGCTCTACGGTGCGTTATGTGCAATTGTTTGATTTAAAGTCTTCCATACGTGTTTTTTGTAATCGGGGAACCAGCGGTATTGATGGGAGTACGTCAACAGCGATAGGCGCATCCCTTTATGATAAGGAACCCACACTATTGCTCACGGGCGATCTCAGTTTTTTTTACGATAGCAATGGACTTTGGAATAGCTATATAAGGTCAGATTTTAGGGTCATCTTGATCAATAACGGTGGTGGTGGTATTTTCAGGATACTTCCGGCAAATAAAAAAGCCGAAAATTTTGAAACTTACTTTGAAACCACACATCATCTGGACGCAGAACAATTATGCAAGATGTATAATTTGGAGTATATCAGTGTGAGGGAAGATGAAGAATTGACTAGGGTACAGTCCAATTTTTATGAAAAATCGGAACGTGCAAAACTCCTGGAAATTTTTACTCCAAGATTAGTCAACAATAAAATTTTGCTTAATTACTTTGATTTTATATCTTAGGGGGTGTAAAAAACTATAAATTAAAAAGAACACTTAAAATTATGAGCAAAAGAGATGAACTGATTGAAAAATATGCCTCTGATTTAAAAAATAAAATTGGGGAAACGCCAGACATGGACTTATTGACAAAAGTAACGATTGGTTGTGGCCCATCAATCTACAACAGAGATGCTTCTACAGTTTCAGGTTCCGATGAAAAAGAATTGGAAACCGTAAAGAATAATTTCTTGATCAAAAAATTGGGTCTTAGCGATGGTCCAAAGTTGATGGAAGGGATTAATAGCGTTATTGCGAAGTATGGTTCGTCCGAGAGAAATAAATACAGAGCGGTTGTATATTATTTGCTTACCAAACATTTTGGAAAGGAATCCGTATATAACTAGAAAGAACAAATTAATAGCATAAAAAAAGCCACTCAATATTGAGTGGCTTTTTTATGTGATGTCCACTAAAAATAAATGTATTTTTGCAGCATGATAGCATTGGGAAAATACAATACGCTAGAAATACTTAGAAGTACTAGTGTAGGACTCTTTTTAGGCGATGGGGAGGGCCATGACGTTTTATTGCCAAATAAGTACGTGCCCAGAACCTATGAGATTGGGGAAATGTTGGAAATTTTTTGTTACCTGGACTATGAAGAAAGACCTATAGCCACGACGCTAAAACCGCATATACTAAGAAATAGCTATGCCTTGCTCAGAGTTGTTGATGTTAATGAGATAGGGGCATTCATGGATTGGGGGTTGGAAAAACACCTCCTGGTGCCCTTTAGGGAGCAACGATCTAAAATGCAGGAAGGCCAATCCTATGTGGTCTATTGTTATTTGGATGAAGAAACATTTCGTTTAGTAGCATCCAATAAGCTCGATAAGTTTTTGGATAAAGAAGCGGTGTCCCTTAAAGAAAGGGATGAGGTTGATCTTATCGTTACCAGGAAGACCGATTTAGGATGGGAGGTCATTATTAACAATAGTCATAAAGGCTTGGTTTTTAAGAGTGAAGTTTTTAGAACTCTTGCTATTGGAGATAAATTAAAAGGTTATGTCAAAAATATTCGGGAAGATCAAAAAATTGATGTTTCCCTAGAACCTATCGGAACAAAAAAATTAGAACCGATGGCCCAAAAGATTTACGAAGAATTGCAAAAAGAAAATGGGTTTTTATCATTACATGACAAATCGGACCCAGAATTGATCAAGGAGCGCCTCCAAATGAGTAAAAAGAACTTTAAAAAAGGAGTGGGTACCTTATATAAGGCTAGAAAAATTGTTATTGAACCCAATGGAATACGTTTGATTTAAGAAGACGTCAAGAAAAATATGAGTTATAACAAATTGATTTTTAATGTAATACAATAATTTTGAAAGTGTTGTGTTTTAGTTTAAAACAGATCATACGTTATTTTTTTGACATATGTTGTTAATTTTTCATAAAGTTATTTTTTTTTATTTACATTTACAGCTAAAGCACCCCTAACAACATCATTTTAAGATATGCCATTTATAGAAGAAAGCGATTTGCTGGAATTACACAAAGATGTGGACAAAGCACAGATTATCAATGAGCGACTTTTAGACCAAATAAAATACAAAAACAAGGAATTGAAAAAGCATAAAATTCAACGCAATATATTTGCAGCTTTTTCAACCTTATTTCTTATCGGAGCCATCGTAGTAGTGGCATTTGCAGCAGGATTTACCAGTAATAATTCCAATCAATTCGATGAAACCGCATTTCAACTGGCCTCAAAGGATTCTTTGGATGCGATTTACAAACGTATGGGGAACTTAAAACTTAAAAATGAAGAATTGAGTTTGGTCAACGAATTTTATTTGGCAAAGAAATTCCTGAATAAGGAAACCGTATATTCAGTGCAGGTGAAGTCTTTTATTGAAAACAATGTAACCTTAGCCTCAGAGGCCCTGACAAATACAATGTTCGTAAAGACCAACCCTTTTTATTCCTATTCTTTAGGAAATTTTGAAACCTTGGAAGAAGCACAGTCTTTTAGAAAACAATTGGTTGCCATGGGCTTCGATGATTCTTTTGTGGCTTCCTACAAGGATGGAAAACGAATCAAAATAGAAGCATCACATTAATTGGAGACTTTTAAAGCGTGGATAAACGCAGCTAGATTACGTACCTTACCTCTTTCTATCTCAGGAATTTTAGTGGGATCGGCCTTAGCCAATTTCAATGGATATTCCAGTGTCGCCATTTTGATTCTGGCCCTATGCACTACTATTGGTTTTCAGATTACGTCCAATTTTGCAAATGACTATGGAGATGGTGTTAAAGGCACGGACAATGAAGATAGGATTGGACCTAAAAGAGCCTATCAAAGTGGATTGTTGTCTGGGAAAGCCTTGAAAAAAGGAATTTACATTTCTATTGGTATTACGATGTTGCTGGTTATTGTCCTGGTATACATCGCTTTTGGGGTTGAAAACTTTTGGTACGTATTAATTTTTCTGGCCTTGGGCCTTTTAAGTATTTGGGCCGCAATTCGGTATACCGTTGGTTCTTCGGCTTACGGTTACAGGGGCTATGGCGATATTTTTGTTTTTGCCTTTTTTGGAATTTTAGCAGTTTTGGGAACGCAGTTTTTGTATATGAAAACCTTGATGCCAATCTCAATTTTGCCGGCTATTGCCATCGGCGCCCTTAGCACCGGAGTACTGAATTTAAATAATTTGAGGGACTGGCAGTCCGACACAAAATCAAATAAGAATACCTTGATCGTAAAAATGGGGTTTCGTAAAGGAAAGCAATATCATTATCTATTATTGATTACCGCTTTCGTATGTACATTGACCTTTATGGTCTATACATTTACAGATTGGATACACTTTATTGGCCTTCTGGCGTTTGTGCCTATTTTCGTTCATTTTCTTCGTGTTTTTAGAGTAGATAGTCCTTCTTTATTGGACCCGGAGTTAAAGAAACTAGCGCTTAGCACGTTTTTATTGGCAATATTGTTTTACTTTAGTTATAATAATTTTTTGTAATTTTGAAATTAACCATCTAAAACCTACCGACTTTGGAGCAGCCTATTAAAATCCTTATTGTTGAAGACAATGTTATTATTGCAGATGATATGCAATCGATGTTGGAAGAGATTGGATATGAAATCGTAGATAATGTAATCGTTTATGAACAAGCTGAGGAAGTTCTAAAAACGAAACATGTTGATTTAGTTCTTATCGATATCATCTTGGCATCGGACAAGACAGGAATAGACTTAGGGAAACACATCAGAAAAAACTACAATATTCCTTTTATTTTCGTTACCTCCAATTCCGATAGGGCTACGGTTGAAAATGCTAAAATGGTGAAACCCAATGGGTATTTGGTAAAACCATTTGAGCAACAAGATTTGTATACCTCTATAGAAATTGCACTATCCAATTTTAATTATGCTGAAAAATCAGGGGTCACGCATAGTGATGAAGGACAGGAAGATAAATTAATGTCCAATTCTGTATTGAAAGATTCCATCTTCGTAAAAAAACAGCATTTGTATTATAGGATTCAATTTGGGGATATCCAATTTATCAAGGCAGATAATGTATATCTGGAGGTAAATACGATCGATAAGAAATTTTTGGTGCGATCTCCTTTAAAGGATTATCTGGAAAAACTTCCGCAAGACAAATTTTATAGGGCGCACAAATCCTATATCGTAAATGTAGATCATATTGACGCCATAAATTCTAAGGATATCATGATCAACAATACCTTGATTCCGATATCCAAAGATTTCAAAGAGTTTATTATTTCTGCAATGAACTCCTAAAAAAACAATTAGAAAAAACTACAAGACATTTCTTCATTTATTACCAAGGGAATCTTATAAACAGATATTTACACCTGGTTTATAGGATGTACTGTGTTTTGATGCGACCCATTTCTCGTAAACAAACCTTCCTTTGATTGCGGTGTTTTTCGAGATTTGTATGAATTTTATAGTTAAAAAAGGGCCTTTGAAAACCCAAAAAAAACGATGAAATACATCATTGAAGAAATGAGCCTCTTTTCACAACATATTTCGGATGTTACACAACAATATCCTAGACCATTGGATTCAACATGATATATTTGAAGTGTAAAAGCTAAGACCCAAATCTTATCATTTTCATATAGTGTTCATTAAAAAGGCTGTGCGTAACCATGCACAGCCTTTTTGATTTTAAAGATCAAAATGGCAATACTAAATTCCTACTGTGAAGGGCACAATGAGAAGGAAAAGCAGTATTTTAGTACGCACTTACTGTAAACAACAAATCAAATGATGAACACCAAAAATGAAATTATGACGGCAACTGCTCTAGCACCTAGGAATACATCAAGGAATGGAAATTTCATCCCTGGAAGAATTGTATAATGTAATCGAAATTGTAAATGACATCATACTACATTATTCAATAAACCAGTGATTCGATTTTTTTTACCTCGTTATACTATCATGAAAAAACAACCTACGAAACCGATTCTTTTTTTTCTCTTGTTTGTATCCTTGACGGTTGGCATAACAGCTCAGACGACCCCAGAGGAAGATACAAAACTAAAGAAGTTCCAAAATATTGACAAAGCCGAAGAAAAGTTTACCTATTTTTTCGAAACCGATAACCGCTATGACGATAATTCGGGATACGATTGGTTGGAAACTGTCAATGTCTACATAAGTAGTTCCCGAAAGATAAAGGATAGTTTGGGAATTCGGAATTACGATTTGATGCGCTCCCAGATATATTACGACCTGGAAGAATTTGATAGAAGTCTTGCTATTGCCAATGAACTTTATAAGGAAAAGGACAAGTTGGATTCCCTAAAGAAGATTACGCTCTTTAACATAATGGATCGCAACTATGGGGAAATAAAAATCTATGATAAACAGATTGAGATACGGGAAGAGAAACAGCAATCTGGCTTAACGGACGATGTTGTTTTGTATGATATCTATTCCAATTTAGGGCTTCATAGGGAAGCTATGAAGAATTATATCAATGCGGAAAAGAAAAATATCACGGAGAAAGATATGTTTGCCCAAGCCAAGTATCGCAATGATATTGGAAATTACTTGAGACTGGATAAATCTACTGCTGTGGCCCTGGATCATTATGTTGAAGCAAGAGGGTTTCTAGAGATTTATATGGGCGATGTTACTTCGGATAAAACGGAAAGTGATGTGGTTAAAAGTAAATTGTTGAGCGGGGCCATTTCCGGAAACTTTGGGAAATGCTATGTTCAATTGAACCAATATGAAGAGGCCATCCCATATTTTGAAGAGGCTATAGATATTATCCGTAAAAACAATAAGAATACCAATTCCAAAGACCTCATCGAAAGTACCTTGGGATTGGCGGAATGCTACCTTCAAATCGATAATCTAAAGAAAGCCAAAATGTATTTGGATCAGCCTTTCAGTTTGGGGAAAGTAGCCCAAAGAATGCAATACAATACCCTCTTATCTATTTATTATGATAAGATTGCAGATTTTAGAAATGCGACTTTTTACCTGAAAAAGAACGCTAGAATCCAAGATTCCTTAAATGATAGTGATTTTAGAACCAAGCAACAACGTTTGGATGTCGTTTTGGTGCAATACGATTTAGAGAATACCAAGAAAAGAATTGGAGAGCAACAACTGGAAATAGAAAAGTCCAAGAATGAACTTGTTGAAAACGAGGAAAGGATCAACTTGGTATTTATTTCATTGATATTTACCTTGCTAGGCTTTGCAGGTCTTGTATATGCATATTTAAAAAGTATTAAAAATCAGCGTCTCATTGCGGAGCAAAAGCACTTTATAGAAGCTTCTCTGGTAGAGAAGGATTCTTTATTGAAAGAGATTCACCATAGGGTAAAGAACAACTTGCAAATGGTTTCCAGTTTGCTGAGTTTGCAAACGAAAAACACGCGTAGTAAAGCAGCTATTCAGGCATTGGAAGAAGGAAAGAGTAGGGTAAAGGCCATGGCATTGATCCACCAAAAACTCTATCAACACGATGACCTGTCCGTGATTGAAATGCAAGGATATATAGAAAGTCTCATCAATAGTGTACAATCTGTTTTCAAAAAAGGAGGGCATAATATTAATATTACCATCGATGCCGAAGATGTGGAGTTGGACATTGATCGCGCTATTCCATTTGGACTTATCTTAAATGAATTGGTTTCCAATTCCTTTAAATATGCTTTCCCTGAAGACGACACCAATGGAAAGATCTATGTGCACCTTCGTAAAAATAAAGAAGTGGGGTATTTTGAATACACAGATAATGGTATCGGATTGCCTGAGGATACAGATGAGCGTACAGAATCATCTATGGGAATACGTCTGATGAATCGCTTGGTAAATCAACTACAGTCTACCTTAAATGTAGATAAAACCACCGAAGGAGTACGTTTTTGGTTCAATTTTAAATAAATTCGTATTCCAAAAACACCTGTTATGAAAATTACCTTCTTAGGGCATGCGTCCCTAAAAATAGAGACTGCGTCTAAAACAATCATTGTAGATCCTTTTATTAGTGGAAACGAAAGGGCTAAGGATAAAATAAATTTAGCAACATTGCAAGCAGATTATATCTTGGTTACCCATGCGCATCAGGATCATACCTTGGATGTGGAAGCCATTGCAAAACAATCCAACGCAACCATTGTAAGTAATTTTGAAATTTCAAATCATTATCAGGCGAAAGGATTTCAAGTACATCCCATGGCTCATGGAGGGCAATGGAATTTTGATTTTGGAAGGGTGAAGTATGTGAATGCCATCCATACCTCCTCTTTTCCCGATGGTACTTATGGTGGTCAACCTGGAGGATTTGTACTCTCTATAGCAGGTAAAAATATCTATATTGCCGGAGATACCGCCCTTAGTATGGATATGAAGTTGATTCCTATGAGGACGGCATTGGATTTGGCAATTTTGCCTATAGGGGACAATTTTACCATGGGGGTGGAAGATGCTGTATTAGCCTCCGATTTTGTGGAGTGCAATACCATTATGGGCTATCACTTTGATACTTTTGGATATATAGAAATTGATCATGAGGAAGCAAAACAAAAGTTTAAGGAAGCGGGGAAAACGCTACATTTGCTGGACATAGGAGCAACATTGTCTGTTTAATTAACGCACCTTACTGCGCAAAACAAACTTGTGCAAGAACTTGGGAAAGAAGCGTTTTAAGTAAACACCCGCCACTTCTTTTTTACCGACATAGACCTCGAATTTTTTTTGCTCAATGGCCCTGATCAAACGCTGGGATAGTGCATGGGGCGTAATTCCTTTTTGAGTCGCCTCGTCGTCTGTATTTTGTGCGCTTCCATCCGCGGTCAAGGCATTTTTTGCCACATTGGTCTGCACAAAACCAGGACAGATCATGCTTACGTGGATTTGGTCTTTTTCATGTTCCATGCGCAAGACATCAAAAAAACCATGAAGGGCATGTTTGGCACCACAATATCCCGAACGATAGGGAGATCCAAATTTCCCCATGACACTAGTGACCACGGCAAAATGCCCTGAGGCCCTTTCTTGAAAATGCGGAAGTAAGGCTTTGGTCAGGGCTACGGTTCCCAAATAATTAATATCCATGAGTTTCTTATAGACCTCAAATGTGGTTTCGGCGATAAGGGATCGTTGACTAATTCCCGCATTATTGACAAGAATGTCAATAGCACCAAAAGCTTTAAGGGCAGCATCTACTTTTTGGGGCATGGCATGGTGCTCAGCAAGATCTAAAGGCACAATTTCAATGGCATCCGGAGTAAAACTTCTGCGTTTTACTTCTTCCAGTTGTGCCGTATTTCGTGCAGAAATAATAAGTTTGCATCCTCTTTTGCTCAATGCATAGGTCAACGCTTCACCAATTCCAGAAGAGGCTCCGGTAATCCATACTACCTTATTGTCAATCTTACTCATTTCTTTCTTTTTATCACTTAAAATATAACTAAATTTGATTTTAGAACAATGAAAGCGAATTATAAAAAATACATTCTCGATTTTAAAAGGCCAAGCGGCACATCAAGAGGTGTTCTGACGCAAAAAGAAACCTGGTTCATTGGGATACAGGATGGATCTCGTTTTGGAATAGGGGAGTGTGGTGTTTTGAGAAGTCTGAGTGTTGATGATCGTCCAGATTATGAACACAAATTACAATGGGTCTGTGATCATATCCATTGGGGAATGGAAAAACTTTGGAATGCCTTATTGGAATTTCCGAGTATTCAATTTGGATTGGAACAAGCATTTCTATCTTTGGCCTCAAAGGATCCCTTTGTTTTATTTCCTTCTTCCTTTACGGAAAAAGAAGCTGTGATTCCCATCAACGGCCTCATTTGGATGGGGGATGAAAATTTTATGTTAGAGCAGATTCAACAAAAATTGGAGACGGGCTTTGACTGTATTAAAATGAAGATAGGGGCTTTAAATTTTGAAACGGAATTAAAGGTATTGGCCGCTATTAGAAAAGAATATACCGCCGAACAAATTGAATTGCGCGTAGATGCCAATGGTGCTTTTGCTCCAGAAAATGCTTTGGAAAAACTAAAGGTTTTAGCAGATTTTGACTTGCATTCCATAGAACAACCTATACGTCAGGGTAATATTTCCGCTATGGCCGAACTATGTAAAAAAACGCCCTTGCCCATTGCCTTGGATGAAGAATTGATCGGTGTTTTTTCTGTAACAAAAAAACAAGAATTGCTACAAACCATACGTCCACAATACATGATATTAAAACCAAGTTTGGTAGGAGGTATTAAGGGAAGTATGGAGTGGATAAAAATGGCAGAAGAAGTACAATGTAAATGGTGGATTACCAGCGCTTTGGAAAGCAATATAGGCTTAAACGCCATTGCGCAATGGACCTATACCTTGGAAAACCCTATGCCACAGGGATTGGGAACCGGAAGTTTGTATACAAACAATATTGAAAGCCCTTTGACCGTTGAAAATGGAGCATTGTATTATGATGCCAAAAAAAATTGGAATAAAAATTTAAGTAAAGAACTATGTACGTAGAACAAGGATATAAAGGTAATATTGGAGTGTGGAAGTATTTTATCATTCCGGGCCTGTTTATTGCCTTTATGGTATTTAACTATATCGTCACCATTATGTCTGGTATGGATGTGGAAGTTGAAATGCAACGAATGATTGAACTTATAGGGAGAAATGGTGTTTTTGTGACCTTGTTGCTGCCCTTGGCGGCAGGATTGTTTGTGGTTTTGGGATGGACCAAATTGGTGCATTCGCAATCTATTACCTCTTTGACTACATCGCGCCAAAAAATAGATTGGAAACGTATTGGGTTTTCTTTTTTACTCTGGGGAGTGCTCACAGCGGCAATTACAATGACCTTCATTGTACTCTCACCAGAGAATTATGTATTTAATTTTAGACCGATACCTTTCTTGACAATGGCCTTGATCGGTATTTTATTGGTTCCTCTTCAAACTAGTTTTGAGGAATATCTTTTTAGAGGGTACATGATGCAAGGTATTGGAATCATGGCCAAAAATAGATGGGTGCCTTTGGTCATTACCTCAGTTTTATTTGGACTGATGCATTTGGGAAATCCTGAAGTTGGTAAATTGGGATATGGTATTATGGTATACTACATCGGTACTGGTTTTTTTCTGGGAATACTGACCCTAATGGACAAAGGTTTGGAATTGGCGCTGGGATTCCATGCAGCAAATAACCTTATTGGGGCACTTTTGTTGACGGCGGATTGGACTGCTTTTCAAACCGACTCTATTTACAGGGATGTCTCCGATCCTACTTTAGGATGGGACGTTTTAATACCGGTATTGGTAATTTTCCCCATACTGCTCATGATTTTTGCCAAAGTCTATAAATGGTCCGATTGGAAAGAGCGACTGACAGGAAAAGTGCTTAGTCGTGAAGAATTCTTAGACCAAGAAGATGGCGCAAAGCTATAAAGAAATACACCCAAAATTTAAATGTAACGGAACTTCCTACAATAGGGAAGAGCTAAAAGAAGTAGCCTATAGTCTGGTTAAAGAAGGAGAAGCTTACGAACAGGAAATCGGAGATTTTCTTTTGGATTGGTTGGATGGATCCGATTTAATACATGTACAGACTTCCGGTTCAACGGCATTGCCCAAACACATACGTATAAAGAAGCAACAGATGGTCCATTCTGCACTGGCTACAGGGCAGTTATTTGGACTTGAGGCTGGAACTACGGCATTGCATTGCCTGCCAAGTCGTTTTATAGCAGGAAAAATGATGTGGGTCAGGGCCCTGGTCCTAGGATGGGAAATGGATTATGTGGCTCCTTCCTCTAAACTAGATATTCGGAAACCCTATGATTTTTCTGCAATGATTCCCCTGCAATTGGAAAATGCCCTTTCCAATATCAATTACATACAGACTTTGATTGTAGGAGGAGCTCCCATGTCCATGGAATTAAGGGAAAAAGTACAAGAAAAGGACACCCTTATTTTTGAGACCTATGGCATGACAGAAACCATTACCCACATTGCCGTCAAGAAAGTAAATCACCAAAAAGCGAATGAAAATAAAGATACCTTTACTACTCTTCCCGCAGTACGGGTTGGCATAGATGCAAGAGGTTGTCTGGTTATAGACGCCCCACGAATATCCCATGCTAAAGTAGTTACCAATGATGTGGTAAGCTTGCTATCGGAAACTGAATTTCAATGGAAAGGACGCTATGACAATATTATTAATTCAGGAGGAATTAAATTGGTGCCCGAAGTCATTGAAAAAATAGTGTCCGCCTATATTTCCCAACCCTTCTTTGTTGCCGGCCTTGCAGATGATTCCTTGGGACAGCGACTGGTATTGCTCGTTGAAGGAAGTCTGGACAAGACATTATTAATGGATGAAATCAGCAAAATTTCTGCGCTGGACAAGTTTCAAAAACCCAAGGAAATCTATTGCCTTCCTAATTTTGTTCGGACTTCAAATGGTAAAATACAACGTTCAAATACCCTGAAAATGTTGTCGTAAGCGACTTCCCTCACTCAAAAATACCCTTCCCTCATTTCTTGTTTTAAGCCCTTTTTCATTGGACTAGTTTTACATCGATATAAAAAACTAGGAAATCATGAAAAACATACTATTACTTGCCGCATGGATACTTTTAGGGAATACGGTACAGGCACAAGAAGAAAAAAACGAACCCCCAAATGAGGTCGGAATAAAAAAACTTCAGCCAGTCGCTGTGAAAACAAATGGCCCTGCATTCAAAGTATATGAGTTAGAAGCTGAAAATGAACATTGGTATTCCATCCAAGATGTCTATAGTAGTCTGATAACGAAGGTGCCCAGTATTCGTATTTCAAATCAAAGGATAGGACAAACCCCTCGAATTACTATCCGGGGAGATCAAAATACCATTGTTATTGTAGATGGCATACGCTATGACGCTTCGATTTTTACAATATTAAATCCACAAGACATTCAAAGTATCAAGGTAAGCGCAGATCCGGCTGCTGCCACCTATTTTATTGCTAATCAAAACTAAAGAGAAATGAAAAAACTAATGACAATAGGAATGATGATCCTAGGGATTTTCACCTACGCCCAAGAAATGAATATTACTGGAATAGTGCAGGACCAATCTGGTCTCCCTTTGCCCGGAGTAATGGTTACGGTTACACAAACAAAAAAAACGACCCAGACCGATTTTGATGGGAACTATACTATTCAGGCGGTTAAAGGAAATACACTAACTTTTAAGTATTTGGGATTTAAAACAAAAAAAGTAAAAGTTGAAAACTCCAATACTATTCATGTAACCCTGGAAGAAGATATACAAGCCTTGGAAGAAATTGTTGTGGTAGGTTATGGCGTGCAAAGAAGAAGTTATACCACAGCTTCGGTAAGTAGCCGAGTACCTACAAAGGCCGAACTAAAGCGTAGAAAAAAGAAAGCCTATCATCAAAGTATTAGTCAGGCCCTTCAAGGAAAGGTCAGCGGAGTACAAATTTCCAACAGTTCAGGGAATGCCGGAAATGCAAATTCCATAAAGATTAGGGGAACTGCAAGTGTTCAGGATAAACAACCCCTCTATATTGTTGATGGTGTTCCGGTAAAAAAAGAACATAATGCTATTGTGGCTCAAATAGATCCCTCCACCATAGATAACATAAATGTGTACAAAAAGGCCAAGGCACGTCAGCTTTTTGGGCGCTCTGCAAGGCATGGGTGTATAGTAATCACTACAAAAAAAGGAACCTATCAAGTAGAAAATGACGAAGCCTATGCCCAAATTACAGAGAATACCTTTGAGAAGGTACAGTTGAACCCCCTTTCCACTTTTTCCATAGACGTGGACAAAGCGTCGTATAGCAATGTCAGGAGAATGATCAATAATGGAAATAGCGTTCCTGTGGATGCCGTGAAAATAGAAGAAATGCTTAATTATTTTGAATATTCCTATCCACAGCCCAAGGAACATCCTTTTTCCATAAATACAGAATTGGCAACAACGCCATGGAATACAAAAACCAAATTGGTGAAAATTGGATTACAAGGAAAAACCTATGCCAATGAAGCCTTGCCAGCATCAAATCTCACTTTTTTAATCGATGTTTCCGGTTCTATGAGCTCTCCCAATAAACTGCCCTTATTGAAATCTGCCTTTAAACTATTGGTAAATCAATTGCGTGAAAAAGATAGGGTATCCATAGTGGTATATGCAGGAGCGGCAGGAGTGGTTTTGGAGCCTACTAGGGGGAGTAATTCCGAGAAAATCATGAATGCCTTGGACCGTCTGGAAGCGGGAGGATCTACAGCTGGCGGAAGAGGAATTGAATTGGCCTACCAGTTGGCTATGGCCAATTTTAAGAAAAACGGAAATAATAGAGTCATTTTGGCGACGGATGGGGATTTTAATGTAGGAGCTTCTTCCGACAAGGACATGGAAAGTTTAATCGAGGAGAAACGAAAGTCTGGTGTGTTTCTTTCCGTTCTAGGTTTTGGTATGGGCAATCTTAAAGATTCCAAGTTGGAAACTTTAGCAGATAAAGGAAATGGCAATCATGCTTATATCGATACCATGCAGGAAGCCCAGAAAGTATTTGGAAAAGAATTTGGAGGTACCCTGTATACGATAGCAAAAGATGTAAAGATTCAGGTGGAATTCAATCCTGAAATTGTTCAGGCCTATCGCTTGATCGGTTATGAAAATAGACTTTTGGCCGATGAGGATTTTATTGATGATACCAAGGATGCCGGGGAATTGGGAAGTGGTCATAGCGTTACCGCACTGTATGAAGTCATTCCTGTTGGGGTATCGAGCAAGTATTTGAAGGATGTGGCCGATCTAAAGTATACTACTGAAAAGTCTAATAAGAATTTCTCCAATGAGTTACTTACGGTTAAATTTAGATATAAAAAGCCCGATGGGGACGAGAGTATTGAATTGACCCATATTTTAAAGAATAAGGAAGTCGTAATGTCACCCGACTTTAAATTTGCTTCAGCTGTGGCCCTTTTTGGTATGCATTTAAGAAAATCCCAATATAGGAACAATGCTGCAATCAATGATGTAATTACATTGGCAGAAGCGGGTAAGCATAAAGATAAATCGGGCTATCGCAGTGAATTTATACGCCTGGTCAAAACCGTTGAAAATAGTTTGTAAAAGAAGCGCCGAAAGGCGCTTTTTCAATTGTCGAAGGATTGGGATACCATAAAATTCCGTATTTTCATAATGACTAATCCAAGGACATGAAAAACTATATTCTAGTGCTCTGCATTGTATTTACAGCATATGGGCATGCCCAACAAGTGCTTCCGGAACGGGAACGGGCAAAGGTGGTAGATGAAATTTTAGCCGAACGCTTTGACGAACTGCTGCCTAAATTAATGGACCGGACTGCTATTGATATGTGGATCGTAATCTCTAGAGAATACAATGAAGATCCAGTGCTCCGCACCATGCTTCCAGCTACATGGCTCAATGCCCGGAGACGCACTATTTTACTTTTTTACCGGAATAAAGAAGAAAACACTATTGAAAAACTCGCGGTAGCCCGATATAATGTGGGAAAGAGCATTACATCGGCCTGGGATAAGGAAAAGGAGCCGGATCAATGGAAACGCCTGATGCAATTGATAGAAGAGCGGAAGCCTCGGAAAATTGGACTCAACTTTTCTAAAGACCACAATATTGCTGACGGATTGGATAAGACAGACTATGATGCTTTTATGGAATACCTCCCCAAAAAATATCATGCAAAAGTAGTATCTGCAGAACAATTGGCCGTGCGATGGATAGAAACCAGAACGGATCGGGAAATGATCATTTACAATCAGTTGGTAGATATTACACACGATATTATTGCTGAAGCATTTTCAGAAAAAGTAATTAGTCCTGGAATAACCACAACAACCGAAGTAGAATGGTGGATGCGACAAAAAGTAACCGATTTAGGTTTGGAAACCTGGTTTCATCCTACGGTGGACATACAGCGGGCCAGCGAAGAACTGGTCAGTCATCTGTATTCTTTCTCCGGAAGGCCCGATAATAGCGTAATTCTTCCAGGAGATTTACTGCATTGTGACTTTGGAATTCGTTATTTGCGCTTAAATACAGATTGTCAGGAATTGGCCTATGTATTACTGCCCGAGGAGAAGGATGCCCCCAAATTTTTAAAAGAGGGGCTACGGGATGGAAATAAGGTTCAGGATTTCCTGACGAAAAACATGATTAAAGGGAGAACGGGAAATGAAATTCTGGCCAAGGCCTTAAAAGAGGCTAAGGAGGATGGCCTGCGCCCAGCTATCTATACCCACCCTTTAGGCATGTATGGACATTCAGCCGGGACTACCATAGGGATGTGGGATGCACAAGGAGGAGTGATGAAAGCAGATGGAGACGCCTATCCACTAAACCCGAATACGGTATATGCCATAGAATTAAACACCACCATTCATATTCCCGAATGGAAACGAGATATACGGATTATGTTGGAAGAAGCTGGTTTCTATGGGGAAAAAGGCTTCAGATATGTCAATGGCAGACAAACGGAATTGCTGTTGATACCGAGGATTAAAGTACATCAGAACAACTAAAAAAATGGGGAAATGAAAAGTCGTTGGCATATTGTGATTTTCTATTTTTTTGCATTTTTGGCTTTCGGACAGGAATATCAAGAAAAAGGCATCACTATTTGTTGGGATACATCTTCTTCTATGGCAGACCGGGCATTGGAAAAAGAGTTTTCTGTTTTGGATAAAATCTTTGAACGGAATCAAAATCAAACAGTACAGTTGCTATTTTTTAATGTTACTATTGAAGAAAGGGAATTTCATATCCAAAATGGAGATTGGCAAAGTGTAAAAAAAAGCATTTTGGAACAAGATTATGATGGAGGTACCCTTTACTCCTTATTGAAAAACAAGATCAAGTATGATCAAGTTTTTGTGTTTACGGATGGAAAATCTTCTTTTGCCCAAGACGTTCTGACCCTTCCATTAAAAAGTGTTATTGTCAATAGCAACCTTGACAGAAATGTTGATTTTTTAAAACGAACTGCCTTGCTCAATCGTAGTCGGTTGATGGATTTTGCAGCAATGCAACCCAAAGGCAAGAAAGTAGAAGCGCTCCAGAAAGAAGAAATTAGAGGTAGTGTATACATTGAGAACAAACCCGCTTCCAATGTACGTGTTTGGATCAAAGGCAGAAGTGATAGTAATGTGACCGATAATGAAGGTCGCTTTGCAATCAAAGGGGTTTTGGGCGATAGTTTATTGATCGAGAACGGAGGCACTTTACATACGATGGCAATCACTGCTTTGGAACAAGAGATATTTCTCAAAGCCGATGTTGTGCCTTTAGAGGAAGTTGTTTTGATAGAAGAACGCTTGGAAGAAAAAACGATTTCTGCTTATGGAACGGAAAATAAGGAAAAGATTGGGTATGCCGTGCAATCTATCGGGGACGAAAGTATTACCCCTATTCAAACCAATGTATCCCAATCCCTACAGAACAAATTTTCCGGGGTAAGGCTTGGCAATGAGAATGATATTAGTCAAGTGACCACCCGTACCGATGTTTCTATCATATCCAATAATTACGGTTTGATTGTTATTGATGGCATTCCGCAGCAACAATCGGATTCTTCCGTGGGAAGTGGAACGAGTTCTTTGGCAAATTTTAGCTCCTTAGATCCAAGTATTATTGCAGATATTACCATTTTAAAAGGTCTGGCAGCAACCAATAGGTATGGCGCCTTGGGAAGCAATGGTGTGATTTTGATCACTACCAAAAATGCAGTTTATGATGCAAAAAATACGGAAGCGAAAAATACAGCATTATTGAAGAATAACGTATATACCCCTGAAGAAGAAACTGCAACGGGAAGTACTTCTCCTATTTTCAAGGCGTTAAAAAGTGCAGGTTCCCATGCAGAAGCCTATACATTATACAAATCCCTTCGGACTTTTAATGGTAATAGGAACATTGGTTTTTACCTTGAAGCTTTTAATTTTTTTAAGGAAACCGACCCTGTATTGGCTACCCGTATTATTTCGAACGGCATTGAAGATAACAACCAAGATCTAACTACATTACGAACCACCGCATTATGCCTATCGTCTATAGGTGCTTTTGAACAGGCTCTGGCTGTCAATGAACAAATACAAGCATTATTTCCTACAATTGCACAATCTTATTTAAATAGTGCGTTGGAGAAAAAAGCCATGGGAAAATACCAGGAGGCCTTGACTGGGTTACTGGCGCTTTCAGAAGGCAAGACCAACAACGCCATTAAAATAAGGGATGTACGTAAATCGTTGCATCGGGAAATCAATAATCTGATCGCAAAACAAAAACCACTTTTAAATTTAAAGGACGTTCCAGCCAAATACAATAATGTATTGACCTTGGATGTACGTTTGGTTTTTGAATGGAATGACCCGGATAAAGTATTTGAAATTCAGTTTGTAAATCCTCAAAAACGCTTTTTCAATTGGAAGCAGGATGCGACCGCCAATGGGGATCGCGTGCAAAGCAGCATCATTCAGCGATCTACGAGTGAGGAATTTGAATTTTACGGCCCAGATGTAAAAGGGGAATGGATTATCAATACGAGATATATCCAAACCGCACTTAGCCCCAAGGAGGTGCCTCTTTTGCTTAAATGTAGTGTGTATAAAAACTATGGACGTTCCAACGAAAGCAAAGAAGAATTCCTAATTTCCCTGAATACTCCAGGGGAGAAAAAAATGATTCATCGTTTTACCGTAAAATGATGCTTCTTTACACCTGTATCACCCCCAAATTGAAAGGTTTTTCAATGGGTGCATGATTGGCAGCTTCAATACCCATGGAAATCCATGTACGCGTGTCCAAAGGATCGATGATGGCATCGGTCCATAAACGGGCTGCAGCATAGTATGGAGAAATCTGATTGTCATACCGTGCTTTTATCGTATTGAATAAGGCCTTTTCCTTTTCTTCATCAATGAGTTCCCCTTTCTTTTGTAAAGAAGCTTTCTCAATTTGTAGCAGTACTTTGGCTGCGGAATTTCCACTCATTACCGCCAATTCGGCACTGGGCCATGCGGCAATCAATCTTGGATCATAGGCCTTACCGCACATGGCGTAGTTTCCTGCACCGTAACTGTTCCCCATAACAATGGTGAATTTGGGAACAACAGAATTGCTGACGGCATTCACCATTTTGGCTCCATCTTTAATAATACCGCCATGTTCGCTTTTGCTTCCGACCATAAATCCGGTAACATCCTGTAAAAAGACCAAAGGGATTTTCTTTTGGTTGCAATTGGCGATAAAACGGGTTGCCTTATCTGCGGAATCAGAATAGATAACGCCTCCAAATTGCATTTCCCCCTTCTTGTTCTTTACCACTTTTCTATGATTGGCCACAATACCGACGGCCCAGCCATCAATTCTGGCATAACCTGTTAAAATGGTTTTTCCGTAGCCTTCTTTGTATTGCTCAAACTCCGAATTGTCTACCAAACGTTTAATGATTTCCAAAGTATCGTATTGATCACTTCGGCTGTGCGGCAATATGCCATAGATATCTTCAGGATTTTCCTTGGGTTTTACCGCTTCGATACGGTTATATCCGGCCTTGTCGTAATCCCCTATTTTATCTACAATATTTTTAATGGTATCAAGGGCGTGCGCGTCATCTTTTGCCTTATAATCCGTGACGCCACTAATTTCACAATGTGTGGTGGCTCCTCCAAGCGTTTCATTGTCGATACTTTCCCCGATGGCTGCTTTTACCAGATAACTTCCCGCTAAAAAAATACTGCCCGTTTTATCTACAATAAGAGCTTCATCACTCATAATGGGTAAGTACGCGCCTCCAGCAACACAACTTCCCATCACCGCCGCAATCTGCGTGATTCCCATACTGCTCATCACCGCATTATTCCTAAAAATCCGACCAAAGTGTTCTTTGTCAGGAAAAATCTCATCCTGCATAGGGAGATATACCCCAGCGCTATCTACTAGATAAATAATGGGTAATCTGTTTTCAATGGCTATTTCTTGAGCCCTAAGATTCTTTTTCCCGGTAATGGGAAACCAGGCCCCCGCTTTCACCGTAGCATCATTGGCCACAACAAGACATTGTTTTCCCTTGATATATCCTATTTTGATCACTACTCCGCCTGAAGGACATCCCCCGTGTTCCTCATACATTCCCTCTCCGGCAAAAGCACCTATTTCAATACTTTTGGAATCCTCATCCAAAAGATAATCAATACGCTCCCTAGCGGTCATTTTGCCATTGGCGTGCAATTTTTCAATGCGTTTTTTTCCACCGCCAAGGGCGACTTTGGCAAGCTTGTGCTTCAATGTAGATAATAGTAATTTGTTTCGGTCTTCGTTCTTATTGAAGTTAATATCCATGCGTAATAGTAGTTTCTTTAACGGACGTAAAGATAAGGAGTAATATTCATTAACTTTGATAAATTTTCAAAATCAAAAATGGGGAATAAAATACGTTGGGGGATATTGGGCCCTGGAAAAATAGCACATCACTTTGTAAAGGATTTACAGCTTGTAGAAGAGGCAGAATTATGTGCCGTAGCCTCCAGGACACTGGAAAAAGCGGAGCAATTTAAGTCGGACTATAACGTTAAACATGCTTTTGGAAGTTACCAGGAATTATTTGCTTGTGAGGAAGTGGATGTCATTTATATTGCCACGCCCCATACCCATCATGCCAAGTGGGCCATTGAGGCCATGAGAAATGGAAAACATGTATTGTGTGAAAAACCTCTTGGCATCAACACGGCAGAAGTGCACCGCATTATCCAAGCCGCCAAAGCGAACAAGGTTTTCCTTATGGAAGCGCTATGGAGTAGGTTTAATCCCACCATTCAAAAAATAAAAGAACGAATTGATAAGGGGGATATAGGAACTGTAGGCTATGTCAATGCCGATTTTGCTTTTTATGCCATGGATAGGGATGTCCATGGGAGGGTCTTGAATCCTGAACTGGCAGGGGGTACATTATTGGATATTGGAATATATCCTATTTTTCTGGCGTATCTTATTTTAGGCGTGCCATCACAAATCTTGGCAACATCTAATTTTCATGAAAACGGTGCCGAAGTACAAACCTCCATGATTTTTTCCTACGACAATGCCCAAGCTGTCCTGTATTCTGGATTTACAAGCAAGTCTAGAATGAAAGCCGAAATTGCAGGAAGCGAGGGATCTATATATTTGGATGCGCGATGGCATGAAACCCAAGGCTATACTATAGAGAAGAATGAAGTTATGACGGAGGTGAATTCTCCGACCTCGGGAAGAGGCTATAGTTACGAAATTGAAGAAGTGCATCGCTGTCTAAAGGCCAATGTATTGGAAAGTGAACTGTGGTCTCATCAAAATAGCATGGATTTAATTGGTCTTCTGGATCAGGTGAGGTCACAAGCGGGAATACGTTTCCCTTTTGAAGCATAGGGTGAATATGCTTCATATAGGAATTTAAATCCTAGATAGTAGGTGAAATTTGTTTTTTTGATGCCTAAAATGTCTTATATTTCACGATATTTGATATTTACGATTAACCTTTATAAAAATGGGAATGAATAAAAATACGGTGCTTGCTTTGGCGACGATGATAATGATTTTTGTTGGTCTTGGCCTCATAGCACTTGGAGCCTTTAGATATGACGAAACCGCAGGATGGGGCTTTGCCGCAGTTGGTGTTGGTTTCTTTGCTATTGCTTGGGTGTTTAATGCCCTAAAAGGTAGAGTGTAAGGGCTGCCATTTTCTTATCCTTAAGCTGAATATGAGATCACTTTTATTCATTAAAGCGAAATACGAACAGTAATTTTTTTCGTGCTTACTTAAAAACTACAATTACAAAATACAAGAACATGTCGGACGATAAAAAAGTCATTTTTTCCATGTCTGGAGTGACAAAAACCTATAAGAATGCCAATACTCCAGTTTTAAAAAATATATACTTAAGCTTCTTTTATGGAGCCAAAATAGGAATTCTAGGCCTCAATGGTTCAGGGAAGTCCACCTTATTAAAAATCATTGCAGGCGTAGATAAGAATTATCAGGGAGATGTTGTTTTTTCTCCTGGATATCGCGTGGGGTATTTAGAACAAGAACCCCAGTTGGATGAGGAGAAAACGGTATTGGAAGTGGTAAAAGAGGGAGTGGCCGAAACGGTTGCCATTCTTGACGAGTATAATAAAATCAATGATATGTTCGGCCTTCCTGAAGTCTATGAAGATGCGGATAAAATGCAAAAACTAATGGATAAGCAGGCCGACCTTCAAGATAAGATCGATGCTTCCAATGCCTGGGAATTGGATACTAAACTAGAAATTGCCATGGATGCGCTGCGTACCCCGGAACCGGATAAAAAAATAGGCGTACTTTCTGGAGGGGAACGAAGACGTGTTGCCCTGTGTCGATTGCTTTTGCAGGAACCGGAGATTCTACTATTGGATGAGCCCACTAACCACTTGGATGCAGAGTCTGTACATTGGTTGGAACATCATTTGGCACAATACAAGGGCACGGTAATAGCAGTGACCCATGATAGATACTTTTTAGATAATGTGGCAGGTTGGATTTTAGAGTTGGATAGAGGAGAAGGTATTCCTTGGCAAGGGAATTATTCAGGATGGCTAGATCAAAAATCCAAACGATTGGCTCAGGAAAGTAAAACAGCGTCCAAACGTCAAAAAACCTTGGAACGTGAGTTGGAATGGGTACGTCAGGGGGCCAAAGGTCGACAAACAAAGCAGAAGGCGCGTTTGAAGAATTATGACAAACTAATGAGTCAAGATCAAAAACAGTTGGATGCAAAACTAGAAATCTATATCCCCAATGGACCTCGTTTGGGTACAAATGTAATTGAGTGTACCGGAGTGAGTAAGGCCTATGGTGATAAACTGTTGTATGAAGATTTGAATTTTAATCTTCCCCAAGCAGGTATTGTTGGGGTAATTGGACCTAATGGCGCAGGGAAAACCACCATTTTCAGAATGATCATGAATGAGGAAAATCCAGATAAAGGGGAATTCAAACTAGGAGATACGGCCAAAGTAGCCTATGTAGATCAAAGTCATTCCAATATTGACCCGAACAAGACCATTTGGCAAAACTTTAGCGATGAACAGGAACTTGTCATGATGGGAGGACGTCAGGTAAATTCAAGGGCATATTTAAGTCGATTCAATTTTTCTGGGAGCGAACAAAATAAGAAAGTAAACATGCTTTCGGGGGGAGAACGTAATCGTTTACACTTGGCAATGACCTTAAAGGAAGAAGGTAACGTCTTGCTTTTGGATGAGCCTACGAATGATTTGGATGTGAATACATTGAGAGCACTGGAAGAAGGTCTTGAAAATTTTGCCGGTTGTGCCGTTGTGATTTCGCACGATCGCTGGTTCTTAGATCGGATCTGTACACATATCCTGGCCTTTGAAGGAGATTCTCAAGTGTATTTCTTTGAAGGGTCTTTCTCGGATTATGAGGAGAGTAAGAAAAAACGTTTGGGCGGAGACTTAATCCCTAAACGTATTAAATACAAGAAACTCATTCGCTAGATAAGATAGAATTAGGGTATAAAGCGAGCCCTGCCCCTAAGCGTTTTGACAATATCTAAAGACCACATGAATGAAGGCTAATCAATTCATTTTTGTGGTCTTTTGTTTTTTAATAAGTAGACAGTATCCTAGGAAAACTAGTAGTCTTGGGTAGGATACCAATCCAATTGTACTACTTCAATGTCGGGATTTCCTTTATTGACTAAGGTCTTGAATTTAGCAACATCGCTTACATTTGGGTTGCCTCTATAATGATAAGGATATACTTGTTTAGGGGCAAATTCCAAGACCGCGGATGCTGCGCTTTCTTCTGTCATGGTATAGGGTAGGTTCATGCAAATAAAGGCCTTATCTATATTTTTTAAAGCCCGCATTTCCGGAATATCCTCCGTATCTCCCGAAAAGTAGAGGCGTTGCCCTTCAATGGTCAGGACATATCCATTTCCACGTCCTTTGGAATGAAATCTGCGCGCTTCTTCCCGCAGATTGTACATGGGAATTGCTTCAACATGAATTTCATAGCGTTCTTTGCTTTCCCCATTGTTCAATACATCTATTTGAGGTGTAAATACAGCGGGCATTTTATCGGCAATAGCTTGAGGCATTATGATCTTCGCTTTTTCCGTATGCAATTCTTCCAATGTTTTTAAACTGAAATGATCCCCGTGGATATCGGTAATCAAAATAAGGTCAGGCTGTTTTTGCCCTTTAAAGGCCTTCGCTCCCCCTACGGGATCTACATAGATGGTAATATCGTTCCATTCAAGAACGGTTGTAGCATGTGAAATGGGTATAACTTTAATATCTGAAGAAGTTTTAGAATATCCATGAGAGACCTGGGCAATGATTTTTTCATTGGTCTTTTCAACACTTTGTTTGCAACCTAATAGGAACAAGGTCAAACAAGAAAATAATACGATCGATTTTTTCATAGACTCGTTTTTAATGAAAATCAAATACATTTAAGAGTACAATACTGCGATACTACTTCCGTCGTAATAGGTAGGGATTTTATACATAAATAGGTATGATTTATCAATTTTTCAAGGATTTTTTACTTTGATTTTACCCCTTTTATACTCCATACCGCGCTACAATTTCGTCATAATATTTCAAAAAAACAGCGGGGAGGATATATTTTATAGCAAATTTTTAAAGCGAAAGGGAGAAAGAGATTCTTAAATCTTGAAGAGTATTTGTTTTTATCAAAAAATCCTTTCAAACCTATGAAAATCAGTATGTAAAAGTATTTTCTTTTGGAATGCCCTGGTATTTTAAATTGAATTGCCCCTGTGATAAAATACACTTTTTCTCTAGAAGTGCCCGGCTAATTTTTTAACTAAAAAGTCTAAAAATAAAATTGATCCGTATATTAACATATACAAACAGATAACTTATAATTGAAAAAAGGAGATTCTAATTAATTAATTTTAATATTATGACGGAAACAAAAAATAATAATGGATTAAAAGTAATAGCTGGTTTGCTAGGAGTAATTCTTATAGGAACCATTATCTATACTGTAAGTCTTTATCAGGATAAGCAAAAAGTCACTGCGGACTTGACCAAAGAAAAAGAATTGGTCGTAGAAGATCTTAATGGTCTGAAATCTGAATATGACAAGGCTATTTTAGAAAGTAACGCTACCAATGAGGAATTGGTGACGGCAAGAGATAATATTGCAAAATATATTGATTCTGTAAAAACAATGAAGGCAGATATCTCTTCTTTGTACAGATATAGAAGACAAGTAAGTGTATTAAAGAAAGAAAGAGAGCAGTTATTGAAGCAAGTAGATTCATTGACGCAGTCCAATACTTTAATTGCTATGCAGCGTGACAGTACGTTTGTAGAATTAGAAAAACAAACGGTATTCAATGATTCTCTAGTAGTACAAAATACGCAATTGGCCGATGTTGTTGAAAAAGGTTCTGCATTGAACTTATCTAGCTTTACGGTAGATGCGGTAAAAGAACGTAAAAGTGGAAAATTGGTTTCTACTTCCAGAGCGAGCAGATCGGATAAATTTAAAATTTGCTTTACGGTAGCCAATAATGTTATTGCCGAAGCTGGAGACCGGGAATTCCTAGTTGAGGTTTTGGATCCCCAAGGAAATGTAATGGGAGAGAGTTATTCTAAAACTTCAGATAGTGGAGCTTCTATTACCTACAGTAAGGGAACAAATTTCTACTATGAGAACAAGGCTTTGGACGTATGTGATTATGTTAACAAGCCTGAAGGAAATTTCCAAAAAGGAAATTATATGGTGAATATTTATGACGAGAAATTAAAATTAATGGGGACCTCTAGGTTTACATTGAAATAATAAACACTATCCATAATATAAAAGGGGATCAATATATATTGATCCCCTTTTTCATTTTATACTATTTTTATGTTCGCCTTCTATTTCAAAGATCCTACCATATCCTCTGGGCGCACCCATTGATCGTACTCTTCAGCAGTTACATATCCTAGATTAATAGCTTCCTCTTTTAAGGTTGTTCCATTGGCATGTGCCGTATTTGCTATTTCGGCAGCCTTATAGTATCCAATTTTTGTGTTTAAGGCGGTGACCAACATCAACGAATTATTCAAGAGTTGTTTAATGACCTCATGATTGGGCTCAATTCCAGCGGCACAGTTCACATCGAAACTAACACAGGCATCACCTATGAGTTGTGCCGATTGCAAAATGTTGGCAGCCATCATAGGTTTAAATACATTGAGTTCATAATGTCCTTGAGTTCCTCCAACACTAACGGCTACATCATTCCCCATTACCTGTGCGCAGACCATGGTCAAAGCTTCACATTGGGTAGGGTTTACTTTTCCAGGCATGATAGAACTACCAGGTTCATTGGCCGGAATAATAATCTCTCCAATTCCCGAACGGGGTCCCGACGCCATCATGCGAATATCATGGGCAATCTTGTTTAAGGAGACCGCTAATTGTTTTAGAGCGCCGTGACTTTCCACAATGGCATCATGTGCAGCCAAAGCTTCAAACTTATTTTCGGCAGTGATAAAGGGCAATTGTGTAAACTCGGCAATATACTTGGCTACAAGGACATCATAACCTTTAGGGGTATTTAAGCCTGTTCCAACCGCTGTACCACCCAAAGCCAATTCACTAAGATGATCTAAGGTATTGTTCAGTGCTTTTAGACCGTGATCCAATTGGGATACATACCCAGAAAACTCCTGACCAAGGGTAAGGGGAGTGGCATCCATTAAATGGGTACGCCCAATTTTTACCACTTGGGCAAAATCTTTTGCTTTTTGGTCCAAGGTATTTCTAAGTTGGGTTACCCCGGGGATAGTCACTTCTACGATTTTCTTATAAGCAGCGATATGCATTCCCGTGGGGAAGGTGTCGTTGGAAGATTGGGATTTATTTACATCATCGTTGGGTTGGATCGTTTTCTCGCCTTCCCCAATTTTTTTTCCGGCCATTTCATGAGCCCTGTTGGCAATCACTTCATTGACATTCATGTTGCTTTGAGTACCTGAACCCGTTTGCCAGACGACTAAAGGGAACTGATCATCGTGCTTACCGTCCAATATCTCATCACATACGGCACTGATCAAATCTCTCTTTTCTTCGGTTAAAACCCCTAGTTCACAATTGGTATGGGCAGCCGCTTTTTTCAAATAGGCAAATCCATAGACAATATCCAAGGGCATGGATGCAGCGGGCCCTATTTTAAAATTATTTCTGGAGCGTTCCGTCTGGGCACCCCAATATTTTTCTGCGGGAACCTTCACTTCCCCCATAGTATCTTTTTCTATTCTAAAACTCATCTTGGCAACAATTAAATTAGATCGCAAAGGTAGGGGTTTGAAGTGTAAGATGAAATTTTTTGAGATTTCAAAACGATGTTCAACCATCTTGAAATTAACCTGAATCCAGCTATTCCCTATATAGAAAATAAAATTTCATTTTTTTTCGATTTTTTTCGGGTAACAAATTCTGGAGATAGGAAGTGATAGGTGACAAGCATCATTGATGTCCACCTAGTTTTAACCTCTTATAGCCAATATTTATGAATAGAAAACCAGTATTCTTTTTAATTTTTCTAATGACGTTCCCTATGTCATTGCCTTAGTCTAATCCTGAGAACAGAACCACACAATGTGTTTTCATATAGAGCTCTAGAAACATGGAACTATTTGTGAAAATACACTTTAATAATGTTTAATTAAACAAACAATATCAATAATGAATAAATTGTTTTTCTTTCTATTATTTGTTCTTATTTCTACCAGTTCCATAGGTCAGGAAATAAGAGCCTCCAAAAAGGTAGAAGGGTTGATTTCCCACACCTACCTGAACCATGATTCCCCAGTTCGAATTCAATATAAAGCCTTTGTATATACTGGATCGGGCAAGTACAGCTATAAATGGCGAATTAGAGGGGCCAAATTTAATAAATCCTCAAGAGGGGACACCTACAGCAGTTACTTTGCTTGCCAAAAAGGAGAACGCCCAGAGCGCACCGTTTATTGCGAGGTTACCGACTTGGGTACCCGAAAAAAAATACTTCTAAAAACCACACATTCCGTAGAATTCTGTAATTAATCCAATATGAAAAAACAATATATACTTCCTGTTTTTCTATTATTAATTTTTATAGTACAAGCGCAAGATTCACAACCGTTTATAACGGGAGGGGATCCTTTTAGTGCAAATGAAAATATAATATCGAGCCCTGAAACAGCTTCCCTAGGGCAATTTGGGGAGTTGTCTGCTAGTCCGTATAATGGTACGGCCAATGTCAATGTTCCTATCTATAATCTCGAATGGGAAGGCATGTCTATTCCGATAAGCCTATCCTATAGTTCATCAGGAGTCCAAGTGGCCTCCGAAGCATCTTGGGTGGGTTTGAATTGGAGTTCGTCCACTACCTTTGGAATACATAGAAAAATCTATGGGCAAGATGATTTTAACGACCGTGCAGCGGGAATTTATCAAGGAGCGCCTAAAAGTGGATATATCTATAACCCCTTGACATTGGAGTTGGAAGAAGGGGCCCCACAGCCATATCTCAGTTTAGATGATATTTTAAATGTACATCATAGCTTTGCAATAAGAACAGCGGAAGGGAGGCAGAAAGTATTTATGGATACGCAACCCGATGTATATACCGTGAATGTTTTTGGAGCATCCTACACATTTATTTTTAATAAGAAAGCTTCCAATAGCGATATTTTGACAACGCAGGTTTTCAATAATAATAATGCAGTTATTACCTATGATTTAAATGATCATACCTTTACCCTAATCGATGAAAATGGTTTTACCTATACTTTCAACACCAAAGAGATTAATACCACCTTTGATTCTGTTCAAAGTGATGGGGGATCGCCACCTGGTGACTACATCAGTGCCATTCGAAGTATTTTCGCTACTCATAACAGAGACAATGCGGGCCTTGTCACGTTCTGGCATCTTGATCAGGTGACCTCTCCCAAAGGAAGAACACTGAACTTTACCTATCAAAAAGGACTGAATTTTACATTTCCTTCTTATAACATTAGTGAAAGAATAGACGACCATCAGATATTAAATAGGAATGATGAACAATATATGGGCCTTGGAGGAGGGGGTAAAACCCATTCTGTTTCTACAGTGGTCATTGAAAACAATTACCTTACTAGAATCGATGGTGATTTTGGTAGGATACGATTTAATTTATCAGAGCGCGAAGATCTGGCCACGGGTCATACTATAGACGAACTTTCCGATGACGCACTAGTGTTAGTTATCACCGGAACGGGAGAATTTGTAAGAGACTGTCATGGTTTAAATACCACTTGCGGAACCAGTACAGCCTTAAAACCCTGGAAATTGGAGAGTGTAGAGGTAGAAGACTTCATTGGGAATACGATTCTGAACGCTGCTCTGGAATACAGTTATTTCGATTCACATAAACTAGGTACAGTTGCAGCGGAAAGATATTTGCGCTTGAAATTGGATCAGGTAACCGTTAACGATCAAATATATACTTTTGATTATTTAGACTTTGATTTACTTCCTGCAAAGGATACTTTTGCTGTAGATTTCTGGGGTTTTTATAATGGTGAGGATCAAAATACCCATCAAGTACCAAGTTTGGGACGGTTCATAACCACGGTGATCAATCTTCAAGCTGGCGGCGTGAGTTCCTTAGCACAGTCTTTCTTTACATACGATGGCGCAAATCGTTCTAGTAATTTTAATTATGGAAAAAGAGGAACACTCAATAGGTTCACTTACCCAACTGGTGCATCATTGCATTTGGAATATGAACCGCATGACGTGGTACTTGAAGCACCAGCACCATTTGAAGAAGTATCCAACTTTTTGGATTACACTAATTATACGGGACCATCTCGAATCGAATGGACCAATATGATAGATGAATCCTTATTTAATCCAACCTATCAGTATTTAAAATATGCTAAAGATCCCACCTACAATTACTTTGAAAAAGAATTGCCTACCATACAAGGAGACCCTGTTGTAATTCCCTTAGGAATCAATCAATCCTTTGTAGTCGATTTCACATCGGTTATCAATATAGAAGGGCATCTTCAAACACATTGCAATTGGGAAGGATTGGAATATTGGGGCAATTTCCCCACCGTGGTCTTGGTCAATTTGGATACAGGGAATGAAGTGACACTTTTTACCTATAGTGATGCTCCAAATGAATTTGGAAATACGCAAGCTGTGAATCACGTCTCTGCGTCCAGAACGGTTCTACCTGGGGAATATGTAGTTTCTCGTCGCCTAGGGGTTTTGCCACCTGGAGAAGATTACAATGACTACCCGGGAGCTCCCCACGTGGAATATCATAGTGATGATATACAGCTTTTTACCTTTGAAACATTGACCGATGAGGATTTGGCGCAATTTCTAGAACGTTTTGAAATAGGAGGCTTGCGTGTAAAATCATTGACCAATCGTTCGCGTAATGGAGATTTTTTATCATCCAAAGAGTATAAATACGAATATTCCGATGGATTGCCAGGCCTTCTTTCTTCTGGAAGGCTTATGGATGACCTGATTTTCTATTCAAAGGCCTCTGGATTCCATTCCTACAATCCACGAGGTTATGCAGATTTTGTATATACGGGATCAAATATGCTCGGGGGAAATAATAGTGCACAAGGTTCCCATATTGGGTATTCCAATGTTCAGGAATTTCAGGTCAACGCCCTTGGGGAACCCTTGGGAATGATTGAAACTGAGTTCCATAATCAAAAGAATGAATACTTTACAGATACATTTGACCTTCCCTATGCCTATAATTCTTTGATAGGGGATGGAGATCCCTATATTAACGTTCTGGGAATTAACTTACAGTGGTTCTGTAGTGGATTGACTTTTGGAAATGATTGTGCTGGAACTACAAGGTTTACAAGTACATATGGGTATTCAGAGATTAAAAACACAGTGCTTTTGGGCCTTCCGTTGCGACTTAACTATAGTTATATTAATGGTAGTGTTCTGGAACAACGTGTTTTTAATAGTGCTTCAGATCTGGTAGAGAAAACGGAGAATACTTATATTTCTTTGAACGGAAATGTGTCATTGGATCATTATGCCAGTTTTATGAATATTCCTATGGCTGCAGTGGAAGCTGGTCCTAATTCGGGAGAAGCTGCTGGCAATTGGTTGTCTTCTTGGGAAGAAGGGGTATGGGGGGCAAATCATCATACCTATTATCCTTATTCATTTCCTATACACCATGGTCTTGTGGCCAAAGTAGCCAACTCCACAAAGACGACATTTTTAGAAAATGATTATGTATTGAACGAGGCGTTCACTATCTATGACCCTAGTACCCATTTTACGAAAGAACAACAGGTTATTCTGGATGAAGTAGATCAAATTTCCAACAAACTCTATTATCCCACGGACACCGAAGTGTACAACCATCCAAACATTAATAGGCTTCGTGATGAAAATAGATTGTCCACATTGGTCAAAAGAGAAGAATTTAGGAATCAGGACAAAACCTTGACACAACTCTTTGGTTTCGATAATTCCGCAGATACCCAGAATACGACCCTGATACATTCGATAGCCTCTGCAAAAGGAAATGATGCCTTAGAAACACGATATTATATTGATAAATATGATGAATACGGTAATATTATTCAGAAACATCATAATAATGGGATGACAACCTCTTATTTATGGACTTATTTTTCCTTGTACCCCAGTGCTGTGGTGCAAAATGCAACGCATCAGCAAATTTTAGATACAGGCGTCAATTTAAATATTGTCAACAGCCAGGTATCCAGTATAGAAGAAAAAAATACAGAGCTGCAAAAAATACGTGATGGCTTGCCCACCTCTCTGGTAACTACCTATACGTACGATCCTTTGATTGGGATAACGAGTGAGACCGATCCAAGAGGCTATACCATGTACTACATCTATGATGATCATAACCGACTCAAATATGTCAAAGATCAAAACGGAAAAGTCTATAGTAAGAATGAGTATGAATATAGAATTAACCATTAAAATCGGAAAAACAGATGAAAAAATATATAATCGCTATCATAGTATTACTTCCGATTGTAGTTCTCGGGCAAATCGATACTACCGATGGAGGAGATACCACTACAGATACCTCCAATGCAGCACCCTCATTAAATTATATAAAAACGACCACCTATTTAGAAGCTAAAGATCAGGGACAAGAAGATAACCTAGGTCCCTTTCAAAAAATAGAAGCTATCAGTTATTTAGATGGTCTTGGAAGGCCCATACAATCCATTGCTCTAAGAGCAGGAGGGCAACTTCAAAACATTTTCAGTTATACAGAGTACGATGAATTCGGGAGGACCCCAAAACAATATCTACCGTACGCAAGTGATGTGGAAGTGATAGATCCGCTGGACTTTATGGACCAAGATGCCCTTAAGATGGCTATTGGTCAGTTTTATGCTACGCCAAAATATGAAAACACCCAAAACCCCTATTCGGAGATGGTATATGAATCCTCTCCTTTGAACAGGGTATATGAACAGGCAGCACCTGGGAATTCTTGGGACCTGTCCCAAGGACATACGGTCAAGTTTGATTATGAGACTAACTCGGTGAACGAAGTGCGCTATTTTAAGGTCACCTTTTCGGGAGGAAATACGCAAAACCCCCGACTCCATATAGCGGGTTATTATGCTACAGGGCAACTCTACAAGACCACCACCAAAGATGAGAACTGGACTCCTACCACCGGAAACAACCACACTACGGAAGAATTCACGAATAAACTGGGACAAGTGGTTTTAAAACGAACCTACAATGAGGGCACTGCACACGACACCTATTATGTCTATGATAATTTCAAAAATCTTAGCTTTGTACTATCTCCGGAGGCAACCTATAAAATATTGATTACCAGTACTGCGGCACACCCATCTATATTGGATAAGCTTGGGTACCAATACAAATACGATAACAGGAACAGGCTTATCGAAAAGAAAATACCCGGAAAGGGATGGGAATATATTGTCTACAATACCTTGGACCAGCCCATTTTGACTCAAGATGCCAATCAGCGTACAAAATCCCCCAAGGAATGGCTCTTTACCAAATATGATGCCTTTGGGCGAGTGGCCTATACGGGAATAAAAAAATCGAACTTAGGGAGAGGAACCTTTCAGACGGTAGCGAACAGTGTTGGGGAAGGGGAGCTTTATGAAGAACAGGCTTCCGCACCGATAACGGTTGCGGGCACCTCACTGTATTATAGTAACACAGCTTTACCAAGTTATCTAGGTCTCGAGGACCAGATTCTTACAGTGAACTACTATGGTGCATATGTAGATCATGAGGGTCTTGAAGTACCATTGACGGTATATGAACAGAATAGGACCGATCAAACGCAAGGATTGCCCACAGTATCCAAAGTTCGTGTCTTGGGAACTGATCATTGGATTACGACCCTTACGGGCTACGATGATAAAGGTCGCCCTATTTTTGTAGGGAGCGAGAATTCGTATTTGGGAACTTTGAACACTGTGGAGTCCCTCCTGGATTTTACCGGAAATGTACTGGAGAGTAGAACAACGAACCAAAAAGAAGGTCAACCAGAGATAGTGACCAAGGATTATTTTAGCTACGACCATCAAAACAGACTCATTACCCATATGCAACAGATCAATAATGAGCCCGTTCAGCTTATCGCCAGTAACACCTATGATGAACTGGGTCAATTGGTATCTAAACGTGTGGGGAGAGAACTCTTTGAGTCAGGATATACCGATCTGGTCAATGTAAGCATGTCCGATGGGGGAAGGCTCATTACAAAAACCAGCGCGACCAACAATTATGATGCGGGATTGGCTACCGTGGGACAACTGGAAGGCAATGGAGGACTTTCTTTTCGTGTAGTATCCATTGGAAAGGAAATGCGGGTAGGTTTCAACGAATTGAATGAAAATGCGGGGGTATATGATATCAATTATTTCTTTCGATTTATGACAAATTTGGTGAATGGTAAATATAGGTATATTGTCTACAAACGTCCTCTGGCAGGAGGAGCGGCCACTAATATTTTCTCTGGTTATTACGATGCATCCGATAATAATTTCGGAATCGAACGGGAAGGAAACCAGATACATTTTTTACAGAACGGCAATATTGTGGCATCCACTCCATTGGAAGATATGAGCTTGGACCTTATCGGGGATATCAGTTTAAGGACACCAGGTTCGCAAATAAGCGATCTTAATTTCTACACCACTAACATCAATAGAAGCCTGCAACGGGTAAATTTTCGTTACAACGTTCGTGGATGGCTGACCGATATCAATGATGTCAACGGCTTTAGTTCGAAAGAAACTAGCCTTTTCAACTTCCATATTAATTACGATGGCCCCGTTCAAGGAGATGCCGGACTCCCCGGACGTGCAAAACCCCTATATAACGGAAATATATCACAGACGATCTGGAAAACAGCAAATGAAGATATGGAAAAGCATACCTATGGCTATAAATATGACGCTTTGAACAGGCTTAAAATTGGCTATAGTAGAAAAGGGATAAGTCTTACGGGATATGACCATTATAATGTATCTGGCATTGATTACGATAGGAATGGAAATATCGAGAATTTGATACGCCAAGGGGATTATAACGGGAATGCTCTTGCCATGGATGATCTTACCTATAACTATAACGGCAACCAGTTGTTAGGAGTAAGTGATAATGGCCATGCAAATCTAAAAGACGAAGGTTTTTTTGATGGGAATAGTTCTGGAGACGATTATGAGTATGATGTTAATGGAAATGTGACAAAAGACCATAATAAGGGAATCAGTGGTATTACCTATAATCATCTGAACCTCCCAGAACAAGTAACGATCTATGGGAATGGGGGAATAGGAACCATTACTTATGTATATGATGCCACGGGAAACAAAATTCAAAAGAAGGTAAGCCAGTATCAGGGACCATTGGTACCGCCCACAATAGAAACGACCCATTATGCTGGCAGTTATATCTATAAGGATAACAATGGAGTTGAACAATTACAGATGTTTTCCCATCCCGAAGGTTATGTAGAACCGATATATGATATCAACGGTTTTTCCGGCTATGGCTATGCTTTTAATTATACCGACCACTTGGGAAATGTTAGACTCACCTATTCCGATAGCAATGGAAACGGTTCCATAGATCCGGTCACGGAGATTATCTCCGAGAAAAATTATTATCCTTTTGGCCTACAGCAAAAAGGCTATAATCATGAAGTTACCTCTAACGCTAACCCAATGGCAGAGCGCTTTGCCTATAATGGAAAAGAAAACAATCCGGAATTTGGATTAGAATGGTACGATTTTGGAGCTAGGAATTATGAAGCTTCTTTAGGGAGATGGATGAATATTGATCCATTGGCAGATCAAATGAGAAGGCATTCTCCATATAATTATGCTTTTGACAACCCAATTTTCTTTGTGGATCCAGATGGGATGATGCCTTGTCCTAATGGGAATTGTAATGAAAAACGAAAAAACGAAAAAACATCAGAGGTGGGTGCTTTTATAAATTATTCCACCAGTTTTGAATCACAAAAAGGTTTTTTTCTTATGGAGCCTTTAACTGTTTGGAGGGTAGGAAGCAATAAAGTTAAAAAAGGCAGAGCAGTTAAGTCTAGTACATATAATACTGATGGCACGGAGGAAGAGGGTAAATTAAATGAGTTAATTAGTGAATTTACTGGAATTGAAGATGTAGATAAGACTTTTAACCGTGAAACAACGACTCAAGAATCTCAACTATTTGACAAGGAAGGTAACATAGTAGAAAATCCGAGGGATGCATGGACGCTCGAAATAACAGAAATGTCTGTTTTTGAAACAATTAATTTAGAAGACGGAGTGAATTTAGATACTCAGATTAATACAACCACCAAAATCACGACACGAGTTTTCTCAAGATCAGGCAAAAATGACGGTTTTTTTACGGCTACATCTAAAACAAGTACCGTAAAAACATATAAATCTAATGCTACTTTAGGTACTATGGATACAGGGTTTGTAGAAGGGGTCATAAATTCGGTTTCTAAAAATGCGGTAATAAGACGGAATCAAACCTCTCAAGCACAGAACAATATGCAGAATCTTCAAGAATTGTGGCAAAAAGCTGCTGAAGAGACAACAAGGAGAGCAGGAGGAGGAAACTAACTGAATTAATAGTAGACGTCAATGCATTCAACTGTAAGAGAATGGATATAGTTGTAAAATTATATAAAAAAGACCATGACATCTTTGTTGTGGCTTTTGATATGATATCCAATATGTTGGACAACTTTCATAGACCAACTATGTGGAGCCGATATATGATGTCACTAGTTTTTCGAGCTTTGGGTATGTTTTTGATTATACCGACCACTCGGGAAATGTGGGACTTACCTACGCCGACTGCTTGACAGCGAAGTTTGGAACTTGGTAATAAAGCCCTAATTAGTAAAATCACGAAACCGCGACAATTTTGTTGCGGTTTTTTTATCATCGACTTATTTTAGGCCTTCTTGTACAAATGGAAGCAATTATTTAAACTGTAATAGCAGTATTTTTAGATTTTTTAAAATTTGATTTGCAGGATATCCACTTTTCCAACTATCTTTGCAGCATTAAAACGCAATAACATGTTCGATTTTGACCAGTATTTAGGTTTTTTAGCTTTCTTGACCATTTTGACCATCGGATTTTGGTTAATGATATTCTTACTGACTTTTGTGGTTCCTTACTGGTTATTCGGTAACATCATAGAAATATTCAAAGAGAAAAGAGCGGCTAAAAAAGCCAAAAGAGAAGCATAAAAAAAGAAGCCATTTGGCTTCTTTTTTGTTTCTGTACTATTTCTTATTCTACTATCCTTCAAACTCAAAATCGTCACCGCCACCACCATTATTTTGCTGTTGACCTCGCCTTCCACTTCTTCTTTGATTTTGCTGTTGGTTAAATCGGTATAAGAAAGAAAGCGTTACTTGTCGTTGTCTAAATTGAAATTCACTATCCGTAAATACATTGGCCGTTCTGGTTTCACTTCTGCGCTTTCTGCTATTAAAGACATCGCTTACATTTAAAGTGAGGGTCCCTTTATCCTTGACCACATCTTTACTGAATGCCAAATTGGTACTTAAGATTCCCTTATTTCTACTTTGGGCATTTCTGGAAGCTCCCCTGTAAAAGATGTTGGATTGTACGTTGATGGAATAGGGTAAGGGCAAACGGGCACTTACACGGGTAAACCAGGTAAAGTTATCCGCGTCGAAATTTTGTGTAATCTCTTCGCCCTGAAAATTGGTAAAGGTATTACTACCTCTTAACTCTTGTTGAAATAGGTTGAGATTCCAAGTCAAACGCCATTTTCTTTTGGGGGTATAGGTTGTCGTAAATTCTGCTCCATATCTACTATCTGTAGCCAAGTTTATAGGGGTACGTGCCTGTACAGGAACCACAATAGGTGTCGTAGGATCATCGGGGTTTTCTATGGTTACAAAATCCCCCGTCTCCTGGGTAATAAATTGAAATACTCCCGTAGATCGATTAAAATAGCCCGAAGTAGTAAAGGTTACTTTATCCCAGCGCTTTAAATACCCCAAATCAAAGGCATTGGTATAGGTAGGATTTAGGTCAGGATTTCCTTGAAACAAATTGGTGTTACTAGATCGGGATGGAAACGGATTGATAAAACGAGATCGCGGTCTTCGTAAACGTCGGCTATAACTTAGGGTAAGCTGTTCGGTTTCCGTAAACTCATACCCTAAAAATAGGGAGGGAAACCAATCGGTAAAATCTTTGTCGGTCACATCATTGGTATCGACCAGGGTAATGCCAATATCAGAATTTTCTACTCGGAGCCCTCCAAGAATATTGAATTTACCCCATTTGGTGCCCAATTGTACATAGGCGGCATTGACGTATTCCCTATAATTCAATTCGTTACTGAAGTTGGGATCACTGATAAAGTTTCCATTGGATTCTAAAATACCGAAGTCAAAATCGGTCGTAAAATCATTAAAGGTCCCTCTATAGCCCAATTCCAATTGGGAGCTATTGTCTTTCCCAAAGGGCAATACGTAATCGGCTTGTACCAATTGATTCACCTGACGTTCATCATTTAAAGTCTGTTCCGTAGGAAGATTGCTATTATCATTTAATATGATTTCATTGATCAATGAATTCTCCTCTTCATCTCCACTGGAGAATTGATAATCAAAAGTCAAAATATGCCCCTCATCATTGAATCGTTTTTCAAAATTCAAGGAATACTGTATCCGTTCATTATTATCGTCTTCAACGGTAAAACGATTCCGTTGAATGGTAGGTACATTGTTTGCATCAAAATTGGAGAAATCGATATCGGTTTCGTTTTCGCCCGAAGACTTTCGGTATACAAAAGAATTGGTAATGCTGCTCGTTTCATCCAAGAAAAGCTCAAAACCAATATTGGTATTAAAGTTTTTGTTTTGTCGTTGAAAATCGCGGACTTCGTCTTGAAAACTAGCCGTATTCCCATTTTCGTCAAAGTTTTCCTGCTCAAATAAAGCATTTCCAGGAGCATCTCTATAACGGAAAGAGGTATTCGTAAAAATATTGAAATTCTTTCGTCTGAGGTTTAAACTCAGGGCTCCTCCGAAATTATCAGGGTTCCCGGCAAAGACATTAACGGAACCGTTCAATCCGGCCGTTTTGCTCTGTTTTAAAATAATATTTAGAATCCCTGCGGTTCCTTCCGCATCATAACGTGCCGAAGGATTGGTAATGACTTCTACTTTTTCAATAGCATCTGCCGGAAGTTGCTGTAAGGCTTCAGGACTCAATCCAGAAAGGGCAGAGGGTTTTCCGTTGATCAGGATTCGTACACTTTCATTTCCACGTAAGCTAATGTTCCCTTCAACATCTACAGTAACCGAAGGCACATTGTCCAACACATCGGTGACAGACCCCCCTTTTACCGTTAAATCCTGTCCTACATTATACACTTTCTTATCGAGACGTAGTTCTACCGTGGTGCGTTCTCCCACGAGTTCCACACCTTCCAGTTGGGCGACATCCAATCCCAATTCAATAGTACCTAAATCCGTTGCCCCTTGAAGCATTTGATCATTAAGGGTATAGGTTTTATAGGAGATGTATTCTACTCTAATATTGTATTTTCCAGGAAATGTTTCCACCTCAAACACTCCTTTCTCATTGGTAATTCCACCCGTTACTCGATCGGGATTTCTTATGCTTTGGAGAACTAAAGTAGCATACTCTAGGGGTTCTCCTGTATCTTTATCTAAAACTGTTCCGGTAATCTTTATAGGTTCTGGACGTTTTCCTTGGGGCCTTTGGGCAATTGTAGTAATAGTCGTTAATAAAAGGATTAACGGAAATAGTTTCTTCATTGATTTTTTAAGTTAGTCTTTGTTCTTTTTTTTCTTCCTCTTCTTCTTTTTTTTCTTTTTGAAGCCGTTATTTCTCAATTCAATAAAAGCTTCATATTTATCCTGGGGAAGTCCAGCTTTTAATTCTGCATCTTGTTTTTCAAACAACTTGGAAATGGCTTCTTGTGTCTCCCGCTGTGGAAGATTGGATAGGATGACCTCGTTTCGCGATTTTAGAAATTTTAATAATGTCGCTCGCATAATAGCCGTTTCAAACTCGTTCAACGCTATTTGCTTGATGATCTTGGGCATCTCATTATCCACCATTTGCTCTGGTGTCAATGGCTCCTGTTCCTTCTGTGGCGTTTGCGCTTGAGGAATCCTGCTCCGTTGCCGTTGTCTGCCGTATCCATTACCGTATTGTGCCTGGGCCCAGGATAATGAAAGCAGCGTTACTAGTACTACTAAAAGGTTTTTTTTGGTGGTTTTCATAACTTAACTAGTTAATTGGATTTCAAAAATAGATGAAGGTTTAAGTAGGCTGGGTTAAATGTATGTTAAAATGATATACCTGCATTTTACCCTTATATCCTTTAGGATGTTGACTTTTCCTAAAGCAGATCTTTAATGCGAACCGGGGGGCGCCCAATAACTGCTTTACCATCGCGAATGACGATAGGTCTTTCAATGAGTTTTGGGTGGGCCGCCATGGCTGCAATAATGGCGTTGTCCGAGAGTTCTTTTCCTTTGAATTCTTCCTTCCAAATCGCCTCATTTTTGCGTACAAGATCAATAGGAGGGATTCCTAATTGTTTTATGACTTCGCTAAGTTCCTCCGCTGTGGGAACGGTTTCCAGATATTTTATGATTTCAAAGTCTTGACCTGAATTTTCAAGAATCTCAAGACCTTCGCGTGATTTTCTACAGCGCGGATTGTGATAGATTTTCAGCATGGTATTTTTGATATATTAAATAGGTTCATTTTCTATAGATGCCTAAAAGGAAGTATCAAATGAAAAATGTACATAATTTAAAGCAATAATGATGCCTAAACAACCAGGTAGAAGAGACCTATTCTTCTTTCTGCCCCATCATCATTAAATAGGCCTTCAAAAAAGGGTCAAGGCTGCCGTCCATAACGGCATCTACATTTCCTGTCTCTTCCCCCGTACGAACATCTTTGACCAATTTATAAGGCTGCATGGTATAGTTTCGAATTTGAGAACCCCATTCGATCTTCATTTTCGAAGCCTCAATTTCACTACGAGCCTCCATTTTCTTTCGAAGTTCAATTTCATACAATTGGGACTTTAGCATTTTTAGCGCGGTAGCCCTATTATCATGTTGTGATCTGGAATCGGAACAAGAAATCCTAATCCCTGAAGGCTTATGTGTTAATTGTACCTTGGTCTCTACCTTATTGACATTCTGCCCCCCAGCACCACTGGAACGAGCCGTAGTGATTTCAATATCTGCGGGGTTTATTTCTATTTCAATACTATCATCTACCATGGGATACACATATACCGAGGCAAATGACGTATGGCGTTTGGCATTACTGTCAAAAGGGGAGATGCGTACCAAACGGTGCACCCCGTTTTCCCCTTTTAGCCAACCAAAAGAATATTCGCCTTCAATTTGCAGGGTCACGGTCTTAATTCCGGCCACATCACCTTCTTGATAATTGAGTTCCTTGACTTTATACCCATTCTTTTCGCTCCACATCATGTACATGCGCATCAGCATGGCCGCCCAGTCACAACTCTCTGTACCCCCTGCACCAGCTGTAATCTGTAAAATTGCTGTTAAATCGTCACCTTCTTCAGACAGCATATTTTTGAACTCCAAATTTTCGATCGTTTCGATGGTCTTTTGGTAATGCGTTTCGACTTCTTTTTCGCTTACTTCTCCTTCTTTTAAGAATTCGACGAGCACTTCAAGATCACCAACTAGGGTTTTTGCCGCATTAAAATCATCGACCCATTTTTTTTTGGATTGAATGAATTTCATCTGAGCTTGGGCTTCTTGGGCATTGTCCCAAAAGTCTGGAGCTAAGGTTTTCTCTTCTTCGTTTTCTATTTCAATAAGTTTCGCATCGATGTCAAAGATACCTCCTTAACGCACCAAGGCGATCCATAAGATCTTTAGATTGATCTGTTGTTATCATTGTAATTTTGATTTTTGTCAAAAATAGGACTTAACTATGGTTGTGCAATCAATTTTACATAAATTTAGTGCTTCAATCTAAGAAAAATGAGACACTATTTACTTTTAGGATTTTTATTTGCTGGATACCTTAGTTCTTTTTCACAATTCAGTGAAAAAAGCAAGGATTTTCAGAAATTCAAGGGACTTTTTAATTTTTACTACGATGCGGGAAACGATAAGATGTATCTGGAAGTAGATGAGCTCAACAAAGAGTTTCTTTACGTGTATTCCCTGAGCAGTGGCATCGGAAGTAATGATATTGGTTTGGACCGCGGACAATTGGGGAACGAACAGGTAGTGTATTTCAAGAAAGCGGGAAATAAGTTACTATTGGTACAACCTAATTTAAGGTTTAGGGCAATTACAGAGAATGATTTGGAAAGGAAATCTGTAGAACAAGCCTTTGCTAAATCGGTGCTTTTTGGATTTAAAATAGAGGAGGAGAAAAAAGGGAAGTACATTATTGATATTACGGATTTTTTAATGCAGGATGCCCATGGCGTAGCAGGCAGGTTGCGAAGTTCCAATCAAGGGTCGTACAATCTGGACAAATCCAAAAGTGCCATGGCCTTGGAAAGGACCAAGGCTTTTCCAAAAAATATTGAATTTGATGTGACATTGACCTTTAAAGGAAACCCCACAGGTTTTAATATTCGTTCGGTAACACCAAATGCTAATTTGGTCACAGTGGCACAGCATCATTCTTTTATTGAACTTCCGGATAACAAGTATAAACAGCGGGTTTTTGACCCAAGGAGTGGTTCTTATCCTTTTTCGTACTATGATTATGCCACTCCAGTAGAGAAACCCATTTTGAAACGGTTCATCACCAGACACCGACTGGAAAAAAAGAACCCCAATGCAGCCGTTAGTGAAGCGGTAGAACCCATTGTATATTATTTGGACAATGGTACTCCAGAACCTGTGCGTTCTGCCCTGTTGGATGGAGGTAGATGGTGGAATCAAGCTTTTGAAGCTATAGGATATAAAGATGCATTTCAATTAAAGATCTTGCCCGATGATGCAGACCCTTTGGATGTGCGTTATAATGTGATCCAGTGGGTGCACCGATCCACAAGGGGTTGGAGTTATGGAAGCAGTATTACCGATCCGCGGACGGGAGAAATTATTAAGGGGCACGTAAGTTTGGGAAGTTTGCGCATACGTCAAGACTTTTTAATCGCGCAGGCCTTAATGAACAGACCCTTTGCCCAAAGAGATGACAATCACCAGGAAATGTTGAATTTGGCATTGGCCAGAATCCGACAATTATCGGCTCATGAAATAGGACATACGCTTGGTTTTGCTCATAATTTTGCAGCAAGTACCAACGGTAGGGCTTCGGTAATGGATTATCCGCATCCCCAATTTTCGATAAAGAACGGAAACATTGATTTTTCCAATGCCTATGCGGTAGGCATTGGGGATTGGGATAAAGTGACGGTAGCTTATTCTTATGCAAATTTCCCTGAAGGAACAACAGAAAAAGAAGGGTTAAATGAAATTTTAGCCAAAGCCCAACAACAAGGCTTGCGTTATATTTCCGATCAGGATGCCAGACCACAGGGAGGAGCTCATGCTTTGGGCCATTTGTGGGACAATGGAAAGAACATTAGCGAAGAACTGAACGATGTTTTAAAAGTACGTCAATTAGCAATAGACAATTTTTCTATTGATAATATCAGAACAGGAGAATCCAATTCTACCTTAGAGGATGTTTTTGCACCACTTTATTTCTTCCATCGCTATCAAACCGAAGGGGTTGCCAAAATAATTGGTGGTTTGGATTATAATTATACGGTGAAGGGAGATGGACAAATTACGGTGGAGACCGTTGAAAAAGAAATTCAAGAACAGGCATTAAAAAGTATTCTTAAAACCTTGGATGCCGAAACTATTGCCATTCCAATAGATAAGTTGTCCTTATTTCCTCCAAGAGCTATTGGTTATGGAAGAACCCGAGAGTCTTTTAAAGGGAAAACCGGCGTATCCTTCGATGCTTTGGCAGCACCTGAAACTGCTGCTGATATGACCTTAGGTTTATTATTGCATCCACAAAGGGCGTCTCGATTAATCCAACAAAAAAGCATGGATAAAAAGCAATTGGGACTTGCTGAAGTTTTAGATGCGGTGGTTGTCAATACGATGAACAAAACCCTAAAGAACGATTATATGAATACTGTGCAACAGAATATTAATTACAGGGTTTTATTCCATATCATGAACCTTGCAGCGCATACCAATGTGCATCCGCAAGTGAATGCCATTGCCCATCAAAAATTAAGGGAGTTACGGTCTGCTTTGACCAAAAACGCGATAAAAGATGCCAATAGCGCCGAAATGTTGAGACGAATAAAAATCTTTGATCAGGCTCCCGATCAATTTAAAGTACTTCCTGTTCCGGTAATACCCGATGGTTCTCCTATTGGTATGGATTGCATGGATTAATGGAGTATTGCTTTTATGGAAAAGAAAGAACAACGTAAAAATATAATATCAAATTGGAAATAAATTTAATAAGTGATACGGTAACCAAGCCAACTGCTGGAATGTTGAATGCAATGATGACAGCAGAAGTGGGAGACGATGTTTTTAAAGCAGACCCTACTGTAAATGCCTTAGAAGCTAAAGTAGCCGAGATGTTCGGTATGGAAGCGGCCCTGTATTTCCCCAGCGGAACTATGGCCAATCAGACAGGCATTAAGTTACATACCCAACCCGGGGACCAATTGATTTGCGATAAGTATGCCCATGTCTATAATTATGAAGGAGGTGGCGTGAGCTTTAATAGTGGGGTATCCTGTAAATTAGTCGATGGCCATAGAGGTATGATGACGGCTGAGCAGGTAGCTGCAAGTGTGAATCCTCCAGATTTTTATCATAGCCCGCTATCTTCTTTGGTCTGCATTGAAAATACCACCAATAAAGGAGGAGGTGCTTGTTGGGATTTTGAGGAATTGAAAAAAATCAGAAAGGTATGTGATGAACATGGGTTGGCCTATCATTTGGACGGTGCGAGAATATGGAACGCTTTGGTTGCCCAAGGGGAATCCCCAAAGGCCTATGGCGCATTGTTCGATACGATAAGTGTATGCTTAAGCAAAGGGCTAGGGTGTCCTGTAGGGTCAGTTCTCATAGGTAGTGAAGCGGATATGCAGAAAGCCATCCGGATTCGTAAGATTTTTGGTGGTGGAATGCGCCAAGCAGGATATTTGGCTGCGGCAGGAATCTATGCTCTGGACCATCAATTGGAACGCTTGGCGGAGGATCATAAAAAGGCGAAGGAAATTGGGGAAACCTTGGAGTCGCTTTCTTTTATCCAAAAAGTGGAACCTATTGAGACCAATATCATCATTTTTGAAATAGATGAGTCAAAAATGGCTGCAGCCACCTTTGTAGAAAAATTAAAAGATAAAAATGTGCACCTCATAGGTATGGGGCAGGGGAAATTGCGCATTGTTACACATTTGGATTATACCGATGAGATGCATCAGGCATTTCTCAAAATCGTGAAGGCACTATAAGATTTTGGATTGGGATAGGGAAGCAATTCGTTTTTTTAAATTCTTAATTCCGTTTTCCATCCCAGCCTCAGAACTGTATTGTTCGCTATGCCCAATAGGGATTCCTTTTCGATCCTTTAAACGGAATCGGAATTTGCCATCATGATCCGTCTTACGCTCAAAAACGCTATGGTATTGTACTAAAGCAGGCAGTTTTTCCAAGGTCTTGTTGACTTCTTCCTCATTGGAATAAGCTACACTATTGAGCAGGGTAGCCCCGTTGCTCGTACTAAGACTAAAAGAGTAGCTATTGTCAGTTCCTTTTTTTATTTCTATCATTGGGCCAGTAGGTATTATATCATCCCTTTAATATACTGGATTTTTTGGTATTGATGAAATACAAAAGAAAAATCTCAAGGACATCCTATAAACAAAGGTGGAAACCTATATTTTTATCTGACATCAAAAGACATGGATGGTACTTTTATTTAAAAAGAGAATCCATTCCCGGAATATTGGGCATGCCATCCTTGGCTACCGCTGCTAATTCTGCTTCATGTACTTCGGTAGCTTTTTCAATGGCTTTGTTCAAGGTCAAAATTAAATAATCTTCCAATTGTTCCTTGTCCTGCAGCAAGCTGTCATCTATCGCAATACGTTTTACGGTTCTATTCGCTGTAATTTCCACTTCCAATAGATTATCAGGGGATGTTTCCTGTAGCGTAACGGTGTGCAATCGTTCCTTGGTGGCCTTTACTTTTTCTTGGGTTTCTTTTAATTTCCCCATCATTCCCATAAGATCTCCGAACATAATTTTTTATTTTATTTATAAAGGTAAAATTAATAAAATACCAACATACTTTAACTAGAAACTCATAGGTTTCCTTCCAATTGACGTAGTCCTTCTCCCAAGGCCATGGCCACGGCATTTCCCAGGTTAAAGCTACGAATAGGGCCAGGAAATGGTATTTTAACGCACTGCTGCTTAAATTGTTCCAAAAGTTCAACAGGTAGTCCTTTGGATTCCTTTCCAAAAATCAACCAATCCCCTTTTTGATAGTTTTGCTCGTAATAGGTGGTTTGTGCCTTGGCCGTGAACAAGAAAATGCGAGAGATATCATGAATTTGGGCCATCAAGGCTTCAAAACTATCATGATAATGTAGTTGTAAATCCCCCCAATAATCCAATCCCGCTCTTTTGACCCTACTATCCGTAATTTCAAATCCTAGCGGGCGTACCAGATGGAGTGTGCTATGACTGCCTACACATAAACGACCAATATTGCCCGTATTATTGGGTATTTCTGGAGTAACTAGTACAATATTAAAGTTGCATGCTTTCACGCGGTTCTTTTTTAATTAATGTCAATTGCATTTTAATGTATTGGATACGAATTTTAAATACAGTTTTTTAAGGATTCATTGGAAAAAAGCCTGTTTTTTTGTTTTAAATCTTAGCTTTGCAAGCGTTTCTCAAAATGGAAAGAAAATGACGAAATTACCAAGTGCTCCCATAGCAAAGAAAATCCCGCACGAACTTACAAAACATAATGATACCAGAGTAGATGATTATTACTGGTTGAATGAAAGGGAAAATGATGAGGTTATTTCACATTTGCATCAGGAAAATGCGTATTACGAGCAATGTACGGCCCATACCAAAGCCTTCCAAAAAAACCTGTTCGAAGAAATGAAATCCCGTATTAAAGAGGATGATGCCTCGGTGCCCTATAAGAGAAATGGCTATTGGTATATCACAAGGTTTGAAATTGGAAAGGATTATCCCATATACTCCAGAAAGAAGAATAGCTTAGAGGCCCCAGAAGAAATTATGTTCGAATGCAATGAAATGGCAGAAGGACACGACTTTTTTAATCTAGGTGGCATTTCCGTGAGTTCGGACAATACTTTAGCGGCCTATGCCGTGGATACCGTTTCCAGAAGACAGTATACCATAAGGGTGAAAAATTTGAATACTGGGGAACTTTATCCAGATTGTATTGAAAACACGACGGGCGGAGCAGTCTGGGCAAATGATAATAAAACCTTGTTTTACACGAAAAAAGACCCGGTAACCTTGCGTTCCGATAAAATCTATAAGCATAAACTGGGAACATCATCTGAGGACGATATTTTGGTTTTCCATGAAAAGGATGAGACTTTTGGTACGTTCGTTACCAAGACAAAATCCAAAAAGTATATTGTTATTGGTTCATATAGCACGTTGACCAGTGAATATCAGATTTTAAGTGCTGATGAACCCGATGGAGCTTTTCAACTTTTTTCAGCACGGGAGAGGGGATTGGAATATAATATTGTGCATTTTGAATCGTATTTCTATATTTTGACCAATAGGGATGGCGCTACAAATTTTAAATTGATGCGCACCTCCCAGGATCATACCGAGAGTGAACATTGGGAAGAATTTATTGCCCACCGGGAAGATGTTCTATTGGAAGACATTGATATTTTTAAAGAGTACTACGTCCTTTCTGAACGGAACAACGGTCTTAACAAAATAAAAGTGATCCGTTGGGATGGGACGCAAGCGTACTATTTGCCCTTTGATAATGAAACCTATACCGCTTACGTAAGTGTGAATCCAGATTTTGATTCCAAAATATTACGATATGCCTATAATTCCTTGACCACGCCCAATTCGGTCATAGACTTTAATATGGATACCCAAGAAAAAGAAATAAAAAAGGAACAAGAAGTACTGGGAGGCACATTTAACAAAATAAATTATAAATCAGAACGTATTTGGGCAGAAGCTAGAGATGGTGCAAAAATTCCTGTATCCCTTGTCTACCATAAGAACACCTTATTGGATGGGACTGCTCCTTTACTACAATATGCCTATGGATCGTATGGATCTACCATTGATCCTTCGTTTTCTTCTATACGACTCAGTTTATTGGATAGGGGCTTTATCTATGCCATTGCCCATATTCGCGGAGGGGAATACCTGGGCAGGCAATGGTACGAAAATGGGAAGTTGCTGAAAAAGAGGAATACGTTTACCGATTTTATAGACGCTTCTAAATATTTAGTGGCCCAGAAGTATACCAGTCCAGAACATTTATATGCTTCGGGAGGTTCTGCAGGGGGGCTTTTGATGGGAGCAGTAGCCAATATGGCTCCTGAGCTATATCAGGGTGTCATTGCTGCGGTACCCTTTGTAGATGTTGTGACCACAATGCTGGACGATTCCATTCCCTTGACCACTGGGGAGTACGATGAATGGGGGAATCCCAATGAGATGGCATATTACAATTATATGAAATCCTATTCTCCCTATGATAATGTAAAAACCCAGGAATACCCTAATCTTTTAGTGACTACCGGGTTTCATGATTCTCAGGTACAATATTTTGAACCCGCCAAATGGGTAGCAAAACTTCGAGAAATGAAAACCGATTCCAAGAAATTGTTATTTGACATCAATATGGATGCAGGTCATGGGGGGGCTTCCGGCCGTTTTGAGGCCCTAAAAGAGGTTGCCAAAGAATATGCCTTTTTGCTGGATTTAGAAGGAAAAATCCCATAGTCGAAAAAAAAACTTAAATTTGCGGTTGGATTTATTCCAGATATAAACCAACTAGTGTTTTAAACTAGACCGAACATATGGAGAATAAGATAAATGCGCATAATAATATCCTAGAACTTATAGGAAACACTCCTCTTGTGAAGCTAAATACGGTTACACAGCATTTAAAAGGAAATTTTTATGCAAAAGTTGAGGCTTTTAACCCCGGAAACTCTTCCAAAGATAGAATAGCCTATCACATTATCGAAGAAGCGGAACGTAAGGGAATCTTAACAGAAGGAAGCACGATCATAGAAACTACATCGGGTAATACGGGCTTTAGTATTGCTATGGTAAGTATTATTAAAGGGTATAACTGTATTTTGGCCGTGAGTTCAAAATCTTCCCCGGATAAAATCGATATGTTACGATCTATGGGAGCAAAGGTATACGTTTGCCCGGCACATGTGAGTGCAGATGATCCTAGATCCTATTATCAAGTAGCCAAAAGGTTGCATGAAGAGACGAAGGGATCGGTATATATCAATCAATACTTTAACGCCCTTAATGCAGAGGCACATTACAAGTCTACCGGACCAGAAATCTGGAAACAGACACAAGGTAAGATTACCCATTTTGTAGCCTGTAGTGGTACTGGTGGAACGATTTCTGGAACTGCAAAATATCTTAAGGAGCAGAATCCCAATATCAAGGTAATTGGAGTAGATGCGTATGGTTCTGTCCTAAAAAAATATCATGAAACGGGAGAATTGGATACCAATGAAATCTATCCTTATCGAATAGAGGGCCTAGGGAAAAATCTCATTCCAGGTGCTACTGATTTTGATTGTATCGATACTTTCGTAAAAGTTACCGATGAGGCGAGTGCACATACCGCAAGGGAAGTGTCTAAAAAAGAAGGCATATTTGTTGGATATACCAGTGGAGCGGTAACTCAGGCGTTAAAGCAGTTGGATGCCGAAGGGGAATTTAATGAGAATGACAATATCGTTGTAATTTTCCCAGACCACGGTTCCCGATACATGAGTAAAATATATTCCGATCAATGGATGGAGGATCAAGGCTTCTTCGATAAAAAGAATGAAGAGGAAACCATAGAAGTCCAATACATAAAATAATAAAGCGTAATTTATACGGCTTAAAAGCAATGGAATAGCTATCCATTGCTTTTTTATTGTTATAAAATAATTTATGAATGCTGACTAAAAATCTATATTTTTGCAGCTAGTCAAATGAGGTCATGATTCTTTTTTTATCGTGAACAATTTGATAGTACAAACCAAGAAAAGCTGAATGAGAGATCTATTTGATAGAATTATTGAGAATAAGGGACCTTTGGGAAAATGGGCTTCCCAAGCGGAAGGGTATTTTGTTTTTCCAAAATTAGAGGGACCTATCTCCAACAGAATGAAATTCCAAGGAAAAGACGTAATTACTTGGAGTATTAATGACTATTTGGGATTGGCAAACCTTCCTGAAATTAAGAAAGTAGATGGAGAGGCGGCTGCAGAACATGGAGCTGCGTATCCAATGGGGGCCAGAATGATGAGTGGCCATACGGAATATCACGAACAACTAGAGCAGGAGTTGGCTGCTTTTGTACATAAAGAATCTTCTTATCTATTAAATTTTGGGTATCAGGGAATCATGTCCGCTATTGATGCCTTGGTTTCTAAAGATGACATTATTGTCTATGATGTAGATTCCCATGCTTGTATTATTGATGGGGTGCGTTTGCATATGGGAAAACGCTTTACCTTTAAGCACAATGATATTGAAAGCCTTGAAAAGAACTTGGAGCGTGCTGTGAAAATGGCAGAGCAGACAGGAGGAGGAATATTAGTGATTTCTGAAGGAGTTTTCGGGATGCGTGGTGAACAAGGAAAATTGAAAGAAATTGTAGCCCTTAAAAAGAAATATAACTTCCGATTATTAGTAGATGATGCCCATGGTTTTGGAACCTTGGGAAAAACAGGAGCAGGAGCAGGGGAAGAACAAGGTGTACAGGATGATATTGATGTATACTTTGCCACTTTTGCAAAATCTATGGCCAGTATTGGGGCTTTTTTGGCAGCTGATAAAGAAATCATAGATTATCTAAAATATAATCTGCGTTCGCAGATGTTCGCAAAATCATTGCCCATGGTCTATGTGAAGGGGGCATTGAAACGATTGCATATGCTGCGCACCATGCCAGAACTTAAAAATAAGTTGTGGGAAAATGTAAATGCATTACAAAACGGTCTTAAGGAAAAAGGATTCGATATAGGGTCTACTTCCAGCTGTGTTACGCCTGTATATTTGAACGGAAGTATCCCTGAAGCAATGGCCTTAGTGAAAGACTTACGGGAAAATCACGGGATTTTCTGTTCTATCGTAGTATATCCTGTAATTCCTAAAGGATTGATATTATTGCGAATGATTCCTACGGCGACACACACCATGGAAGATATTACAGAAACATTGAATGCATTTTCTGTAATTCGGGAACGCCTTGAAAACGGAACCTATAAACGATTGTCCGCAGCGGTTGCAGCAGCAATGGGAGAATAGTACGCTCCAGAAAAAAATCATACAATAAAAAAATCCCAAACGTTTCGTTTGGGATTTTTTTATTACAAGTTTTTGCGATAAGTCCTTCTGCGTTTATGAACTACAGGGTCAAAGTTTTTCCAAATTTGCCGTATTGCAGTATTTTCTTCCAATTCTGGGGTGCGAATACAATTTACAATGCCTTTCTCTGTAAACGTTTTATAGTATTCATTGAAAACAATGGCGGTGACTCCTTTGTTTTGATACTCAGGAAGAATCCCGATCAAATAAAAAATGACATCCTTACTATGTTTTTTGGCATTCAATAGATAGAATATACCAAAAGGGAATAGTTTTCCTTTTGCTTTTTGCAATGCTTTGGAAAAAGAGGGCATTACAATGGAAAAGGAAACAAGATTATCGTCTTTGTCTACAATGAACTTAATATATTCTGGATTGATAAAACTGATATACTTCTTTTTAAAGTACTCTTTTTGAATGTCGTTAATAGGAACAAAAGAGGCTAAGGAAGCATAACTTTTATTAAACAGATCAAACATCTTATCGGCATAAGGCATGACGTCCTTGGTACGCGTAAAATTAATTTCCCGCAATTGGTACCTTTTTTTGATCAGGGTTTGAATACGGGAAAAAAGTTCCGGTTTGGCATTGCTAAAAGCAAATTTGTTCTCTAGGTATTCTTTCTCTTTCTTGAAATTCAAAGCTTCGAAATGCTTTACGTAATAGGGGTGATTGTACCAGGTAATCATAGTTCCAATATGATCAAAACCATCGGTAAGTACCCCAACTTTGTCTAAATTGGAAAAACCAACAGGGCCTTCCATATATTCCAATTGGTGCTCCTTTCCAATTTCAGCAACCTTATCCAATAGGGTTTTGGATACTTCCTGGTCATCGATAAAATCGAACCAGCCAAATCGCATTTTCCTTATCTTTTGCTCCTTTACTTCAATCCAATTGATTATGGCCGCAACGCGTCCCACCACTTTTTTATCCCTATATGCCAAAAGGAATTTTGCTTCCGCATCTTTGAAAACAGGATTTTCGTTTCTATTGAACGTCTGGAGTTCATCATTGATGATGGGAGGAACCCAATAGGGGGAATCTTTATAGAGTGAAAAAGGGAATTTTACAAAAGTTTTTAGCTCGGCTTTGGTAACGGCCTCTTTAATGGTAATCATACATCAGCTTTTCTATCTTCAATATTAATGATATTAATCAACAGAAAAAACCCTTGTGCACAATTTTATACGGTTTCTCTAAGAATACAGAAAGACAGTAACCCAAGCTTAATGGCATAGGATTAAAATTCAATGAATTCCTTTTCCTTTTTCTTTTTGTTCTTTTTCTTTTTCTTTTTTGCAGCTTTACGTTTTCTGCGGGCTTCTTTTTTACTGATGCCTTTTTTGCCCTTCTTTTTCATGCTATTCTTTTTGATGGGACCATCCCCATCTTCTGGAGCTTGATCTTCAATAGGAAGGAGTTCGTCCTTATGAAAGTCCAAACGATAGGATGCCCCGAGTGTTCCAAAAAGGCGCGATGGCGTATTCTTAAAACTGCCGCCAATATTAAAGTCCACTTGGAATTTTTTACTGAATAAATGGGCAACTCCAGCTCTTGTAATAATGTCGGCATAGCGATCACTCTGTACACCTTGATTCTCAATAAAGACGCTCCACTTGGGGTTTTTTAGGGCATGCGAAAGGGAAATAATATAACTCCATTCTGGAAAATCGGTTCCAATACGGTCATAGGCAATATTGGAAATAAACACCAATTTGGGACTAAGGGTACTTTGTGTGGCTACCATTACCCTTGGGGAAACTGTAGGGTCTCCCGGTAAAAAAGGATTATTACCCAGGGCAAAACTAGCTCCGGCATAGACAGATACGGCAGGAATTAAATTTTTCCAGCGAAACTTGTTATTGGCCCTCCAACTGTAGAGGTTGGGCTTACTGAGTTCAGAATTTTTATAAGGATCATAAATTAGGTATTTAACACCAAGGCGATTCCGAGAGAAATTCGTTCTTGAAATGTCTGAACCGGTGCGCTGAAAAGTAAGGTTTTCGTTTTGATAGGTGCCTTCCCAGTTGATCTCTAATTCTTCGAACAAAAAACCATATCGAAAGGAAAAATCCGTTCCCAAGAAATCAGATTCGGTCAACAAAAGATTATGTTCCTGTTGTTCGTAGAAAACGCCAATTTCCGCCTGAACAACGTTTTTGCCAACAGCATAGGCACTTACGGATTGCCCCGGTCTATTGGAATTGATGACATCGGTATATTGGGATATTCCCAGAAATGGCATTAAAAAAAGAAGCCTAAAAAGGATTATTTTATTCATTTTCATTGGAAATGGCTGCCCCATAGGTATGATTTTATTATTATTTTATGATAGTATCACCTCTAATACAACGTTAGAATTGTATTTTTGATATAAAGTTTTAGAATTATTATGGGTTTTTTAATGACGATTTTGATTCTGGTATTGATTTACTATTTCCTTAAAATAGTGGGGAAATGGTTTGCTCCTAGGCTGTTTGCTTATGCTGCTAAGAAAACAGAGCAGCATTTTAAAGAACGCTTTGGTGAATTTCAATCGCAACAGGCTTCAGAGGAGGAGCAGATCGGAGATGTCATTATTGATAAAAGCACCATGAAAAAAACCAAACCCTCAAAAAAAGTTGGAGATTATATAGATTTTGAGGAAATTGACTGATTATTTGCGAAAAACCAACCTATGAATACAGGGATTAAAGTCTTTTTTACCCACTTTTTTGTTACCGTATTTTTTATTGTAATCGCCCTGGCCTACTTTCACCCTGTGCTTCAGGGAAAAGCCATTTTTCAATCGGATATTGTTCACTATACCGGAATGGCTAAGGAACAGAACGATTTTAGAAAAGAAAATAAAGAAGAACCTTACTGGACCAATAGTGCCTTTGGGGGAATGCCCACGTATCAGCTAGGAGCCAATTACCCGCATAATTACGTAAAGAAATTAGATCGCTTGATTCGTTTTCTACCAAGACCTGCGGATTATCTCTTTCTTTATTTTATTGGATTCTACATTTTGTTATGTTGTCTTAAAGTCGATTTTAGATTGGCCATTTTAGGAGCATTGGCCTTTGGTTTTTCTACCTACATGATTATTATTTTGGGTGTCGGGCACAATGCTAAAGCCCACGCCTTAGGATATCTGCCTATGCTTTTGGGGGGAATCGTACTGGTTTTTCGAAAGAAATACTTATGGGGGGCATTATTATCTGCCATGGCCATGGCCTTGGAAGTAGGGGCCAACCACTATCAAATGACCTATTATTTTATGCTTTTGGTACTTATACTGGGAGTGGTGTATATGATAGATGCCATTCGAAAAAAGGAATTGAAATCCTATTTTTTGGGGGTAGGAATTCTTTTGGTTTCTGTTACGCTGGGAATAGCTGCAAATGCAACAGGTTTAATGGCCACTAAGGAATACGCGGACTGGAGTACCCGGGGAAAAAGCGAATTGACCATAGAAGCGAACGGTGCAACAAAAGAAAACACCAATGGCCTGAGCAAAGAATATATTACACAATATAGCTATGGGATCTCAGAATCTCTGAATTTATTTGTTCCCCGTTTGTTCGGCGGCTCGGGAGGTGAAAATTTAGGAGAAGATTCCAAGACCTTTAAATATCTTGTAGATCATAATATTCCAAGAACAAATGCCCGGGAATTTTCGGAAGGCCTTCCGCTGTATTGGGGAAGTCAACCTATCGTTGCCGGCCCTGCCTATATTGGAGCTGTCATATTTTTCCTCTTTATTTTAGGGCTTTTTGTCGTTAAGGGAAAACACAAATGGTGGTTATTGGGAGGTGTGATTATGTCTCTATTGCTTTCATGGGGAAAGAACTTTGGGGTTTTGACCGATTTTATGATCGACTATTTCCCGATGTACAATAAATTTAGAGCCGTTTCCTCTATTCAAGTTGTTTTGGAATTGTGCGCTCCTATTCTGGGGGTTTTGGCTTTGGCCGAATTATCTAAATCCAATCTAAATCAAAAAGAAAAACTCAGATCATTAAAAATAAGCTTTCTAATTGTTGCCGGATTGGGAGTGGCTCTCTTGTTGTTTAAGGGGGCATTTGATTTTACAGGAGCAAAAGATGAAGTTTTGCTCGCGCGAGGACTCCCTAGTGAATGGATGGATGTAATACAGTTGGATAGGCGAGCGGTGTATACCAGTGATACCATAAGGTCACTACTATTTGTAATTGCGACCGCTGCTGTTTTATGGTTGTCTATCAAAGGGAGAATGAAACAAAATTTTGCCATTTTAGCCCTTGGCGCTCTGTTGCTTTTGGATTTGGTGGGGGTTGGTAGACGTTATGTGGACAGTGATGATTTTGTACGTCAACGACAGATGACAACACCTTATCAGGCAACTTCCTATGACAAACAAATATTGGCGGACACCACGATTTTTAGAGTTTTTGATCAAGCAGAGCAATTAAATGGTTCCCGAACTTCCTATTTTCATAAATCCATTGGGGGATATCATGCCGCAAAACCGGCTAGAATGGAAGATTTATTTTACTTCCATATAGCGCAAAATAATATTGGAGTTTGGAACATGTTGAACATCAAATATGTTATCCAACAAGATCAAGAAGGTAGAAGTTATGCAGCCGTTAACCCTGATGCTTATGGGAATGCTTGGTTCATTGAAAAATTGGAGCAGGTAAAATCTTCGGATGAAGAAATATTGGCCCTTGGGAAGTTTGATCTGGCCAATGTGGCCGTAGTCAATACCAATACCTTTCCCAATATCAATAGATTCGATTTCCAAAAAGATTCCACGGCATCCATTTCATTGGTGAAATATCAACCGAATCAACTAATCTATGAATCCACAAATCCCAATGCGGGAATTGCAGTGTTTTCTGAAATGTACTACGCTAACGGATGGAATGCATACGTAGATGGAAAATTGCAGGATCATTTTAGGGTAAACTATGCTTTAAGAGCCTTACGTTTAACCGCAGGAACCCATAAAATAGAATTTAAATTTGAGCCAGAATTGATTAAAACGGGAAGTACCATTACCTTGGCAAGTTCCATTGTTTTAGGAGTATTGGCTATTAGTAGTATTGTCTTTTCATTTTTACGTTCGCGCAAAAAAGAAGAAGAAGCCTAATGAAAAAGGTACTTGTCATCACATACTATTGGCCTCCTGCGGGAGGACCAGGGGTGCAACGTTGGTTGAAATTCGTAAAATACTTAAGGGATTTTGATATTGAACCAGTGGTTTATGTTCCTGAAAACCCCAATTATCCTATTGTTGATGAAAGCTTTATGCATGACATTCCTTCCGGAGTACAAGTCCATAAACTAAAAATCAAGGAACCCTATCGTTTGGCCAATATCTTTTCTAAAAAAGCCAAAAGGATAAGCTCGGGTATTATCACACAAAAAAATCAATCTTTCGCAGAAAAACTGCTCCTGTGGATACGTGGAAATTTCTTTATTCCCGATGCACGTAAGTTTTGGATAAAACCTTCTGTTCGATTTCTGTCAAAACTTATTCAGGAGGAACAGATCACAACAATGATTACAACAGGCCCTCCACATAGCGTACATTTAATTGGCAATAGGATCAAAGAGCAATTGGGGATACATTGGGTGGCCGATTTTAGAGATCCTTGGACCAGCATTGGATATCATAAACAACTGAAATTAACAGCAAGTTCCAGAAAAAAACACAAGGAACTTGAGAAAAGGGTACTTCAAAATGCCGATCAAATAGTGGTCACAAGTAGGACTACGAAGCGAGAGTTTGAAGCCATTGCAAAAACGCCGATTACCTGTATAACCAATGGATATGACACCAGAGATATAACGGAAGCTTCGACGCTGGATGAAAAATTTACGATTTCCCATATTGGTTCAATGCTCACAGGGCGGAACCCGGAAAACTTGTGGAAGGTATTGTCCGAACTAATAAAGAGCAATGCGGCCTTTAAGTATGCGGTACAACTACAATTTATTGGGGTAATCAGTACTGATGTGCTGGAGACCGTTCATCAATATGGCCTGGAACCTTATGTACGCGTACTAGGGTATGTGTCCCATGAAGAAGCGATTCGATATCAGCGATCTTCCCAAGTTTTATTGCTAACAGAAATCAATGCGGAGGAAACCCGAGGCATTATTCCTGGAAAGCTATTTGAATATATGAGTGCAGGGAGGCCAATTTTTGGCATAGGACCCAAAGATTGGGATGTTGCCGCTTTGGTTGCAGAAACCAAAACAGGGGCAATTTTTGACTACGATTCGTATTCCGAATTAAAAAATGTACTTTTAAATTGGTTTGCACAATATAAAGTAAATCAGCTGAGCGTGTCCTCGGCGAATGTAGAACAGTATAGCAGAAAGAAACTTACAGAAAAATTGTCCAAAATATTGCAATGGGAATAGTTTTTAAACAAGCATTGAGCAATACCCTGATTACCTATTTTGGATTTGGTATTGGAGCTGTTAATCTCCTCTTTTTATATACTAATTTTTTAACCGAAGAGTACTTTGGTCTGGTCACCGTAATCCTTTCTACCTCGGCAATTTTAATGCCTTTGATCGCTCTGGGCGTGCCCAATGCGCTTATAAAATATTATCCCGGATTTCATGAAGACCGCGAACAAGATGGTTTCTTGACCTTGATGTTGTTCCTGCCCCTTGTATTGATTGTTCCCATGGGCTTGGCTTCCTATTTTGCCAACACCTTTATAGGCACCTTTTTATCGGGCGAAAATCCTATTGTGAAAGATTATGTATGGTATATCTTTCTTATAGGTATTGCCATGGCCTATTTTGAAATATTTTTTGCCTGGTCCAAGATTCAGATGAAATCGGTTTTCGGAAACTTCATGAAAGAAGTTTTTGTTCGGGTAGGCGTCACGATTTTATTGCTTTCGGTATACCTTAACTATATAGAGGTTCATTTTTTCTTAAAGGCTTTAGTAGGGCTGTATATTTTACGTATGCTCATTATGAAATGGTATGCCTATCACTTGAGAATGCCCAAGCTAAGGTTCACTTTTCCTAAAAATACCAAAGCCATTTTAAATTATAGTGTGCTCATTATTCTAGGGGGTTCCGTAGCCGTGATTCTTTTGGAAGTAGATAAATTTATGATCAATCAATATATCGCTATAGAAAACGTGGCGTATTACAGTATTGGGGGATACATTGCTACAGTAATAGCGGTACCATCCAGGGCAATGCATCAAATTACCTACCCTTTAACCGCTAAGCTTCTTACCGAACAAGATAGGGTAGGTCTAAAGGATTTATATCAACGAAGTTCTTTAACGCTCTTTATTGCTTCTGGCCTTGTTCTCCTTCTTATAATTTTAAATCTCAACGATTTATATAAATTACTACCGGAAACATATAAGGAAGGTTTCTATATCGCCGTATTGATAGGGTTAGCGAAACTGTATGATGCCCTTCTGGGAAACAATAATGCAATCTTATATAATTCCGATTATTATAAAACATTACTACTTTTAGGCGTTTTCCTAGCGATCTTTACCATTTTATTAAACTTATGGTTGATTCCCAAATACGGACTCAATGGCGCGGCCTGGGCCACCTTTATCGCCATCTGCAGTTATAATACACTTAAAATAGGCTATGTCCACTTAAAATTTAAGATGCATCCCTTTACTTCGGGCACACTCAAAACCATACTACTTTTACTGTCTGTTGGATTGCCCTTATATATTTTAGAATTTCCATTTCACCCTATAATCAATATTGGATTAAAAAGTGCGTTGATCATTTTAATATATGGCATTGTACTATATCGATTTAAGTTTTCTAAGGATGTTTTTGAAGCCTTATCCAATTTTTTGAAGCGTTTCTAAAGTGTACATCTTTTTTTATTAGATGACTTTTGAACGGATGAAAGGAGCTTTTTTTTGACAAATACCGCTGTAGTATATGAAAATAGTAGATCTCTCCAAACCTATTCAATACAATAAGTTTGACCCTTGGTTTATGAAAGTAAAAATAAAGCATAAACCCCACAGAAAAGCAAAATGGTTGATTAGAGTATTGGGCTTGCCTTTTCGGTTATTTCCCAAAAATTTTGAGGGATGGGCAGATGACACCATACAAAAAATGGGAGTCCACGCCACGACCCATATCGATGCTCCTTGGCATTATTCGCCTGTGACAGCGGGGAAGAAATCAAAGACTGTAGATGAAATCCCCTTGGAATGGTGTTATGGCGAGGGTCTGGTGATTGATATGAAACACAAGTTGGATTTTGACCCGATCACGGTTAGGGATATCGAAACTTTTTTGGAAGAAAACCAATTGATTGTTAAACCCAATATGATTGTGCTTATCCGAACAGGAAGGGATGTATTTAATGGGACCAAAGATTTTCACAAACGTGGCACGGGTATGAGCGCCAAAGCAACGGATTGGTTGATTGGGAAAGGAGTTAAAGTAATGGGCATAGATGCTTGGGGATGGGACCTTCCCTTACCGTATATGATGAAAAAAGCCAAAGAAACAAATAATCCTGAATACTTTTGGGAAGCTCATCTAGTAGGGAGGGAAAAGGAGTATTGCCATATGGAACAATTGGTCAATTTGGATGCACTCCCATTGCAAGGCTTCAAAATAGCCGTTTTTCCTTTGAAAATAGTGGGGGCATCTGCAGCGCCTGCCCGAGTGGTTGCACTATTCGATTAAATTCAGTTTCTTGGGCCTTGAAAATTGCCCTAACCTATACCCAGTACCCTGTAGTAAGATGTTTATGGGATGATGAAATTTAAAATCAACAGATGAAAAAAATTCTTTTATTAAGTAGCATTATTTTAATCAGTGCCTGTAAAGAAAATCATTCAGAAGATACATTTTTGGATGAAGGTGTGCCTTTGGAAATGGCTGTTTATAGGGCAAAGCAGCTGTCCGATGTGGTCTATGATGTGTTTTTTGATATTCCAGCAGAACGTTCGGCCCCCATAACTGCGGAATTAAAGGTAAAGCTGCAGGTGCACGATTTGAAGAAGCCACTATATCTTGATTTTAAAGAAGATACAGAAGGAATACAAGAAGTCGTCGTAAACGATAAAAAAATTCCGATTGACCATCGCAAAGAGCATCTTATTATTTCACCAAAATATTTGAGTCTAGGGAATAATATAGTGGAAATAGATTTTATAGCCGGAGAACTATCCTTAAATCGGAATGATGATTATTTATACACCCTTCTTGTTCCGGATCGTGCGAGAACATTATTTCCATGTTTTGACCAACCGGATATCAAGGCCTATTTTGACCTTACCATTAAAGCTCCCATGTCGTGGGAAGTCGTTAGTGGGGGAGGGCTATTGCATAAGGAAGCAAAGGAAGGCTTTACGACCCATAAATTTAAGCAAACGGATAAGATGAGTACCTACTTGTTTTCCTTTGCTGCTGGTAAATTTGATAGGGCTTCCCATGAAGAAAATAATTTTGCTATGGAGTTGTTTTATCGTGAGACCAATCCTGATAAAATACAAAGGAGCACGAAGGAAATATTTGATCTTCATCAAAGATCTGTAGCCTTTTTATCGGATTATACGAGACAGGAATTTCCCTTTCAAAAATTGGATTTTGCCACAATACCTGGTTTTCAATATGGGGGCATGGAACATACGGGGGCAATACAATATCGCGAATCCTCTCTTTTTTTAGACCAAACGGCAACCCAGAGCAGGGAAATTGGTAGAGCAAAACTTATTGCCCATGAGGTATCCCATATGTGGTTTGGCAACTTGGTCACCATGAAATGGTTTAATGACGTTTGGATGAAAGAGGTTTTTGCCAATCTTATGGCCGATAAAATCATAAATCCGGCTTTTCCAGAGGTAAATCATGATCTACAGTTTATCACTGCACATTACCCCAGAGCTTATGGTGTAGATCGAACAAAGGGAGCTAATGCAATGCGACAAAACCTTGATAACCTCAACAATGCAGGCTCGTTATATGGGAGTATTATTTACAACAAAGCCCCCATCATGATGCGCCAACTGGAAACACTCTTAGGAAGTGAGAATTTTAGAAATGGTTTGGCCGAATATATTAAAGCATATGCCAATGGGAATGCGGAATGGCCCGATTTGATTGAAATCTTGGATTCTAAGACAAGTATTGATTTACAGAAGTGGAGCAATGTTTGGGTAAATGCCCCTGGCCGCCCACGTATAGAGTCCACAGTTTTGTATGATGACAATAAGCGTATTACATCTTTTAAAATTGCGCAAAATGCGGAAGACGGTTCTGACAAAATATGGCCTCAAGTCTTTGAAATTGCCTTGATATACCCCGACTCCATTCATACTATTCCCGTAGAACTTTTAGATAGGGAGATTGGGCTTATGAACGCAAATGGAATGCCAAAGCCCAAAGCCATACTCTATAATTCCGATGGCCTAGGTTATGGCATTTTCCCCACGAGCGAAGCTGTTTTTTCTGAGATAGTACATTTAGAAGATGAAGCGGCTAGGGGGTATGCATATATTAATCTTTATGAGAATATCTTAAATGGTACACTTTCTCCTGAGCAAGGTCTAACACTGCTTAGTACTGGACTACAAGTAGAATCCAACGAGCTAATTTTAAGTAGAATTACGGCATATACTCGAAGTCTGTTTTGGAAATACCTGAATGCAGATGAAAGGGAAAAACAACAAGGGGCTATTGAAATGGCGGTAATGGAACGCTTACTAGGAAAAGAAACCCCAAGAATTAAAAAGACATTGTTTCAATTGTTTACGGCCATTGCATATTCAGCAAAAGGAATGGATACCCTGTATAGCCTATGGAAGAAAGAACTTGTTTTGCCCGATTTAAATTTGAGCGAGGACGATTATACCAATATTGCCATGCAATTGGCCGTATATGGGCATCCGGAAAATGAGGCGATTTTGGAGAAAGAATATAGCACCATTAAAAATCCGGATAAACAAAAACGCTTTGAGTTTTTAAAACCTGCACTGTCATTGGATCCTGTCACGAGAGCTACTTTTTTTGAATCTTTTAGAAAAGCAGGACAACGGGAAAAAGAAAATTGGGTATTGGCTGCTGCAAGTTATATGCATCACCCCTTACGTCAAGGAGATGCCATTAAAAACTTAGGATTAAGTTTGGAAATTTTGGAAGAGATTCAACGCACTGGGGACATTTTTTTTCCCAAGTCATGGTTGGACAATACCATTGGCTTGTATACCTCAAAAACAGCTTTTCGGATGCGGGAAACCTTCTTGGAGCAGCATCCTGATCTTAATCCTCAACTCAGAATGAAATTGTTGCAGGCCACAGATGATTTGGACCGGGCTCAGCGGTTGATAAAAAAAACAGACCCAGATTTGTAATTAAAAAAAGCCCTGCAGGAATAAATTCACTACAGGGCTAAACAACTAACCAACCTAAAAACTATCTTTATTGCCGTCTCGTACTTCTACTACTACGGGCTTTACTTCTTGTATTTCTTGAAGGAGCTTTTGTAACACTCCTTTTAGAGGAAGTGCTTCGTGATGCAACACTTCTTTTATTATTGGAACTTCTACTTTTAGAAGTTACGCTTCTTGTCTTATTATTAGAACTCCTACTGCTTGATCTTACCGTTGCATTTCTTCTTTGAGGACTTCTATTCGTACTTACGGAATTTTGACGACCCCGGTTTTGTGATCTTGTTGCCACGCTATTATTAGATCTAGAACTTCTATTCCCGTTGGCAGCTATTGGCCTCCTATTCGTAGTAGATCTAGTAGTCGTAGATCGGGTTGTGGTCTTGGTACGTGTTACAGTACTATTGTTTCGCTGTGCAACCGACCTTCCTCTTGTATTACGAGCTACAGTTCTGTTTCCTCTGGCAACATCACTTCTTCTGGAAACTGTTCTATTGCTTCGTACCGCATCACCTCTTCTGGTAACTGTGCTATTGTTTCTAGCCCTAGTATTACTACGTCTACCATTTTCACGTACGGCTACTCTTCTGTCATTTCTATAAATTTTAGATCTTCTGTTATATCTATTGTAATCGTAATGACGTCCTACTGTGGCATATGCTCGCCTTGTATTATATCTATAAGGTCTATAGTATGTATATCGAACAGGGTTGTAATATCTTCTATATGGTGTTGAATACACATAGCAAAACCCTAAAGCTGGTCTTACAAAATAATTGTGGTACGTATTGAACACATATCTTCTATTAAATCTGTTGATATACCCTCTGTGGTATCTATAATCTCCTCTTCGGTTGTAGTATACATACAATCCACCTACTTGGGAAACTCTACCATTATAATAATTGATGTTTACATCGCCTATTTGGTTTACACGCCCATAGTAGTCATAGTATACGGGAACGTTTTCTATTTGAATTACCGCACCATAATCATCATATTGTACATAGGCATCATAGTTATATCCAGAATTGTAGGAGATACTTGTTCGGCCTAAATTAATATGGGCATTCACACCTGTTGTTCTATCAATGTAAAAATCGAACTCTCCATCTTTATAAACTGAAAACGTAATGCCATTTTCAACAAAAATAAAAGAGTTGTTGTAGTTATAAGCATTGCGTGTTGCAACCTTATCTTCTAGTGTAGCGGCCATGGTAGCACTGCTACCAAAAATCAACGCTGTAAAAAGGAGTACTAAATTTCTCATAGTATAAGGTTTTAAATTTCTGAATGTAACTATTCACATTCGATTAGTATATACCAAACAGCGTGCCAAAAAATAGATAAATTATTTAATTACCTGTAAATCATATAGTTAAAAAAATAAATAAAAGCTTTAAAATGAAAAAAGGCGATACAAAAATTTTTATATCGCCTTTTTCCTGAATTAAAATTGCTTATTTGTAATCAAAAATATGCAATTCCTTACCTTTTGTATATAATACTCTTTTTTCTACTTCATCTACGTGATAATTAGGTTTGTTGTCCAAGAAAGTAAATTTATCCATTTCCTCTCCAGAATCCTTACTTACTTGTGATAAGTATTTTGTGCCTTCTCCATTTTTGGTGAAATAAAAAGCGTAATCTTTGGTTTCTCCAAAGGCATTTAAGCGATTTGGGTTGTACAATGCTTCAGATGCCATTTGACCATAATATCCTGCCGCATGTTGATTTACTCCCTTTTTGGCTTGCTTAAATCCTCCTGTACCTGGGGTATGTACCCCTGTAATGGACTCCGCTACTCCGGAAGTGGCACCAACTCCGGCATTGTATACTCCGGAAACTTGATAAGCCGCTCCAGCCACGGACCCAACCGCAGAAAGGGTATTTAGCCATTTTCTTCCAGATTCTCCCGGTTGCGGGAAATATTGTGTCTTAGATACCTTGCCATCTTTATCTACAATGGCAAACTCCCAAGGGCTGCTCAGGAAGTAATTTCCATTTCGAACTTCCATTAAATTGAAATCTTTGGCCTTCTTTAAGGATAATTTTTGTTTGGTCTCTTTGCCCATGCCTCTATCCGGATTCAGAACATATAAACTCTTACCATCTAAAACAATAAGGTTTTTAGTATCTCCATCATAGGCAATCTTAGTATCCTCATCCGCTCCAAATTTCCAGATAGGCTTTTTTACGCCATCTTTATAATAGGCTATTCTGTAACTGGTAGCAATAATTGCTCCTTCATTATATTCAAAAGAGTCGTAAAGATCGTCCTCACCAACTTCGCTCAGGAATTCGTTGCCGTTGAACTGTGCCTTTTTCCAAAGCTTCTTTCCTTTTTCATCCAGCAACATTTTTCGGGCGCCATAATAAACCATATATCCTTCTGCGTCTTTTTCGATGTCTACAATTCTTCGTTTTTCAAAATCTTTTTTCCATAAAGACTCTCCCGAAGCATAATCATATACATTGCCACCTTTTTCATGTTGAATGAACATCTTGCCATCTACTTCTTGGGTGAACATAAAACCTTTTTCCAATTTAATGGGCTTTTTCCAAAGTTTACTGCCATCTGCTGCACTATAGGCATATACTTTTTCACCAAGCGCTGTTAGTTTGTTCAAATTAGCTGTTAAGGCTGCTCCCATCATAGATCCCAATCCGCCACCTGCGGCTTCTACGAAATAAAAGGTAGACTGATCTGGATTTTGATAAATGGCCCCTGATTTTTGCTTTTCATTGAGCACCACATCGCCAGAAGCTCCATTTAGAATTAAAATATTACTTCCAAGTGTAAAGGCGATTGCATTGTTTTGACCTACGCTAATGTTATCTACCGTTCCTTTTTTGGCAATGGAGATTTCTTTTTCCCATTTCACGGAGTTGGAGGATAATTCTACAAGAAATATCTTGTTCTTAGACTTGTCGTCTGTTTTACATTGAATTAAGTACGATTGCAGTTCGGGAACCATACTAAAGGATTTAATACTTTTATAGTTGTTTTCCTTATCCAATAGTATTTTTCCATCCCTAGTATCGATCAACATATCGGCAACAATGATATAAGGAGAGAAAGGCACCATTTCATAATTGGACTCATCACTTTGGAGAATACCTCCCAATGCAGAGAAACGATCACCGGTTACTTCCCATATCTTGGTTCCTTTTTCAGCATCAATCCCTGCCACGGTTTTCTCGGTCAATACGATCGGTACAGCTGAATATTCATGAAAGAATAGATCTTCGACTTTATAATCGAATCCTAATTTTTTGTCGGCTTCTCGCTGCGAAAAACCCTGAAAGCATGTAAAGCACAATAGTGCCCACGCCAATGGTTTCATTCTTTTGTTCATCTTAAAAATTGGTTTAAATATTTGGGGTTAATTGATTATAACGGCTAAAAACAATGCGTCATTGGGCATTGAACATAGAAAATAACGTACAAGCTCCATTTTTAGTATGGCGACGGAAAAAAAGAAAAAAGCGAAGAAAAACTATAATTTTTCCCGCAAATATGTGGCTGTATGAGATTGTTTGTTTTCGAGAAGGGCTTCAGGAACGCCTTGAAAAATAAGTTGTCCTCCTTTATTACCTCCTTCAATTCCAAGATCAATGATATAGTCGGCACATTTGATCAAATCAATATTATGTTCAATAACAATAATTGAATGTCCCTTGGCGATAAGGGCATTGAAAGAAGTTAATAATTTTTGAATATCGTGAAAATGTAAGCCTGTTGTTGGCTCATCAAAAATAAATAATGCTTTGTCTTTTGAGCTTCCTTTTACCAGAAATGAAGCCAATTTAATACGTTGCGCTTCACCTCCGGAGAGTGTGGAGGAAGATTGCCCTAGCGTGACATAACCCAAGCCCACATCCTGGAGCGGTTTTAATTTGTTTACGATCTTATGCTGAAAATGTGTTTGAAAAAAGTCAATGGCATCATCGATGGTCATATTTAAAACATCATCAATACTTGCGTTTTCAAATTTTACTTCCAATACTTCTTTTTTGAAACGCTTCCCATTGCAGATATCGCATTCTAGATGTACGTTGGCCATAAACTGCATTTCCACCGTAATCTCACCCTCTCCCTTACATTTTTCGCAGCGGCCACCATCTACATTAAAAGAGAAATGTTTGGCTTGATAGGCTCTAAGCTTACTTAATTTTTGGGATGCAAAGAGCGAACGGATATCATCATAGGCTTTAATGTAGGTAACCGGATTGGATCGTGATGATCTGCCTATCGGGTTTTGGTCCACAAATTCTACATGCTTAACATCCTGATATTTTCCTTCTATGGAAGTAAATTGCCCTGCCTTTTCGCCATAGCCTCCCACTTCTTTTAATAAAATCGGATATAGCAATTTCTTGACCAAAGTACTTTTTCCACTTCCAGAAACGCCCGTAATGACCGTTAATACATTTAAGGGAAAAGTAACATCTATATTTTGCAGGTTGTTCTCACGGGCTCCAATAATTTCAATATAGTTTTTAAATGCCCTACGTTTCTCAGGAACTTTTATTTCTTTACTTCCATTTAAATAACTGGCAGTGAGGGAGGAGGATTTCAGAATGTCCCCCATAGTGCCATGGGCTACTACGTTTCCTCCATGAGTGCCCGCTTCGGGACCAATGTCAATGACTTCATCGGCAGCCTTCATGATATCTTCATCGTGTTCCACGACAATCACCGTATTGCCCAAATCCCTTAAGGACTTTAGCACATCGATCAGATTTTCGGTATCCTTAGGATGTAAACCAATGCTGGGCTCATCCAAGATATACATAGAACCCACCAGACTACTTCCTAGGGAAGTCGCTAAATTAATACGTTGGCTTTCCCCTCCGGATAAGGTATTGGATTTTCTGTTTAAGGTGAGGTAACTGAGACCTACTTTATGTAAAAATCCTAGTCTACTTGTAATTTCTTTAAGCAATCTGGACGCAATATGACTATCGTTGTCGTTCAAGCTCATACCCTCAAAGAAGGATAATAGTTCCTCTATGGGAAGTTCCACCAAATCTGAAATGGATTTGCCATCCACTTTTACATAATCGGTTTCTTGTCGAAGTCGTCTTCCCCCGCAGGAATGACATCTTGTTTTACCGCGATAACGGGATAACATCACCCTATTCTGAATCTTATAACTTTTCTCCTCCAGCATTTTGAAAAAGTCATGGATTCCTGTGAATTTGGAATTGCCGTCCCAAACTAATTTTTTCTGATCCTCACTCAATTGGTACCAGGGTTTGTGAATGGGAAAATCAAAAGTATAAGCTACATTGACCAATTGATCTCGGTATGCTCCCATACTTTCGCCCCTCCAGGGAAAAATGGCATTTTCATAAACGGATAAAGCCGTATTGGGAATCACCAAATCTTCGTCTATACCAATAACGTCGCCATAACCTTCGCAGACTGGACAAGCGCCATAAGGATTATTAAAACTGAAGAGGTGTACATTGGGTTCTAAAAAGGACATGCCGTCCAATTCAAAGGTATTGCTGAAGGCAGTTTGAGTATTCGTTGCCATATCTTCGATGATACATTGTCCTTTTCCCTCAAAAAAGGAGGTATCTACGGCATTGGCCAATCGGTTGTAAAAATCCTCATCATCCTTTACAATGATTCGATCTACGACAAGGTCAAAGGTATGTTCCATTGTAGTGATGCTATCATCTATACGAATGATTTCCCCTTTATATTTTATTCTGGCATATCCTTGTTTGGAAAAAAGTTGCAAAGATTTTACGGGATCTCTATCTTTTTTAATAACAATGGGAGCCAGTAACAGGAGTTTGCTTCCTTCCTGAAAGGTTTTTACATGATCAATGACATCTGTAACCGTATGTTTTTTTACCTCGTTTCCGGACACGGGAGATATTGTTCGCCCAATACGGGCAAACAATAATTTTAGATAATCATAGATTTCCGTTGTAGTACCTACTGTGGATCTTGGATTGGTGGAGTTTACTTTTTGCTCAATGGCAATGGCAGGAGCAATACCTTTAATATAATCCACTTTGGGTTTATCTAGTTTCCCCAAAAATTGCCTCGCATAGGAAGAGAGGCTTTCCACATATCTTCTTTGCCCTTCTGCGTACAGTGTATCAAAGGCTAAACTTGACTTTCCAGAACCAGACAATCCAGTAATAACAACCAGCTTATTTCTTGGAATAACAACGTCAATATTCTTTAAATTGTGCAGTTTTGCACCTTTGATAATAATATTTTCTTTGGGGTTTACATCTAAAATAGTGGACATGCTCGTATTTAAGAATGCAAAGATACAATTTGTGTATTTTAAAATCCAAAATTGATCATTCAACGTTTTAAGTGATCAATATGTCGGATTAGTTTTTTTGATACTATAATATTTTTTTTATATTTGAATCGTAACTAAAAGTTAAAAAAGCCTATAAGGAGACAATTACTTTAATTAAAATTAGCCTAATAACTAGCAGGCCCCTCTACAGAGAAAGGGTCACTAATTTTAACCAAAAAAAAGTAATTGTTATGGAAGTAAAGATTAACGACTCGTTACTGATTAAAGACTACATGAAGGGTAATGAAAAAGCCCTTGAAATCCTCATCAATAAACACAATCAGCGTATTACAAGCTTTATCTATTCAAAAGTAGCGGATAGGGATATCGCCGATGATATTTTTCAAGACACTTTTATTAAAGTCATTAGAACCTTAAAAAGAGGTTCCTATAGTGAAGAAGGTAAATTTTTACCATGGGTAATGCGAATCGCACATAACCTGATTATAGATTATTATAGAAAGAATAAAAGAATGCCTTTATTTGAAGGAAGTGATGATTTCAATATCTTTTCCATTATTGGGGATGAAAAATTGAATGCGGAAGGTCAAATTATAAAAGATCAGATCGATTGTGATCTTGGTGTCTTGATTCAAGAATTACCCGAAGATCAGAAAGAAGTATTGATTATGCGTATCTACAAAGATATGAGCTTTAAGGAAATATCGGAGAATACAGGAGTGAGTATCAATACCGCATTGGGAAGAATGCGTTATGCATTGATCAACCTCAGGAAGATTATTGATAAGCATAATATCATTTTAACGAATTAATCTGCAACAGGTCGAGTAGAATTACGATTTCCATACTAGTGCCGTTATCTTACCATAACAATACATCATAACTATGGAAAAAATTTACTCTGAAAGACCGAATGTTTGTAAGATTATGAAAACCCGCTCAACAACTGTACAATTTTTGTTGAACTATTCTAAATCCTTGGAAGTAGTAGATTATAATGGTATGAAATTCGAAAGCAATAAAAATTGATTTGTACGTTTGATCGTTCAATATTTTATGATATGATTGCAAAGGCCCAAGACATCTTGGGCCTTTGTCTTTTCTATAGTATGCTGAAAATGAAGTGGAGCCCTAAACTTTAATTCTTCGCACAAAACACAATTCTTGTACTAAAAAGCGGTCAATGACCATATTTTTGCGGTTTATAGGTCCACCTACGGATTACTTTTCCGGGGTGTATACTTCAAATATGGATCAGTTCTTTTTTCGCTCAGAAATAAAAAACAAGCGTTCACATCACAAAAAAGGGCTTTGACAACAATGTTTTTTTCAAAATGCCTCTTTTATATAGTTTTATCTCAGATTAAGAAAAAGAAATACGCCCTTAAAGCGAACCTCTTTTAAAAACAAAAAACCAAAAAAAGTAATTTCTGGACCACGATAAATATAGTGGGAAAGAGCCCCTAATCTTAACCAAAAAAAAGCATTCGTATGAAATTTCAAATTGATGATTCGGCATTAGTAAAAGATTATATCAATGGAAATGAAAGAGCCCTAGAGGTTTTGATCAACCGACACAACCAACGTATTTCAAGTTTTATTTATTCAAAAGTATTGAACAGAGATATCACAGAAGATATTTTCCAAGACACTTTTATCAAAGTAATTAGGACGTTAAAAAGAGGTTCTTATAGTGAAGAAGGTAAATTTTTACCATGGGTAATGCGTATTGCACACAACCTGATTATTGATCATTTTAGAAAGAACAAGAGAATGCCCATGTTTGAAGGGAATGATGATTTCAACATTTTTTCTGTCATCAGTGATAATAAGTTGAACGCAGAAAAGCAGATTATCAAAGACCAGATTGATAGCGATTTGAGTTTATTGATCGAAGAATTACCAGATGATCAACGAGAAGTGCTTTTAATGCGTATCTATAAAGACATGAGTTTTAAAGAAATCTCCGAAAATACAGGAGTGAGTATCAATACAGCATTGGGAAGAATGCGCTACGCATTGATCAATCTTAGAAAGATTATTGACAAACATAACATAGTTTTAACAAACTAAAACCGCTGAAATACCTCTAAAAAGCAATATTTCCATTTTACTTGCGTTATGCTTACATAACAATATTATTATATGGAAAAAATTTACTTCGAGGAACAGAACAATTGCGAGCTCGTAAAAACTTGTCCATCTACAATTCAATTTTTATTGAATTACTCGAAATCAATACAAATGATTTCGTATAAGGAGTTCAAGTTCGAGAATTGCTTAAACTAACAAAAAAAGACCCCTTAGCGGGTCTTTTTTGTTTTATGGTATTCCTCCAATACTTTTTTACGGCCTATGGTATTGGTAATAATGTCTTTATCCAGGTCCCAGCCTCGTGCAGGAGAATAATCCCGTCCGTACCAGATAATCTGTAGATGCAAATCGTTCCATTTTTCTTTGGGAAACAACCTTTTCGCATCCTTTTCCGTTTGCACTACATTTTTCCCATTGGTAAATCCCCAGCGATACATTAAACGATGAATGTGGGTGTCTACAGGAAAGGCAGGTATGCCAAAAGCCTGCGAAACCACTACACTGGCCGTTTTATGTCCTACGGCAGGAAATTCTTCCAACAATTTAATATCGGAAGGTACCACACCATTGTATTTTTCGATCAACATTTTGGATAATCCATGAATGCCTTTGGATTTCATGGGGGATAATCCCACAGGCCTTATAATATCCCGTATTTCGTCAACAGAAAGTTTTACCATATCGTAGGGGTTGTCGGCCGCCGCAAATAATAAAGGCGTTATTTTATTCACCCGTACATCGGTGCTCTGAGCAGATAGTAAAACGGCTACTAATAGGGTATAGGGGTCTTTATGGTCCAAGGGGACAGGGATTGTAGGGTAGAGTTCCTCCAGGGTTTTTATTGTAAAGGCAACCTTTTCGGCTTTCGTCATTTTTTATGTAGTTTTACTCGGAAAATTTAAAACACGAATTTAACTAAAATTGACTATGAATACCTTAAAAATTGGAGACAAAGTACCTTCATTTTCTGTAAAAGATCAAGATGGAAATACGGTTACACTTTCAGACTATCAAGGAAAAAAATTGGTAGTATTCTTTTACCCAAAAGCAAATACTCCCGGATGTACTGCGGAAGCCTGTAATCTTAGGGATAATTATGCGGCCTTACAAGCCGAAGGCTATGAACTTTTGGGAGTAAGCGCTGATTCGGAAAAAAAACAATCCAACTTCAGAAATAAGTTTGAATTCCCTTTTCCGCTTTTAGCGGATGAAGACCATACGGTAATTAACACCTTTGGTGTATGGGGACCCAAAAAATTCATGGGGAGGGAATATGATGGCATTCATAGAATGACATTTATTATTGATGAAGAAGGAGTGGTGAGCAATGTTATTGCTAAAGTGAAGACAAAAGATCATGCCGCACAAATATTGTCTTAAGTTCTAGATAATAGCTACAAAAAAAGGCCGCAATCGAGATTGCGGCCTTTTTTGTTACTTACGCTTTTACTTCTTAAGTTCTTCGGTTAATTTTCTGGTAAAGAGCTTTTTATCTTTTATGATTTCCGCAATTCCTTCGGGTAGCATATGTTCCCAACCATCTTCTCCGTTGGTTATTTTCTTCAATACATCTCTAGAAAAAACATGCATAATTTCAGGATCATAATCAATAATGTCCATTACTTTCCCATTGTATTTAAAGAATTTATACAATTCTTTCATTCTCGGATGGACTTTTACATTATTACTGGTCATGATTTGCCCGGTCTCTGCGTTTTTCATGGGGTAGAGGTATACCTTTAAATCTTTAAAGAACAATTTTCCAAAGGCCTCTAATATTCCACCGCTCAAATGGCGGTAATATTTTTCATCAAATACGTCAACCAAATTATTAACACCCATGGTGAGTCCTATTTTGGCTTTCGTATAATTACTGAGGTATTCTACTAGTTTATAGTACTCTTGGAACTTAGAGATCATTACGGTATGTCCTAGGGAACAAAGCAATTCCGCACGATCCATAAAATCTTGTTCGTCAATTTCCCCTGAGGCCTTTAGATTGGCCAAAGTAATTTCGAAAACAACAATAGTATTTTCCTCTTCCACATTTTGTTCCCGAATCAAAATTTCATAAGATTTCTGGAACATATCCATATTCACCTTGGTTACTGGTCTAAAACTCCCCCGCAATGCCAAGATGTTCTTTTTATACAAAATTGCAGCCGGTAATAAGTTGTTCCCATCAGGACCAAACATTACGGCATCCGTCATATCGTTTTTGATCAAATCCAAACTGATCAAACGGTTATCCACATTTTTAAAATTGGGGCCAGAGAAGTTGATCATATCGATTTCTATGGTATCCTTGTCTATATGATCGTACAAATAGCGCAATAACTTTCTAGGCTTATCGTGTTTGTAGAAAGCGCCATAGATAAGATTGACTCCTACAATTCCCAGGGTTTCCTGCTGTAAACGCGCTTCATTTTGTTTGAATCGGATATGGATGATAATTTCATCAAATTCTTTTTGATGAGGGTCCAATTGAAAACGTATTCCCAGCCATCCGTGACCTTTATATCGCTTTGAAAAATCAATGGTAGCTACAGTATTGGCATAGGAAAAAAAGAGTTTATTTGGATTCTTTTCCCGACTGATACGCTCTTCCATCAGGTGCATTTCATGCGCCAACATTCTTTTTAGCCTGGGTTGGGTAACATAACGGCCATCCTGTTCAACCCCATAAATGGCATCACTAAAATCCTTGTCGTAGGCACTCATGGCTTTTGCTATGGTTCCCGAAGCACCACCAGATCTAAAAAAATGCCGAGCCGTTTCTTGCCCAGCACCAATTTCTGCAAAGGTTCCGTAGATGTCTGGATTCAAATTTATTCTTAAGGTTTTGGCCTTAATGGAAGGTACATTTTCAAATGCAATATTGTTTTTCGAAACAGAAGCCATTCTATATGTTTTGCGTATAACAAAGTTAACAAGATCATCGAATTTATTAAATAAATAAGTTATAATTTTGAAATTAATGAAGAATAGATTGAAGATTACTTTTTTAGGCACGGGTACCTCTCAGGGAATTCCAATAATTGGGAGCACGCATCCGGTCTGTTTAAGTAAAAACCCTAAAGATAAAAGACTTCGTGTGTCGGTAATGGTGAATTGGGATACCTATTGTTACGTTATAGATTGCGGTCCCGATTTTAGACAACAGATGTTAACACACGATGTTGCGCAATTGGATGGGATTCTATTTACGCATGAGCATTCGGATCATACTGCGGGGATAGACGATATAAGACCCTTTTTCTTTAAACAGGGAAATATCCCCATCTATGCCCATGAAAGGGTAATTGGTGCACTGGAAAGAAGGTTTGATTATATTTTTGCAACCACCAATAAATATCCAGGCGCGCCAGGGGTTGAGATTCATAAAATCAATAGTACTCCTTTTGCCATAGGAAACACCATGGCGATACCTATAGAGGCGTATCACGGAAGCCTTCCCGTACTTGGTTTTCGAATCAAAGGTTTTGTATACTTAACAGATGTGAAGACTGTGCCTGAGGAAGAAATGGTAAAACTTCATGATGTAGATGTATTAGTAGTCAATGCATTGCGGGAAGAAGTGCACCAAACCCATTTTAATTTGGAAGAAGCCCTTGCCTTTGTTGAAAAAGTACAGCCTAAAAAGGCATATTTCACGCACATTAGTCATATGCTGGGATTTCATGACGAAGTGGAAAAAAAGTTGCCAAAAAATGTGCATTTGGCGTACGATAATCTGGTCTTGACCGTTTGATTTAGAAAGAGGTAAAAACGCCTCCTTATTGTTAAATTTAAATAAAGTTTCATTGAAAAATAGATTGTTTATATACCTTTTCGTTTTCGCCGCATTGATTGCCTTATATCAATTTGTTAGTACGGGAAAAATGGTAAAGGATAAAGATGCTAAGGTAGCAACCTTAACATCTGAAGTAACCCAACTGCAGGACTCTGTACAGAAATTACAATTGAAAGTATTGGATATGCAATATTTTTCCTTGGAAAACAACGACGATGCCCTGGTGTATTATGAGCATTTGAATCTTGAAAATCCTTCCTCCTATATTGCAGATAAGCTATTGGAAACCAATGAGTCAAGAGGAGACAACCCATTGATTCCCTATGAAGGGATGCAAAGCGATTTCAAATTAAATAAGATTAAAGTACTAAATCATAAGTGGATCTTGGCCGACTTTTCAGATGGAAAATATTGGGGAGAAGTGGTTATACGCTATGAATTAAATGATGATTTGGGCGTAGAATTTCAATTGGTGGATCATTTACTGTATACTAGAAGCAATTAAATTTTTTGCTCCAACCACGTTTTAAAGGCGTAGAAGTTTTGGGGAGAAACACCGTGGCCTATAGGAAACTCCTGATAGTCATGTGAAATACCTAAACTTTTGAGCAGGCCGGGAGCTCTTTGCGCCCATTGCAATGGGATAACATCATCCATAGTACCGTGGGATGTATATACGGCAAGTTTGCGATGATCTTTTTCCTTGTAACCTTCCGTAAGAATGCCTTCGAGAACATAACCGCTTAAGGCAATTACATTTTTAATTTTTTCTGGAAAAGATAAGGCTAGGGCATAACTCAAAATAGCGCCTTGGCTAAACCCTAGGATACTTACATTTTCCTCGTCCAAGCCATAGGTATTACAGGCTTCGACAATGAAATTCCCAATGGCATCCCTAGATTCGGCAGCTTGCTTTTCATCGCTCCATTTGCCATCGGTGGAATCAAAATTAATGGAATACCATGCATAGGCATTGGGAACCATAATATTATGGGGAGCCCTTACAGCAATAATGCATAATTGTTCGGGCAATTCCGCAGCAAAAGAAAACAAATCCTCTTCGTTACTTCCATAGCCATGAAACAGAAACAAGACAGGAGGTTTGTCGTCTTGAAATTTTGATGGCCTTATAATATGATATAGCGAGAGGTCTTTTGTTTGCATAAATTACAGTATAAAAATTAGCTTACAAATGTAAACCATTTTTGAAAGTACGGACCCAAAACAGGAACGGATTGTTTTTTCCCATTAATGGCCCCTAAAAACCCATAAAACCATAAGGTGATATAGAAAACATACAAGCCTATCCAAGCGTATTCATTGAACCATTTGCTTAAGAAAAGTGCAAAACCTAAAAAAATAAGGTGTAAACCAAATGCCTGACGAATATGAAAGCGGGCAAAGGGGTTTTTTGGCTCTAAATTCATGGTAAGGGCGATCAAAGCCCCAACAAGGGTAAGATATGCCACTATAGCCGTAGTTTTCCCTTCCTTAACAGTGTCCATAGTTTTAAATTTGTTGCAAGGTATACAATTTTGCAAAAAAAAAGAGGCCCAAAGAAGGACCTCTTTTCAAAAAATATAATGACGTTATCCAATGGTGCCAATAACGGGTAGGGGCTCATCTTTTAAGTTTATGGCATTGACGACGCCAAGAATCATAAAAACAAGAATCCCTAAAGAAATAATACTGGAAATGAACCATAAGCCAGAGGGTAGAAACCAATTAAGTACATAGTTTGCAGCCCCTAAAATGGCAATGCGGACAGATTGTCCAATATGAAATTGTGCGAAGGCATTATTCTTAGAATTGTTCATAATAAATGCAATGAGTAATCCAATGACCGTGATGTAACTGATAATAGCCATTGTTTTACCTTCTTCTTTTACTTGTTGATCCATAATTATTGTTGTTTAGGTGAGTTACTATAACTTAAAAATGTTCAGATCAGTATTTGGTCATTACAAATAACGCCGTAGACCATCCCTTTCATTTTTTTGCCGTGGTACATGGTATTCAAGGAAGTAGAGGAACTGTTTTCACGACTTAACATAAACTCTTCCTCTGCGTTGAAAAGTGTGAAACATGCCCTTTCCCCTTCTTTGATTTTTGGAACCTTCAATTGGTAACGCTCTCGTCCTTGGGTGAGGAGTTCCACGGCTTTGACCATACCAAATATTTGATTTAGAACGCCGAAGGTACTTTCCAAACCTATAGCGCCATAAGCGGCATTATCAAATTCCACACGCTTTTGTTCTATATCAATGGGCGTGTGATCGGAAGTGACGAAATCTATAGTGCCATTCTCAACCCCTTTAATTAAAGCGCTAATATCCTTACGTGACCGTAAAGGAGGCATTACCTTATAATTAGTATCAAATTCGCTTAGGACATCATCTGTAAACCACAGATTGTGCACGGGCACGCTACAACTAACATCCAATCCTTTCTTTTTGGCCGTGGCAATTAGTTTTACCGAATTGGCCGTTGAAATCGTGGGGATGTGTAATTTTCCTCCGGTATATTCAAGAATAAACAAATCTCTGGCAATTTGCAATTCTTCGGCCAATGGGGGAATACCTTTTAATCCCAATTTTGTGGAAGCAATTCCCTCATGTACCATTCCTTTTCCCGAAATTTTGGTGTCAATGGGGAACGAATGCACCAAGCCATCAAAGCTTTGGGAATACTGTAAAGCAATTTTCAGGAGGTTGGAGTTGTCTATGGACTTTTTATGATCATAAAACCCTACAGCACCGGCATTTTGCATATCATAAAGTTCTGCAAGATCTTTTCCTTCAGCTTTTAGGGTTAAAGTTCCCAAGGGATGTAACCTACTTACACTGTTCTTTGCCGCATTTTTAAGGAAGACCACGGTAGCACTATTATCGGGTACCGGGAAGGTATTGGGATTTAAAACAATATCCGTAAAACCACTTTGGGCCGCTACTTTGAGACCATTGGCAATAGTTTCTCTTTCTTCGTAGCCAGGCTCTCCAAAACTTACACTACTGTCAAACCAACCCACGGAAACACAAAGCCCCTTGATATCGATGATTCTCGTTTTTGCGGGAGCTTCAATTTTAGCGGCTATTTTGTGAACAATTCCATTTTTAATTAAAATGTCTCGCTTTTTTAGATGAAGGCTCTTAAGGGAACTATCTATGATTTTTGCAGACTTTACAAGTATGTTCATGATCTTAGGTTATGGCTTTTCCTCTATATAATTCGTATCAATCTTAGCAAGGTGCTATTTCAACACTTTCTGAATCAAAACTTCAATAAGCGCGAAAACTATGGCAAAAATAATAAACCATTTCCAGAGCTCGTTTATTTTATTGTCTTGCCTCATTTTTTCAAAAAGTGCTGTAATGGTTCCTTGTTGTATGCTATTGGGATTATCCTCCAATGGTAGGTACCTAAGATCGCTTTCTGCTCTTGGGTGATTGAAACTTATATTTTTCACACGTTCTTCCCCATTTGCTATGCTATAAATACCATCGTTTTCCAAGTTTTCATCGAAAGTCAAACGTACTTTGTTTGAGAAAGATTGCTGCTGGGGAATCAATTCATAACCTGAGGTAACCAGTTTTAGGATGTTATCTTTCTCCAAGGAAATAGGCACGTCTATAACCGTTGAAGTTCCCAAATTCTCATAGGGTCTGGATAATTTAAGACTATTGATACCAATGGTATAGAATGTTGGAACAATGAGCGGGGAATTCTTGAAATTGGAATTTTCTGCCCTAATGGGAGCGGTAAACAGATAAACACCATTGGACCCTAGTAAAAAGGGAGCGCTATCTTCAAAGGATAAAACAGATGCAGCCCTTGTTTGGGCCTTAAAATATTGACTCACCGTAGGGTATTGAAAATTCTCCACTTTTTTTTCAAAGACATTCTTAAAGAGGGGATGGGAAAAAGCAATGGAAGCAATATTACGTTTGCTATCAATACGTTGTGTAAACGTGGTTTGAAAGGTGGACAGAAGTTGGTTGTAATTGGCTAAATCACTATCACTGGCAGGTACAATGATCACACTTCCTCCATTGGCTATAAACGAACGCAACGCATTCTGCAGTGCATTTGGGATTTGAGTAAGTTCATTTAACACAATCAAATTTTGACTATCCAGAAGACTGTAATTTAGGCTTTGCAATGGAGTGGTGGTCAATTGAAATTCATCTTCTGTAAAAATACGACCAAGATACTCATCGTCTCCACCCCGTACAGCCAATACATTGATTTTTTCTTTTTCATTGATGTTGAAGAAAAGCTGATTGTCATAGGGTAAACCCGTATCCGTAATCTCTATTTTTCCGTTGATAATTTCATTGATCGGTAATGAAAACATTACCTCTGCGATTCTATTTTCATTAAAAACGGCCGCTGTTTTGGCGATTAGTTGATCCCCATTATACAGGGAAACAGGAGTAGATTCTATGGTGGCATTCGTAGATAACAAAGTGGTTAATTCCATATTTTGAAGTCCAACATACTCCACATAAGCGGTGTCAATGGCGATGTTCTCATTTACATCTGGAAGCATCTGTGCCCAATGCTCTACCATAGTAGTTGTAGAATCGATGAATTCGGATTGTAAACGTTGTTGAAAATCAGAAATGAGAACAAGATTTTGGATAGTATTTTCCCTGGAATCAAAAAGAGTCTTGGCTTTTAGCCGAATTTCATCCAAACGCAATTGTTTTGGAGTTGGCGTTAATTTTAAAAGGTCGTTTTGTATATCCTTTATGGTCCTATTTCTAAAAACTTGCTCATTGGTAAATAAACTAAAAGTCTCCTCTTTTGGAACTACCTTTATGATATCCTGTATTGCATTTTGGAATAGGGAACCGTTTCCGGTTTTAGCCTGCATACTGAAAGAATCATCCAAATAAATGACCGTTTCTTTTGCTGATAATGCTGTTTCCTTGGCAAAAAATGGTTGGGCAAAGGCAAGAATCAAGGCCGCAAATAATAGAAGCCGCGTCATCAATAAAAGCCATTTTTTTAGGGTATTGCTCTTGCGCGATTCGGCAACAACCCTTTCCAGAAGTTTTACATTGGTAAATGCCGTTTTCTTAAACCTTCGAAGTTGAAAAAGATGAATGATAATAGGGATGAGTAGTAGAAATAGTGCCCACAGGAGTTCCGGATATTTAAACTGCATTCCCAAATTTTAATTTGCCAAATATAACAAAACTAATCTCCACTATATATTAACGCAATGGTAAAATAATAGGTTCTCTTTTAAATTTTGATGGATTTTTTGAACGAAATAAGGTAGTCTTTTGATTTATAGTGAACTATGATGTACACTCAACAAAAGAAAAAATAATCTTCCGCAGCTTTTAGCTTAAGTGCTGTTAAATAGGTCACAATAGTTTTTTGCTCCACTTCATTGGCAACACTGATAATACATTGCGGTTTTTTTAAAGTAGGTAAAAAAGTATAGGACTCCATTTTTTTTCCATAGATCTCCTTTCCGATCTTACGTGGATTATCACATACCCAATAAAATGGGATTCCTTCTTTCAGCAATCGTTGGGCAATGGCCTTTCCCTTATTTCCTGCCCCCCATACACACAAGGGCCTAAGGCTCTGATGATCCAGTTTTAAAAAATAAAAAACCTTGATATCCAAAAAGTAGTTTTGGGCATAAACCACACTGGTTCTTGAAGTTCTTGAGCTATAATCCCGCCATTGGTGCAACACTTGATCGGAAGGAATACAATTTAATTTCCCGGCATAAAAGCGAAATGCAAGATCATAGTCTTCTGGGTAACGATCGGACTCAAAAGCCCCAATCTTGTTGAAATCTTCCCGATGAACCATCCAGCAAGGGGAAGGGATCACACATTCTTTATAAATTTCTTTAAAATTATTTCCTTGGGAAGTCAATGCATTCAACCATTTCTCATAACGGGCATAGCCGGGCTTAATTCCACTGTCCGAAAAATATTGTACTTGCCCAATACTTAGGTATCCTTTTCCATAGACTTGTAGATCTTTCGCCATATACTGTATCCTATTGGGGAGCATAATATCGTCAGAATCCATCCGACTGATTAAAGCACCTTGTGCATAGGTATAGGCCGTGCGTAAAGCCGCAATGATACCAGTTCCCGTATTAAGGTAAACCTGAATGCGCTCGTCTTTTTCTGCAAACTCTTTCAATATCAGGGAGCTATGATCTTCGGAATGATCATCTACCGCAATAACTTCCCAATTTTGATACTGCTGATTTCGTATGGATCGAATACATTCTGGAATAAAAACAGCTGTATTTTTAAACGGAATTAGAATGCTCACTAGAGGGTTTTCCATGCTTGGCAAGTTAAGAAAATGAATTTTCCTTCCTTCTAAAGAAACAGCAAAGGTCAAAAAAAAGCTGAAATGTATCCTTCTAAAAGAACGTTCTGCCTCAGAAAGGAGTGGAGGTATATAGGGAAAGAACCTAAATTCTTTTATAAAACGCTGAGGGAATAGATGTCTAGCGATGAAACTTATTCCTTCGCGAATACACTTTTTAAATTGACTTTATAAATTCTACTGTATCCATTTTCATAACTGAGAACATCTTTTGAAAAGACTTCTATAGATCGCTTTTTATTAGGCGTTATGGAACTTCTTCTACTGGTAAAGTATAACGTTTTGGAAGCGACATGTACAAATGGACAATAATCCATATATTTAGAATTAACGGTTGTCATATTCTTGGCCAATTCCCAATTTCCTTCTTTATTTTTATAACTTATATATAGATCTCCACTACCCAAGCCATCTTTTCTATTGTAACCACTAAAAATTAAGTAAGATTCATCTGGTGCAATAAAGGCATTGAATTCAAAACCTTCGGTATTGATAGCAGAAGGCAAAGAAACAGGGGCATTATAGGCCACTCCATCCCGTTTGCTGAAAAAAATATCATCCTTTCCTTTTGCCTTTGGGCTATCGGAAGTAAAATAAAGATTACCATTATTGGAAACGGATGGATAAAACTCATTATGAGAAGTATTAACGGGAGCCGGTAAACATTTAGGTTTGGACCAAGTAGCCGTTAAACTTTCCCGTTCCACATACCAGAGATCATAATCTTTAGGGCTAAGGTGCTCCTCGTTCATGGGTCGGTTGGAAGCAAAATAAAGTTGTAGTCCACTTGGTGATAGAAAGGGTTCTAGGTCATTGTATTTTCCTGAAAAGGCCGCAATTTGAGGTTTGGACCACTTTTTATCCACTTTTTGGGTAAAAGCTATAACAGATACTTCTTCCAAGGGGCTCTGTAAGGTAAAATAAGCCTCATTCTCCGAGGAGGATATGGTAAAATCCCTAGCTTTTGGATAAGAAGATAATAGCTCCAGTGCAGGCATTACTTTGGGCTTTGATTGCTGTCCTTGTGCAATGAACACGCCTAAAAGAAGGGAGAGGAATGAAAAAAGTTTTGTGTACATCAACGTAAAGCTTTTTGAATTGCGGCTTCAACCAAAGGTTCCATTACTTGGTAACCTGCCGATGTAGGATGTACCTCATCATGAGCATACTTTTTAGGTAAGCCATTGCGTTCATCGGCCATAGCAGAAAAATAATCCAAATAAATATGACCTTTTTCCAGGGCATAGGCCTTGATCATTGCGTTGAGTTTTGGGATTTTAATATTAGGTTCCAATCCAGGTCTCCATGGGTAATCATAGGCGGGCAATACCGAAGAAAGTATCACCTTGATTTCATTGGATGTGGCCAATTCCGCCATGGACTTTATATTATCCATAATCATTTCCAAGGTAGAAGGCCCTGTATTTCCGGCGATATCGTTGGTACCGGCAAGTATGACCACAACCTTAGGTTTTAAATCAATGACATCCTGTCTAAATCGCAAAACCATTTGGGGAGTAGTCTGACCACTGATTCCTCGATTGACATAAGGTTTCCCTTTAAAAAACGCCGGACGGGAATTGAGCCATCCTATGGTAATGGAGTTACCCATAAATACCACCCTATTTTCATTTTTGGCGGGAGCTGCCAATTTGGAATTTGCTTTTGCGAAATGGTCTAGATTTGCCCAGTCTTGGGCTTGAAAAGTCTCTGGCATAAGAAATACAATGCTAAGGAATAAGATACGGTACGTAATGGTTTTCATAGAGAATTCAATTAAGGTTCTTCTTGGATGTTAGGTTGCCCTATAGCTTTAAATTCAAAGATATCATTTCTAGCATAGTGCCCAATGACATCAAAGTCCATCTTTCCTAACTTTAGATGCTCTAAATCCAATTCTGCCATTAGGACACCGGCTTCCCCAAATAAAGGCCCTGCCATAACTTTACCCATAGGGGAGACAATGATACTACCGCCGGGACACATTTCCTCTACTTCATTTTCTACTAAGGATTGGTATTTCTCGGGGTACATGGATTTGGTGTAATATTGATTGCACCCTAAAACAAAGCATCTGCCCTCCAAAGCAATATGTTTCATGGTAGAAATCCATTCTTCCCTAGAGTCTGCTGTTGGTGCAATATAAATCTCAACCCCCTGGCTATACATGGCCATACGAGCCAAAGGCATGTAATTTTCCCAACAAATGAGTCCGCCCAATTTCCCTATTTTAGTCTTAAAAGTAACTAAGGATTCTCCAGCGGCCTCTGCCCAGACAATACGTTCTGTTCCAGTAGGTTTTATTTTCCTATGTACCCCAAGGATACCTTGAGTAGGGGAAATATAGACCATGGAACAGTACAGGCTGCCATTAGTGTCCTGTTTTTCTGTAATCCCCAGTACCAGATATACATTTTGCTCTTTGGCCAGACGTTCCAGACGTTTGGCATCGGCTCCTTCCAACGAAATGCTATTGTTGTAATATTCGGCATATAAGGCTTTGCCCGAATCACTTCTTCGGCCAATATTGGCGCCAAAGGTAAAACCTCTTGGGTATCCAGGAATAAAAGACTCGGGAAAAACTAATAATTCACATCCCTCAGCAGCATATTTTTTTACAAGAACTTCCGTTTTTTTTAAGCTTTCTTCTTTGTCGAAAAATACGGGACTTTCCTGTACAAGACCTACTTTTACTTTCATGGGTTAATTTTGATTTTCTTTAAAAGCATTTAAGATTGGCATAGCTTTTTCTTTATCTATCTGCTGTACATAGATGTCTACAATATTAGAACTGCCTCCACGAAAGCCCCCTGCCACTGCGGATTGTTGTTCATCTTTGACAATGGTAGGGATATTTTGGGCAGACAATAGTCCTTTTAAGAGAATGATGGCTACTTCGGAGCCGCTGTATAATTTAATGTATTTTTCACTATTTTCCATGGGCTGTTTTTTTATCGGTTCGTAATTACTTTGCGTTCAGTCAAATGGTACTGATCACCCTCACGTAAAAAATAGAATAGATTTTCCTGAGGAAGATCTTTTAAGGAAGACCCTTCACGAGACCAAAAGGATCCGTCATAGATAAGGGCATATCCTTTACCAAGGACCTCAAAGGTATTTCCTTTGACGATAAGGGCCGTTCCTTCATCAATACTGACCCCTAATAATTCAGGTTTCTTTTTTAAAATGTTGAACATATCAAAGTGTCTGTTGCGTGCCAAGACATGTTGGTCTATCGCAATATTTTTGATGTACCCAAAACCTTCTTCATGATCTCCCATCATGATTTGATTGTTTTTGGTATCTCCCCTGGCAAGATAGGAACCTTGAATGGATGCACCTGCAGAAGATCCCCCAACGACACCACCGCGGTCCAACACTTCCCAAATTAATTTCTCGGTTTTGGTATTTTTATAGGAATCTACGAGGCGCCATTGTCTACCTCCACTAAACCAAACCCCTTTTGCCTTTTTCAAAGGAGCAATAAAGGCGTCGGAATTGGCGACATTTTTGTCATTGGTATGAATTACGGTTACGTTGGTTGCACCCATACTACGCAATCTTCCGGCACCTCCTGCATCTTGGCTATACGAATTTCGACCTCCCGCCGTGGGAATCACAACGATAGGTGCATCATAACCTCCGGCCAATTCTATAAATTTTTCAGGAATTGTACTAGGCATGGCGCCACCCCCTACGATAACGAGAGAACCATTTTCAGGCCCAGTAGTTGCCGATTGCTCCAAATTGGGAGCATTTGAATAAGAAAACAGGGCTATACAAGCCAATATTCCTAAGATTAAAAAGATTACTTTAAATGATATAGCTCTCCACATAAGGTATTTGTATTATAGATTTTTAAAATAACGTTGCTCCGCATGTCCCAATTCCAGATCTTTGATAATGCCATCCTTGCTAGGGCGTTGGAAAAAAAGGTAAACAACCAATGAAACGCCAATTAGGAGATACAAAGGATGACTTACATTCATGTAGGCAAAAAAACTTAATAAAGCGGGGCCTTCAAGCAAGGCGTATTTTACCAGTGAAGCCCCTTGGTAACCACTCAATTTTTGCTGAAGGTTTTTCTTTTGTCGTAATCCACCTATAATTTTTCCAAAAATAAAACTGCTCCCAAAATATCCTCCAAGTGCAATTAACGGAACAATATAGACAAATACATCTTCAGGATGATTAAAGTCCATCTGTAATGATTCATGGGAATACACTACAAAAACCCCAAATAAGCAAGGGGCAACAATGATGGCCAAATGCAACAATTTCAACATTTTCAAATAGGCAGTGGCATTGACATTTTCTGGAGTAGTATCGGACATGTGAAAAAATTTAATTCAATGCTCTAAGATAATTTTTTTAAGTGGAAAACAACAACCAATGGCGAATTGGTATTATCTTATTTCGAGCCGGCAAACATTGTATTTTTCAATGCATTCGCGCTATTCCATAAAACCCGGTTTTTGAAACCCTGCTACAGGCTAATTTTCTCTTATATGTAGTGTAAATACGATATTTGTTACAATCAGAGATCCATGGATTGGTTTATTTGGAGAGCAACATTATTTCCGCGCTGATATTATTTCGAGCTCTAACTTCCATACCCTCATAGTAGATAGCGGTATGATATATGCGCTTCTTTTTAAGAAAGAGATGCAAGATCTCCTTTCGTTTTTTACGGTATAAAAAACCAGGGACGCTTTTGTATTCTTCCCTGATTTTGGCAGTATACGACTCATAAACAGCACTTTCACTACCTAAGATAGAAAGGTCAATGTCCACCAATAAAGCCTCTGCATCATTTTTCGGAATACCATTATGTAAAGTTGTCATAATCATATCCCATATACAGCGTATTGTTTCTGGTTTTGCTTGCTGACTTAAAAGAAATTGTTTTGCTTTTTCTGCACTTTTTAACTCATTGTCCTTGCCATAGGGATTATAAATGCAGTCATGAAACCACAAAGCCAGCTCCATTTCTTTTTTAAAGGGAAGAAAAGAGGTAATGGCGTCCAATTGTTGTAGGCAATCATTAATATGGGTGGTATTGTGATAAGCGCGATGCTTCTCTGAATATAGAGCCAGCAGTTCTTTAAAAACGCTTTGATTTTCCGAGAACCCAAAGACATCCATCAAGGCCAACCATCGATTTAAATCCATAATACCATGCTTTTACGCTACTTCAGGGATATCCCAGTAAGCTATTAAACGTGCTGATCGATGAGGATAGTATTGCCATCGGGATCAAGGAGCACAAGACTTGCCGGCCCACTGGAAGTCTCATCTGCTTCCCGTTCCAGAGCAACACCTTGTTGTTTTAACGTCTTTTGGATCTGCCGTACATCCTCATAATCTTCCAAGGTAGTGGCATTTTGATCCCAACCAGGATTAAACGTAAGGATGTTGTTTTGGAACATCCCTTGAAAAAGCCCAATGATCGTCTCCCCATTTTTCATGATGAGGTAGTTCATTTCCATGTCCCCGGCAAATTTGCTGAACCCCAACTTTTCATAAAATACTTTGGAAGCCTTGAGGTCCTTGACCGCCAGACTTACCGAGAATGCTCCTAGTTTCATATGTGTTTGTTTTTTGATAAAGAAAATATAAGAAAAATTTATGATGATATGGTCATTGCTAATAATAAGCTCCCCTTATGTCACTATAATATTTCAATAATGAAAAGTGATTCGTGTCTGCTTTTCCCGCTTTAGTTTTATCAATGAAAAACAAAAACATAAAAAACTACATTGTTATGAAGAAAATGAAACTATTTGTATGTTTCGGACTATTGATCTCGGGGATGGGAAATGCCCAGCAAATGACCACAAATGGAGGGGTGCCCGTAGGGGATAACCAAAATTCCCAAACCCTTGGAAAAAATGGACCTGTACTGTTACAGGATATTCATTTAATTGAAAAACTTGCCGCTTTTGATAGAGAGCGTATTCCAGAAAGAGTGGTCCATGCCCGAGGCGCTGGCGCTTTTGGCTATTTTGAAGCTTCAGCGGATATGTCGGATTATACTATGGCTGTTCCTTTTGTTCGCCCAGGGAAGCGCACCGATCTTGCCGTTCGTTTTTCTACGGTAGCCCATGGAAAAGGTTCAGCTGAAACTGCACGGGACCCTAGAGGTTTTGCCGTAAAATTCTACACGGAACAGGGCAACTATGATATTGTAGGGAATCATATTCCCATTTTTTTTATTCGGGATGCCATTAAGTTTCCGGATTTGATCCATTCCGTAAAACCTTCTCCGGTGACCAATAAGCAGGATCCCAATCGTTTTTTTGATTTCTTTAGCCTGACTCCGGAAGCCACCCATATGGTTACACGGCTATTCACGGATTTAGGAATTCCTAAAGGATATCAGTATATGGATGGCAGTAGTGTGCATGCCTATAAATGGGTGAACCAAAAAGGAAAGGTTACCTATGTAAAATACACTTGGAAAACCAAACAGGGGGTACAGAATTTGACGCCCGAAGAAGCTGCTGCCATTCAGGCTAAAAATTTAGGGCATGCCACAGAAAGCCTGAGAAAAGACATCGATGCTAAGAAATTCCCGCAATGGGACCTTTATGTACAGATGATCCAACCGGAAGATTTAGATTCCTTTGATTTTTGGCCTTTAGACGATACAAAGCATTGGTCTGAAGAAAAATTTCCATTGACCAAAATAGGAACCATGACTTTGAATCGAAACCCGATCAATTTCTTTGAAGAGGTAGAATCCATTGCAATGGCTCCAGGAAATCTTATTCCAGGGGTAGCACCTTCAGAAGATAAGATGTTGCAAGGACGATTGTTCTCTTATTTTGATACCCAACGGCATAGACTTGGAGGGAATTTTCAGCAGATTAAGGTCAATCAGCCCAAAAACAAGGTGATTAACTACAATTCGGATAGCTGGAATAGTGCTGGAAATGATCGGTTTGCAAGTGCGGATATCAATTTTCAACCCAGTAATAAGATTGGGGTAACAGAAGATACGAGCTATAGGCAAGTTGGGCATACCGCATCCGAGGCAAGTATAATTACGCAGAGTACGATAGATAAGTCGAATAATTACGGCCAAGCAGGGGAATTCTATCGCTCCTTGTCCGAAGAAGAAAAAAAGCACCTGATTAAAAATTTAGTAGGTGATCTGGGACAAGTGACCAATAAAGAGATACAGAAGAAAATGATCACCCATTTTTATAGGGCCGATAGGGATTATGGGATGCGTGTTGCCAAAGCCTTAGGCTTTTCGGCAAAGGACTTTAGATAATTTTTTTACTCAAAAACCGGATATGGCATTTAGGAAATGACCGCAAGCTTGTTTCTGAATGCCATGATCTTTTAAAACTTATGAAATGAATTATAAATTGATGCTGCTCTTAGGAGTGTTCCTAAGTTTTGGAACTACCAGAGCACAAGATTTTGAAGTATTGGAAACTGTAGTGCGCGAGGGAAAAGTGGTCATACTGGAAGAATCTGTGAAAAAAAATGCCTCTTTATTGGAGTATTCCAATACCAAGGGCTATTCCTTGCTGATGATTGCCGTTTACAACAAACAATTGCCCATGGTGGAATATTTACTTTCCCAAAAAGTGGATGTCAATGGTATGGATAATTCTGGGAATACGGCGCTGATGGGAGCCGCTTTTCAGGGGTATAAAGAAATTGCAGCACTATTGCTCTGCAATAATGCGGCCATTGATCAACAGAATTACAATGGGGCTACGGCGTTACACTTTGCGGCTACCTTTGATCAGCGGGAAGTAGTACAACTATTGCTAGAGGCCGGGGCCAATAAGGAGGTTAAAAACAACTTTGGGGACACGGCATATGCCACAGCCTTAAAACAAGGAAACAAAAGCACTTCCAAACTTTTGGAAACCCGGTGATTACTGGGTTTTCAATAATTAAAGTATAAAGAAATTCTTTTTGTCCACTTCCTTTTGGGGATTAGACTACAAACAAATAGGATACACATTATCGTTCGTACCGGGCCGCTTTTCCATTGGATAGTGTTCTTTTTATAAAATCACGAATGTCATTGTTGGCATTCTGAAGGTCTTCTCTTCGCAAATACATCATATGTCCACTGCGATACCCCTTAAAACTGAAGCGATCTTGCATACGTCCACTAGGGTCAACTTGCCACATGGAATACTTCGCATTAAAATAGGTCGTGGCCCCGTCGTAGTACCCAGATTGGTACATGACGTGCAAATACGGGTTTTGGGCCATGGCCTGGCGGAGATTATCCCTGGTATTATCATTACTATTGTCCCATGGACGAACGGGGCCAAACATATTGTATTTGATATCTGTTTTGAATTTGAGCTCTTCTTGAAGGTAGTAATTGATGGCAGGAGTAAAACTATGCAACCATGAAGTTAATTCCGCACTATAATCCGGGGATTGCCCGGATAATTGCCGGTCTAGCCCTAAATAGCGAGAATCCAATCGTCCGGTAGTGTATCCTCCTCGATCTCGCAACAGCGCTTTCCAAAAATACTGCGTAGGTACGGCGAGATTATGTTCCAAAATTTCCTTTTCATGAAGTCCGGAATAGTACGCTATTTTTTTTGCCACTTCCTTTTTTTCCGTATCCGATAGAAAGCCACCTTTGGCGAGTGCGGGAATCAATACATCCAGCGTATAGGCCTCAGATTCCGGGAGAATCTCTAGGAGATCTTTCTGTTGTAGGGTAGGTGGGAGCGCTTTATGATGCCAAGCTGCTGCTGTAAAATAGGGGAGGTGCAAGGCGTTACTAACAGGGCCACCATTTCTAAGTACCTTATAATCTGCTGGAGAAACCATAATCACTCCGTTCAGATACATCCATTGTCGGTTTTGTAACTCCAAGGCTAAACCAGAAACGCGAGTCCCTCCATAACTTTCTCCAATAATATATTTTGGGGAACGCCAACGATTATTTCGGCTAACAAAAGTATTCAGCCATTCCGCCAAATAGCTAATGTCTGCGTTGATGCCAAAGAATTTACTGCGATCCACCTCTTTACCACTTTCTGGGATAGTTCGGGAGTATCCGGTATTGGCAGGATTTACATAAACAATATCGGCAATATCCAAAATAGAAAATGGATTTTCCTTCACACCGTATGGTTGTACAGGATAGCCTTCATCATCTATTTTTAGTATTCTAGGACCCGTATAAGCCAAATGCATCCAGACCGATCCAGATCCAGGACCTCCATTGAAAGAAATCAATAAGGGTCTAGAGGCCCTATCTTTAATATTGTTTCTGGTGTAATAGGTATAATGAAGGGAAGCTATGGGAGCCCCCATATCGTCCCAAACAGGCTGTGTTCCTGTCTTGGCGGTATACGGAATTACTGCCCCATTGATTTTAACGGTATGTTGTGTAACCACGGTTGTATCTATAGGTAAACTTCGCATGTGGGCGCCTTTGGAATACTTCATTTTAGAAGATTTCATCTGTGCCTGAGTGCCAGAAATAGCAAGAAAGGAAAAAAGGATACTTATTTTAAAAATGGTGTTCATGATATGGATAATTAGTCAGACTCTAAAAATAAGGATTAATACCAAATGAATTATGATTCTTTTAAAGATTGGAAAAGCATTTGTTCACTATCTTTAGCAAGATAGACAGATTACTTTACGTCCTATATAAATTTAAAATATACCATAATTATGGAGAAAATATCGCGTAGAACCTTCAGCTCAACCTTAGGTAAGGGAATAGGGGCAACGGCTTTATTGAGCGGAATGCCCTTTGCCTGCGGAATGGAGAATAACAATAAGAAAAAGTTGGGGATTGCCCTTGTGGGCTTGGGAAGGTACAGCGAATACCAACTGGCACCGGCGCTTCAAAAAACAAATTTTTGTGAACTTAAAGGTATTGTGACCGGAACTCCTGCCAAAGAGAAAATATGGGCAGAGAAATACAACATACCCCAAAAGAGCATTTATAACTATGAAAATTTTGATACGATAGTTACGAATGATAGTATTGATATTGTCTATGTGGTATTGCCCAACGCCATGCATGCCGATTTCTGTATTAGGGCGGCCCGAGCTGGTAAACATGTAATTTGTGAGAAGCCCATGGCTATATCCACAGAAGAATGTGAAGCCATTATTAAAGCTTGTGAAAAAGCGGGTGTAAAGTTGAGTGTGGGATATCGTCTACATTCAGAACCTTATACGCAGGAAATAAAACGATTTGTAAAGGAAAAAACTTTTGGGGATATTGAATATATCACGGCCGATGCAGCTTATGGATCTCGTACAGATCCTGGTCAATGGCGATTGAACAAAGCACTTTCAGGAGGTGGAGCCCTAATGAATATGGGCGTTTATGCCATTCAAAGTACCATTTATGGTTCTGGAGAGAATCCTATTTCTGTTACGGCCCAAGAATTTAGTACTAGACCGGCTTATTTCAAAGATACCGATGAGACCATTACCGCTCAATTTGAATTTGCCAGTGGTGCCGTAGGCGCTATATTTACCTCGCATAACACCAATATCAATAGACTACATGCTTCTTGTAGCAAGGGGTGGTTTCAATTGGACCCTGCCAATAATTATGGCCCTTTAAAAGGGAGCACTTCAGCAGGTCAGCTTATCAATTTCCCGCATGAGAGTCAACAGAAGTTACAAATGGACGATTTCGCCCGGCATATTTTACAAGGAACTCCTAATATTGTACCAGGAGAGATGGGCCTTAGAGATATGATTATTGTAGAGGCAATTTACCAATCCATTGCGGAAGGCGGGAAAAAAATAAGTATGGATTTAGGAAAAATGGGGCTGATATAAATTTTCTTGATACTAGGCCATCGCAAGTGATTATTGTGTATTTTTTCAAATGTATTCTTGTATGGGAATCATGGTAAAAAAAATCATATTCGCCTATTTTTTAAGGTAAAAAACTGATTTTGAGTATATTGTATTTTTATTTTACAAGATTTTTCTTACGCACATATTGTCTTGGTTAATCTTTTCCTAACTTTTTGGTTACACCTTAACATAAAGTTAAGATCGTCTTAATTTAAACACCATCCTGAGTTAACTGTGACCTATGCTTTCATAAATAGTTTTGTGGAAACAATTAAAAAAATCTCAACTAATTATGAAAATGTCAAAAAATGTATTGCTAAAAGCACTATGCCTGTCGGTTACCGGATTTATGGTCTACAGTTGTAACATCAACGATGGAATAGATATCTTTAATGATGGTGACGGGGACGGTGATGGAGAGCCAACCGAAGAAGGAACTATTTTTGAGAACAAATCCTCTTTAGAGCCTCTAGTAGCGATTCAATCCCAATTTAATTTTGTAGAAGCGTATTCATTGATCAGTTCAACTGATGTTTTGGATAATGGTTTCCGTTTGGTAGGAGCCCAAGATGGAGCAGGCTTTTTAAGAGACGGGGATGGATATATGTATGTAGTAAATGGAGAGGATAACTACGCCGTATCCCGTATTCGTTTTGATAAAAATCTAAACCCTTTATCTGGAGATTATCTTTTAAATTCTGGAGTGGCCGATTTTGCCCGTCAGTGTTCTGGTACCATGTGGGAAGCCGCAATACATGGAGGTTCCCAAGACATTTTTCTTTCAGCTTCTGAAAGCTTTAACTTTGATGTTAAGGCCATAGATCCCCGTGTTGAAACACCTACACCTACGGCCGATTTTGGCTTGGATGCCCTAGGGGAATTCTCTTGGGAAAATGCCGTTCCACTTCCTCGTAACGCTTATCCTGGTCAAACTGTAATTTTGGGTGGTGACGATGATTCTAGTGGATCCATGGGACAAATCACCTTGTATTACTCAGAAAATGGGGATGCTGATTTTAACGGTGGAGAAATCTATGTCCTTAAGGTAAAGGAAATTTCAGATGGTGCCGGAAACGTCATTCCCGTTCCTAGTGAAACTACCGTTTATGATGAGTCTAACTTAGACCGAGGAGCTACTTACGAATTTGAATTCGTTAAAATAGAGAACGGGAGCGATTTAACTAAAAGTGAAATGGAAGATGCTTGTGTTGCCGTAAATGCGACAGCTTTTATGCGAGTTGAAGATGTAGATTACCAAAAAGGTTCTGCGGACAACAATAGAAACGTATTTGTTGCGGTAACAGGAAGAGGCCCTGGAAGAGGCACCTTCAACGATTGGGGAACGGCGTACAAACTAGAATTGGATGAAGATTCTCCTTTGACGGGAAGGTTGACACAGATCATCAGTGGGAACACAGATTCTAACAATCAAGATGGAAACTTGGCCGAGCTACAGAGTCCCGATAATATTACGGTAACGGAAAACTTCATTTACCTACAAGAAGATCCAAACTCTTTTGACAGAGGACATGCTGCTTACATCTACCAGTCCGATTTAAATGGAAACAATATCAAGGTTGTTTTGGAAATGGTAGTACGTCAAGATTTAGATCCAACAGGAAGTACTGGATTGAGCGGGGAGTATGGAGCTCTTGAAGATATCTCTGATAAAATTGGGGTTCCCAATACGTTCTTATTGAATCTACAACCACACTATTGGGAAAGCGATGATTTTAAGAACTTGGATGGTCATGATATGACCACACGTCCAGATGCCATTGCTCGCGGTGCACGCGAAGATGATCAAGGAGGACAGATCGTTCTTCTTCGTGGTCTTCCTAGATAATGTATCCTATTCTTCTTTAAGACCTTCATTTTCGAATGGAGGTCTTTCCTATTTTTTTTAATTACTACTTTATACATGAAAATTCAAGTCTACAGTATTCTCGTTTTTATTTTTTTATCCCTATTATCCTGTAAAAACCCTAAAGAAACCGTTGTTGCTAAAGAGAACGGACCCAATTGGGAGTACGCACAGCAGTTCTATGAAGAAAGCATGACCAAAGCGGTTTCTCTTATGGACTCTTTATCCAAAGTTGCTGTGGATAGTAAGGATGCCAAAGTCATTTTTACCAAAATAAGGCAGGAATTTAAAAAGGCAGAACCTTATGCCTCCTACCTGAATCCATCGGTAGGCCATCGGGCCAATGGGCCTGCTTTACCCGTTTTTACGGAAGATAGTGAAAGAGTATTATTTCCTATTGGATTACAAAAAATCGAAGAATCTATTTATGAAGGGGAAGTCAGCAATGACATTTTTCAGGAAGAAGTGTATTTGACCAAAGGGTTGATGGTCAATTTAGCCCGAAATATAAAGGATAGAAAAATAACCCCTGAACGTTTCTTTATAGCAACACACCAGCAATTGCTGAGGATTATAAGTCTTTCCATTTCAGGTTTTGATACTCCTGTAAGTCATTTGGGTTTTTCGGAAGCCATTGTTTCTCTAGAAGGCCTTCAAGAAGTGTATGATCATAGTATTCGATATTTGTTGGATGCCAAAAACCCGGAATTGGATCAGGAATTCCATGACAACATTGAAAAAGCAGTAGATTTTATCGGGACCAATATGGATTTCGATACGTTTGATCGTTATACTTTTATACGGGATTATATGAACCCCATCACTAGAAATTGGGTTGAGATTCGAAAACAAAGTGGATTATGGGAAGGAGTAAACAACAAACCTTTTAATTTTGATGCGCCCACTTTTTTTGAAGTGGATGCCTTTAATACGACCTATTTTACCTCAATAACCAATAGAAAAGGAAATGCCGCACAGCTAGAGTTAGGGGAAAAATTATTTTTTGACCCTAACATTTCTGAAGGTGGAAAAATCTCCTGTGCCACCTGCCACATACCCGGCAAGACCTATGCCGATGCCATGGTGACCAATATGGATAATGGAGGAAATCCATTACAGAGAAATACCCCTACTTTAATAAATTCTGCCTTGCAAAAATCTTTCTTTTGGGATGGCAGAGCCGAAGACCTGCTAGCACAGATATCATCGGTTTTTACCAATGATAAAGAGTTCAATACCGGAGTCCATCGATTTTCAAGTGAGATCATGATCGATTCTAGTTATACTCAACTTTTCGATGAAGCCTATGGAGGAATATCCAACAGGAATTTAGATATTATAAAGGCCTTATCTGCATATATTACGACATTAAATGCCTTTAATTCCAAGTTCGATAGAAATATCCGTGCTGAAGAAGATACCTTTACGGAAGAGGAGAAACTAGGACTTAATATTTTTATGGGGAAAGGCTTATGTGCTACCTGTCATTTTATGCCTTTGACCAATGGAACGGTACCTCCATTTTTTACGGAAACCGAAAAAGAAGTAATAGGTGTTCCGGAAACTGCCGAGAATCTAAAACTCGATGACGATTTGGGCTTTTATTGGAGATGGGAACAGGACATCCATAAGGGAATGTTCAAAACACCAACAGTACGAAACGCGGAACTTACGGCCCCTTATATGCACAATGGAGTATATGAAACTCTAAAACAAGTCATGGATTTTTACAACAAAGGCGGTGGAGGTGGAATGGGCTTTGATCTAGAGCATCAAACCTTACCTTTTGACGAGTTAAACCTTTCGGATGAAGAGCAAAAGGCATTGATCGCTTTTATTAAGACATTGACCGATACGGAAATTGCGGCCGCATATTAAAATTTTTCAAAAACCCCTAATCCAAAAAGAGCAAAGTCATATTTTACAGGGTCTGTAGCATCTAATTTTCGCAAATTGGTATCCAATTCCAAGAGGGCTTTGGCATCGTTTTGCTTTCTTTGGAGCAGTCCTAACTTTCGGGCTACATTCCCAGAATGAACATCTAAAGGACAGGAAAGCACAGCTGGAGAAATGGATTTCCAAAGTCCAAAATCTACCCCTGTACTATTGTCTCGGACCATCCATCGAAGAAACATATTGATGCGTTTGGCCGCAGAACCTTTTGCAGGATCCGAAATGTGTTTCGTGGTTCGCAAAGGGTGAGGCAATTCAAAGAATAGCTGTTTAAAATTGCTAATACCCGCCTGGATGGAGTTTTGGCGAACTCCTTTGGCAAAGACCGCTTCCAAGCCTTGGTGCTTGTTATAGATATGTCGAAGGCTTTGTATAAAATAGCGTAAATCGGTTGCATTGAAGGTGCGGTGTACAAAATGCTCCAGCGTCTCCAGGTCTTGTGCACTATGATTCATGATAAAATCCGAAGGGGAATGATCAAAAAGTTCCATTAAACGATGCGCATTATTAATGATACTTTTGCGATTTCCCCAAGCAATGGTAGCCGTTAAAAATGCACTGATTTCAATATCTTTTTTTACCGTGAATTGGTGAGGAATCTGTATAGGGTCGCTCTCCAAAAACTTGGGATGATTGTATTGGGCCACCTTGGCCTCTAAAAATTCTTTTAATTCATTTTTGGTCATACGGCAGGAATATCCATCACTTTAGTGAGTAATAGCGGAATCATTAATATCCCATTATGGGAGGCATGTAGTAGTATGGACCATCTGAGTCCCAACTTTACACGGATATAACCTAAGAAAAAGCCCATAATTAATTGTGGGGCAACCAAGAGTGGTGCCATCAATAATGCGGGTAGGGAGAATTCAAAATTAAAGAAATGGACAAAACCAAATAGAATGGCGGATGCATAAAAATAGAAACGAAAATGCGGGTGATGTTTAAAAAAAATCAATGGACCTCTAAAAAAGAGTTCTTCAAGCAAAGGGGCCGCAATAACGATTAAGAAGAAGATGATCAAAGGAGAGTAAGAATCCATAAGGCTTTCCGATGCGTGATCCCCCATATCCAATTCCAAAAGTGTGATCAACCCTTCATTGAGTACAACAATTCCAATACCAAAAAAAAGATTTAAGGACAGCAAACTAAAGAATATACGGGCTTTATATGCAGGTGTTGCGTCCTTATAGGTTTTATAAACCGGATTTTTTATGAATTTCCAAACGTTTTTTAGCACTTTAATAAGGTATTAAGCCGTCAATCATGGTTAGTTTTCGATCGGCCATATCTGCCAATTCTTTATTATGGGTCACGATAACGAAGGTTTGCCCAAAAGTATCGCGCAATTCAAAAAATAACCGATGTAGGTTATCGGCACTTTCCGAATCTAAATTTCCACTGGGTTCATCTGCAAAAATAATGGAAGGATTATTGATCAATGCCCTTGCAACGGCAACGCGTTGTTGTTCCCCCCCGGAAAGTTCATTCGGTTTATGATCGTATCGATCAGACAAGCCTAGAAAATCCAATAGTTCTTTGGCTCTTTTTTCAGCATTTGACTTAGGCGTTTTTTTAATAAATGCCGGAATACATACATTTTCTAAAGCGGTAAACTCGGGAAGTAATTGATGAAACTGAAAAATGAAACCAATATGTTCATTCCTAAACTTTGCCAAGTCTTTATCAGAGAGTGTAGTGACGTCCGTATTATTAATGGAAATGGTACTATCGTTTTTGTTGGATTGCACATCTAAAGTACCTAATATTTGTAATAAAGTGGTTTTTCCCGCTCCGGAAGAACCTACTATAGCAACTACTTCTCCCTTTTTAATGTGGAGGTCAACACCCTTTAGCACTTGAAGTTTTCCGTAAAACTTTTGAATGTTATTTGCTTTGATCATTCCCGACTCCCGATTTTAGAGGATGAAAGTAAACATTAGGGAAGACATGACAAAACCTAAGTATTGGGAATACACCATGTTTTTCGTTGCGATAGTAATTATTTATAGTATTGTAAGACTTATCTAGAGTGAATACTATAATGTGCTCTATAAATTAACTATTTTTAACAAAATTTTAAAAACAAACAAATAGCAGATAACATCATTTCTTAAACGACCCGCTAAGAGGGTTATAGTGCAAGAAAGTAGTTCGGGGCAGTTTTGAAAAAGGTTGTAGTATTTTCAAAAAAATAACAACAAGCAATAAATAAAGAAGTATGTCTTATAGAAATTTAGAAGAATATAACATAGAAGTAACCGATGAAGTACGGGAAAACTATTCTTCTATTATTACTGGCATTGGAGAGAATGTTGATCGAGAGGGATTATTGAAAACCCCGGAACGCGCAGCCAAGGCCATGCAATTTTTAACACAAGGGTATGAACAAAATGCCGTTGAAATTCTAAAGGGAGCTATGTTCCAGGAAGATTATGACGATATGGTCATTATTAAGGATATTGAACTATATTCTTTGTGCGAGCATCATATGTTGCCCTTTTTTGGAAAGGCGCATGTAGCTTATATCCCCAATGGACATATTGTTGGATTAAGTAAGATACCTAGAGTAGTAGATGTATTTGCTAGACGATTGCAAGTTCAGGAACGATTGACCCACGATATTTTGGAATGTATCAATAATACCCTCAATCCCAAAGGAGTTGCGGTCGTAATTGAAGCCTCACATATGTGTATGATGATGCGTGGAGTGCAAAAACAAAATTCAGTGACCACTACCTCAGGTTTTAGAGGTCAATTTGAGAAGATAGAAACAAGAAACGAATTTTTGAAGTTGATTAGCTCAAGTTTATCCTAAAAAATGGTACTTATTAAGAAAGAAATAAGTTTTTTTTAATAAAAATTAACTTTTCGTGTAACATTTTTGGATTTCCAGAGTCTTTAAAGTAGATAGCCATAAAACCTTAGCGAATGAAAAACTTTGTTGTATTGATCGGCATGCTGTTCACCTTGTTTACATTCGCCCAAGAAAGCCTTGATTTAGATGCTTTTGACGGGTTGGATTGTACTATTGGAGTGACTATAAATATTATAAAATCCGAAGACCATAAAATGGCTATTTCAGGCGATAAGAAAATTGTTGAAGGTCTCAAATGGGAAATTTTGGACAATAATCTGATGCTACAACCTGCGAAAGAAGACATCGATTATAGTGAGGTAACCATTACCCTATACACCCCCTCTATTCGCCTCCTTTCCATGACCAATGGAGGAATTGTTACTTTGGATAATAATTTTGACAGAATCCGTGATTTCACGGCCAAAGCGGATTATGAAGCTATTATCGACTTATCTGATGTAAAATTCGTGAATTTGGTAACCCGTTCTACCAATGGGGGGGAAATCCGGTATAACTATTCCGATCACCTTTGATTCTTCCTGTGGTCAAAACACTTTTTTTCTTTGCGTTTAATCCTTATTTTTAATCATGGATAAAAATAAAGATCACAAAATTAGAAACTTATTTCTAAGCTTGTTATTCGATGCTTTGGGAATGGCTTCCTTTATCATTCCGGGTATAGGCGAGTTTTCAGATGTCATTTGGGCACCCTTGTCGGGTTGGTTAATGACACGCTTGTACAAAGGAAAAATTGGTCAAATAGCCGGAGTTGTAACCTTTGTAGAGGAACTAATGCCAGGATTGGATGTTGTTCCTACCTTTACCATTATGTGGTTGTATACTTATGTTTTTAACAAGACAAAAAAGGGAAAGGTGATCGAGGCATAATACCTTAAGCACTTTCTGCCTGAACCAGCATTCTAAACCAAGGTTTTTTCTTTACCGCATATTGCTTTAATGCGGACTGCTCTAGTATTGTTTGCATTTCCTGAATGGTAAAAGCCCGTTGTATGGCAAGGAGACCATCCCGTTTTGCCATATTTGAAATGGGAAGAATGAGATGGGAGATTTTAAAGAGGTAATAGGCTAGACGACTTCGATATAGTTCACTGAAAAAAAACATTCTTTTGCCTTCAGAAGCTATTTTTTTCAGGAACGATACCAATAGATCGTCTTTAAAGTGATACATAAAATGACTGCTAATGACCAAGTCGCAAGCAGGAAGTTTAAAACCCTCATTTAGGATATCGGCAGTAATGTATTGGATATGCTCTGGCCTTAGGTTATGGGCTTTGGCATGCGCAATACTTTGAGCGTTTCCATCAATGCCGATATAGGTAGCGGAAATGGTATTTTTTTCTAACTTTTTGGCAATGGCAAGGATACAGTCCCCACCTCCACATCCTAAATCTACAATGGTGATAGGGCGTCCGTTACCATTGTTTTTGGCATAGGATAGTACTGCATTTCCCAATTGCCTGTGATTTCCAAAAAGACTATTGATCCACTTTAAACTTTTCAAGGTTTCATGCAGCGAATTTCCGGATAATTCCAAATTATCCAGTTGCTCCTTTTTATGCGATCGTTTCTTTAAATTCAAGGGCAATCCCAATGGCGTATTAATTACCTATAGCAACTTCAGATAATTTATCCAAGGCGCCGGAAATCGTTTGCACAATAGTTTCATTTTGGGTAATTCCATGTTTCGCTACCAAGAAGCTAGGCGCATTGTAGGATACCCGTACGACCCCTTCCTTATCTTGCCATACCAACATTTTTTGTGGCAAATCCAGCGCAGTGGTCCTTGCATTTTGCATTAAAGGAGTACCAAGATTTGGATTTCCAAAAATGATTAAACGGGTAGGAAGAAGTTCTTGACCTACCTTGGCGGCATTTGCCTGATGATCTACCTGGGCAATAATTCGAAGTTTTGGGTTATTGTTTATGGCATTTTCCAAGGCAGTATAGGTATCTTCAAAAGAACGCGAACTGACCTTGCTTACAAGACCTTCACCTAATCCTATATCCGATGCTCCTTCAATAAGAGTACTTCCATTTCCTGCGGTAGTACTTATTTTTGTGAGGGCATTCTCAATTTTAGCCAAGGTTTCAACCCCTTCCAATCCATGTCTTTTAGACAAGTATTGTACACTATTAAAGCTTAAACGAACCTCACCCTCATTTTCGTACACCAATATTTTTTGTGGTAAATCTATAGCAGCCAATGGATTGCGCTGCATTAGGGGCGTACCTAAATTGGGATTTCCAAATAACATAATTTTAGTGGGGGCCAATGCTAAATATGCGTTAGAGGCATTACCGGCATGATCTACTTCTGCCATGATGCCAATATTGGGATTTGCTTCAATGATATTTTTTAGCGTATGATATGTTTCGGAGAATGTGCTATTGCTTTTTGTGTAATTCATTCCTAAGGTATTTGAAAGTGTTGCTGTTTCTATATGGGTTTCTTGAAGCTCCTTGGGTTCCGATTTTTTATCTGTTTTACAGGCATATCCTAAGGAAAAGATTCCTAAGAGCACTATAGTTTTTTTAACGGATGTATACATAGCCATCATATATGGTTTCATGAATGGGAAATCAAGAAAAATTCTTCTATAGCTTAGTGGTAAAGGAAAGCAAAACCTATCACGGGAAGGATAAATTCCGCCTAAAAAATAAAAATATGGGAAGCGATTATTGGGCAAGCTTATAGAGCGCTTCAATGAGTAAAACCAAGCCCGTGACCAAACTCGCGCAAATAACACAGACCATAATCAATTTAATGCCTTTATTTGATTTCATAGGATGAATTTAATGTTTATCTTTCATTTGGCTGTAACAATTGTTACGATGTTAAGCTAAAAAAAGCATTATTTTTGAAATATAATCGAATCTAGACCGTTGATCGATGAAAAGACGAAACTTTGTTAAAAAAACCTCTGGAAGCGCTTTAGCCACATTAATAGGCACTAATATTGTATTTGGAGCAAAAATGCCTAAAGACTATATGCCCTTAGGAGCACAAGATCCTGATCCTTTTAGTTTGTTCAATAAAGATAAGGAAATGGTCCTGGTCAATGACAAACCTTGGAATATGGAAGCCAAGGCACATCTGTTGGACGATAGAATTACGCCCAATAAATATATGTTTATACGGAACAATGGCCTGGTTCCAGAAGGAAATTCGGCCTCGTCTTGGAAATTGACCATTGATGGAGAAGCCGTAAAACAACAGAAAAGCTATTCTTTGACAGAATTAAAATCAAAATTTAAGCAATATTCCTATCAATTGACTTTGGAATGTGGGGGGAATGGAAGAAGTGAATTTAATCCGCCCGCCAAAGGGAATCAATGGACCATAGGAGCCGTATCTTGTGCATTGTGGACGGGTGTACGCCTACGGGATGTATTGGAAGATGCCGGAATTAAGGATAATGCAGTGTATATTGGCTATCATGCGGCTGACCAACATTTGAGTAGGGACCCCAATAAGGAAGCTATCTCCAGAGGTGTTCCTATGGCCAAGGCATTGCAGGAGGAAACGCTTTTGGCGTTTCAAATGAATGGGGAAGATATTCCTCTGGCACATGGCTATCCATTGCGATTGATTGCCGGGGGTTGGCCTGCTTCGGCTTCTGGAAAATGGATCAATAGGCTAAGTATTCGAGATCGAGTGCATGATGGAGCAAAAATGACGGGTACCGCATACAGAGTACCGTGTAAGACGGTTGCTCCAGGAGAAAAAGTGAAAGAAGAAGATATGTGTATTATTGAATCCATGCCCGTGAAATCTTTGATTACGTATCCCAAATCTGGAGCAATACTACAAGAAGGACGATCTTTAGAAATTAGGGGGCATGCTTGGGCAGGGGAACGCGAGGTCAAACAGATGGAATATTCAATAGATTTTGGAGCTACCTGGACTAGTTGTACTCTAGAAAAGCCAGTGAATAGATTGGCTTGGCAGCATTTTTCAGCACGCATTAATTTTCCAAAAAAAGGATATTATGAAGTTTGGGCGAAGGCTACGGATTCAGAAAATATCGGACAACCTATGCTGGTCCCGGGTTGGAACCCTAAAGGATATTTAAATAATGCCTGCCACAGGATTGCGGTTAAAGTAACTTAAAAAATAGAGGCCAACCATAACCAAAGAACCAAAAAATACATTACTAAAAGATTACAGAAACAATGAAGTTGTATTGGGATGCTTTAATTCAAGGGTTTAATGGTACCGTTCAATGGACCTGGAGGTCTATTTTATTTGATGTGCCTTGGTACGAGAATTATTTTTGGGGATTGATCCTGATTTCTCTTTTGATCTGGGGATTGGAAATTGTATTCCCCTGGCGAAAAAACCAGTCTATTTTTAGAAAGGATTTTTGGTTGGATGGTTTTTATATGTTCTTCAATTTTTTTGCCTTTTCCATTATCATTAGTGGTGTATATAAAATGTTGGGCGTTCTTTTCAGTGATATCGGTATTACCTCTAAAAGTTTGGCTTTGATCAATATTTCGGATTGGCCTATGTGGGGACAACTGTTGATCTTTTTTATTGTATTGGATTTTGTACAGTGGTTTACCCATGTATTGTTACATCGATATCCTTTTTTATGGCAATTTCATCAAGTTCATCACTCTGTTAAAGAAATGGGTTTTGCAGCGCACTTGAGATACCATTGGATGGAAAACATTTTATACAAACCGTTGAAAACCTTTGGAATCATGATTTTGGGCGGGTTTGAACCAGAACAAGCCTATGTGGTACATTTTTTGGCCATTACCATTGGACATTTCAACCACTCCAACATTAAACTCACTTGGGGCCCCTTAAAGTATGTATTGAACAATCCTGTGATGCATTTGTATCATCATGTGTATGCTTTGCCAGAGGGCAAACACGGCGTAAATTATGGGATTAGCCTTAGTTTATGGGATTATATTTTTAAGACCAATTATATCCCTGAAGATAGCGGGACCATAGAATTGGGATTTGAGGGAGATGAACATTTTCCGAAAAACTTTTGGGGTCAGCTCATTTATGGTTTTTCAAAAAAAAGTCAAAAATAAAACCCCTGGATATTACGGTTTAACTATATCCAAGGGTTTTTTTATGCTTAGATGCGTTGTTCCTTATTGCACAACAATAGGGAAAGTAACGTCTACATCGGTAGAACCTCCTGCATTGGTGATATCTCCATCGGATACCCCGGCTGCATTTTTATCCAATAAATGACGTAAGATAATTTGAAGACTTCCAGTACTGGCGTCTCCTGTTGTCAATGTAAAATTGATGCCAATTGGATTTCCATCAGCATCCATATCCGTATAGTTCACAGTTAAGGTAGCATTTCCTACAACTTGGAAAAAGAATTGGTGTTCATCATCTTCTTCGGCCACTTCTTCTGTAATATCCTCTGCAGGACTCTCCATTTCGTTCAATAACTCCACCGTTCCGGTATAGGACATATTGGCTGCCAATGCAGGAGCAGTGATCACAGGGTCGTTAGGCCCTTCCCCATCCAAGTCTTGGCTAGTCAATACAATATCACTTCCTGTAGTAGGACTTAGTGTTAAATTCACAGTGGTAATGACTTCTTCTTCATTTACGGGTGCTGGCGCCGCGTCGTCATCACTTGAACACGAAAAAATAGCAAATGTTCCGAAAGTAATCAATAGCAATTTAAAAAGCTTCATAGTAGTAAAATTTAAATTAGTAATTAAGAATTAAGTTTATTTTAAAATTTCTTCCCAAATCGTCTGCAAAAAAGCGGAATCGATTTAGATATTGTCGGTAATCGGTATTCAAAATATTGTCTACCCCTAGACCCAATTGCATGGATAGAGGACCATTCAGTATGTTTATAGATGAATTAAAATGCAGAAGGTGATAGGATGGAGGAGGAGTGCTGACATCTACAAGGGTCTGCACAAATTCGTTGTTCACCACCACCGGTGCAAAGAAATTATTATCTGGAAACCGCTGTTGTTCCAGATGAAGCTCACTTTTGAGGCTTATTTGTAAATCGTTCCACTTTGCGTTGCGATAGGTCAGGGTATTGAACCAATTTGGAGGGGGAATATTGATCAAAGGTCTATTGCGTTCCGTATCATCGCCCTGTAAAAAAGAAAAGCTGGAAACAAAATCAAAATGGGAGTCAATAGTATAGGCTAAATCGATATCGGCTCCGAACAAACGCGCATCATTTTGCAAATATTCAAAAACCTGAAATACTCCTCTGTTTGTAGCAATGACATCCGTAGGTTCCAAGACAATAAAGTCCTTTACAAAATTCACATAAGGCGTAACCTCTAACTGCAGTTTATCTTGAGCTAAGGGAAGGGTCAAACCAAGGGATATTTTGTTGGAAATTTCCGAATCAATACGAAGATCCCCCAATTCAAATGCCGCGGAGGACTGATTAAGTCCTTCACTGAACAATTCCGAAGCATTTGGGGCTCTACTGGCCAGTCCATAATTTAAGCGTAAATCAATACCCTTTCCAAGGTCCCAGGCCAGTCCTGCTACTGCAGAGAAATTGGTATAATCAAATACGGGATTGGTCAACAACTGGGTGCCAATATCTTGGGTTACGAGTTCCGGAAAGTCAATGTTATAGCCTCGATCCTCCCAAAAACTGGTCCGATAGAACTTTTGGGCATCGATTTGCGAGAAATCCACGCGCCCTCCTAAATCCAGTTCCCATGAAGCGCCCAACCTATAATTTAAGCCAGCAAAAAGACCAAGATTAAACCGTTCATAATCTGGAATTACACGGCGTACACCGGTTTCAGGGTTTGCGAAATTTTCTTGATAAAGCCCGCTGACCCCCACATTTAACTTCATATGCTCGCGAGCATCAAAATCAAAAAGAACATCCAAGCTATGCGTGCTTAATTCCAGGTCTACCGTAGGAATGTCATCCCGATCTCCACGTCTATTATCAAATTCTTGTCTATCATTGAATTGATATGCATATTGCAGACTTAGTTTACCAAGTCCTTGAAATCGAAAAAACGATTTTGCCTTAAGCAGATGGTGTGCTACTTCCTGTCGCGGAGGAGCAATGGTATACGTAAAATCTCCAATAAAAAAAGGTTCGGGAGCATTAATGGCATTGACCAAATCTGTAATATTTCCAAAATCGGCGGCTCTTAAGATGCCTATTCTAGTGCTGAGATAGCTATAATACAATTCTGCTCCATAGGTGAATTTATTGATGCCCAAATTCAGTGACACTGCCTTTAAATCCGTTCCAGTATTTGACAATAAGTAATCCGGAGCTTCAAAATCCCCAAAACGCTTATAGGTACCTTGAAGGCGCAGTCCGAAGCCATTTTTAAAACCCTTGTCCACGCTAGTACTTACGGAACCACCCCGTCCATTACTGGCACCCGAAATCAATGTTTTCCCAAAAATGGTGTCCTTTCGGGCAAGGGGTTTTGGTTGGGCCAAAACAATGCCGCCTATGGCATCCCCTCCGTATTGCAAGGCTCCTGATCCTTTTACGACCGTCAATCTTTCAGCAGTATTCAAATCTACGTTAGGCGCATGTTCTATACCCCATTCTTGATCTTGCAATCGAACATTGTTGGTAATAATTAAGATTCTGCTGCTGTTCAATCCTTGGATGACTGGCTTTACAATAGTACTCCCCGTATTTAGGGAAGACACACCACTAATTTCTTTCAAAGCATCTCCCAAGGAAGCGGAAGTGTATTGCTCTATCTTGGCTGTGCCTAAAGATTGGGTGTTCACCGTTTTGGCTACTTCTTTGTTGTTCTCACCGGTAACGGTTACTTCTCCAAGTTTTTCAAGGTGATGTTCCAATGTTATTTTTTGAAAGGTATCTCCCTCAATAAGAATGCTGATGATTCTAGAAGTACATTCTGGGTGGAAGACTTCTATTTCATAGGTCCCATTGCATAGTCCTTTGAGGCTAAATTTTCCGTTTATATCGGAAGAAGTAGCCTTGCTCAGTCCAATAAACTCAATGGTAGCGCCTACCAGAGGAGTTTTATCGTGGAAATCCACAATTTCTCCCTTAAAACTATAGGTGCAGTCCTGTGCAAACAAGTTGGAAAAGTGCACTATAAAAAACAGTGCAAAAGATAAAAATCTCATTATAAATGATTAGAATTGAAAATAAACATCACTTTTGGGTATAAAAACGATGTTTCAGCTAGGGAATTTAATCTAGTGCAGGAGGAGGCCTGCCATATAGGGTATGGCATACTTTGGGCAGAACTAAGGTAAATACAGTATTAAAACGTTCTTCACTGATAGGAATAAATTCAACTGTATTTGGAAGAATGATTTGTGGCGGGGTAGAGAGTTCTACATCTTGACTATGAATGGCCACATCACAAATAGAACATTGTTCTACAGAGTCGTCATTTTGATGTGAATATACATGCAGCGCAGAAACCTTGAATACCATCAAGGTAAAAAGCACAAAGCTTGCCAGTATTTTTTTTTGGCTATAATTCACAGGACAAATTTATGTAATCTAATAGGCCCATATATGTTAAAGAAATCATAAGATTTTTTTGATGCCCCTAAATAACAGGGAAAAGCGGACATTTCATGCCTTTAAGTTCAGGGTTTACTGAATAAGAATCCTAACCCCATTCTACTCAGCATCTTTTTCTCGAACCCCCAGAAAAATTTAAATTGCCCGAACAACCATCCAAAAATAACCAATAAAAATTGATAAATAGGAAAAATAACAAGAATCCGAATCGTCCAATAGAGTACTGAAAAATACCAATCTTCGGCAAAAATTTCTCGTGTAAACCCTAAAAACTCCAATACGGGACGCGCAATTTTAACGGAAGTAGATCCGGTGACTGCGAAAACAAGAAGTATCATTAAAATATCGAAATTGGAATTGATTCCCCAACGTTGCTTTAATTTTTCCATGGAAATTTTACAAAATTGCTGCAAAGATAAACTTAAATCCGTGGAATGAAAGGCCCAAGGCGCTGATTATATCTTCTTTGGAAAAAAATGAAGTAATTGTAGAGCTTATAATTTACTTCATAACCGTAATCAATGGAAGAATTATAATTGATTCGTTGTTCGTACAGATTAGGATTAAAGAGCTGTGGCTGCAATACGCGTTGATTCCAATTGATTACAAGTATGCGGTTCCTATTTTCCAAAAAGGATTGGGAATAAAAACCTTCCGGGCGAGCAATACTTTGCAACCAGAAATTAAAACCGGGCTCTATGATGATAATTTCATATTCTGTCTTATCACTGGAAATGGTAATGGTATCCCCTTCGGTCTGATTAAAGGCGATTTTTTCTTCATCCGTTACGGTAATGCTCTTTTTGGCGCTATTACAGCTCCCAAGGAAGAGCATGCAGACAAGGCCAGAGAGTGCCAATGGAATACATATCTTTTTCATAGCGATAATATACAAAAAAACCACTCACAGTGCAGGAGTGGTTTTGTTAAATATCGTTAAGGTTTTATGGACTATTTTCCAAAAAGACCCCCGAGAAGACCGCCTAGGCCTCCTTTGCTTTTTTGATTTCCCCCTCCTAGGACCATTCCGGCAACATCGTCTAAAATACTACCGTCTCCATCGGAATCCAGAAAAGATTCAATGAGGGATTGTTGTTTCCCGGCATTGCTTCCTCCACCGAGCATACCGCCCAATAAATCTCCCAATCCATTGGAATCGCTAACATTATTTTGTCGGGTCTGTTTTCCCAGCATTCCCATTAATAGGGGGGCAGCTACCTTTAGAATAGTGCCAATGGTTCCGGCATCCATTCCTGATTTCTGACTTAAGGCATTTTCTACTCTGGGTTGACTTCCTCCCAACACATGGCCTAGTATCCCGGCACCATCATCCATCACAGATTGATCTACACCTCCACCGAAGAGACCACTTAAATTGTCAAGTACACTTCCATCATGTTTACTGTTCAAGGCATTCAAAAGCCCATCGGCACCTTCAGGAGTAGAGGCATTCCTTTTCATAGCTCCCATAAGCACAGGAAGGGCCATGGATAGGACACCACTAGTTTTATCGGCGGATTGTCCTGTTTGTTGTGCAACCCCGCTAATCAATTGTTTGCCCATAGGGCTGTTTAATAAATCCAGTATTCCAGACATTCTATAGTTATTTAATGGTTAATCTAATATATTTTGACCTCAATGTATGAAAAATAATGGATTGAATACTCCAAAAACCATTATTTCAGTAAATCTATGATTTGAGAAGCCAATTCTTCTCCGATTCTATCTTGAGCTTCTCCAGTGGCAGCTCCAATATGTGGGGTCAAGGAAATATTTGGATGCATTAAAATCTTTATTTCAGGAGAGGGCTCAGATTCAAAAACATCCAAACCTGCAAAAGCAACTTTTTTGCTCTCTAGAGCATTAATTAGGGCTACTTCGTCAATAACACCACCTCTGGCGGCGTTTACAACGCCAACACCATTTTTCATAAGGTCAAACTCCTTTTGACCAATGATATACTCTTTTTGAGCAGGAACATGCAGACTTATAAAGTCGGCCTCCCGTAAAACATCTTCCTTAGTACTGTTATTAAGCTCAAAGGATACGGATTGTCCATCAAAAAAAGATACTTCAACGCTTGCTTTTTCCATAAAAGGATCAAAAAACACGACTTTCATACCAACCCCTAAGGCAATTTTTGCAGTGGCTTGGCCAATTCTTCCAAAACCAATAACTCCTAGAGTTTTACCTCTAAGTTCAATGCCTTTGGCGTAGGCCTTTTTCAGCTCTTTAAACTTATTGTCCCCATCCAAGGGCATATTTCTATTGGCATCATATAAAAAACGAACACCTCCGAACAAATGGGCGAATACCAATTCGGCCACGGAAGAGGAAGAAGCTGCCGGGGTATTGATGACATGCAATCCCTTTTCCTTGGCATAGGCAACATCAATATTATCCATGCCTACGCCTCCACGACCAATGAGTTTCAATGAACTGCAACTATCAATAATATCTTTCCTTACTTTTGTGGCACTGCGTACCAAAAGTCCCGTAATATTGTTCTTGTTGATATAATCGATCAATTGTTCTTGAGCTACTTTGGTAGTGATTACTTCAAAACCTCCTTCTTGTAAGGCAGATACTCCTGTTTGAGAAATACCATCGTTTGCTAATATTTTCATTTTTTTGGAAATTTAAGATTTTGTGGTTGTTGCATTTAACGAATAAACTTAAAACTAATAAGCTCGTACAACATACCCTATTTTATATACAATGTATCAAAATGGAATACTTATCCTTTGCGCTCCATTTCGCTCATAATATCCACTAAGACACCCACGCTTTCCAAAGAAAGGGCATTGTAGATGGAGGCCCTATATCCTCCAACAGAGCGGTGGCCGTTCAATCCATTGATTCCTGCTTCTTTCCAGAGCGCATCAAAAGTATCCTTTAAGCGATCATCACTAAGATTAAAAGTAACGTTCATATTGGAACGGTCTTCTTTATTGGCAAAGCCATTAAAAACAGGATTCAAATCAATTTCCGAATACAATAATTGTGCTTTTTTGGCATTGATTTCTTCAATAGCGGATATGCCTCCCAGGTTCTTTAACCATTGTAGGGTGAGCATTGATACGTAAACGGGAAATACGGGAGGCGTGTTAAACATACTATCCTTTCCAATATGTACTTTATAATCCAACATCGATGGGATTTTTCGGGAAACCTTCCCAAGAAGTTCCTCTTTAACAACAACCAATGTGGTTCCCGCAGGTCCCATATTTTTCTGGGCTCCGGCATAAATCAAATCGAATTTTGAAAAATCCAGCGTTCTGGAAAAAATGTCGGAACTCATATCACAGACCAAAGGGGTATTGACTTCAGGGAACTTCTTCATCTGCGTTCCAAAAATGGTATTGTTAGAGGTCAAATGCAAATAGTCCAATCCGTCTGGAACAACATAACCTTTGGGGATATAATTAAAGTTTTCGTCTTTGGAAGATCCCACTTCAATTATTTCTCCGAAGAGCTTTGCTTCTTTAATGGCCTTATCGCTCCACGTACCCGTATTTAAATAACCTGCTTTGGTTTCCAAGAGGTTGTAGGCTACCATTAAAAACTCCATACTTGCTCCCCCTTGTAGGAACAGGGCTTTATACCCTTTGTCTTCCAAATCCAATAATTCCAAGGCCAGAGCTCTTGCATTTTCCATGACCTCCACAAATTCCTTACTTCGATGTGATATTTCAATTAAGGATAATCCAAGCCCATTAAAATCCATGATGGATTCTGAAGCTTTCAAAAGAACTTCTTGAGGTAAGATACAAGGACCGGCACTAAAATTATGTTTTTTCATTGATCAAAAGATTTAAGTGCCAAAGATCATAAAATTATAACAAAACCAAGCAACAGATAATCAAATATTATCCGCGTGTTTTTAACAAGAATTCCATAGTATCGACCTCATCTGCATAATCGTTCAATTTTGGATGCTGTGTTTGTCCAAAATCAACCTCTTTATCCGTAAAACCATGGGAAACGATACATTGTAATTGGTCCTTATCATTCTTTAATCGCAATTGCAGTGCCTCCAAAGAGTCATAGGTTTCATAGAATACCGTTGCAATGGGTGAAGCATAACTTTTATCTTCCTTGATCATAAGAAAACCATTGTCCAAAATATCAAATTCACTCATGAGATATACCGCTTTATTATAGTCATAATTATTGGCATATTTAATTTGATTGATAATGGGGTGATGCGGGTACATCGCCTGAAAAAAGGCATCAAAATCATACTCCTTTGGAACAAAGAGTTTGGACACGCTACGGCAACCCAATCCATAATAGCAGAAAATGTCTTTACTCAATGCTTCCAATTGTTCCTTAGTCTCCGTGCCCTGAAGTACGGCCACTGAATTCCTGTTCTTGCGGATAATATGAGGTTTTTTTCCAAAATAATGCTCAAAATAACGCGAGGTATTATTACTGCCCGTAGCAATAACGGCATCAAAGTTTTCCAATTGGCCTTCCGAAAATAGGATGCTATCCTTTAAGGAGGGCATAATATGGCAGAGATAGTGGCTAATAAAGGGAATTAAGAGGGTGTCATTGGAAGAGAGCTTTACCAGGACATGATTTCCAGAAAGCAAAACACAAAGAAAATCATGAAAGCCAACGAGGGGAATATTCCCCGCCATGATCAAAGCTACGGTTTTAGGCGGTTTTTCCACTAGGGAATACGCATTGAGCCAGGCGTTCAGTTTTTCTGCTTTTAAGACATTGGCCCACTCCTGAATGCTAAAAACAACTTGTGCTGTGGTAAACCAACCGTTTTGATGTTTGGCCTGACGTATTTTTTCATCAAATTCCTGATGCCAAAAATCACTATTTTTATCACTGCCTTGTGGATTGTTGTGATATTCACAAAATCCTTGGAAGAATTCCCCAAGTTTAACAAAAGCTTGTATTCTTTCTTGATGGTCCGTCATTATATTTGTGCAAAATTTTAATAGGGCTTACCTTTGTGCAAAAGTAAGCATTAGAAAAATAAAATTATGGCAATCATTATAACAGACGAGTGTATTAATTGTGGGGCATGTGAACCAGAATGTCCCAATACAGCTATCTATGAAGGGGCCGATGAATGGCGTTATAGTGACGGAACATCTTTGACGGGAGACATTGTACTGCCCGACGGGAAGGAAGTCAACGCAGACGAAGTCCAGGAACCAATAAGTGATGAAGTATACTATATTTCACCCGATAAATGTACAGAATGTATGGGCTTTCATGAGGAGCCACAATGTGCGGCAGTATGTCCTGTAGATTGTTGTGTTCCAGATGAAGATCGTGTGGAAAGCGAGGAAGAATTATTGGGAAAACAAAAATTCATGCATCCGGACGGATAAACAACGGTTTATATAAAATATGGAAAACCCGATGTACTATCGGGTTTTTTTATGGCGTGAATTTTACTTTTACAAAACGTTGATTTTTTAAATTATCGATATCCTGACCGAAAAGTAAGAGCGTGTTTTCATCGATCCAGTTGCTTAAACCCGGACGAATGGTAATGCCCTCCATTTCTGTTTTATCGGTGAGCATTTTTCTTTCATAGTGGCCGTCCGCGTGTATTTTAGCCGCAATCAAGGCACTTCCTTGCGTAAAAGCGTTGATTACCGAACCATTGGAATGGTTCAAGTTTTCTAGGTTGCCATTGTAAATCAAGAACGTGGCATCGTCTTTTGGAATGGTTAAATAAGAAGAGTAGATGGCCACATTTCGTTTCTGTTGTTTTTTACCGATAGCATTGGACCACTGCATTTTTCCAGATTCATCCAATTGAAAAACGGCCAAATTTTCATGATAATAGGTGGTGCTGTTATAGATGGTCTGGGAGTGTATTTGCTCGGCCAGGAAAAGCGATCCGCCCGATGCGAGTTCCATACTTTTGTTCAGAATATAATAGGGCGCTTCAAATGTATTCTCCTGAACTTTTTTCATTACTTTTTTTTGTCGTTTTCCTTCAGGCATAAGTTTGGTGAAAAAATCGGCATCAAGCGGATTGAATTGCGAGTATAGTACGGTTCCATCCTGTACATTTATTTTGGTCTGGAAAATACCTTTTAAGCCGTACATATTTTTATCGGAATAGAGGGAGGAGAGTAGCAGGTGTCCATCATCTTTCATAACGCAGCTCAGATAGCGCAGATGTTTTCCGTCCGCGGGAATGGTCGCTAATTTTTCCAAGGTCCCATCTTTGATACGATATAAGATATGCTCATATTGTTTCTTGCCTTCCAAGGCAACAATATTGGAACCAAAGTAGTTTTTTCCCAGCACTAAAATTTCATCGTCATTTCCTTTAAGTACCTTATATAAGGTAAACTGCTTATTGGTATAGGGAAGTTCAAATTCATTTTCGTTGATCAGATTAAAATCCGTGTCAAAGTGCTGCAGTTTTACCCGCTGCATTTCCTTGTTCTTATTGGGGATGGTATAAAAAAGTTGAAACGTATTGGTTTCCGGATCAGGAAAAAAACTGGCACCGGTATATCGGGCACTTTTGGAATCATTTTTTATTTCGGTCAGGAAACGCTTTTCACCTAGGGAAAAAGCTTCAAGATCTACGTTTTGATAATAATAAGATTTTCCAGTATCGCTTAATTCTGTCCAGACATGAACAATTTTATCCTCAAATTGGGCAATACCCACGGTTCTTCGCTTTTCCTCGGTTTCGTTTAAGTCGATTTCCTGTCCTGTAGGGGTAAGGTTCAGATTGAATTTACGGATAGATTGCTTGCCTTGACCAAAACGCCCTCTGGAATAGAGCACATAGAATCCATCCTCATCATTGCCCAGTATTTCCAAGGGGATTTCCCGAGTATCATTTTTAAATACCGCTCCGAATTCCAGCGTAGGGAAATCCGGGGATTCCTGTGCCAGAAGTGGAAATGTTATCAGATAAAAGAAGACAATGATGCAGTTGTGTTTGAAGTATTTTTGCATGACAGTTCGGTTTGGTACCTTAAAAATAAGATATTAGTTAGAAAATTTACCTGATTTTAAGATAAAGATTGAAGCTGGTTCAAGACCTGGAAATGATCATCGTAGTTTCTTGAAAAAAGAAATTAAGAGGCCCAGGCAAAGGGAAAGAACTTCCTATAGTGTTTTTAAACACTTAATAGTATCTTTGCACCCGAAATACGGAAAGTGGAGGTACCAACCTTACTTTTAATCTTTAGCATCTTAAATTATGAAAGCAGGTATTGTAGGATTGCCCAATGTAGGAAAATCGACACTTTTTAATTGTTTATCCAATGCGAAAGCCCAGAGCGCGAACTTCCCTTTTTGTACCATTGAACCTAATATTGGGGTGGTCAATGTTCCCGATGCCCGATTGGAGAAATTGGAGGAATTGGTGCATCCCGAGCGTGTACTTCCGGCTACGGTAGAAATCGTGGATATTGCAGGTTTGGTGAAAGGAGCTAGTAAAGGAGAAGGATTGGGAAATCAGTTTTTAGGAAATATACGGGAAACCGATGCTATTTTGCACGTGTTGCGTTGTTTTGATAATGATAATATTGTTCATGTAGATGGTTCCGTGGATCCTATTCGGGATAAGGAAACTATAGATATGGAACTACAGTTAAAAGACCTTGAAACTGTTGAAAAAAAATTGGATAAAGTAAAGCGTGCTGCCAAAACAGGCAATAAGGAAGCGCAGAAGGAGGAAGCTGTTTTAATGCAGCTCAAGGAAGGACTTGAAGCGGGAACCTCGGTGCGGGCCATTGCCATTGGTGATGATGAACGCATGGAATATGTTCGCCCACTACAATTCATTACGGATAAGCCCGTATTATATGTTTGTAATGTAGATGAAGGTGCAGCCGTATCCGGGAATGCTTATGTTGATAGCGTAAGGGAGGCCGTTGCCCATGAGAATGCGGAAGTTATTGTTTTGGCCGTTGGAACGGAGGCAGATATTACCGAATTGGAAACCTATGAGGAACGTCAAATGTTCTTGGAAGATCTAGGTTTGGAAGAACCGGGCTCTGCCAAACTGATTAGAGGTGCGTATAAACTACTGGATTTAGAGACCTATTTTACGGCTGGAGTAAAAGAAGTCCGTGCATGGACCATTCCTGTTGGAGCCACGGCACCGCAAGCAGCAGGAGTAATTCATACAGATTTTGAAAAAGGGTTCATTAGGGCAGAGGTAATTGCGTATGATGATTATATCACGTATGGGAGTGAACCTAAGGTAAAAGAAGCAGGGAAAATGCGGGTAGAGGGAAAAGAGTATATTGTGAAGGATGGAGATGTTATGCATTTTAGATTCAATGTATAACTACAGTTTTCTGTTTTTTTAACTACGCCATAGCATCTATTGAGGCGCTTGCAGTTTCATTAAAAGCATTTCATGTCTACAAATACATCGTACAAAGGCGTTGGAATAGCCTTTGCTATCTTAGGGGTGGTCCTGTTTTCGGCAAAGGCCGTGATGGTGAAATTGGCCTATACCTATCAGATAGATCATCTTAGTTTGCTCCTATTTAGAATGCTATTTGCCTTGCCATTCTATGTTTTTATTGCTTTTTGGAAAAAACCTTTACAGCCTGATCAAATTAGGAGTAAGGATTATTTGTGGATTTTTATCTTTGGTTTTTTCGGATATTATCTGGCAAGTCTTTTCGATTTTATGGGGCTTCAGTATATCAAGGCCGGTCTGGAACGTATTATTCTGTTTATCTATCCAACCGTTGTAGTGTTGCTTTCTTGGTTATTCTTTAAAAAACGACTTTCCAAAAAACAACGGATTGCCATTTTAATTACCTACCTGGGTGTCGTGGTTACCTTCTGGAATGAAATCACAATAGAGGGTGAATCTGTCTATTGGGGAGGCTTTTTGGTGCTGTTGAGTGCTATTACCTATGCTTCCTACCTTGTTGGGAGTGGTTGGTTGATTCCCAAATTTGGCGTGCTTCAATTTACCTCTTACGCCATGATGGTCTCCACATTGTGCATTTTTGTCCACTATAGTATGGTAGGGGACTTTAATTTATGGGATTATCCTAAGGAGGTGTATTTTCTGGGGATTGCCATGGCCATATTTTCAACTTTGCTTCCTTCTTTTTTGGTTTCGGCAGCTATTGGACGTTTAGGGGCAAATACCTTTTCCATATTTGGAAGTTTGGGACCGATATCTACCATTATTTTAGCATTCTTCTTTTTGGATGAACGGATTACGTGGATACAGGGGCTGGGCATGTTAATCGTTATTTTTGGTGTTACCCTGGTATCCCGAAAAAGCAAAAAATAATTATGGCAATTAAGGTAGGAATTAAATAAAACATCCCTCTTTACATCTCAAAAGACCTAATAGAGGGATGAATATATGTGATAGCGCAGAAAACTAGTCTTTTAAGACCTGATTGTCCTTATTCAGTAAAATAGGATCACCTAGCCCTAGTTTTCTCAACTTGTCCATCTGTGTTTTGGCATCACCAACAACAAGATAATACATCTTGTAAGGATCTAAATACTCTGTGGCCAATTCCTTTATTTCTTCAACGGTCATGTTGTTTACAATAGTTTCACGTTGTTTGGTATAGTCTTCGGAATAGCCCAAGGTGCTGATATTGCCCAACATATTTAATTTGGCGCCTAGGGTTTCAAAGGAGCGAGCACCACTTTTAATCAGGAAACTCTTGGTAACATCCAAATCTTCCTCATTGAAGTTCTTTCCATAATTTTCCACAATATTTTTGACAAGATCAGTGGCTTCATAGGTAATATTGGTACGGACACCACTGGAAATGGTGAACGGGCCAGGAATTTCACTTCCTGAGAATTGAGAGAAGATCCCATAGGTATATCCTTTTCCTTCACGCAATTGTTGGGTCAATTGGGAGGCAAAACCACCTCCGCCCAAGCGGTAATTCATGACCTGCAACGGATAGTAATCGGGATCTGTTGCCGCCAAGGCAGGGTATCCAAAACGAATGACCGACTGCTTAGCCCCCGGGATATCATAAAAATAAACATGGGCACGTGTAGGTCTGTTGATTTCGGGCAATACAGGGAACACTACTTCTTTAGCTTCCCATTTGTCATTGAGTCCGGCCAGGGATTTGGCAACAGCTTCATTGGAAATATCACCTACAATTTGCAAACTTGCAACAGAAGGAGAGATATACTTATGGTAATATTGTTTTAAATCTTCAATGGTTATCGCATTTACAGAGGTTTCTGTACCTAAATTATTTTTGGAAAGAATATGGTTTTTGCTATACACCAATTTGGCATACTCATTGGCCGCGATCCTATTGGGACTTGCCTTGGCCTGTTGGATTTGGCTAATAACACTTTGTTTGATCAATTCAAACTCTTTGTTGTCCCAACGGGGCTCTAGAAGCATTTCTTCCACGAGAGCCATTGTTTTTTCATAATTTCGGGCTAGGGTATTCCCGCCAATGGTCACGGCCTGATCTCCGGCAAAGACAAAAATATTGGCACCTAAGCTTTCAATGGCATTTTCCAATTCCGCAGGCGTTTTGGATTTGGTGCCTTTGGAAAGCAATTCTGCCATAATATTGGATACCCCAACCTTATCCAATTGTTCCAATAAAAGCCCTCCTTTGATATTTAATCGGAATTGAACCAATGGGACTTCACTATTTTGAATTCCGAAAACCCGTAAACCAGAAGATAAGGAGTCTCTCCAAACTTTAGGAACGCTTACTTCGGGACTAGGGCCATAAGGAGGTTCGGAACGATCAATGGCAGAAGGCGTTTTGGTATAGGTGGAGGCAATGCTAGCATCAAAACTTTCTTCGGCGCCCTCCACGATTTTTTCCTCGACAACTTGGGCAATGGCTGAACCTTCCAAAGCCAGTTCGCTTTGTCCTATGGGAACAAAACTAGTGGCAATGTAAGGCTTCCCTTTGATATACTGATCGTAAACCCGTTGAACATCTTCAATAGTTACCGCTAGAATGTTCTTGCCATCCTGATTGATAAACCCTGGATCTCCGGCAAAAATTTCATATTGTGCCAATTGAAATCCTTTTCCCAGAACGCTGGACAGGCTGTTGTAAAAATCCGTTTCTTGTCCCGCTTTGATCCGTTCTAAGTCCTGCTGTTGGATTCCTTCTGTTTCAAATTTGGCAAAAGCCTCTTGAATAGCGACATCCACATCGTCCAAATCTATTTTATTGAACCCGCGGACAACCAAGCGATATTGCCCGGCCAATTCTTGTCCAAAATTGAACATGGTGACATTATCGGTCAGTTGTTTGTCTTCGACCAAAACCGTATTAAAAGGCGCCTTTTTCCCTTCAGAAAGGTAGGTGGCCAATACATCCAAGGCATAGGAATCTTTATGATATACGGGAACGGTTGGCCATGCCAACGTCAATTGGGGTAATTTTGCAAAATTATCCTCATGGTATAGCTTTTTTGTGCTTTCCAAGGTAATAGGACGCTTTTCCATTTTGGGAATGTCCTCTCCACGCTTGATCTCATCAAAATATTGGTGCACCCATTCTTTTGCCTGAACGGTATCAAAATCACCTGTGATGGTCAAGGTAGTATTATTAGGGGTGTACCAGCGGTTATAAAAATCTTTTACATCTTGTAAGGTTGCATTCTGAAGATCTTCCAAAGACCCGATCACCTGCCAATTGTAGGGGTGGTCTTCGGGATACATATTTTTGTCGATCACATAAGAATTATGGCCATAAGGTTGGTTGTCTATACTCTGTCTTTTTTCGTTTTTTACCACCTGCTTCTCTTTGGCCAAAACTTGTTCCGTAACCGTATTGATGAAGAAACCTAATTTATCGGCCTCTGCCCAAATCATCTTTTCCAATGCGTTATTGGGAACAGTCTGGAAATAATTGGTACGATCCCTACTGGTAGAACCATTGGCTCCAGAGCCTCCTATACGAGCGCTCATTTCGTCCAATCCTCCTTTGCCCAAGTTTTCGGATTCAAGAAACAATAAGTGTTCAAATAAGTGTGCAAAACCTGTACGGCCCTCTATTTCCCTGGCCGAACCAACATGTGTGGTCAAAGCTACAGCGGTCACTGGGTCTGATCGGTCAATGTGGAAAACCACTTGAAGCCCATTTTCCAAAGTGAATTTTTCAAAATCTACTTTGAAATCCTGAGCACTTTCGGTGTTGGCGTTCTGGTCGGGAGAGCAGGCAAAAAAGATGCCTAAAAATAGGAGGGTAGCAATTTTAATTCTTTTCATGGTCTACTAAATATGACTTCGTATTTTATTTTCGGGGCGTAATATAAGGCATTACAAACTATATTTAAGCCTATTTGTATGCTGTTAACATTTAAGGAGTTGTCGGAAAAGTCTTAAAAAAATAGAATTTGGCATTATATCAACAAATAGGGAGTACTTTTTGTTAATTACTTTAACATCTAGAGGTTTTATGTTCGTAGAACACTTGTTATATTAGCATCCGACTAGTATCAAAACCCCCTTTTATGGCAGAAAAAAACCAATATACCGAAGATAATATCCGATCATTGGATTGGAAGGAACATATCCGGATGCGTCCTGGAATGTATATCGGTAAATTGGGAGATGGTTCTTCTGCGGACGACGGTATCTACATCCTTTTAAAAGAAGTAATCGACAATTGTATCGATGAATTTGTGATGGGAGCAGGAAAGACGATCGAAATCAGCATAAAAGAAAATTTGGTGAGTGTGCGGGACTATGGACGCGGAATTCCTTTAGGGAAAGTTGTGGATGTGGTCTCCAAAATGAATACAGGGGGGAAATACGATTCCAGAGCGTTTAAAAAATCGGTAGGATTGAACGGAGTGGGTACTAAAGCCGTAAATGCCCTCTCCAATTTCTTCAAAGTAGAATCGTCAAGGGAAAGTCAATTAAAAACCGCTGAGTTCCATCAAGGGAACCTTGTAGAGGAAGTAGGGCCGGATGATACTTCAAGGCGTAAAGGAACCAAGGTCTCCTTTATTCCCGATGAAACTATTTTCAAAAATTATAAGTACCGCGCGGAATATGTGGCGCGTATGCTTAAAAATTACGTGTACCTTAATCCCGGGCTGACCATTGTATTCAACGGGGAAAAGTTTTTTTCCAATAATGGATTGAAAGATCTTTTGGAAGACAATAATAGTAAGGAGGACATGCTGTATCCTATTATCCATTTGAAAGGAGATGATATAGAAGTGGCCATCACCCATAGTAAGACCCAGTACAGTGAGGAATACCACTCCTTTGTGAACGGACAACATACGACGCAGGGAGGGACGCACCAATCTGCCTTTCGTGAAGCGCTTGTAAGGACCATTCGCGATTTTTTTGGCAAGAACTATGAAGCCTCGGATATTCGTAAATCCATCATTTCAGCGATTTCCATTAAGGTAATGGAACCCGTATTTGAAAGTCAGACCAAAACAAAGCTGGGTTCTACGGACATGGGTGGGGATCTACCCACGGTGCGTACCTATATTAATGATTTTGTAGGGAAGTATCTCAACAACTACTTACATAAGAATAAAGAAACTGCCGATCAGTTGCAAAAAAAGATTGTACAGGCAGAGCGGGAACGGAAAGAATTGTCCGGAATCCGAAAACTGGCGAGAGATCGAGCGAAAAAAGCCAGTTTGCACAATAAAAAGTTACGGGATTGTCGTGTGCACCTCCCCGATATGAAAAAGGACAATCGTTTGGATAGTACCTTGTTCATTACCGAGGGAGACTCTGCTTCCGGTTCCATCACTAAATCCAGGAATGTAAATACGCAAGCGGTATTCAGTTTAAGAGGGAAACCCTTGAATTCTTATGGGATGTCTAAAAAGATAGTCTATGAGAACGAAGAATTCAACCTTCTACAAGCAGCATTGAATATTGAGGAATCCATGGAAGATCTGCGATACAACAATATTGTAATTGCTACGGATGCCGATGTTGACGGAATGCATATTCGTCTTCTGTTGATTACCTTCTTTTTACAGTTTTTCCCCGAATTGATCAAAGAAAACCATCTGTACATATTGCAAACGCCTTTGTTTCGGGTTCGAAACAAAAAGGAAACCATATATTGCTACAGCGAGGAAGAACGTCGCAATGCCATAGAGAAGCTATCGGGCAAGCCAGAAATTACAAGATTTAAGGGGTTGGGGGAAATCTCTCCGGATGAATTTAAACACTTTATAGGAGACGATATACGTTTGGAGCCTGTAATGCTGGACAAGGCAATGTCCATAGAACAATTGTTGCAGTTTTATATGGGCAAGAATACCCCAGATCGACAAAAATTCATCATTGAAAACCTTAAAGTAGAAATTGACTTAGTAGAAGAAAACCAATTATAAATCAAAACAATAGGAAAATTCCTTTATGGAAGAGAATGAAGAATTGAACGAAGCCTACAACGAATCCTCTGAAGATGCACAAGATACCTTGACCAAGGTAACGGGTATGTACAAGGATTGGTTTTTGGATTATGCTTCCTATGTAATTTTAGAGCGGGCCGTACCCGCCATTGAAGACGGATTTAAGCCCGTGCAACGCAGAATCATGCATGCATTGAAGGAGTTGGATGATGGGCGTTATAACAAAGTGGCAAATGTAGTGGGGCATACCATGCAGTATCATCCCCATGGAGATGCGAGTATTGCCGATGCCATGGTGCAGATCGGGCAAAAGGATTTACTCATAGATACACAGGGAAACTGGGGGAATATCCTTACGGGCGATAGGGCTGCAGCTTCTAGATATATTGAAGCCAGGCTATCAAAGTTTGCTTTGGAAGTGATCTTTAGCCCAAAAATTACGGAATGGCAACTGTCTTATGATGGCCGTAAAAAGGAACCCGTAAACCTGCCGGTAAAATTTCCTTTGTTATTGGCTCAAGGCGCAGAAGGGATAGCCGTGGGACTTTCCACCAAAGTGCTTCCGCATAACTTTAATGAGCTTATCGATGCTTCCATAAAACATCTCAAGGGGCAGCGTTTTACCCTATATCCAGACTTCCCCACTTCAGGAATAATAGATGTCACCAATTATAACGAAGGTCTACGTGGAGGAAAGATACGAGTTAGGGCTAAGATAGCGCAGTTCGATAAGAATACTTTGGTTATTAGCGAGATACCCTATGGTACCAATACCTCTTCTTTAATAGATTCTATCCTTAAGGCGAATGATAAAGGAAAGATCAAAATCAAGAAAATTGAAGATAATACCGCGGCAGAAGTAGAGATTTTGGTGCATCTGCCCAATGGAATATCTCCCGATAAGACCATTGATGCCCTGTATGCATTTACGTCCTGTGAATCTTCTATTTCTCCTTTGGGGTGTATCATTGAGGATAATAAGCCGCTGTTTATTGGTGTGGTCGACATGCTGAAGCGTTCTACAGAATATACAGTGGAGCTGCTGAAGGCAGAATTGGAGATTCAGTTATCGGAGTTGGAAGAACAATGGCACTTCTCTTCTTTGGAGCGTATTTTTATTGAAAATAGGATTTACCGCGATATTGAAGAAGAAGAAACCTGGGAAGGTGTTATAGGTGCTATCGATAAAGGACTGAAGCCTTTTGTGAAACATTTAAAGCGCGCCGTCACTGAAGAAGATATCACAAGATTGACCGAAATACGCATCAAACGTATTTCTAAATTCGATTTGGATAAAGCACAGCAATATCTTGATAGTCTGGAGGAAAGAATAGCTGAGGTAAAGTATCACTTAGAGCATTTGGTCGACTTTGCAATTTCGTATTTCAAGAATTTAAAGTCGAAATACGGAAAGGAAAGAGGGCGAAAATCCGAGATACGGACCTTTGATGATATCGAGGCGACCAAAGTGGTGATCAGAAATACAAAGCTCTACGTGAATCGCGAAGAAGGTTTTGTGGGGACTTCATTGAAGAGGGATGAATATGTCACGGATTGTAGTGATATCGATGATGTCATCGTAATGACGGCAGATGGAAAAATGATGGTGTCCAAAGTAGATTCCAAAACATTTATTGGTAAGAATATCATTCATGTCGGGGTGTTCAAGAAAAAGGATAAGAGAACGACCTTTAATATGATCTATAAAGATGGAAAGAATGGTCCTTGTTATATTAAGCGTTTCAATGTAACCAGTATTACCAGGGATAAGTTGTACGACCTAACTACGGGCAAACCAGGTTCTAGGGTACTGTACTTTTCGGCCAATCCAAATGGGGAAGCTGAGGTCGTGACCGTACACCTTCGGCATTCCGGTAGCATAAAGAAGTTGAAATGGGATATTGATTTTGCGGACATGTTGATCAAAGGGCGTAGTTCCAAAGGGAATATCGTTACTAAATATAATGTGAAACGCATTGAATTTAAGGAGAAAGGGGTTTCTACCTTAAAGCCAAGAAAGATATGGTTTGATGATGTAGTGCGTAGATTGAATGTTGATGGTAGAGGAGAACCCTTGGGGGATTTTAGGGGAGATGACCTTTTATTGGTGGTGACACAAAAAGGGGTGGCAAAGACCTTAACACCGGATTTATCCACGCATTTTGATGACGACATGATCGTATTGGAAAAATGGAACCCTAAAAAACCGCTGTCTGCCATTTATTATGAAGGGGAGAAAGAGCGGTATTATGTGAAACGGTTCGTGATAGAGGTTGGGGGTAAAGAAGAATCTTTCATTTCGGAACATCCAAAATCTTATTTGGAGCTAATTTCTACAGATTGGAGGCCCGTTGCCGAAATTGTATTTTCCAAAGTAAGGGGAAAAGATCAAAAACCTAATCAAAATGTTGATATAGAAGAATTTATATCAATTAAAGGAATAAAAGCTTTAGGAAATCAATTGACTTCGGAAAAGATTAAAAATGTCAATGCTTTGGAGCCGCTGCCCTACGAGGAGCCAGAGGAACAAAATGCAAATGACATGGAAGTGATCGATGAAGAAAATATTGAGCAACCCAAAGACGATTCCGATCAACCCACACTTTTTTAGAAAGCCAATGGCTTTGTAACCTCACTTTGTTTAACGAATAGAGGGATATTATAGAGATATAGTTACAAAGCATGAACAGCTTGTTGTTTTATTAACCTTTAATAGTATATTTAGCCAAAATTGCACATTTTATGGATTTTACAAACCCTCTGGTTTACGGCGCTCCTGCCTTTATTGCATTTATTTTAGTGGAACTTACGTATAGCAAAACACATGGTCGTGAAGATTTGTACGACTGGAAAGATTTTGCAGCGAGCAGTGCAATGGGGATTGGCTCCGCCATCATTGGGCCTTTGTTGAAGGTTGTGCTACTGGTAGTACTTTTTGAATATGCTTATGAGCTCTTTAATCCCATGGTGGATGGAGTGCGCACCAATATTATGGGTTATGAGTCCTTTGGTTATGCCTGGTATGTATGGCTATTGTGTCAATTAGCGGATGATTTCACTTATTATTGGTTCCATAGGGCCAATCATGAAATTAGAATCTTATGGGCAGCTCATATTGTGCATCATTCTTCAGACAACTTTAATTTGGGTACGGCCATAAGGAACGGATGGTTTACACTGCTGTACAAGCCATTTTTCTACGTATGGATGCCCATTGTTGGTTTTCCGGTGGAAATGGTAGTTGTGTGTCTGGCCATAGAGTCTTTTTGGCAGTTTCAATTGCATTCTCAGTATGTGCCTAAAATGGGATGGGTGGAAAAGATTTTTAATACCCATACCATGCATCAGGTGCACCATGCTCAAAATGTAGAGTACTTGGACAAGAATCACGGGGGTTTCCTGAATATCTTTGATAAAATGTTTGGGACTTGGAAAGAGCTGGATGATGATATCGATGTGAAGTTCGGGGTAATTCATGCTCCGGATTCCCATAACCCACTGGTGATACTTACCCATGAATATAAAGATATTATCAACGACGTCAAAAGGTCTAAGAAGCTCTCTCATGCTTTCATGTATATTTTTGGACCTCCGGGTTGGAGTCCGGACGGAAGCACGCTTACGGTAAAGCAGCAGCAGCGTCAGTTTAGGGAGTTTAAGAAGAAGCAGGCGGAGAACCCGGATATGGTGTTCAGCAGGCCCAATTAATAGAATGGATAAAAAGAAAAAAGGCGTCTTACTTAGTAAGACGCCTTTTTTATACCTATTGGTTTTTAAAGTTGTTTTATTTGGAAACTGCTTTCTTATTTCGCTTCATGCGCATGTCAAAAAACTCCACCATAAGTGAAAAAGCAATGGTGAAGTAGAGATAGCCTTTAGGAATGCTTCCCACTTCATTGTCAAAAACAATGAGATGTGAAAGGTGGGCCGCTTCGGCAATAAGCATAAAGCCAATGAGAATCAAGAAAGAAAGTCCTAATATCTGAATGGATGGATTTCTATTGACAAATTCTCCAACCGGATTGGCAAATAACATCATAATGATTACCGAAATAACCACGGCAACGACCATGATGACCAGGGCATCCGTTGGATTTGGGGAAATGCCATTGGTCATTCCTATGGCGGTCAATATGGAGTCAAAAGAGAAAACAATGTTAATAATGGTAATCTGAACAATGGCATTGCTAAGCGATGTGGAGCGGTGATTGCGCACCTCTCGCTCATCATGTCCCTTATCTTCAATTTTTTCACGGATCTCTTTGGTGCTTTTGTATAAAAGGAACAACCCTCCTCCAAATAGAATAAGGGCCTGTCCGCCAATACCTCCTGTAATCCAGGGTTCATCAAAGATCCAAAACGGTTTTTTGAGCGAGGTTAAAAGGGAAATTCCAAAAAGTAAAAGAATTCTCATGACCATGGCTAGGACCAAACCAATATTGGTAGCGCTCCTTCGTTGTTTCTTTTCGAGTTTGCCTGCAGCGATAGAAATAAAGATAATGTTGTCTATCCCGAGTACAATTTCCAAAAATGTAAGGGTGAGCAATGCTATCCATGCATCTGGATTGCTGAATATTTCTAACATATTTAGTTGGTTTTAATAGCGGTTCCTCTGGATTTTTTGGATTCTCCCACAATACTGTATTCAAAGGTGTATGAATTGGCAGTGGTGCTCAAAATTTTAATATGTATGGGTTGTTCTTCTGCGCTGTTTTTTGGGTGTAGGTTCTTTACGATATACTCACAATCATTGATCCAGCGAATGGAAGAAGTGTCTCTTTGTTGCTCAAAGATTTCTATTTGTGTGTTTTCTGTACGCGTAAAAGTGGTTGTTTTCTCTTCTCCATTAAGGGTTGTGGTGAAGGAGAAAGCCCCTGTTTTAAAGTCGGTACAATTGCGTTCGGGTTGAAAGCAGGAGCTAAGTAAACAGGCAAGGAGGCTGCTGAAAAGTACTTTTTTGATCATAATGCAAAATAAAGCAATTCACGGAAATGCACCATGCTAAATGTTATAATCTTCGCTTTGAAAATTGTGGGATTAGAGGTTTTCTTCATAGGCTTCAAAGCTGCCATCTGTATAAAAAATAACAATTTTTTTTATGGCCTTGTCTGTGTCTGTTTTGACTTTTGGTAATGTTGGTGTGGGGGAAAGGGTGTCTTTTTGGGTAGTGGGTACTGTGGTGGATTCTGGGGAGGGGAAAGATCCTTTGCCATTCAAAAGCCAATAGAGATTCACCTCGGGAAAGTTGGTGACCACTTTTAGGACAAACTCTAAACTAGGCTTGTTCCTGCCGGAAAGTAGATGGGAAATACTGGAACGCTGTACGCTGATTTTATCTGCAAAAGTAGCAGCGGAAAAACCGTAATAGCGCAAGATTTCTTCCAATCTTTTTATAAAATCTTCCTTGTTTACCATTGTAAATTATCTAAAAGCAAAAATACAAGGAAAATCCAATATTTTAGTATTAAATAATGTTAAATCAATTTTTAAAATAAAAACTAAAACTTTATATAAAGTATTATATATAATTGATTAATAATAATTTAAATTTTAAAAATAAAATTTATCAATACTACCGTTCATATTGTTTACGATCGTATACTTGTTTCCTGCAAAAAGTAAAAAAATAGAGTATACAATTGTAAATTACTTCATTACATTTGTAATTAAAATTGCACTTATTTTTGCAAAGAAAATTAGAGGGCATCTTATGGAAATACCGCGATCAAAATATCTAAAATTCAAAGAGGAATCTATTCAAGGCCGCTATGTGGTCAACGCACAGATTTTAGCATATTTGGAAAATGTACCCTCCAATTTTAAGGTAGAAACGATAGGATATTCTGTACTGAAGAAGCCTATAAAAATGTTGACCATCGGGTCAGGGGAACAGAAAATTTTAATGTGGTCTCAAATGCACGGAAATGAGTCGACCACTACAAAGGCCACTTTAGACCTGATTAATTTTTTAAAAGAAGATTCCAATTTTTCAAAGCTCATTAAAAAGGCATGCACCTTAAAAATCATTTTGATGTTAAATCCGGATGGTGCTGAAGTCTATACCCGAGTGAATGCAAATGAAGTGGATTTAAATCGGGATGCACAAAATCAGACCCAACCGGAAAGTAGCGTGTTAAAGAAGGTGTTTGATGATTTTCAACCAGATTTTTGTTTTAATCTTCATGGACAACGCACGATTTTTAATGTGGGCGATAGTCCTAAATCGGCAACAGTTTCTTTTTTGACTCCCGCTTTTGACGCAGAGCGGAATTTATCAGAGAGTAGAGAGCGGTCTATGAAACTCATTGCTGCCATGAATACCCTGCTTCAAAAGGAGATTCCCGGACAAGTAGGACGATATGATGACGGTTTTAACGCCAATTGTGTTGGCGATACCTTTCAAATGGCAAATGTGCCCACTATTTTATTTGAGGCGGGCCACTTTCCGGGGGATTATGATCGGGAAAAAACGAGGGAATTCATATGGTTGACCTTAATGGAAGCGTGTAGAGTCATTGCTGAGAAGGAAATACATAGATACGATGTAGAGCGCTATTTTGAAATTCCGGATAACAATAAGCTGTTCTTCGATATTCTTATACACCATGCAAATGCCTTACATGAAAAGTATAAAGAAGGGGAATCTGTAGGGGTATTGTTCCAGGAAAAGTTGGTGAATGGCGCTATTGATTTTGTGCCAAAAATTGAAAAAGTTGGTGATTTAAGCATGTATTTTGGTCATAAAGTTTTTAATGGCTTAGTAAACAAGGATTTAGAAGATATTCAAGAAAATTCAAGACTCTTTAAAACTTTATGATTTATTAACATATATTTCTTGTAAATATTAAAATTTTACATTTTTGATAAAAAAAATGAATATTCTTTACATTTAATTTCTTAATTCTTTACTTTTGCTTTTAAATATATTTTAAATGGGTAAAGTAAAACTAGACGAAATTGACCACCAGATTCTGGATATGCTGATTGATAATACCAGAACACCATTTACCGATATTGCAAAGAAATTACTGATTTCTGCAGGAACGGTTCATGTAAGGGTAAAGAAAATGGAAGAAGCCGGTATTATTAAAGGTTCTTCGCTAACATTGGATTATGTAAAATTGGGGTATGCCTTTATTGCGTATGTTGGTATTTTTCTTGAAAAAACCCATCAAACGAAATTTGTATTGGAACGCCTAACACAAATACCTTATGTTACGGTGGCCCATATTACAACGGGGAAGTTCAATATTTTTTGTAAAATTCGTGCCAAGGACACCAATCACGCAAAGAATATTATTTTCAAGATTGATGATATCGAAGGTATCAGCAGAACGGAAACCATGATTTCTTTGGAGGAAAGCATCAATGACAAGAAACGATTAATGCATACCATATTTAACGAACTTTAATTTTTTACATATACACAGTATAGATAATCCCATGCATTTTTGTGTGGGATTCTGTGTTTAATAGCTATTGCACATGAAAACTTCAGCGCTAAATACCAACGAATACCATACCTATTATGCTCCCTATATCAATGGCCTGGGAGAGGTAGATCTTTTGGAAAAATTAAAAATGGGATTGGAAAACTTTCCGCAATTTATGGGAAGTATCCCCGAGGATAAATTATCCTATACCTATGAGGAAGGAAAATGGACCATAGCAGAGATTCTCATGCATCTTATTGATGCTGAACGCGTATTTCAATATCGCGCCTTGCGTTTTGGAAGGGGAGATGAAACACCGCTCAACGGTTTTGATCAAGATGTCTTTGTGCCTACCTCTAATGCCAACAATCGTACTTTAGAAAGTATCATTGCGGAGTTCAAGGCGGTACGTGCAGCAACCATCACGCTTTTTGATAGTTTTGATGATACGGTGTTAAAGCAACAGGGAACAGCAAGCGATGCTAAAATCAGTGTAGCCGCTATTGGTTTTATCATATGTGGACATCAGAAACATCACAAACGCTTGATCAAAGAGCGCTATTTGTAAAATTATTCATCAAAGCCTAAATCGTCCTTCAGCTCATCTTCCATATTGAGCTCTAGTTCGGCTACTTTACTTTGTGAAGTATTGGTAATTGGTTTTATCTCCAATTCTTTTTCCATATTCTGATCAAAATTGGAAATAAAGTTGGACAAACTCTTGCTAATTTTTACCAGATAAAGGATATCTTCCGTCCGTAATTCTACGGCTTCAATGATTTCCCCGTGTTGGTTTTTAAAGGCAATAATATCACTATCGCCATAACCATGGGGGTAGGTTTCAATCAATAGTGCGGCAGTTTCGTGGTCTAGTTTTTTGTAATCTACTAATAGTCGTTTCATAGTTTTGGTCAATTGGAGTTATGGTAATTTCTTTTAACCTAAACTATACATTTTTTCCATGGAAAAATCCAAAGAGTTGTCAAATCATACATTTTAGTAGGTGTATATCCTATTCCATGTAGTAAGCAAATGCTGCCTTGTATAATTCTTGCGGAATGCGCACATCATAGACGGCTTCCCCTATATTTTTTAAGAGTACAAAATTGATGTTCCCATGGGAATTCTTTTTGTCGAATTTCAATAAATCCAGAATCGCGCTAATGTCATCCTCAGAAAAGGAAGTGGGCTCATAGCGTTTTAAAAAGGTGTTTTTTATGTCCTCCAGGTCGTTTTTGGATAAGCCGGTCAATTGGTGGGACAAATACCCTTCCATAATCATCCCTATGGCGATGGCTTCTCCATGAAGAAGTAGTTTATGGGCCTCGCTTTCTAAGAAATAAGACTCAATGGCATGTCCCAAGGTATGTCCAAAGTTTAAAATCTTCCGCAAATTTTGTTCGGTAGGATCTTGTAGTACGACCTCGTTTTTAATACAGACCGAATCATAGATCAGTTGGTCCAATCCTTCAAAAGAAGAGATGGATTTTAAGGTTTCCCAATACGCTTGGTCTTTGATCAAACCGTGCTTTAACATCTCGGCATAGCCACTATGGAGCTGACGGGCTTCCAAGGTTTTGAGGAAGTCGGACACAATAAGGACCATTTCTGGTTGGTTAATGACGCCGATCTGATTTTTCAAAGCTCCCAAATCTACCCCTGTTTTGCCGCCTACGGAAGCATCTACCATGGCCAAGAGTGTGGTAGGTACGTTGATAAAGGCAATCCCTCTTTTGTAGGCAGAGGCTACAAATCCGCCCAGATCTGTGATGACGCCACCCCCTAGGTTGATTACTAGGCTTTTGCGATCTCCATCCAATTCGGACATTGCTTCCCATACCTGGATACAGGTATACATATTCTTGTGGACCTCTCCGGCTTCGATCTCTATGATTTCATACAGATAATCCCCAGCAATCTCGGCCATAAACTGAGGCAGGCAATGTTCGTGCGTATTTTCATCTACCAAGATAAAAATCTTGGAATATTGGGCTTTGGCCAAATGCTCATTTAAATTTTGATAGGCCATTGCATTAAAATGCACGGCATAGGATGAAGTGCTGATAGATTCCATGAATAGGTATTTCAATAAGACTGCAAAATAAAGGCAATTTTAATCTTTGCAATACAATTTCAGTGATTATCTTTGATTTATTAAAAAATTAATACTTATGCGTCCAATTTTTGAGGATACTGCAACAGCCTTTGCCCTTAAAACCGACTCCGAACTCGAAAGAGCTTACTTCTTATTTAAAATGATCGCCAATGAGCCTTTGGTGCGTATAGGAACGGCCATGACCAATTTTGCTTTAAAGGCAAATTTACCGGTAGAAGGCTTGATACGTGCAACGGTCTTTGATCATTTTTGTGGCGGCGTCAATGAAGATGATTGTATGCCCTTGATCGATACCCTATATGAAAAGGGAGTCAGCGCCGTATTGGACTATTCTGTAGAAGGGAAGAAAGAGGAAGCACAATTTGATTTTTCACTTCAGAAAGCCATGGAAACCTTGAGCTTTGTGAAGGAGAAGCAGGCAATACCCTTTGCGGTCTTTAAACCAACTAGTTTTGGACGTATTGATCTATACGAAAAAGTAGGAAATAAGGAGAATTTGAATCCCCAAGAGACAGGGGAGTGGCAACGTATCGTTGATCGCTATGAAGCCATTTGCAAGAAAGCCTATGACATGGATGTAGGCTTGCTTATTGATGCCGAAGAAAGTTGGATGCAGGATGCTGCAGATAAGCTGATTTTGGAGATGATGCGGAAATACAACAAAGCGAAAGCCATCATTTTCAATACCATACAAACCTACCGTTGGGACCGATTGGACTATATGAAAAAAATAAAGGCGGTCGCAGCAGCAGAAGGCTTTAAGATAGGTGTTAAGATCGTACGGGGTGCCTATATGGAAAAAGAGAACGATCGTGCTGAGGAAAACGGATACCCAACTCCTATCTGCGCATCCAAACAGGAAACCGATGATAATTTCAATGCAGTAGTGGCCTATGCTATGGAACATTTAGAAGTGATTTCCATTTTTGCGGGCACCCATAATGAAGAAAGTACCTATAAGTTGATGGAGTTGATGAAAACCCAGGGCATTGAGAATGCGGATTCCAGAGTTTGGTTTGGGCAGCTCTATGGGATGAGCGATCATATTTCTTTTAACCTATCCCATCAAGGGTATAATATTGCCAAATACCTACCTTATGGCCCAGTAAAGGATGTGATGCCCTATTTGATCAGAAGAGCAGAAGAAAACACTTCAGTGGCCGGACAAACCAATCGGGAGTTGGAATTGCTCAAGAAAGAACGCAAACGCCGTAAAATATAGTTTTGTTTTTGAGTTTTTGAGTCCGTGAGTTTTGAATTCATAAGTCAGGTCCAAGCATTGAACGTAATCCTTGAACTTTGCTTTTTGAACTTGAACTTAATCCTTGAACTTCGCTATTGAACTTGAACTTGAACTTAATTCTTGAACTTGAATTTTATTTTTAAAACTGTACCCTCTCCACAGTAACCTTTTTAGGACAATTCGTTACCGTTAGCACAGCTTCCGATCCTTGGGCCGTACCTTCAATGACATAGGTTTTACAGGGCTTGGATTTGGTATCACTAGCGCTAAAATCCACATCCCCATCCCTGAAGAACGAATGGATATCTGTAGAATCCAAACTTTTGTTTTCCAGCAATTCCTGTACACTAGCGTTGTAATATAGGGGTTTGGACCGCAAGTCTTTCAACACCCTACAATTGGGAAGATAACAAAATTCAGTTCCCGTTTCCTTGGCCTTATTTCGGATAAAAAATACCATGAAAAGAATCCCTAGGGCAAGGCCAAAAAGGAAGAAGAACAAACGTTTGGTAAAAGGCATGACTTAAATTTTGGCAAAAGTATTGAAATTTAGCCTGTTTGTACGTTTAAAAAATCAGAAAATTAATATCGCTATAGGAAAGGTCAAACCATTCCCCGACCGACTTATTGGTGAGTACGCCATGATACATATAAAGACCATTTCGGAGCCCTTTGTCAAAGCGCAAGGCGCTTTCCAGGCCACCATCTTCTCCAATTTTAAGCAGATAAGGTGTAAAGATATTGCTGATGGATAAGGTAGCCGTTTTGGGGTAACGGGAAGGAATATTGGGTACTCCATAATGCAATACACCAAACTTTTCCACCGTCGGATGGTCGTGGGTCGTTACTTCCGAAGTTTCAAAGCAACCACCCATATCAATGCTCACATCAATAATAACGGAACCTTTCTTCATATGCTCCACCATGGTACTGGAAACAATGACCGGAGAGCGATCGTTACCACGTACGGCTCCGATGGCGACATCACAGCGTTTTAAGGCTTTTAACAAGTTCTTGGGCTGTATGGTAGAAGTATAAACGGTCTGTTTTAAATTCGTTTGAATACTGCGCAGTTTGGTAATGGAATTGTCAAATACTCGGATATTGGCGCCGAGCCCTAAGGCAGAGCGTGCCGCAAATTCCCCTACGGTACCCGCACCAATAATGACGACTTCTACAGGCGGGACTCCGCTAATATTCCCAAACATCAATCCGTTCCCTTGGTTCGTGGCCGCCATGATCTCAGAAGCGATCAATACGGCCGAGATACCTGCAATTTCACTAAGGGATCTAACGGCAGGGTATTTCCCATCTTCATCCCGGATGTATTCAAAAGCAATGGCCGTAATGCGTTTTTTGGCCAATTCCTCAAAATAACGTTTGGATTTGGTTTTGATTTGCAAGGCCGAAATTAAGGTCGCTTGCGGACTCATCATCTGAATTTCCGAAAGGGTAGGGGGCTCCACTTTAAGAATAATAGGGCAGGAGAGTACTTTCTTGGTATCTCGTGAAATTTCCCCTCCGGCATTGGTATAATCCTTATCGGTAAAATTAGACCCTTCCCCAGCACCTGATTCTATGAGTACTCGGTGTCCGTTTGCTGTAATCGCATTGACGGCATCCGGAGTCAGGCAAATCCGTTTTTCCTGATGTTGGGTTTCTTTGGGGATACCAATAAAGAGTTCTCCTTTCTGTTTTAAGATTTCCAAAGTTTCTTCTTGAGGCAGCAGTTGTTGTTTGCTAAAAGGAGAGGAAGGTTGATTCATAGAGTGCTGTGGCTACGGATTGTTGGTGGTCCAAAAAATGTAATTATAAAAATACGCTTTTTTTGGTAAAAATGATACTATTTTAAACAGCACAGATGCTACAGCATAGGTTTAAAGGGGGTGGTCCATGAAAATAGCAAACGCTATAATAAGGAAATACACTTACACTTAGGCAGGTGTAGTAGAAGCGGGACCTTATCTCGGAGAGAAATATATACAAAGCAAAATTTAGAAGTCAATTAGAAGTGAAGAATTGAACAAAATGGGAATAATGCAGTTGACTTTTAGAAGTATTAAGAAGCTCTTTTCTCTTTTTCTTCTCTTTTCAATTCGCGTTGACGTTCCTTTTCCTTAAGCTCTTTGAGTTCAGCGTCCATGGCTTCCAAATCGATACCGTGAACATGTTTATCATATAATTTGACCCTTATAAGATAGACAAAGGGAATAACAACCATACAAACAGGAAGTAACCATAATAAGTTTTCCGTATCAACGAAATTATCATCAGAGTAAATTACTTCAAAAATTTGGAAGGCATACATCAAAAGAGGAATCAAAATGATGTGATACCACCAATGTTTGCAGGTTAGAAACCAAATAACCAATAAATAAAGAGGGACTAGTTTTCCTAACAAAAACCATGCATAAGTATTTAAATCTTCGAAACCATTTCTATCAATCGAATAACCAAAAACATTTATGGTAGCTTCAGGATCTATTGGAAGGTATTGATGTAATTTAAATATAAATGGTGAAACAACTATTAGAAAAGCTATAAGAGACTCTATAAAAATTCTCTTTTTTGCTTGCCTACTTCTTTTTGGTTTTTCTCTCATTATTCGAATTAATATTCTTTACAACGAAAAAAAGAGTAATTTATTGATTACTCTTTTAAAAAAAATTATTAAGAATACTAAGACTATCGTCCAGGGACTCTAATTTTCGTCTTATCGACTCCTTGAGCGTTGTTCTTATTTATTCTAATTTTTGTTTTGTCTACTCCTTGCTCATATAACTCGTCTTCAGTAGTAGAAGTACAAGAAACGGCGGCAAAGGTAAACACTAGGCATGCCAAGACGCCAAATAGTGTTCTTTTCGTGTTCATCGTAATAAAAAGTTTTAGTTAATTAAAGATTTGATTCATTTTCATAACAAACGTAGGAAAAAAACGACTAACATTTCACACGAATTTGTTAAAATTTTGCATTTCAACGTTTAAAACATGCATTTCATCGAAAAAATAAGTTTTTACGACCAAGACTGCAATAAAAACAAATTTCTAGCGATGTGTACACCTTTTAGAATTAAAGATTTAGCGTTTTTTATTGAAAGAAAATATAACAAATAAATGCTTTTAATCGCTAACTACTTAAAGTAGAGTAAATTAGCGAAACATGATGCTAAAGTGATCTTGTAAGTGCTTTCCTAATGGCGTTTTTAACCCCATTTTAACCTCAATTTTATATCCGTTTAGAAGACCAAATAATTTTTTTAAATCCATACCTCTAAGGGATATACCTATCACCTAACAGAGTTCATTGTAATTTTCGAAATATAGAATATATTCACTTAATTAGATTTAAACGAAATCAGAGATGAAAAAGGTTTCGAAAGTTCTACTTTAAAAAGAATATAGAAATTATAAATTACTGAATAACAATTGTTAAAAAGATGTTATATCTAGTTATTTGGGGGTAGCTCTTTCGTAGAATGATATAGGTTAAAATCTTATTTTGTAGAAATATTTCACTAAAAAATTTGTGTAAATATAAATTATTTTCTATGTTTGTTTCATATTAATTTAAAAACATGGACAATATGAAAAAACAAACATTGAAAAATTCCCTATTACAAAAGAAAAGAATTAGCAGACTTCAACAGACAAAGATTGTTGGGGGAGGGACAAATACAAAAACAAAAGCTACTAGAGATAATAAGTGTGACTTTATTTAGTAATAAGAACTCTCTTTTGAATATTGAATTAACATTAAGAATTTAATATTCAATTGTAGTGACATTGATTTCTCCATAGGATTAATTTATATCATTCAATATGGAGAAATCAAAGTATATAGAACACTATTTTAATTTTTTTATGACAAACATACCTGACCAAAAACAAAAAGTTCAAGAAATAGATAGAATTTTACGAAAAGAATATAAAAGAACATCGGATATCGGGATAATGACTGGAATATCTGGAATTGCGTTATTTCAGTTTTATTATTCAAGATATATCGACAGTAATGAATGTGCCGAGATTGCAACGGAAATGATCGTTAATGGAATTGAAAAAATAAATAACGGCTATGATTCTCCTAGTTACAGTGATGGAATTGCCGGTTTATGTTGGGTTGTTCAACATCTGAAAATTAATGGATTCTTAGATGTGGATACGGATGCGTTTCTTTCGCCTTTTGATGAATATCTCTATGCTCAAATGCGATATGAGCTAAAACTTGGAAATTTTGATTTCTTACATGGTGCCTTGGGCTATGGCTTTTATTTTTTAAGTAGATACGATAATACATCCGATTTACATTTAAAGAAGAAATATGAAAAATACCTATTAAGCTTGGTTACGGGCTTAGAAAACTCAATGATTACAGAAGGAAAGACTTTTAAATGGGAATCTACACTAAATGTAAAAACTGGGGTTAAAGGTTTTGATTTGGGCTTATCTCATGGGATAGCTAGTATTATTAATTTTTTATCCCGCCTACATCAATTTGAAGTTTTTAAAAAATCTACCGAAAAATTACTTAAAGGCAGTATTGCTTTTGTATTGAGTACAGAAAGTGACAAAAAAACTAGTCTTTCTCTATTTCCATCAGCCATTGAAAAGGAAAAATCAATACAATATAATAGTAGAATTTCTTGGTGTTATGGAGATTTGGGAATTGGATTGTCCCTCTTAAGAGCAAGTAAAGTGCTTAAAGACGGTAGTTTAAAACAAAAAGCCTATACTATTTTTAAGCATACCGCTGAGAGAAAAACACCTCAGGATACTTTAGTGCGAGATGCCGGAGTCTGCCATGGATCCTTTGGTAATGCCTTGATGTATCAGAACATTTCGGGTAGGAACAAATTGTTTCAACGCATGTCCGAATTTTGGTTGGGAGATGGGATGCAAAAAGCAGTCTACAAGGATGGGTATGCGGGATACAAACAATGGTGCAATTCTCGAAAAACTTGGATTTCCCAATTATCACTTTTAGAAGGTATTGCAGGGATTGGTTTGACAATCATCAATTATTTATCCAAGAAACGTTTTAAATGGGATGAATGCCTATTGATAAGCTAAAATTCATAAACTCCATATCTTCGAGCGCAGTCGAGAGATGTATAGTTTGCTCATTACCTTAACTTAGAGCCTCATGATCAGCTTTTTCTGGATCATGAGGTTTTCATTTGAATTTCACGGGTACGCTCATCGATAATAGTAATATAAAGATGAACAGCATCCTCGGGGACATAGGAAGTGATTTTCTCCGGCCACTCCATAAAAACCCAGGCATCAGAGGACAAATAATCCTCTAAGCCTAAATCCAGAGCTTCGGTTTCATCTTCTAAACGATAAAAATCAAAATGATAGCCCAATAATTGGCCATCTGAATAGTGGTATTCGTTCACGATACCAAAAGTCGGGCTACTCACAATTTCTTCCCCGCTCAATTGCTGTACCATGGCTTTGATCAAGGTGGTTTTTCCAGCACCCATATCTCCATGGAAGCACAAGGTTTTAGAAGGGGAGTTCTTTAAAATCTGTCGCCCCAAATCTGCAAGTTGATCCAAGGTATAGGTAAATTGTTTCATATCTTCAAATAAAAAACGTACCATTGTGTGTTAATTCATATTTTATATGACAAATATAAAAGGAAAAAGAAGTTTTTTTTGGAGTAAAATATACTTAAAAGAACTTCTTTTGGCGTTATTGATTTTTTTTGCACCCTTTTTTATTTTTTTCCATCTGTTGTTCGATACTGATTCTAGAACTTTGAACATTTTCGGAATCTCTATTTATCATGATTTTGATGGAAGTAGCAATTTTGTTTGGATGATTCTGGGCAATGTTATACCGATTACGTTATTATTGACTTGGTTTTTTACATCCCGTTATAAATGGAGATATCTCATTCTACTACCAATGTCCATTTTTTTACGAAGTTTGATTTTTATAATGCCAGATTTTATTCTGAATAAACCAAATATAAATGTTTGGATATCAACTATTTCTGGAATGCTAATAGTTGTTATTCTTGATTTTGTCTTTTCTAAAAAAAATCGAAAACGAATTATTCTTGAAAATACTTTTGAGTATTACTTAAATTTAAAAAGTAAAAGATTTTATGACTCTTTAATAGATAAATTATATGGTATCAGAGGTGAAAAAAAAGATTTAGGATTTTCTCATTATTTAAAAAACATATATCATTTGAAGACTGTTCTAGGCAATCGACAAATGAAATATGGTTTTTCTAAACTATCCTCTTTTAAATTGAAAAGTAAGACTATTCAATGGTACATTGTATCTGTGTTGATTGGAGTGTATCTATTTTATAGATTAAATGACCTTATGGAAAAGGAGCTTATGGAATTAGATTTAGGTTTCATAGTTTTAGGAAGAAATGGTTTCTTTAGTTTCTGGGCGTTCTTTTGGTATTTTTCCAGAAAACTGGCAATTTTATTACCGCTTTGCATTTGGTTTTCTATTTCGAGAAATTGGTGGAAATATGCTATTCTTTCTCCTATTTTTTTATACACCTATCAGATATGGGAAATCTTTCAAGGGTTGGATTCTTTGGAAGGTTGGGAAAATCTAAGAGCATTACCTATTTTGGCAGTTGTATTGCTTGCCTTAATTTTTATTTCAAGAACAATGCGTTATGAATCCAAAATCATGGATGTACAGGAGCAGATTGTGGATGAAATTGAGGAGTTATTGCAAAAACAACAGGATGAAAACCGAGTGCAACAAGATAAATATGCCTTGGAAAGATTACGGGTAGAAGTGGCTTCCAATGAAGCAAAACAAAAGCAATTGGATGACCTCCTTTCCTTAAAACAACGCTTAGAGGATGAGCTTTTGGAAAAGTAAATATTCTTCTATCCTTTTACCAGTACTTTAGTTTACGTAAAATACTCCCCCACAGCACTTAAGCCTTTCAAATATAGAGTCCTATTTTCGTAAAACATCAAGATTTTATGGGCAATATCCTTATGATTTTTAGGTCGTATTTCATGAATTTGGTTAAGATTATAGATAATCTGCTTCATTTCATCGATTAAAAAACGTACAATTGTAATTCAATTACTAGCTTGTAGTGCATGTCGAACATTAGTGGAAAAAAAATATCCTTTTGGAGCTTTAAGTATATCTGGGACATAGGAGTCATACTGGTACTGCTGGTGTTGCCATTTGTACTGTACCTACATATTTTTTTTAGCGAAAAAACAAATGTTCTAAGCTTGTTTGGATATGCCTATGTGCATCCCTACAAGGATAATAGTGTATTCATTTGGGTGGTGTTGATGCATGTCATGCCCATGCTCTTGTTACTAATTTGGTATTTTAATACACGCTATTGGTGGCGTCATTTTATTCTATTTCCCTTATTTGTCATTACCTATACCTTTATGAAGGATACTTTTGTGTATCCCGATTTTATACAGGAACACATCATTGTATTTGCTGCCATTACGACTACCGTATTTTTATTGCTGATTCGTTTTTTAAATGCTTATAGTTTCCGAAAGATTAAAGTGACTCCAATAAAACTGAATATTGGTTCTAAGGAATTCTACTATGCCATTGTTAATCGTATGCGAACACAGTTTGTTCGGAAACCGGAAGAGGATAGGGAGTATTTAAAGAACTTATTGTATACGCAATCCTTATTGGAATCGGAAATCAATGATACTATTATAGGGGATGGGCTGCAATTTAAAAAGAGAAGGCGCGTCGATTTTGTGATCATTGTGATTATGATCGTGATTATTCCCATTTTGTTTCTTTTTCACAAGACCATATCGGCCAATGAAATGAGTATTGACCTTTATTTTATCTGTATAGAAAGTTACGGTTTTCCGCAGGTCTCTATTTTTATGTGGTACCTGGGAATAAAGCTTGCAAGCCTTATTATTCTCTTTATTTGGTTCAGTACCTCCAAAGATTGGTGGCGCTATGCACTCTTGTCTCCTTTGATTATTTTTACTTTTCAACTATGGCGATCAACCATGGACGATAATCCCAACTCCAGTGTAGATGAAATTGCATACATAAAGGCATTGCCTACCATTTTACTCGTAGTTTTGGCCTTATTCATTATTTCTAGGGCAGTAAAGTACCAATCAAAAATATTGGATGTCTATGAAAACATAACGCAAGAGATAGAGTCCCTATTAGGGGAATTGGAGAAATCCAACTCCCTTATTGAGGATACGAGATCTAAATTTACGGCATTACAAAAGGAAGTGGTTTCTGAAGAAACCGCTAAGGAACAATTAAATGCGCTACTAGAACTCCGAAAAAAGTTAGAAGAACAGCTTAATGAAAGAAAAGAATAAAAAAAGACGCGTTTTAGGAAACTCGTCTATTTATTTTCTTTCTTCTTTTCGATTTCAGCGGTAACCTCTCTCAAAAGTTGTTGTAATTGCTCTTCGTGACGAGCTCTTACCTTTTGCTCAATGATGTGTTCAATTTCATTTTGCTTTTCCTTGGGCAATTGATCGAAACCAGGAATGTCTTCTTTCTTCTTCAACATTTCGCCTTCGCCCGTAATCAACCAAACGACGTTAAGTTGAGGGTAAGTTCTTAAAATGGTTTCAATGACATCACTACCAATAGAGGCGTGATTTTTTTGCATTCGGAGGGTGTATCCGTTACCGGCACCAATAGAGAGATCAAATTTACGTGCACTTAATCCTGCATATCGGATAAATTGCATGAGACGGTCAATAGTTTTAATCATTTTAGTATAAATTTATCAGTTAGTAGTTGGTTTAGTGTTCCGCTAATATACAAAAATTCTATAACCATATAAAATAATTGCTCAATCTTGTGATAAAAATAGTAAGAATCAACCTACCTTATATCTTCTTTTCTAAACCTTGATTTATAAGGTAACTATCGCGGTTCCAGTACTATAAAGGGAATTATCATTTCTTCTAAAGACACTCCACCGTGCTGATAAGTGTTTCGATAATAGCCTACATAATGGTTATAATTGTTCGGATAAGCAAAGAATAGATCATTTTTTGCAAAAATATAGGAACTACTCACATTAATTTTGGGCAAAAATAGCTTTTCTGGGTTCGAAGCAGCTAAGACATCCTTATTTTCATAGGTTAAACTCCTTCCGGTTTTATATCTTAAATTTAGGCTGGTGTCCTTATCGCCGATAACTTTGGAAGGTTGTTTTACATTAATGGTTCCATGATCTGTGGTCACAATTAACTTTAGCCCCATTTGCTGGGCCTGCTGTATAATTTCTAACAAAGGAGAGTTTTTAAACCAACTGTTCGTAAGGGAACGGTAGGCTTTGTCGTTGGAAGCTAGTTCTTTGATTACTTCCATTTCGGTCTTTGCATGTGAGAGCATATCCACAAAATTGTAAACAATTACCGTGAGATCATTTTCTTTCTGCGATTTAAAGTTTTGTGATAAATGTCTTCCCTGCTTAAGACTACTGATTTTGTGGTATTCCCATTTTAGATGTAGCCCAAGGCGCTTGATTTGTTCTCCTAGAAATTTATCCTCATACAAATTTTTACCTCCTTCATCGGTGTCATTTTTCCACCAATTCGGATATTTTTTTTCCATATCCAAAGGGGTAAGCCCCGAAAAAATGGCATTTCTGGCATATTGGGTCGCTGTGGGCAATATGCTGTAGTAATTACATTCTTTCTTCTTTTTATAGAAAGAATTGAAGGTGTCTTCAAAGGCTAACCATTGATCATAACGTAAATTGTCAATGACCACCAGCAAGGTGGGCGTATCCTTTATTTCGGGTTGGATCAATTTTTTAAAAAGGGTATGGGACATTACGGGGCCTTCGTCATCGTGGAACCAATCCTCGTAATTTTTGTCGACAAACTTCCCAAACTGATTGTTGGCCTCTATTTTTTGGGATTCCAAAATTTCAAACATTCCGGAGTCTTCGATCTCTTCCAACTGTAATTCCCAGTAAATAAGTTTTTTATAGAGGTCCGCCCATTCTTCATGTGAATTCACCATGGAGAGGTCCATGGCTATTTTGCGAAATTCTTGCTGGTAATTGGCCGTAGTTCTTTCGGAAACAAGGCGTGAGTGATCTAAACTTTTCTTTAGGGAGAGTAGAATTTGATTGGGGTTTACAGGTTTTATCAGATAATCTGCGATTTTGGAACCAATGGCTTCGTCCATAATGAACTCTTCCTCACTCTTGGTAATCATCACAATGGGAAGAGTAGCATCTATGACCTTTATTTCATTCAAAGTTTCCAATCCTGAAATACCGGGCATGTTTTCATCTAAAAAAACAATGTCAAACCTGGTATTGGCCACTTCTTCCAAGGCTTCTTGTCCACTTTTGCAGGTGACTACGGTATAGTCCTTACGTTCTAAAAATAGAATATGTGGCTTAAGCAAATCAATTTCATCATCAACCCAGAGTATTGTTATCTTGTTCATTTAGTGCTTATATTTGTTGCTAAAAATCTATTTTGATAAAATCAAACAAACTTAAGATTTTCAATGATCCAATTTACGGATTTATTAGAATTCCAAGTACGCTTATTTTTGACCTTATCGCAGAACCTTATTTCCAAAGACTCCGTAGAATTTCCCAAATGGGCTTGTCGTATTTGGTATATCCCGGGGCGCATCACACGCGTTTTCATCACGCCTTGGGGAGCATGCATTTAATGCGAAAGGCAATACAAGTACTTCGTTTTAAGGATGTTGAGATTACTGAGGAGGAAGAAGAAGGTTTGTTGTGTGCCATATTATTGCACGATATTGGTCATGGACCCTTTTCCCATGCTATGGAACACAGTATCGTAAAAGGCGTAAGTCATGAAGAGATATCCTTGCTCTTTATGGAAGCGATGAATAAGAAGTTTAACGGAAGTTTAACGCTTGCGATCGCGATCTTCAAGAAGGAGTATCCCAAAAACTTTTTAAATCAGTTGGTTTCCAGTCAATTAGATATGGATCGGTTGGATTATTTAAAAAGGGATAGTTTTTATACCGGCGTATCTGAAGGAAATATCAACTCTGAACGGCTTATCAGCATGCTCAATGTGTCCGAAGGCAGTTTGGTGATCGAGGAAAAAGGTATCTATTCGGTAGAGAAATTTTTAATGGCGCGCCGTTTTATGTATTGGCAGGTCTATCTTCATAAAACCGCTTTAGTGGCCGAACAACTGCTGGTGAATACCATGCGCAGGGCTAAATTTTTGATTGAAAAAGGGGTTCCCTTGGAATGTAGCGAGGCCTTGAGCTTCTTTATGAAACACACCATTCAGGCAGCTACCTTTGGACCTGAAGTATTGCATACTTTTGCCCAACTGGACGATATTGATTTGCTATCGGCCATAAAAACATGGCGAAAGCACGATGATGCCGTGTTGTCCGAGCTCTGCGATATGATCATCAATAGGAAGTTGTTGCATATTAAAATCAAGAATAAACCCATATCCAAGGCTAAACTTCAAAAACGTTTGGAAGCTCTTAAAACCAGAAAGCAATTTTCCGAGGAAGAGGCTTCGTATTTCATTTTTTCGGGCAAAATAGAAAATCAGGCCTATAATCAGGAGGAGGAAAGAATACAAATTCTAGCTAAAAGTGGTAAAATAACGGATGTGGCCAAACTTTCGGATCAATTAAATGCACGCACATTATCCAAGAAAGTAACCAAATATTATATGTGCTACCCTAAGGAAGGGGTTTAACAATTTTTCTTACTTTTGTTCCCGCAAACCAAAAACAGAGGATAAAACTACAACGTGTGAAATTTACAGCTAGTCAGATTGCAGGTATTTTGGAAGGGGAGGTCGAAGGAAACCCTGAAATAGCTGTGGATAAATTGGCGAAAATAGAAGAGGGGCAAAGTGGCTCCCTTACTTTTTTGGCCAATCCAAAATATACACCTTATATATATACAACAAAAGCATCGATTACTATTGTCAATAAGGACTTTGTTCCAGAGCAAGAGTTAGATACTACATTGATTAAAGTAGAAGATGCCTACGAATCCTTTTCCAAGTTATTGGAATACTACAATCAGGTAAAGAATAATAAAGTAGGGATTGAAGAACCGGTATTTAAATCGGAAACCGCTACATATGGTGCAGATTTTTACTTGGGAGCTTTTTCCTATCTGGGAAATAATGTCAGCATTGGGGATAATGTTAAAATTTATCCCAATGTATATGTAGGGGATAATGTTACCATAGGAAGTAATGTAATCATTTTTGCCGGGGCCAAAGTCTATTCGGAAACCCGTATCGGGGACCATTGTATGATTCATAGTGGTGCTATTATAGGCGCGGATGGATTTGGTTATGCACCCCAACCCAATGGGGAATTCAATAAAATCCCGCAAACCGGAAATGTCATTATTGAGGATAATGTGGATATAGGTGCTGGTACAACGATCGATCGCGCTACCTTAGGATCAACAATACTGCGAAAAGGGGTAAAACTCGATAATCAAATTCAGATTGCCCATAATGTAGAGATAGGGGAACATACGGCCATAGCAGCACAAACAGGTGTTGCCGGTTCTACCAAGATAGGGAAGCATTGCATGATCGGAGGACAAGTGGGCATTGTAGGACATATTACGATAGGGGATAGGGTGAAGATACAGGCGCAGTCCGGAATAGGAAGAAATGTAAAAGATGATGAAGTATTGCAAGGATCACCTGCCATTGCGTATGGGGATTACAACAAATCCTATGTGCATTTCAAGAATTTGCCAAAAACGATAACTAAAATCAACCAAATAGAAAAAAAAATTAACGGTGAGTAATAGTGCAAAACAACGTACAATTGCAAAAGAAGCTGCACTTAGTGGAGTAGGATTGCATACTGGGGAAAATGTTACCCTGAAATTTATACCCGCACCTGAAAATCATGGTTACGCTTTTAAAAGAGTTGATTTAGAAGGGGCACCGATTATTGAAGCGGATGCCAATTATGTGGTGAATACGCAACGCGGTACCAATTTGGAAAAAAGAGGGGTTAAGATTCAAACCTCTGAACATGTTTTAGCGGCCTTGGTTGGTTTGGAAATCGATAATGTCATTATTGAATTGGATGCGCCCGAACCTCCCATTATGGATGGTTCTTCCAAATTTTTTGTGGAAGCCTTGGAGAAGGCGGGAATCGTGGAGCAAGAGGCAGAACGGGAAGAGTATATTGTCAAAGATGTCATTTCTTATAGAGATGATGCCACAGGGAGTGAGATTACGATCATTCCTTCAGAAGAGTATCAAGTAACGACCATGGTCGACTTTGGAACGAAAGTCTTGGGAACTCAAAATGCCACTTTAGAGCGTTTGTCCGATTTTAAGACGGAAATTGCGGACGCCCGTACCTTTAGCTTTTTACATGAACTGGAAATGCTTTTGGAACATGGACTGATTAAAGGAGGAGATCTCAACAATGCCATTGTATATGTAGATAAAGAGATTTCCGAAGCAACCATGAAACGCTTGGAGAAAGCCTTTAAAAAGAAAAAACTATCGGTGAAGCCCAATGGTATTTTGGATAATCTGACCTTGCATCAGCCCAATGAGGCTGCAAGGCATAAATTACTGGATGTTATTGGAGATGTAGCATTGGCCGGTACGCGTATTCGAGGAAAAATAATTGCAAACAAACCCGGACATTTTGTAAACACACAATTTGCCAAAAAGATTGCAAAGATCATTAAACTGGAAAAACGCAATAAAGTCCCGCAATTCGATCTTACAGAAGAACCTTTGATGGACATCCATCAAATCATGGCCATGTTGCCACATCGACCTCCTTTTTTATTGATCGATCGTATTTTAGAACTTTCGGACAATCATGTCGTGGGAATGAAAAATGTGACCATGAATGAACCTTTCTTTATGGGACATTTTCCAGGAGCGCCAGTAATGCCAGGAGTATTGCAGGTCGAAGCTATGGCGCAAACCGGGGGTATACTGGTGTTAAGTACGGTTCCGGACCCAGAGAATTACCTTACGTTTTTTATGAAAATCGATAAGGTGAAATTTAAACAGAAAGTACTTCCAGGAGATACATTGATTTTCCATTGTAGCTTAATTACCCCTATACGAAGAGGTATTTGTCATATGCAAGCCTATGCATATTCCAATGGGAAACTGGTTTGTGAAGCAGAAATGATGGCACAAATCGCAAAAAAGAAATAAAATGAATCAACCGCTTGCCTATATCCATCCAGGAGCCAAAATTGCGAAAAACGTAGTAGTGGAGCCTTTTACGACCATTCATAATAATGTTAAAATTGGCGAAGGGACTTGGATCGGATCTAATGTTACCATTATGGAAGGTGCGAGGATCGGAAAAAATTGCAATATTTTTCCTGGAGCCGTTATATCCGCTCCCCCGCAAGATCTTAAATATAAAGGCGAAGAAACTACAGTAGAGATTGGAAACAATACTACAATTAGAGAATGTGCTACGATTAATAAGGGAACTTCCGATCGCATGAAGACCGTGATAGGGAAGAATTGTCTTATTATGGCCTATTGTCATATTGCACACGACTGCTTTATTGGCAACAATTGTATTTTTTCCAATAATTCTACTTTGGCCGGACATGTAACGATTGGCGATAATGTAATTCTTGCCGGTTTGGTGGCAGTGCATCAATTTGTTTCCGTAGGCAACCATGCTTTTGTAACCGGAGGTTCTTTGGTGCGTAAAGATGTCCCTCCGTATGTAAAGGGAGCTCGGGAACCTATGTCGTATGTGGGCATCAATTCAGTGGGATTGCGAAGACGAGGGTTTGACTCCGACAAGATTAGGGAAATACAGAATATATATAGGATATTATATCAAAAGAATTATAACAATACCCAAGCGGTACAGATTATTGAGGCGGAAGTGGAAGCTACGCCGGAAAGAGATGAAATCTTACAATTTATCCGGGATTCCCAGCGTGGAATTATGAAAGGGTATTTTAGTACAAATTAAAAGAAATTATGGCATCTACATCAGACATTAGAAAAGGATTGTGCATACGATACAATCATGATATTTTTAAAATTATTGAATTTTTACATGTGAAACCTGGGAAAGGTCCAGCTTTCGTTCGTACAAAATTAAAAAGCGTTACCACGGGAAAAGTCATTGACAATACCTTTTCTGCAGGGCATAAAATAGATGATGTACGGGTAGAGACACGTTCCTATCAGTACCTCTATGCCGAAGGCGAAACTTATCACTTTATGAATACGAGTGATTACAATCAGATTACTTTGGAAGAAAGTTCCTTAGACGCTCCGGGTTTGCTTAAAGAAGGAGAAGTAGTGACCATTTTATTCAATGCCGAAGATAGTATGCCGCTATCCGTAGACATGCCGGCAAGTGTTATTTTAGAGGTAACCCATACGGAACCCGGTGTAAAAGGGAATACGGCGACAAATGCAACCAAACCTGCAACCGTAGAAACCGGTGCTCGGGTAAATGTCCCACTTTTCATTAATGAAGGGGATAAGATTAAAGTGGAAACGGAGAAAGGAACTTATATGGAACGCATCAAAGAATAAAAATCTTTTGCTTTCTATTACGCTTTGCATATTTAAAAATAAAGTATTGGACCTATAGATCTGTCTTCCATGAAATTTCCTACTACACACACTTTGCAACAGATCGCTACAATTATCAACGCAGACTTTAAGGGGGCTGCCGATTTTCCAGTGTTGGGAATGAATGAAATTCATGTGGTTGAACCTGGGGATATTGTTTTTGTAGATCATCCTAAATATTATGACAAAGCCTTAAACTCAAAGGCTACAGTGGTGTTGATCAATAAAGAAGTAGCCTGTCCTGAAGGGAAGGCGCTTTTGATTTCAGATGATCCTTTTCGCGATTTCAATACGCTTACACAGTTTTTCAAACCTTTTGAAAGGTCGAGCGTAGGTATTGCACCTTCTGCAAAAATTGGTAAAAATACGATCATACAGCCAAATACCTTTATTGGAAACCATGTTACTATTGGGGAAAATTGTATTATTCATTCCAATGTGTCTATATATGATCATTGTGTCATTGGAGATCATGTTACCATTCACGCAGGGACAGTATTGGGGCCTGATGCCTTTTATTATAAGAATAGGCCTGAAGGTTTTGATAAATTGAAATCCGGGGGACGTGTGGTTATTGAAGATCATGTGGACATTGGCGGACTTTGCACTATAGATCGTGGCGTTACAGGAGATACTACTATTGGAGAAGGAAGTAAGTTGGATAATCAAGTACATGTAGGTCATGATACGGTTATTGGAAAAAAATGTTTGATTGCTTCGCAAACCGGTATTGCCGGTTGTGTAGTTATAGAAGATGAGGTGACCCTGTGGGGTCAAGTAGGTGTGATTAGTGGCATAACTATAGGTGAAAAAGCTGTTGTCTATGCACAGGCAGGTATTTCTAAATCGCTTGAAGGTGGTAAAACCTATTTTGGAAGTCCTGCTGTTGAAGCAAGAGATAAAATGAAAGAGTTGTTCTATATAAAACAGATTCCGGACATCCTTAAACGTTTAGAAGAATAAAGTTTTGGGAATAAGCGAAAGAATACTTTATAAATCGTTTTCAAAATTCTATTTTTGTGCAGCTAAAAAAATAAATCAGTATACATAATGAGTGTTTTAGTCAATAAAGATTCCAAAATAATAGTACAGGGTTTTACAGGTAGTGAAGGTACTTTTCACGCAGAACAAATGATTGAGTATGGAACCAATATCGTTGGTGGTGTAACCCCAGGGAAAGGTGGTCAGGAACATTTGGGAAAACCTGTATTCAATACCGTAGAGGAAGCGGTGCAAAAAGTAGGCGCCGATACTACAATTATTTTTGTGCCACCGGCATTTGCTGCCGATGCCATTATGGAGGCTGCTAATGCAGGAATTAAGGTAATTATTACCATCACAGAAGGGATTCCTGTTGCCGATATGGTGAAAGCGTCGAACTATATTAAGGAGATGGATTGTCGTTTGGTAGGCCCTAATTGCCCCGGTGTAATTACGCCAGGTGAGGCAAAAGTGGGAATCATGCCCGGTTTTGTGTTTAAGGAAGGGAATGTTGGTATTGTTTCCAAATCGGGAACATTGACCTATGAGGCTGCGGACCAAGTGGTAAGACAGGGACTGGGAATAACTACAGCTATTGGTATAGGAGGTGACCCTATCATTGGAACCACTACCAAAGAAGCAGTAGAGTTATTGATCAATGATCCGGAAACTTCATGTGTTGTGATGATTGGAGAAATTGGCGGACAATTGGAAGCGGATGCTGCGCAGTGGTATAAGGCCAGTGGAAGCAATAAACCTATTGTTGGTTTTATTGCAGGAGAAACAGCACCTGCAGGAAGGACTATGGGACATGCAGGAGCTATTGTTGGAGGTAGTGATGATACGGCCCAGGCCAAGAAGCGCATCATGAGGGATTGTGGTATTCATGTAGTGGACTCCCCAGCGGAAATAGGAAAAAAAGTGAAAGAAGTAATGGCTTAACATGCAGTTTAAATGTTAAAGTTTATACAATAAAACAACGAATTGAATCCATCGGTCTTACATTTAAGTCGATGGATTTTGTTTTTAATTGCAGCTATCCTAACCATAATTAATGAACCTAAAAAAAATCGCATGAAAAGAATCAGATTATCTATTATTGCTTGTGCAGTACTGTTGATTGGATGTAAGAGTAACTCTTCGTCTGACGAATTAGTAGTGAGCACCCATACCGATGAAGAAGGATTTACCTATGAAACGGTTTCAAATGACCCCACAGGTCTGCGATTGTACACCTTGGACAATGGATTAAAGGTATATCTTGGAAAAAACGAAGAAGAACCTAAAATACAAACACTGATCGCAGTACGGGCCGGTTCTACCTATGATCCTGCAGACAATACTGGTTTGGCTCATTATTTAGAGCATATGGTATTTAAAGGGACAGATAAAATAGGAACACAGGATTATGAAAAAGAAGCTGTTTTTCTAAAGCAAATTTCGGACTTGTACGAAGCGCATAAGGCAGAACAGGATCCTGAAAAGAAAAAAGAAATCTACAAGAAGATCGATGAAGTCTCTTTGGAAGCTTCAAAAATCTCTATTGCGAACGAGTATGATAAAATGGTAAGTTCCCTAGGTGCTGAAGGGACCAACGCCTTTACTTCCAATGAACAGACGGTATATGTGAACAAGATACCCAGCAATGAGTTTGATCGATGGTTGACTATTGAAAGCGAACGTTTTAGCAAACTGGTACTGCGATTGTTCCATACCGAATTGGAAGCGGTGTACGAAGAGTTCAATAGAGGTCAGGATAGTGACGGAAGAAAACACTATTTTGCTCTATTGGAAGGATTGTTCCCGAATCACCCGTATGGTACACAATCGACCATTGGAAAATCCGAGCACCTGAAGAATCCTTCCATGGAGGCTATTCATAATTATTTCAGTACCTACTATGTGCCAAATAATATGGCAGTGATTCTAGTAGGGGATTTGGATTTTGATGCTACTATCGCTAAGGTAAACGATGCTTTTGGCGGTTATCAAAAAAAGGAAGTGTCCCATCCTACCTTTGAACCAGAAGCGCCAATTACCGCTCCAATTAAAAAAGAAGTATACGGGCCAACTGCAGAATCACTATATGTGGCCTATCGAACAGAAGGAAAAGGCTCTAAGCATGAAACCATTGTGACCTTAATCGATTATATTCTGGCAAATTCCAGTGCCGGCCTAATTGATTTGGATCTAAATCAGAAGCAGCTAGTGCAAAGTGCTTCTTCCTTTACCAATTTTGACAATGATTACGGAATGCATGTATTGACAGGGAGGCCTAAACAAGGGCAGACGCTGGATGATGTAAGGGAGTTGTTATTGGGAGAGATAGAAAAGATTAAAAAAGGGGAATTTGAAGACTGGATCATTGATGCGGTGGTAAACGATTTGAGATTATCCCAGATTCAACAGTATGAAAACGGAAGCGCCACGGCCTATGCCTATTTGGATGCCTTTATTGGTTTCCAAGATTGGAAAAGCCGTCTACAGATGTTGGATGAGATGAAGAAGATCACCAAAGAAGATATTGTTGCCTTTGCCAATACCATGTATGGGGATAACTACGTGGAAGTACATAAGTTAAAAGGAGAGGATACAAATATTGTAAAAGTAGAGAACCCGGGTATCACCCCTATTGAATTAAATAGAGGTAAAGAGTCTGAATTCCTGAAAGAATTCAACAAACTTACCGCTTCAGAACTAAAGCCGCAGTATGTAGATTACAAAACGGCCATTCAAGAGCGTGAAACGGCAAGCGGATTGAAAGTATCCTATATAGAAAACCCTAACAATGACATCTTTAATTTGAATGTTATTTTTGATATGGGCAGGGACAACGACAAACAATTGAGCTTGGCGGCAGGGTATCTCGATTATTTGGGAACTTCCAAATACACTCCTGAGGAATTAAAGCAAGAATTCTACAAATTGGGAATCAGCTATTATATCAGTGCCGCTAATGACAAAACGTATGTGGGCTTTTCTGGTCTAAAAGAAAATTTGGATGCTGGCCTTAACCTCGTGGAACACCTATGGGCAGATGCTGTGCCTGATCAAGAGTCCTACGATAAGTATGTGGATCAAATTCTTAAAGGACGGGAAGATGGAAAGACACAAAAAGGAAATATCTTCTGGAATGGTCTTTTTAACTATGGAAAATATGGTGAAAATTCTAGATTACGTGATATTTACACCAGAGCAGAATTAAAAGCAATTGATCCGGCAAGCTTAGTGACAAAAATAAAGGAGTTGAGAGGCTTTAAGCAACGCGCATTTTACTACGGAAAAGATGTAGATGCAGCCATTGCATCTTTGGATAAAAACCATACAGTAAATCTAGATGAACTTTTAGATTATCCTGATAAAGTAACCTATGTGGAGAAAGAAACAGGAGGGAATGTATTCTTCGTGGATTACGATATGGTACAAAGTGAAATGATGCTTTTGGCAAAAGGGTCGGAATTGGATCCCAAAAAAATGGCCGTTTCAAGACTGTTCAACACCTATTTTGGTAGTGGACTGTCCTCTATTGTTTTTCAAGAAATTAGAGAATCTAAATCCTTGGCCTACTCTGCTTTTTCAGCCTATCAACCGGCCAATAGAGAAGGAGAATCTGACTATGTAATGGCTTATATGGGCACTCAGGCCAATAAAATGCCAGAGGCTGTGGATGCAATGATGGAGTTAATGACCAATATGCCCGAGGCTGAAGAACAGTTCAATCAGGCGAAAGAGGCAACTTTAAAACAAATTGCGGCTCAAAGAATTACAAAATCCAACATTTTTTGGACCTATGAATCCTTAAAGAATAGAGGCATTGATAATGATAATCGTGAAGAATTGTATTCCACGATCAAAGACATGACCATGGAAGATTTAAAAGAATTCTTTAATAACAATATTAAAGGGGAACAATATAATGTCATGGTGATAGGAAACAAAAAAGATGTAAACTTTGAGGCTTTACAGAAGTTGGGTACGATCCAGGAGCTAGATGTTGACGATTTGTTTAATTACGAAAAACCAGTGCCAATTAAATCATAAACGACCAAAGGTCATTTTTAAACGAATACTAGAATGAAGTTATTAGAAGGAAAAAATGTCATCATTACAGGTGCCAGTAGGGGAATCGGAAAAGGAATTGCGGAAATTTTTGCGGATCATGGCGCAAATGTGGCATTCACCTATAGTTCCAGTGAAGGACCAGCTTTGGAACTTGAACGGGAATTGAAAGCCAAAGGGGTAAATGCCAAGGCATATAAAAGTAATGCGGCCAGCTTTGAAGCTGCTGCGGAATTGGTAGCCCAGGTATTGGAAGATTTTGGAGGTATCGATGTATTGATAAATAATGCGGGTATTACAAAAGACAATTTATTGATGCGTATGGGGGAGGCCGATTTTGATGCTGTTATTGAAATTAACTTGAAATCTGTGTTTAATATGACCAAAGCCGTACAGCGAACCTTGCTAAAACAACGTAAGGGCTCCATTATAAATATGAGTAGTGTTGTTGGTGTAAAAGGAAATGCTGGTCAGGCGAATTATGCGGCTTCCAAAGCCGGGATGATAGGCTTTACTAAATCTGTAGCCCTTGAATTGGGGTCAAGAAATATTCGTTGCAATGCTATTGCCCCTGGGTTTATCGAAACCGAAATGACGGCAAAATTAGACGAGAAAGTGGTGCAAGGTTGGCGAGATGCCATTCCATTAAAAAGAGGGGGGACAACCACTGATGTGGCCAATGCCTGCTTGTTTTTGGCATCTGATATGTCACTCTATGTCACAGGTCAAGTATTGAATGTAGACGGAGGAATGTTGACATAGTGACCGATAACCGTTATTTGAAGTTCTGACACCTCATAATACAGCACTTCGTTTTTATATCACTATTTTGATTTACAGATTTTAAAAAAAATGCAGACGACAACTTTAGCACTTATGATCTTGGCGGCAATCGCCGCTTTAGGTTTGGTGCTGCTGCAATATTATTATAAGACAAAGAAAAGGGGAAAGCTTCAAAAACTGCTTTCCTTTTTTCGCTTTATAGCTCTGTTTTCTTTGTTTTTGCTATTGATCAATCCAAAGATGATCAAAGAAGAATATGAATTGGAGAAGGCCAACCTTATTGTTCTATCGGATAATTCATCTTCCATTGCTGCCACTCAAGGTATTGCCCAGCTTAATCAAGTTGGCAATGCACTAAGAGAGAACACGGCCTTATCCGATAAGTTCAATATAGAACATTATAGTTTTGGAGCTTTTCTAAATGATCGGGATTCTTTATCCTTTTCGGAAAAAACAACGGATATCACCAAGGCTTTAACTACAGCGGAAGAGATTTTTGGGAAAGAAAACAGTGCCGTTGTCGTATTGACCGATGGCAATCAGACCTTAGGTAGGGATTACGAGTTTTATGGCAATACAACAAGCGGATTTCCTATATATCCAGTGGTTATTGGAGATACTACACAATATGAAGATATAAGGGTCGGACAAGTAAATAGCAATGCCTACGCCTTTCTAAAGAATAAATTTCCTTTAGAGACCTATATCCTTTACGAAGGGAAAGGTAGCGTGACTTCGAATGTGAAAATTCAAATGAACGGAAAAGTCATTCACCAGGAAAGGGTTCAACTTTCGGAGGCGAATACCACAAAAAAAATAAATATTCTCATCGAGGCCAATACCGTAGGTGTTAAGACCATTAAAATTAGTGCAGATCCGCTACAAAATGAAAAGAATAGGGAGAACAATAGCAAGAGTACGGCTGTTGAGGTGATTGACGAGAAAACAAAAATTGCCGTGATATCCGCGATAAAACATCCAGATGTAGGGGCACTGCGCAAGGCTATTGAGAGTAATGAACAACGGGCGGCAAGTATATATGGCCCCAATGCGGCCGCCTCCAGTTTAGAAGATACAGACGTATTTATACTCTATCAACCCACACGCGCTTTTGCTAGAATTTATGAATATTTAGAAAAGAAAGGGGCCAGTGTATGGACGATTACCGGATCAAAAACCGACTGGAATTTCCTAAACGCGGTTCAGGACGATTTTGAGAAGTCCAATTACAATCAGCCAGAGGAAGTCTTTCCGGTGTTGAACCCTGCTTTTGGTGTTTTTAATACGGAAGATTTTTCAACCGAAGATTTTCCTCCCTTATGGGGAAGTTTGGGAGATATTGTGTTGAAAAATGGAGGTGAGGTTATTTTGAATCAGCGCATTAAGGGAGTCAACTTAGACATCCCCTTACTGGCCATAGTAGGGAATGATAGCCAGCGTGCAGCGGTTCTTTTTGGAGAAGATATATGGAAATGGAGAATACAAGCCTACAGGAATGACCAGGATTTTCAGAATTTTGATGATTTTATAGGGAAGCTAATGCTATATCTGGCAACCACTAAAGCAAAAAGCAGACTTTCTGTAGATTACAAAGCCATATATTCTGGAAGCAAGGATGCCCGAATTGCCGCAACCTATTTTGATGAGACTTTTGTATTTGATGAAAATGCAACCATAAACCTTCTGATCAATAGTGTTGATCAAACTACGCGCAAAGAGATTCCAATGTTGATGAAAGGCAATTTTTATGAAGCTGATTTAAGCGATTTGCCTACCGGGGATTATACCTTCAGTGTAAAGGTAGCCAACGAAAACCTAAATAGATCGGGAAGCTTTACCATTTTGGATTTTGATGTTGAAAAACAATTTCTATCAAGCAACTATGGAAAACTCGGTCGCTTGGCACAACAATCCTCCGGGAAACTCTATTACCCGAATGAAAGTGCTGATTTAATCCGTAATTTATTGGAAGACGAACGCTTAGTACCTATTCAGAAGAGCAAAGAAAATGTCGTATCTTTAATCGATTTTAAATTCCTGCTGGGAATCATCATTTTAACGTTGGCCATAGAGTGGTTCATACGTAAATTTAACGGACTAATATAAAACAAAACCAAATGGATAAATTACCTAAGATTGCATTACCTTTTATTGTTATTTTGATTGTTGCCGTAATATTAATTTCTAAATCTGCGATTACTATTGGTTCCGGTGAAGCCGGCGTATTGTATAAAACCTTTGGCGGAGGTGTAGTAACCGATGAACCTCCCATGGGAGAAGGTTTTCATATCGTAGCACCTTGGAACGACGTTTTTGTGTATGAGGTGAGACAACAGGAGCTATTTGAAAAAATGAAGGTACTATCTTCAAACGGATTGGAAATTCAAATTGATGCATCCGCCTGGTATCAACCTATTCAAAAAGAACTGGGAAATCTTCATCAAAATTTAGGAGAAGGCTATCTGGATCGTGTTATTAAACCGGCCATACGAAGTGCTGCGAGAAGTGTGGTAGGTAGGTATACTCCAGAGCAATTATATTCAAGTAAGCGAGATGCCATTCAAGATGAAATTTTTGAAGAAACCAAAAAGATTTTGGATGAGCAAAATGTGCAATTGAATGAAGTTTTGGTACGCGATGTGACACTTCCAAATACGATTAAGGAGGCTATTGAACGTAAATTAAGACAAGAGCAGGAATCTTTGGAATATGAATTCCGCTTGGTTACCGCAAGAAAAGAAGCCGAGAAGGTAACTATTGAAGCACAAGGTAAGGCTGACGCAAACCGTATTTTGAGTGCCTCCTTGACCGATAAAATCCTACAGGATAAGGGAATCGATGCCACATTGAAGTTGTCGGAATCGCCAAATGCCAAGGTTATCGTAGTAGGAAGTGGAGATTCCGGATTACCGCTGATTCTAGGAAATAATTAAAATATTCCCAATAAATTTTTTGATTAAAAATATATTTTTAATTTTACGGCCGTAATGAAAAACAAAAATACACATCATCATTTTTACACTGGCGCTCAAGCGAGGTAAGAATGTATTGTAGTATTGCAACATATATAAAACCCGTTTGAGAAATCAAACGGGTTTTGTTTTTGATATATCGATGCAGTATCATTTGAAAAAAGAGAAAATGGAAAAAATTAGAATTGCTATTCAGAAAAGTGGACGTTTAAATGAGGACTCTTTACGTATCTTAAAGGATGCCGGAGTTTCTATTGAAAACGGAAAGGATCAATTGAAGGCCTCTGCTAGAAATTTCCCTATGGAAGTATTTTATTTGAGAAATGGAGATATTCCCCAATATTTGAGGGATGGTGTTGTGGACATTGCCATCATTGGGGAAAACGTTTTGATAGAAAAAGGGAGTGATATTAATATTGCCGAGAAATTAGGCTTTTCCAAATGTAAAGTCTCCTTGGCCATCCCTAAGGGAAATGATTATGATTCCGTTCAGGATTTAAATGGAAAACGAATCGCTACCTCATATCCCAATACGGTTAAATCCTATTTGGAAGAAAAAGGTGTAAAAGCGGACCTTCATATCATCAACGGTTCCGTAGAAATTGCACCTAACATAGGACTGGCAGATGCCATTTGCGATATTGTGTCTAGTGGAAGTACACTTTTTAAGAACAATTTAAAGGAAGTGGAAGTGATGCTGACCAGTGAAGCTGTTTTGGCCATTTCCCCCCAAATTTCTGAAGCCAGAGCGGCAATTTTGGAAAAGTTGCGTTTTCGCATTCAATCGGTTTTAAAAGCAAGAAAATCCAAGTACATTTTATTGAATGCCCCAAATGAAAAATTGGAGGTGATCATTTCCTTATTACCAGGAATGCGAAGCCCCACCGTACTTCCGTTGGCAGAAGAAGGTTGGAGCTCTGTACATACGGTAATCAATAAAGATAAGTTTTGGGAAGTAATCGATGAACTAAAACAAGCAGGGGCAGAGGGAATATTAGTATGTCCTATTGAAAAAATGGTATTGTAAAGGGAAGGGAAACACAATCTCTTTCCGTAAAAGGTAGAAGTAGTTTTGTAGTGAAAGGGATTCATTGTAATGACTTTCAAAAACAATAGTGAACAAATGAAAAAGATTTATAGCCCAAAACAAGAAGATTGGAACGATATCTTACGTAGACCAACACAGACTGTGGCCGACATAGAAGATACCGTAAATAACATTTTTAGGGCAGTATCCCAAGAAGGAGATAAAGCCTTGAATACCTATACTGAACAATTTGATGGAGTCCGTTTGGACAAACTCAAAGTTTCCGAAAAGGAAATAGAGGAGGCAAGGATGTTGGTTTCCGATGACTTAAAAGAAGCGATTCAAGTAGCAAAGCAGAATATTGAAGTTTTTCATAAGGCACAGAAAACCTCAAAAGTTGAAGTAGAGACAACCAATGGAGTAGCCTGTTGGCAGGAGAAACGTCCTATTCAAAAAGTAGGTTTATATATTCCTGGCGGAACAGCTCCATTATTTTCAACGATTTTAATGCTGGCTATTCCCGCTACCATAGCCGGCTGTGAAGAAATTGTACTTTGTTCCCCTCCCAGTGCGGAAGGAAAAATACACCCGGCCATTTTATATACGGCAAATTTATGTGGTGCGACCCATATTTTTAAGGCGGGAGGAATTCAAGCCATAGCCGGTATGACCTTTGGGACGGAAAGTATTCCTCAAGTATATAAAATATTTGGTCCAGGAAATCAATACGTCACCGTAGCCAAACAGATTGCTACCAAACATGGGGTGGCTATAGATATGCCCGCTGGACCCAGCGAACTACTGGTGGTCGCTGACGATACGGCGAATGCGGCTTTCGTTGCTTCAGATCTATTGAGTCAAGCAGAGCATGGTGTGGATAGTCAGGTAATCCTAGTATCTACCTCCAAAGATTTAATGAATGCGGTGGAGAAGGAGGTCGTGACCCAAATGGCAGTATTGCCCAGGAAAGCCATTGCCGAGAAGGCCATTGCGAATAGTAAATTAATTTATATGGACAATGACCAAACCGCTGCTGCGCTAATTAACGTATATGGTCCTGAACACTATATTGTTTGTGTGGCCAATGAAAACTATTATCTAGAGCGCATACAGAATGCAGGCTCCGTATTTATCGGAAATTATACCCCGGAAAGTGCAGGAGATTATGCCTCTGGTACAAATCATACGCTGCCTACCAATGGCTATGCAAAACAGTATAGCGGCGTAAATTTAGATAGTTTTATGAAGAGTATGACCTTTCAGAAAATTTCTAAGGAAGGGATACAAAATATTGGTAGAACCATAGAGCTCATGGCGGAAGCAGAAGGCCTGGAAGCACATAAAAATGCGGTAAGTCTGCGATTAAACAGTTTAAAGCCGATTTAAAGAGACCACTTGAGCAAGCACTTAGAAATGACAAAAACAGCATTTGATATCAATAGCGTCGTAAGGGAAAATGTAAAAAATCTGGCGCCTTATTCTTCCGCAAGAGACGAGTATGTTTCCGATGGATCGGAGATGGTTTTTCTCGATGCCAATGAAAATCCTTTCGAAAATGGTGTAAATCGTTATCCCGATCCACAACAACGCAGTGTAAAAAAAATCTTAGCGGAACAAAAGGGAGTGGTTACTGACCAGATCCTATTGGGTAATGGAAGTGATGAAGTACTAGATCTTATTTTTAGGGCATTTTGTGAACCCAATGTGGACAACATCATCTCATTGCCGCCTACCTATGGGATGTACAAAGTACTGTCTGGAATAAACACCATTGAAAATAGGGAAGTTGTATTGACCCCTGATTTTCAGCCTGATGTCCCGGAAATTCTTAAAACAGTTGATGAGCATACTAAGATTATCTTCCTTTGCTCTCCCAATAACCCTACAGGGAATAGCTTCTCGGACGATAGCATACAAGAACTATTGACGAATTTTAAAGGACTAATTGTAATCGATGAAGCTTATATTGATTTTTCCCCTAAACAAAGCTGGATCCAAAAATTGGGGGACTACCCTAATCTTATTGTAACACAAACGCTCTCCAAGGCCTATGGTTTGGCTGGGATTCGCTTGGGAATATGTTATTCCAGTGCTACGGTTATTAGCCTATTGAACAAAATTAAGCCGCCTTATAATGTAAATGAGCTCACACAGCAACGGGCTTTAGATCGAATTAAGGATGTAGTGGGCGTGCGGGAAGAGGTGAATCAAATTTTACAGGAACGCGTACTATTGATAGCGGCTTTGGAAGAAGTTGATTGTGTTGTTCAGGTATTCCAGACAGATGCAAACTTTATTTTGGCGAAAGTGGATGATGCCAACAAAAGGTACGCGGACTTATTGAGAAAAGGAGTCGTTGTGCGAAATAGAACTACACAGGCCCGTTGTGAAAATACCTTGCGATTTACTGTGGGTACCCCGGAAGAGAATAGCATTTTGATAAAGGCGCTACAGCAATTAAAATAAAAAAGGTCATAAAAACTGAGAATACGATAACATTATGCAAAAGAAAGTCTTATTTATAGATAGGGATGGAACAATTATCAAGGAAACTGCGGATGAACAGATCGACGCATTTGAAAAAATGATTTTTTATCCTAAGGCATTCACGTATTTAGGAAAAATTGCCAAGGAATTGGATTATGAATTGGTAATGATTACGAATCAGGATGGATTGGGAACGGATGTTTTTCCGGAAGATACTTTTTGGCCGGTCCATAACTTTATTATGACCTCTTTTGAAAATGAAGGGGTAGTTTTTGACAAGGTATTTCTTGATCGTACTTTTCCCCATGAAAATGCCAACACTAGAAAACCAGGCACGGGTTTATTAACAGCGTATTTCTCTGAAGAATATGATTTAGAAAACTCGTTCGTTATCGGGGATCGTTTAACAGATATGGAACTGGCCAAAAACCTTGGGGCTCAGGGAATCTTTATCAATGATGAAACCAACCTAGGCACTGGTGAAATTACGGTAAAACGGGAAGAATTGGACGCTATTATTGCTTTGGAAAGTAATGATTGGGAGAAAATTTACAGCTTTTTAAAATTAGAGGATAGAAGGGCAACCATTGATCGCAAGACCAATGAGACCGATATTCAAATTCAATTGAACCTAGATGGCACGGGTAAGAGTGCGATAGATACCGGGATTGCTTTTTTTGATCATATGCTGGATCAATTGGCACGTCATGGTCAAATGGACTTAAATATTAAGGTGAAAGGCGACCTTGAAGTAGATGAACATCATACCATAGAAGATACGGCCATAGCCCTGGGAGAGGTGTTTCATAAGGCTTTGGGAAATAAGTTAGGGATAGAACGCTATGGCTTTTGCCTACCTATGGATGATTGTTTGGCCCAGGTGGCCATTGATTTTGGAGGAAGAAATTGGTTGGTATGGGAAACGGAATTCAAAAGAGAAATGATTGGAAAAATGCCCACAGAAATGTTCCATCACTTTTTTAAATCGTTCACCGATGGAGCTAAAGCCAATCTGAACATTAAAGCAGAGGGTAGTAATGAACACCATAAAATTGAAGCCATATTCAAAGCCTTTGCCAAGGCCATTAAAATGGCGGTAAAACGAGATTTAGAAAAGATGGTATTGCCAAGTACAAAGGGAATGTTATGAAGATAGTAATTATAAATTATGGTGCGGGCAATATCCAGAGCATTAAGTTTGCTATTCAACGCTTAGGGTATGAGGCAGTACTTAGCGATGAGGTGGAAGAAATATTGGCCGCGGACAAGGTCATTTTTCCCGGAGTAGGGGAAGCCAGTAGTGCCATGCGAAAATTAAGGGAGAGTCAATTAGATGCCCTTGTTCCTCAATTAAAACAACCGGTTTTAGGGATATGTTTGGGAATGCAGTTGATGTGTAAGTCGTCCGAAGAAGGAGCTACCAAAGGCTTAGGTATTTTTGATGTCGATGTGGTTCGCTTTTCCAATGCAGTAAAGGTACCGCAAATAGGCTGGAATCAAATTTCCAACTTAAAATCGGAACTTTTTGAAAACATAGCTGAAAAGGAATACATCTATTTAGTACACAGCTATTATGCTCCCCGCTGTTCGCATACCATTGCAGAAACGGATTATGAGGTAACGTATAGTGCAGCTTTGCACAAGGAAAACTTTTATGGGACCCAATTTCACCCAGAAAAAAGTAGTGACGTTGGAGAGCAGATTTTAAAAAATTTCCTTGAAATCCAATCATGAGCGGAGAATTTCAGATAAGCACGGATAAAACGCAATTAGATATCAATTTAATAGCTGATTATCTTTTAAATGAAGCGTATTGGTCTAAGGGAAGAAGTTTGGAATTGGTGGAGAAATCCATTGAACACTCGCTTTGTTTTGGGGTGTATACGCAAGAAGGACAACAGCTTGCCTTTGCCAGAATTGTAACGGACTACGTGGTCTTTGCTTGGATAATGGATGTGTTTGTTATAGACAAGTTCAAGGGGAAAGGAGTAGGGAAGCTTTTAATAGATTATATGATGCGTTATCCCGATTTGAAAAATGTGAAGGGTATGGGACTGCGAACGGAAGATGCCCAGGGATTCTATGAGAAATTTGGGTTTGGGACTATACTTGAACCAGAAACTTGGATGTTTAAAAGAAATAGGAATATATAGCAGCACCTAAAAGAAAATGAGAATAATACCAGCAATAGATATCATTGAAGGAAAATGTGTCCGACTCTCTAAAGGAGATTACGACACTAAAAAAGTTTATAATGAAAACCCTTTAGAAGTTGCCAAGTCTTTTGAAGCACATGGCATACAGTATTTGCATTTGGTAGATTTGGATGGCGCTAAATCCAAACATATTGTCAATCACAGGATTTTGGAAACCATTGCCTCAAAAACCAATTTGAAAATAGACTTTGGAGGAGGTTTAAAATCCGACGAAGATTTGAGGATCGCGTTTGAAAGTGGGGCAAATCAGATAACGGGTGGCAGTGTGGCCGTGAAAAACCCTGAAACATTTTCCAATTGGTTGCAGCAATATGGTGCGGATAAAATCATATTGGGTGCTGATGCACATCATGAAAAAATAGCGGTTTCCGGATGGTTGGAGGAATCCAATGAGGAAGTTGTTCCTTTTATTAGGGGATATCAAGAAAAAGGGGTGCAGTACGTTATTTGTACAGATATTAGCAAGGATGGAATGCTCCAGGGCCCTTCTTTTGATCTGTATAAAAGAATTTTGGAAACTACGGCTGAAGGCTTTTCTAAGGGGATGGAAGGGAAGCCAAAAGGAATTAGTCTTATTGCCAGTGGCGGAATCTCTACTTTTGAAGAATTGCCCAAATTGGCCGAGATTGGATGTGAAGGCACCATTATCGGAAAGGCGATTTATGAAAATAGGATAGGACTAAAACAGTTGGAACATTTTATCGTATCTCAATAAGAGTCAGATGGAAAATAAGATACAGGATGAAATAATAGCAAATGCCTTATATCGATTCGATGAAAGTACGCGAATGATTAAGATCAGCTTAGCTTTGCTTTCCGAGGAAGAGGTTTGGCAAAAACCGAACGGGTCTTTAAATAGCGTTGCCAATTTACTGTTACATTTATGCGGTAATATTACCCAATATGCCATTGCCTCTTTAGGGGAAAAAGAAGACCTAAGGGAGCGCGATTTGGAATTTAGCACCACTTCTGGCTATACCAAAGATCAGTTATGGCAGCAATTGGAAGCTACGGTATCAGAGGCGAAAAATGTAATAAAGGCGGCTACTACCCAACAGTTACAGAAGAAAAGGGAAGTACAAGGTTTTTATTTTTCCGGAATAGGAATACTTATGCATGTGGTAGAACATTATTCCTATCATACCGGACAAATTGCATTTTGGACGAAACTGCTAAAGGAAAAAGATTTAAGGTTTTACGATGGGATGGACCTTAGCATTAAAAATAAAGAGTAATTATAGTATGTTGACAAAAAGAATCATACCCTGTTTGGATATTAAAAATGGTCGTACGGTAAAAGGCGTGAACTTTGTGGATTTACGCGATGCAGGAGATCCCGTAGAACTGGCAGCTATTTACGCAGAGACAGGAGCCGACGAACTGGTATTCCTAGATATTTCCGCCACTGAGGAGCGTAGAAAAACCCTGGCAAATTTGGTGTTGCGTGTTGCAGAAAAGGTGAATATCCCATTCACGGTAGGAGGAGGTATTTCCTCCGTGGCGGATGTTGATATCCTATTGCAGAATGGGGCCGATAAGGTATCTATTAACTCTTCGGCCGTTAAAAAACCAGAACTCATCAATGAACTTGTTGCCAAATTTGGTTCTCAATGTATTGTAGTGGCTATAGATGCGAAACAAATAGAAGGCGAATGGATTGTTCATTTGGTAGGGGGAAAGGTTCCTACGAGCTTAAATTTATTTGATTGGGCCAAAGAGGTGGAAGCAAGGGGGGCAGGCGAAATATTATTTACTTCAATGGACCATGATGGGACTAAAGATGGGTTTGCGAATTTGGCCTTATCCCGACTTTCCAGAGAACTTAATATCCCAATCATAGCTTCTGGAGGAGCAGGGAATATTCAACATTTCGTAGATACTTTTGATGAAGGTAGGGCAGATGCCGCCTTGGCAGCAAGCGTTTTTCATTTTAAGGAAATCGCCATTAAAGATTTAAAAACAACATTACAGGAAAGTGGAATTCCTGTACGATTATAGTTGGGAGCGTTTAATAAATAAAGAAAACCCATAAGAGAGTACCTCAAAATTAAAGCAAATGAAAATAGATTTCAACAAAAATAAAGATGGATTAATTCCTGCCATCATTCAAGATGTCACTACTAAAAATGTATTGATGTTGGGGTATATGAATGAAGAAGCTTTTAATAAGACTAAAGAAAGCGGAAAAGTAACTTTTTTTAGTAGAAGTAAGCAGCGCCTGTGGACGAAAGGTGAGGAAAGTGGCAATTACCTAAACCTCGTAGCGATACAGAATGATTGCGACCATGATACCTTACTGATTTCGGTGCACCCTGTGGGGCCTACGTGTCATACGGGTAGCGATACCTGTTGGAACGGGGACAACAAACAGGATTATGGCTTTATTAGTACCCTGGAAGAAATAATTAGGGATCGCAAGGAAAATCCTGAAAACCAAGATAGTTATGTGGCCTCCCTTTTTAGAAAGGGAATCAATAAAGTGGCCCAGAAAGTAGGGGAGGAAGCGGTTGAAGTGGTGATAGAGGCCAAAGATGACGATGAGGAATTATTTCTTGGGGAAAGCGCAGATTTGCTATTCCACTATCTTATTTTACTACAAGCCAAGGGATATACTCTAGAAGATGTAATGGCAGTTTTAAAGGGAAGACATAAATAAAAAATGACCCTGTTTTTAGATTTCTCGCTGATTACAGGAATTTTAATGACTTTTCTGATGCTTTTTTCCTTGGTCAGAAAAAAAGAAAAGAGCAATGCCCAGCAGGTATTGTTGACTATTTTTACCCTGCTGTTTTTGGCACTGGTGTGTTATTATGGCTATTTGCATAAAATTTATGTGCTCCTGCTCAGCACGTATCTTTTTGTAGACACCTTCGATGTGCTTATTGGTCCTTTACTTTGGGTATATGTCCGCTGCATTACCAATAGCCCTTACAATACGCTGTATAAAAATAAAATCCATTTTATTTATCCTTTAATATCCACGCTATTAATTTCAATACCTTCCATGGTATTCATGGTTCAGGGTACTTTTGATGAGAGTATTTTAGGAACTCTAAATCCGTATTTTTCTTTTGAAATACTATATTCCTTGGGCTACACGATAGCTGCTTATACCAAACTTTTAAGTTTTCAAAAGGCGGTTAAACACAACTATTCCAATCTAGAGAACAAAGATTTAAATTGGATAAGGATTTTTTTAATAGGCATTATGGGAATCGCCCTTATCGATATATCTACTTCAATCTATGAACTGACTTTAGCAAAAGAGCTTTCGTGGAATATAGGATATCTTACCGTCCTTCCAGGGATACTTTTGTTGATTTATTTGGGCTATTATGGTATTTCCCAAGCCACTATTTTAGTGCCAGATTTTTTACTGAACCAATCGCATGCCTCGAAAACTTCTGAAAACCAATTTGCCCCCACCATTTCCAAGAAATATGAATATGATGCAGAGGAAATGAAGCAGTTGAAATTACAATTGTCTGCGCTGATGGAGCAACAAAAGCCCTATCTTATGGAGGATCTGACCCTAAGCCATCTTGCTAAAATGCTTTCTACCTCGGACAAAAAACTATCTACATTGCTTAATCAACATATGAAAATTTCTTTTTATGACTATGTAAATGGGTTTAGGGTCCAAGCGGTAAAGAATAGATTGAAAGAGAATTGGGATAGCACGTATACACTTTTGGGAATCGCCTACGATTGTGGGTTTAAATCCAAAAGCAGTTTCAATAGAATCTTCAAAAAGAACACAGGGCTATCCCCTTCAGCCTATAAAAAAAAGGAATAAGAGGTGCCAATGCTTCAATTGGGGCGATTTGAGCATATACAATGTGTTGTTTTACACTCAAATCAATACAATTTTGAGCAAATGAAACCAAAATCAAATACAACGATTGGTAAGACGACTTTTTATCTGAACATTGGCCTTTTTATGATTTGCCTCCTGACCCTAATAGGGTTGCGGGAATACGGTATTCAAACCCTTCAAGAGAATGGCGATTTTACCTATGATTCCCATACCTATCTACGCTTAACGGCCAATATTTTAATTATCATTCTGGCATTGGCCTTTATGAAAATTAACAAACTCTTTACATGGGCAGGATGGGGCTTTGGTAAAATTGAGAAAGGATATCTCTTAATTTTTCCATTACTATATCTTCCTTTGATCAATTATCTGTTTATGGACGATGTAGATACAAAGGTTTTATTCCCTCACATCCTGCTATTACTGGGGTACTGTATATCTATTGGGTTTTCAGAGGAACTGGCGTTACGTGCTGTTTTGCAGTCGTATATCATTAAATACCTAAAGAAAGACAAAAAAAGAGTCCTCTACGGGGTTTTTGGTGCCGCTTTTTTCTTTGCCATCTTACACCTGATTAAATTTGATAAGGGGGTGTATGGAGAAATGGCACAACTCCTATTTGCGTTCTTTATTGGAAGTATGTTTGGGATGCTCTTACTAGTGACAAAAAGACTATATCCACTGATTGTGATACACGCTATAATAGATTTTGTGGCTAAACTGGATAATGCAGGAATTCCAATAGATGGTAATGGTGCAGAACCTACTTCCTTGATTAGCGCCCTTGCCAGTGTAGTATTGACGCTCCCTTGTATGTTATACGCTTGGTTTCTTTATAAGAAGTATAAGGCGATGCCTTCTGGAAATTAGTCGCGCTGTTCATTCCTGGGTCACCACCAAACAATAAAGAATTTCTTAAAAACAGTTGCAGATTGCTTTTGCCACAATAACACGGCCTTTTTTTGAGACATATAGTGTTCCAAAGAGGCGAGAGCCTCGTTATATGCAACCCAAGCTACAGATTTGTGCGGAGGGAGCACTCGTTCTCTTTTGGATGGAAAGTAGTAGTCATACCTAACAAAATCCCTTTTTTTGAATACGGAAATGGACATCCATTCCCCTACAATGCATGCAGGGTTCAAAGGAGCAATGGAAGGAAGTTTGGAGGTGGCATAAGGAACAAACAATTGCGCTTTAAAACAGACGTGATGCTGTAGGTTGGCCCTATCTTCGATCAGATGTTCTTTGAGTATCGCTTGGGCTTCCGGACCATCCACTAAAGGAAACTGCTTCTCTTGTATTTTTTCTAATTTTTTATGGAATAGATCTACACGATTAGCTCCGGATAAGTGTTTCACAACTTGACCAAGAGAAGTGTCTATGATGTAAAACTTATAGGTGAGCTCCACATGAATAAGTTCAAGGGTGCTCGTTCTCCTCAAGAGGAAATCAATTTCCCCTAAAGTGGTTTTATTTCTTCTGATGGGGATATTATGAAGCAGTATTTCATAAGAAGCATCATAACGTAAAAGTTGCTGAAAAACATGCTCTATCTGATGACCAAGACGAATGTTCCCAGGAATAGGAGTGGGTTTAAACTGTGCCAAGTCTAGTGTCGGAAACGCAAACTGTTGCATTTTAAACTGCACCCCTTCCCATAAAGGAGGAGTTTCCATAAAAGCTTTATAAAATGCTAGATCATCTTGCATACTGCAGCGAATTTAGGGATAACCGTTAAGTTTTCATTAATAAGATATCACCGTTCTTAGAAATGTGTTATTTTTATAGTATGGCTATGAATACTAGGAAAGGCTTTCGTTTCTCATCATATGAAGCACCAGAGCAATCGCCCTTCGAAAAACTTTTTGAGATTTTTAAAGAACTCATTACCCATACTTCCGGGGATGTTGACGAAGCGTTGGATTGGTTGAGGGAATTGGATAAGGAATATGAACTTACCGATGAGAATTATACCATTGAAGATTTTATTGAAGATCTAAAGGCAAAGGGATTCTTGCGCGAAGAATTTAAGGATGGCGATGGGGAAGGTGCAGGAGATGGAAACGGAGATTTGGCCATTACAGCTAAAATGGAGCGCATTATTCGTCAACAAGCTTTAGATCAGATCTTTGGAAAACTAAAGCGAAGTGGTTCAGGAAATCACAAGACGGGAAAATCGGGTCGAGGAGATGAACATACTGGAGAGTTCAGGGCATATCGCTATGGTGATGGCTTGGAGCATATTTCAATGACGGAAAGTTTGCGAAATGCACAAATCAATCATGGCTTGGATAGCTTTTCTTTAAGTGAAGAGGATTTGGTGGTTGAAGATACCCAACATAAGGCGCAAATGAGTACAGTGCTGATGATCGATATAAGTCATAGTATGATTTTGTATGGGGAGGACCGTATTACCCCCGCTAAAAAAGTTGCCATGGCATTGGCAGAATTGATTACGACCAGATATCCCAAAGATACGTTGGATGTATTGGTTTTTGGAAATGATGCTTGGCCCATTCAAATCAAAGACCTTCCCTATCTTAAAGTAGGACCATATCATACCAATACTGTTGCCGGCTTGCAATTAGCGATGGATATCCTGCGAAGAAAACGAAACACCAATAAGCAGATTTTCATGATTACTGATGGAAAGCCAAGTTGTTTGCGCCTGCCCGACGGGAATTATTATAAAAATAGTGTAGGCTTGGACGACTACATTGTAGAGAAATGTTATAATATGGCAAGGCAGGCAAGAAAACTACATATCCCCATTACAACTTTTATGATTGCCCAAGACTCCTATTTGATGCAATTTGTGCGGCACTTTACGGAAGCAAATAAAGGGAAAGCATTTTACACAGGACTCAAAGGCTTAGGGGAAATGATTTTTGAAGATTACGAACAAAATAGAAGAAAAAGACTGAAAGGCTGATCAATTCCCTTAGATAAATGGCATTGATCAACTATAGAAATCAAAATAAAAAACGACTTTGGATTATAAGAACATTACGAATTTAGGAGCACTTAAGGCTTCTGGATATAGCGGAAAAGGAATTAAAGATGAATTACGGGATAATCTTATAAAGCGGATTCAGCATAAGGAAGAAACTTTTGATGGGGTTTGGGGATACGAAAATTCAGTGATCCCTGAATTAGAGCGCGCCATACTTTCCAGGCACAATATTAATTTATTGGGATTGAGAGGACAGGCGAAGACGCGTTTGGCCCGACTCATGGTAAATTTGTTGGATGAGTGGATTCCAGTGGTGGAAGGATCAGAAATCAATGATGACCCCTTAAAGCCCATGTCGCGTTATGCGTTGGAGTTAATCGAAGAAAAAGGAGATGATACTCCCATCTCTTGGTTGCATCGGGAGGAACGTTTTTTTGAAAAATTAGCGACTCCAGATGTTACAGTAGCAGACCTTATAGGTGATGTAGATCCAATCAAGGCTGCTAATTTAAAACTCTCTTATGCCGATGATAGGGTAATTCACTTTGGGATGATTCCCAGAGCAAATAGGTGCATATTTGTAATTAATGAACTCCCAGATTTGCAGGCAAGAATCCAAGTTTCCCTTTTCAATATCCTTCAGGAAGGAGACATCCAAATCAGAGGCTTTAAACTGCGATTGCCACTAGATCTACAGTTTATTTTTACCGCGAATCCTGAGGATTATACCAATAGAGGAAGTATTGTTACCCCACTTAAAGACCGTATAGGTTCGCAGATACTTACCCATTACCCGGAGAGCGTTGAGATTGCCAGAAAAATCACGGAACAAGAAGCAACTTTGGATGAACGACAATCCAATGCCATTCATGTTCCACATATCGCAAAAGATGTTTTGGAGCAAATAAGTTTTGAGGCTAGGGAAAGCGAATATGTCGATGCAAAAAGTGGTGTCAGTGCTAGAATGAGTATTACGGCTTTTGAAAATCTATTGAGCACCGCCGAACGACGATCCTTAAAAAATGGAGATGCCCAAACCAAAGTACGTCTAAGTGATTTTATGGGCGTAATTCCTTCTATTACAGGTAAGATTGAATTGGTTTATGAGGGAGAACAAGAAGGTGCGGGGGGAGTTGCGGCTATACTCGTTGAAGATGCGATAAAAACCTTGTTTCCATCATATTTCCCCAAAATAGAGAAGTTGCAGCATAGAGATACGGAAACGGCCTATGACGAATTGATCAACTGGTTTTTTGAAGGACAGGGATTGGAATTGTTGGATAGTACAACGGATAAGGATTATGAAGAAAGATTGAATAGCATTCCGGCCCTAAACGACTTGATCGACACCTACATTACCAATGTTCCGAAAGAGGATATTTACTTTTTTAAGGAGTTGCTCCTTTGGGGCCTAGTAGCACATAAAAAATTGAACAAACAACGGTTTGTGGAAGGATATCGGTTTAAGGATCCGTACGGAAATTTTATTAGCGGATTATAAACCCAAATACGTTACAAAAAAACAAAGGCCCGTTGTGCAAATTGCCAACGGGCCTTCTCATTTTCATAGCAATTTTCCTCGTTTAAGCCTGATAGGCCGGGAGATTGAAAATGAATGAGCTACCTTCTTTTGGGCGACTCAAAACCGTAATAGTAGTATCATGCAGGTCCATGATTTTCTTTACGATGGCCAATCCCAATCCATGACCGTTCTTTTTGGTGCTGTTATCCACTTGTTTATAGCGGTCAAAAATATAAGGTTGTTCACTGATTGGAATTCCTGTACCGGTATCCGTAATGTTAATTTCAATATTTTGATCCAGGCGCTTTATGGACAAGGTGACTTGCCCGTGGGGCTGTGTATATTTTATGGCGTTCTCTATAAGATTTTGCAAAGCTCGTTCTACAAGACCCACATCGGCAAAAACCATACTATTCTCCTGAGGATTGTCCAATTGCAATTCAATCTGTTTCTGTTTGGCAATTACATTGAATTTGGCAATAAGATCATGGGATAACTCTGTAATTGAGAAAGGTTCTTTAATGGGGGTAACCTGCTCAGCCTCCAATTTGGAATATTCAAACAATTGATTGATCAAATTGGAAAGTTTGTCAATATTGTCATTCGTAATCTGTAGATACTCCTCTTTTTCAGATTCGGTAAGCGTCTCCTTCTTTATTTGTAGTGTTTCAACATAGCCTTTAAGTATTGCCAAAGGTGTTCTTAAGTCGTGAGATACATTGGCAATAAGTTCGCGACGCAGGGAATCTACCGATTTCATTTTGTCGATATTCTCTACAATGGTATCGGCCATATTGTTAAATGCCTGCGCAAAAGTATGAATATCTGATTTTTCGGGATTTTTAATGCGTACATCCAGATCCCCTTCTTCAAATCTTCGTACAATTTTTGTAATGGACCGCAAGTTTTTTGTCAAAAACCAAATACTTAATAATCCGATCAAAGCCGCAAAAATCATGGTAAGCACCGTTGCTCCGATACCCAATTTAAAGAAGTATTGCCCCAATAGATTGGAACTAATGTTTTGAAAGCGTTCCCCGGCCAGTATAATATAGATATAGCCCTCACGGTCATCCTTTTCAAAATGTGCTGCAGAAAAAATCTTTTTTTCTCCAAATATTCTAGGATCATCCCCTAAAACATAGGCATTCTTATTGGAAATAAAAGTTTTTACGGCATTTAGGTCTACCTTGCCTTCTGGAGTATTTCCGTCTTCATCCAAAACCACAGAATACAAAATTTCTCCACTAATATCCAATAGATATACCTCAATACTTCTATTTACGGCCATCATATCGTGCATGACATCACCAAACAAAGCCTTATTGACACTGCCATCTTCTAAAAATGGAGAATCGGATTTAAATTTCTCTTCAATTAAGTGATTTGCCAAATTGGCATTTAGACGTTGTGCCGTAGCTTGACTGTGCTTATTGGCAAAATAGACAGAAACAAAAACGTAGGAAGCCCCCATCAAGAGGATAATGAATATAAAGGCTAGCCACATTTTTTTGATCAGCCTTGGTGTCAATGTTTTTTCCGAACCCGTCATAAGGTAATATCTTCATTAAATTTATAGCCTACTCCCCAAGTGGTCAAAATATAATTTGGATTGGCCATGTCTGACTCAATTTTGGCACGTAACCTATTAATATGTGAGTTTACGGTATGTTCGTATCCTTCAAAATTATATCCCCAGATAATATTCAATAATTCAGATCGGGAATAATTTCGGCCAGGATTGGATGCCATAAGAACCAATATTTCAAACTCCTTAGGAGATAATTCTATTTTCTTATTGTCCAAAAGGACTTTTCTTTTGTCAATATCAATGTGCAAATTTTCAAAATCAAGAACAGAAGTTTTCTTTTCTTCCTGCCCCACCGTATCAAATCTGCGCATTACAGCTTTTATTCGGGCTAATAACTCCCGTATGCTGAAGGGTTTTGTAATATAGTCGTCAGCGCCTATTTCTAAACCTAACACCCGATCAATTTCCTCAGATTTGGCCGTCAACATAATAACAGGCGTATTTTTTTTTGAGCGTAATTGTTTACAGACCTCTACACCATCCATAGAAGGTAAATTAAGATCTAGTAGCACAAGGTCGTAGTCATTCTTTAAGGCCATATTTAAGCCTTCCTCTCCATCCATTGCCTTATTGGTGCTATAGATGGTACTGGTAAGATGTATTTCCAAAAGTCTTATGATTTCCGGATCATCTTCAATAATGAGTATATTTTTCATGATAATAACAGTACGAATGAAATTAAATAATATCACAAAGTGGTCACAATAGCGTAAAAAAAGTGTGACAACTAAATTAAACCTGGTCGTTTGTGGAAGCTTAGTCGTAAAATTACTGGATTTTTTAAAAAAATAGTAAAGAATATGGCAATGGTCCATGGAAAAGGCCATTGGCTCATTTCTATGAAGCTATCCGACTGCCCTTAAAGAAGGGTGTTCAAGATTTACCAATGATCAATTTTATGGATATCTTCAAAATTGTAGTCGCCCACCATATCCTTTCGCTGTTTAAAAGTCAATAAGGTTAGCACCGGAAGTAAAATATGCAAGATCAATATAAAAATGCCCAAGGGGAAAAATGTTGAAGGGACCACGTGGTCTACATATTCCGTGTATTCATATAAGGTATCTGCCGCAGTATAGATTTTAAATAAATAGACGAACAATATACTGTATAAGGCATATTCTATATTCCGCATTTTTGGATCGGGGAATTCTTCTTCGGTGATTTTAAACCACATCACATAAAGGAAAACAAAATGAACAATGCTGAGTATTGGAAAAATATAATTGAGAGGGTCAAAAAAGTAAAAAGAATTGGTATACAATCCGTAAAAACTGGATAATACCAATGCAAGTAGGATACCTATAGATAACCTCAAGTTCTTTTTCCAGCTAATGTGTCGCAAAATAAACTTCATAGGGGAACGAATTTTAAGGGAGCAAACCACCTTATATAGCTGTAACGAAATCCATTTTTTTTTATTTCACAGGATCAAAGTATATAGTGGACAATGGCTTCCTCCCGTTTCATTCGGGGGCGGGATTTTCCATTTTGTCGATTTTTTCAAGTCTTTTTTTTCCCTTTCAGAGCCAAAAATTCCCTTTCAGAATAGTTTTTGGTGCGATACCGACTCTAAATGTGCAGTTTTGCCCTGGTTAAATAAAAAACTGTAATTCAAATTAAAAAGTTTAGAAAAATGAAAAAGTTATCAAAAATCTTATTGGCGGCATGGCTCATGGCCTTCGTAGCCTGTAACAATGACGATGAGGTCGTTGAACCCGTTGCCGAGACGCCCGCACAGGAAGAGACGGCGGCCGAGACCCCTGCAGAGGGCGAAGAGGGAGAGACCATGGAAGAAGTGGCCACCACCTCTTTCAACGTTACCATCTCCAACGTAGTGAACTTCTTGGAGGTTCAGATATTCAACCAGCCCGATGACGTGGACGGTGCCCCCGGACCACTTCCACAGCGTGGCGGATCCTATTGGGCGGACTTCCAGGCCGTGCCCGGAACAAAATTGAACTTTGCCACCATGCAGATCGTTTCCAACGACTTTTTCTTTGGCCCAACGGGACAAGGTATAGAATTGTTCGATGACAATGGACAGCCCGTCATCGGAGACGTTACCGATGAGGTATTGTTATGGGACGGTGCCGTTGAGGCAACAGATCCTTCACAATTTGCATCTGTGAGCGGAGGGAACGCGCCCAGCGAACCAGATCCTGACACAAGGGTACGTGTAGTCACTCCGGACGTGACCGATATGATCCGTGTGACCCTTGACTATAACGAGTCCACAAGGACCTTCCGTTTGTTGATCGTCAACCTTAGAGGTTCCGAAGATCCCGACAACCCTGTGATCCTATCCCCAGGTATCTTGGTGCTGCACGCCCTTGACAACCCATTGTTCACCACAGGTGAGCCGGACAGAGGTCTTGGATTGGCCGATATCTCCATCGCCGGTAACCCTACACGTCTTTTCGAGTGGTTCACCGAGACAGGTACCACTGGAGCGCCATTGCGGCTTTCCTCTTCTTATACCCTTTTCTCCCCAGGTGTGGTATACGCCTTTGGATCTGAGCGCGACCCGGTATTCGTACAGGGACAGCCAGCAGTAGAGGGAAGCGGTGTGGAAGAGATCGCAGAGGACGGGAACAACGGGCCTATCTTCGATTACATCAGCAACCAGTTGAACATCCCGGTAGCGGCAAGTGACCAGACCTCCAACATCGGACCTGGTGAGAGCCTTACCTTTACCTTGGAAGATGTTCCCGTGGGATACAGGTTCAGCTACAACACCATGATGGTGAACAGTAACGACTGGTTCCTATCCTACAACAACGTGGGCTACCCATTGTTCGAAGAGGACGGTACGCCTAAGAGCGGAACGGGAGCCTCTGCACGTTCCTACCTTTACGATGCAGGAACGGAAGTAGACCAGATCGTTGGTTTCGGTGCCGATCAGCCCATGAGACAGGCAGGACCGAACACCGGTGCCGCTGACGAGAACAACCTTACACGTAGGGTGACCGAGATCGAGGACGTACAGTTCGGAAAAGGTCTTATCGCCTCTCCTGCAGGAGTAGTATACTACGCGGACCCAAGAGGTGGGTACAACATGGTGGTCGTTACCATAGAGCCCATCCAGTAAGCTTTACGACATATCGGAAAACCTACAATTCCGAATACAACAAAAGCCTCCGAGAGATCGGAGGCTTTTTCTATGTTATGGGCCAAGAAGTAGAGGTTATATTTTCAATGGGATAAAACGTATTTTTACAGAATAAACGATAGGCATGAATAGAAAGAGGTTCTATTATCTTGTTAAGCTTCAGTTTTTAGGATTCCGATATTCTGGTTGGCAAAAACAACCAGATAGGAAAACTATAGAGGGGATGCTCACCAAAACCTTAAAGTTTATCTTAGCTGATACGAATTTTAAAATCCTTGGCGCAGGGCGTACAGATGCTAAAGTTTCTGCATTGGATGCGGCCTTTGAACTTTTTATAGAAGACAAGCCTTTACAGGACCTTGTGCTTTTTAAAGAGATATTCAATAAAAATTTACCATCTGATATAAAGATACTTAGTATTAATGAGGTAAATGAATCATTTAATATAATTCACAGCAGTAAGAAAAAGAAATATGTGTATTTGTTCTCTTTTGGAAAAAAGAATCACCCATTTTGTGCCCCTTATATGACCAATGTTCTGGATCAGTTGGACATTGCATTGATGCAAGAAGGAGCACAACTTCTTACAGGAACACATAACTTTAGGTCGTTCACTGCAAGACCCAGAGAAAATACGAAGGTGAGACGCACCATTATTTCTGCCAAGATTGAAGAGAATACGATGCTCCGGGCAAATTTTTTTCCAGAAAAAAGCTATGCTTTTATCGTTGAGGGAACCGGGTTTATGCGGTATCAAATCAGAATGATGATGGGGGCTCTTATCCAATTGGGCAAAAGAGAGCTGTCATTAACTACCATACAAACTTCCCTTAAAGAGGATAGTGATATTAAATTCACCTATGTAGCCCCTGGTTCCGGTCTTCATCTGCATAGCTTGGAATTTGAATAAACAGGTTGATATTGCTGCAATAGTATTCCAATTGGAATGTAGGGATAGGAGGGGTGCACTTAAAAGCATGGCCGGTACTGTTCTATTATTTTTCGTACTTTAGAAGGAAATGTTCTCGTATGCAAAAATGGGTATACATTCTTTTAATCATAACCGCAGTTTATATTGGAATCAGCATTTTGCTGTACTTGCTGCAGGATTTTTTTATGTTTAAACCCGAGAAGTTGCCTAAAGATTTCCAATTTCATTACGAAAATCAGGAAACCGAAGAGTATAATATTGGGACTAGGGATGGTGCTATTATCAATGGGTTGCGCTTTAAAGCCAAAAAGCCTAAAGGAGTGGTGTTTTATTTAAAAGGGAATTCTAAAAGCATCAAGGGCTGGGGCAAGTTTGCGGTAGATTTTACACGTCATGAATATGATGTGATTATGGTAGATTATCGAGGTTTTGGTAAAAGCACCGGAAGAAGGACCCAGAAAGCCATAAAAAGGGATTTGCAAATGGTCTATAATAAAATAAAGGAAAATGTGCCTGAAAAATATATTATTCTGTATGGACGTTCCCTAGGCTCTGGATTTGCCACAAAACTGGCATCTATGAACAATCCCAAAATGCTCATTTTGGATGCGCCCTATTATAGCTTGAGCAAGGTAGCCAAACGCTATATGCCTTTTATGCCCCTCTCCATTCTGTTGAAATTCCCTATGCCCACTTATAAATGGTTGAAATACGTGAATTGTCCAATTCATATTATTCATGGTACGGACGATAAATTGATTCCCTTTAAGACAAGTGTGAAATTATCCAAGATAAAGCCAAAGACCACACGTTTGTATAGTGTCATTGGAGGAGGGCATAAAAACTTGAACACTTTTGAATCGTATCATAAAATGCTAAGCGAGATCATACATAAAAAGCCTAGGGAAGTAAACCTGGAAGGGTCCAGTATTCATGTTGATCACCATAGAAAGGTATCCCATGCGAAGACTTAAAAAAGTACTTAAAGTACTATTGATTATATATGGATTGGTAACTGTTATGCTTTACTTCTTTCAAGAAAAACTTATTTTTTTACCCACAAGTTTACCATCATCACATACCTATACCTTTTCTGAACCCTATGAAGAATTGTTTTTGAATGCTGCGGATGGAGCGTCGCTCAACGCCCTTCATTTTAAAAAGGAAAACCCCAAGGGTTTACTATTGTATTTTCATGGAAATGCAGGCAATTTGGCACGTTGGGGGACTATTACAACTTTTTTTGTAGATATGGGGTACGATGTGTTGGTCATGGATTATAGGACCTATGGAAAGAGCACGGGAAAACTCAGTGAGGCGGCTTTATATGCCGATGCCCAACTCTTTTATGACTATGCATTGGACCGATATCCTGAAAATAAGATTACGGTATATGGGCGCTCCCTAGGTACGGGCATTGCTTCCTATATAGGTTCAAAAAATAAACCTGCACAGCTTATTTTGGAAACACCATACTATAGTTTAAAGGAGGTAGCCGTTAAACGCTTTCCTTTCTTACCGGTCAAATGGTTATTGCGCTATCAGTTTCCCTCTTTCCAATATGTACAAAATGTACAATGTCCCATTACTATATTTCATGGAACTAATGATGCTGTGGTGGCTTATGAATCTGGTGCGCGCTTATACGATTCCATTCCCATACAGGAGAAGAAACTATATCGAATAGAAGGAGGTTCACATAATAATTTAATTGAATTTGAGGGATATCGACAAGGAATTTCCGAAATCCTGGATAAACCATCAATCAAATAAATCTGAAGACAGATACCGATCGCCCCGATCACATACAATAGATACAATGATTCCCTTTTCTAGGGTGGCGGCTAATTTTAAAGCTGCTGCTGCTGCACCTCCGCTGCTCATACCGGAAAAAATACCTTCTTCCTTGGCCAACCTTTTGGCCATTGCTGCAGCTTCTTCCTGGCTTACTTCCAAGACACGATCTACTTTTGAGGGATTGAATATTTTGGGTAAATAAGCTTCAGGCCATTTACGGATTCCCGGTATTCTTGACCCATCTGTAGGTTGTACACCAACGATCTCAACGTTGGAATCCTGTTCTTTTAAATAGGTAGAAGTGCCCATAATAGTTCCTGTAGTTCCCATGGAAGAAACAAAATGGGTGATTTTACCGTTAGTATCCTTCCAGATTTCAGGACCGGTACTTTTGTAATGGGCCTTCCAATTATCATCATTGCCAAATTGATTTAAGGAAGTGTATCCCTCATTCTTTACTTTGGCTTCGGCATAGTCCCGAGCTCCTTCAATACCATCATCAGCAGGGGTTAAAGTAACTTTAGCACCATAAGCTCGCATGGTTTGCACGCGTTCTTTAGTGGAGTTTTCGGGCATGACCAATTCAATATCCAAATGATATATGCCGGCAATCAAGGCTAAAGCGATGCCTGTATTTCCACTGGTAGCCTCTATAAGTTTACTGTCTGTGGAGATATCACCTCTTTCAAGTCCACTACGGATCATATTAAAAGCAGCTCTATCCTTAACACTTCCTCCGGGGTTGTGTCCTTCCAATTTAAAAAATAAACGAACATTGGGGTTTTGGTTCAACACCCTCGATTCTACTAAAGGTGTGTTCCCGATCAAATCGAGAATATTATGAGACATGCGGTACTGTTTTTATTTTAATTTCTGGGGTATGATATACCGTTGATTTTGGTGGTAGGGATGCCGTGATCCAGGCATTTCCTCCAATAGTGCTGCCCTCACCAATAATGGTTTCTCCACCCAATATGGTGGCATTGGCATAAATAGTGACATTGTCCTCAATGGTAGGGTGTCGCTTTGTTTTTTGCAGATTCTTGGCAACATAATGGCCACCTAAAGTTACCCCTTGGTAAATTTTAACGTGGTTTTTAATAATTGCGGTTTCTCCAATAACAATTCCTGTTCCATGGTCAATATGGAACGAATCTCCAATGACAGCACCAGGATTAATATCCACACCTGTCTTGCCGTGGGCATATTCTGTCATCAAACGCGGAACCAAAGGAAAACCTTCTTTGTGCAATTCATGGGCAAGTCTGTAGATGGCTATGGCGTAAAAGCCGGGATAGGCCATATATACTTCCTCAACCGACATAGAAGCAGGATCACATTCCACGGTAGCTTCAGCATCTAAATTGAGCTTTTCCAAGACTACGGGTAATTTTTCCACATAGCGGCCCCATAATTTTTCACAGGAATTTTCATGATCCCAACAAGCCAATTCAACCAAATGTTGAAATTCCCTTTCCAAAAGATCTAGATTTTCTTCAACAGGAGTATCGATGTCAAAAAGTGTGTAAAAGAGTCTATTTGTGAAGGCCTCAACCTTTTCTTTTAGTTTAAACCTTAGATTGGGCTGTTTTTTATGTTGATTTATTTTACGTACAATAGATGCTTTGTCCATTTAAAATATATTGAAAATCAAAATTAACCAATATTTCAAAAAGACATGATTCAAAAAGGTTAACTTTAGCATAAAATATGAGAAATAATAAAACATGTCAAAAGTAGTGGTATCAGAGGAAATCCTTGATTTTTACCGAGAATTGGAAGAGAATAATAATCGCGACTGGTTCAATGCGCAAAAGAAAAGATTTAAGTCCTTGGAAGACAAGGTCAAGGAATTTTATCGTGCCATTGAGGCCCGCTTAAATGTTCATGATGAGATTGAAAAGATGAAAATCTTTAGAATTTATAGAGATGTTCGCTTTTCGAATGATAAAACGCCATTTAAGACGCATTTTGCCGGTTCTTTTTCCAGGGCAGGTGCTAGGAATAGAGGAGGGTATTATTTGCAGATAAAACCGGGTAAATCGTTTATGGCTACTGGATTTTGGGCACCATCCAAAGAAGATCTCTTTAGAATACGGAAGGAATTTGAATTGGATGCTTCTGAAATGCGAGAGGTGATGAATGAGGCTTCCTTTAAAAAGATGTGGGGGACTTTAGAGGGCGATGCCGTAAAAACAGCACCCAAGGGTTTTGATAAAACACATCCGGATATTGATTTAATCAAGCAGAAGCAGTTCATTTTCACAAGACACTTTACGGATAAGGAGGTGTTATCTGAGCGATTTTTAGATACTGTAGACTCCTCTTTTAAGGCAATTCGGCCCTATTTTGATCTTATGAGCGATATTTTGACGACCAATTTAAACGGGGAGTCCTTACTCGATTAATTCTGGCGTTTTTTCGAATAGCTGAATTTGATTTTTTAAACGTTCAATGACCATATTCATCATCCGTTTATTCAATGCGGAAGAATTTTGGATATAGCATTCATATTCTTCCAAGGTAAATTGGCCAATAAGCATTCCTTTAAGGGAATTTCTTAGTTTTATATCTTTTTGAATGGCATTCTCAATATATTCCAAACGTTTTTGGAGCGAAAGCTCATAGAATTTGTCTTTGTGTTTTTTGATGTAGTTTTTAAATGCGGCAACCAAAAGGAAATTCTGGAATTTAATTGTTGGGCGTAATGTTAAGTTCTGAAAACGCTCATCCTTGCTCATATTTTCTGTAATTCTTGCAGAAGCTATTTCCGGACGAATATCAAGTAGATATTGGGACCTATTGCTCATAATGAAGTGCTTTACCCTAAAGGTATACATTAAGAGTGCGTATCCGAGGATATCGAAAATTAGTTTTTAACGGCTTTATGAACATTGAAAACCGAGATTGTAGCGGGGATTTTTGAAAATGGGAATATTTTACACTTAATTTGGAGAGATAATAATTAAAATCGCCAAAAAACATGAAATTTGGAAAAGTTGAACAACCAGAAACGATAGATTTTACAATGCCTGAGGATCATCCAGATACGGTAGGGGTATTGGCGAAAAATAAAAATGGGGAACCGTTGCAGCTTTATGTCGGCTGTGCAAAATGGAATCGCCAAGATTTAAAGAATTTCTATCCAAGGGGTACCAAAGACGAATTACAATATTATGCATCGCAATTTAATTCCATTGAATTGAATGCCACGTTCTATAGAATTTTTCCAGCAGAACAATACAGCAAATGGTACGACAAAACCCCGGAAGGTTTTAAGTTCTTTCCTAAAATCTCCCAAGATATTAGTCATTTAAGACGCCTTAATGATGCCGTATACCCTATAGTGGATCGCTATCTGGAAGTTACAGCCAATCTAAAAGAGAAACTTGGAACCATGTTTCTCCAGTTGCATGGAAATTTTGGTCCTAAGAACTGGGATCGTGTGCTGCGTTTTGTGGAATATTGGCCTAAGGAATTTCCTTTGTCGATGGAATTTAGACATACCGATTGGTTTAATGATCCAAAAGTGTCTCAGGAACTATTTCACTTATTGGAAGAAAACAACATCTCCAATACTTTAGTGGATACTGCAGGTCGTAGAGATATCATGCACATGCGATTGACTAAGAATGAGGCGTTTGTGCGTTATGTAGGCGCCAATCACCCTAGTGACTATACCCGACTTGATGATTGGGTGTTGCGATTAAAAAGATGGCATGAACAGGGGTTGACGAACATTCATTTTTTTGTGCATCAAAATTTGGAGTTGGAATCCCCTTTGTTATCCGCATATTTTATAAAAGCCATGAATAAAGCTTTTTCTACACAGTTAAAGGTGCCGCAGACGTTACATCCGCCGAAAACCTTATTTTAGAAGGAGCAACCGTGTTAAAATACAGTAACGACTAAAGACAAAAGAAATACTACGATATACTTAATGAGTGTGGCCATAATTGGATATGGTTTTTGGTTGGTTAAAAGTATTGATTTTCAGTAAGATTTGGCCCGAAAGCCCTTAAAATTTATTGAAAACTTAACAGTTTTGAATAATGATTTTAATTTTTTGTTAAATAAGAAGAGCGCTTTTTTTCCTTTGCATTTATGCTTAATTTGGCCTTCAAAATATTGGAGCATGAAAAAAATAATTGGATTGGTAATGGTCTTTTTTGCTTGGACCCAAGTAGGAGCCCAGGAAACATTGACTTTCCCCTCTAAAGATGGATTGTCGGTAACAGCAGATTATTACCAAAAACAAGGGGCAAGTACCTTTATCTTGTTGTTTCACCAAGCGGGATGGAGTCGAGGTGAATATAAAGAGATTGCTCCTAAGTTAAATGCCATGGGCTATTCGTGTATGGCCGTTGATTTACGCTCAGGAGGGTCCGTAAACAACGTTGTAAATCGTACAAATCAAAAAGCGGGCAAAGCAAATAAGCCGACAGCATTCGTAGATGCTTATCAAGATATCGATGCAGCAGTGTCTTATGTGAAAAATACCTACAAACCTAAAAAGATTATTTTATGGGGTAGTTCCTATTCTTCAGCATTGGTCTTAAAATACGCAGGGGACTACCCTGAGGCAGTGCAGGCTGTTTTGTCATTTTCTCCAGGAGAATATTTTGGAAAGAAAGACTATATCTCCAGTAGCGCTAAAAACATCAAGGTGCCTACCTTCATTACTTCCTCAAAAAACGAAGCTGGCAGCTGGAAGAGTATTCACGCAGCCATTGCTACAGATTCAAAAACCAGCTACCTTCCCAAGACTAGAGGGAATCATGGTGCTAGGGCACTTTGGGCTAAGTTTGATGATCATACAGGCTATTGGGAAGCGGTCAAAAGCTTCCTAAACACGATTCCATAGGTTTCGTATACGTAAATGGAAAGTCAGGGTTAGGATGCTTTGATAAATACCCAAACCTGATGTGTTCATAAATATCTATCGTATAATAACTTGGCCTAAGCATTAACGATACCTTTTGCTATAGTTTTAAGCTTTTTGAAGGGATGCGGCAATGGCCTGCACTTCATCCAATACCCGAAGCAGGTTTCCTCCCCATAACTTTCGTATCTCCTCTTCGGTATACCCTCTTTTCACCAATTCCAAGGTAACATTATAGGTTTCTGAGGCATCGGACCAACCACGTATTCCGCCCCCACCATCGAAGTCGGAACTAATGCCTACATGATTGATTCCAATTTGTTTTACCATATAATCAATATGATCCACAAGATCAGATACGTTTACTGCTTCTGGAGCATCCTTTTTGGTTTTTGCAACCTCTTCCCCAATGGTTCGGATTTGGAAGGCATTTTCCCGAAATCTTTTTATTTGTGCATCAGTAAGGCTCGCAAATTCTGAGCGGTCATACCACTCCAATTGTAAGGAATCTGCTACTTTTTTGAAGATATTTCTCATATAAGCAGCTCTTGCTTCATGTTTTTCTGTATTCAAATAGGAGCTAAAAGCTACGGTTTGTACAACCCCGCCATTCTCTTTGAGCCATAATAATTGTTCGTCATCCAGATTTCTACTATGGTCACATAGGGCTCTAGCTGAGGAATGCGAAGCTATTATTGGAGCTTTGGATATGGCAATCATTTGGCGCATTGCCTCTTTTGAGGGATGGGAAACATCGATCATCATTCCCAGTCTATTCATTTCACTAACAGCCTTTTGTCCTAGTTCACTTAAACCATTGTGTAACCAAATGCTATCTCTTTCCCCCGTATTGGAATCACAAAATTGACTATGTCCATTATGGGATAAGGAAATATAACGAGCTCCCATTTCATGATATTTTTGGAAATTCTCAAGGTCTTCGCCCATGGGATATGCATTTTCAACGCCGATCATGGCTACCTTTTTACCTGCGGCATCTATTCTTCTAACATCATCGGATGTTAAGGCCAATTCAATTTTATCAGGAGCAAATTCCTTGCAGAGCCGATGTATTGCATTAAACTTATCCATTGCATTGGCAGCCGCATTGGTATAACCCTCAGCGTTTAACGAATCTTGACCGGTATAAACAATCAACCAGGAAACATCTAAACCACCTGCTTCCATTTTTGGTAAATTGACTTGGGTGTTAAGATCTTGGGTGTAATTGGTAAGCGGGGTAAAATTTTTGGTATTGATATCATCATGAGTGTCGATAGTAATGACAGATTGGTGAATTCTTGTCGCTTTTTCTTCTAGGCTTTCTTCCTTCTTTTTTTCTGAATTCCCACAACAGACTAAAAGAGATAACCCAAGGAATAGCAATGCATGTTTCATAATTGTAAGATTTTATACCTACAAATAAAACGATTTGACAACAGAAAATGAAGCTTAGGTAACATTTAATTGGTTATGGCCCATGAATTAAGGAGTTTTAAACAAATAATAGTCAGTACGTTCATTAAAAAACCAAATCAAAAGTAATCACAGTACATATTTTAACCCCCAAAATTAGCTGTTCCATTGAAACCTAAAGACCTACTACAACACGTATCCGAACTAGAAAAAACACTGGATAGTTTTTCCTTCGAAAAACTCAATTCAGAAGAAGCGGCACAACTCAAAAAATCCTTTGACTTGTTCAAAAACATGCTACAAGCAAAGATTCCGGCTAAAGCATACGCTTCATCCGCGCCTGTTCATTTGGATTTTGATGAAACTCATGCTCCCCTGGCCGCGGAAACCGAAAATATAGCAGTAAAAACCAATGGAAATTCAGAGGAAAGCATGCTCATAGCTAAGGTTAGTCACGAAATAAGAACTCCGCTCAATGGAATTATCGGCTTTACCGATCTGTTGAAAGAAAGCAACCTTAGTCAGGAGCAATTGGAACATGTGAACACCATACAATCAGCTTCCAATAGCCTTATGGATATCATTAACGAGCTTTTGGAATACTCAAAACTATCTGCTGGTATTGAGCATTTTGAGTCCATTAATTTCAACTTTTACAGCATTATCAGGGACGTAATGTATTTATGCAATACGCTTATAGTAGACAAGGAAGTGAAGCTGGAAATAGACATGGATACTAGGATTCCCGAAGTATTGATTGGAGATCCTTCCAAGCTGTCCCAAGTACTGCTAAATTTGATCGGAAACGCTATAAAGTTTGTAGAAACAGGAGGAATATGCCTAAAGATCAGCTTAAAAAAGGAAAATAAGGACCAACTGTGGTTGGCCTTTGATATTACGGATACTGGAATCGGAATTTCTGAAGATAACTTAAAGCACATTTTTGATTCTTTCCGACAGGCAGAACGCAATACTTATGTCAAGTATGGAGGTTCCGGACTTGGATTGAGTATCGTAAAACAAATTATTGAAAACCTTAACGGAGATATCAAGGTTTCCAGTAGCCTTGGAATAGGAACTACATTTAAGTTTACACTCCCCTATAAAAAAGGAGTTATGGCCGAAATGGCTACGGAAACGCCGGATGAAACCTTTATTGAAAACGAAAAAACGGCACTTAAGGGGATGAAAATTTTGGTTTTTGAAGACAATACCCTGAATCAGAAACTAATAGAACAACGCCTTAAGATATGGGGCTGCGAAACTTTCATTACAGATAACGCCCTCTATGGCTTAAGCATTTTGGAGAAGAATAAAATAGACCTTGTGCTTATGGATCTGCGTATGCCCAAGATGAATGGTTATGAAGTGACGGAACGCATAAGAAATAGTAAAAATCGCTTTGTAAAGCAAATACCAGTAATTGCGCTTACTGCCGATTTCACCATCAAGGATAAAGACCAATGCCTGGCCAACGGAATCAATGACTATATCCTAAAACCATATAGTCCCAATGAATTATTAAGAAAGATTATTGAAAATAAGAATAAAACCAACATGGATACACTACACGTAATTGAATCAACAGGAATAAATGCAAACGAAGTAAACCCTAAAGTAGATTTAGCACCAGTGCTGGAGGAATGTATGGGAGAACTGGATCTATTGGATGAACTCGTAAGACTCTATAAACAGAATGCTCTTGAATTTATGGGTAAAGTCAAGATTCACTTGAAGGGGCAGGATATGGAGCAATTGGAATTTGCAACCCATAAGATAAAATCTGGTTTGGCCATGATGCATACACATAGTTTATATGATATAGCGGCGCAAATGCATAAAATATGTAAGACCAATAAAGATAGCAAGCATTTGGAGTTTTTATACGATTGCTTCCTGGAAGAATATGAAAAAGTAGAAAAAGCAATAGACCAAGGCGTGGCTGATTTGAGGCAAGGGAAATAAATAGATGGAGAAGAAAAAACTTTTACTGGCAGAAGATGATGAATTATTAGCTTCCTTATTAAACTATCGTTTGGTCAAAGGAGGGTATGATGTTAGCCTTTCCGTGAATGGAAAGGAAGTAAAAGAGTATTTAAATGTTCACACGCCAGATATTATTGTAAGCGATATCATGATGCCGTATTTTTCTGGTATTGAGCTTATTGACTTCGTAAGGAATGAGTTGCAATCAAATATACCTATCATAATAATATCGTCTGCGGGGAACGAAGAAAATGTATTGAGTGCCTTTGAATTGGGAGCGAGTGACTTTATATCAAAACCGGTAAGTCCCTCAGAACTCTTGGTACGGGTAGCACGGGAATTGAGCAAACGATAATTTTTGAAAATAGCACATAGCACATACTATAATTATTTATGGATTACGGCCCCAAAAATAGATACCGATATTTTATGGGCCATTACCCTTATTTCTACTGTTTTAGGGATTTTGTGCTTTATGATCATCTTTTTTTTTAGGAATAAATTATCTGCAAAATCAAAAAAGACCGCGACTCGAAAAACTGAATTAGCACCAATTGTAAGTGAATTTCTCTTTTATGAAGAAGATGCTTCCAAAGAGGAAAAGAGCAATTATGTGCAATTGAAGATTCAAATCAGGGAGTCCTTAAAAGACAATTTTAATAGGGAAGTGCTTTCCGAAGTTCTCCTGGATTTACAGAAGGATGTTTCTGGAGATACCAGAAAACGACTGTATAAGCTTTACAAGGATTTGGGATTGCACCTAGACGCGTTCCAGAAATTAAAGAGCTGGCGCTGGGAGGTTGTTTCCAGTGGTATTTTGGAACTCACCCAAATGAAAGTGGAGGAGTCCTATACGTTCATTACCAAGTTTGTCAATGATAAACGCAGTGTAATACGCAAGCAGGCAGAAATTGCTACGGTAACCTTAAAACATGAAGGCATAAATTACTTTTTAGATACCACCAAGTATACTATTTCCGAGTGGCAGCAATTAAAACTATTGGATGTACTTCGCAATCAGGAAGATTTTCAAGCCCCTAAATTTAAAGTATGGCTGACCTCTAAAAACAAGGATGTGGTGTTGTTTGCGCTGCGACTGATAAAGTATTATAATCAAAGCGATGCCAATGCCTCTATTATACACCTTGTACGTCATAAAAACAATGAGATAAAGGCAGAAGCCATTCACTGCATCAAGGAATTTTGCGTTTTTGAAGCCTTGGACACCCTAAAGCAAGTGTTTAAAAAGTGCAATGCCGATATTAAACTCTTAATTCTTGATGCCATTGCCGAATTGGGAGACCATGATCAAATTCCTTTTTTGAAAGCGGTAGAGCAAAAAGAATCAAACTTCTTAGTAAAAAGTAAAGCCCTAAATGCCATAAATACGATTTCCCCCGAATCTGTTATGCCTACGGATAATATTGAAGAAATAATACCAACCCCAATGGATAACAACGAGATGCCAAACACCAAAGAGGAACAGCATATGGAAATCTTTGAAAAAGAAGAACAAGGCCCAATAAAAGAAACTATGGATGATATCATTGATGAGTTTCAAGCCTGGCCACCACCTGCGGAAGATGGGAACGATACCATAAATATTGATTTTTTACCCATTGTTTCGGAAGAAATTTTACAGCCTGCCCAAGAACATGGGGAAGAGCCTATCAAATATGCCAATGAAGAGGATAATAAAGAGACCCTGAAGGAAGCCCTGTTGGAAGACAGCACCTTAGATGCATCCTTGGTAGATTTTCTTCAAGCCATTGTAGAAGAGCCTCAAGGTCTTTTTGCCGAAAAGACTGCAATCACAACGGGGGAAGACATAGAAGGAGAGCTATCACAAGATACTACTGCCATGGCTTCAGAAGAATTGGAAGAGTTGCTGCCCTTTGAAATTGAAAAAGTCAAGGAATTGGAAGAAAGCGGAAATATCACTGAAAAAATAGAAGAGGAGGAGAACGATGAGAAGGAAACCTTAAAGGCGCAAAAAGAAATGCCCAAAAGCGTTTTTGATCATGACTATTTTAATCAGGATGAATATAATAAGACCTTATTGTTAGACACTATTGAGCAATTCGGTGATCAACGTGAAGTACCGCTTTTGATTTCCATTGTGGAAAAAGAGACTAATGGTAGCATAAAAAACAATGCATTTGAAATCTTGAACAAGATTTCGGACAAAAAGTACTGGTTGACCCAAGATCGATCTGGGGTTGTGGAGAACTCAGAGTGCAGGGAAGAAAGTGTCTTTAGGAAACTATTCTGGGTGAGTGATGAAGAATCACAGTTATTACTTCTTGATGAGATGTTGACTGTTGGAGATCATAAGGAAATCTGCTTTTTGGAAACCTTATCCAATTGCCCCAATGATTGTATTCGTAAAAAAGCCCAAACGGTGGCAATAGCCCTTAAAACACGAATAGAAGCTACGGAAACTGTAGAAGAAACAAGCTTGAATATAAATAAGGCTGAAAGCAATTTTTTAGAAGCCCTATTGGAGGAGAAAATTCCTGATTTGGATGATGAAAAGTTAGCGGAAACCTCCGATATGAAAATAAATGAAGAAGAAACTACCTCTAGTTCCTTTGACAAATATAAAGGGGTTATGCCACTGGAATTCTGTTTTTTATTGGATGAACTAGAAATACGACCGTCAAAAACTCTGGACTTGTTTGATACGGAAATCGATTTCGAGAACGCAGTGCCTCAGCTACAGCAAGATACACCAAATACTGGCCCTACGACTGATAGGGATGAGGAAGATAGCTTCTTAAAACAGTTATTATCTTCACCTTCTAAGAGAAAGAACGACTGAAGTGGATAACGGCATACTAAATATCATTCTGGAGTATATAAACATTGTTTTTTTGATGTTTACCATAGTCCTGTTCACCATGTTTGCCATTATGGGATATCTCTCTACCAGAAATTCCATTCATTATAAAAATAAAAACAGTTTTGGAGATCTTTCCAAAGTAATGGCCTCTCCTTTAGCTCCGAGTATTACCATTATTGCACCAGCCTATAACGAAGGGATGACCATAGTGGAGAACATTAGGTCCTTATTGTCCTTACAGTACGTGAATTACGAAGTCATGGTGGTGAACGATGGGAGTAAGGACGATACCTTAGAGAAGATGATCAAGGCCTATGACCTTATAAAAATAGATCGCAAGATAGATCCGGAATGGAAATCCAAACCCATCCGGGGAATTTATAAATCCAAACATCGATCTTTTTCCAAATTAACGGTTATTGATAAGGAAAATGGAGGAAAGTCCGATGCACTGAATACTGGGATTCAACTTTCTGAAAATAAATATGTAGGCTGTATCGATGTAGACTGCCTGTTATTGCCCGATGCACTATTGCATGTAGTAAAGTCCTTTTATCAACGAACACAAAAGAAAGTAATTGCTGTAGGAGGGGTAATCCGTGTGGCCAATTCTTGCAAAATTGCAGGAGGAATGTTAGAGGAAATACGCTTGCCCGAAAATTGGCTGGCCAAGTTTCAATTATTGGAATATACCCGTTCCTTTATTCTCGGAAGAATGGCTTGGGGAAGAATCGATAGTCTTTTGATCATCTCTGGCGCTTTTGGTTTCTTTGACCGGGAAATTGCCTTGGCAGTAGGGGGATATGATACCAATACCGTTGGAGAAGATATGGAAATTGTCTTCAAAATGAGACGGTATATGCACGATAGAAAGGAACCCTATACCGTTGAGTATATTCCAGATCCCTTATGCTGGACCGAAGTACCTGAAAGTGTAAAGATACTGGTGAATCAAAGAGACCGCTGGTCCCGCGGAAATCTGGAAACATTACAAAAACATCGGGATATGTTTTTCAATCCCAAATACGGAAGATTGGGTATGATCAGTTATCCCTATTGGTTCTTTTATGAATGGTTGGCTCCGATCTTGGAGTTTTTTGGGTTTTTTGCAACACTTCTTTTCTATTATATAGGAATTTTGAACTTGAGCTTTTTTATTGCGATAACGGCTACCGTATATACCTTTTCGATCATGTTCTCTTTCTATGCCATCCTATGGGATGTGTATTCCTATAACCAATATACCAAGACCAAGGATATTTTAATCCTAGTATTGTGTGCTATTGTAGAACCTGTTGTTTTTCACCCCATTATTGTCTATTCGGCCATACGTGGAAACTATAAGAAGTTGTTTAAAATAAAGTCGGGATGGGGAACCATAACGCGTAAAGGATTTAGTAAAGCCTAATTGGATGCAGGAAGGAGCTAACATAAAAAAAACCTTGAAACGAAAGACCCTGAAGGACTTTACGCGTTTGATCCTTGCCTATTTTTTATGCCTTTTTGTGTTGTCTATCTATCAGTATATTAGATTGTATATGAGCGGGGTTCTGGATAGCTTTATTAATAAAAGCCTCCTCTTGCTGATTATTCATCATACAGGTTTTACGGCTGTAGTTGGACTGTTCTTTGCCTTTTTATTTAATTTTTTAGAAAAAAGAAAGCCTACGTTCGGCTTTAGAATGGTGCGATTACTGTTGATACTGCTCCTGACCATAGAAGTCCTGCTCATTGAATATTTTGTACGCCAATATGAAATTCTTGGAGCGGAAATACTAGGGATACAACAGTACAATACCGAGATAGTTTTCAATATTACAGTTTTGGCGCTTCTGGGAGTAAGCTTATTATTTTACCTCTTCTATAAAATAACGGCATCTACCTACAATTATATCAGCAAAATGTATCCACTGACCTTAGTGTTGTTCAGTGTATTTTTAACCACCTTGACTTCGGATAAAAAACCGATAAATGAGAATAAGACCCAACATCTAATTTCCAGTATCGCGGATGATGTTCTGGATTTTAACAAATACGATGGTCGTATAGAATATCCCTTATTGACTTCCCATAAGGAAAAGACAGATTTGGTCAATGATTTTGAATTCGGGGAGCAGCGACCCAACCTTGTCATTATCCTTGTAGATGGTCTAGGGGCTGATTTTGTGGGTAGTAGAGCAAAATATGGAGGGCTTTTGCCTTTTTTGGACGCTATGGACCAACAATCGCTATCCTGGGATAATTATGTGAGTAATACCGGGGAGAGTGCTGCGGCACTACCTACGCTTATGGGATCTCTTCCCTTTGGTAAAAATGGGTTTACCAATATAGAAGGGTCGCCCAATAGACATACCCTATTCAGTATTTTAAAAAATAATGGGTATACCACCACTTTTAATTATGGTGGCAACAGTGCGCTGAACTATCTGGACAAGTTTTTACATGAGGAGCGTGTGGATTATATCTTGGATAGGAAAAGTTTTGGGAAAAACTATACCAAACAAGAAGAGGACGCAGCAGGTATTTCCCTTGGATATCCCGATAAGGAACTATTCGTGAAATGGAATAAAAATTTAGGGACAGCTCCCAATCCCCGTTTGGATGTATTCATGACTTTGAGCACTAAAAAACCATTTGAAAACCCCAATAAAGCGGAATACAAACAGCAAGTAAAGCAAAGGTTGACAAAGAGTAATATAATAGGAGAACGGGAAAAAAAATTGGTACTTAAGAATCTCGACGTCTTTAGTAGTTTTTTATATGCCGATGATGCCTTAAAGGATTTCTTTGCGGCCTATAAGAAGCATCCGGATTATAAAAACACCATATTTATCATCACAGGAAGCCATAATACCAATGGATTGCCTCAGGACAACCGATTGGATCGCTATCGGGTTCCTTTTATGATGTATAGCCCGCTTTTGAAAAAACCGCAACGAAAAGCTGCTTTGGCCTCACATGCCGACTTGGCGCCAACGGTATTGTCTTTATTGAATACCGCTTATGATTTAAAAACCCCGAGGCAAACGGCTTGGTTAGGGAATTCATTGACTCATAGTACCCCCTTTGATGGAACCAAACAGATTCCCCTTTTTCGTGCCAAAAACAATATCCAAGAGTATATCTATGGGAAGTATTTTATGTCTAGAAGCAAGGTTTTTGAAATGGGAGAGGATTTGCAGCTGGCCAAAATTAGAGAAACAGCCCTTAAAAAAGAGATGAAAAAAAGGTTCAAACTTTTTAAATCTATCAATAGCTATGTAGCGGAAAACAATAAAATTCTTCCAGATGGCTTAGCCATAATACCTAGGGAGAAACAGGAATTTACCAAACAAGAGCTAGTATGGGTACAGAGTGTATTTAATGGAAAAGATTATGATAACGCCTATAATACGGCACGAAAGTTAGCGTTTAATGATGACGATAGGGCAAGAGCGCTCCTTCTTTGTCGGTATATTTTGTCCAAAATACCAGGACATTCCGATACAGAAATTTTAATGGGAAGAATTCATGCTTGGGAGAAAAACTATGACGGATCTATACGTATTTTAGAAGAAGTGATTCGGAAGTATCCTATCTATGAGGACGGATATGCCGCTTTATTGGATGTGTATTTCTGGTCCAATAAAAATGAAAAAGCCTTGGAACTCTATAAAAGCATTGAACGAAATGAGATAAAAACGGACGCCATTGCACAAAAGATGAATAGAGCCTACACGGCTTTAAAAAAGAGCGCTACCGAAAAAGATTCTATAAATGCCATTATAACGGCTAAAATTGAAAGATATATCGCTTCAGCGAGCTTATGAAACCGTTTAAAAATACATATTATCTAGGCCTCCTATGCCTGTTTGTGGGGGCAATGGGATTTTCTCAGGAAGTGGCTTATAATGGCAATCCTGACAAATCTTTTTTCGCCGCTCGGGATTTGGCCTTCAATGGCAATAGGGGAGTGGCCAGGGATACCTTGAAACAGATACTGACGAAGTACCCGGCCTATACGGATGTCAGAAATTTATTGGCAAAGACCTATAGCTGGGATGGTGCCTATGATAAAGCTAGGAGACAATTTAATATCATTACTTCTGCGGAAAAAGAAAACAAAGAGGTTTGGGAAGGAGCTGTTAAAAATGAGATCTATGCCAAAAATTACGCTATTGCCTTAGGTTTGGCCAATAAATCCCTGAAATACTTAAAGGATGACGCAGATTTAATGAAACTGCGGCAACAGGCTTTAGATCATATTTATGCAATGCAAGGGGAAAGTACGGATGAAGTGGACACAAAAAAACCAGATTCCTTGGAAAGCAAGCCTTTCAAAAATAGTGTTAGAATCAACAACGCTTTTGAAGTATTCGATATCTTGTTCGACCCCTTTATTTCCTCAAGTATTGAATACAAGAGAGAGACAAAGGCCGGAAGTATTATTCCCAGGGTAAATTATAGCAATAGATTTGCTACCAATGGATTGCAATATGAAGTGGATCTCTATCCCAAGATTTCAAAAACCTTCTATGGCTATGTAAATTATGGATTTTCCGATGCTTCTATTTTTCCAAAACACCGAGCTGGCGCTGAATTGTACGCAAACCTGCCCAAGGCTATGGAAGCCTCCTTGGGTATCCGTTATATTGATTTTAGGAATAGTGATGCTACGATATTTACAGGCTCCGTAGGACTTTATAAGGGCAATTACTATTTTTCTTTGCGTCCTTATTTTTCTCCTAGACCAGATGGCACCGCTAACTTTTCCGGAAATTTCTTAATGCGCAGATATTTAAAAAATGCAGATCACTACTGGGGACTGAATGCGGGATATGGGATTTCCCCGGAATTACAGCAATTCAGGGTAGATGGAACCTTGCTGGCAGAGACACTCCTATACGTAGAGTCCCAACAGATAAACATAGAATATCAATTTACGGGAAAAGATAGGGCCAATGTCTATAGAGCCAATCTTGGCCTTACACGGCAGGAGTTGGTATTTGATCCAGGGCGTTTCTTTTGGGCCATTTCGGCCGGAATTTCCTATCAATCCAGGTTTTAAACCCATGAAAAGGGAGATAACACCTTAAAGAATCCATAGGTTCACAACAAAAAAAGGGTACTACACCACAATTTGTTGTTGAAAGCAGATAAAAAAGATAGCTTTATACTATAGTTATTGACACCCAAATCCAATAATAATAAAAAACCAAACCTTACCAAATATGTTATACGACACCTACGGAGAAGAATATCTTAATTTTCTTCAAGATCTAAATGAAATTCTAAGTTTAAACGAATTGGTTGAGTTGGACTATTTATAGTCTAACAGGCCCGTTCCACCCAAATCCTTAAAATTATGGCTAGTAAAAATCATGAAAACAACGCGTATTTAAACTTCATTGAAGATTTAAATGAAATCTTAACCGATTATGATATTAGTAAATTGAGTTTTTCCTAATAGTCGTTAAGTACAAAAGATCTCAAAAGGAGTTCATGAAAATGAGCTCCTTTTTTTATGTCCTGACCCTATCCCAAATACGTTTTTAATAACTTGCTTCTAGAATTGTGACGCAGTTTTCGTATGGCTTTTTCACGGATTTGACGTACTCTTTCCCGAGTGAGATCAAAAGTCTGTCCAATTTCTGAAAGTGTCATAGATTGTTGATCTCCGATACCGTAATACAGTTTCACCACATCTGCCTCCCTGGGAGAAAGCGTTTCCAATGCTCTATTGATTTCAGTATTTAAAGATTGTTGCATTAGGGAAATATCGGGTCTGGGCGATTCCGCAGAGCGCATAAGATCATAGAGGTTGGAATCTTCCCCTTCCTTTAGAGGAGCATCCATGGAAACATGACGTCCGGTATTTTTTAGGGATTGTTTCACCTCGCTCACACTCATTTCCAATTCCTTTGCAATTTCTTCAGGAGAAGGTGGTCTTTCATGTGCCTGTTCTAGATAGGAAAACGTCTTTTTTATTTTATTGATAGACCCAATTTTATTCAAAGGCAAACGCACCACTCTAGATTGTTCCGCCAGGGCTTGAAGAATAGATTGGCGTATCCACCATACGGCATAGGAGATAAATTTAAATCCTCTGGTTTCATCAAAACGCTTGGCAGCTTTTACAAGCCCAACATTTCCTTCATTGATTAAGTCCGGTAATTTTAATCCTTGGTTTTGGTATTGTTTTGCTACAGAAACGACAAACCTTAAATTGGCATTGGTCAATTTTTCTAGGGCCAATTGGTCTCCGTCCCTTATTTTTTGTGCGAGTTCTACTTCTTCATTTGCTGTAATCAATTCAATTTTACTGATATCTTGCAAGTACTTGTCCAAAGATTTTGATTCGCGATTGGTAACTTGCTTGATAATCTTTAGTTGCCTCATATGTGTAATTTGGAGTTGTTGTTTTATACCCATCAGTATACATTATTATTATGGATATTCCAAAGGGAATTGGACAATCTTATACATAACTTGTTATAGTGCTTTATTTAAAAGCTTGTCTTATTTTTGAGGACAAATCAGAATATGAGCAAAAGAGCCTTGATAAAATATTTGGGCAGTATGGAAAAAGAGGAGATTCAAGAACAACTCTTGGACCTCTACAACCGTTTTCCTGTTGTAAAGGAATACTATGATTTTGTATTCAATCCAAAAGAGGATAAATTGGTTCAGGCGGCAAAAGTCAAGATTTCCAATGAGTACTTTCCCGTGAAAAGAAAACGCCCAAAAGCACGCAGGTCTGTGGCACAAAAATTCATTAAGCATTTTATAAAGTTAGGAGTGGAGCCAGAACTAATTACCGATGTAATGCTGTACAACTTAGAAATTGCCCAGGCCTTTTCCAAGGAAAAGAATGTCCCGGATGCCTTTTACAAAAGCATGCTCAATTCCTTCAATGAAGCTGTCCAATTTGTAGCATTGCACGGTCAGTTACCCACCTTTAAAACAAGAATTGTAAATATATATCAGGAAAGCCAGCGGCAACAATGGTTGTATGCCGAGGGTTTTTCTAGAGCCTTAGATAGTATAGCATAACTATGGGAATAGTAATTATTAGGCAAGACGATAAAATTGAGGCATGGAAAAATGCCATACAGACATTTGACCCTAAAGTTGAGGTATATAGTTACCTCGAGGATCATAGCAAAGAGGAAATCTCAATGGTTTTGGTTTGGAAGCCTCCCCACGGCATTATTGGCCAATATCCTAATCTAAAATGTATTGCTTCGGCCGGTGCCGGAGTTGATTTTATTTTTGAAGAGGAAGACCTTCCCTCGGTTCCTATCACTCGTGTTGTAGACCCCGTACTGGCCAGTGATATGTCCGAGTTTGTTTTGGCCTTAACACTGAATCATCTCAAAAATTTGAATACTTATAAAGCAGATCAGAGTGCACAACAATGGGTGCCACGTCCGTATTTGAGAATTAAGGATGTTACTATAGGTATTCTTGGCCTGGGAACCTTGGGACAGGCCGTTGCCGCAGATATGCTTAAATTAGGTTTTAAGGTTCAGGGGTGGGCAAGGTCTTCCAAGGAATTGGAAGGAATTACTTCCTTTTCCGGCCCAGAAGAACTCAGTACCTTTTTAGCGACAACGTCCATCCTAGTATGCCTGCTTCCCTTGACCAAAGAAACCGAAGGGATTCTAAATGTGGATCTTTTTGAGCAGCTGCCTAAGGGGAGTTATATTATTAACGTAGCTAGGGGAGCGCACTTAAATGCAGCGGATTTGATCAAGGCATTGGACCGCGAACAGCTCTCCGGGGCAAGTTTGGATGTTTTTCATACAGAGCCATTGCCCAAAACCCATGCCCTATGGCAACATCCCAAAGTACATATAACGCCACACGTAGCCAGTGTCTCCGATCCGCAAGCCGTAGTCCCTCAAATCATGGAGAATTACTACCGTTTGGAATCAGGAAAAGCGCTTTATAATGTGGTTTCTTCCCAAAAAGGATATTGATCCAAAAAATAATGGATGCAATAATCCCCTGTAAACAAGGCAATTCTATCATGCAAGGGACAGAATCTTGTTTTTATTATAGGATTTATGAATTATTGTTTCATTTAAGGGTAAAAAACATATAATTTAGTAGGGTTTATTTTTTTTCGGTACACTACTGAAAAAATGGAATACTAAAAGCATCATCTAACTACCTTGAAGTTACAAAAAGAGACCATAGAGAAGAAGTTATACGATTATCAGTTACAGGACCTGCGTACTATTTTCAAGTATTTTGAAGAATCCGCGGATGATGTCAATGTATTATACCAATTGCCTACTGGAGGAGGAAAGACGGTGGTTTTTTCCGAAATAGCCCGTCGTTATATTGAAAAAACGGGTAAAAAAGTGGTGGTCTTGACCCATAGAATTGAATTGAGCACCCAGACTTCCCGTATGTTGGAAGGCTTTGGTGTCCATAATAAGATCATCAATAGTCAAGTCAAGGAACTCCAAGATCAGGATGAATACATGTGTTTTGTGGCCATGGTAGAAACCTTGAACAACAGGTTACAGGATGATAAAGTAGAGATACAGAACATTGGTTTGGTGATTATTGATGAAGCCCATTACAACTCCTTTCGCAAATTGTTCAAGTATTTTGAGAAGTCCATTATCCTTGGGGTTACGGCTACTCCTTTGAGTTCCAATATTAAACTCCCCATGAAGGATAATTATTCCAAACTGATTGTGGGAGAATCTATCGCATCCCTTATTGAAAAGAATTTTTTGGCCAGGGCAAATATGTTCAATAGCGATGTAAGCCTCAAAACCTTGAAGTTGGGAATAAGTGGGGATTATACGGTGAAATCTTCCGATGAGCTCTATGGAAACCAGAATATGCTGGGGAAATTGTTGAGTACCTATGAGAAAATTGCCAAGGGAACAAAAACCCTAATTTTTAACAATGGGATCAATACCTCGAGATATGTTTACGAGACCTTTAAAAAAGTAGGGTATAACATCCGTCATCTCGATAACAAAAACAATGCTACGGAACGCCGTGAAATCCTGGAGTGGTTTTCCAATACTCCAGATGCTATTTTAACCTCGGTCAGTATATTGACAACCGGCTTTGATGAGCCTACGGTAGAAACCATCATTCTAAATAGGGCCACAAAATCCTTGACCCTATATTTTCAAATGATCGGAAGGGGATCTAGAATACTGCCCAATAAAGATGAATTTACCGTAATTGACCTTGGAAACAACTTGGCCCGATTTGGAAAGTGGGATGCTCCCATAGATTGGCAGGAGATTTTCCACTTCCCGGATTTCTTTTTGGAGAATATTAAGAATGATGAGGAGATAGAACGGGAATTTGTGTATGAAATGCCCGAAGAATTGAAAGCCCAATTCAGCAAATCAGAGGTCTTGGAATACGATATTAAAGCAGAGTATAAAAAGATATTTGCCCAAGGCTTAAAATCCAAAACCGTTTTGGAACGCAGTATAGAGCAACATGCCAAAATTTGTGTAGAAAACAGTGAAGATGTCTTTGATGCCCGAATATTGGCAAAACAGCTCAAAGAAGAAATTGCTTATCGCGTGCGTCAGTACTCCTATTGTATCATGAACAATACAAAGAATTACAAGGAATGGTTGGAGGAAGATTACGAGCGAAAATTACGATTGAGTATTTCGCAAAAATTTGCGGCCAAAATGTAAATGGAAGAATCCATGGGGGAGGATAGGAAACTGTTGGTCATTGGTTTTGTTTGGCCAGAGCCTACGGCAACAGCGGCAGGTAGCCGAATGTTGCAATTGCTACATTGTTTTATAGAAGCCGGATATCAGCTCACCTTTGCTTCAACGGCGGTTAGAGGTCCTTATAGTCTGGATATGGAAGCCATGGGGGTGACTACAAAGGCAATAACTTTGAACGATGCTAGTTTTGATGCTTTCGTCAAAGTCTTGAATCCCCAAATCGTACTATTTGATCGTTTTTTGACTGAAGAACAATTTGGTTGGCGTATAACGGAACAACTCCCCGATGCCGTACGCATATTGGATACGGAAGATCTGCATTCCCTGCGTTATGTGCGAGAGCAGGCGGTAAAGAAGGAAAAGGCCTTTAGCATAGCGGATTGGCTGGAGAGCGAGAAAACCAAACGTGAAATCGCCAGTATATATAGATCAGATTGCTCCTTGATGATTTCGACCTATGAGATGGAGTTGTTGGAAAAGTATATCGGCATAAATGACCGTTTATTGGTCCATATTCCATTTATGGTGGCTAAAGTAGATGCAGAAGATTGGGTGCTCTTTAAGGATAGGGCAGGCTTTATTTGTATTGGAAACGGAAAACATGCTCCAAATGTCGATGCTGTACTTTGGCTAAAGAAAACCATATGGCCCGTAATACGGCAATGGTTACCACAGGCACAAGTGCGTATTTATGGGGCGTATTTACCCGAAAAAGTAAAGCAGTTGCATCACCCCCAAACAGGTTTCCATATCATGGGGAGGGCACCAGAGGTGCACGAAGTTATGGGAAGAGCAAGAGTAAACTTGGCTCCTTTGCGTTTTGGTGCCGGAATAAAGGGAAAATTGATCGATGGAATGCTTTCAGGTACTCCAAGTGTAACCACAAGAATAGGGGCAGAAGGGATGCATGATGACCTCCCTTGGAATGGCGTGGTCGTAGATGAGGTAGCAGCATTTGCCAAAGCAGCGGTACAGTTATATCAGGAAGAAGAAAAATGGCATCAGGCCCAGCAAAATGGCATAAAAATAATACAACATAGATATCAAAAAGAAAAGTTACAAGAAGGCTTATTGTCTAAAATAGAACATATACAAACAAACTTAAGATCTCATAGAAACATGAATTTCATTGGAGCCATGTTGCAACAACAACAAATGGCCAGCACAAAATACATGTCCAAATGGATCGAGGAAAAAAATAAATCACTATAGAAATGAAACAGATCGATTGGAAAATTGCAAAAGAATTTGAAGATATCACCTATAAAAAGAGCAATGGCGTAGCGCGAATAGCATTCAACCGACCGAATGTCCGGAATGCCTTTCGACCAAAGACCACAAGCGAGTTGTATCAGGCTTTTTATGATGCGCAGGAAGATACCTCCATTGGAGTAGTGCTATTATCTGCAGAAGGGCCTTCTACCAAAGATGGCGTCTATTCCTTTTGTAGTGGAGGAGATCAAAAAGCAAGAGGACATCAGGGATATGTGGGAGAAGATGGAATGCATCGCCTTAATATCCTGGAAGTACAGCGTTTGATTCGTTTTATGCCCAAGGCCGTTATTGCGGTGGTACCAGGATGGGCCGTAGGTGGAGGACATAGCTTACACGTGGTATGTGATCTTACCTTGGCTAGTAAGGAACATGCTATCTTTAAGCAGACAGATGCCGATGTGACCAGTTTCGACGGGGGGTATGGATCAGCCTATTTGGCAAAAATGGTAGGGCAAAAAAAGGCCCGGGAGATCTTTTTCCTGGGAAGAAATTACTCCGCACAGGAAGCCTATGAAATGGGTATGGTCAATGCCGTGATTCCCCATGAGGAATTGGAAACCACCGCCTATGAATGGGCACAGGAAATATTGGCAAAATCCCCAACCTCTATAAAGATGCTAAAGTTTGCCATGAATCTTACAGATGATGGTATGGTAGGGCAACAGGTTTTTGCGGGAGAGGCTACACGCTTGGCCTATATGACCGATGAAGCCAAAGAAGGACGAAATGCCTTTTTGGAAAAACGTAAACCCAATTTTGGGGAAAACAAGTGGATTCCTTAATACGCCTTGTAAAGGAGATATTCATTCAAGTTTTCGTAGGCCTAAAACTAAAAAGAGTCCTGATCTAAGAAGACCGGACCCTTTTACGAGAACACTATATGAAAATGAAAAAATTAACTTGTTTGACTAATTCTTTAACTAAAGTAGACCATTACATCGAGGGAATTAAATTATTGTTGTGAATGGCGTCATTAGCGTGGTATCTTGCTTGAATTCTGATATTTAGATATTTCAGGGAGAGACTATAGCGCCACTTATAATATCTTGTGATAAGAAACAGTGCTAAACTAAAAAGAGTCCTGATCTAAGTAGACCGGACCCTTTTACGAGAACACTATATGAAAATGAAAATTTTTATTTCTTTATTACACTTCGAATATAGAGGGATTCCCCTGCATTTCTAAATTATTGTTGTGTAGGTCCAAAATTCTGTGGTGTAGGCTTTAAATCTTGTTATTTGAAAATTCACAGAACTGATTTTTAGTGAACTATTCGTTGATAAACCTAATGATTGTGGAGGAGTAGCAATCAAGAAATATGGAGTCTCAGTATACCCTATAAGTGCCTTGAATTCCCTTAATCGAGATTTTGACATTTATTTTGGTCCAAGCGTATCTTTTGGGATTGGGTTAGGGATAGTTACGCAAAAAAATCAAATAATACACAATAAAAAAGAGTCCTAATCTAAGTAGACCGGACCCTTTTACGAGAACACTATATGAAAATGAAAATTTTTATGTCGTTATTACGATGTAAATATAGCCTCCTTCTACCTCATAAATAAATTATTGTTGTGAACCCTTCAGAAGTAGTGGTGTCCACAGAGAAAAATGATATTTGGGCTTTCTGATATACGGAAAATGACTCCAATGTATAGCAGCGTTAGGGGTTGAAAAGCCTTCTTCCAATTGATTTAAAAAATGCAAAAAAAATCAGATTTTCCTAACTCCTTAAGATTCAGGGAGATTCAATATATTATATACTAAAATATGCAATTAAAATGCGTATAAATTTAAATATTTATTATTTTTATTCATATTTAGTTATTATTTTCTATATATTTGTTTCGTGCTCAATATTACTTTGGGCATACGATATCGAATACATTGAATGGTCCATTCATCATAATGAAAAGAGGACAGTTACCTCTATAACAACCAAAAAATAAATTTATGATGTTAAAAAAAGTAATTCAGTATTTTTCTGTAGGTGCGGTATTAATGTTTGGTGTAAGCTGTGAAAATGAGGAAAGGACACCTCAAGAATTTTCAGAGGTAAAGCTCGAATATTTTGCTAGAAAAATAAGCAAGGAAGAAGTTAATACCATTAAACCGGAGGTTTTAAAACTGGCCGAAAATTATAACGCCCCTCTATTAACCGGGAGAGAGAATGATTTTGAAGTACTAACGGATAATGTGATCTATGTCCAAAAAGGAGATTATGATTCGTATACTTTCCCCATAACTAGAGACAATGCAGAGATGGAAGGTTTTGAAAACCTCTTAATCAGTAAACAACGTGACAATACCTATAAAGCCTTCTTTGTACTTTATGATGTATCTCTAGAAGATCAGATACAATACTACAATGGCGAGGAAATGGATTTTTCGGATAAGGTCCGTTTCATTGAAGCGGATACTGATTTTGAACACCTGATCACGGCTCGGGACCCTTTTGGTGGAGGAATATTGAATGAATGTCCTTTTGGTTCGTGTTGTGCTCCCGTGCAAGGAGAAAGCCAGGGAACAGGACTTCCTATTATTAACCTTGAGATAATTGACTGTCCCGAACCTGACGGGAGTGGAGGCTCCAATGACAGCGGGGACACCGAAGGAAACGACAATAACGACGATGAACAAGAGGACTCCCCAAGTGGAGGAAATGACCCAAACAATAACAATGATGAAGAGTTCCCAAATAGAGGAGGAGGCGATGGTGGCGATGGCGCCAATACCGATTTGCCCTGTTTTGACTGTGACACGGATGGAACTACACCAATAGTGGCACCGAGGATATTGAGCGAACTCAATAGTATGATAAGTGAGGGTCTTATAGAGTCCTATAGTTTTGAAGATATCGGCGGAATCCTTCCAAGTGTATCAAGTGTTACAGAACTAAGAAACAGGTTAAATAATGTCGAATCCACGTTTGATATAGGTAATACTTTGACTACATTGCAAGATGGTACTAAAAGATTGGAGGGGTTTATAAGAATCGTAGGGCTTTTTTCCTTTACATCGGTTGATGTAAACCTGTTCATCGACCAACAATTAAAGACGGATGCTACTCCCTATATGGTAACCAATTTAACGACCACCCAGACAGGAGGTGGGTTATTGAGTAATTGGGAATTGATATCCTTCAATGTAACTCACAAATCCGTAAACCAATCACGATTGATTATTACGGGCAGAATGAGGTATGGATTGGACTTTTTAGATCAAGATTTTAGCGTTTCGGAATTGTTCAGGTATGAACTTATCCTAAACGAGGAAACAGGTGAACTTATCAGTATTCGGGGAATAGATTAAAAAAATATTATGGACAAACTTATAGAGACTTCAAGTACGAGTTTATTGATTTGGCAAATTTTCTTGCTGGTGACAATGATATCCGTTGTTGTCGTAATAATTTATTTTGCTAGGTTATTATCAAGATATCTGAAATTGCGTATCAAGGATTTAGAACAAAAACGCGATGATGGAGAAAAATGAAAAAGTATAATTATGAAAATAATAAAAAGGCTTAAGGATTATAGTATCATTAGAAAGATAGTACTTTCTTTCATTCTATTATTTATACTTACTGCAATGTTAATAGCCTTTGTATTTTTGTGGATTTACTTTCCTGACCAAGAATTTTAAATTTTAACATGTTTAAGTATAAAAACCTAATTTTCTTACTCATACAAGAAAAATCCTTTCGAGATGATTCCATTTGGAGTTTGATAGAATTTTTGTTGGGTTTGATCAATATATTCGTAATGATTGCCGTGGTTGTTCTGATCATTTACTTGATCAAATACTTAAGAAAAAAAATCGGACAATGATGAAAAATAGCTTATTGATAGTGATGATATTATTCTTTTCGATGTCTTCCTTTGGACAAAAAAAAGAAAAGGTAACTGTATATTATTTTACCGCAACTTGGTGCGGGCCCTGTAAAATATTCAAGAAAGCTAGGAAGACCGAAGCGATGAAGGAAGCACTTTCAAATGTCCGTCTAAAAAAGATAGATATGGACAATGATAGAAGAAGGTTGAAAGAAATCTATAAGGTGAAATCTGTTCCCACTTTTCTAAAGATAGGAAATAAAGGGAAGGTGTTGGCACGAATTGGGGGTGTCACTCTTTATAATATCAAACAAGGAGATAGTATCTTGGATTATGATTACATGGCCAAGGTCATGTACGATTTTGTAAATACCGACATCTATGATTATTAATTCGGATATTTTTATGTTAAAATCAGAAATCATTTAAGTCTTGCTTTCTAATTAAACCAGCAGTTTTATGATATTTTCTTCCTTTTACACTTTTCTAGAAGTGATTCCCACTTTTCTAGTACTGGTATTGTACGCAGGCTTTTGTAGCTTCTTTATTTATTTAGGATTTCTCATGTTGAAGTACTTAAATCTGAAAATCAAATTGATGCAAAAAGAACTTTTTGAAGATGATGATAAAAACTCATAGATACAGAAGACTATATAATAATATAACATAGAATTTTTCAAACAGTTAAGCGAAGGTAACCTCCCATCTTAAAGAGTTTTTATATTTTCGTGTTGTCCTGCGCAAGAGTGCTTCTTAGGAATGGGACAAACAACCAAAAATAGAACCTCTTTTTATGGATAGTTATTTGATCATAACCGCACTTATTTTTTTAGCTGCCGCATTCGGCTATATCAACGTCCGCTTTTTAAAACTGCCCAATACCATTGGCTTAATGCTCATTACCATAGTATACACCCTGGCAGTGCTGGTCTTAAGTTATTTTGACGATACGCTCCTTAGAGCGGAATTGGAATTTGTACGGCAGATCGATTTCAAAACAGTACTGTTAGATCAGATGCTGAGCTTTCTCCTGTTTGCAGGGGCCTTACATACCAATTTTCAACAGTTAAAATTACAACGTTGGCCCGTGATTGCCTTTGCTACCTTAGGAGTAATGGTGTCTACTTTTTTAATTGGAGGAGCCATGTTTTTCATCCTACAACTTCTGGGACTTCCCGTAGATTTTATCTATTGCTTGTTGTTTGGCTCTCTTATTTCCCCCACGGACCCTATTGCTGTGCTGGGAATTTTAAAAAAAGCGGGAGTTCCCAAAACCTTGGAAACCCAAATCGTTGGGGAATCCCTGTTCAATGATGGCGTTGGGGTAGTCGTGTTTTTGACCATTTATCAAATCGCTTCTTCAGGAACTGGGGATTTTGATTTTATGGCAACGCTTGGACTTTTTGGACAGGAAGTCATAGGAGGCCTCCTTTTAGGACTATTATTGGGTTGGATTACCTATCGCTTATTGAAATCTATTGACGATTTTGATATTGAGGTCATCATCACCTTGGCCATGGTCATGGTGGGAACGTTAATTGCTCAAAAATTACACTTATCAGCTCCCTTGGCCATGGTGGCCGCTGGCCTATTGGTAGGAAACGATACCGTACGGAATACGGCCATGTCCGAGACTACCGAAATGTATGTGGACAAGTTTTGGGAATTGATCGATATTCTTTTGAATGCGGTGTTGTTTATATTGATAGGAATGGAAATGTTGGAACTGGTATTCGAAGGAGAGTATATCGTAGCGGGTCTTATCGCCATTCCGGTAATTTTGATCTGTAGATACCTATCCTTATTGCTTCCTGTTAACTTCTTTAAAAAGAAACTCAATTTTGTACCCAATACCAACCTGATCATGACTTGGGGAGGTCTGCGTGGCGGAATATCTATTGCCTTGGCTTTGGGCTTGTCCCAAGAAATGCATCGCGAGCTATTTTTGGTGATTACCTATGTGGTCGTTATCTTTTCTATTATCGCACAGGGGCTTACCATAGAGAAACTGGTAAAAAAACTGCAACTAAGACAAAAGTAAGTTCTTGTAGGTCCCTATTCGATACCTCCGGAATCCCTATTAAAAAAGGGGGTAAACTAAAAAGAGTCCTGATCTGAGAAGACCGGACCCTTTTACGAGAACACTATATGAAAATGAAAATTTTTATTTCTTTATTACACAGTAAAACTAAGGCGAATCTCAGGAAATCAAAAAATATTGTTGTGAACTAAGGGAGAATTGTGGTCTACACGATAAACGGTGTTTTTTATCGATAAAAAACAAAGCTAAAACTAGGGTTTTCTTGATGGCTGTGTGGCTAACTTAGGGTATGGCAGCAATAATTTCCTTGAGAAAAGTATTGATGTCAAAGTTGGGCGCGGCTCCCAAACCTGTTCTTACCACCACCAAATCTTTGGAAGGAATAATGAAAACACGTTGCCCTTGAAACCCATTGGCAGAGTACATATCTCTTGGAACGTCGGGATATTTTCCTTCGGCATTCAACCAGAAATGGGCCCCATAAGTCCCCTCAGATCCCGCGGTGGGTTTACGCACGTAATCGTCCCAACTACGCGCAAACAATTGCTCGCCATTCCAATTGCCTTCATGAAGGTACAACAACCCAAACTTGGCCCAATCCCTTGTGGTGGCCCAGGCATAGGACGATCCTACAAAATTTCCTTGTAGATCCGTTTCGATCAGCATGGAATGCATACCTATTTTATCAATGAGCTGGGTGTAGGGGAAATCCAGATATTCTTGGTGACTGTTAAATTCCTGCCTCAAAATACCCGATAATAAATTGGAGGTGCCCGAAGAGTAATTCCATATTTCGGTAGGAGGAGCCAGAGCTTCCTTAAGAATCTGGGGTTGAGTCATATCATCCGCTAAAAACAACATCTTGTTCACATCGGAGATCGATGCATAATCCTCATCCCATTCCAATCCACTTTGCATGCGCAATAGGTGATTCAAACTAATATTTTTTCGGTCATCTCCCTGCCATTCGGATACCGGAGCAAGATCATTCACATTGATCTTTCCCTGATGCTGTAATATGCCATAGAGTGTTCCTGTAATACTTTTAGTCATGGACCATCCCAAAATGGGAGTATTTACGGTTAACCCACCCGTATACTGTTCCGCAATAATATGATCTTTGTACACCACTAAAACTGTTCTTGTCTTGGTAACTTCCGGATCAGCAAAGGCATGGTCCATAGCGCTCTTCAATTGGTCATAATCCACTTCAGCAAAAGTACTGTCCTTGGTCCCGTTGTTTCCATAGGGGAAAGGAAGGGGCGAATCTAATACGCTACGTTGGGGAATCAGGGAAACGGCTGCAGGATTTCCCGTATCGGTGACCAAAACACAGCCTAAACCTTCCCGATACACGGCCTTACGTTCCATAAGCCCAAAGACGGATGAACTCGCATACCGCAAACTCAGGTCAACATCGGTATCGGCCAATTTAATAAGAGGAACATTATTGTCGTTTTTAGTGATGGATTCTGCTGTGCGCTGTGCAATAAAAACACTGGAAGCCATATTTTTTGAAGCGTATCCCGATATGATCGTAAGTTTTGGATAATTATAGACAAGGGCAAAAATGAGTCCAGCAACCAATACCAGTAAAAGACGTTTTACGATTTTCATATAGGGAAAGAATTGTATATTTAAAAGTACGAATATAAGTATTTGATTTTATGTCGAACCTTGGATTAATTATTGAAGAAAGAAGTAGGGATATTGGAGATTTTTTAGTGGGAAGACTAATTCCGTTTCGAAAAAAAAGAATGATAGGTCCCTTTATTTTTATTGATCATATGGGGCCTTCATTATTGGGGCCTGATCGCTATCTGGATGTTGATCAGCACCCCCATATTGGCCTATCAACACTAACCTATATGTTGGAAGGGGAAATTATGCATGAAGACAGCATTGGAACAAAACAATTGATTAGTCCGGGATCTGTAAACTGGATGGTAGCCGGAAAAGGAGTATCGCATACGGAAAGAACCCCCAAACACTTAAGACAGGGAAAACAAACATGGGCCCATGGGTACCAAATTTGGATAGCATTGCCCAAACATTTAGAGGATATTGCGCCTTCATTTCACCATTGTCCCGCAGAAGAATTACCTATATGGAAGGAGGGTAGCACCACCTTTAAATTGATAGCAGGAGAAGGCTATGGACAAAAATCACAAGTGCCTGTACATTCCCCTTTGTTTATGATAGAAATAAAAAGTCAGGAAGAATATCATTTGAATACGCAAGGGCAACTGAAAGGAGAAATTGGTATTTGTGTGGTCGAAGGAGCTGTGGAGGCCTGTGGACAGCGCATTGAAAAGGGAAATATATTGGTGTCCAAAGTAGAGGATATATGCAGTACGGTGCTAAAACCAAATACCCACCTTTTACTTTTTGGCGGGGAACCATTCCCTGAAGAACGTTTTTTATTGTGGAATTTTGTGTCTTACGATAAAGAAAAATTGAACAAGGCTAAAAAGGCCTGGGAAGATAGGACCTTCCCCATGATGGAAGATGAGACTACCTATATCCCATTGCCCAAATAAAAAGAATAAACACCTATTCTTTTGCACGCTTTATACGGGATGGCTATCTTCCCTGTTTAAAGCAATACTATGGCAATTATCTTTTGCAGACAAAGCATCAAGACCCTATTTCTATTGGGATGTTTCCTAGTGGTTTCTTGCGGACAACGAAAAGAAGAAAGGCAGAAGCGCCTATATGATACCTATTGTGCCTCTTGCCATATTGCTCCGGATATCCAGGATTTACCAAAAAGGATTTGGTCCAGATATGTGCTTCCCGAAATGGGCGCTAGAATGGGCATAAAAGATTCTTTGTATGACCTCACCAGGGAATTTTCTTATGAGGAACAATATGCCATAGGAAAAACCGGCATCTTCCCGTATACGCCCATCATCAGCGAAGAAGATTGGCAATTGCTAAAAGCGTATGTGTTAAAACTAGCCCCGGATACCTTATTGCCAGGCCCTAAAGCCAATAGAAGTAAAAGGCTGACACAGTTTGCGGCTTCCCCCGTTACTTTGGATAGTATAGGAAGGTCCCTGATTACCTTTATGGACTATGATGCGGAGCACAAACAACTGCTGACAGGCGATGTGAACGGATTTCTCACGACCTATGATTTGGGAAATACCGCCAGCGTCCAACGAAAAAAATTTAGAAGCGCTATAACGGATTATACCCGCAAAGGAGAAACGGGATTCGTGACTACAGTAGGACAATTAGATCCTTCTGAAGTAGCTTTGGGGAGTATTGCCTTGGAGACCAAAGATACCATAAGCTATCTTCCAGAGGTGATTCACAGACCAGTACATACTTTGGTGCATGATTTGGATAAGGATGGTACGGATGAATTGGTAGTGAGCGAATTTGGGTATTTTACAGGAAAACTATCCTTGTTCACAAAGGAAGAAGGGAAATACATAAAAAAAGTGTTATTAAATCAACCTGGGGTAATCCGGGTTCTTGCCGAGGATATGGATCATGATGGGAAGGAAGACTTGGTCGCTTTGGTATCGCAAGGCAGCGAAAGTATCAGTATTCTTTACCAAAAAGAAGCTTTGGAATTCCGTTCGGAAAAGGCCATTGAATTTAGTCCTATCTATGGCAGTAGTTGGTTTGAACTGATCGATTATGACGGGGATGGGGATAAAGATATTATTACCGTGAATGGTGACAATGCAGATAAATCCGTAACCCTAAAGCCCTATCACGGCATGCGCATACATATCAATGGGGGTGATAATACCTTTACCGAGACCTATTTTTATCCTTTGAATGGGGTAACTAGGGTAGTGGCCCGGGATTTTGATGAAGATGGGGATGTTGATTTTGGACTTATGGCCGCTTTTCCCGATTATTTTAATCATCCGGAATTCTCCTTTGTGTATTTGGAAAATAAAGATGCGGATAACTTTAGTTTTGAACCCTACACCTTTGAAACAGCGAAAAATGGGCGTTGGTTGCTGATGGATACAGAAGATGTGGATGGAGATGGGGACCAAGATATTGTTTTAAGCTCCTTTTCCTATGTTTTTTCACCGGTACCGAAGGAATTACAGGCATTATGGGATCGGGAGAAAGCCCATATTATGATATTGAGAAACACCCTGCGCTAGCGGGGCGGAGGTATCTAAAGTGTTGTGATTAATGCGTACTTTTAAAACCAATTATCTGGACGACATGAGAATTTTTGGAATCAGCCTTCTTACACTACTTATTTTTTCTTGTTCCAATGACATAAAAATTGTGGATAAGCCCATAATTTTTAATGAAGAACGAAAGCAATTGACCTTGGAGTATTTGTCCGATCGGTATGGATTGGAACAGAAGTTGCCGGTAATCGACCCCAAGATGATTGTATTGCACTGGACCGTTATACCAACTTTGGAAGCCTCTTTTGAAGCTTTTGAAAAACCTAAACTCCCCAATTGGCGCCCGGACATTGAAAATGTCAGTGGGCTTAATGTATCTTCACATTTTTTGGTAGACCAAGACGGCACCATATATCGTTTAATGCCGGAAACCACGATGGCAAGACATGTTATTGGTTTAAACCATTGTGCTATAGGCATTGAAAATGTTGGGGGCGAAGATGATAAACCGCTGACTCAGGAACAAGTAGAAGCCAATATTCAATTGGTACGCTATCTGGCAGAGAAGTATGATATCCAATATGTAATTGGGCATTACGAATACACCAATTTTGAAGGACATGCGCTTTGGTTGGAAAAAGACGATGGATATCGCACCTTAAAAACGGATCCGGGAGAAGATTTTTTAACTAAAGTGCGTCAGGCCACTACAGAATTTAATTTTAAACCAACACCTAAAAAATAAGACAGACATGTCCATTAAATTATATACACTATTGTTTCTTTCATTTATGCTAACCATGGGCTGTGGGCAAGCACAGGAAAAAGAATCCAATAAGGCGATTGACGAAGGTATTACCACGGAATTGTACGATACCTATGATTCCTATAAAGAATCAAGTATTGGAAAAAGAAGGATAAAACACAAAGACCTACAACCATTGATTGACCACTATAGGCAAAATCCAAAATTCACGGTAAATAAGGTGGGAACCTCCATTGAAGGTAGGGATTTAACATTGATCAGCATAGGGACGGGGGAAATCGATGTTTTCTTATGGTCACAGATGCATGGGGATGAGCCTACCGCATCCCAGGCCATATTCGATATTTTTAACTTTCTGGATAGTGATAGTTTTAAAGCGGAAAAAGAAGCCATTCTAAGCAATCTCAAATTACATTTTTTACCGATGCTCAATCCCGATGGAGCAGAGGTATACCAGCGAAGAAACACCTTGGGAATAGATATTAACCGAGATGCCCTGCGTTTGCAATCCCCGGAAGGAAGAACCTTAAAAAGAGTTCGGGATAGTCTTGAAGCTGATTTTGGGTTTAATCTACACGATCAAAGTACCTACTACAATGCAGAATTGACCAATAAACCAGCAACCATATCGTATTTGGCCCCTCCCTATAATTATGAAAGAGAAGTGAACGCAGTGAGAGGAAACGCAATGAAAGTCATTGTTTTTATGAATACGATCATACAAAAATATGCTCCTGGACAAGTAGGGCGCTATAGTGACGATTTTGAGCCCAGGGCATTTGGGGATAATATCCAAAAATGGGGCACTAGCACTATTCTGATTGAATCCGGGGGATATCCAAACGATATTGAAAAACAGGAAATACGAAAATTGAACTATGTTTCCATCTTATCCGCCATATATACTATTGCCAAAGGGAATTACAAAGAGATACCTTTGGAAGATTATGAAAAAATACCTCAGAACGACCGTAAATTGTTCGATCTAAAAATAGAAGGCGTAACCTATGAGCTCTTGGGAAAACCCTATACCATAGATATTGGGATCCATCGTTTGGAAGTAGATAAGGAAGGGCATAATGATTTTTGGTATAGTAGTCGTATTATCGATCAAGGCGATTTATCTACCTACTATGGCTATGAAACGGTCAATGGAGAGGGCTATACCTTGCGTCAGGGAAAAGTGTACCCAAAAACAATGGCTAATATGGAAGCCGTAAAAGATTTGGATTTTGCACAATTGTTAAAGGAGGGCTATGCCTATGTCAGGGTAAAGAAAATCCCTTCTACCGCACTTTCCTTTGATCACAGCCCCTTGCACCTGATAAGCGAGTCCTATGAAATTCCGGAATTTCGTATAGAGATAGGGCAGAACCCCACTTTTTTGATGGAAAAAAATGGGGAAATATTAAGCGCCGTGATCAACGGTTCTTATATAAGCCTTACCAAAGGCTTTAAACCAATCTTGTTCAATTGGAACGGTAATGGGATGATCTATAGATAGTATACGGTTTAGTGTTCAATGACAACACTTTCCCCTGGAATCCATTGTTTATCCTCATCGCTATAGTAGAGGTATGCACTGCTCGCTGGAGCGGTATAGCTTCCTGCAATTTCTGCTTTTAGGCTAAAGCGTAATGTTTTTGTTTCTTTAGGCCTAAATTCGCGCCAATAACAAATAATGTAATTCTCGGAGAGTTCGTAATACGCCACTTTGTGCTGTTCCAAGAACTCCTCCAACTGCCAGGGTTGCAATGAAGCTCCGGAAGGGATGCCGATAATGGCCGTCACCATGGGAATTCCTTTCGCTTCCATATTCTTAATATCTACCTTCATAGGAATAATATCCCCAACACGATAATTGTTCACTGGGATATGGGTATCCATAAGTACTTTACAGGCCTCGGAAGAATCGGGTAGATAACTGTCCCATTGCAGGACTAAACTGTAAGGAAACTGCAATTTATTGGAACTAAATTCCACCTGAACTTCTTGCGTACCTGAAGTAATATACTTTGCAATATCCCGTATTTTAATGATGCCATTTGGGGTATATTCCAAAGCACGTCTAAGCGTATGTCCATTTATGGTCAAAGCGATGTTGTCTTCGGCGGAGAGGATATCTCTCTTAAAATTTTTAGTGTAAGCGATCAATGCCTTTAGGGCCATTGCTGTAGATTGTGTAGCCCCAAAACGTCCGTGTTTTCTGTTTTTTAAAATAGATTCAATGCCTTGAGTAATATAGGTCTTATGTTTTTGTTCTTCCCTTAGCAAGGCCAATACCGTGAATGCCGAGGTTTCAATAATTTTCCCGTTACCATAAGAACGTGTAATGGTATGGGAAACAGGCAATTCGGAAAAACCGTTTTGCGCAATATGCTTTTTAATTTCCCGAAGAAGCAATTGCGCTTTTTCCTTCTTATTAAAGTTATAACTAGCCAGAGTCATTAAGGCCAGGCGATAGGCATCCTTGCTCTTTAAGGCTTCGTTATAGGCATATTCATATTCTTTTTGGATATCTACTTGGATTCCCGCTTCGCTAAGCGCATATACAATATAGGCATTGGCGACATCTTTGGGAGAGCTGGCAAAACTGTCGTATCCCTTGTTCGATTTCATAAATCCGCCTTTACCGTCTCTCCGACTCATAAGCCATGCTACAGTTCGTTTCAACATTTTTTCACTAACCCCTTTATAAACTTCCTTCATTTCTGTAAACTCCAAAACTCCATAGGCAGTTAAGGTTTCATGGGGAGGCGTATCCCCAAACCATTCAAAGCCCCCTTCTTTGGTTTCAAAACCTATTAACTTTTGATAGCCCTCTTTAATAAATTTCAAAGCCCGCCGTTCTATCTTTGGATTACTTTTTCCGCTTTCTTTTAAATATTTCAGAACCATGATATTGGGGTAAGTACTGGAAGAAGTCTGTTCAAAACAACCATAGGGTTTTCTGATCATCCCCTCAATGCCATCCAAAACATCGCCTATAACATCGGTATAAATGTTGAATTCGGCGGTTAAACTTTTGGGGACAACCTGTGCTACATTGAATTGGAAAGCTTGACTCTTATTTCCGGATAGGCTGGCCTCCGTTGGGAAATAAGGACTTATTATGCTTATATCTTTTTGTACGACATCATTGTAATAGGAGGATTTTGCCGTAATTCCAAGGGTACCTTTAGTGTCTACTTTAAGAGGTATAATCTTTATAGGTTTAGTTATAGTACTGTTGGCCTCTATATAGATGGTTTTGGGCAAATCTTCTAAAGGTTTAATAGAATTCGGTAGCTCAAATGATAACTGAACATTAAAGGAATTGCTGGCATTATTGCTAATGACCATGGGTAAAACTACGGTATCATTGACCGCCATATAATTAGGGGTCTTAACATCGATATGTAGTACCTTTTTGGTACTATAATCCTTTTCAGCCCTGCCTACCAATCCGTTATACCCTATACCTTCTGCAGTAACTTTAAAGGAAGTTATGGCGTCGGAATTATAAAATTCAAGTGTAGCTGTTCCTGCTTCGTCGGTCTGTACTACTGGATTCCAGTAAATGGTCTGCCTGAAATCCGAACGCTCATGGGGAAGTGCCTTTCCCGTATACTGGGGAACATAAAATTGTTTTTTACGATGGTTGCTATAATAGGGATAGGAATAAAATTGAGCCGTTGCATAATTGTTGTATTTGGAACTATGTAGCTTCTTTTTCCGACCGTAGTCTTTTGCGCCATTTTTACTGTTTATGAGAATCACTCCGTTGCTTGCTGCGGTACCATATAATGTGGTTGCCGCAATATCTTTTAAAACAGTTATGGAGGAGATTCTTGAGGGGTGTAGTACGCTAACATCCCGGGAATTAATGGGTACCCCATCTAAAATGTATAAAGGCTGACTGTTCCCAGAAATGGCAGCTGCTCCCCGTATGATAATGGAGGTATCCTTGGAAGTGGCGCTGCCTGTAGTATTAATTTGTACCCCCGCCACCTGACCTTGAAGTGCACTGGCGATACTCTGATATTGTTGAAGATTTTCACTATGTATGAAAGCAGCGCTGGCACTCAGGTTTCTTTTTGCCATTGAACCATATCCAACTACGACAACTTCGTCTAAGGATTCACTATCCTCTTCCAAACGTATAGGAGCTATAACCTGCTGTTGTATTGGTTTTTGAAGCGGTTTTACAACAGCTTTAAATCCCTTTACATCGCTGAAATCCTTAGGATGGCTTGTCTTGTTCTTTGCGGATTTTGTGCCTGTGGTGGTGTTCCCTTTTACAATGCGAAGTTGTTTTTTATCTTCTCTATAAGCCAAAAGAATATGATGTATTCCCTCGGCAATTTTAAAAGTATAACTACCATTTTTATGTGTCTCATCTACCAGTACTTTGTTGCCGTAACGATCAAAAAGTAAAATATTGGCCTGAATGGGATTGCCATCGGTATCGTGGACTTGTATGGTTTGCAAGCCTTTTTGTTCAGGCTTATAAACTGCTTCTTTAAGGGGTAAGACATCGTTTTGGATGTAGTTGCGCCATCCGTGGGTAAGCATGACGTAATCCAGTGCTTTTTTGGATTTGGGCTCTTCTTCATCAAAGTAAAATTTGGGTTTGTAGATCTTTCCCTTCAATTCTGAGGATAATAGTAAATAGGAGGAAATATGATCTTGTTTATCGTCAGCAAAAGACAAGAGGGCATTATCAGCAACACTGAGGGATAGGTTTGCAGGAACGGGACTATTCTTTTCATCTGTAGTTTTAATGTGAATCATCACCTTTTCCCGAGTTTCATAGATCTCTTTATCCGAGTTAATACGAACTACTAACTTTTTAGATGCGTTGAGAAACACCAGACGTTCCGCTAAAATTTCTCTTTGTGAATCCATTAGGGAAAATTTCGTTATACCTGCGGGAAATGCTGTGGTAGGAATGGATAAGGGAGTTTGATCAGAAGCTACCTCTTGACGATGTAAAAGCTGGGAGGCGTTTGAAACCTCTAGGAATAGAGCTGTATTTGTGGTATTGTAAATATGGAAAGTGGCATTTTTAGGAGTGCTTTCCAGGATAAAATTGACTCCTTTGCTGTGGACTTTAGGAAGCTTTATTTTCTTCTTGGAGAGGAAGGGAGAGGTAATCAACGCATAATAGGTTTTGGAAGCTTCCGGGCTGAGATAAAATCCGCCCATACCATTGTGATAACTGGTAAAATCAGTAATTCTAAGCCCGTTTTCATCAGTAATGATTCCGGCTACATCTACAGGTTTGGCAAATTCATTCAAAGCTTTAAAAGCCACGTGATTTTTGGTTTTTTCCAAAAGTTTTCCGCTTTCCGGGAAAAATTGGAGATCAATGGTATCTAAGGTAATGGGAACACTACGAGAGATAGAAACTGTTGTTTCGTTATACGGCACAAGAATATTTAAGACCACATCCGCAGTATTTAAGGTATCGGGCAGATTAAAAATAGGCTTTGCCTTTCCTTCACTACCTGTCTTTATTTTTTTTAAGAGAAATGATTTGCCTTTCAACAGGACCGAAAAAGTGATTTCTTTGTTGGGCAAGGGATTATTCTTTAAATCTTTAACCTCAAAATTTGCCTGTACTTTTGAGTTTTGCCCATAACTTTCTTTTTCGAAGCTCAATTGTAGAAGTAGTTTAGGTTTAACCACTTTTTGGACTGGAATTTTTTTGGTAAAAAAAGAGGAGGTTCCATAATTTTTCATCCACTGACTATACATTTTTAGGGTATACATACCGCCCACCCAGTCGTTGGCAATAAAAAAATCCCCATAAGCATATCCTTGTTGTACATCTAGCTTTAAACTTTTTACTACAATGCCTTTTGGCGATATGAGTTCGGCAAAAATAACATCGCTCGTGGTTGTGGCTTTATTCTCGCTATCCACAATATAGGATTTGAACCAAATGGTCTCCCCTGGAAAATAAAAAGGACGATCGGTATGGGTATATATTTTCTCAAGGCCTATTGCCGTTTTGTCTGAAAGTGTAAAGGCAGCACATAGTAGGACAACAATCCAAAGTAAAGCGCTCCGTAGAAAAGTTTGAATGGTTTTCATAGTTATATTTTTATGTTCATCTGAATACCCAACTCGCTGGTTAAGGGAGTATTGAAAAAATGCAAACCCTGCCCGGCAGTTTGATCGAATAAATTGCTGTAAGGATTGGCACCTTTATATTTGGCGTATGTAAAAATGTTCTTCCCATAGATGCCTACACTAAACTTTCGGAAGAAACCTTCATCTTTTCCATGGGCAAAGTCAAAAGCAATATGAAAAGAGCGAAGGTTTACATAACTACCATCAACAATAGCTTCTTCTGCCACGCCGTCATAGCCGTAGCGTATAAAACGATTTTGAGAGATATCCATTCCCGGATCCGCAAAATTGACGGCTGTGGTATTGGGATTTCCAGTTTCGGTGACACCGGGAAATACAAAATTGGTAATAGAGCGCTCTTGGGCGGATTGCTGTGATCTTCCCAAATAATTCAGCACATTCTGGGTGCCATTCCACACATCGCCTCCTTTTTGATAATCCAAAAGAAAATCCAATTCAAATCCTTTCCAGGAAAACCTATTTTGAAACCCCAAGTTAAAATCGGGTGTAGGATCACCAATGATACCCAGTTCCTCTGCAACTTTGGGAAAACCTTGGGCATCAATAATACGGGCACCTTCTGCATTTCGTTCGAACCTTGAACCTACAATTACGCCTGCAACTTCTCCCGGAATCAGATTTTTGGAAATGGAACGAAAACCGGCAATAGGTAATGGTCCATCTCCATCAGCGACCCTTAAAACCTCGGTCCTATAGGTTGAAAAGACAATGCTGGGGTGATATGACAAATTTTTATATCCACCTCTGATATGGCTGCCCAACTCTATTTCAAAGCCTTTACTTTGAATATCGGCACTGTTTTTTAAAACAAATTGATTTTGATCCCATACAGGGAATACACTTTTTCTGGTGGTGTTACGATAATAAATCACGCTTAAATCGATAGGGGCATAGGGAATATGAAAAGTAAAATCAGCGCCTATTTCGTAACTCCTTTTTTCTTCTAGTTCTAAATCGTCATTTACGAAAAGATCCTGATTTGTGGTATAGCTAAGACTTTCTTCTGGTTCCAATCGCAAGGCATTATGGCTTTGATTGGCATAGTATAACGGCAGGTAATTGACATCGTTGGAAAAGGAAGCGGTAAGCATAAAGCGATAGTTTCCGTGCCAGTCAAAGAGTTGCCTGATATCGGTCTTCAGTTCAAGACCTGGCAGCCAAGTTTTTGAAGGCTGTATAGAGGATAGGAAACTATTGTTAGTGAAGGACAATGTGGTTTCCCATTCCCATAGTTCCAAGGAAATTTTATTGAAAAAACGATAGGTGTTCCTGTTTAAATCTCTTTCTATGAATCTCATTGAAGGTGGTGGGGTAACCGTGCTACCGGCTATCCCGGTTCTTTCGGAAAAAATAAAGTTAAGTTGATCGTAATCATAGAAAATGGTACTTAAGATGTCTAGGTCCATGCTGTCACTTAAATAAGTATGGTAATTGAAATTTAAGCTTAGGTCAATATGTTGCTCCCTAAAAGTTTTATCCGTTTGAAATCCGTTTAAAAATCCAACTGTACCTGGTAATACACCAAAATCTTGTCGGTTTTTAGAACTTTGGTAACTCAATATGGTCTTTAAAGAAAACTCATCCAGAATATTGAATTTGTTGGTAAGACCAGCAATAAAAGTCCGATTTTTGGTTTGATTGGTATTTGAAGATAATAACCAACGAGGATTGTTAAAACGACCAGCACTAAAGCTACGCTGCTCTCCATTAGGAAGTACCTCTCCTTGGTTGAGATCAAAACTTGCGGGAGTTGCCAATAGCTGTTGTAGGATATTGTTTTGAAATCCATTCGTATTGGGTTGATTCTGTTTGGAATGGATCAATTTTAGAAAAGTATCCCAATAAATGCTATGGTCACGAGCATTGTGTTTATATCTTAAGTTGAGATGCTGAGCCCTGTTTTTTTCTCTTCCATAGATGTCTTTAGCGGTGCTATGGGTGTAATCAATACCGCCAAAATCCTGATCTGTGTTTAGATTAAAAAAAGCTGTGTTGGTTGTTTTTCCAACCGATTCAAAAATAGTATTGTCATAGGCAATGGCCGAAACACCGTTTCCAGAGTTTAGGGGAACTAAGGAACCATTTTGATCAAAGGGGGAGTCGCTTCCGTCAAATTCCAAAGTGGATAATGCAGGGCCATACGAAAAGAAATTGTCCGTTTCTGGCCCCAAAAAGGCAATAGAGCCATTGAAAGGGCCTCCTTGGCTAAATGTATTCTGAATTTTGGGTAAATTCCTTTGTGGTATGAATTGCAAGGCCGAATTGGAACTGACCCCAAGTTCAAAAAAAACATCTGGACTAAAATACGTGATATTCAATTCGTCTTTGCCAAACTCAATTTTTTTGATTTTTTTATACGGTAAAGAACCTTTTTGACGATTATAGGTATGACTACTTTCCAATATACTTTTTATACTATGCGAAGTGTCCCTAACTTTTTCCAGGGCTTTAGCAAAGGCATCGCTTTTTATGGCTTCTACTTTTTTTTGTTCTACCATAGCCTTAGAAACCCCCTTGGAGAACATATCCGCGTTCACCACAATGTATTTGGTTTTTTGGCCTAAATAAGAATAGCGTAAGGTATTGCCAATAGAACAAGCAATGCTATAATTCCCATCGAAATCGCTTTGCGTCCCAGTATTCTTTCCCACAACAACAATGCTTACACCGGGTAAGGGTAAACCATTACTATCGGTTAATTTCCCAGAAATAATACCAGATTGTGCCCAGATGGAAAAGTTCGACAAGAGCAATATGAAGAGAAGGAATCCTGTTTTTTTTGGTTTTTTCATAGGGTTGGTCTATTAGTCTGGTACTAAACTATGAGCTGCAGGAAGAAAAAAAAATCCAGTTTGAGGGAACTGTCCCTCTGGATGAGGGAAAATATATTTTGGTGGAGGAGATACAAAGACGGGCATCAAAGAAATGACTGTGCAGGCAATGTAACAAGGATATTCAGAGGCTAAACAAAAACAAAAGCCATTCCCGAAAGAATGGCTTTTGAAGCATTAGAGAAATTAGAAAAAATAATAATAGCTTATAAGTTTTCCGCTTCTAGGAGTGCGAAAAATTTATCTAGGTTAGGAATAATAACAATTCTGGTTCTTCTGTTTTTGGAACGGTTCTCCTTGGTATCATTGTCTACCAAAGGCTGATAACTGCTACGTCCTGCTGCAATGAGTTTAGCGGGGTCCACTTCATAATCCTCTTGTAGTGTTCTAACGATAGATGTGGCTCTTTTTACACTAAGATCCCAGTTGTCTTGAAATAATGCGGTACTAATGGTTCTGGAATCGGTATGGCCTTCTACCATGACTTCCATACTTGGTTCGGAGTTAATGACACCGGCAATCTTTTCTAAAATAGTATTGGCCTTATTACTTATGCGGTAGCTACCACTATTGAATAATAACTTGTCAGAGATATTGATCATTACAACGGTCTTGTCAATATCAATATTGACATCGTCATTATCATCTGCAATGGATTTTTTTAGATTGTAGGAAACGGCCAAATTAATGGAATCTTTCATGGTCTTAGCCTCAGCTAAAGCACTGGGATCTACTTTCGCCAATGTGGCGCGCATTTTATCCCTGGTGTTCTTGCTCATGACAGCAACATCATCGATAGAGGTCAATTGACTGTCATTGATTTCTTTGAGAGAATTGATTTTTTCATTGTAAGCTTCAACTCTTGCTTCAATTTTGGAAACTTTGGATTCCAAATCTTCCTTCTCTACCTGTGTTTTGGTCAACTGGCTTTTGGTGGTGGCCAAATCGTTTTCCAAAGCGAGGTATTTCTTTTTAGAAACGCATGACGTCAGGGTCAATGCGGTACCTAAGATAATGGGGATGATTCTTTTCATTTTCAAAATGTATTTAGTTCTTTAAAAATTATTTGTGCAATAGTATACGTGCCGAAATAAAAAAAAGATGTTTTGAAGAGAGAAAAAAGTCATTCCAAATAAAAAAAGGCACTCAAAGAGCGCCTTTTGTTTGCTGTTTTTTTAGGTTTATTCACAACCTCCGGTAAAGCCATCGGCACTGAATCTGGTTTGTACGGCACCTTGGGAATTCCCGGAAACTACTTGAATGGCTAGATTATTATTTCCACTGCCATCACGTTTTGGACTGCAATATTCGAACAAATAAAAACTATTGGCTTGCTGGGAAACTCGAAATGAAATATCATTGAATGTATTTTCCAGTTCTTGGGCATTCCCTGCAAATACGCTAAAAGTTTTTCCGATTTCCATTAAGGTTTGTGTTTCTATTTCACTTCCCAAACCAATAGAGAAAAAGGAAATGTTGGAATTCGCCTCTCTCACGCTGCGTAAAGCCGCATCTTCGGTAAACCTCGAGGCCTGATCGGTACCATCCGTAAAAATTACCACGGAAGCAGCACTGATCACATCATTTTGCCGACTCTCATCCAACAAGTTTTCGGCAATATCGGTGGCTTTGATCACCGCTCCGTACAAATCCGTGGAAGGGTCATTGCTGATATCGGGCGTAATTCCATTTATTGCGGCTGTTAGCTCTTCTTTTGAGGCAGTCAATGGATTCAATAAGTGTAATTCGTCTTCCCCGTCGAACCAATAAATAGCCATTTGAAAGGATTCCTGGGCGGTATCAGGAACCACATTGTCGATAAAGCTAATGGATGCTGTTTTTAGTTCGTCCAGGCTGCTGCTAAGGACACTGTTACTCAAATCCAGCACCAATAAAGTGTTGTTTGTGAATATTCTGGAATTGGGGGAAATTCGGGCTAGGGATTCCGAGGAAGAGATGGTGTTGAAGCAATCATCATTCCTTCCCTGTTCATAAATCGTAAATTGATCGGCCGTTAAATTGGGAACAGGAGCACCATTGGTATCAGAAACTTTAAAAAATATGGAGACTTTTCCGGGCAACGTGGTGAATTGATCTTGAATGGATAGAATCAATTGATTTTCGCCCAGATCAAGACATTCATCAACCGTTCTGCCTTCACCCAATCCGCCATCCCCAAAATTAGGATTAAAGCGTACATCATCATCTGCATTTCCACAGGAAACCACTAAAAATAAAAGGGAAAGGTATGTTAAAGTTTTGGCGTAAAGTTTCATTTTTCAGTTTTTATGTTCAGATAAAAAACGCTCAAAAACAGCGAAAATTATAGGGATAAATCCAAATAAATGTTAAAGTATGTTAAGTAAGTACGTCCATTTTCATTCCTTATCCATACTTCAAGGGACATATGTCCAGTAGGGAATGAAAGATTGGATTACTAATAAACTGTTAAAATGAAAGTCGTACTGTTAAATAAAAAATGGACAAGTTTTATTTTTGGTAACTTGTAGGATATTTAGAGACACAGAACACAATCACCTTAAAAACATAGATTATGCCAACGTTTGAATTAACAGTAAATGGTAAATCCCGAACTGTAGATGTAAGTGAAGACACACCACTTTTATGGGTGTTGCGAGATCACTTGGATTTAGTGGGTACTAAATTTGGTTGCGGGATAGCGCAATGTGGAGCATGTACGGTACATGTAGATGGAAATGCAACTCGCAGTTGTTCACTTCCTATTGGTGCCGCAGCAGGAAAAACAATTACGACTATTGAAGGCTTATCAGAAGATGGTTCCCATCCGGTGCAAGTGGCATGGAAAGCTGTAGACGTGCCCCAATGTGGTTATTGCCAGGCGGGTCAGATGATGACTGCCTCTGCTTTCTTGGAAAAAAATCCAAATCCGACCGAAGCGCAAATCAAAAATGCCATGCATGGTAACATTTGCAGATGTTCGTCATACAACCGTATTTATAGAGCTGTGGAAATGGCAGCGGATAAAATGGGATAATGCTAAATAAATAAACATGTTCCATGGGACTGTAGCATTCCTTTTGTAAATCACAGGACAGTACGATTCCAATTGAACGGAAAAACACTTAAAGAAAAAAACATGTCAACACCTATAACATTCAACAGAAGAAACTTTATACGGACCTCTTCTTTAGCGAGTGGAGGATTATTGATCGGATTCAATTTATTTTCCTCTTGTAAGCCTAAGGCAGCACCTACGGTAGAAATATCCCAACTGGATTTCAATGATTTCAATGCATTTATTAAAATAGCCGACAATGGGGCGGTAACAATTTTTTCTCCCAACCCGGAAATAGGACAGGGCGTAAAAACATCCATGCCCATGATCATTGCGGAAGAACTGGATGTTGCTTGGAAGGATGTCTATGTGCAGCAGGCCGTTTTGGATACGGAGAACTTTACACGCCAGGTTGCCGGGGGTAGCCAATCGATACGCCAAGGCTGGGATGCCTTGCGCAATACCGGGGCAACGGCAAGGCAGATGTTGGTCAATGCCGCTGCAAAACAGTGGGGCGTAGACCCCTCCGAATGTACCACCAGTGAGGGGGTCATTACAAATGCCAATGGCGATACCCTTACTTACGGTGATGTAGTAAAAGTAGCGGCTACTCTGGAAACCCCGGAAAGCGTTACGTTAAAGGAACCTAAAGATTTTAAGGTGATCGGAACCGACGTTCAAAATGTGGATATCGATAAAATCATTACAGGGAAACCTTTATATGGAATGGATTTTAAGGCAGAAGGCATGGTATATGCCGCTGTTTTGAGACCTCCCGCTTTTGGACAGAAATTGGAATCCTATGATGATACTGCGGCCAAAGCAGTTCCCGGTGTGATCGATGTTATCCGAATGGGACAAAAAGGAAGAGATTTATTAAAGCAAGAACGGCAGAACTGGACCACCAAATTGGGCGAAACGGACAAAGTTGTGGTATTGGCTAAATCCACCTGGGAAGCTTTTCAAGGAAAAAAAGCCTTAAAAGCTACTTGGACCGAAGGAACGCCTACCGAGAGTACAGCATTCCATGATAAGAAATTATTGGAAATTCTGGATGGCAATGATTTTAATACCCGCCGTTCGGATGGAAATATCAAAAAAGCCTTTGCCGAGGCAGATCAGATTTTGGAACGTACCTATGAATCTCCATTTTTACCACATAACTGTATGGAACCCATGAATTTCTTTGCAGATGTTACCGGAGATAAAATACGTTTGATCGGCCCAACACAAACCCCCGAATCTACAGCAGGTGCCGTGGCAGAGATGCTGGGAAGGGATGTAGCCGATATTAGTGTGGAAATGTCCCGTATCGGAGGTGGCTTTGGTAGACGTCTGTACAGCGATTTTGTATTGGAGGCTGCCGAGATTTCCCAAGCAATAAATAAACCGGTAAAAATGGTTTCCTCTAGGGAGGACGATATGACCGCTGGAGTATACAGACCAGCAATTAAGTATCGCATAAAAGCTTCCGTAAAGAATGGGAAGGTTACAGGATATCATTTAAAAGAGGCGGCTGTTAACAGCAATATGTATGGTCTAATTCCCAATTTCTTCCCCGCTGGGGCCATTGAAAACTATCAGGTAGATACTGCAAATTATCAGAGCAATATTACTATTGGCGCCTGGAGGGCTCCTTATACCAATTTCCTTTCTTTTGCCGAACAAAGTTTTTTTGATGAATTGGCAGAAATGATGGGCGTGGATCGCGTACAATTACAATTGGATCTGTTGCAAAAGGTAAAAGGACATAATGACGAATTCATTCAATATTCTCCAGAACGCTTGGAAGGGGTGATCAATGAAGTGGTCGAAAAATCCAATTGGGGAAATAAAGGAGGAAATACTTATCAAGGATTCTCGGCCTATTACTGTCATAACACGCATGTGGCGGAAGTTGCCGATGTGGAAATAGAAAACGGACAGCCCGTAGTGAAGAAAGTTACCGCAGTAATCGATTGTGGTATTGTAGTGAATCCATTAGGGGCTAAAAATCAGGCAGAAGGCGGTGTTGTGGATGGCGTAGGACATGCCATGTTTGGAAACTTTACGTTTGAAGACGGCGTACCGCAGGCCCAAAACTTTGACGGCTATCGCTTGGGAAGAATGAAAGAAGCTCCTACCGTAGAAGTACACTTTGTGAAAAATGAATTGGCGCCAACAGGTTTAGGAGAACCAACCTTCCCACCTGCAGGTGCAGCAGTTGCCAATGCCTTGAAAGCTGCTACGGGAAATAGGATCTACAATCAGCCTTTCACTTTGAATCCGGAACTATTAAAAATGCCGAAAAAAGAAATTATAGGATAAGAATGACAATTTTATTATTTGGAATAACAAAGGATATCATAGGCGCGTCTTCCTTATCACTCCCCATGTCCAATGGAATGGGAGGGAAGTCACCCAAGACGGTAGGAGAACTTAAAACCTATTTATCCAATACATATCCCGATCTCCAGAAATTATCTTCCATGGCAGTTGCAGTAAATAATGCCTATGCAGAAGATACCACGGTAATCGATGCTTTTGATGAAGTGGCTTTGATTCCTCCGGTTAGTGGAGGATAAGAAGTTGTAGTCATTAAAAGGAATACACACCAAACCCTTTTTAAAACCTATCCGTTGTGATAGGGACTAAAAAAGGGTTTTTGTAATGGAATTGATTTATATTTGATACAAATGGATGCAACAAAAATATATGGCCTTGTACTTTCCGGAGGAAAAAGTACACGGATGGGAACAGATAAAGGGAATATTGTGTATCATGAACTTCCCCAAAGGGAGCACCTTTATCATCTGTTGAATAAAATATGTGAAAGAACCTTTCTGAGTGTTCGTTCCGATCAGCAGGCAGACTTACCCAAGGATATGGACTATATCCTGGATAAAAATGAATACAGGGGTCCCTATAATGGACTACTAAGTGCACATGATGCTTTTCCAGAGGCTACATGGTTGGTTTTGGCCTGTGATCTTCCCTTGATGGACTATGAAGGAATAACAGAATTGTTGGAATCCAGGGATATGTCAAAAATTGCAACAGCCTTTGCCACGAGGGAAAGTCAATTACCAGAGCCTTTATGTGCTCTGTGGGAACCTGAAGCCTTGCGTAGTTCAAAGGCCTATTTGGATGCGGGCAATGGTACCTGCCCCCGTAAATTTTTAATTAATTCCGAGGTGCGATTGGTACACCCCAACAATGAATTGGTCTTACTTAATGCCAACTCCAAAGAAGAGTATACTTTAGCGTTGGATAAATTGAATTCCCATGAGTGATTATCGGTACATACGACAGACCACTTTAAAAGAATTTGGTCCTGAAGCCCAAGAAAAACTAGCAAATTCCAGCGTCTTGGTCGTTGGTGTGGGCGGCCTTGGTATCCCTGTATTGCAGTATTTAAATGCCATGGGCGTAGGTACTTTGGGAATGGTGGAGCAGGATATTGTGGACCTTAGTAATTTGCAACGGCAGGTCCTTTATACAGAGGACAATATAGGGCAATCAAAACTTGAAGTGGCTTTGGAAAAATTGCAAGCGCAAAATAGCTTGACTTCCTTTAAAACCTATTCCACTTTTTTAACTCGGGATAATGCTTTAGAAATTATAAAAGACTATGACCTCGTTGTGGATGCTTCCGATAATTTCCCAACACGCTACCTGGTCAATGATGCCTGCGTATTATTGAATAAACCCTTTGTATATGGTGCGCTGCATAGCTTTGAGGGTCAGGTTAGCGTATTCAATTATAAGGGTGGCCCCACCTATAGATGTCTATTTCCTAAAATGCCATCAAGTGAAGAAATTCCCAATTGCAATGAAAATGGAGTATTGGGCGTAATCCCTGGAATCGTAGGGAATTTTCAGGCCTTGGAAGCGGTAAAAGTACTTGCAGGAGTGGGAGAGGTGCTGTCTGGTAAATTGTTGCTATATAGTGGCCTAACTCAGGCTATGCAAAAAATAAACTTTAAGCGGCATTCGGACTATGCCAAGGTTACCACCCTGCAACAGTCCTATGATACGTTATATTGTGGCATTGAAGCATCTGTTAGCACAGAACACCTACTGAAACTGCTAAAGGCCAAAACCACCTTTCAGCTCATCGATGTGCGTACTCCGGAAGAGTTTGGACAACAACACCTGGACCAGGCCTTTAATATTCCTCTTGATGAGCTTTCACAACGTTGGAATGAAATTGATCCCACGCAGGATACCTATTTAATTTGTCAGTCTGGAAAACGGAGTCAAATGGCTTTGGAACAATTACAGACAAAATTTAAGGAAGCTACCTTCTTTAATGTAACGGGAGGAATAAATCAGTATAATAGGACGATCGCCCAAACTACTACATAGCTGTGAGGCTACTTGATCATGGAGGTTTCTAAAACAGATATTGCAATACTTATCTTGGCAGCGGGATCATCCACTCGTATGGGAACGCCCAAGCAAATTCTTCCCTGGGGCGATACCACTTTATTGGGAAATGCTATCCGCAGTGCCCAAGGCACCGGGATTAAGGACATCTATGTTGTCCTTGGTGCCAATGCACCTCAAATTCTCGAGATCAACCCCATAAAAGACATTCATTTTCTTACAAACTCCAATTGGAAAGAAGGATTGGGAACTTCTATAGCCACGGGCATGCGTTATTTTCAAGAAGCAAACAAAAACTATAGGGGAGTACTCGTTATGCTCGGAGATCAACCTTTGATCGATACGACCTATCTAAATAAGATGATCACTACCTTTACATTGACAAAGAACAGTATTGTTTGTACTGCCTATGATGAGAAAAAAGGGGTCCCCGCCCTTTTCGATCAGGTCTATTTTAAGGAGATGATTCTTTTATCCAAGGATTATGGGGCAAAAGAGATTCTCCACGCCAATAAAAAGAAACTTCTGGCATTAAATGCTTTAGGAAAAGCTGTTGATCTGGATACAATGGAAGCCTACAAAAGATTAAGGGCGGATACTTTTAGCAAGTCGTAATATCTTTAATTCCAGCAGATAAGGGTGTAAATTCCTTTAAGGATCACTTTTTTTTGAAAAAAAAATGAGACATTATCGAAAGTCTACGGTTATACTTATAAACCGATCAATCAAATAGTCGTATTTGGAGCATTCAGATTTAATACAAGCTTGCAAAGAGAATAGTTATAAAGCGCAAATGCAAGTGTACAAATTACATAAAGATAGTTTGTACAATACCAGCTTGCGTATTCTTAGAAACGAGCATGATGCAAAAGATGCTGTACACGATGCTTTTATCAAAGGGTTTCAACGCATCCACCAAATAGACGACGAAGGGAATTTAAGAGCATGGTTAAAGCGTATAACGATCAATCGTTCATTGGATATGCTCAAAGAAAAAAAGACCATGAGTTGGTTGGAAACCAATCCCATGCTTTTGGAAGATGAAACAGAAGCAGAATTGGAAGAATCGCAGTATCCACCTATTGCCGTAGTAAAAAAGGCGATAGAAGGATTGAAAGATAGATATCGGGTTATTGTCGTACTGTATTTGATTGAAAATTATTCCCATAAGGAGATTTCCCAATGCTTGGGTTTAAATGAGAGTACGGTACGAAATCAATACCGAAGGGGAAAACAGTTGTTAAGATCTCAACTGGAACGTAAAATGGAGTTATGAGTTTAAAAAAATATATAGAGAAACATAGAACGGCTTTTGAAGACCAAAAAATGCCACTGGACGCAACACAAGACTTTGAATTGCAATTGAAAAATACATTGCATACGTCATCAAAACAAAAAACAAACAGCTATACATACTTTGCTGTTGCGGCCAGTGTCTGTCTTCTTATGGGGCTTGGTTATTATTTCATACAAGATAGGACGGTTAAAGATGAAGTACGGGAGCAACTGATCTATTCCATGTCAGACCAGGTGGCCAGTGAACGTTTACAGGCAGTATATGATGTGGAGGAAAATTACAAAGAAGAGGATGATAGAATATTGGGAACCCTGTTTTCGCTTTTACATAAAGATGAAAATAACAACGTAAAAATTGCAACGATCGATGCCTTGGTCAAATTTTCGGAGAATGAGAAAGTACGTTTGCATTTGATCAAAGCTTTGGAAGAAGAGCATGAACCATTGGTTCAAATTAAATTAATACAATCAGTGACCGTTTTAAGGGAAAAGCGCGCGAAAAAGCCTTTAAAACAGCTTATCGAAGATAAACAAACCTTTCCTGTGGTCAAGGAAAATGCCACATTGGCAATGTTAAAATTAAAAAACGAATAAGATGAGAAATTGGATAACTATAAGTTTGGTATGTTGCTTCTTTATCGCAGCAATAGGCCAAGAGAAAAAAATTAAATTCAACAGTGGAGTGTTAAAAATTTGTTCCTCCTCCCATATGAAGATCAGCGGTTATGATGGAGATGAAGTGATTATTAGAACAGTACAGAACAATAGTTTTTTAGTAGAAGGACAGCATTCCAAAAGATATAGACCTAAGATTACCAAAAATGGAAAAAATGCAAATCCAGAAAAGAGCACAAAAGCCGATGCTATTCGTGTTTATAGAAGTCTAACGAATGGATTTACTGAACGGAAATTAGAAGAGGGTTTAAAGCCCTTGGGCACAAAATCTACCAACCCTGCCGATAATTTGTATTTGGATATAGAATTAAAAGAAGGGGAACTTCTAATTAAAGATTATGATTCGGGGAAAGGACAAGGACAGGTATTGGTTTTGAACAAAGAATACGAACTATTAATTCCCAATAGTATTAAATTGTTTTGGGATACCAAAGGCTGTAAAAAAACAAAGGCAAATAGTTTTTTTCTTCGATCTAAACCTTGGGAATTGAAGGACTTTAAGGGAGAAACCGAAATCTCGTCTTCTTTTGGTTCTATTTCTTTGATCGATGTAAGCGGACCAGTACTTGCAAATACTTTAGGTGGGAACGTTAAAGTGGTTTTTGACAAAGTGAAACCTAATGAGTTATATTCTATTATTAGCAATGACGGCCATATTGATGTACAATTACCCGAAAATGCCAATTTGAGTGTTAGAGCCATTGGTAGTCGTATTCTTAGCGATATTGACTTTAAGATTACGGAAGAAACCATTGTTTCAGGAATGAAGGCAATGCAGTTACAACTAAATAAAAGTAATATTAGCATGAAACTGAATGCAGGCTATGGAAATGTATATCTCCGTAAGAAATAAAACCATGAAGTCATAAAATAGATTCGTTTTAACAGCCATAGATTTATATTTTTATTGAGAATATAAATGGAAATAAAATAGTTATTTTGCAGACTATGGTAAAGATGAAGACAGTAGTATTGTTTGTAGTAGGGGCAATGACCTACAGTTTTTCCCCGGCGCAAGAGATGAGTTTTGAAGCCTATAATCCAAAATCTACTTTGGTGGTTCCGGGGAAGGAAATCAAAAAGGCCAGATTTCCTTTTATTGATGTACATGGCCATCAATACCGTATGGCTACCCAAGATTTATCCCAACTCATAAAGGACATGGATAACATGAATATGGGGCTAATGGTGAATCTCAGTGGAGGATCAGGGGATAATCTTAAAAAGGCCATTGAAAACGCAAAACGCAATTATCCAAATAGGTTTGCCGTCTTTGCCAATGTCAATTTTGAGAAGGTCGGTACGCCAGATTGGGGAACTAAAGCAGCGGCCCAGTTGGAAGCGGATGTACGGAATGGGGCTAAGGGGTTGAAAGTTTACAAAAGCCTTGGCTTACGAAATAAGGATGTGAACGGCCAGCGAATTGCTGTAGATGATGCCCGCTTAGATCCCATCTGGGCGAAGTGCGCGGAACTCGGGATTCCAGTATTGATTCACTCGGCTGACCCTAAATCTTTTTGGGACCCCTTTGATAAGGATAATGAACGCTGGTTGGAATTAAAAACACGCCCTGGAAGAAAACGCTCTGCCACGGACCCGGTGCCTTGGCAGCAGATTATTGATGAACAACATCGCATGTTCAAAAAACATCCTAAAACAAAATTTGTGAATGCACATATGGGATGGTATGCCAATAATCTAGGGAAATTGGGGGAACTTTTGGATGAAATGCCCAATATGTATGTGGGTATAGGTGCAGTTATTGCAGAATTGGGGAGGCAACCTCGATTTGCCCATCAGTTTTTTGTAAAATACCAGGATCGAATACTATTTGGAAAAGACAGTTGGAAACCCGAGGAGTTTCCTACCTATTTTAGAGTATTGGAAAGCAATGATGAGTACTTTCCATATTATAAAAAATATCATGCCTTCTGGTCCATGTACGGTCTGGGACTGCCCGATGAAGTGTTGAAAAAAGTATACTATAAAAATGCATTAAAACTTATTCCGGGATTAGATAAAAGCCTATTTGAATAAGGATAAATCTCTGCTGTAGGGGAGTAGGGCTACACGTTCTTCTTCGATATGCATCGCCAAAAAAATAGTAAGAAATATCCCTTGTTTCACTCAAGAAGCAAGGGATTTCTTTTACTTTGTATCTTTCGTTGACCTAGGGCAAACCGTTCGATAAAAAGGCTCTTTGAGCACTTATAAATATGCACTTAACTTCTTTTGCTGATATTCCTTATACATGTCATGAACCATGGCAATGTTTTCCTTAAACTGTGTATCGGTAAAAATACTTCGAATATTCTGTCTGATCTCTTCTAGACTATCCGTGTCTTTATCTCCGCGAATGCCTAAACCGTGATAGGCAATTCGTGCTGCATTTCCATTTTGATCAAAGCGTTTTCCAGAGTAAACTAACATTGGCACCGAAAAATGAATACACTCATTAATGCTATTGATGCCACCGTGATTAATACTGCAATCGCTAGCTTTTAAGACGCTTAATTGAGGAACCCAGTCAAACAAATGCACATTGGGCGGAATATCTCCTATATCCTTAACTGCGATATGCCTTCCCAAGGACATGATCAATATCCAATTGGATTCTGTAGCTACTGCCTGGACAACTTTTTTTAAAAAATGAACATCTCCTTTAACAAAACTACTAACAGAACAGTAGATCAATTTTTTATGGGATTGATTTTTGGTAGCCACAATGGTATCTATTTTTTGCTCCAAGGCAGCTACATCATTGTTAATATCTCGACCAACATGTACCATTGGTCCAATATAGCGCAGATTTTTGGGCGGAATATGAGGGAAATCCATGGATTTAATGTTCATGGTCCATATGGGAAGCGAAGTAAATGTAAATAAAGGAGGCATATTCGTGGGAATCAATGTTCGTGTAGGAAAACCGATACGTTGCGCATATGTTTTAAGAACACTACGCCTATAATTTTTAAATGTAAGTCTATTGACCAAAAGCCTTGCCCATACTTTTGCACGTATAATACACCAGGCTTTCACAATATGCAATCGCCTTCCTTGGCCTTCCTTATTGGGAACAATAGTAGATCGCAATGGAGGCAAGCGGGTGCTTATTTTGTTGGAAAACCAGGCGGTGTATAGCTTAACATTAATGTTGACGGCCAATGCTGCAAAAATAATATCGTGCAATTCCATATCAATGAGGGCGACATCGGGTTGGAGTTTTTTTAAGATGCTCTCGTATTCCGCTAATCCAAGTGCTCTTTTTCCAATATTGTAATGATTTGCGTAGTTTTTAATATGGTACAGAAAACGTTTTGTCCAGGAAACCCCTAATGCATGAGGGCTGAAGTTAAAAATGATCTGTGGCAATTGTAGATAGGAAAAACCCTGATGTTCCACTTTCTCCCGCACATCCTCCGGACATAGATAGGTAATGGAATGCCCTTCTGACTGCAACCTAGTGGCCATTTCAAAACTAGAATGGAGTCTTCCTGTTAACCCAGATACTATGATCGCTATATGTGACATACTACGGAAGGACTAAAGTGGTTGGTTAAGAATATCATGCTTACAAAATTAATTTAGGAGGTTATGTTGCCAAGAATTGATAGATACGGATTTCACTTTTCCTTTTACGGCAATCGCCGCGATACAACTTTTTCTGGGACTGAAGGAAAACATATCCCACTTTTCCCTTTCCAATGTGTCCCATTGTGTTTCTATAAGTTGTGCGATCATGTCATTGTTTAAGGTCACTGAAAAGGCGTCTAGAGGAAAAGAAAGCCCCATGCCTTTTGCTTTAATAAAGGCTTCCTTTCTCGTCCAACAACGGTAGAAACCCTCGAACTGATTTTTTTGACCCATGGATTCCAACGTATGGAGCTCTGTTGCTGAAAAAAAATTTCGCCCTACTTCCATAACGTCAAAATTATTTTTCATATATTCTATATCTACACCTATTTCATGGTCTTGGACAAAACCTATTACAATATAATTCTCAGAATGGGACACATTGAATTGTAATGAAGTAGGCTTTCGGAACTGGGGCTTTCCATAGGCTTCATAATCAAAATCAATATCTTGAGGAGGTTCTTTTAAATATGCCCCGCTTAAACAGCGTAAAACCCCTCTTGCTGTGATATAGGTACGTCTATCTTTAACAAATCGAAATCTAGAGGCCTTATATTTCTCATCTTCCGAGAGCAAATTAAAATAAGCCTGTTCCTGTTTCTCCGAAATAAGGGAGCTAACGTTCCAAATGTGCACGTTGGACGGAAGTAACTCATCTTTATGCTTTAATTTATGGATCAAAACAATTATTTGGGCTGTGGGATTGCTTCTAGGATTGATTTTTCAATATTTTCAGCCAAATGCTGAACATCTGTTCCTTCAAATAAGGTTAAATGATTTCCTTCTGTCCGCAAGACATTGACGTTCTTGTTAGAGAGCTCCTGCCAACCACGGATATATTCTTTGTTAATTTTCTTATCGGATTTATCTGTGAGAATAAGGGAAATATGGCCTGGATGTTTCTTTCCCCATTGATATTTATTATAGATCGCAATTAAATTACTCTTTATTTTTTCAAGGTTCTTTTCATCTTTTGACCCAAATAGATTCACCCATAGTGGCTCTATAAATCGACTCGTTTTATTTATGATCATTAAACGGATACCGCTAATAGGGTTTTTTACAATCCTTTTCATAAAACCTCTAAAACGCAATTTTAATCTCGACAATTCAATAAAGTCCTCTTGTTCTACTAAACTATCGGCCACAATGAGATTTGCAACCTTTCCGTGCCTTTCAAATTCCCTTGCCATTTCTATTCCAACCGCAGAGCTAAAGCAATACACCATAAGATTATAGGGACCTTCCGGCTGTATTTGCATGATTTCTTTGGCATAGCTTATGGCCATTTCTTCAATGCTCTGATGCATATTCTCTTTACCATCGATTCCCGAGGGCTGGAGGGCATAAACGGGTCTGTTTATATCCAAACTGTTGGCCAAAGGGTTGTAAAAAAATACATGACCTCCACCTCCATGGACACAGAACAACGGTTTTTTATGGCCACTGGCTCTAAGTGGTACTATATATTCCCAGGATTGTACTTTTTTGTCACCTTGGAGAACTGCCGCAATAGCTGCTATGGTGGGATGTTCCAAAAGGGTAGTGGGAGGAAGTTTAACCCCCATTCGGGTATCAATTAAGGAGAACATCTGTACGGCCAACATCGATTTTCCGCCAATCTCAAAAAAGTTATCATGGATACTGATCGATTCTATTCCAAAAACAGTCTCCCAAATTGCGGTAAGCTCTAATTCTGTTTTGTTTTTTGCAGCAATAAATGCTTGTTTTCCGTCTTTAGGGCTATTTTCGGTTTCACTGATCTTGGAAGGAATATTTTCAGGAGTCGGTAACTGAGAAAGTACTTCTTGCAGGGAGATGTCCGCCTGGTCTATTAGGACTGTACACAAACGTTCTAAGTTTTCCAAAAACCATGAAGCACTGGTATTTGAAATAACATCTGGATTAGTGAACAGGTTTATTTCTAGACAGTTTCCTGTTTTCACTACAAAGGTCATGGGGTATGTGGTGGTCACACCACTTTCAAAACCACGCACGGTAACACCGGCACTCTCCATATCTTTCCAAGGAAAGTTTTCAAAAATGAACAAACTGTCGAATAAAGGAGCCCCAGAAGGCCAATTGATCCACCCAGTAATATCATCATTGGTAAAATGTTCATAGTTTCTTGCCTCTTGCTGTTGCGTTTGTATTTTTTGAAAACAGGAAGCTACCGTTTGATCTTGGGAAAGATCGGTGTTTACAGGAAGTACGTTCATGAACATTCCTGCCATAAGTTCAATATTTGGAAATGATGCCGTCCTTCCGGAGACTGTAGTCCCAAAGGTAATATTTTGATCTCCAAAATAGGCTCCGAGCAATAGGGACCAAATTCCCTGAAACATAGAATTTGCGGTTACTTTATGTTTCCTTGCCAGCGCATTAAGCGCTGTAGTGCGTTCTTCAGATAGTTTTAAAAAATGATTCGTACTTTCTTTAGTGAGCGTTATTTTCTGGGGATTAAAAAGTGGTGCCTTGGAAACGCCATTGAAGGTCGTGTTCCAGAAATGGGCCGCTTTTTTTGGGTCTATGCGTTGTAACCAGTTCAGATATGCCTTTTGGGAAGGAACAGCTTCCAGTTTTGGGATAATATCTTTTGAAAACCCTTCATAGAAGGCAAAAATATCTTGTAGAAGGATACTACTGGACCAACCGTCCAATAAGAGGTGGTGGCAGTTCCAAATAAGGTAATGCGCCTTTTCGGATAGCTTGATCAGGCTAACTTTGGCGAGAGGGCCTTTTTCAAAATTAATGGTTTTCTCTTCCGCTTTGTTCTTAAAGGCGGTGAGTTGCTGTTCTTGCTCTTCCTTGGAAACATTGGACCAATCATGATGTACCCAATTCATTTCAGCCTGTGGACGCACCACCTGAATGGGCTTTTCCATTTTTTTCCAGTGTACCGAAGTTCTTAAAACTGGGTGCCGATGAATGGTAGCTTGCCAAGCTTTTTTTAGTAAGTTTACGTCCAATGTACCTTCTAATTTGCACTGAACGTGCAAGAAACCCTGATCATTTTTACTCATCAAATGATGAAACAGCAGGCCTTGTTGCATTGCTGTCAAAGGATAAATGGCTTCTATTTTTGCTTTTGGTGTTGTTGTTTGACTCATAATGTTCTATAGCAGATTCTCTAGTAGATTATCCAGGTCATCCTGGTTTAATTCTACTTCTGGAAAATCTGAGGGAGTATACTTTCCCTCTTCTTGGGTATCACAATGCTCTATAATCTCATCCACGGCTTCATTGAACTTTTGAATTAAATGTTCAATGGTTTCTGTATGATGGATAAAAGTACTATAACCCCAGCGCATATGCAATTGCCCATTCGTAATATAACAATTTATTTCTAGGACGTAATTCCGCTCACTCATAGGATGATGTACCCCTTCCAAGATGGGAGACATGTTCAGACTACCTTCTTCAGCCTGGAGATCTTGTTTTCCTAAGAAATTAAAAACTACAGTAGGCTCTTGATTTCTAGGCAATTGTTTGGTCAAATACCTGGAAATACCATAACCAATCCCAGAATTTGGGATTTTACGCATCTGCTCTTTGATGGTTATGATTTTATCCCCAAAACTACCCGAAGAGGCATGAAGTTTCACAGGGAAAAAAGAAGTAAACCAACCTACCGTATTGGAAAGGTCCAAATCTGTGTGATTGGTCTCCCTCCCATGCCTTTCCAAACTAAGGGATAAGGTCTCGTTTCCAGACCAATGACATAAAGTATGCACTAAAGCAGTAATCAGCAATTCGTCTGTTTTGGTACTATAGGTTTCATTGGCCCTTTTGGATATGGCTTCGGTAACATCATGATCCAAAGTATAGGCAATGGTTTCGATATCTTTGGATACGATGGGCAATGTTAACTTCTGATCCGTAGGGAGTTCTGGAATGTCAAGGACCTGGTCTTTCCAAAATGACAGTTCTTCTTCGCTTATGATAGTTTGACTCAAATGGTCGATCCAGCGTTTTATAGAGCTTGTTTTTATGGGCAAATGTATGACGTTGTCGCTTGTCTCTTGCTGTATTGCAGAAATGATCTGATCGGATAACACCTGCCAAGAAACTACATCAATAACCAGATGATGCGCCAACAGCATGCAACAATCCCCAGAGGGAAGGCCCGTTTTTACATAAATGGCTTTGAAAAGGTTTCCTTTGGAAAGGTCCATTGCATGCTGAACCTCGTTCAGACAACTCGCTTTTTTGGCTTCAATATCCTCTTCATTGGAGAAATCTACATATTCATAAGCATTCATAGCTTCCGGAGCCAAAATTGAGGCATGCCATACACCCTCTTTTTTTGTGAAACTCAATCGCAATGCGTCGTGTTGTTCCACAATTTTCTGAATGACCTTGGGAACCATATCGGACATATGGGGCGCCAAATTATTCAATTGCATATTTTGATTCCAGAAATGCGGTGCATTGATATGGGTATCAAAAAACCATTGTTGGATAGGTGTTAAGGCAATGTCTCCCGTAATCACTTCTTCAGTATTATCTGCAATCTGATCTTCAAAGGACACAAAAAGTGCCAACTCGGCTATCGTTTGATGATCAAACAACTGATTGGGCGAAAGGGTCATCCCCAATTTACGTGCCTTGGCAATAATTTGTATACTTAAAATGGAATCCCCACCGATTTCAAAAAAATTGTCTTGGACACCAATGGGAGAGAATTGAAGGACATTTTCCCAGATTTCTATTAACTGCGCTTCAATTTTAGAACTTGGCCCAGTAATTTCTTTGGACGTATCCTTTTGGTTCCGTATAACCTTTTGGGCTTGGGCCAACGCTTTTTTGTTGACTTTTCCATTGGGCAATAAAGGCACCTCTTCTATTTCATAAATGCTGGCAGGCAACATATAATCAGGAATGTTGTCCTTTAAGTGTAATTTTAGCCCCTCTTGTGTAAAAGCGTCCTGGGATTGTATATAGGCCACCAATTTCTTGGGCGATTCCGCCGAAGTTTTAAGGAGCCCCTTTTTAATCAATTCATTGAGTTTAATGGAGACTAATTTACGTTCATCAATAGATAGTTTTTCTATCCGCTGTATTAAATTGCTTTCTGTCATTGTATGGTCTTCATTAGTATGCCAATGCCCTATGCTATAATTTTGAAGTAGGGCGTTTACTGTATTTTGTTCACCAGATCATTTTTAGATCTGTCCTAACATAAATTCTTTTTCTTTATCGCTCAATGTCTGTACGGAAGACAGAATATCTTCAATTTCCGTAGAGGACATATGCCGTAATACCTTAGCCAATGCGACTGCGGACAGCCCTTCTTCAGACAATTCAATAGTCATATCCTGAGACGCTTCCTCAACTACAACTATGGCATTTTTAACAGGTTCATAGGCAGATATGGCCTTTTCAATCTCGTCCAGTTCAATTCGAAAACCTCGAACTTTAACTTGTTGATCTGCTCTTCCCAAAAATTCAATACTTCCATTGTTCCTATAGCGACCTAAATCACCCGTTTTGTATAATTTCTCCCCTGGGATAGTACTAAAAGGGTTGTTCACATAAGCATTAGCGGTCAAATCGGGTCTATTGATATAACTGCCCGCCAATCCGGGCCCTCCGATATAAATTTGACCAACTGATCCAAAGGGAACCATATTAAGGGCGTCGTTCAAGAGATACACTTTAGCTTCGGCTACTGCTCTTCCAATAGGAGTTATATGATGTATATCTTCCTTGGTAACCTTATGGGCAATGCACCATACGGTAGCCTCCGTAGGACCATATTCGTTATATAATGCCGTTTGGGGCATACGATCAAAATGCACTTTGCAAATGGAAGGAGCACAAGCTTCCCCAGCTACCATTACGGTAGTTAAGGATTGTATTTTGGATAAATCAACATTTTCCAAAATCAATTTATAGAGCGAAGGTAGCATTAATGTATGACTTACCTTTTCTTGTTGAATAACTTGAGCTATTTTATCAATGTCCTGTTCAATGCGTTTCTCTGAAACCACTAATTTTCCGCCAGTACATAAGGTCCAGAAAATACCTGCTTTTGAACTGTCAAAAGAAATGGAGGACATCAATAAAAATGCGGATGGATTTTCATCGTAAAAATGTAACCTTCCCGCTGTAGAGCCCATAATATTTTTATGTGTTATGGGAACCCCCTTAGGTTGCCCCGTACTACCTGAAGTATAGATAATATAGGCCAAATCTTCCGAATTTACCTCAGGAAAGGTTATGCCATCCAATATTACCGATGTATCCAAAGCATCGATGAAAAGTAAATTCGTTTTAAATTCATTGAAAATTGGCTGGAGCGTATGTTGTGTAATTACAGCTCCTACCTGTGCATCTTTTAAAATAAAATCGATTCTTTGCGCAGGATATTCTGGATCAATGGGCAAATAAGCGCAACCCGCTTTTAGAATACCCAACAAGCCTACAATCATGTCTACGGAACGTTCCACACAAAGACCGACTACTTTAGTAGGTATTTGGCCGTCTTTTAACAAGGTGGCTGCCACGAATTCTGCTTTGCGGTTCAATTCAGCATAGCTAAGACTTGTATCCTTATAACATACCGCTACCTGATTTGGATCGGCCTTTGCAAAAGTTTCTATAATTTCATGAACTCCTTGAAACTCTTCAAAAGGATTATCTTGGACTTCTTCTTTTGGAAAGAAAACCGTTTTTTCCTTGGAAGTAAGCATAGGAATGTTGGCCATGGGCAGTTCTGGATTGAGGACCAACCCTTCTAGAAGGATTCTAAAATGCTCTTGAAACCGTTCAATGGTAGCCTGTTCAAATAAGTCCGTATCATATTCAAAAGTGGTCGATAATCGGCCTTCTTCCTCGGCGACAAAAAGCGTAAGATCAAATTTGGAAACCCCAGTATCAAATTCGGAATGTTCCGATAAGGTCACATCTGGCCCAAAAGAAGGGGTATCCGTTACGGCATGATACAAGAACATCACTTGAAAGAAAGGATTTACACTGAGTGAACGCTCTATTTTCAATTCATTGACCAGGCTATCAAAAGGTACCTCTTTATTGGAAAAAGCTTCTAAGGTAGTTTTTCGTACTTCATGGGTAAATTGTGAAAAGGATTGCCCCTCCTGTATCTCAGAACGCAACACCACGGTATCTATAAAGAAGCCTATAAGATTTTCCAGGCTTTTTTGACTCCTATTGGAGATTGGAGTGCCAATAAGGATATCCTTTTGCCCAGTATATTTATAGAGTTGTAGATAGTAGACCGATAAGAGCAATACAAAGGGAGTGACCTCTAATTTTTTTGCTAAGGCCAAAATAGCTCCGGACAATGCATCAGGAAAGTGCTGCGTATGTTGTGCTCCCCTGAATAAAGGACGCACAGGCCGTTGTTTATCTGTTTGCAAATTTAAAACGGGAATATCTCCGGATAATTTCTCTTTCCAATACCCCAATTGTGCGGCATCTGTTGTTTTCTTACGTTCCCAATAGGCGTAATCGGAAAATGCTATCTCCAAGGGAGTAACCGTAGGTTGCAGTCCTTGGTTAAAAGAGGCATAGAAAGCCGCCAGATCCTTTTTTAAAAGTCCTATGGACCAAATATCTGTAATAATATGGTGCATGGACATAAACAGCACATGTTCGGCATCCCTTTTTTTTATCAAAGCAACCTTGATCAAAGGTGGCTGTGCAAGATTAAAACGGGTATTGGCGTAGGATGTTTGTACCTTATGGAGTTCCTGCTGGGCCTGATCCTCTGGTAGTCCACTAAAGTCAAAATCATCTACCGAAATCGCTAGTTGATCATCCACCTTAAATACAGGTGCGCCATCAACAATGGGGTAGTATGATCGAAGTATATCATGCGTTTTGAAAAGCATTTGCATACTTTTCTTAAGATAGTCCGTGTTCAGATGACCACGGAGCGTACAGGACTCCGAATAATTATAAAAAGGATTATTGGGATACAATTGTTGCAATAGCCATAGTCGCTGTTGCCCACTGGAAAGGGGAATAACAGCATCTTGTGGTGCTTTCCCTATCCCTGTTGATCCCAAGTCTTTTTTCTTTCTATTCTTCCACTGACTTAAGAGGGACTTTTTTGTATTTTCCTTAGCCATTACCAATAATTTAGTATTGTAGTGATTAATATGCTGATAGTCGTTAGCGCAACCCTAACCAAACAGCAAAATCGTATATAGTTCTTCGAATGGAATCTTCTATCCCTAAGTTCACATCCAGAATTCTTTCCACCATCCAATAAATTGATACTATAATGAGTAAAACGGACATATAGACTAGGAATTTAGGATATAACTTTAATTTTCTGATGAGGAACAGGATAGGGAATATACCTGCGATGATGGCCAATTGTCCTATTTCTACACCGATGTTGAATCCTAGCAAGGATAAGGTAAGGAATTCTCCTTTGAAACCCAATTCCCCTAAAACACTAGCGAATCCAAAACCATGAAAAAGTCCAAAAATAAAGGCAATGACCCAATCCTTTCCTTTGAAAATAGGTTTAATGTTGTGATAAGCGGCAAGTCCTATGGAGAAGGCAATAATAGATTCAACGATCTGTGATGGAAGCGTTACTATTTTTAGAGAAGCCAAACTTAAGGTAATGGTATGGGCAATAGTAAAGAAAGTAACAATTTTTATGATATACATAAAAGCCGGCCTGAACTTCTTTACAGGGTACCATCCCCAAATATTGAATTTCTTTTCAGCGCCTTCGCCCGTGGTATCTTCTTCCCTTCGTCTTCTAACTACAGCAGGTAGAATAAGAGCTACTAAGAACAGAATATGATCTAGACCAATCCATATATGCCAAACCCCTTGTCGTACCATGGCCATAAAACCTTTAAAAACAGACGCATCAGTCAGGGAGAAGGTTTTATTGGTATAGCTACCTTCCGTAAAATCCAGCGCAAACAAAGATTCATTGTTGATCAGTCCCGCTTTCCAATTGTATTCCATGGTAAGGAAATTTCGCTGCCCCGAATTTTCTTCGATAAATACGCCATTGGTAACGGTCATTTCGTCCGGTAGGGTCTCTGAATTTTCTAGATGAAAGTGAAAATTCATAAAAGAGCCATAACTAACCCGCAAAGTGGACATTTCGCCTGTAAAGACGATTCTATGTTTTCCATTTGGTGAAGCGAAAGAAGCTTTTCTTAAAAGATATGCTTGTATTTCTTGCTGATACGGGCGTACATCCTCTATACTTGGATGTTTCTCAAAACTGTAACCAAGAACGGAATTGAGTTCGTTTACGTTCAATTCAAAACGACCATCGATTCCATTATTTTCGTATACCCTTAAATAAATAAAACTTTGCTCTGGCTGGTGGGCATAACTAATCACCGGGATTAGAAAAAAGAGAAATAATAATAGTTTAAAAAAATGGTTTTTCATAACAGTTTATTTATAATCAGGTTTTTACAAATTTAAAAGTATTGTTTTTACTATAGTTTGTGCATATTTCCTAAAAAAGAGGACTAGTACAATTATTTTTCGATAAATTCATTGAATTATGGGTTCAATAACATAGTTGTGAATTTGATGTGCTGTTTATCTAAATTATCTTTGCCAATGTTGTTAAAAACATAAGGAATAGCTATTCCTCGTTTTTCCTGCTACGGACCAAACCATCATTATTGCTAGAAAACATATACGATATCTAAACAAGCAAAATCCATTCATTTTGGAATCAACGATCGTATGTACGCAAAAACTTATTAAAGGGTTTTTTATTAAGGTTGTAAAGTGTGAAAGCTGCAAAAAGCTATATAAAAAATGAACCCTCCCATTGTATTTTCCGTAGGTAGTGGAAATAGAATTAGGCAAATTTTGAATTTGCATAAAACAACAACAGCATAGCGCAATGGACAAAATTATAAAAGATTATATCATTAATGAGGTAGCTACGGAGAGGCTTACGCATATAGATGTGAAGGAAGAACTTCTAGGAAGTGGGATTGTAAATTCCATGGGAATGATGCGGATTGTCCTATTCATTGAAAAGCAATTTCAAGTAAAGGTCCCACCAGAAGATATGACATTGGACAACTTTAGGAATATTCAAAAAATAACGGAGTACATTACTTCCAAAAAGGCGTAACGGCATTCTTAAGAAAATGATGAATACTTTAAATAGTACACCTATGCAACTTACACAAAGTCAATTATTGCTTTGGGCAGGACAAAAATTAAATCCAGATACGCCATTACATAATACCGCACATTCTTTTGACATTTCGGGAGATATTGATTTTAACATATTTAGTAAGGCATTTCAAGAAACTATCGCCCGTACGGATGCGCTACGAACTGTTTTCTTTGAAGAAAATGGTATTCCTCAACAACGTATAGTACCTTCCATAGCATTTACACCAGAGTACATTGACCTCAGTGGAGAAGAAGATGAGAATGCCATTCAGCTTATTTTAAAGGAAAGGAGCAAGGCGCATATTGCTATTAGTGAACGAATCTTTGATGCGGCTTTATTTAAGATTAACGAAAATAGATACATTTGGTTTTTGAATATGCACCATATGGTGACGGATGCAATTTCGGCTACTTTAGTGTATAAAAGAGTAGCATTGCTCTATAAGACAATTGCCGAAGGAAGTTTGGCTGCTTTGAGTGCCTTTCCGACCTTTTCGGAATATGTTGCCTTTGAATCCAAGCAATTGAATCATGAAGATCTTCAGGATACTGTAACCTATTGGAACACTAAAATTCAAGATCTTAAGGAAATTTCAAATTTCTATGGCATTCGTACCAAAGATGTTGGTACCACATCAACAAGAGTCACCCTTAAATTTGGAACGGAAAGAGCCGATAAACTTAGAGCTTTGATACAACAGCCAGAACTGCGCAGTTGGACATCAAATTTAACCTTGTTCAATATTTTTGCAACCGTATATTTTGTGTATTTACACCGGATTAGTGGCGAAAAGAAAATTGCGATTGGAGCTCCGGCACATAACAGGTTGAATAAAAAAATACAGGAAACCATTGGTCTTTTCATTGAAATTTTTCCAGTAGTATCGTCTCTTTCGGAAGAAGATACCTTTCGTACGGTTTTAGAGCGTATGAAATTAGAAGCCAATGACTACTTAAGACATGCACAACCGGGAATGGTTACCCCCGAAATAAGTGGAAGTTTTAATACCATCTTAAATTACATTAATGCGACTTTTTCTGATTTTAATGGGATTCCCATGAAATCAGAGTGGATCCATACCGATCATATCGATATTACCCATCAAATGCGCTGTCATATTGTGGATTTTGATGATACAGGCGATATAGAAGTGATGTTTGATCTAAATCACGGTGTATTCAATGCGGAACTGATTGAAAGGGTACCACAGCATTTCTTAAACGTATTTGATGCTTTTTTAGAAGATATGGATCAGTCCATTTATCAACCAAGCATCATTACGCCAGAGGAACTTCAAGCTGGTTTGACGGAAACGCAAACGGAAGCAAATGATTTTGTCCCTATTATAGCACAATTTCAAAAACAGTGTGAGGCAGATGCGTCCTTGAATGCCGTACAATTTAGAGAGGAGAAGATAAGTTATGGGCTTCTTGACCAAAAATCAGATGCTTTAGCCGTTTTTCTTAAGAATAAGGGCGTTGTCCCGGGAGATAAAGTTGCCTTATATTTAGAACGCAGCCCTGAGTATTTGATTGGGGCCCTGGCTATTCTAAAATTAGGTGGAACTTTTATTCCCATCCCTTCCGATCAACCTGATCATAGGATAACCTATATTTTGGAGGACTCCGGGAGTTCCCTATTGTTAACAACATCCAATCTTATTGGGAACATTGACACAGGAAATGCTGAATCTATCCTTTGGAATGAGCTAAGGGATGAAATTGAAAAAATCGCTGAAAAACCTCGCTATCATGCAACAACTGCAGAGGACATTGCTTATATGATCTATACTTCTGGGTCCACGGGCAACCCCAAAGGAGTATTGATTTCCAATGGTGCTTTTTTCAATTATATTGCCTGGGCCCAACACGCCTATAAGAATACGGAAAAATATATTTTTCCATTATTTACTTCCATTGGCTTCGATCTAACCATAACGTCAACATTTCTTCCGTTGACGACAGGGGGGGAGATCGTTGTTTATAAGGAAAGTGATCATGGACCCGATATTTCTTTAATGGAAGTATTGGAAGAGAATAAAGTGAATAGTATAAAACTTACCCCTTCACATTTGGCCCTGATACAGGGGAGAACTGTTTCAGATTCCAAACTTAGAACCATGATCGTGGGTGGGGAAGATTTCAAAACTCATATTGCCAATGCAATTCAAACATCTTTTGGCCCAACCTTAAAAATATATAATGAATATGGCCCTACGGAAGCTACTGTAGGCTGTATTGTAAGTCAATATGATGCAAACAAGCATCTTCAAGCCTCCGTGCCTATCGGTAATCCAATAGCCGGAATGCAAGCCTATGTACTGGATTCCCATAAGAATATGGTGCCTACAGGCGTCATTGGAGAACTGTATATGGGCGGACTCGGTCTAGCCAATGGATATGCAAACCTTCCTGATTTAGTGCAAGAGAAATTTGTAGATAACCCTTTTGTTAAGGGAACAAAAATGTACCATACCGGGGATTTGGTTCGTATGAATGAAGCGGGGGAATATGAATATTTAGGACGTGCCGATGAACAAATTAAATTAAGAGGTTTCCGTATTGAATTGCCGGATATTGAATCCAATCTGGCCAATCATGAATTGGTGGATAATTGTGCGGTAGTCCTTATTGAGAGTAAACAATCCATTCCCGAAGATGAAGTGTTCAATTGTGTACGATGTGGCCTTCCTTCCAATTTCCCGAATACGGATTTTGATGAAGAAGGTGTTTGCCACGTCTGTAATGCCTTTGACGAATATGAGGAAAGAGCACAACGCTATTTTAAGACGTTGGATGATCTTAAAGCGATACTAATGGCCGATGATCTTGATCCAGAACGCGAATACGATTGCTTGTCCTTATTGAGCGGAGGAAAAGACAGTACGTACATCCTTGCCCAATTGAAGCGAATGGGACTTAAAGTGCTTGCTTTTACTTTGGATAATGGATATATCTCTACCCAGGCCAAGGATAATATAGACAATATCGTATCTAAAATGGGCATTGATCACGTCTATGGCACTACAGAACACATGAATAAGATTTTTGTAGATAGTCTACACCGTTTCAAAAATGTGTGTGACGGATGCTTTAAAACGATATATACCCTAAGTACAAAGATAGCGCTGGAAAAGAAGATCCCTTTTGTGGTCACAGGGCTCTCCAGAGGGCAATTTTTTGAAACAAGATTGACCGAAGAGCTATTCCGGGATAAGGATGCCGATGCGAGTCAAATTGACGATACGATCCTAGAGGCCCGAAAACTGTATCATCAGGAAGAAGATGCTGTAAAAACACTCTTGGATACTTCTGACTTTGAAGATGACAGTACGTTTGAAAAAGTACAATTTGTAGATTTTTTCAGATATACCGATGTAAGCTTAGAAGAGATGATTCGCGATCTGGAAGACGAGATAGGATGGAGAAGACCAACAGATACAGGGCGCTCTACCAACTGTTTGATCAATCAGGTTGGAATTTATGTGCATAAAAAACAAAAAGGATATAGCAACTATTCTTTCCCCTACAGTTGGGATGTTCGTATGGGCCATAAAACCAGGCAAGAAACCTTGGATGAGATCAACGAATATATCTACGAAGATGAAGTAAAACGCATCATGAAAGAAATAGGTTATGAAGAACCAGGAGAAACAGAATTGAACCAACAACGCTTAGTAGGCTATTATACTGGAGATTCCAGAGTTCCTTCCAAAGAATTGGCAGAACATCTTAGAAATGAACTGCCCGAATATATGGTGCCAACGCATTTTAAGTATGTAGAGGAGTTACCGCTAACCTCCAATGGGAAAGTAGATAAGGCCACTTTAAAGCGCCTAAACCTTACGCAATTGGATTTAGACACTCCTTTTGTAGCGCCTGAAGGAGAGATTGAAGAGCTGTTGGCAGCTATTTGGAAAGAAGTATTACGCTTGGATCAAGTGGGTACCCAAGATGATTTTATAGCCCTAGGAGGGCATTCCTTGGCTGCGATAAGGGTAACCGCAAGAATCAATGAGGAATTTGAAATGAATCTTCCTTTGAACAAAATTTTTGAATTGCCTACAATTGGCGAATATGCCGCGCATATTGAAGCAACGATTATTGCTTTGATGGAAGAATAATAAAAAAAACAAACCCTAACTGCAATTTTTCCGTAGGTAGGGATGTATCATGGAAAACAAACTGCAAAAAGGCTTGAAGCCATTCATCATTAAAAATATAGCGATATTGATCGGTATCTGTTATTTGCTGCAGCCTTTGCATCAGCAGATTGGTGAAGTATTGCATACGGTTTCCCATCATATAGACGCTCCTACAAGCGTACTGGCACATGATCATACAGATAGCACTCCTTTGGATATGCACGCTCCTGACGATCATATGACGGCTTCAGTAGATCACGAGCATGGTTTTATGGATTTCATTGCAGAGCTTTTTGAAAGCTCGGATTCCGATGAACATCCTGGAAAAACCCAAAAACGCGATATTAAAATGTCCAAACATCTATTAGCGCGTTTCGATTTGGTTTTACCCCAGGAAATACTACAGAAAAATAAAATAAGTGTGCTGTGGGAACATGAACTCTTAAAAGGATACGAATCCGAGTTCTATCCTCCTCCCAAAATACTGTAAGGAATACCTCTAGTCAGTTTAACCATTTAATTATTCTTTTTCGTGGATGCATTACAACTATGAAAACCAAGAGAATATGCTCTTTTTTATGGAGTATGTTAAACTGACAATGCCCTTATTTTCCCTATTGCATGTGAATTTAACATGCTCAAAAAACAAAAAAATGATGTCTATATATCACCTGAGAATGAATCTTAGTGGGTATGGGACAAGTATGAAAAAACAAAATAATGAAAAAATATATACTAAGCTTAGTCTTTTTAATGGTAATGACCGGTCTGAGCGCACACGAATTGAAAGGAACTATAGTTGATGAAGATAATGTTCCTGTGGAAGGCGTAGCCGTAGTAAATACAACTACAGGCGCCTATGTTTACTCCAATGTTTCCGGATATTTTGAATTGGATGATATTGCTATTGACAATGTGATCAGTATCTCTAGTTTGGGATTTGAAACCCAAGAAATTGTGATTACCGAAAGTCAATTGGATGCCACCGTGAATATAACATTGTTGGAGGCGGCAGTTTCCTTGGACCAAGTAACTTTGGTCTCTAAAGTAAATGCCCTGACCAAGTTTGTTGATGTAGATGTACAGGCAAATCCTGTAAAATCTTCTCAGGAGATCTTGAGAAAAGTTCCAGGGTTGATCATTGGACAGCACGCTGGTGGAGGTAAAGCCGAACAAATCTTCTTAAGAGGTTTCGATGTGGATCACGGTACTGATGTGGCTATCAATGTAGATGGATTGCCCGTAAACCTTCCTTCCCACGCCCATGGTCAAGGGTATGCCGATCTTCACTTCTTGATTCCTGAAACTATTGATAATGTAGATTTTGGAAAAGGACCTTATTATGCCAATAAAGGAAATTTCAATACGGCAGGTTATATTGATCTAAATATTAAAGATAAAATTGATCAAAACTTGGTAAGTGTAGAAGCCGGTCAGTTCAATACTTTGAGAGCTGTTGCTTTGTTAAAAGTATCCGAAGGAGAATACAGCAATGCCTATGTAGCTTCTGAAATTAATTTAACCGATGGGGTATTTGAATCTCCACAAAACTTTAACCGTATCAACCTTTTGGGACGTTACAACTACAACAACTACGAGGATGAGCAATTAACGTTGTCCATCTCACATTTTCAAAGTAGATGGGATGCTTCTGGACAAATTCCACAGCGTGCGGTAGATCAGGGGATCATCAGTAGATTTGGCGCCATTGATGACACAGAAGGTGGAAATACCAGCAGATCAAACATATGGTTGAAGCACACCAAGCAATTGGATGAACATCAAAGAGTTAGAACGAAAGCCTATTTGAGCAAATATGATTTTACCTTATATTCTAATTTTACATTCTTTTTGAACAATCCGGTAGACGGAGATCAGATAAGACAGTCAGAGAGCAGAACTATTATTGGTGCAGAAACCATTTATGATACCAATTTCCATATTGCCGATCACGATGCGCAATTAAGCTTCGAAGGAGGTTTAGGTTTCCGTTATGACGATAATAACGATGTAGAGTTATCCCGTACACGTAACCGAAGAGAGCTCTTGAGTAGATTGGCTTTTGGAGATGTTGATGAAGTCAATGGATATGCTTTTGCCAGTGCAACCTATAAAACGGATAAATGGAGTTTTATTCCTGGAGTGCGTTTGGATTATTTTAAGTTTGGATATGACAACTTCATTTCTGGACTTGATAATGGTGGTGCCAATCTTTTTGACAACAGACAAGAGGAGGATGTTATTGTAAGCCCAAAGTTTAATGTCATCTTTACGCCTTCCCAGAACTTCCAGTTATACCTTAAATCTGGATTTGGATTCCACTCCAATGACAGTAGAGTGGTCACCAATCCTCAAGGTTTGGGATTGAACAACGGTAACGACCAGGATTTAGAAACACTTCCTTCTGCGTTTGGTGTAGATTTGGGAACGATCTTTAAGCCTACCAACAGATTGGTAATCAATGCTGCGGTATGGGGATTAGGACTTGAACAAGAGTTTGTATATGTTGGAGATGAGGCTGTTGTTGAGCCAAGTGGACGTTCTAGAAGATATGGAGTTGATTTTGGAGTACGTTATCAATTGACCGACTGGTTGTTTGCCAATGCCGATATTAACTATACTTTAGCGAGAAGTATCGATGAAGTAGATGGACAGGATTTTATTCCATTGGCTCCAGACCTTACTTCTGGAGGTGGACTTACCATTAGAAATCTTGGGAAATTCTCTGGAGGTTTAAACTACAGATTTGTAGATGATAGACCGGCAAACGAAGACAACTCTATCGTAGCCGAAGGGTATTTTGTGACCGACTTCAATTTAAACTACAATTTTGCAAAAAATTGGACTTTTGGAGTTATTGTCGAAAACCTTTTTGATACAGAGTGGAATGAAACACAGTTCGCTACGGAAACAAGATTACAGAATGAAGCAGAACCTGTAGAGGAAATTACATTTACCCCGGGAACACCTTTCTCTTTAAGAGGAAAGCTTTCCGTAAGGTTCTAGTAATTAAAAATACGCCATTCAAAAATCCTCTTTGAGCAATCAAAGGGGATTTTTTATATATAATCCCGATAACCTACGGGAAACCATAAGGACTTCAATAAATGCCTCCCTATTTTTAGTTCAGAAATTTAAACTTTTCAACTATGGGACTATTTGATCAATGGGGTGACAAGGCGGACGATATCGCACAGGAAAAAGCGAGAAACAATAATCGTTATCAAGAAGAATATCGGTACAACAATCATCGGCATCACACGCCAAGAAAAAAATCAGGAAGCTTTCTAAATTCGGTTTTCAAAGCAATAGCATTGTTGTTTATTATTTGGTTGATTGCCAGTATTATGAAGTAAAAAGCAAAGCTTAGAGATAAGCTGCTATTGAAAAACCAATGTAGGTACCCAGCGCATTTCCTATAGAACCAATGATAATAGCGGGCAAAATCAATTCATTTCGTTTAAAATTTTTAGCCAAAGCCAGTGCAGTAGTGCCTCCACCTACATTGGCCTGAGACGCTATGGCAATAATTTCCCAATCGTATTTTAGAAAGAAGTTAATGCCAAAAATAAATAGGCCATGAATCAATACAATGACCGTCACAAAGCAGAGTAGGAGTACGGACAGGTATCCCGACTGTCCCAAGGCAGCAAAATCGCAATAAGCCCCAACTACCGCCAAAAACACGTACACGGCCCAACTTCCCAACAACATATTTCCCTTTACCTGTGAAATCGTTTTAAATTGTGCTAGGATCAAGGCTATGGTCGTTAAGATCAATATGGCAGGAATTACAATACCTTGTGTTTCAAAAAATACTGCTATTTGATCGGAAATAAAAAGCGCAAAGCAACTAATGCCTACGAGGATGGATATGGATTTTAAAGTCAAGGTTTCTATTTCATCGGTCTGCGAACCTATATCCAGAGGGTCTTTACTAGCTGTGTTTTTATTTTTTTTGAATCTCGGGGCTAGTTTCTGCAGACTTACCGGAATGGCGATGGTTAAAAAGAACCATAAGGTAGTAATGACATTATCTACGGCTACGGCATTGGTATAAATAACGCCTTTATCTACCACTTCGTAGTGCAGGGCAACGGCATTAAAATTAATACTGCCTCCCGTATAGGTACCTGCAAACATTCCTGCCAAGGCATTATATATCCCTTGAAAGTGAACCGAATCCTTAATGATGAAGCTGGCAACCAGCACGCCTAGCACTGTTCCCAGGCTACCTAGAACAAAAGCGAATAGAATAGGAAAACCTACCTTTTTTAACTGCCTCAAATTCACATCCAACAATAAAAGGAATAAGGCAATCGGTGCCAAGTAATCAAAAATACCATTGTATACTGGATTGGAAGTAGTTGGAACCAGCCCAATATTGGCTAAAATTGCAGTAAGGATAATCACCATCAAGGCGATACCAAAAGTTTTGAAAAAAGCTTTTTTCGTCAACCAATCAGAAATTAAAAGTACAAAAGCAAGGATGGCAATAAGGTAAATAGGGTGGTTTATAAACTCCATAAAGTGGTATTTTTTCTATAGCTGTCTCAATGTAAGGGTAATACTGGAAATAGGAAAAAAAATAAGACATTGAATTTTATGTGTAAGCATTGGATATACCTTTACGACTACCTTGTTAAATTGACAACGACATGAAAAAATTATACACACTTATTCTAGTATTGGGACTAGCATATGGCGTACAAGGTCAAGTATTGAATTCAGTCCCCTCCGCAGCAGCAAAATCATTAACCGACGGATGGTATAAGTACCAGACAGAAGGCACCTATTTAGATGTAGAAGTAACCGCTGGGAGTATTAGTGAAGGCAATATCAAGTGGTTTAATGGCGATAGTTATTCCGGAAAGCTTCAGGGAAGTGAATTATGGGGAAAAGGAACCTATACTTGGTCCAATGGAGAGCGCTATGAAGGGACTTTCAAGAAAAATGCACGTCATGGAAAAGGAACCATGTACTGGAACAACGGAGAAAAATGGAGTGGAAAGTGGAAAAATAATCTTCGAAATGGAAAAGGGAAGTTATGGAAAACGGACGGTACCATCGAAGAAGGCATATGGGAAAACGGTAAGCTAGTGAAAAAGAAGTAGAATCTACTTGTGTAATGCACGTTTAGAAGCCTTGACTGTTGTCAGGGCTTTTTTTTATTAGGGCTTTTCCCAAACCATTTGGCGATGGTATTTTCGGCCGGTTTGTAGCGAGGAGTGAAGTCAAGATTTTTATAGGCGTTTTCCTTGGACGTACAGGAATCCCATTGCCAGATGTACATGCCGGCAAACCAATCCTTGTCCCACACGCGCTGAAATAAGGCTTCATAGGCAAGTTGTTGGGTTCTATCGGATTTTTTTAAATAAAAAATACTGAGGACCGAACCCCATTCCCAGGGTTTTATGGTAGCAGAAGCCTCACTTTTGTACCCCACTTCCGTAAAAAGAATAGGTCTTTGATATTTTTCATGAAATTGCTCTAAAGTGCGGATATGCTTGGTCCACCCTTGTTTAATTTCTTCCAAATCGGGATTGCTGTTTTTCGTTAGGGGAAAATAAGCCTGAACGCCAATATAGTCCAACGCACTCCAGAATTCCGGGAAATCAGCCATGGCATCCCAATTGGCGGCATAGGTTAATTTTCCTGGATATATGGCCCGTATTTCGGTGATTAAATCCAACCATTTTTGAGGCTGCTGCTGTAAAGATGTCTTTAGTTCGGTACCAATACACAATAATTCTACTTTGGCCAAGGCCGCCATTTTTGCGTAATGAATCATATTTTTCCTGTAGGACTCAAACCAAGTATCCCAAGCGGCACTATTCGGTAATTGAATATTGGAACGCCATCCATCGCGCATCCATAAATGAGGTTTCAATTGTACATGTCCTCCTTTGCCGTGAATTTTAGCAATACTTTGGATAAAAATAGAGTCACGCGCCGTCCACATCCCTATTTCCTCAGGGACTCCCATAGCCCGGGTAGTAGCATCCTTTTGATACATAAAAGGAGTTACAGCAACCCATTCAATGTTATTCTTGATTAAATTATCCATGGTCTTTGTGGTATTCCTACTCAACCCAAACACACTCATTCCACGGTGTTTTCCATCTTCGGCAAAAAAATTGGACGCCTTTCCAGAGGTATTTTCCACGCTGGTATCCCAAGTATAGGCATAAGATTCATAGCTGTTTTTATATATGATGGCTTTATAACTGCCGATCAGTAATAAGGCAGGCAGAAGATACCATAGCCCTACTGCCTTTAAAAAGGCCAGTAGCCCTTTTTTTCTGTAGGTTCTGATAAAGTGCCGTAATGTGAAAAAGAGGAAGCTGAGAATTAAGAAAATCACATGAATACTAAGGATGGCCCAGAGATTTAATATTTCTTCCATTTGAGCCCACAGATTGCCTGGCGCAACCCCGGCGCGTAGCAATTGATAGATGATCAAACCAACGGAGAGTACCCAAGACAGGCCGTAAATCATAAGGAGGAGGAACCCGTTTCTCTTTTGCATGAAAAATCTAATTTTTAGCTTTCTTAAGTAAGAAGGCCAATTTTAAAAAATGTTACACTTTATCTCTATAAAATAATTGCAATTCATCTAATTAGAAGTACTATCTTTGTATAGAAGCGTTGAAATAGCTATATTTAACTTGCTTCGGCAATTCTGCGATATCGCTAAGGGTAAACCAAGAAAACAGTCATTTTTCCAAGAGTTTATGTGATATTTCAATTACGAATAACCAATTGACAAACTTAAAAATCTACGAATAACGAATGGCGAGAGCACAGGAAACCTTTGGTAAAAAAGAACGAGAAAAAAAACGTCTCAAAAAGAAAGAAGAAAAGCAAAAGCGTAAAGAAGCACGAAAAGCTGCGGGAGGAGCCGATAATATGTTTGTTTATGTTGATGAAAATGGACATCTTGTGGATACTCCACCAGACCCCACCAAGAAAGTAAAAGTAGATGCAGAAAGCATTGAATTGGGTGTTCCCAAAAGAGAAGAGGAAGAATACGATCCCATTAGAAAAGGAAGGGTAGAATTTTTTAATGATTCCAAAGGATTTGGTTTTATTAAAGACACTGAAGATCAAGAAAAGTATTTTGTGCACATTAATGGATGTACAGAAGAAATAAAAGAGGGGGACAAAGTGAGTTTTGAGTTAGAGAAAGGCATGAAAGGTCTTAATGCCGTCCGCGTCAAAAAAATATAATAGGTATTTTTCAATACACTATTTTGTAAAAAAGGATACGGCAACGCCAATTTGAGCAGTATCCTTATTTTTCCTTCAAAACATACATCTTTTATATACTTGCCATATTAATAGGTATATGGCTTTTACATGCAATACCTTACCATAAATTTTTGCTAGGCCTTGTTGTCCAGATAATCTCCCAAGTGACGCAAATGCTCATCCCAGAATTGCGCATAACCATTCAACCATTGATTGATTTCTTTCAAAGGCATTGCATTTGCATAGCAATACCGTTCCCTACCTTGGGTATTGCTATGCACGAGACCGGCGTTTTCCAAAGTTTTAATATGTTTGGTCACACCCTGACGACTGATATTGAACTGATTCGATATTTGAGTGATGGATAGGGCAGTGGTAGCCAAGATGAGACCATGGAAAATTTCGCGCCGTGTGGGATCGGCAATGGCTTTTAAAATTTTAGTGATACTATCCTGCATGTGTCAGTTTTGTGAGATAAGTACCCAGTTCCAACATACAGTTTTCCCAGCCTCCATTAAAACTATTGAACATGCTAAGGGCGGTTTCTGACGTATAACCCGAAATTCCTGAATGTTCTAGGGAAAGTTGTGTTCCTCCTGCAACTGTCTTTAATTCCCATTTTACCGTAGTCTCCACAGGATTGTCTTGTACTACCCAAGTGTAGATCAGTGTGTAGGGCGTTGCGGATTTCACTTCCCCCATGATCGGAGAACAATCTTCTTTGGAAGAATTAAAGGTATACTGATAACCTACTTCTGCTTTAAAATCACATTCAATAAACCAAGTGGCTATTTCTTCTGCTTTGGAAATGGCATTCCAGACCGAGTCAATGGAATGTTTAAAAAAAACTTCTTTTGTGATTACGTCGTTCATAATGATTGATTTTTAAAATTAATATGCAACTGTATGGTTGCAAATATAAATATATTTTTTTAATATGCAACATTTTGGTTGCATATTATTCAAAACTACCTCCTATGCTTGTATAAATTAAACTCGGTGGGAGAGAAGAAGTCTTTAAAATTGTGGCAGTACCAAATCTAAATACTTAAGGAGTTGCTGCTTCCGGAATACTTTTGCTCCAGGCACACAATTGATGGAGTATAGGGATAAGCTCATTACCTTTGGCTGTCAGGGAATATTCTACTCTAGGCGGAATTTCTGGAAAAGATTCCCGATACACAATACCACGGGCTTCCATTTCTTTGAGTTGCTCCGTAAGTACTTTTCTACTGATTTTTTCTATACGCGCAGCCAACTCACCAAAACGCAGCTTTCTATTTTCCAGGGTATATACAATAATAGAGGTCCACTTATTGCCTATAATATTCATGGAATGTGTCATCGGACAATGATGTGGATTATCAATACACTTTCTTGTCATCTTGGTTACCTTTAGGTTACTACTTTATTTTGGGTAAAGATATAAAAATATCTTTTAGTAACAATTATTAGTTACTTTTGGAAACTAATAATCGTAAACAAGACAAAATGAAAATATTTGAGCCATTTTCCTTAGGGGAAATCACATTAAATAATAAAATAGTTATGGCGCCAATGACGCGCTGTAGAGCCATAGGGAATGTTCCCAATGCACTAATGACAGAATACTATTCCCGTAGGGCTTCTACAGGTCTGATCATTACAGAAGGTACTGCACCTTCCATCAATGGTTTAGGGTATGCCAGAATTCCAGGGGCTTATACGGATGAGCAAATTAACGGCTGGGAATCCATTGCTACTGGAGTTCATGCGAATGAAGGAAAGATTTTTGTACAATTAATGCATACGGGTAGAGTGTCCACAAGTTTAAACTTGCCAGAAGGAGGTATTACCATGGCACCATCAGCTATTCCATTGGATGCTATTGAAATGTATACTGATGAAAAAGGGATGCAACCTCATGATGTTCCTGTGGAAATGAGCTTGGAACAGATTGCGGCCACTCAAGAAGAATTTGTCAATTCTTCCATTAAACTTGTCGAAGCAGGAATCGATGGGATAGAACTGCACAGTGCAAATGGCTATCTTTTAGATCAATTTTTGAATCCTAAGACCAATACGAGAACGGATGAATACGGAGGTAATTTTAAAAATAGAGCACGATTTGTAGTGGAAATTGCGCAAAAAGTAGTTGCTGCGGTAGGAGCAAACAAAGTAGGGATACGCTTCTCTCCCTATGGTGCTTTTAACGATTTAGAAAGTCATTTTGAAGATGTAGTGGAACTCTATACCTATTTGGCGGAAGAAATGAATACCTTAGGTCTGGCCTATATCCATATTGTAGATCAACGTGTGGCCATGAATGCACCAGAATTTGGTTCGGATATTAGAAAAACTATCCGGGAGCACTTTAATGGAGCTTTGATCGGTGGGGGAGATATCCATGAGGCGAATCAGGCAGAGGCAAAATTGGATGAAGGGTACGACTTGGTCTATGTGGGAAGGCCTTTGATATCTAATCCTACTTTTGTTGAAAAAATTAAAAAAGGGGAAGCGTTGACACCAGTTGATCCTGACACCTTCTACTCGGCGGATACCCAAGGTTATTTGGATTACAATTAAAAATAAGAAACAAATACATTATAAATTGCATATGTCACTTACTGAAGAATTAAGAGAATTAGCGGAAAACAGTGTCAAAAGACATCCTGGAGAAGCCCAAGAGATTATGAAAGCCGCCATAGAGGAATTGGAAGGAACGGATATCCTGGAAAAAGCGTTCAAGACAGGGGATAGTATTCCTGCCATTAGCCTGCCAAATGCCAATGGCGTACAACTCGATATTAGGGATATCCTAAAAGATAAGAGGGTTGTTTTGGCCTTTTATCGCGGTGCATGGTGCCCTTATTGTAACCTTGAATTAAAGGCACTTCAAGAGGCCTTGCCGCAAATTGAAGCCAAAGGTGCCCAACTGGTTGCCATAAGTCCGCAAACTCCCGACAATAGCATGACTTCCAAGGAAAAGAATGACCTTAGTTTTGAAGTATTATCAGATACGGATAATGGCGTGGCCAGGGCCATGAACTTGGTATACGAACTACCAGATGCTTTGGTGGCCTTATACACGAAATTTGGTATTGATTTAGCCTCCAGCAATGGGGGAACAGCTTGGGAGTTGCCCATTGCTGCAACCTATATTATTGAACAGGATGGGAGCATTTCCTACCATTATTTAGAAGAAGATTATAAATTAAGGGCAGATCCACAAGCAATATTGGATGCGCTTTAAGAGCATAAAAAAGGCAATCTTATTTTAGATTGCCTTTTTTATGGTATAAATCCTTCAGAATTACGGAGCTTGAATACCTTGGATTTAGAATTTGCTGACTTTTACTTCCAATTCGGGAAGTTCCTTTTTTAAGAGATCAATTTGTTTTGGATCGGTTTTCCTATGAACTTCTATGTATTTTAGATTTTTGCAGGATTTTAACGGCGATAAATCAGCTATTAAAAAGCTGGATATGTAGAAGCTTTCCAATTGCTCCATACCACTAAAATGTGATGCATTAGTGGTTTCGGACTCAAACGAAGAGCCAGATTTTTCAGGAATGTATAAGGAAGTTAGATTTTTTAAACCTTCCAACGCCGTAAAGTCGGCTTCCGTAATTCCTTTTTCTCCCACCGACGATATATTGAGCCATTCTAATGATTTTAGAGTACCTACGATGGGATAAAACTCTGCTTTATCCATTTTGTTGGGAATTCTTAGAATTTTGATTTTCGATTGTCCCTTTAAAAAAGTATAATCATCCATGCTTCCGCCATCTAGCCTAAATTCTTCAATATCGTTTTTCCCAATTAAGGCATCGGCATTAATAAAACTAATGCCTATGGCATCAAAGATTTTCAGGTTTTTAGCCTCTTTAAAAACACTGAGGTCAAACGGGTTTTCATCGGTTCTTCTTAAATAACTAAAGGAAATCTCTTCCAATTCCTTGAGATGTTCCAATGGACCTATATGCTCAATTTTTTCAAAAGCAGAACCAAAATCAAATTTTCGGATCCAAGGTAAGCCGGTACATATGGCTTCAAATTCTGCTTGGGATATCTCCCGTCCCAATTTGATATCGATTTGTTCTTTTTTCTCCAATTTTTGAATGGCTGCTAAGTCCGCATCCGTAAAATGTTCAATAACTACGCGTTTTCCATAAGTTTTAAAGTGCAACGGCGCATCTTCGGCTTCTTCAATACTTGCCTTTTTAGCATTGGAGGACATGCTTATTCCACTAAATTCGGCTCCTGCCGCATACATGGAAATATCTGTGAACAATTTGCTTTTAGATTCTTTTTTAGAGGTATATACAATGTCATTGTTTCGTTTATAGAGGATCTTCCCCGATTTTCGTTCCACCTTGACCAGATCTCCTTTTTCCACTTTTACCTTAGAGGTAAAGATAACTTTCCCTTTTTCTAAAATTTGGATACTGCCATTTCCTTTCACATACAATCCAAATTCCACCGTATCCCAAGTAAATTCTGTATTCTGGCTGGACAAGCCCAGTATTTTGGCTCCTTTAGGTTTCGTGATAGTGGCTTGCGTCCACCCATCTTTGTTGGCACCAATGGCCTCTTCTGAGGCGGTACCTGCATTCCACCAAGCCTTTACATCCCCATTTTTGATCAGTTTATTTCCTTTGATCGAGATGTTCTTGGTGTTGGTCCAATTGATTTTGGTCTGTGCCTTTACCGTTATATGGATCAAGATACATAGCATTAAAAGATAGGTTGTTTTCATAGCAAATTATTAGGTTATTAGTTAAGAATAATGTGTTTATTTCTGCAGTATAACGTATAAAGCATGCACATCTTATATCTTGAAGGTGTTATAAGTATGATTGTATACAGGGGAACTTGAATCTTAGTTTTGTAGGGAAAAGGGTTTGCGCGTAAAAACGGTATGGATCATTGGAATGAAAAACTCAAGATTTTCCGAATCATAAGCGGGATCAAAAGAGTTCTGATCCCAATTTTCGCAGAAATCCACCGCAAGTGAATAATAGGCATGATTTTTATATTTCTCCCTGGAATTTCGCAAAGCTTCTGATAAACTGACATTATAAAACATCTGAAAAGTTCCATGGTGACGAACGACCCAAGTAACTTCCTCTTTTACAAAAGGACGCAAAATCTCTGCGGCAACCTGTCCATGGGTAAATGGGGCCAGTACATCCCCAATATCATGGAAAAGCCCGGCCATCACCCAATCCACGTCGGCTCCGTCACGGTGCACACGTGTGGCGCATTGCAATACATGATCCAATCTACTTATCTTATAAGCCCCATCATCTTCGGTCATTTCCTTTAAATGGGCAATCAAGCGGTCGGGTAGGGCCGCAGCAGTGGCCTCATCATTGGCGGCAATGATTTCATAATCTTCTGGGGTGCCATCTTTCATGGCAGTAAAACTCACAATGCTATGTTCGGACATCAGTAGGATATTATGTTTAAAAATACAAATAAAGTCTCTTGATTTACAATCAATGGGCTATAGTCTTACGGTCTATTTCAATTTTCCCAAAGATTTTGCAACTAATACAGAGACACAGCTGTCCCCTGAGATATTTACCACCGTTCTGCACATGTCCAAAGGACGGTCAACAGACATGATCAACGCTAGGGCCACAGCAAGTTTGGTAGAGGGAAAGCCCACGGATTCCAAAACAATCACCAACATAATGATCCCTGCACTTGGTGCAGCAGCGGCTCCAATGGAAGCTAAGGTGGCAGTAAGCACAATGGTCAACTGATCGGCAATATTTAGATCGTGCCCCATGACCTGACACACAAAAATGGCAGCAATGGCTTGCATAAGACTTGTGGCGTCCATATTAATGGTAGCTCCTACGGGACAAACAAAACTGCTGATTTCCTTTTCTACGCCCAAGTTCTCTTCCACACATTTCATGGTCACAGGAAGCGTTGCCATACTGGAGCTTGTGGTCAAGGCCGTTAATTGTGCAGGTAAGATGCCCCTTATAAAATGAAATGGATTTCGTTTTGTATACGCCATGACCAATAGCATATAGAATACTACCAATAGGAACATTCCAAACAAAAGTACGCCAGAATAGCTGAGCAATGCAACGAAAAGTTCGCCACCGGTAGTTTCCACGATCAATGCAGCGATAAGCGCGACTACACCGTAGGGTGCAAAAAGCATGATTAGATCTACCGCCTTTAAAATGGCATCGTTGGCAGCATCCACCAAACGTTTTACTGGAGACACTTTGGTGGCAGGCAAAATAAGCATACAAATACTAAAAAGTACCGTCACAAAAATGACTTGAAGCATATTGGAATTGCTATTCGCCGCTCCAAAGATGTTCTGTGGCACCAGATTTTCAATAAAATGAAGCGGGCCATTATCGCCCATATTTTGCTTCATTTCAATTTTATCGGTCATCATGGAGGTAGAGTCGGGAGACAGACTGGCCAGGGTTTCTGGACTAACATTGGAGCCTGGGGAAAATACATTCACTAAGAATAAGCCCAGCACTACGGCAAATACCGTAGTAAATAGGTAGATGACAATGGTTCTCCCTCCAATTTTGGATAAAGAAGCCATATCCTTGAAATCAGTAATTCCCTTAGACAAAGACACAATGACCAGGGGTACGGCAATCAATTTCAATAACTTAATAAAAATGGTGCCAAAAGGTTTTATCCAATCTTTTACCAAGGCCACACCGGCGGGGAATTGTGCTGCAATTAGACCAATGATTACCCCCAAAATCATCCCAATGAGGATTTTCCAATGCAATGCTAATTTCTTCATAAATAAGGAATGCTATTTTAAAGCGACAAAAGATAGGAATAAAATACGCTTTGGATGTATTTTTAACTATAGAATACGCACGTACCATCGCGTTTCACTTTTAAGTACCTTTGTCCTATGTCTAAATCATTACTTTTTATTCCTGACATTTCCGGATACACCAAGTTTATACAAACCACAGAGATCAATCATAGTCAACATGTAATTTCCGAATTGTTGGAAGTCTTGGTTAGTGCCAATATTTTGAATTTGAAGCTAGTGGAAATTGAAGGAGACGCCTTATTTTTTTATAAAGAAGGAGATGTCCCGTCCCAAGAAAATCTGCTGGCACAAATAGAAGGGATGTTTACGGCTTTTCACAGTCATTTGGAATTGCTCAAAAAGAATAGGATATGTCCTTGTAATGCCTGTGCAACCGCACCTGATTTGGAATTAAAAATTGTGGCCCATATTGGGGATTTGCAACATATTCAGGTTCAGGGGAATCGCAAACCTTTTGGAAAACATGTGATACAGGCACATCGCTTGCTTAAAAATTCCGTGGATAGTCAAAACTATGCCTTAGTGAGCAAAGCCTTGGCCAGTGAGATAGGATTACCGATATATTATTACAGCAAATTGTTTCGCTTTAGAGAGGGAGCGGATACCTATGATGACGAAGAGATCCCGTATATTTTTGCGGTTATTGATCAGGAAAAACTAAACCTTAAAGGCTTTGTGGAACCAAAAAAAGTAGGTTTTGATTTTCCACCTCAACTCATTCTTAAGGAACGCTTTGAGGTTTCGGCAGAAACCTTATTGGAGGCCATCACCAACTATACCACAAGGCATCACTGGGCCGATAATGTAGACAAATTTGAATACAATGAAAATGAAGTTACGCGCATTGGTACGGAACATATCTGTGTAATCAATGGCAAACATCTTAATTTCACGGCGATAAGCAAAGATGTTGAACCCGGAAAACTGGTTTATGGGGAATTGGCGACAAGTCACCCTATTTTTGATGAATTCAATAATTTTTTCGTGATTACACCTTTATCGGGAACTTCCTGCGCCCTAGAAACCGAATTGTATTGGAAGGTAAAATCTCCTTTAAAAAGAATTATGCTGTTTCTTTTTCTCAAGAAAAAAATAGAAAAAACCTTTATGAGGAACTTGAAACAGCTGAAGCATTTTGTAGAAACCGAAGGCGTATGATCCAATATTTCCAACAAAACTGTTTAAAGCATAGATTTATATTTATATCAGAGGGGTACTTCTAGAGTCTACCAATTTTTCCTACCTTGTTACGGACTAATTTTATACCTAAAACACATTATGGAATACCTCAAAAAATCATTGCAGCTACTGTTGCTGCTGGGCAGTATATGCCTTATGCATGCCCAACAACTAAAATCGGAAAATTATAGCGGACTGGACTTTAGAAATTTAGGTCCGGCTTTGACCTCAGGAAGAATTGCCGATATCGCCATACATCCGGAAAATGAAAATATATGGTATGTGGCCGTGGGATCTGGGGGCGTATGGAAAACACAGAATGCGGGAACCACCTGGACCCCAATTTTTGATAAAGAAAATAGTTATTCCATAGGTTGTATTACCATTGATCCCACGAATTCAAGAACACTTTGGGTAGGAACTGGAGAGAATGTAGGAGGGCGCCATATGGGGTTCGGTGATGGCATATATGTAAGTCATGATGATGGAAAAAGCTGGAAAAACATGGGATTGAAAAATTCCGAGCATATTTCCAAAATTATCGTACACCCCAACGACCCAAATACGCTTTGGGTAGCATCGCAAGGGCCTTTATGGAGTAAAGGGGGAGAACGTGGATTGTATAAATCCATTGACGGAGGAAACAGTTGGAGAAGAACCTTGGGGAACAATGAATGGACGGGCGCTACAGATTTGGTGATGGATCCCACAAATCCGGATATCTTATATGCGGCCACTTGGGATAGGCATAGAACGATTGCTGCATATATGGGCGGAGGACCAGGATCGGGTATCCACAAAAGTACGGATGGCGGGGAGACTTGGACGGCCTTAAAAGAAGGTATTCCAAAGTCGAATTTGGGGAAAATAGGACTGGCAATATCTCCTTTTAACCCAAAGACCATCTATGCTGCTATTGAACTAGATCGCAAAAAAGGAGGCGTCTTTATGTCTACAAATCAGGGAGCTTCTTGGACCAAGCAGTCCAATGCCGTATCCGGAGGTACCGGACCCCATTATTATCAGGAATTATACGCTTCTCCCCATCAAGAGGGACGTCTGTATTTAATGAGCAATACGTCGCAGATATCAGATAACCATGGGAAGAATTTTCGTTTCATGAACGAAGATAAAAAGCATGTGGATAGTCATGCAGTAGCCTTTAAAAAAGATGATCCCAATTATATTTTATTCGGAACAGATGGTGGTTTGTATGAAACTTTTGATTTGACCAAAACATGGCGTTATATCCACAATCTGCCCTTGACGCAATACTATAAAATTGCGGTGGACGATTCGGCTCCTTTCTATAATGTATATGGGGGAACTCAGGATAATGGTTCCCACGGGGGGCCTTCCAGAACCTTGAGTGAGGCAGGAATTCGAAATTCGGATTGGTGGATTACCTTGGGGGCAGATGGACATCAATCGGCGATAGAACCCGGGAATCCGGATATTACCTATGGGGAATTTCAACAGGGATGGCTATGGAGAATAGATCAAACGACCGGAGAAACGGTATTTATTCAACCACAACCGGCTGCAGGAGATCCCTATGAACGTTTTAACTGGGATGCCCCAATACTGGTAAGTCCCCACAATCCTAAACGGCTCTATTTTGCTTCCTATCGCGTATGGAAATCAGAAAATAGAGGGGACGATTGGAGTGCCATTTCAAAAGACCTGACCAGAAACCAAGAACGTTTGTCCCTTTCTATTATGGGAAAACAACAAAGTTGGGACAATCCGTGGGATGTGGGAGCCATGTCTAACTACAATACCATTACTTCCTTAGCGGAATCTCCCAAGCAGGAAGGATTGCTTTATGCCGGCACCGATGACGGTATAATCCAAGTGACGGAAAATGGCGGAAATTCTTGGCGAAAATTTGAATTGGGGCGTATCAAAGGTGTTCCTTCTACGGCCTTTGTCAATGATGTACGTGCGGATCTTTTTAATGCCAATGTAGTATATGCTGCCTTGGACAATCATAAATATGGAGATTATAAACCCTATCTTATTAAGAGTGTCGATAAAGGAAAATCATGGACTTTGATGAATGGGAATCTCCCTAAACGCCTTTTGACATGGCGCTTGGTACAAGATCATGAAAAAGAAGATCTACTCTTTGCCGCTACGGAGTTCGGGGTCTATTTTACCAATGATGGGGGCAAGAATTGGATACAACTTAAAGGAGGATTGCCTACCATATCTATTCGGGATATCGCCATACAGCGCAGGGAAAATGATCTTGTCCTAGGATCTTTTGGAAGAGGTATTTATGTACTGGACGATATGAGTCCTATTCGTCAATTCAATGCCTCCATGTTAAATAGGGAAGCCACCTTATTCCATACAAAACCGGCCTATTGGTATATTCAGAAAGATGAAATTTATGGACAGGGCAATGCGGAGTATGCCGCAAAGAATCCCGATTTTGGAGCTATATTCACCTACTTCTTGCCCAAAAAAGTAAAGTCACTGAAGGAGGTACGTCAGGAAAGAGAGAAGAAATTAACCGAACAGAAAGCTTCCATTCCATTTCCGGGCTGGGAAGCCTTGGAAGCCGAAAAAAATCAAGATTCCGTATTGATTTTATTGACGATTAAAGATAATAAGGGCAAGGTGGTCAATACGGTCAAAGGAACGAATAAGAAAGGTTTTAACCGAGTAAGTTGGGGATTGGATTATACCGATAGGAGTGGAGAATCTTTGCGCACAAATGCACAGTTGGGACGTTTTTCTGGAGGTGGTGCTTTGGCTACCCCCGGAACCTACACCATGACCCTTTCCAAGCAAGTTGATGGCAAAATAAGTGTTTTGGCAGAACCCCAGACCTTTGAAGTGAAACGCCTAAGAGAAGGAGCACTTAAAGGTGCTTCCTATGAGGATATTAACGCGTTTAGGGAAGCTTTGGAGCAATATCAACAAGATGTAACGGCCGTAAACACCATATTGGATAAAAACCGCGCCAAAGTAATTACGATGCGCAGGGCATTGTACAAGGCAACGAATCCTAAGGAGGGATTGTCCGACCAACTTCATACGGTTACCCAACAATTGCATGAATTGGATAAAATTATGAATGGGAGTGCTGTTAAAGGTGAAGTAGGGGAACGCAACCCTCCAGGGCCAGCTGATGGGGCTTTTGTAGGGGCCGTTGCATTGGGCAATACCTATGGTCCAACACCAAACCACAAAAAGGCCTTTGAGCGAGCTAAAAAGCAACTGAATGCCTTTAAAGTACAATTAAAAGAAATCACCAATGTCGTATTGCCTTCCATTGAAAGAGATTTAAGAGCTTCTGGAGCCCCTTGGATAGAAGGCCAGGGATTCATTGATAACTGATAAAAGTTGTTGCCGGGAATATAAAAAAGGGATTATAGCTACTATGAACTGTAATCCCTTTCTATTTTTATAGGGTAAGGTTACCTTTTTATAAAGATACCAAAGAGCTCAGAACCCGCTCTTTCGGGGATGGAATTGTAAGATTCTTCAAAAACTTTTACTTTAAATGAAGCTTTTAAATAGTTGAAGTAAAGCATTTTATCTCCGCCAAAGGGCCTTTTTTCCATATCTCCGGTCAATGGGATGTTAAACCATAGGCCTACTAATTTTCCTTTTGGAAGCAACAACTTTGCCATGTGTTCCACATAGGCCATTCTATTGGCATCTGTTGGAACAAAAGAACAGAAAAAGGTTTGCTCAAAAATAAGGTCGTAATGACTATCATGGGTGAAAAAATCACCTAAAAGAATATGATCTTTAGGAAAGCTTGGATTACGTTCTTTAAAATCTTGAAGAGGCAAGGGGGAAATATCAAGAATAAATACATTGGAAAATCCATTTTGGTGTAGATACTCTGCTTCATACGCGTTTCCCGCACCTGGGATTAGAATACGAAGGTGTTTATCTTTTAATTGATCAATATATGTTTTTAAAGGGGTAGAGGGATATCCAATATTCCAGCCAGTACGTGCTTCCTGATAACGTTGTGTCCAATAGGTTTCTTCTTTCGCGTTGCTCATAACCCACTATTGCTTATGGTGATTCCTATAGTTTACTGCCAATATTTTTGAAATTCCTCATAAAAAGTCAAGGTTTCCATGGACTCCATGCGATCGATAAGGAGAATACCATTGAGATGATCCAATTCATGTTGCGCTACAACGGCAGCAAAACCGGAAAGTTCCTGTGTATACGGCCTGCCAGTCTCATCGTAGGCCTTCAGTTCAATGTGAGCATGTCGTCTTAATTTCCCTCTAATATTTGGAATGGACAAGCAACCTTCCCAACTGTCTTGCCATTGATCATCCAAAGGGGTAATACTTGGATTAATAGCGGTATACAAGGGGAAAGATTCTTTATTGGGATAGCGTACATTATCTTTCATTTCCATTACAAAAACACGTTCCATGACAGCGACTTGAGGTGCTGCTATTCCAGCGCCACTTTCCATTCGCATGGTATGGATGAGGTTTTTCAGAAACTCCCGAAATTCAGGAGTAGAAATCCGTGAAAGCGATACTTCTTTAGACAGCTCCCTGAGTTTGGGGTTGCCCATTTTTATCACGTCCAATTTAGGCATTGCATTAATTTTTAAATTAAAAGTATTAAAAAATCCCCATAGTAAGTACTATAAGGATTTTTCATAATGGGATATCTCTAGCTATATTAAACTCTCATCAGCAGAGGCCACGTAGCTCGCAGGAACTTTTTGGTCGTTTAAACGTAAATATACGCCCAATTGTGCCCTGTGATGTACGGTATGGCTAATGATGAGGTTCCGTAAAGCCGCATATTTTGGTGCTTCAATATAAACAGTTTCCCCGTTTTTCAGCGTCCAGGAATCTTCTAGGTTTTCAACAGCCAAGGCATCAATGGCATGCAGGGCATTGGCTACGTTTGCTTCAAAAGTGGTGATTACCTCGGCTTTCGTGGTCAATTTTTTTGGAGGGGCCTGGGTTGCAAAATCAAAACCTTCCATTCCGGTAATCGCAGGAACCCAACTAGGAATTTGAACCAAGTGATTGACTAAAGTTCCAAACTCCATGGATTTCTCATGAGGTCTATAACTGAATTTGTCATCATTCATGGATTCAAAGAAGCGTTTTGTCGTATTCATTTCATTTTGAAAATCTACTCTAATACTTTCCTTTAATGTCATTGTAGTGTTTTTTTTGAAATTTGTGATTTTAGATTTTTAAGGTATTGCAGCTAGTATCCTAGCCATACGTAAACAGTGGGTCGTCTAAATGAGGAGGAGATTACAGTCTCACAACCGCAATACAATCAAAAAAAGTCAAAATCACCTCCCTAAGGGACTTAAAAATTGTTTGAGCCAACTTGATCGTTCTTGACTTAGATAAATGGGGTTCTCTGAAATAGGGTGAAGTAGTAACTGTAACTGTCCTGGTTTATAGGGGACTAACTTTTCTATAGCTTCTATATTAACCAGATATTGTCTGTTTAAACGAATAAACCTTGTAGGGTTCAATACCTTTTGCAATTGGTTCAAGGACTCGTCCATGGGGTACGATTTTCCATCGAAGCATTGGGCAAAAACCAATTCATCCCTATAAAAATACGCAATATCCTGTGTTTTTACCGGATGCAAGCTGCGACCTGATTTCAAAAGAAAACGCTCGTTATAATTCGCTTCTTTATGGGTATTGATCGCTTGAAACAAGTTCATGTTTTTTAAAAACCAAGCTTCGGGATCTTGGGGTAACGTGGCTTTGAATTTGTCTAAGGCGTTATGTAACTCTTCTTGGGAAATGGGTTTTAATAAATAATCTATTCCGGTTGTTTTGAACGCTTTAATGGCATATTGGTCATAGGCCGTGGTATAAATAATAGGACAAGTCAATTCTACTTCTTCCATAATATCAAAAGCAAGTCCATCGGAAAGATGTATATCCATAAAAATAAGATCTGGCGATGTATTATGCTGCAACCAAGCAATACTATCGGTTACCGTGGCCAAACTTGTGATAATATCAATGGGCTTGGGGTATTGGGCAATAAGGCCCATAATATGGTGGCGAGCGCTCTGCTCATCCTCTATGACTATAGCTTTAATACTCATGGCGAACAGGATATTAGGGGGATTGAAACACTAAAAGATGCTTTGTCATTTGCAATCACAACCTTTTTATCCGTAACAAAACGGTATCTTTTTTTAATGTTCTTTAAGCCTGTTTGGGAAGTAGGTTCCATACGCTTAGGGTTATTGTTATTGCTTATGGTCAATTGATGTTCATTTGCCGAAAAGGCAATGTCTAAAGGAAAGGAGGTATCTATTCTATTGTGTTTTATAGCGTTTTCTATCAGCTGTTGAAGGACTAAGGGAGGGACACATTTTTTTTCAAAAATTTGCCCTCGAATAGTGTCCGTAACCCGTAAGTCATCGCCGTAGCGTTGTTGGATAACTTCTAAATATTGTTTGGCCATATCGTACTCCTGACGAACGGGGATAAGTACCTTTTCATTGTTCTGTAAAATATAACGATGTACCGAAGCCATATTTTTAAGAAAACTTTTGGCATTGTGTGGGTTATCATCGATAAGGTAATAGAGTGTATTAAAATTATTGAACATAAAATGCGGGTCCAATTGGTTTCTCAATAGGGAAAGATTGGCATTGGCGATTTCTTTTTTAATTTGTTCGTTCTCAATATAGGAGGTATAGTACTGATGCTTCCAGTACAGCGCAAACTGAATAAAAGCAAATATAATGGACATGGAAAACCCCATAAGGGCAGCAGTGACCATATGCGATAACATGGGAACCTCGCTGCCGTTGTAAAAATGATCTCCCCACTTAAATCCATAAAAAAGAACCGAATAACATAGGGTGCCGGCCAAAATGCTTCCCACTAAAACCAGGCTGTGCTGTAGAATGTTCTTGTTAAAAAAACCGGCATTATACAGCTTTCTCTGGAATCTATTTACGGTTTCCAAGGTGAGATAAGCCATCAAGAGTAATAGTAAACTAAAGATAAGATCAATTCCAGGGGATTCTTTAAATTTCGATACGACCCAAATAATGGTATACAATAATATGGCAATGATTGCGGCGATACCGATGCGCCAGTATTGTGGTATTTTGGGTGTGATATTGGTCATAGCTTAGTGGTTCAGTTAACACAAACCACGATAAAAATAGGAATTTGAGGGAAATGACAAGAAGAAAACAAAGCATTCTATACCGTATTTTAGGGACTTTATAGGTCAATTATACGCATTGGGGCATCATTTATTTCTTCTTATGGCCTGCATATCAGCTTTGGGAAATTTAAGAAAGAAGCGCCTGAGAGAATCGGATATCTTTGGAAATAACAACCGAAACCGAATTTATCATGAAAAAAACACTCTTTGCCCTGGGATTTGTAGCAATGATCAGTACAACACTTGTTAAAGCACAATCCAAACTCCATATTTCGGAACATTTATTTCAAGTAGATGCCTTGAATGAGGAAAAATATATCTCCTTTACGAAAAAACAGCTCAAAGGGAGTCAATTTATTCTTATTGGGGAACAACACGGTATAAAAGAAGTAGGCGTATTTACCAATGCAATGTACCGCTTGGCAGAAAATTATGGGTACAAAACCCTTTGTATAGAAACGGATGCTCTGGCCGCAGAAAAAATTATGACGTTATCCGATGGTGTCAACACATTGGATAAAGCAAGAAAACTATATGGAGATTTTCCTTTTGCCATTCCGTTTTATGGAAACGAAGACGATTATGAACTTTTTAAAAAGGTAGTACAAACACAAGGGAATATTTGGGGAATAGATCAAACCTTTATGGTTCAATTTCGAATGAACTTTGATCATATTTCCAAAACCACAAAAAGCAAAAAATTAAAGAAAAAAGTACTCGAACTAAAATTAAAAGCAGAGCGTGCATTTGAACAGGCCTTGGCTACTAAAGATTTTAATGGGAATTATATTTTTCAATATGACGAAAGTACCCATACTGAATTGCTGGATTTAGCGGAGAACGAACAGGAAAAAGAGGTTTTTAGACAATTCTGGAAAACAAAAGAAATATACGCCTATAACAACCTTAGTAAGGAATACTACAAGAACAATAATGTGCGCGGGCAATTGATGAAGGAGAATTTTATGCGCTATTATAGAGAAGCCGAAAAAAACACCGCTACTCCTAAAGTAATATTTAAACTGGGAGCAAATCATGCCGCCAAGGGATTAACAAGAACCAATATTTACGATATTGGGAATTTGGCAAATGAGCTGGCCATTAGCCGTGGCAATACCTCCAAACATTATATGGTCGTGGGACTTTCCGGTAAGGCAACAACAGGAAACCCCTTTACTCCAGACCCGGTAATTTCATTTGATAATTCAAAACAACTACCCAAAGAATTACAGGACATGCAAGCTACATTCACAAAGAAATATATAGTTCTGAATGTAGCGGCTTTACGTCCGTATGCCTATGGAAAACGCTATTCAGAAGACCTTAAAAAACTTATTTTTGGCTATGATGTCCTGGTTCTGGTGAACAATGCAGAGGCGGTACGCTCGTTCTGAAAATCCTGGGATTTTGTTTGCTATTGTAACAATTTCTTGGCCGGCTTAAAATCGGACTTTAGCTGCAGCGCTTTTTTGAGTGCAGCTTGAGAGGCTTCGGTATCGCCTTCATGTTGTTTGAGCAAAGCCAATCTGTAGTATGCCCAATGTTTTTTTGGTTGCCCATCGGCCGGACTATGCTGTATAAAGTATTCAATATATGTTATTGCGGTGGGAATATTTTTTTTGGAAACAGAAGCTACTTTGGCGTATTGATAATGGCCCACCAAATAATTGGGAACTTCTTTTATGGAAGCCAAACTGTATTGAAATGCCTTATCATAGGCTTCCATTTCAAAATACACATTAGAAATCCAATACCATACTTTTTCGTTTTTTGGATCTAGTTGCAGTATCTTTTTGTATTGGGTAAGGGCTTCTTTATAATCTTCATTGTTTAAATGGATACTGGCTAAAAGGGCATGTCCTTTTACGGAGTCATAACGAATGACTTCCAATGCCTGTTTTTTGGCTTTACTGGTACTGCCCCCTGCAATCACAGGGGCATTCATATAATAATTGCTCAATAAGATCCTCGCATCAACATGTGAAGGTTGTAGTGCTATGGCTTTTAACAATGCTTTCTTTGCCTTGCTGGCAATAGAACCTTTTTTAAAAAAATTGTCTGTAGCATTCAATTTGTCAATATAGGCCCTTCCCATTACATAATGATACTTGGCATTGACGGTGTAAGCCTCCTCTTTTGTACTTAGAAGGGCAAGGGTTTTGTCGTATTGACCTTCATCCAATAGGTGTTCGGCTTTTTGCAATATGCCGTTTTGACCAAAGACCAGGGTTTGAAACCCTAGGATAATGCTAAGGAATAAGAATTGCTGTGTTTTCATTGCTTTAGTTTTTTAGGAAAGGAATATTGATTTTCGATGGATATCTTTTGGAATGATATACCGTTTGTTGCGCCTTTTTGAGTATAAGGGCTTTCAAGGGTTCAACCTCCGTACTGGGGTTCCTATTGAATTTGGGATAATTACTGCCACTGATCTGTAAGCGCAGCCGTTCTCCTTTGGAAACGCTAAAGGCAATAGCACCCAATTCAATGCTAATTGAATTTACTCCCGCTTGTAATGCTTTAGGGGATATTCGTTGAATACCATCAATAATATTACGCGAGACCCCGCTTTTGTCCACCAAGGTGAGCTTAGCCGTGAAATCTGCACTTTTCCCAGTGGTTTCTACAAAGAGATCAACACTAATGTCTCCAGCAATAATGTTGTCCTCTTCAAATACAGGTGTTGTAAACAAAAGCACATCTTTGCGCTCTTCAATTTGCTGTTGATTTTTTATTCCTATTTTATCCGAAAATAGGAAGAAGTTTGCTCCTCCTAAGGTGGGTGTAGGAGTGCTTGGATCGTATTCAAAAGTACTTGAGGCATCTAATTCTTGTGGGATGGAAAGTGAAAGTTCATTGCCATCGTTTAGATAGAACGGGGAAATACGATTTTGAGGCGGCCATTGTTTGGCAGATTTCCATTGATCTAAAAATAGAACATAGTACCTAATATTCCCTTCCATGCCCATGTCAAGAGCTTTTTGATTTAAGGTATAATCAAACCAATACGTCACTTTTGCTAAAAAAGCAGGAATGGTCATTTGTCCTACATTTGGAATTTGATAATCGCCTAACTCAAAGTATTCATCGTAAATTTGATTGTGGTACCAAGGCCCTAAAACTAGGTGTTGTTTTGATTTAGAGTGTACGTTTAATGCGGTATAGGCATCTAGGGTCGACGGTGTAGTGAAGTCGTACCAACCATTCATATGGAAGATGGGGACATCCACATTGCTGTAATTGAACGGAGCCGCCAATTCCGTCAATGAAATTTTTGAACCATCGCTTCTTTTAAATAATGCTCCACCTCCTGGAATAGCCTCTTTTAAAGGCGTATGCGCAAACATTTCATCCAAATCTGCCCCAGCTTCAGAAAGGAGGGAAGTTTGCCCGTCGGAAAGTAACCAAGGAATAATGAGCATTTGATGGAATGCCCCGCCCGGATAATTTACTTTGCTACCGTCTATCCAACCCGAAAGATTGAAAATTCCTTTTAGGGCCGGATGACCGGAATCTGCCAAGCTCAGGGCACAGAAACTAAGATAAGAGGAACCCCATAGACCAATGCGATGATTGCTCCATTTTTGATGATTCATCCAATCCAGGGTTTCATAACCATCTTTTTTTTCGTTCACAAAGGGAGTAAAGACACCTTTAGATGCCCCTTTTCCACGTACATCTTGGACCACCACAGCAAAACCATGTGTGGCAAAATGTACAGCAAAAACGGAACTTCCCTCTTTTCCATAAGGCGTTCTTATGAGTATACTGGGATGGCTACTTCCTGTAACGGGAAGATAAAGGTCGTGGGCGAGCAGCGTACCATCGGACAATTCCATCTCCTGATCAGGAATTACTTTATAAGAAGCCAACTGTGCAAAGACAGGGCATTGAAAATAACAGAAGACAATGATGATGAAGCGTATACGATGCATAGGCGTGATTTTGCCCTACAAAGATGAATAGGCCGATTTAGTTTTAAAAAAAAGAGTGGTAAGCGGAGCCCTTATGTGGTAATTTCAAGGGATTGTGGGTAAATGACAAAGAAAATGCATTTCGCCACAGTTACAACCTATGCTTCCAAAGCCGTTTTAAGATTGGCAATATAAGTTCTAGAAACGGGAATACTAAGATCTTGATCGATATAAAGTTGCATTCCCTGTGCATTTCCTGAGACTTTTTGAACATAATTTAAATTTACGACATAAGAGCGATGTATCCTTAAAAACGGTAGGGACAATTGGGAAACTACTTCCTTTAAAGGAGTTCGTATCAATTCGGAGGGAACAATGGCTTCGGCATCGATCTTATGGAATACCTGAATATAATTGTCTTCAGATTTGATATAGACCACGGAAGCAGCTTCAAAACGATGGATGTCTTTCTTGTTGAGTGGATAAATATTCAACATACCTTCCTGTGGAGTACGATTCAAAAGTCCTGTCAGATTTTTACCGGCATTCCTTAGTTCTTTTTGAAGCGCTCTGGTATATGAAATCAGGGATAAGATAAAGGTGGGAATCAGTCCTACCAAAATGGCGTTCTGAAATACGTCCAGAAAAAGCGTCCAACTTAAAAGGGGATTACCATTCAGATAATTTTGTATGAGGTGGTGTACAAAGGCAATTAGGATGATTAAAAAGAGATATCCAAGGATAAAATGATAGAAATAATAATGCTTCAGTCCAGCAAGTTTATTGATCCATGGGAAAATCCATTGAATAGCGATAAACAAGGCCATAAAATAGGCTATGGAAAAGAGAAGGAATACCGCATACTTGCTGTAGTCGCTGGTCTGAAATTGAAAGGGTTCCAGAAATACAAAAATGAGGTAAATAATCCCAATTCCGAGTCCCAAGGTTTTGGCCACTTCCAAGGTCTTGACTTCCCTTTTGGGAATAGGTTGACACAGTAAAGTCTTTACATCGATCATACTACAAATATAAGTGTATGTTCTTTAGGTGAGCTACCTTGGATCAGCGGTCTTTTAAACGATATACAAATTTAAGGCCACTCCAATCGGCATCTACGGCGGCTACTTTTACGTCCACAAGTCCAATTCCTAACATATAGCTTCGTATAGGCTCTCGTTTTAAATCTGTTAGAATCTTTGAGGCTCCTTTAGGCCAACTTACCCATAAGAGACCATTTTTCTTCAAGGCATTCTTATAAATCTTCCCCACTTTTTCCAAATCTTCCATATGTGTACAGAAGATATGGATGAAATCGGTATTCTCGCTAACAATTTCTTTTGGATACTTTAAGCCTTCGGGTAAATCGGAAAACAAGTCAAAATAGTGTTTTGGAGCTTGGTACAGTAGTATGGAATAGCCCTCTTTTATGCCCAGTTTTTTGGCTAAAGGTGTTCCAGAATATCCAGCGGTTGTCATAGGATTGCTTTTTGTTAAGATAAAAAGAATATATGAATAAACTTTTTGTTCCCATTAAAGATGAATAGTACATAGGGCGCATCCTGCTTTTTAGTAGATTTACAAAAAAGAACCAAAAGATATGTCTATGACACAAGAACAATTGCGCATTGCTATAAATGCTCTTTTTAATGCCCTTGAAAATGAAGTAAAAACCTATGAAACCAGCCCAGAAGATTGGAATATTTGCCAAGGAAATGTTGCGGTATGTCTTATTACGGATGATGGGGACAGCTATGGTCGGTTTTTTGGCCATGATAAATTGCTACAGCGTGCTTCCTACGCAACAGCTTATAAAAAGGCGAGTCAAGTTTGGATTACAGGATATCATACCAATGATTATGAAAAAATGGTATTTGACGGGCAGGTTGATCCAGAGGAGTTTTCCCCCATTGAATTGCCCGATTTGATTGGATGGCTTGGAGGACAACGTTTGCAAATGAGCGATACCATTACGGTTTCGGTTGGGTTTAGTGGATTTCGAGGATTTAATGATGTTAAGATCGTTAAGGATGCTTGGGAGCGCATAAAGGATAGTTTTTAAGGGCTATGGTTCCTAAATAGTGCAGTTTGATAAACAATGATATAGCTGCTAATATGGAGGCTGAGTCGCTTAAATTTGGTATACCCCTACCCGTTAGGACGTTTCTTTTTTGAGCTTTTTTTATTTTGAAACAAAAAATAAAAGAAAGAATTGTCCCCGGCGGAGTATACTAAAACGTCTATATAGTATAAACTTTAAAAGGTAGTGAAATGGATAAAAGAGTAGTATTACTTGTGTTATGTATGCTGTTATGGGGGCAGGCGGCCTTGGGACAAGAGGTTTTCCCCAATACAAAACGGTATGATTCCATTGCGGGGAGTCCAAAAGCTAAGATAGATGCAGTAGCTTGGATCGCAGGACATTGGAAAGGAGAAGCGTTTGGAGGGGATATTGAGGAAGTTTGGACGCCTCCTATGGGAAATGCCATGATGTGCGTATTTAAATTAGTGGTTCAAGATGAAGTACAATTCTATGAAATATTGACTATTGTAGAGCAGGAAGAGAGTTTGTTGCTCCAATTGCGACATTTTAATGCCAACCTTCATGCTTGGGAAGCCAAGGAAGAAACCATAGATTTTAAATTAGTAGAAGTAACTGATGATAAAGTATATTTTAACAGATTTACCTTTGAACGGGAAGGGACAGATACCTTGAACGTATATGTGGTATTTACCAATGAAGGAAAAAAAACAGAAACAAAGTTTACTTACCAGCGCGTTATTCCAGGTTCTTAAAAATTGCGAGTATGTGAACCTTAAAACAAGTATGAATACAAACCATACAAACCATGAAAAACAATCATATTGATTACATTGAATTTAAGGCAAACGACTTAGTCAAAACCAAAGCTTTTTATCAAAAATCCTTTGGGTGGACCTTTACAGATTACGGGCCTACCTATATTGCTTTTGAGGACAGTGGGGTTTTAGGGGGCTTTGAAAAAACAGAAGACCCTATTGTGAATGGGGTGTTGATAGTACTTTATCATAAAGACCTTCAGGAAATTCAGGCTAAAATTACCGAAGCTGGTGGAAAAATAGTGGTGCCGACCTTCTCTTTTCCGGGAGGGCAGCGCTTTCATTTTACCGATCCCAGTGGAAATGAATTGGCGGTTTGGTCGGAATGATGAAAACCTACAAATCCGGTAACTTTTATTGAAATTGAAGTGAACATGGAGGTATTCTTTTTTATAGGAATCGTTATTTGTGCCTTTTTGGCATTACTCATTTTCAACAAAAAAGAGAGGTCTACAAGCGATACTATTCTTGGAATATGGCAGTTGGTATTGGTCCTCCATTTTGGTTTATTGTATATACGCCATTCAGGCTTGATTCAGGAATACCCTCATTTTATAGGATTGGACACCCCATTTGTGTTGGTGCATCTGCCCTTTATCTTCTATTATACGAAAAGTATTGTAGGTCGTAGCTTATATTTTTCAGGCTATCTTAAGCACCTTCTGCCTTTTGTGATCATGATTGTGGTATTGGGCATTACCTTTTATTTCAATAGCGGAAATGAAAAACTGACCTTATACAATGCGCAACTGGATGGACAAAAATTGTATTCCATAGCAGATATTGTTTTATTGTGCCAATGTCTATACTACCTTCCATTCTCCTATGTACTGGTGCGATCACGAACTAAAACCTTAAAATCCAGCTATTCCAATATCGATAAAATGAACCTTGCCTGGTTGGAAATGCTATTAAAAGGCGCTAGTATTTATTTCGGCATGATTTTTATTTTGTATGCTGTTTACCTGAGTACAAGTTTCAACAACTTTGGACTCTTAAGTAAAATAAATGTACTGAGTTTCTGTATTTTTCAGCTCTTACTGGGGTACTTTGGAATACGGTATACCCCAATTTTTTCTGAAATAGATCTAAAGGGAAAAGTACATCAAAAATACAGGAAAACAGGTTTGGATGATGCGGATGCGGAATCAAGATTCAAGGAGCTCCAGACCTATATGTCGGTGCACAAACCCTATAAGGACCTAGAACTGACTTTAAATGCCTTGGCACAACAATTGGGGCTTTCGCCTAATCACTTGTCCCAAATCATCAATCAATTCGCCAAAACCAATTTTTATACCTATATCAATACCTACCGTATTGAGGAAGTAAGTAAATTGTTGCTTGATCCAAGCCAAAATCAGTATAGCATTTTGGGATTGGCCTATGAGGCTGGCTTTAAGTCCAAATCCGTATTCAACGCACTTTTCAAAAAGGTGAAGAAGACCACTCCTTCCGCATATCGGAAAACCTATAAAAAATCATAACAAATTGCCCATGCGTATGGGCACGGACTTTGGTTTTGAAAATCCAATTTATGTTTGTGCAAAACATAGGATATGGATCGAACAAAAATTTCATTTCAGCAAAAAATTGCTGATACACTTCGCAATAACAGCGTGTTTACCATTCTAAGTATTTTTTTGCTTGTTGGTTTGGGTGTACTTGGGCAAATAGGATTTCTATTGTCTATTGTCCTTATCGCAACACTGTATTATCTGCAAAAAACAACTTGGGAGAAGATAGGATTGGGCAGGCCTAAATCCTGGTTAAAAACAATTGGCCTAGGGGTCTTACTGACATGGGGCATTTTAGCTTGTTTTCATTGGTTTTTGACTCCCATGCTCCTAGAGTGGTTTCCAATGGCTACTAAAGATATAAGTCGTTTTGATACCTTAAGAGGAAATGAATGGCTATTGATAGCTGCTATTGTAAGTTCGTGGATTACCGCTGGTTTTGCTGAAGAACTTATATGGAGAGGATACATTCTTAAACATACGGCCTTGCTTTTGGGGAACACCTCATTCTCATGGGGTTTTAGTCTCGTGTTGAGTGCCTTGGCCTTTGGAGCACTACATTTTTATCAAGGCCCCTTGGGCATGTTGCAAACGGGCCTTGTAGGCATGATTTTAGGAATTATCTATATATGCAATGGAAAAAAGAACCTCTGGTTGAACATCCTCATACATGGCCTGATAGACACCATCAGTATGATCGGATTATATTTAGGGAGTATTTAATTTTTACTTTCGATAAATGTATTTAAATTATTGTATTACAATTACTTGAAAATAAAAAATGGACTCCTATAAAAATACGAACCCATTTTTATGAAGGGCTGTAGCCCTATAATTTCATTAGTGTATGCACTCCATTTTCCAATCCATACAAGGCTTCGATTTCCGCTTCGGTCAAATCTCTATTGTATATGGAAAGTTCATCCATTAAACCAATATAACCTAGTCCGAGATAGATATTGGATTGATCCAATTCCCAGGTGAAGGGATCTGAGATATTGGAGCGTGTTCCTTTCAGTTCTCCGTTCATATACAGGGAAGCTGTTCCGTTAGCAGTATTCAAATGCGAGAAATTAATGAGAATATGCGTCCATTCGCCTTTTCCAAAAGGAGGGTTTTTCACTGGAGCCAGCTGCTCAATAAAGCTTGAGTTTTCATTATCGGGACCTTCTGGATTCGGATTCCATACCTCTCGATCTCCGATAACGCCCAATCTAAAATCTCTAGGGTTTTCCTTGGTGAAATCTACCCAAATAGCGGCATCGTTATAACTGACATCCGTGATTTGAATAGGGTCGCAATAGCCTGGTTCTAAATCGGTAGCAGGATCTAAATTCAACCAAAAAGAAATGGCGCCACTCCAATCCTTGGTGTCATAAGCAATATTTTTGGTACTAGGGTAGTAGATATTTCCAGGACTACGTTCCGTGTATTTCAAGGCATCACCAAAAAGACCTTCTCCCGTGGCAATACTAATATCGGGTTTGTGCAAGCCCGCTTGGGCAGAATCTCTTGCCCTTCGATTGGGTACCGTATATAGTTTTTCATCGCCCAATGCAAAGTCGGCATCAACACCAGTATCAAAGGATGCGTATAGGGTCAGGGCTTCCATTAAAGCCACATGGGTTTGATTTTCAGTAGTTTCTTTAGCTTCCGGGGCTTCTTTTTTTGTTTCCTTGCAGGAGGTAAAAAGTGCCGCTCCGCAGAGCGAAAGGCATAAAAAAGTTTTGCGTATTGAAGTAGTTATCATGTTCTTATAGTTTAATGGTGATAAAAATACGGATTATCGAGCGATATTTTTGGTTCCCATAGTAGTAAAAATAAATACAAATACTACATTTATAGCAGCGAAAGGACTTCATTATATAGCCTTTGATCACTTGAATAAAACACATTGAAAATCAATACAGAAATGGTAAAAAAAATTAATTGGGACGAAGTACCAACAGAGCAGGTAACGGATAAAATGGAACGTAAACTGATTTATGGAGATAAAGTCATGATCGCCCGTATGAAATTTAAGGATGGTTTTCTAGTGCCATTACATCATCATATCAATGAGCAGGTGACTCAAGTGACCAAGGGCACTATGCGTTTTTGGTTTGGTGCCAATAAAGAAGAAGTTATGGATCTGCATGCTGGGGATGTGGTGGTAATTCCTGCAAACTTGCCGCATGAAGCTTTGATGATCGGGGATGTTGAGGAAATTGATACCTGGACACCTATCCGTGAAGACTGGTTGGATGGTACGGATGATTACTTAAGAAAATAAATATGGATTTAGGCTTAAAAGATAAAATAGCCTTCATTGGAGCTTCCAGTGATGGCTTGGGAAAGAGTGTGGCCCTGGAAATGGCAAAAGAAGGAGCGCATTTGATTATTTGTGGAAGGAATGCGGATCGTTTGGAGAATACCAAAGAAGAGATCAAAGCAGTAGGAACGGGGAAGGTTTTGGCCATACAGGGCGATTTATCCCTTGCTGCGGATCGAGAACGAATGCTTTCCGAAACCTTAAAGGAATTTGGCAAAGTAGATGTTCTGGTGACGAATACTGGCGGACCTCCATCCGGAAAATTTGAAAACTTGTCCCAAGAAGATTGGGATAATACCTATCAACAATTATTAGGGAGCACGGTGGCCATTATTCGTGGTTTTTTACCCGGAATGCAAAAACAACAATGGGGAAGAATTATTGCCATTACTTCCCAGGCCGTAAAACAACCCGTGGCCAATCTTATATTATCCAATGCTGTAAGAGCTTCCGTGGCTGGCTTGTTAAAAACCTTGGCCAGTGAATTGGGAGAACACAATATTACTGTGAACAACGTCATGCCTGGATATACACAGACTAGTCGCCTAAAAAATCTGATCGCTGCCAATCCAGCCTTTGCGGAAGCCGTTGATGAAATTCCTTTGAAACGCTTTGGGAATCCCGAAGAGTTTGCGGCTGCCGTTACCTTTTTGGCCAGTGAACGCGCCAGTTATATTACCGGTGTTTCCTTAGCTGTTGATGGAGGTTGGATCAAACATATTTTATAGATGACGCGCATAGATGTAAAAGACAAGGTGATATTGCTCACCGGAGCCTCCGATGGAATAGGGAAGGGGGTGGCCGATTATCTCATGACCATGGGGGCCAAAGTGGCAGTGCATTATAATCGAAATGAAACCTCTGCCCAAGAGCTCGTTCAAAAATATCAGAACGGTTCCAAAGCTTTTCAGGCAGATTTATCCAATGAACAAGCCGTTACGTCACTTTTTGATGCTGTTACAAGTCATTTTGGAAAAGTAGATACACTTATCTTAAATGCCGGCGTATTTTTAAAACATTCCTCTCATTTGGATACTGGGGATTGGTATAAGGTATGGCGAAAGACCCTTGCCATTAATTTGGATGCCGTTGGTTTATTGACCAAAATGGGGATCGATCATTTTAGAAGGCAAGGGGAGGGGCGTTTTATTTATATAGGGAGTAGGGCAGTATTCAGAGGGGAAACCGAAGAATATTTGGCCTATGCGGCCTCCAAAGGCGGACTGACTTCCTTAGCGCGAAGTGTGGCCCGATCTTTCGGGAAAGAAAACATAAAGTCCTTTGTGGTTTCTCCTGGTTTTACCCGTACCCAAATGGCAGAACAGTTTATTGAGACCTATGGGGAGGAAAGGGTTCTGAACGAAATCGCTTTGAATACCTTGACTACACCTCAAGATTTGGCGCCTATGATCGCCTTAATGTGCAGTGGACTTATGGATCATGCCACTGGTGCGACCATTGATGTCAATGCAGGGAGTCATATTCGATAGCAGAGCAATTTGATTATTGCATGTCAGTTCGAGTGTTTTTGATGAGCGAAGGGAAATCAAAAATGTATCGAGAACTATGTCATACCTCATGCGGTTCTCGATACATCACGCTTAGGCGTGACACTCGAACTGACATTGGATTGGTCAATTCAGTAGAACTATGCTCTGCGAAGTTTGCAGCTTCGTAGCGATAACTTCTGCCTCACATTACAATGACACCCCTAAAGTCCCCTCAAGGGGACAATATTTTAAAGTGCAATTCATAGTCAGTTCGAGTGTTTTTGATGAGCGCAGGGAAATCAAAAATGTATCGAGAACTATCTCACCTCGCTCTGCGAAGTTTGCAACTTCGTAGTGGTAACTTCTATCTCAGACACTACAAAAACACCCCTAAAGTCCCCTCAAGGGGACAATACCTTAAAGTGCAAGTCATAGTCAGTTCGAGTGTTTTTATGGAATGAAATGAAATATAAATGCACTTCTGCAAGCTCAGTAGCACTATCGAGAACTATTCTGTATTTGATGGGGTTCTCGATACATCACGCTTAGGCGTGACACTCGAACTGACATTGGATTGGCAAGCTCAGTAGAAGAGCTGCTGTCCATTGAATCTTATTTGCCCTAGTACAATAAAAAAGAGACGGCCATAATCCCAAAGATGGCAATAGGCAATACCACAAGCATATAAATCATCATTATGGTACCCGCTTTCAACATAGCGCCCCACCATCGACTTTTATAAAAATTAATCAATGCAATAATGAGATATACCATGCAAAACAGGAAGAAGAGTGTGGTGATCCAATTGACTAGGGTAATGATATAGTCCAATAGGAGTAGGAGACAGAAGGTGGTAAAAAGGAAGGTGAAAAAGTAAAAACTAAATACCATATGGTGTGCAAAAATGCCTCTTTTCCAGTAAAAGATTTTCAGTAAAAAGGCAAATAAGGGTAACATGAAAAACATGGCAATGGGAATAGTATCGTACAGAGCTTTTAAAATACCGCCCCCACGCTGCTCATAGAATTTTAGCATTTGGGTGTAAAATCGTTTGGTTAAAGCCCCAGCGTCGTTTTCCATGCCCATGGCCGCCAATTTATCCGCTTCACTGGCATTATGTAGAATTAAGGAATCCAGCACGTTTCGGTTAAAGGTAAATGAAACATTGGGAGCCCCTTGTTCTTGACTGATTACAGAATCCAGACGTTGTAATTCCTCATCGGGAAGTCCTTCGATATTGTCGAGAATTATTTTTTTGGTCTTAGCGATCTGCACAGAATCCTTTTGTACCTGTAAAGAATCCAGGATGGTCTCTTTTTGAAACCCCTTTTTCAAAGCATCGGATACCTTATTATCCGCTTTTCGAACACTAAAGGAAAACAGGAAAAAGAAAACCACGGAGATAAAGAGGTAAAACTGTGCCGGATGCAAATAAGAAAGGCGTTTTCCATCTACAAAGCGTCTTGCCAGGACCCCAGGCTTTAACATCAAGGGAACAAAACTTCGAAAAAACCTTGCATCAATAGAAAAATAATTACTGATGGTATTACTGAAGAGGATACCAAAGGTCAATTTATCGGCTACTTCCTGTCCGCAGTGGGGACAATAGTCAAAAGAGGCATCAAAAAGGCGTTCACAGTTTTTGCATGAGGTGGTCTTGGTCATTGGTTCAGCTTTACGCGATAATCGAGATTTAAATGTTCTAACGCCTGCCTGCCGGACAGGCGTTGGAATATGATATAAATTCTTCGTATAACTGCTTCGTGGTCATACCACAAGGCAGTTTAACTAAAAGTACAAAAAGAATTTAAAATAGCTAATAATGCGCAAGGCCATCACCTTCTCACGGCCTTGATTAATCCAAACCTCCTTTTCTTGTTGCTTTTCGTGGAGTAGGCCACTGCCTTGCTTCACCAGTTCTTCGGTCTACAGGTAGCGTGGCTTTATCACGTGGCGTAGTTTCAGGATCTTCACTGGCCATATAGGCTAAGATCGCGGTTAGTATGGCATTATTGCGAATATCATCAAAGACGATTTTATCGTAGGTATCCCTATTGGTATGCCAAGTATAGTTCCAGTACGACCAGTTTAAGGAGCTTAAACTAAAGGCAGGAGCTCCTGCTGCCTGAAAAGAAGCATAGTCCGATCCTCCGCGAGCGGGAGCCCCGGGAAACTGAGTTTCTATATGTTGTGTGATCGATTCCGGAACAGCAGCCAACCAGCGGGTCAGATAGTCATAGGCGTGTAAAAAACCACCTCCCGAAAGGCGAACCACTCTGCCCGTTCCGTTATCCTGATTAAAAAGTGCCTGAACCCCTTTTACGACCTCCGGATGATCTTCCACATAGGCTCTGGAGCCGTTTAAGCCCTGTTCTTCACTGCCCCAATGTCCCACAAGAATCGTACGCTTGGGGTTGGGGTATACTTTCTTGAGGATACGCATGGCTTCCATCATGACAAGGGTACCCGTACCATTATCCGTAGCGCCTGTACCGCCATCCCAAGAATCAAAATGTGCAGAAAGAATAACATATTCGTCTGGTTTTTCCGATCCTTTGATTTCTGCAATGGTATTGAAGGTGGGTACTTTTCCCAATTCTTTGGATTGGGCAACGATTTTAATTTTTGGTCGGTGTCCCGAGGAAACTAAACGATACAACATGCCATAATCCTCCAATTCCAGATCCACCGTCGGTATTTTTTTGGTGCGCGCACTAAAAATTTTATTGACTCCAAATCCTCTGGACCAGTTGGAGGCGACAAGCCCAACAGCCCCTGCTTTTTCCAATACAGGGATGATCGTACGTGTATTGTAGCCTGTGCGCCTAATATTGGCACGCCATTCCTGGGTTTGTTTTTGCCGATCTTCCTTCATTTTGGTAAAGGATTCTTCCGTAGCAAATTCTTCCCAGTTATAATCAGGGCGCCCTGTAGGTTGCTCCATAGAGATCATGACCAACTTTCCCTTTACGGAAGGTAACCAGCGCTGAAAAGCAAGCGAGTCTGCAAAATTTGGAAAGACCACCAATTCTGCCGTCACCCCTTTACTGGAAGTACTGGGATTCCAGGCCAATTGTGTACCTTTAAGGCTTTGTACCCTAGGGTACACCATATCAATATGGGTAATACCGCGTTCCCATCCACGCCATTCTCCCCATTGCTCGTTTTTGGCAGAAATTCCCCAATCCGCATATTTTTTTACCGCCCAATCGTGTGCCGTTTTCATTTGTGGAGACCCTACTAATCTTGGACCAATAACATCCAATAGTTCGTGTCCTAAATTTTCCAATTGGGAATTGTTTACCGCTTCCGCTACGATAGCACTGGTAACGTCCTTATCGGTTTGTGCGTGTATACTGAGACAGGTGAAACTAAAAATAAAGAAGAAAATATTGAATCGAATTTTCATGTAGATCTAATTTTGCATTAAAGATGTTGCAAAATATAGATTTTAAATGGATGATTACTAGGAATAGGCTGCTAATTTCAGCTAAAGAAGAATGCGTACGAAAATTATAAAAAAAGGTAGGAGTATACTTAATGGTATTTCTCCTACCTATCTCACTTGAAAAAAAAATAAAAACATTCAAAACGGGTATGCTAATCTGGTTTACGCTCTGTGTGTGTCAAAGCGATTCTTTCTACTATCCTTGAGGGTTGAAAAAAAAGGATTTGTTCTGGATGTTATGGCGGTTTCCCTAATAAAAGTTTGCATGATCGTTAATTTTGATGATTGATGATTGATGATTGATGATTCGCTGATGAGGCGATGTTGGTTCTTGTACTTGGCTTACCTGTGGTTTCTCCAGGCGCTCCACTGAATTCGCTTGCTGTCTCTAAAACTGGTAAAGAAACGGTTACTTCTAGCTTCTGTGGGCGATTTACTGATTCGTGCTTCCATGATTGTTAATTTTGATGATTGATGATTGATGATTCGCTGATGAGGCGATGTTGTTGGTTGTTGTATTTGGCTTACCTGTGGTTTCTCCAGGCGCTCCACTGAATTCGCTTGCTGTCTCTAAAACTGGTAAAGAAACGGTTACTTC
>NZ_JBHEQA010000002.1:397904-400407 GCF_043678055.1 Spongiimicrobium salis
TCTAGATTCTGTGGGCGATTTGCTGATTCGTGCTTCCATGATTGTTGGTTTTAAGGGTTGTGATAATTGTTGATTGCTATTACAAGTAGTATTAGTGGTATCTTCTTTTGGCATTCCATCCGAAACCGGCACTTGTTGTTGTACTTGCTTTTCTGTTTTTAAAGGTGTTGATCGTTCTCATGATATATGATTTTATTGTTGGTTAAATTTTTGTTACGCTACGATGTGCCTATTAGTGGTATCTTCTTTTGGCATTCCATCCAAAACCGGCATTTGTTGTTGTATTTGCTTTTCTGCTTTTAAAGGTGTTGATCGTTCTCATGATTATATTATTTTATTGTTGGTTTAAATTTTTTGATACTGTGCGATGTACTTATTAGTGATATCTTCTTTTGGCATTCCATCCAAAACCAATACTAGTTGTTGTACTTGCTTTTCTGTTTTTAAAAGTGTTTATAGTTCTCATAATGTTGTATTGTTTTATTGTTGTTATACTTACTAGACGAGGAGGGAATATTTTTGTTACAGTACTATGCATTAAATAGTACCGTTTTTAGCATAATTTAACATATTTTGAATATTCAAATTTATTTAGTATATTGATAATCAGATATTTAACTAAAATTAATTTTTTTTTACTTTTTTTGAAATTTTTTCATTTTTGTCGTTTTTTCTCAAATAAGAAGTATTTCAATAGGGTAGGAGAGCGGCAAAATTGTAGCGTAAAGGCATTTAAAAAATAAATAATATCTTTATTAATAGGATAAGGCATACTATTTGTTAACTTTTAAAAAAACAATAGAATGAAAAAGAAGTATATACTAGTGGTATTTGTTTTGTTTGGTCTCCTGGGCACACAAGCACAGAGCCGGTCGGAACGGAAGAAAGAGCGTAAAGAAAAGAAGGCAGCTGCTTATGAGGAAACGAAAGCCTTGGTGACGGAAGGTGCTTTCTTCTTTAGAGGGGATTGGGCACATCCCTTGGGCGGACAGCGAATCAGCTTAATCAATAATTATAATGAACTAAAGTTACAAGAAGGCAACCTAAAGGCCTTTTTTCCCTACTTTGGGGTCGTACATCGTTTGGGAAGGTATCCCAACAACGGCGGAGGGATTCAATTTGAGTTACCCGTTGAGGAATCGGACTATGCTATGGAAATTGATGACGAAAAACGCCGTATTCTAATTTCTTTTTCTGTAGAAAACGATTCAGAGTTCTTTAATGTTACCATGGCCATTTATGGGGAGGGAAGAACTTTTATTACGGTGGCCAGTAGTAACCGACAGAGCATTAAGTACAACGGAAAAATATTGCCATTGCCGAAAGAGAGTTAGTCTTGGATGCTAATTTCCACTCCATATCTTAAAGAACACTTTTTGGAATCACTATCCGTATAGGACCATAAGTATTGGCGTATATTTGCAGTTTTGCAATAGCAGCGCTTATATGGATCTTAAAAAGGCAATTTACTTTATGGTACTCAGTACCATGGCTTTTACCGGAATGAACGGTTTGGTGAAATACCTTAGTGATTATAACGCCTATCAGTTGGTATTCTTTAGATCTGGAGGTTCCCTCTTTTTTACCTTTGGTTTTTTATGGACGCATAAGATTCCCATCTTGGGTAAAGAACGAAAATTACTGGTGGCCCGTGGGCTGGTAGGGGTCAGTTCCATGCTGTTGTTCTTTATGGCCATTGACTATATGCCTATAGGTTCAGCTGTGGCTTTACGTTATATTTCGCCCATTTTTGCCACTATTTTTGCCATCCTACTATTAAAGGAACGCGTAAAACCCTTACAATGGATCTTCTTCCTGATGGCTTTTGCGGGTGTCTTTGTCCTCAAAGGCTTTGATGGCGCAATTCCCTTAAAAGGCTTTCTTTTTGTGGTCCTAGCTTCCCTTTTTAGTGGACTAGTCTATATTATCATCCGAAAAATTGGAAATAGGGAACATCCGGTGGTCATTGTCAATTATTTTATGTGTATCGCCACTATTGTTGGCGGAATCTTATCTATTTTTCACTGGACAACTCCAACCTTAATAGATACCGCCTTACTGCTAAGTTTGGGATGCTTTGGCTATTTCGGACAATTGTTTATGACCAAAGCCTTTCAATTGGGCGAAACCAATGTTATTGCCCCTTTAAAATATGTAGAGGTCATTTTTGCCATTATCGTAGGGGTAGGATTCTTGGATGAGACCTATACCCTTTGGAGTTTTATCGGCATGTTGATGATTATTGGGGGTATGCTATTGAATATATGGTATAAGAAAAGATCGAGTTAAGTTCAATTACAAAGTTCAAAATACAAAGTTCAATTACAAAGTTCAAGTTCAAAGTTCAAAGTTCAAAATTTAAAGCTCAAGTAAAAAAAGTTCAAGTCTAGAAAAAGTTCAAGTTTTAATATCAAATAATTATTTTTCCTAACTCCTAACTCCTAACTCCTAACTCCTAACTCCTAACTCCTAACTCCTAACTCCTAACTCCTAACTCCTAACT
>NZ_JBHEQA010000002.1:400504-975692 GCF_043678055.1 Spongiimicrobium salis
ACTCCTAACTCCTAACTCCTAACTCCTAACTCCTAACTCCTAACTCCTAACTCCTAACTCCTAACTCCTAACTCCTAACGCCTAGGGCTTGTTTCTTATATTTTTTACTTCGTTTTAAATACAGTAGAATAAGGAGGGAAATACTGGCACAGACCAAAAAGCCCAAAAACAAGGGTAGGGGACTGTCCACCACATAACCCCCGATAAAGCCACTGATGGGAACCGCCATGATGGTAGAAATAAAGCCAGTGATAGCGGAACCAATGCCTGCAATATGTCCCAAGGGTTCCATGGCCAAAGCCCGGAGGTTTCCAAATAGGAATCCGATAGCGAAAAATTGCAATCCAAAAAAGAGCAACAAAATGCCAATACTGGGGTGTACGGTATGGGAATACAATAGGATATAGAGTAGGGAAACCCCGAAAAATGCTAGGAGGGAGGCGGTCACTAATTTCTCCATCCCATATTTTAAGACCCAACTCCCGTTGAGAAAAGTGGCTGCACCGATAGAGATGGCCAGAAGCGCAAAAATATAGGGAAACTCCTCTTTCAATTGGTATTGTTCTTCAAAAATCTGCTGGGAAGTACTGAGGTACACCATAAAAGAACCGACAATAAAACCAGAGATGAGTGTATAACCAATGGTTGATCGGTGCCGTATCAATTCCAGAAAACCATTTTTAAAAATATGTAATCGGAAAGGCCGCCGTAGCTCGACTTCCAGAGTTTCTTCCTGTCGCTTCCAAAACCAGAGTATCACGATAACAGTAAAGAGGAGCTGTACATAGAAAATAGCTTCCCAGGAATAATGGTCCAATACAAATTTCCCCATGGCCGGGGCAACGATCGGCACCAGAATAAAGACCACCGTAATGAAAGACATGATTCGCGCCATATAGTCTCCGCTGTATTTATCCCGGATCATGGCAATACTAATGGTTCTAGGAGCGGAGAGTCCTATTCCCTGTAAAATTCGCCCCGTGATCATTACCGTTAAATTATCCGCAAAAATGCAAATAAAACTAGCAATGATAAATAGGGCAAAACCCAGATAAACAATAGGTTTTCTTCCTAAACTATCCGAAATGGGGCCAAACAAGAGCGGGCCCACGCCCAAGCCAAGAAAAAACATGGTAATCAGCAATTGACTGTCCGTATTGGAGGTCGTGCCAATGGTAATGCCAATGACATCCAATGCCGGTAATAAGGCATCCAGGGACAAGGCCACAATAGACATCAATGAGGCCATTAAGGCTATGAATTCCAGCTGCTTCCATCTTGTTTTTAACATCCTGCAAAAGTACTGCAATTTCCCTTAAAAAGAACCCTTGGAATGTCATGGAAATGTAAAGAAGTGCAAGAAGTTCTATTTTTTGGGGCAGCCATAGCTGATTTACTTATATTTGAATTTTAATTCACCAAACCCTATTACACAATTATGGAAGGCCTTTTTACCCTCGAAAATTTTATTACCCTTGCAATGCTCACGCTCTTACAAGCCGTACTGGGACTGGATAACCTCTTGTACATTTCTTTAGAATCCAAACGAGCTCCGGAGGAAAAACAAGCGCGCGTAAGGGCCATTGGAATTGGCCTTGCCATTGTATTGCGGATCATACTTCTGTTTGTCTTGATTCGGGTGATTGCCTATTTCCAGGAACCCATTTTTGGTTTTGATATGACAGATGTGTTGGAGGGACATTTCAATATCCATAGTCTAATCGTTTTGGCTGGAGGTGCATTTATCATGTATACGGCCGTAAAAGAGATTTGGCATATGCTAAAAATAGAGGACGAACATAAAGTAACGGATAGCAAACCCAAATCCATAAATATGATCATTACGTCCATTGTGATCATGAACCTTGTATTCTCTTTTGACTCCATTTTGAGTGCCATGGCCTTGACCGATGTCTTTTGGGTGATGGCGACCGCCATTATCATTGGAGGCTTACTCATGATCTGGCTGGCCGGAAGGGTGTCCAATTTCCTGAAAAAGAACAGAATGTACGAGGTGCTAGGGCTATTTATTTTATTTATTGTGGGGATTATGTTGTTGTCCGAAGGAGGGCATTTGGCCCACTTAAAACTCTTTGGCAATGAAGTAACACCTATGAGCAAGACCACTTTTTACTTTGTTATTGTCGTCTTGGTGGTCATAGATATTATTCAATCCAAATACCAAAAGAAATTAGCTGGAGGAGGTAAGTAGCATTCATGGCATTGGATAAATCACAAAAAGCAGCCGAATTTAGAGCAACCAGTTGGCAGTTGGAACTGTTGATTACTGGGGGAATTATCTATACGCTCTATACCAGTACGGATTTCTTCAAAGCTTTTTATGTCTCCCATTATCCCATTCTGGACTTTAACCATTATAAAATATTAGGCTTTTTTGGGGTCTATATCCTGAGTAGAGCCTTACTTTTTGGATTTGGGGCCAATTTGATCCTACGTACGGTTTGGTTTGCGTATAAGGCCATCGACTATTGGTATCCACAGGGCATTGCCTTTAAAAATCTGGATGTTCCGACCTATAAAAAAACGCAATTAAAACAGGCGAACAATGCCGAAGCACGCCTGAATACCTTGGAGAAATGGGCCAGTTTAAGCTTTAGTTTTGCCATACTATTTACCTTTATCGTGGTCAGCACTTTGGTGGTCTGCTTGCTGATCTGTAGTATATTATTGGAGGTTTTTGGTCTTGAGGATTTGGTGTATTATCCCGCATTTAACTACGGTTTGGCCATTGTGATATTGCTTACCCAGTTGGGAGTCTTCCAAGGCCTGAATGTAAAGACAAAATTTGCACGATTAAATGCCTTGGGTAGTTTTTTAAGCAAGGTCTATTACTATGTCAGCGGCTTGTTTTTGTACCAAAGGGAATTATTGGTATTGCGGACCAATGGCCGAAAATGGGTCCTTGTGGCCTTTGGAAGCCTGTATTTGGTATTGGCTTCATTGATTTCCATCAATCAAATCGGGGAATTCTACGATGCAGGAACCTTTGAATTCAATTGGTGGGATAGCCGTAAGACCTATGAACAACCCACGGTCTATTCCATGAATTCCAGACGCTATGGAGAAAACCTGAAGGAAGGGGATGGGTTTTTCTTGGGCGGCATACAGAGCGAAGTGGTCAAAGACAAGCATATTAAACTCTTTGTGGTGCATTGGAATTGGTTCGATGGTTATATGCAACATGCCATGGATAGTCTGCAGATGAAGGCCAAGGCACCCAAGTTTGAATCCGATTCCGTAGGGAGGGCCTTTTATAACGAACAACACCGCAAATATCAAAAAGCCGTTAACAGCCTGATCAAAGTGAAGATCGATTCCACCGAAATTCCAGAATTGCGCTGGGAACGCTATAAACATCCCAAAACCCAAGAGGAAGGTTATTTGAGTTATATTTTGGCCGATAGCCTGAATACTGGCCGACATACCATGCAGGTGTTCCGGCAAATCCATTGGAAGGAAACCAGAAGGCAAAGTTGGTTTTCGCTACCATTTTGGGTGGAATAGCTTTTTTAGAAAGATATGGGGCAAATATGGCGTTATATCGAATATCTTATGCTTTGATGGAGGGTATGACCGGATAGGGGCGTTTTGTTCATATATTGTTGAAAGAAAACTTTTTATGCGGTACTATCGTATATAAGGAAGACGTATTTTTGAGAGAACACATCCATCCCTACAGAAAATGAAAAAACAAATACTCGTAGTGGTATGCCTGACTTTGGGTATGCTATTTAGCACCAATTTGAGTGCACAGAAACGCCCGGCACAGTTACAGCAAAAATTGGAAGATAAGAAAGCCGAAGAAGCTGGACCTGTATTTTTGAAGTTCGAACCTAACTACAGCAAAAAGCAAGCGGCGATGTTGGCCGAGTTCAACAGAAAAAAAGCACAGATCGATTCCATGGACATTTCGAAAGCAAAACGCCGAAGATTGCTGAAGGCCTTGTATAAGAATCGAAAAATGGGGATTACCTCCGGAACAAAACTCACCGAAACGACTTTCGAAGAGAAAGAGGAATAAAAATCTTATTTTTTTAATGAACAACGAAAACTCCTAACAGTAGGGGTTTTGAAATATTCTATTTTACATAATATAAATTATAGTACAAATGTATTTGAGCGAATTGACGGATGCTTGCATTTTATAGAATTCGCAGATATAATAACACGTGAAAATTAGAAGTATAGAGCAATACCCATTATTAGGTATTCGGACTATGAAATTTCTGGGGGAAGCAAATTGTAGGAAACAAAGAATCTTTGAGGAATATAAATATATTAAAAATTAACAAGTAACCTATTACTGAAAATCGTTAGGATAATAAAAAATGTAGTAAAATACCATTTCACACACATTGCCCTCAATGATTCACTTTGAGTATAATAATAGACATTATATAAAATTGCTTTATGGTCGTTTTCCTTTCGTTTATCCCTACAAAATACCGCTAGCACCAAAAACCAAAATAGTAGGTCAACCATTTAACCAGGTCATTTAAGACGAAGTTTTGTCCATTTCACGGAAATTCCGCTTCCAACCAAGGATGTATTCTAATAGTTTTAATTCCTGAACCTATTAATAGTATCTACAAAATGAAAACATTAATTTTATCTCTGGCGGCCATGATCGGTCTTCAGTCCTATTCACAATCCAAGACCATTTTTGAAATTGCTTGCAATGGTAGCGTCCCTGTTTTGGATTCTCTTTTACAAAGCGCGGATATTAATAAAAAAAGTGGAAACCAGTCCAATCTCCTTCACTTTGCAACCTACTGTTCCAACGAGGATGTTTTTGACTACCTGCTAGAAAAAGAAATTGATTTCGATCATACCAATAAATTTAAGGATACACCATTGATGTATGCCGTACTGAGACGCAATCTAAAAATGACCAAAGCACTTATTGATAAAGGCGCTACAGTAAATACTGTGAATAACGATAATCTTACGCCTTTATACAATGCGGTGCAGTCTGATCATATGGAGTTGGTAACTCTTCTCTTAAATGCCAAAGCTGATGTTAACTTAGGCACTTCCCTACTTCACAAAGCCGTACTTAACAACAATTTAGAGCTGGTTAAAGAACTGATTGATAACACTACTAATATTGAAACTAAAAACGATTATGGCAACACACCATTGGCACTTGCCATACGAGAAGGTAATCCAGAAATAGCAGAATTTCTTATCACCAAGGGTGCAACCCTTAAAAATGTACCTCAATACAAATTAAAAGGTGCTTACCTAGGTCAAAAGGTACCGGATAGTGTTCCATTGGTCTTTGCCAAAGGTTTTATTTCCACGGAGAATTTTGTACATAGCCCAACATTTTCCTCGGATGGAAACGAACTGTATTATACGGTTGAATCCCGACGCTATCACGGGGGGACCATATTTGAAACCAAGAAGGTCAATGGGGTTTGGACCTTACCTAAACCTGCAGCTATTAATGGCGATTTCAGAGAAATTGACCCTTACCTATCTAAAGACAATACTACCATGTACTACTGTACCAACAGGCCTATTAAAGAAGGGGATACTATACGGAATAATAGTGATTTATGGATGTTGAAACGCACTGAGAATTCTTGGGGGAAACCTATATATTTAGGTCAAGCAGTGAATAACCAAGACCACAATGACTGGTTCCCTACACTTTCCGATAGTGGTCTTCTCTATTTTTCTACGGGACCTAGTCGCTCAAGCAATATTGTCTATTCTGTTTTTAAAGATGGTCTTTTTTCAAAACCTATAGATTTAGGACCTTTAGTAAACTCGGAGCGTAGAGATTATGACCCAGTAGTAGCACCCGACGAAAGTTATATTATTTTTTCATCCAATAGGGAAAATGGTTTTGGTTCCGTTGATCTCTATATAAGTTTTAAGGATAACAATGGCAAGTGGCAAGCGGCCATAAATATGGGCAGCTTAATTAATACAAAAACCATTGAATTTGCACCACGTCTATCCCCGGATGGGAAGTTTTTATTCTTTAACAGAGGTGGAAGCATTTTTTGGGTTTCTACAAAGTGTATTGATAAATTAAAGGATAAGCGCTAAATTTTTTAAATTACCCCTAAATACCAATAGTGTGAGGCATAAGACAGTGTATATATGGCATATTATAGTTGCGGCAATTGTAATTACCATCTTGGCCAATATTGGTTTGTTCAACAACTTTCATAAACTGCAAAGCACCAAGGACCCGACTCCAGAGAATATAGAACAATATTACTTTGCGGTTAGAATAGGTTTCGTCGGTGTTGCGAGTGAACTTTTGATGTTGGTGATTTTTTCATTTTTTAACTATTCCTGGAAGGAGTACTTTTTTAATAAAAATAATATCAAACTGATCATACTAGCTAACTTTGTCTTATTGGCATTATTTATCGCGATGGATATGTTTATCTTCAAATATGTGGTGAAAACCCATCCTGATCTAGTTCTCAATGGGACTTATTTAAAAAATTACCTCATCAATCACTCCTTGGTGCTCTGCATCGCCATAGTGTCCCCTTATATGCTATTGCGAATGGAAAAAGCAAGGGAAATGGAAATGAATTTAATACAGCTGAAAGAAGAAAAATCCATTGCCGAGTTGTCGGCCCTAAAGGAACAGATAAGTCCACATTTTTTCTTTAACACCTTGAGTACCCTAAGTGCTATTGTTAGAAAAGATACCAAAAAAGCAAGCCTAGAGTTCATTGATGACATATCTAGTACCTATAGGTATTCATTGTCATCAACGAAAACGGATATAGTACTATTAAAAGAAGAATTGGATTTTATTACCTCCTATACCGATCTATTGCAAAAACGATTTGGCGACAAGTTGAAAATCATGGTAAATGTATCCGAAGAAACGTATGACCGCAAAATACCCCCAATGTCCATTCAATTATTAATAGAGAATGCAATGCAACACAATGTCATTACTTCTGAGCACCCTTTGCTTATTAAAGTACATAGTGAACATAATCATATTTATGTGGAGAACAGCTTAAACGAAAAAGAGGATATTGAAAGCTTCGGCATTGGTTTAATGAATTTAAACAATCGCTATAAATTGATCGCCAATAAAGAAATACGTATTGAAAAAACACAAGATGTATTTTTGGTGGAACTTCCCCTATTGATATGAAGGTTGTAATCATAGAAGATGAGACTAGTGTAGCACAAAATTTGAGCGATTTATTATTCGAAATAAATCCTGAAATCGAAGTATTGGTTGTACTTGAAACCATAAAGGGGAGTATCCGATGGTTTCATGAAAACCCTTCACCGGATATAGCATTTTTTGATATTAAAATTGCGGATGGCAGTTCTTTTGAAATACTGGAAAAAACCAAACTAAATTTTCCTATAATTTTTACCACCGCTTTTGATGAATATGCCCTTAAGGCCTTTAAATATAACAGTATTGACTATTTGCTAAAACCGATTAAAAAAGGGGACTTAGAAAAAGCGATTTTAAAATATCGGAATCTTTACACAAAGGATAAGGTAATTATAGACCATAACTTGAAGTTGATCGAGGTCATCAAGGAGATTAAGAAATCGGAAAAAAAAGCGATTTATAAGAACTCATTTTTGGTGAACTACAGAAACCAACTTATTCCGTTAGCGGTAGGCGATATCGCTTATGTTTATTTGGAAAATCAAATGGTGTATTGCAAAACCATAGAAAACAAAACCTATAAATTATTTAAGACCTTGGAAAAATTGGAAAACCAGCTGGACCCACAATTGTTTTTTAGAGCCAATAGGCAATGCATTGTTTCCAAACAATCGGTCAAATCTGCAAATACCATGGATAAAAGGAAATTAAGACTTGTGCTATCACCAAATCATAATGCTGAAGTGATCATAAGCAAGCTGAAAGTTCCAATTTTTAAAAAGTGGATTAAAAATTGACTTAAAATAGTATTTGTTGCATTTCATACACATTGTACCCTATCCCTCTGCCCTAGTTGCGACTGCGAAACAAAAAAATCAAGGCTGCATAAAACTTTGGAAACACGGACGAACGTTAAGAAAATGCCCCAGAGGACATTTTTAGTGAGTAGCGAACCTGTGGCGTTGGAGCTCACTCGCCATATTTTAGAAAACGTGGTAACTGGTAATATTGTTTTGAACTATCCTGAGTCCATTTTTACACGTTTTTTTCAATAGTTCGTAATCCTCTTTTAATAATGTATAAGGTTTCTTTTGTTGTAGATTCTTTTTCCCATCGACTACAAATTGCTTTCACCCATTCGGGTCGCGATTTACTGGCATCATTTAACCAATTTGCAACAGAATCTCGTACATATTTCGAAGCATCAGATTTTAAAGGTTCGAGACATGGCAATGCTTTTTCAGGGTTTTCTTGAAATATTGCAATCTTTTTGGTCCATACGCCTACTGGTCGTAAGGTCTCAGCAACATAGCGTCTTACATTTTCATCATTGTCAAGAGTCCAACCAGATAATATTCGTAAAGCGGTATCTAAATCGTCAATAAGCCGTTCCTTGGAAGCAAAAATGACTACTTCACGATTCATAAAATGTCGATCCGCAGCATGGGGTTTCACGGTTTCTAATAAACCATCAATCGAATCATGAAATAAGCTTTCTGCCCAACAACCCCAACAGCGAACCATATCGCTATGATTGTTGGACAGATGCTTCTTAACAAAAATGGCATTTGACAATTGCGCAAATGTTTGGCCAATGACCTTTGAAGTGCTATTAGATGTTGGTTTTTTCTGTGCATTAACAGCTTCTTCGAAGGAAGTATACCAATCCATCTTATTTGTTTGTTTTAAAACAACTTTTAAAAGTACCAATTGATCTATTGCCAACCATTCCATCAAATTCTTGGTTTCTATTTTCCCATCGTTTAGATATGCTATAACTTCGGGATTTAAATCCTTTGTGCTCCTCGCCCCTTTTCTATTGAGTATATGTTCAGGTATCATAAACAATCACCAGGATTTTATTGGTTTCAAAATGTTAAAATAAAGTCCTACTCCAAGAAAAGCAGTAGCGTCATCTCCGTAAGTACTTCCAATTTCGACATAGCCTTGAATATAATCGTCTACAATTGGTGTTGTAAATCCTAAAGAAAAATTTCCCGTATTTCCCGTAAGTGCTTTATCTACTGAAATATAAGTGCCTAATTCATCAAAAATGTTATAAGTGACAAAAGCACCTGCATTATTTGCACTAAAGTTGTAATAAGGTGCAAAAGACCAATCACCTTTTGCTACACCTACTGTAAGGAATAAAGAAGTATCTGTTGTAAATGGTGGGTCACCTTCAAAAGTTGTAACTGCAAAAGGCGCATAGATTATACCTGCAAATAGTTGTTTGGACTCTTGTTTGTCTTGCTTTTGAGCTGTTACATTAATTGTAGACAAAAATGATAATAAACCTAAAATAATTGATTTATACATTAGAATTGATTGTTTTGAATACATATTTGTAAAAAAGGACGCCTATAAAAGATTGTAAGACGTCCCATTTTTTGTTATTTACTTCTTTTTAACACTAGCCCATTTACTATGAGCCGCAGTCTTTAAGGTAGTAGTTTCTACATTCCAGAGTTGCATCGCATTGAAATCACCTCCTTCAGATGGACCATTGAAAAACAGATATAATTTGCCATCAACAATATCGAAGGTCTCGGGATTACTAGGAAATTTTGAATCCTTTGCTCCTACACCCCATGCACAGTGTCCTCCAAATTGTGGTAAATATTGTTCGGGATTCTTTCTGAAGGCATTACGATTTTCTACAGATGAAAACTGATAGGTAGCATTATTGTACTTTTCTGTAATTTTTGGACTACCTTTCTGTGCTGTATTTGAAAAATAGGCGACTACATCATAACCGCCAATAGCTAATCCATTGTCATCAACAGGTTGAACTTGTGCATTGATACTTAGTGCAATACTAAACATTGCTATTGCTGATAAAAACTTTAAATTTTTCATGTTTTAATTTTAATTGTTACTATTATTTAATTATTACTAGATATTAATTCGTATTGTGTATTAATTGCGCGAGTGTGAATCAAAGGTTTTTCCACTAATCTTCCATTCTCCATCTTTTTTGTACAAGACAAGGAAATCTGTAAAACGGTATCCCAGCCAATTCGTTGATTCTATTTTGGCTGCTGCTGCAGGTCCAGAAATATCAATCCAAGCAATATGGTTTTGAACATCCTTAGATTCTCCTAACGTGTCCATGACTTCACCAAATGTATCTGCATCTAGGTTCTTAAATTCGCCATCCATTGACCCTACAATATGTGTATGATCATAAAATACTGAACGGATTAGTTTACCATCTCCAGAACGAGCACTATCTATATAGGGTTGAAGTGCCTTGGCTATGGCTTTATACTCATTAAATTCTTGAGTTTCTTTTTCTGTTATTATCATTTTTTTAGATTTTATTATTACTTTTTTTATTGAATTGAGGAATGATTAGTTACGTGAATGTGAATCGTAAACTTTTGCACTGATTTTCCATTCACCATCCTTCTTGTACATAGCGAAGAAATCTGTAAAACGGAATCCGACCCAATTGGTAATTTCAAGTTTAACGGCAGCGGCCGGCCCTGAAATATCGATCCAGGCTATATGATATTGCATGTCATTTGCCGCGCCAAAGGAGTCCATTCCTTTTCCAAAGTCCTCCATGTTTGCATTCATGAACTCTCCATCCATAGATCCCACTACATGTGCATGATCATAAAATGCGGTTACCATTAATTGACCGTCTCCTTTTCGTCCTCCCTCAAAATAAGGTTTGAGGGCATTGACTATCTTCTTGTATTCGTCAAATTTTTTCACTTCTTCTTTTGTATTCATTTCTATTGTATTCATATCTTTTTTTTGGTTGCTTGTTAGAACAGATACCATAGTGCAACCAGTTTTAACTATGATAATGCATATTTAATATTAGAACGTTCGTATATCAATATCCAAAAAAATAACGTCTACCATCAATACTGTTTGAACTTGGAAGGTGTGACCCCGGTATGTTTTTTAAATAACCGGGCAAAATACGTAGGATATTCAAACCCCAGATCATAACCGATTTCCGAAATGGTCTTATGACTTGATAACAGCTGTTTTTTGGCTTCTGCTATAATCTTATAATGTATCATTTCTGTGGCCGTCCTTCCTAGGTGGTGTTTGATCAAATCCCCAAAATAGTTCGTTGAAAGATTTAATTTATCTGCAAAATAATTTACAGAGGGCAATTGCTGTGGATTACCTGCATAATAGCTGTTTAATTGTCTTTTAAACTCTAGTACTACCTTGTTATATAATGGTTCTCTTGTATCGAATTGCCTAGTATAACATTTACTTATATAGGTGCATATAAGATTGCAATATGCCATAATTAAATCCAAGGCATAATTATCTTTTCTGTATTCAACTAGAACTTGCTTATAGAGTGTCTCTATCTGTGATTGCTCCTCTTCTGATAAGAAAAGAGCTTCGTTAATTTCATATTGAAAAAAACTAAAATCAATATTATGTTCTTGTAACAAAATAGGTGATATCAAAATATGGTATCCTTTCCAAGCTTCCTCTACCTCCCATTTATGTATTTGATCTGGTTTTATGAAATAGCAAAAACCAGATTTGGTGTCAAACTCGGTATTTCCGTACCACTCTAAATCAGTCATACCTCGCTTAAATGCAATCATGTAAAAATCAGATTTCAATCCCTTACAAGAGAGTCGGAGCTTTGGAAATTCATCATAATGAACAACATCGATGAGTTTCTTTTTCGGTGAGCCGTAACCAATAAATTGGTTGTATTCTTTTATGGTATTGAAATGAAACATATTATTAATAAATAAGTCTATAATTCCGATTCTTTTCTAGCTTATAAAACTATAAGCTTAGAATGATATTAAAAGTCTTGAACCGTAGGTCTCAATACAATTTCATTTATATCGACATCTGCTGGTTGCTCAATAGCATAAGCAATTGCTCTCGCCACAGAATCTGAAGGGATTGCTTGCTGATAAAATTCTTGTACCGTTTTTGAACTTTCTTTATGCGAGCTTCCATTCTTTAATTCAGAATCAACGGCACCTGGCTCTATAGTCGTTGTTCTTACACTACCATCTAATTCATGACGCAACCCATCAGAAATGGCTCTAACCGCATATTTTGTACCGCTATATACGGTACCCCCTGGGCTAAATACTTTTATTCCTGCAACAGAAGATAGGTTAATAAAATGTCCTGACTTTTGTTTTTGAAAAACAGGTAATGCAGCTGCAACACCATATAAAACACCTTTTATATTGATATCAATCATACGATCCCACTCATCGGTTTTTAATTCGTTCATAGGAGCAATAGACATTAATCCAGCGTTATTGATAATAACATCCATTTTCCCAAACTCTTTCAACGCCTTCTCAACAAGAGCTTGTACCTCGTTTTTGTTTGTAACATCGGTTTTTAGATAGGTTGCTTTTCCTACACCTTTAGTATTGATGTCATTTGTAATATTTTGTAGGCGTTCTTCACGACGTGCGCCTAAAACCACATTTGCTCCTTTTGAGGCCAAATGACGTGCCGTAGTTTCTCCTAGTCCGCTACTAGCGCCAGTAATAACTACTGTTTTTCCAGATATATTATCTACTAAATTCATATTTATTTTTTTATTTAAATTTTTATACTGCAAAGATATGATGAGAGTTATGTAGGATACTGATACAAAAAAAGGGAAAGATGAAACAAATTACAGATTGATGTAATACTTATGATTTAGTAATGCATCATAATCACTGAATTATTGAAAATTAACTTTGGATGTTCTCTAAATTGTACCCATTATTAAATTTTACATTCTTGGAAAACTCTTCAGTCCAAGATTCTTTCAGTACATTTCCATCCCAATCAGCAGGGGCATATTTGCGATACGTGGGTAAATAGATACCCTCTATTTTCTCATACCTAACTTTTGTTATAAATGGTTCGGTAATACCATATCCAGTAGCATTATAAAGAAATTGATCTACTCTATAAGTTTCTGGATTGATATATAAAATATATCGATCTTTACTTGATTCACCTATATTATCTCCAAAGCTCATCTCAACCACCTTATAAGTGATGCCATCCAAATTTCTGGAAGGTAACATTTTATGATTCACACCGGGGTCTGATAACTTAAACATCATAGTAAACCAATAATAGTTTGTTTTTCTAAAGATATGACCAAGAAATACAGCTTGTTCATCTGTTATAATTTTTCCATCCATTTTAGAAATGGAATTTTTGCCATCAAAAAACTGTGTATATTTTTTACCCGGCATTTGTGGTAAGACAAAAACCTGTCTTTTTGTATATTCTGCAAAGGAAACTTCCCCATCAAAAATATACCGCTCTTTAGAAACGTCGGCTAAATTGTTGTCCTTAACTTTAAAAATGTAATCATAGGATACATCTTTTAAATTGTATAGAGCTTTCTTGCCACCATTGGCTTCTACAACTTTATTTATAAGGGTTTTAGCTTCTTGCGCTTGGCTTGTGGAAATAGATGTAATTAGTAGTAAAAAGATTATTTTTTTCATGATAATATAGTTTTATAGATTAATTGTTTTTGTGTGTTTTTAGGCCTTGAATTGTTGTTTTTATACAAAGGCCTTCCCTATTGTATTTATTGAACTTCATCTGCTTTTGTTAATTCTGTAATTTGCTCTCATTTCTATGTATTAATAATAGTATTTGTATTTGATATTAGAACGTTCGTATATTAAATATCAAAAAAAACTATGATTTTATGATTTTCATCATAAATTGTATGAATAATTGATAAGCTTCATCTTTCCCAGAAGCTATCATATGTGTCATTGCTCCTTGCCTATTTGTAAGAAATAATATTGCCATTTCAGATGCTTTAAAATCTTTTGAAAAAGCACCATTCTCTTGTCCTTCTATGAAAAACTGTTCAAAAATGTTTTGCCATTTTTTGTAATTACGGTCTGCTACCTTCTGAATGACTTCATTTTGTCCAGCAATTTCACTTGAAAGACTTCCTACCATACAACCTTCCTTACATTCAGCAACATTCAATCGCTCTAATTCTTCATTGAAAATGGTTTCCAATCTCATGGTATGCGGCATATCACTTTTCAATAATTTTGCCGTATAATAGGCGGCAGCTTTTTCTCCATAATATTCTAATACTTTAGCGGCAAAATCTTCTTTACTCTTAAAATAATAGTAAAAAGAACCACTTGGAATCTCTGCATTTTTCAAAAACTCCCTAAGGCCAAGATTATGGTATCCTTTCTGGCTCAAAGTCTTTATCCCAGTCTCTAAAGCTCTATGTATATTGTCTTTTTTCATTTTAATATTCGAACAGTCGTATATAAATTTAATTACCTACAAAAAAAATAAAAAATATTTAATTTTTTATTTGCTACATTCATAAAAGAAAAGAAAAGAAAAGAAAAGAAAAGAAAAGAAATAAAGCCATTCCATACATATTCCCACTTCACCCCTATCGTTGCTTCGTGCAAAACGTATTCCATTACTTTTAAAAAGAAGCTTTTGTGTAGAAAAAAAATCTAATAAAATTGAATTAAAGAAAGCAAAGTTTTATATCATCCATTTTTTAAACTTTCCAGTTTACTTCGGCAACCGATTCTTTATGGTCGCGATCTGTCCCATATGATTGGCCGAATGTTCCATCACATGATACCAGATATAGTGGTAGTTTAATCCTTCTTCCATATTGGCAGAGAACCAGGCATCATCCTTGGTTTTGAGTCCCTTTAGGGTTTTTTCACGGACTTCATCCCATAAATCCAGATAATAGGTGATTGGTTTCCCCCTAAGGATGCTCTTTACTTTTTCATTAATTTCCCCGGCAACACCCAATCTTGCCAGCTCCTCTTTGGTCCATTGCCGACCTTCCAATGTGGCTATCTGGTAATAGGATTCCGTGGACACCAAATGCATGATCAAAGCGCCTACGCTATTGGCATTATCATCATATAAGAAATCGACTTGTGATTGATCCAGATCTTTTACTTGTTCGGTAATTCGATCTTTTAAGTCTTCCAACATATAGACCATGACACCAATTTTTGGCGAATAGCCCTCAACGGACTTCAGCTCCCCTTGCGCCTGCAATAGGACTAAGGGTAGGAATAATAAGAAAGAGGTGATGTTTGTTTTTAGGGATTTCATAGTGTTGTGTTTAAACCAATTGTTCCGTTTAAAGATACTATATCATCCCCTCTTGCCCTTCATATGACCGTTAATACTATGTGAAAACTGAGAATAATAAGGATATTCCAGATTCTACAAGTTCTTAACTATTCCACAAAAGCAGGCAAAATACGTGCTGCCGTCATTTGTAAGGTGGTGGGCTCATCCCATTCACTTGCGGTAGATACAATCATCAAATCCAGCGCTTTGATCAGAATGATAAACTGACCTCCCCCACCCTGGGCAGATGCGCTGTAATAGCTTTGATCGCCATACTTCAAATCGGCATTCCACATAAAATAACCATAACCTTGGTTGGAGACATCCTTGCCACCGCCGAAGACATCATCATCCCCGGTATCGATGATCATGCTAGTCGCCTTGTCGATAAAGGCTTCCGGAACGAGTTGCTCGCCTTTCCATTGGCCTTTGTTCGCGATTAGCGTTCCCCACTTGATCATATCGCGGGATTTCATTGTTGAACCCGACGCTCCGTCTGGCAGACCACTGGTAGACATGATCCAGTCGTAATAGGTGATACCCTTTTCATGGAGCGCTTCCCAGCTGATGCCCATCTTAAGGAGCAATTCGTTTTCGATAAAATCCTTGGCCGATCCTGGAACCACGGCTTCTAGGACCTGCATTACCAGATTTGGTCCATCTCTTCCGTAGCGAAAGCTTTGGGACTGCTTGCTAATCGGTGCACTCTGCGTTAAAATGGCTTGAAGGTGTTTCCTTCCTTGTATTTCTTCTGGATTCTGTTTAAAATCCTCCCGCTGTTCATCAGAAATCCGAATGCCCGTGGTCATGGTCAGCGCATGACGTAAGGTGATCCGTTCCACACCTTCCGTAAATTGATCCGCTTCCAGGCCATCGAAAAAGTGAATAAGGGGTTTGTGCAGATCTGCCATGCTCAGATACCCCAGTTGGATCGCACGGCCGAGGGCCATGGCCGCATAGGTTTTGGTGGTTGAGGCTTGGGGATGGGGTAGGTCAATACGACCCTTGGAATAATAGGATTCAAACAGCAATTTACCCTTATGGGCAATCAACAGACTGTTTATTTTATCGTGCTGCCCATCAGCAATCTCCTGGGCCAATTTGATGATCAAGTCCTTGTTACCAGCATCAACACCAAGCTTGCCCACGGGAATTCCATCTTTTCGGTCTGCTGGTGAGCTATCGATAAATGCAGGTTCAAGAGCGGGGATATCTCGGTAGAGTCCCGCCGCTTCAGCAGGCGTGGCCTCTGCAGCGGAAGCGTCATTTTCTTCTGGGCTAGTACCACTTTTGGATCGGAGGTCTTCAATAACCTGGGTACTTACCCAATAAGGCTTTGTAAATACATAAAAACTACCGTCTTCATTAACCGTATAACCTCCCCTGGAGAAAGTCAAATATTTTCCATCGGGGGTCACATTAGGACCACTATCGGATTGTTCTGTATTGATTTCAGCTCCCAAGTTTATTGCTGCACCCCATGAACCATTTTCCTGTTTAAAACTGATATATAGATCACTATCCCCATATCCTTCTTCTCTTACCGCATCCCATAAGATATAGGATTCATCTGGAGCAATGTAGGGGTGCCCTAGAGGTTTTCCGTTATTGATCTGCTTGCCCAGTTTTTGACTGGATTCATATTTTCCGTCGATAAGTCGCGAATAGCGGATGGATCCGTCTATCTCTGGTTCGTTAAAGTGACTAAAGAAAATAGTTTTTTGATCCGAAATGGATATCCCCATGATAAACTTGTCTTCAAAAGGGGTTCCCAAGCTTTTAAAGTCGGACCAACCGGATGCGGTTCGTTTCTTATACTGATTTCCTTTATAGATGATATTTCCATCCTTAGAGAAGACGGAATGTTTGATATCAGTAACCGATTCCTCTTGCCATGTATTCTGTTCATAGCGAATAACGAGAGGGGTGAAATCTTCATATTTCCCGCCTTTTTTAACGGTATACATGGCTTTCATGTCTGGAGAAAATGTAATACCACCTATAAAATGCTCTTCGGTAGTCACTATCCCTGGGGCAATGATTTCTGGGGTACGACCAGGAGGCTTTTGCTTTAGAAAGAGTTGCTTTATATGTGGAAGATCGGTATCCTTTACTGGCGGGGTTTTGGTATTGCAGGCATATAATGCGAGTACCAATACCAGCGTTAACCTAAAATGGAATTGTTTCATGGTCTATCCTTCGATTTTTATAGGGTGCTCGTCATTTAGATGTCAAAACACTAGTAAAAGGTGTCTTTTTTCTCTGAGGGATTCAATCTAAATTTTACCAACGGCGCTATAGGCTCATGAACTGCTCAAAACAACCCAAGAACATTTTAAAAAAGATAGTTGATGTCCCTTAAATCAATGCTTGTTTTTCAATACCTTCAACATTTGAACGGCATTTTTATTGTCAGGGTTCAATTGCAGTGAAGCTTGATAGTTTTTTATCGCTTTCTGGGAATCTCCCATGATCTTATACATTTCCCCAAGACTATCAAAGGCATTCCAGGAATTCGGGTAATGCTCCGTATTCCATAAAAATGCTTGCAATGCCTTATTATGTTGCTTTTGGGAAATAAGGCGATACCCCAAGGCATTGATCATATGTTCCGGGGGCGTAAATTTTCCGTTGTACATGGCCTTGTACTGCGTAATGATCTCCTCCAAAGATGCAGTATGCAGTGCGGGTTGCTGTAAGTCCTTAAAAATGAATTGTAAACCTTGGTAAAGGCTTAACAAGGCAACGGTCCAATGATTTTCCTCTTTAAAATAGTCGAATTGTATATGGGCAGGATCCACACCTTTATTCTTTAATTTGGCATTGAACAATTCATGACTGTTGATGTTTGCCTTGAATACATGGGGAATGCGTTCAAAGTTTTTATAGTTATCGGCCGTGGAAAGGTAAAATTTCTTCCCTGCCAATTGTGCCAATGGAACCTGATCGATTTGTTTTACAATAAGCTGATTATCCCACCAAAAACTGGGATCCATGGAAACATAGGCATCAAAGGAGGATTGTGGAGAAAGGTAGGAGGATCCCACCAATAGTCCCCCATGCGAAATGCCCACTAGGGTTCTATAGGCATTGGTACGATAATTTTTATCGATTTCAGGAAGTAATTCCTCCTCAATGAATCGCAAAAAAGCGGCACTGCCTCCACTGGTGCTATGGTTTCGGACGGCACTGGAGCCATTAAGGTTCACCAAATACTTGGAAGGCGTATAATCCCGGACCCTATCCACATTGGTAATGGCTACAATGATCATTTCAGGCACTTGCCTACCCCTTGCCATTTGATTGATGATGCCGGAATGGGAATGGAATCGCACTTCCCCGTCCAAAAGTACTAAGACGGGATATGAATTTTTAGTGTCATGATAAGAATCGGGCAGGCCAACAATATAGGTACGCTCTTCTTTTAACACCTTAGAGGTCATGGTATAGGCAGAGCCAATGACTATTTTTCCCGCTTCTTTTTGCGCAAGAAGTCCAACGGGCATGCATAGGAGAGCAAGGAGTACAGTACTATATATGATTTTAGAGCTTTGCTGGACGATTTTAAAAGGGTGCATATTTTTTTGGTGTTTATAGGACAAAGTAAGGAGGAGTATTGTAAAGGCAAAAGAAAAGTACAGGAGCGCAGATAAACGCCGCTAAGCGTACACAAATCTTCTCCTTCACAATCACAGACTATTCCAATGTTTAAACTTTACGGATTGCCTGCTGGATATTTCTACCTTCTGGCCCGTGGTCAAGGTAACCTGTAGCCTGTTGTTGAAATGCGGGTGGATTTCCTGGATAAAAGTAGTGTTGATGATCTGACTTCTATTGGCCCTAAAAAAAATGGTAGCATCCAACTTTTCCTCCAGGATGTTCAAGGAGCGTTTGATCATGGCCTTCTCTTTCCCAAAATAGAGCCTGGCGTAATTTTCTATGGATTCTATAAAGTAGATTTCGGATAGGGGCACAAAATGACAGTTTTCCCCGTCTTTAATAAAGATTTTACGGTGCATAGGGAAAACTTCGATTGTTTCTTGGGTTTTTTCCGTGAGTTCTTGCTTTACTTTGCCTATAGTTTTGGCAAAGCGCTCTTCCCTTAGGGGTTTAACAAGATAATCCAAGGCGTTTAATTCAAAAGCTTTTACGGCATACTGGTCATAGGCAGTGGTAAAAACAACTTCGGGGACGGTGGTCAATTCTTCTAAGAGCTCAAAACCAGATTTTTCGGGCATATGAATGTCTAAGAAAATGATATCCGGAACTGTTCTTTGTATTAAGCTTATGGCGGCATCCACATGATCGGCTTCCCCGACAAGTTCAAATTCAGGATGTTTCTTTAAGGCACGCTTTACTTCTTCACGGGCTAAACGTTCATCATCAACAATGATGGTCTTAAATGTTTTCATAGGTTTCAAGGGGTAAAATCATGATGGCTTCTACCGTATTTTCATCCAAGGCTTTTAAATCAAAACTGGCATCGGATCGGTATTGAATGTACAATCGTTCTTTTAAATTTTTAAGCCCAACTCCATGGTGTTTTTCTCTAGACAAACTCCCTGGATTTTTTACCCGAATATGGATATGGTCCTGTTTTTTAACAATGTCGAGCATGACGATACCGCCTTTGATCAACCGATCAATACCGTGTTTGATCGCGTTTTCTACCAACAACTGAATACTTAAGGTGGGAATTTTATAGTGCTCCAAATCTTTATCCACTTGTATTTTTAGGCCGAGACGTTCTTCAAAACGCAATTTTTCCAAAGCGATATAATCCTGTACCAAGGCCAATTCGTCTTTAATGGAAATAACATCTTGATCCTTTCCATATAAAGAGGATCGTAACAAGTCTGATAATAAATCAATAGCTCTTCGGGCTATGGTGGGATTTTCCTTGATCAAGGATTTTATGGAATTCAGGGAATTGAATAGAAAATGAGGATTTAACTGGGCCGATAAATTATCCAGTTGTGTCTGTTTGATCAAAACGGACAATTGGGCGTTCTTTTGTGCTGTAGCCACTTCTTTTTGATAGTAATGATACAGGTGATAGGCCAATATCCAGGCAGACATCAACCGCAAACCTGTAATAATAATAGGATCCCAGGACATAATAGCCTTAAAAAGGGTCACCCTATCATCTACAAGGGCAGTGTAAAAGAAATACCATTTTATATTATTGATCAGCGCATAGAACACTGCGAGCACTAATACGGCGGGAATGACACGTATCAATAGTCTTTGTATGGAAAAGCTGTTCCAATTTGCCTTTAAAGCAATACTTCTATAGATGTGAGTCAATAGTATTCCAATGCCAGCATCGGACACATAATTAAGGAAGGTATAGAAAAATCCGTAATCGTCCCTGGTATATACCTTGTAGGCCCAATATAAGGAGACGGTCCCCCACCCTATCAATTGGCAGGCCCAGTATAAAGATGTTCTATTGTTTTTAATGGATTCCAAGCTGCTATTCATTCCTGCACAAAGAAAGGCATTGCCATTTAATCTAAAAAGGAAAAGTACAGGAACGCGGCATATAGGGGATACCATTGCATTATGTTGTGCTATACGTTTTCTTTCCTTCGGTCAAGGCCATCCCGAATCAACGCCAACGTATCAAGGAAAAACCAATTCCAAAAGTGGTCTGTTTATGATTATAATCAATCAAATTCTCTCCATAACCATGAAAAACTTGGGCGTGCAAGTATAAATTGTCCGCTATTTGATAGCCGTAATGGAAGCGTAGGCTTCCCCTATTATTGGTACCGGTATTCAGCGAATGCCGTAAAGCCAAGCTGATGTTGTGTTTGTTTTTGGCGAAGGCCGTCAATAATTCGGCCCTGCCCACATAATTCTCGATTCCCGGATTATTATCTTCCACAGCTCCTTCCGGAATACGGATCCAAGGATTGAACACAATGCTCCAGTTTTTGGTTTCCCAACCGGCTTGGAAAGTAACGCGATTCCAACTACGCGAAAAGGGATTGGATTTCCCATTGCTTTGATGGTTAAATCCAGCAGCGATATACACCCCATCCAAGCCAAAAACCTGATAATTCAATGGGAGGACGATGAGGGCTTCGGGTTCATAATTGGTTTCTCTAAAAGGCCTTGATATCAAGGCATTATAAACCTGCCATTTAGACAATTGGGTATAGGCCAACCAGAGGTCTATTTTCTGTTTCTTGTTTTTATTTAGGCGAAGTACACGGGTTTTAAAACTTAATTGAAATGTAATTTCCCCATTATTGAATTCCGTGGGCTCACTTACATTATTTAAGGGATTGCCACTTTGTGGACTATTGTTAATGTCATCAATATAGTTCAACGCCAACAAGTAAACCGGCTTGTAGGGTAAGATCTTAAAACTGCTGACACTATCGTTTTTAACCAGCCATCGCTCACTTAAGCTAGCGCTGTTCAGGTCCATTAATGGCGACTTCCCTTGGGCATGTAATTGAACAAAACAGCATAAACTCCATACAAGGGTTATGGGGATAAATTTAAAATATGGATTCATTTCCTAAATAGTGTGTGGTATTAGTGGTTAGTGGGATGAAATGATACCTAAGGTTACCAATGTTCACTTCCTTTTTCTCCTTTAAATGGCCCCCTAAGATCAGGGGTGATCCATCCGGCATAGAATCGCCCTGGCTGGGGAATTACCCGTATGCCCCCTACCCTACAATCCAGATATTGTGGATAAAAGGCCAAATGTTCTTTTAATTCATGAAACCCCTCAAATAACTTAGGGTATGACCACCCTATGGGGAAATCGGCCTGAGCTTTAAGGGCCCAATAGTGGGCGCTGCCCTTCCATTCGCACAAAGAAGTCTTTTTGGGTATGGGGACAAGCAAGTCCATTTGAATATCCTGCATAGGGATATAATAGGTAGGCGGACTCGCAGTTTCCAATACCGCCAGGGCATTGCTGGAATCCGCTATGATAGTATCTTCATGCATCACCTGTAGCGGTTGTTGTACTTTTTCGACCTTCGGTGGCCGTGGAAAATCCCAGACCGACCGTTGGCCTTTTTTAGGAATTTCGGCAAAAGACGGCCTTTTCTGGCCTCGATACTCCCACTTTTCACGGGCTTGTTGCAACCAATAGGCTATCTCTTCTTGTTTTTTATGTTGTTTCATATGATGAACTACCTTTTCGGAAAATTAAACAAAGCCGTACATTGGTGTTAGCCCATGATATGATCGGTCTGTTTAAAACCGTGGCAAAATAAGGCTTTTTGGAGAAGTATTCCCAACTTTAAAGTTTGTAGCTTTATGGTACGTATGGATACCACTAAAGAATATCAAAAATTGATTGCTTTTATTTCCAAATGGGTGGACCTGTCCGAAACGGATATCGATCGGCTACAATCTCAACTTTGCATGGAAACATATGCCAAAGGCGATGTCATTGTACAACAAGGACAACGATGTACTACCTTAAAATTTGTGATTTCCGGAGTATACCGGGTATATCAAATCAACGATGGGAAGGATATCACCAGCTATTTCAATTATGAATCCCGCAACCCCATCGTTGCCTCATTTGTCAGTCTGCTAAAAGAACAGCCTAGTACAGAGACTGTGGAGTGCATCCTTCCCGGAAAGTTGCTATCCATTGATTATTCCTATTGGAAATCTCTTTATGCGGTAAGTCCGCCTTTAAATACCTTTGGGCGACTCATGGCGGAATTCAATTATGTATTAGCGATGGAACGGATAGCATCCCTGCAATATCAAAAGGCTTCAAAACGGTATGCAATATTCATGAAGTTATACCCGGATCTCCTCAATAAGATCCCACATCATTATATCGCTTCTTATCTGGGCATTACCCCAGAATCCTTAAGCCGGATTCGAAAAACAGCATTTAACCCTTAAATCTTATCAAACATCAATGCAGGGGATTTCCATTTCTTGGAACTTTGAATGTTGAAATATTCAAACTTCTCCTATGCATACGATCACTAAAATAAATGGGTTGTTCCTTATTGAAATTGAGAACTTTCTATCGCATACAGAAATCAATACGCTTTTACAGCCAAGAAAACAGCAATTTAAAAAGGCTATCAGCCATTATCCAGATTATTATAGGAATAATGACCGTTTGGTGGAAGATGATCAAGAATTGGCGAACACCTTATTTCAAAAAGTAAAACAACATCAACTTCCACATGTTGAGGCGTCATTTGTTGGACTCAATAAGCGGATCAGGTTCTGTAGGTATCAAAAGAATCAATTTTTTGACAAACATCAAGATGGGGTATTCCATCAAGATGATATGCATCGTTCCCAATTTACCTTCTTGTTGTACTTGAACGATAATAGCTCTTTTGATGCTGGAGAAACACATTTTTATACCACTAAAACAAGTGAAACTCCTGTAAAGACCATACGCCCCAAGAAAGGGAAATTGGTGATTTTTGACCATCAAATATGGCACAAAGGAGCAACAGTGACCCTTGGGAATAAATACATATTGCGGTCCGATGTGATGATAAAAAGTAAGGACCTGAATACACATCATCAAGGATACATATGGAAACTTCTCAAACTCAATGAAACCGCTTTTCTGAGTTGCGGAAGAGATCGAAAAATAAAACATTGGAACGCCCAACTAGAACTTCAAAACACCTTTGAAATTCATACAAAATCGGTCCTTAAAATAGTGTCTTTTGGAAAAAATGAATATTTGTCCTGTTCCAGGGATTTTACGATCAAAAAATGGAACCTGTCAGGAGAAGTGCTTGCTGTGATCCATTTGCCCGAAATGATCTTAAATATGTTGTGCCTGCCCAACGAGCGCATTATTGCTGTAGGAACTAGTGGAAAAGTCTATGTGTTGAGTGCTGCCTTGAAAGTTATTAAGCGCATTGCGGTACATAAGGCATGGGTATGGGATGCGGCGCTATTAGATGAAGCTACCCTGATAAGTTGTTGTGAAGCGGGGAAAATACAGTTGACCCATTTATCCTCAGAGAAAAGCAGATGCATTTACGAACATGAACAACCACTATGTAGCATCAATGCCGAAAAAAAGAAGCTTATCCTTATCGGAACAAAGGATGGTACATTAATCCAATGGTGCACAAGAACCAAAACGTCAACGAAAATTAAAGTCCATGATGATATTATACGATCTATAGTCTATTATGGCAAATACATATTAAGTTGTGGGGAGGATAATAAGTTGATGTTGACCGATATGAGGTCCGGGAGAACGAAAGAACTATGGCGTTCCTGTAATTTTTTACAAGATATCATGGTGATGAACAAAGCGATATATGTGGCTGGGTATGATGGGATGATCCATAAGGTTAAAATATAAAGGGTTTCATTATTAAAACTACATTTAGGAATTTTTATTTGGTGGATCTATAAATAAAAACTACATTTAGGAAATAAATAAATCCAATGAAGAAGTACCAACTTGGAGAATTTGAGGAATTCGTCCTTTTAACGGTCGGAGTTCTCCATGGCGATGCCTACGGAGTTGCTATTAAAACCGAAATTGAAAAACGTTTGGAACGCAAGGTTTCTGTAGGTGCGCTTCAGTCGGCACTCCGACGGATGGAAGGCAAAGGTTTTCTCACTTCAGAACTCGGAGAAACCACAAAAGTAAGAGGTGGGAAACGGAAACGCTATTTTAAGATTACCGCCTTTGGAAAAGAAGCGCTAGAATTTAATATCCAAACGCGCTTAAAGTTGTGGTCGGAAATTCCAGATATTGATTTTCAATTTAAGCCATGCTAAAAAGATTGGGAATACGCCTATTGAAATGCTACTGTCACCCTGATTTTCAAGAAGATATTCTAGGAGACTTAGAGGAACACTATCAAAATAATCAAAAGGAAAAAGGCAGGCTTTATGCCAATTTTAAGTTTTTTATAGACGTTCTATTGCTATTTCGACTTTCCCTTCTCCGCACCTCATGGGGCCATCAAAACTATATACCCTTAGGAATGATCCATACCTTATTTAAAACCAGCTTTCGTGTATTTTGGAAAGAACGCCTCTATGCACTATTCAATGTACTGGGCCTTACGATTGGCCTTACCGCCAGTGCCCTGCTCCTACTCTATGTGGAATCTGAGTTATCCGTCAATGGGTTTCACAAAGATATAGGACAAATGTACCAAGTAATGGAAAACCGGACCAGTTCCGGAATAATTTATACCAATGATTTCACTCCCGGACCTCTTCATACCAGCTTTACAGATGATTTCCCTGAAGTGGAATCAATGGCCGCCTACACCCACCCCTACGACCCGTATTTTATCCTTGAGGATCACAGGCAACGGGAAAGTGGTATTTGGGCCAGTGCTGATTTTTTCAAGATTTTTCAGGTTCATTTTATTGAAGGAAATGCAAAAAGTGCTTTGAACTCACCTTCGCAAATCTATCTTTCAAAAAGTGCAAAAGAGCGCTTATTTGGGGAAGAGCCTGCCCTGTCAAAGACCATAGAAGTTGATGGTTGGGGCAATTTTGAAGTAGGCGGAGTTTTTGAGGATGTCCCCCATGAAAGCACGATTAATTTTGATTTTGTTGCCCCTTTTCTGCTCTGGAAACAGGAAAATACTTGGGTAAACGAATGGGGCAATAGTGGCATCAGTGGTATTGCCAAATTGCGTGCAGGTACGGACATCGATCAATTTAATGCTAAAATAGCGCCTTATATACAGGAGAAAATGGGAGCCGAAGAAGCTCCGGGCACCCTCTTGTTACAACCGTTTAAAGAACGCTATCTATTCACGAACTATGAGAATGGAGAATTGACCGGGGGGCGCATTCTCTATGTTCGTTTGTTTAGCGTAGTGGCCCTTTTTATTCTATTGATCGCGTCCATTAATTTTATCAATTTGGTGACGGCCCGTTCCACCAAAAGGGCCAAAGAAGTAGGGGTTAAAAAAGTAGTAGGCTCTAGTCGTAGGTATTTACTGTTGCAATTCATGACAGAATCCGTATTGTTGGCTCTTTTTTCTGCTTTGTTGGCTGGGTTCCTAGTGATGTTGACCATAGATCATTTGAATCTTCTAGTGGGCAAGAATATAAGCTTTTCCCTGTTTAATGTTGATCAATCGTATAAGTTGATGGTGATAGGGCTTATCGTAGGTCTGGTTTCGGGAATATATCCGGCTGTGGTACTTTCCAACTTTAAAACGATTAAGGTATTAAAGGGCAGCTTTAGAAGCTCCCGGAGCTCAGATGGTTTACGGAAAGGCTTGGTGGTTTTTCAATTTGTCATTTCTACCACCTTAATCATAGCCACTTTGGTGATCCAAAAACAGTTGGACTTTATGGAAAACAGGGAACTGGGGTTCAATAAAGAAAATTTGGTGATGGTTCCCTTAGAAGGTAGTTTGCGCAACAGTGATGTACAAGCACAATTAAAATCCAGATTATCAGAGAACCCGCATTTTACCAATGTAGCCTTTTCAGGGAGTTCCGCACTCACCTACGGAACGTCTACGGATGGTGGCTTTAGCTGGGCAGAAAGGGACAATGAACTTCGGACAAATTTTCAGATCATTCAAACCGATTATGATTTTCTGGAGACCTATGATATGGAACTTGTAAGAGGAAGGTCTTTTGATACCTCTTTGGTCACGGATTCATTGCATGTGATCATCAACGAACAAACCGCCAAGATCATGAATTTGGAGGAACCCATCGGCCATAGGGTGACCTTTTGGGGCCGAACCGGAGAAATTATCGGTATCGTTAAGGATTTTCATTTTCGTTCACTACACTCCCCTATTGAGCCTTTGATCATTAGTTTAAGGCCTCATAGCAATACGATACTCAGTTTAAGAATGGTGGATCAGCACCATGGGGAGAGCCTGGCTTACCTTGAGGAACTATGGAAAGAATATAACCCGGATTATCCTTTTGAATATCATTTTCTAGAGGATAATTACAAAGCACAATACCAAAGTGAAACAGTGATCGGCACTTTGGGAAATTACTTTTCCGCGATAGCCATTTTTATCTCTTTATTAGGGTTGTTTGGTTTGGCAAGTTTTGCTGCCGAGCAACGTATAAAAGAAATCGGAATCCGAAAAGTATTGGGGGCGGGCGCTTTGCATATTATGCTACAGATGGTGAAAGGTTTTCTTTTATTGGTAGGCATTGGTTTTTTGTTGGCTGTACCCATCAGTTACTTTGCCATGGACGACTGGTTGGACGCCTTTACCTATCATACCGAGATAGGGCTTTCTACCTTCTTGATGGCGGGTACGGCTTCCCTCTTGATCACAATAATGACCATTGCCTATCATGCCATACGAGCGGCACATGCCAATCCGCTGAAAAGTTTACGGTATGAATAGTGAAACATAGTAAAAAGAATAAGAAAGCCTGAAACTCCATTGGCTTATATTTCACTATCGTTTTTCCTAGAGTAACATACCTCTTGAAAATTATACATTCCATTTGATTTTTTCTTTCCCTAGATTTAAAGGGGGCACTAAACCTGTGTCATTTCTTTTCTTATGGTTTCATCCTATAGCTATATACAACCAACAGTATATTTTAATTGATTCATTAAAATTTTTTGCAACGTAGTCCTTTGTCTTTTGTCTTTCTTAATAGAAGGTGTTTTTATTTTGAAAAACTAGCGTACCCATATGCAACAAAGCCAATTAATAGAAGGATGTAAATCAAATCATAAGCGCGCTCAAATTGAACTCTACAGAAGATATCATCAAGGAATGTATAATGTGGCGATGCGCTTGTTGATGAACGCAGAAAATGCCCAAGATGTGGTTCAGGAGTCCTTTTTAAGTGCGTTTAAACATATATCCCAGTTTAAAGCAGAAGTTTCTTTTGGTGCATGGCTCAAAAAGATTGTTGTGAACAAATGTATCAACGAATTAAAAAAACGAAAATTGGAAGTGGTCGCCTTAGATGAAACCAAAGTCGATCATATGGAGCTTGAGATGGATAGCGATTGGGAGTTCGGTGAAAGTTTTGTGTTGGAAGATGTAAAAAAAGAAATGAATAAACTCAAAGATAAATACAGGTTCGTAGTAATGCTCTACTTGATAGAAGGTTATGATCATGAGGAAATTGCACAGATTTTAAACATTCCCGTGGTTACATCAAGAACACATTTAATGCGGGGCAAGGCACAATTAAGACAATTACTAAAACATAAAGGTTATGGCACAGAATCTTAAAAAACGATTTGAAAAAGACCGCTTAGTAAATCATACCCCTAGGCCAAATCATGAAGCAATTTTTATAGAAAAACTCTATGAAGAACTTCCTGTAAAAAAGAATAGCTCCTATGGCATATTAAAAATGGCCGCAGCTATAGTCGTTTTTATATCGCTGGGGGTACTGTCCCATATCTTCTTCGATCAAGACAGACAAAACACTGATCCTGATATGGTCTTGAGTACTATTTCACCGGATTTAAAGGAAATTGAAGCGTACTACGTAACCAATATCAATACTACCCTTTCAGAGATAAAAGATCGTCAAGAAAGTCGATCTATGGTAGATCGCTATATGAAGCGTTTTGCCATTTTAGAAGAAGAACATACCTCTTTGGTTGCAGAAATACGAAAGGAAGGTCCAAGTAGCATGAGCATACACGCCCTTATCAATAACTTAAAAAGACAACTTGAGTTATTACAGGATTTAAAAGTAGCAATGGAAGAATTAAAAAATAAAGATCATGAAATTATATAAAGTAGTCGTTAGTGCCTTTTTAATAATATTGGGTTATACAAGTGGTAACGCTCAGGTAGTGACCAAAACACAACAATACAAATTTGCGGTTACAGAAGATGTCGTTCTAGATGTCTGGACGAAGTACACCAATCTTGAGTTTGCCTTTACGGATGATAAAGTGGTGACCATTGAAGCTATACTGGAGATTGAAGGTTTATCGGAAAATGAGGTAGAAAATTATTTTAAAAAATGGGATTTTAAAGCGGAGCAATACGCCAATGAAGTGAGAATAGCTTCTTTGTTGCAAGAGGAATCCAATGTTGAATTAAAAAAGCGAGGATATTACAAAGGCTATTTTGTGGATACGGATAAGTTGGATGCTGGCAAGGTTGAAAACAACAATTTTAAAAAGAAAACCCTGCGTCCAAGCATAGATCAAAAGCAAAACACCTTTGATTTTGATACCTATATTGAAAAAGGGAATGCCTATCTAAAGGAATGGGAGCGGGAAAATAACGAGAAAGTCGGTAGACGCTGGTACCATAAGACCAAAGAAGAACGCATTAAATTAAAAGCCTCTAGAAGAGAAACACTTCCAGCATTGGAGAAGAAATCCACTATGATAAATCAACCTGCCCTTAAAAATAAAAACCTACTTCCAAGTGCTAATGTCCGAGCATTATCCAAACGCGCCATCATCAGCAAAACAGTAAAAGTAAAATTTCCAAGAAACGCTAAACTCCATATTAAAGCCAGACATGGAAAAATCGTCTTATCTGAGGAATTTAAGAATCTGAAAGCAGAACTTAGTCACGTATTGCTTCAAGCAAATAAGTTAAGTGGCAAGCAAACATCAATTAAAGGATCCTATTCAAATTTTGAAATCGATTATTGGGGCGATGGAGATCTCAATGTAGTATTCTCCGGATATACCTTGATAAAGAACGTGCAAAATATGGTGTTAACTTCAGATGCTTCCACTGTTTCCATTGATGATGTGACGAAAAGCATAGATGCCAGGGGAAATTTTAAAATGTTGAGCATCGATACTTCTTCGGAAATCCAAAAGGTCCACATGGATGTTGAAGACAGTAAAAAAGTGTGGTTGAAATTGCCTAAAACGGCTTACCATTTCCACTACGAGGGCATTAATTCCAAGTTGATCCATCCGGAAAAATTTACCTTAAAAACAAGTAAATCCAATCCGAGAAAACAAATCATAGAAAGCAACCGATTCTTGGAAAATGGTCCTAATGTTCATATAAAATCCCTTTCTAGTGTTATGCAAATTTATGATATCCCTTGGGAAAATCTAAAAATCAAAAGCTTACAAGAATAAACTTTTCGCCAGAGAAAACGCTAAATACCTACTGGCATCATATCACTTTTACTTTAAACAATTCATAAATCAATGTAGTTATATGAAACGAATCCCTATACTTCTATGTTTCCTTTTTTGTACGCTCTTTGGAAGTTCGCAAGAACATCCAAAAAACTACCATGAAGCCTTTGCGTTGATAGAGGTTTGGTTGGAAGCTCAAAAAGACTTTGAAAATATTCCTGGAATCACTGCCATGATCCTTCAAGATCAAGAAATAGTATGGACCGGAGCTTTTGGAAAATCACATATAGAACAAGATAAAGATATGGATACCCATACTATTTGCAGCATTTGCTCTATTACCAAGTCGTTTACAGCCGTCGCCATAATGCGACTTGTAGATGAAGGAAAGCTCCATTTAGAGGATAAGGTGAAGGACCTTCTGCCATTTTATGAAGTACATCAAAAATTCCCTAAAAACGGTGCCGTTACTGTAGGTGCCCTGTTATCACATGCTTCTGGATTACCCGGAAATACGGGTCATAGTTATTTTAGTGGACCTGATTTTACTTTCCCTTCCCCAAAAGAATTTCGCTCTGCACTAAAAGATTTGGAGACTAAAAGTGAAGTGGGAACCGATGTTGCTTATAGCAATATAGGCTATGCTTTGTTAGGTGAAATCATTGCAAAAATTTCTGGGATACCCTACGAAGAATACATTCAAAAAGAAATCTTGAATCCATTAAAGATGACAGAAACTACTATGGGAGCTGCAATACCCAATAAAGAGCATGCTATGGGATATACGGCCATAAATAGAAATGGAAAACGGGAAATGGTCAATGAATTTGACACCAAAGCGATGCAACCGGCGATGGGACTATGGACCTCCATTCATGATTTAGCGAAATATGCCAAATGGCAGTTTAGGTTGTACGATGCTTCACGCTCAGAAATTCTAAAGCCTTCTACCTTAAAAAAAATGCATCAAGTGCACGCCACGAGTAAAAATGGATATTTAAAGTGGGGCTTGGGCTTTGAAGTGATCGAGGAATCAGATGGCAATACGTGGATATCCCATGGCGGAACCTGCCCTGGTTTTGTTTCTCTATTGCAATTAAATATATCTACTAAACTTGGTTTGGCCATCCTGATCAATGGAAACAGATCCCAAACCTTTAAATATCTAAATGGAATAAAACAAATACTGGACCATGTAAAACCATTGAAGAACATGGCCGAGCATAAGCTCAACCTCAAGGAGTATACAGGCTATTATAATATGAACCCTTGGAATAGTGAAGTTTATATCTCTAGTTGGGCAGAAAACCTAGTGGTATTGCAGTTGCCCGAAAATTCACCCGGGCGCAGAATGATGTTCTACGAGCATGTAGGTGGTGATACCTTTCGTTACATCAAAGAGAATGGGGAACTAGGTGATACCTTTACTTTTGAAAGGGATCAAAAAGGAAAGGTCTATCGATATGTTGAGGGAGGAAACTATAAAAACAAAATACGGGATAAATAAGAGTTTATATCATGGCGGTGTCATACGTTCCGTGCAATACCCATTCGCCTTTATTGAAATCAGCATAAGGATTATAAATAGCATAAAAAGGGTTTTGCCTTCTAACTAAACCGTTGAAAAGCTTACGGTATGAGTAGTTTATCAAATATTTTAGGATAGGGTCAAAGACAAAAACTTTTAGTTGAACAGCGTTTTAATTCCTTCTTTTAACTTAAATGCAGATTTTACCTTTTTGGTCTTCAAAGGTTTATCTAAAATGGCAAGTGCATATCCTCAGTTTTTAAGAATGGTGGTCATGGCATATATTTCTTCAATGATGGAAAGGGGCACCTGATCATTTCCCTCACCTGCATATATAGAGGTGATCACAGCTTCCCCGATGACATGCCTACCCTTTAAACTTCCATCTTTATCTTGATGGATTCCCTCAATGGGGTATTCCTTCAGGAAATGGGCAAGTTGCTCATCGGAGTAGGACGTTTTTAATCCCCAAATGGCATGAAGGATCAGGGGGTCTCCATTGGGGGCATCCCCAACATAGAGCATATTGTGGCCCTTTTTTCGCAAAATGGTCAAAAAGGGAATCCCTTTTTCCTTGATCAACTTCACTTTCTCCTCCGTGGTTTTAGGAAACTCATAGTGATCGCCAATGGCCATTTGATCCTCGGAATCCCTGGGCAACCAAATTCTATACGTACCCAATAAATCCCGAATCATGGCAGAACAATCTCTATTCTCCAACATCCCTCCCCATCCATACGGTCTTTCGATCAAGTTGGAAACCAATTGCTTCAACGTACTTTCCTGAAATGGAAAGCTGTCAAATGCCAGCGCATCCCGGTTTATTTCTGCTTTTAAAATCGCTGCCTTTTGGTTTTTATCGGCATTGGCATAATAGACGTGTACTTTGTCCAGGCTTTTTTCAATTTCTTCATAGGGCAATAGCATTCCAATTTTAGCATTGATGGCATAATGGGAAGTGGTATTTTGAAGGTTGACCTGGTCGGACAAAGGAAAACAAAAGCTTCCCGAAGACCATTGTGCTATAAAATCGGCGTCAACCAAGGCAACATCATGCATGTTTACCCAACCTTTGTAATAAGGACTTAGCACATAACACCATTGTTTATCCCGTGAAGTATGCGCTATGAATACAGGAGTATTGGCCCACAAGCTGGTTTCCTGAAAGTAATCAAAGGGATAGCCTTCACCTGCCTTGGAATAGGTATCAAAACCAGGTCGTTTTGTGGGAATTCGCCTTAGATCCGTATGGGAAATAATGATGCCTCTTTGCTGAAAATTGGGGAAGCTTTTAACATCGGCATTAGCGACCACTTCTTCCCGTTGCCATTTCCTATGGGGTTTCTTATTCTCCCCATACCAAGCATCATCTTTCAGATAGTTGTCCAAGTAGGACATTTCTTTTCCAGGCAAACTAGCTAAGGAAGAAAGCAAGGTTTTTGAGGAGGATTCCCAAGGCACAAAGAATTTTTCGATAAAGGCATTTTTTAGGGAATCCGGAAGCTTAACCGCAGTTTCCGGATATCCGATATCCTCATAGGAATGGGTATCAATGGTAATAGGAACTTCTTTTTTAGGAACATTGGTGCAGCTATATAACCCTACACAAATACCTAATCCTAATATCAAAAACAAACGCATACCTTACTATTTTCTTCGTTTATATATTGCGGCCAGAGAGATTTCACGCACTCCGTATCATGCTGGCCGCATCCATCTTATATCAGATCTAATTTAGATCTTTTAATAGCGTTTCTACCGCTTTTTGTAATTGAGTATCTTGTTTTTTTGCTTTGTCGTCGGGATTGTTATTGACCAAAATATCCGGTACTGCAGGTCCTAATTCCATGTTTTCCTGCGTGGCCTTTACGTACCAACCCCTAAACGGCATACGGACAAAAGAACCATCGATCAAACCTCTTCCTCCTGTGGATATTACGGCACCAAAAGTAGCTTCGCCGACCAATTTCCCAATACCAAGGGTCTTAAAGGCGTGGGCAAAAATCTCAGCATTGGAATAGCTGGTGTGATTGCTAATGGCTATGGATGGCTTGGTCCAGGAAGCCAAGGGCAAACGCTCGCTATAAGGATAGTAGTTAACAAACTTTTTATGCTCAGTGGCCAAGTTTTTTGCAGCACCTCGTGGTACGGTATAGGCGTGTTGCCGCACATTTAAAACGGCCATTAAATAGTCGGTGGTCCAGCCGCCTCCATTGTAGCGCACATCAATGACAATGCCTTCCTTACCTAAGCCCGCAGCGGTCAATTCTCTTTCAAAACGCTCAAAACTGGTCCAGTTCATGCCTTGAATATGAATATACCCCAATCTGCCGTTGGAGTACTTTTCCGTAAGGCGTTTCCGTTCTTTTACCCAGGCATTGTAATTTTCCAAACGATTACTGTTCTTAGGTCTGATCACAACCTCTCGGGTGTTATTTTTATTTTTGACTTCCAAGTATATTTTTTCATTGGCAGTCCCGGTCAGCAGGCTATAAAAATTGGTTTTGGCTTTAAGTTTTTCTCCGTTGACGGCAGTAATGATATCTCCCGGGCTTAATTTGCTCGTTCCCCTATCCGCGGGCATATTGGGAATCACTCCCAGTACTTTTAAATTCCCATTTTTCTGAGGTTCCAGTTCCAGACCAAGCTGGCCTGTGGATTCGCGTTGCAAATCTTCTCGTTGTCTGCCTCCCCGTAATCCCATATGGCTCGCGTTGATCTGCCCTAACATCCAGTTGAAAATTCTTTGGAAATCGGCTCTGGTAGAAGCTTTCATCGCTAAAGGTTTGTATTTCTTTTTTAGGGAAGTCCAATCTTGTCCATGAAAATCGGGATCATAAAAACCGTCATTGATGGCTTTCCAAGCTTCTTCAAAAATCTGATCGGATTCCAGTGCATAATTGATATCCATCCGAGCTAAAGTCGGAAGATTTTCAGACTTGTCGCTCGCAAGGTTGATTCGTGCCAGATTTCCTCTTGATTTGGTATAATACAATTGGTTGTGTTTCTTGTTCAACACGATATTGGAAGGACGAGTATTTCCTTTGGTGATTTCTTTTCTATCCTTTCCGTCCCACTTGATTTTATACAGATCAGAAGTAATACTTTCATTTCCTCTCCCTCCATTTCCGGTGACATAATAGAAGGTTTTACCATCCTTGGAAATGGCCTGGACAAATTCCCCTCCTGTATAAGAAGTTACTTGGTTTTGCCGTTCATGAATATCTTCAAAGTCGATACGAACAACCGCCTCGGTAGCCTTGTCTTCTTTTTTCGCCCCTTCCTTAGCCCTATTGGAAGAGTCTTCTGCTTCTTCTTCCCAATCCTGGGCTGTTTTTTCCCAATCTTCCTTATTGAGCCATACAAACCAAACATCGTAATCACTATTATTACGGTTTGAGGAAAAGGCCAATTTTTTTCCATCCTTACTCCAGATCGGATTTCTGTCTTGTTTTGGGTGTAGGGATACGTTGACGGGTTTTTGGGAGTTGTCTGCCCTATGGATATAAATTTCATCGTTAAAATCTAAATTGCCTAGGCTATAGGCCAACCATTTTGAATCTGGGGACCATGAAACACCTCCTGGAGTGTCCCAACCATCTAAAAGTATTTTTTCATTAGACAATTTCCCGTTTTCATTAATGGCGGCAACAATAAGTTTTCCCCTACCTCGTATAAAGCTTATGGATTTACCATTCGGGGAAATGAGGGGGTTACTCTCCTCTGCCGTGGTCTTGGTAATCCTCGTTATTTTGTGCTTTAAGGTTTTAAAAAGATCGTTCTCCTTAGGGTCATCAGATTTCACCACAAAGAAATCGTTTTGTCCATCCCGGTCCGATACAAAGAACAAGGTGGTATCATTGATCCATTTCACCATTCTGTCCCTGTAAGGGGAATTTGAAACGTTGACCGTTCTGTTTTTCTCTTTATCGTTTTGGGTAATGAATATTTCACCGCGTACCACAACAGCGGAGAGCTTCCCATTGGGAGAAACGGCAACTTCACTAATATTCCCGGAAATGCGCTCGTGTTCTATAGGATCAAATTTATAGTCCGATTTGATGGCCAAGGGGATTACTTTGGAGCTGGAAGTAGCGGTATTCATGTGATGTAATCGATCGCCTTGGATGGCTACAATATCTTTTCCGTTTTTACTTAAACGAAAGGAAAATATCCCCATATCCTTGAAAGTACTATGTTGAGTTACGGTTCCTGTTTTACCCCCTTGGGCATCGATTTTTAGGCTATGTACATTGTAGCGCCCGCTGCGGGAAGATTGAAAGTAAATGGTGCTATTATCTGCCCATTGCGGATAAAAATCATTCCCATCATAATCCGTAAGTTGCGTGTAATTGTCCTTTTTGATATCATACAACCAGACATTCCTGTTTGCAGGTCCTCTATACGCTTCTCGCTCTAGCCGGCAAGAGCCTTTTACAAAAGCAATGAATTGACCGTTAGGCGATAAGGTGGCGTCAAAACCCAAGGAATTCATATAACGAGAGGGTGTTCCTCCTTCAGTACTGACCATATGTATTTCCGGTTCTCGTTCCACTTGCATGAAATTCCTTCGAGTTTCGAAAATCAAATGCCCGTCTGCCGTAAAATCGGTGATATTGTCATTGGTAGAGTGATACGTAATTCTCTTGGGAATGCCGCCTTCTTTTCCGATGACATACACATCATTGTTGCCAAAGCGATTGCTGATGAAACTTATGGCAGTACCATCCGGACTCCAAATGGGCTTGGTATCATTTGCTTCATGGACTGTAATCCTTCGTAGATTAGTTCCGTTTACATTAGCCGTCCAGATGTCGCCCTGAAAATTAAAGGCAATGGTTTGTCCGTCCGGACTAATGGAGGGGGTGTTGATCAATGGGTTTTGCGCATAGGAAATGCTGAAAACCAGAAAAAGTAAGACCGTTAGTTGAATTGATGATTTCATGAAAATAATTTGTGTGATTTGTACTTATTTTAATCGATTAAAAGGAATTAGATTTTAGGGCTTCCCAGATTGCGCAGCTGTCTCCCAAAAACAGCACTGATTCCGGCTGCCAAGCCACCAATCACTCCTGTAAGAAGAATAAGGATATAAGGATTCCCTCCTATTTGCAACAATTGGGATATTTTTTTGGCCAAGGTAAAGTCATTTGCACTGCTCTGTAGAAATGAATACACCGCCCAATAACAACATATGGCCAAAAAGGGAACGAAAAATACTGCTGATTTTTGCAATGGGATTAACAAGGCAGTGATCAAAGCGGCTATCATGATGGACCACCAAGGGAGAAAGAGAGACAATAACACCGCTAATATAAGAGTGGCTATAAAATTATAAATGTTCTTAGTCATGATGTGCCGGTATTAAGGTTTGCGTACCGATAACGGCACTAGTCGTATTATTGGATTGCAAAAAATGAAGGCTATGGTATTTTCCAGCAGCCCAATCGTCTATAAAATTGTCGTAATATGTACTCCCTGGGTTACCAGATTGACCTCCAGGGTAGATGCCCAAAGCGGTTGGTGGAGATGTCATTTCTACAATCATTCTCCATGAAGGGCCATGATCTTCAGAAGTGGCATTCACAATATTGCGATCCCCTCCAATGGGAATATCAAATCTAGAGAAAGCCGGCAAGGCCTGTAACAAGTGGCCGGCATAGGTGCCTTTATAATTTACCCAGGTATAATCTCCCTTTTCTGCTTTTATCTCGTTTAAACGTTTGGCGGCTTCCTTAAAGGCCAATACAAATAGATCTCTAGCAGTCTCGGTCCTATCCTTGGTGGCTACAATATCCATAAACTCGTGATTCCCATGATTTTTAAGGAGATAAATCGTTTGGTAGGTATAAGGTGAAGTCAATGCCATGTTCTCTACATCCAATTCGTCCCAAAGCATGGTATATAATTTACCGTACCATTGCCGCCATATACTGGGCCCCACTTCATGGATATCGTTATTGAACTTCCAAGTGCTAATTTCTTGGAGGATGATCTTTTCATCTCCAGTCAAGGAAGAAGTATCCATATGTTCCAGCATATAAGGTACTAATTCTTCAGCTTTGAGGTTGTGATTGTTGTTGTGCAAATCCTTGAAATCTTGTACACTGATTTTGTCTTTAGTGCTAAAAAAATCGTTGATTACACGGTTTCTGTAGGTTTCATAGCCATCATTAAAAACATAATAAGGATAGTTTTCATCTACAGGATGCTGATTGGCAGAGCTGACAAAACCCCGTTCCGGGTTTTTGGTATGGGCATTGAACTGTTGCGGAATATACGATTGCCAGTCGTTTTCAGGAAGACTCCCATCCATTAGAAATTTCCCTTGACCTTCCCATTTATTGGCAAACTTCCCTTGGATCCATAAGGCAATATCACCTTCCGTAGAGGCAAATACAAAATTTTGTGCCGGGGCATTCCAATACTGTAAAGCACTAACATAGTCATCATAGTTTTTGGCTTTATTGAGCGCAATAAAGGTTTTCTGGTTATTGCCTCCATCGTGACCTATCCACCGCATAGCATAGCCCGAACGTTCATTGTCCGATCGAAAATTTTTATCGAAGACCACAGGACCATGATGCGTATACAATACAGAGTCCTTGAAGTTTTCTTTGCCTTTTATCTTAATGTCCTCAATCCTCAAACGAACGTCTTTCCATTGCTCATTATAGCGGTATTTCGTACGGTCTTTATTGAAGGCTACTTTATACCAGTCGATAACATCTCTGGTGGCATTGGTTTCACCCCAGGCAATGTGTTGATTAAAACCAGAAATAACGCCCAATGCCCCTGGAATCGTTGCGCCAAAGGCATTGTGTTCCGGAGTACTCAATTGCATGATGAACCAGATGGCGGGTAAATTGAGTCCCAAGTGCGGATCGTTGGCCAATATGGGATTTCCGCTTACGGATTTTGTTCCTGAAACTGCCCAGTTATTGCTCCCATTGTCCGGATGTGGTTTAGCTATCGTTTCTACAATGGTATCTAAAACCACTTGGGATTCTGGTAGTGCTGTCTGTGGCACATCGATAAAACTCCAGTCCGTATCCTTCGGGATCACAGGGTCGTTACTATCGAAGAAGTCTGGAAAGAGCAAATCAAAATTTTCCTTTCCAATAAGGCGGAGTACATTGGTGTATTCCAGATCATCGTCATAACCTGCCAACATCTTGGTCATATACATTAATAGCAAGGCCGTTTTTTTGGGCGACCAAGCTTCAGGCGCGTAATCCAAAAGCTTGTATTCTACCGGATAATCTTTAGGGTCCAATTGATCGATATAGGCATTTACCCCGTCTGCATAATCCTGCACAAAAGCTAAGGTCTCGGTATCATATTGCTCCATATAGGCAATGGCTTGATCTGCGCCATAGCCCATGCCCCGTCTTCGTTCTGATCGGTCATAATTTAAGGCGCCTTCACCAAAGATTTCGGATAAGCGTCCGGCTGCGGCATGTGTTTGGAATTCCAATTGCCATAGGCGATGTTTCGCTGTTAAATAGCCTTGCGCTTTATAGAGGTCATGTTCGTTTTGTGCAAAGACATGGGGAATCAGCTGTTCATCATAGTGCACGGTCACTTCTTCTGTTAATCCAGGGATAAGGATTTCACCAGTAATGGATTCATCGCCTTCATTTTGCCAAATGCCCGAGCTAGGATTTAAAAATTTTCCCAAGGGCGGAATGGCACCCAATTTTGTATGTAAAACATAAAAAATTCCGATGGTGAGTATAAAGGAGATAGCGAGTTTAAGGTATTTCATGAGGTAGCCTATAAATTTAGTGCACGTTATTTTTAATCGCTGTAAAATCGGTCATCAATTCGTCATAGCGTTCCATCACATCTACACCAATGACCTGATCGGCACCATTTACAATATTGTAGATATAAGAAATCTGTGCGATTAACATTTGTTGCGGATAGGCCCCTTTGTCATTCTTGAGTTGTTTTAAAGCGGCTTTTAGCTGTTCTAATCGGCCTGTGGTACTATCTTCTTTAGGGTCCAATTTTTTAATTTCCTTTTCTAAGCGATCTTGCAATTGTCTAGCCTCAGACAACAATGCCAATATCTTGTCTTGCATGTCTTGCTGTTTTCCAAACAAAGCCTTGGTCATGCCCTCTGCTTTGACCCTAGGGTCCATCATCACTTCAAATTCCTGTGTCATTGTCTTATCTCCTAGGGTGAGCTTGGCGGTGTACTGGCCAGGAGCTACCAAGGGACCATTCTTATAACGTCTATTCTTTGTCTTATGCCAAGGCCCTTTTTTACGAAGGTCCCACTCAAATCGATGCAAACCTTTCCTTGCTTTTAGCTTTTTACTGACATAGCGAAAGAGGGTATTTAGCCCCATATCCTCTACCTCTGTTACCGAAGATTTCAATAAGGTGCTATCACTTAAAATGGTAGTAACGGGTTCTTTCTGGGCATTCAGTATTTCTAGTTTCACCCCTTTGGTGGCCTCGGGCAAATAGTAATCGATATAGACCGCTGTTCTGGGATATTTGGGGAAACTGTTCCCTGCGCGTATTTTTGGGTAGCGATAGCGTATGGTAGTATCGGGTTTAAAAAGGTGGGGTGTACCCCCTAGTTTGGGCATTTTAGGGTCGCGTAAACTGGTAATATTATCCAAAATCCAAAATCCGCGCCCCATGGTACTCAATACTAAATCGCCTCTAAAGATTTTTAGGTCCGTAATGGGGGTCACAGGAAGGTTTTGTTGAAAGGATTGCCAGCTGCTTCCATCATTGAAGGAGACATAGATACCATATTCTGTACCAGCATACAATAAACCAGGTTTTATGGGATCTTCACGTAAGACACGTGCCGTATGATCACTAGGAATACCGTTGGTTGCCTTGCTTAGTAAAGTCCAGTTTTTTCCATAATCTGTAGTTTTATAGAAATAAGGCTTGGTGTCGCCCAAGAGATGACGATCCACTGCAATATAAGCCGTGGCCAGATCGTGCAGGGACGCAGCAATGGATTCTACCCTACCTCCTTTTGGCAATTTTTTTGGCGTCACATTTTGCCAGGTCTTGCCCCCATCCTTGGTGATGGAAACCACCCCATCATTGGAACCCGTCCAGATCAAGCCTTGCTGTAAAGGGGATTCCCGTATGGAATATAAGGTACTATAATATTCCTCTCCGGTAATATCACGAGTAATAGGGCTCCCTGAAATTACTTGTTTGTCCGCTTCAAAGGCGGTTAAATCCGGAGAAATGGTTTCCCAGGAATATCCATCGGAATCTGTTTTGTGTAAGAACTGTGATCCATGATAAACCACGTCGGGATTATGTGGCGACACATGGATAGGGGCCACGCGTTGAAAGCGGTATTTTAAATCCTTTGGATTGTGCCCATATATATTGCTTGCCCCCACATAATAGCTTTTCTCAATTCCGGTCAATTTATTAAAGACCCCAAAACGTCCTTTACAATTCGCATACACGATATTGGGATTGCCCGGTTTGGGCACGGCAGGGCCTGTTTCACAGCCCCCGGTATTGATGATCCAGGCCGTTCCTGTTTGTTGTACCGCAGTAGGCGGAAAACTCGGTACGGCAATGGTAGTATAATTGTCTTGCTGCCCCGCATATAGCCAATAGGGATATTGGTCGTCCACTTCCACCTGATAGAGTTCTGCTGTAGGCTGATTGAATTGTGTGGACCAGGTCTCTCCTCCATTAAAACTTACATTGGCACCCCCGTCATTGGCCTGAATTAGGAGTTGTGGGTTATTTGGGTTTAACCAAATATCGTGATTGTCACCGTGAGGCACTTGTATGACTTTCCAGGTTTTTCCACCATCAATGGATTTTATGAGCGGATTGGCATTGGAATATATGATATCAGGATTGGTAGGATCTAATTCCACATTGGTATAATAAAAAGGGCGGTTTACCAAACGGATGTCATCCGAAACATGGGTAAAGGACTTTCCTTGATCTACGGATTTATACAATCCTTGTTCCCCTTCAGGTGCCTCGATCACAGCATTCAGAATACTGGAATTGGCAGGAGAAACGGCCAGATCGATTTTTCCAATCGTATTCTTGGGCAGCCCATTCTCCAATTTAGTCCAATCTTTGCCCCCATTCACCGATTTATAGATGCCTCCTTCCGCTTTGGTACCACCAGAAATGATGGTCCATGGTTTGCGTTGGCCCTTCCAAGCAGCCGCATAAATTACATTAGGGTTTCCTGGAAGTAATTCGAGATCTGAAAACCCTACCTTTTCGGAAACAAATAAAACCTTCTCCCAACTTTCCCCACCATCTGTTGTTTTAAATATCCCGCGTTCCGCATTATCTTTGAAGGCATTACCAATAGCCGCCACCCAAACGACATTACTATTGCGGGGATCAATTTCCACCGCACCAATTTGCCCCACATTTTTAAGTCCGATATGCTCCCATGTCTTACCCGCATCTATGGATTTGTACATCCCTTTTCCACTGATAATGTTGCTTCGGAGTCCGTCTGAACCCGTACCAACGTACACAATGTTGGGATCATTTTCAGCTACTTGAATTGCTCCAATGGAGGGTGTTTCGAAGAATCCATCAGAAATATTGTTCCAAGTGGTCCCATAATCTTCGGACTTCCATACGCCTCCTCCCGATGCACCCAAATAAAAGGTTCCTGGAAGTGAGGCAACCCCGGTTACCGTGGTTACCCTACCGCCTCTGGATGGGCCTACCGTACGGTATTTCAGGGCTTCAAAGCTTTGAGAAAAGGTCATCCCAAAAGCCAGAAATGAAAATAGGAATAGTCTTAGAGATAAAGAGAAGTTCATGTGAATATATGGATTAGGTAGTACTGAATTTTTAAATTGCGGTTGCGCATTAAATTTTGGAAGTAATTCCTGAATATTTTGCGAATGGATCCCATTTCCCAAGGAATCCGAACAATTCTGAAAGACAAAAATCTCATTTTTTTAAGCTCCTTATTTAATTCAAAACAATTGAAGTGGCGGTATGGTTTATAATCATTTATTTGCGCTTTTGAATATAGGAATAATAGACAAAACTTAGGGCATTTTCTTCCAAAAGCTGTACTATCTTCAATCACAATTTTACAAATCCCTTATCCTTGTTTAGGGCGGAATACGTTCATCTCCTTTACATCTGTCTCCAAGTAAGGCCCTCCTATCAGATCAATACAATATGGAATGGCCGGAAATACGGCTTCCAGACATTCCCGAATAGATTTTGGTTTACCGGGAAGATTAATGATTAAGGTGCTACCACGAATTCCCGCCGTCTGGCGCGAAAGAATGGCAGTAGGCACATATTGCAAACTCACCTGCCGCATCTGCTCCCCAAAACCAGGAAGTAATTTTTCGCAAACGGCCACAGTGGCTTCGGGGGTCACATCCCGTTGGGCAGGTCCTGTACCACCCGTGGTTACAATCAGACAACAGGTTTTCTGATCGGCCATATGGATCAATTCTTTTTCGAGCAAATCCTGTTCATCGGGAATAACGGCGTACTCTGCTTCCCAGGGACTAGACAACCATAGCTGTAATAAGCGCTTGACCTCCTGACCAGGCAAATCGGAGTATTCACCACGACTGGCGCGATCCGACACATTGATAATACCAATTTTTGTTTTTCCCATTATATCATCAGTTTTAGCATTCTACAAGCGCAATTATTTCAAAAATAAAAGAAATAAAGATCATGCCCCTTTTGGGATTTCATTATCTCAAAGCCCATGGGCCTCAACATCCTCTTTGTTTTTGGAATATCACAGGGGGAAATTTAGAGGTTCATTGAGGTCAATACTGAGTAAGATGCGTTCCCCGCCATTTTCCTCAATACTAGGACTGCGATGCAAAACCGGAACTGCTCCAGGATACAAGGCCCCTTTTAAAATGACAACGTCACCTGTATTGACCTGTATGACAAGGCTTTCATCGGTTAAGATTTTTTGATTTCCCTGCCCGGTGAGGTACGCTTTTCGATCTTCCGCTTGATCGGGAAGGCATAAGGTGCCTGGGCCATAATAGGTACATAACATCCTTAGTTGGTTATTGTCTGCATGGAATCTAGGACACATGTTCGTACTCACCTTGGCTAGTGAAACCCGAAAAGAGGATGCTCTTGTAACTTGTTTAAACAATCCTAAAAGATTTAAAATATCCTCCATAAAGTCAACACGTTCCGGATGTGCGTTTGTAAAATACGTTCTCAAGGAAAAATCAATTTCTTCCACTCGGCCACTTACCCCAAATTCCAATGGTTGCTTTATGACTTGATCAAGTCCTTTTTCCAATGCCGTTATCCTACGTTGGTAAATGCTAAGATTTTTGGCTTCCAAATGAATGCCCTGTAATAGTATTGGATCGCTGCCAATTACGGCATTATCGGCCAGGAGGTGTATTGGTGTCATCTATTCTTATTTTCAGTAGTAAAGTCTCTCTTTGATTTTTTACAATAGCGGTGATTGTATATATGCGCCACAACCAATGCAATGGAACCGAGGTACATGAACCACATACCATAGATAAAATGAAAAGTCTCGGATAAAAGGCCAAGGGCGAAAACACCCCATGCTGCCCATAGAATACTTTTTATTCCTTTATGAACCGTATGACGTGCAGAGTACCAAACTGCAATTAAGCCTAAGATTAAAAAAAGATAATCCAATAGTGCCCAATATCCAGAGGCGTGATGGTGTTTCCCTATGATGTTTTCCAAAATCGGTCGAGTGGCGAAAAATAAGGGAGTTAGTGCACAATGAACAGCACAAAGACCACTGGCAGCTACCCCAAGTAAATCAGAATAACGTAATTTTTCCATTGGACCAGCACTAGGTGTCATAGTTGTTGTATTAATGAGAATATGAAGTGCAAAAATAAGCAAATCATTCATTAATGCAACTGAGTTGCAATTAATTTATACAATGAAAAGCATACGAAGAAAGAACCGATCGAAAGCGTGCTCCAAGAATTGAGGCAGATTGGATAGGCCGGGATTCGTGTCACTTCAATGGTTTGCCCGTTGCGATCCCTAGCCTAGTGGCATGATATGATACTTAGAAGTTCAATGAAGTAAAAGTTGCTCAAACAGCTGTTTTACCGGGCTTGACCTTCCCAAATACAAGTAGGTCAACCCCCAAGTATCATGTAGGGCATGTATAAGAATGAGGATCCATAAATTATCCTTGTTCTTGTAGAATATAAAGCTGGTGAATAGGGAAATGATAGCAATGGTCATCATTCCAGAAATCCCTTGGTAATAATGGGATACGCCAAAATATATGGAGACTAATATCCCAGCAAATAGCCAAGCAATTTTTGTATTTCCAAAAAATTGGGCCAGCCATTTAAGATAGTACCCTCTAAAGAGAAATTCCTCTCCGAAAGCAACAAGGGTCCATACTACGATAAGAATAACGATATAATTCAGCGTATCCCCCGCAATATCCAATGAAGATAAGTCGGGTTCTCCGAAGTATTGCTTTACCAAGACACCTACAAAATTATCGATGAGGATCAAACAGAGGGTAAGTAATACACTTTTAAGAATGGTTTTTTTGGTCAACTTTTTAGTAAAACCAAATAAAGACCATTGGAAATTGCTTGACCAAAGTAGGAGTCCAACAATAGCCAATCCAAAGAAAAAGCTATAGTTTCTATCGAAGTAGTTTAATAGTGGTGCAACAAGCATGACGAGTACAACCACATATGACTTTGTTAATCTAGGGTATATTTTGCTCTTCAATGATTCCATAAGGTTGTATTTACTTCCAGTAAGACATCTTATTTTGAAAAGAGGTTACAAAGTATTCTAATTTGTCTTCTGTTGCCTATCCTATGGAGACTTGGTATGCTCTGAGTAAGGTTGTTTTAGTCCATTTGTATTATGGACTAAAGCTTATATTATTGCTTTTGCTTTGTAAAAATGCGGTATAGAAAAAACAGCTAAAATTTAAGAAGTAAAGTCAGGCTTTTAGCTCACACATAATTTTAAAGTGTTTTCATCCATATAGAATACCGGACCAACATAAAGCTGGCCCGGGTTCTTATTTGAAATCACTTTTTCTCACGTTCAACATACTCATACCCTTGATTGATTCCTTTTTCCAAGGCTGGAACACCCCGTTCCATCCATTTGGGCTTAGGAGCGTCTTTAAGATAATGATCAAAGAATTGGGCCATGCGAATGTTAAAGTCAATACGGTTTTGCCATTTCAAGGGCCAATGGGGTTCGCCGTTATAATTTAGGAACCAGGAAGGTTTCCCCAATCGGCGTAAACTCACAAAAAACTCAATTCCTTGGTACCAAGGCACGTGTCCATCGGCATCATTGTGCATGATCAATAAAGGGGTATTGATCTTATCGATATTGAAAATTGGGGAATTTTCCACGTAGCGTTGAGGGTATTCCCAAGGCGTACCCCCTATCCTACTTTGGGTATGTTCATATTGAAACTGTCGGCTCAAGCCCGTCCACCATCGAATTCCGCCATAAGCACTGATCATATTGGGTACAGGAGCTCCAGATTCCGCAGCTTTAAAAATATTGGTTTTGGTCACCAAATAGGCAATTTGATAGCCTCCCCAGCTATGTCCCTGAACGCCGATATTATCCTTATCAATAAAACCTTTATCGATCAATGCGGTGACTCCGGGAATCACGCAATTGAAAGCACTTTCACCTGGATAACCATCCCGGTAATACACATCGGGATTAAAAATAACATAGCCCCTACTAGCATAAAACGGATAATTGATGGTACTTCTGCCATAAGAAGGAGAACGGTGACGGTACAAGCCGTCAGTACTCCGCTCATAGAAATTTACGATCATTGGATACTTCTTGTTGGGGTCAAAGTTTTCTGGTTTGATCAGCAACCCTTTTAGCGCTTTACCATCCAAGGATGCCCATTCTACCAATTCGGCAGTACCCCAATTGTAATCGGCTTGCTGCGGATTGGCATCTGTAATTTGCTTGGGGGAACTGAATGACAAATTGGAACTCCACAGATTTGGAAATTCGGTAAATGACCCTCGCGTAAATACAATCCGCTCTTTTTTATCTGTCTGCGCCAATACCGGACGGTTATACGAGTAGGGTCCACTGACCAGTTCCTGAACCGATTTCCTTTTAGGATTATAGCTGGAAAAGCCCCCATATTTGGTCTCTTCATTAAATGTACTTAATAGCCAGGCATTGGCATTTGAGATAGACCGTTCTTCATCGTCTGTTCTGGTATACCGATAACGAATGTGTTGTGATCGTCCCTTGGTGAGGTTCTCGGACTGCCCTGTATCCGGGTCAAAGGCCCAAATATCAAATCGATCATAAATCAAGAACTTGGCATCCTTTTCCGTCCATCCTGCAGCTCCGTAGCTATAGGGGTCGTCTGGATAATCGTGCAACTCGTTATAAAACTGTCGCCCTTTGGTCAGTGCCTTATATTGTAGTGTCTTTAGGTTGTAGGTGAACCACGTACTATCTTTACGGCTATAGCCAAATAAATACTTGCCTTTGGGACTTAAAGAAGTACCTCCGTACATCTTGCTGCTCAAATCAGTACGTTCCCCTGTACTTAAGTTTACACGCTGCACGTCCATAGGGCGTTGTGCTGTCCATTGACTTTCTAGCTCATAAGGTGTTCCGTTGGCAATTACAGCATAAGCACCATTGCCTTCATCGCCATAACGTACAATATCGTATTCTGGATTGGCAATAGGAACAATTTTCTTTGTTTTAAAATCATAGAGCGATAGATACGCCTTTTTCTTATCGTCTTTTACATCGAGTTCCTGGACGGTATACAATCGTGGTTCGTCATAGGTCCATACTTCCACATTCACGATTTCCTCCTCCAATAAGGTAGTATCCTGAACAATAGGCGGAGTTCGCAACCCAAAGAACAAACGCTCTTCGTTCTTTGAAAACCGAAGGCGTTCGTCTCCGGATACCAATAGTTTTGCAGGATTTGTTTCCGAAGCTACAATTTCCTGCGCAGCTTTTTGTCCTTTGTTCCAAGCATATAGAACGGGTTTTTTTATAAGACTTTTTGTGGAATCGGCATCGACTACAAAACCTACGCGTTTCCCGGATTCGGATATCCCCAATTGTGGATACTTGGTTTTTTCATGACTTTCAAATAACAAGCTGCTACTGCCTTTATTTACATCGTAATAGTATACACCTCCAGCACTTTTGTTCTTTTCACCCGAGCTGGCATATATTAAAAAGCGTCCCTCTTTGGCCAAGGCATGGCGGTGTACGTATTTTAAGGTATCTTCTACTCCGCTGGCCAATTGCCGAATCACCAAATGGAAACCATTGGCTTTGGATACTTTTTTCAGCTTCTTTTTGACTTTTGCTGTATCTTTTTTCTGGGTTTTCGCCGAATCTTTCTTAGGTTTTATAGCAGCTTCCAAATAATACGTAACAATTCCGGACCACTTTTCCGGCATCTCAAAGGATTTTACATTAGGAATCTTATGTACCGTTTTGTCATTGATATCATAGATGACCAGAGTATCTTTTGGAAGGTCTTTTTTCTTCACCTTCCTACGTTTCATTTCTTTGATACTGTCTTTCCAGGCATTGACGGTAAAAACGGCATAATTGGAATCATAGGAGAACTCTCCCCCTTTACTTCTTTCATAGGAGAATACGGATTTACCATTGATTTCCTGCAGTTGGAAACTTTGATCTTTTTCGCCTTTTTCCAGACCATACAACACATGGTTTCCCGAATTTGAAATACGGACATTTCTAATTTGGTTCCAGAGTCCTTTATCATCGTGTTGCATTATTTTTTTTTGTGCTGTTATCGTCGTGGTTACGCATAAAGCACTTAGTACGAATAAAATTCTCATATTGTGGGTGTTTTAATCTCAGTTATTATATCCTCTCCCAGGTGTGTAGGGGGCGCCGGCTTTGATGAGTTTTTGTTCCAAGGCCTTAATATCTTCATTATAAATGCGTTCCATAGTAGCTTTAATTGCGCTAACTTCCTCTTTGGCTATGGCGTAGCTGTCCCTATGCGTCTTCGTAGGAGTGGAAGTAGAATACTTTTGTTCAAAACCTATAGCTCCCAAACGACTAGCTGGAGACAAGGGTTGATCGATATCCAATCTACGTTTTACCGGATCGCCAAAGAGGGCCATTTGTACCTCCTTTAATTGTTTTTCTAAAGTATTGACTTCCGTATTTAAAGCACTTAAAGGCTGTTCGGCGCGTTTGAGCGCTGCTTTGATGTAGCGCAATTTGTTTCGGGAATCCGATAATAAATTTTGGGTAATTCCCATATCGGCCTGTAGTTCGGCCAAACTTTTCTGAAAAGCCACTTTTTCTGCACGGTTTTCTGCCGGCATCTCTACATTATTCAATGCTTTTACTTCGAAGGTTGTTGGATTGGTCAAAGTGCTTATTGCGCCTTCTTTTACCAATGCCATTTCCACCGTATAGGTGCCTGGAACTACTAAGGTACCTTCATCGGTTCCGCTAAACGGATTGTAAAAGGAAGGTTTGTTTGAATTAATTGGATTCTGAAGGGTATACCGTAAATTCCAGTGGAAGCGCTGCACTCCTTTCTTGGCAGGTTTAAAGGTTTTATGCACCACTTTTCCATTGATGTCTTTGATGGTAAACACTAATTCTTCCTTATTCTGATCTGATTCTGCTTTTAAAGCCTCATAATTGGGGTAAGGGGCATCAGCACCAGATTTGATACGCTCTTTTTCCTTTTTCTGACGCTGATCTTTGATCGATTTATAATCGGTATTGTAATAATAGGTGATCATAGCCTCAGGGCCAAGGTTGGAAGCTGTATAAAAATTATCACCTTGAAAAGATTTGCCCGGTAATCCCAGGGGGCTGCTCTGTTCCCACATCAAAGCTGTTCGGATAGGATAAATTTTGGCTTCATTGGCTGGAGCCGTATTTTCAACCTCCCGCAATACGGAATAGTCGTCCATGACGTAAAACCCGCGACCAAAAGTACCCAATATGAGGTCATTTTCACGTTCTTGAATTGTGATATCACGTACGGCAATGGTAGGTAAACCATTCTTTAACTGTTTCCAATGCTGTCCCTGATCAGGAGAGAAGAATACACCAAACTCTGTACCTACAAAAAGGAGGTTGGAATCTACATGATCCTCTTCTATGGTGTATACACTACCACGCTCGGGCAGATTTGAACTTATGGCGTTCCAACTAGCACCTTTATCTGAAGACTTAAAGATATACGGCTTGAAATCTCCGTATTTATGGTGGTTAAAGGCTACATAGATGACGTTTTCATCATGTTTGGACAAAAAGATGCTATTGACATAAGATTGATTTGGAGCTCCGGGAATGGTTGAAATTTTTCTCCAATTTTTCCCGCCATCTTCCGAGATGTGTATTAATCCGTCATCGGTTCCAGCCGCCAATACATTTCTATTTTTCGGAGATTCCGAAAAGGCCACTATAGTTCCATAAAGTGAGGTTGAGCCGTTTTTGGCCACCGCATCAATACTGACCACACGATCATATACTTTGAGGGTATTTCGATCAATTTGTCGGGATAAATCATCGCTGATCACTGCCCAGCTATTTCCATAGTCATCAGATCGAAAAACTTTGTTTGCCGCAAAATACAGTCTTCCTGGAACATGCCTGCTCACCGCTAAAGGTGCATCCCAGTTATAACGATATGCATTGTCTCCTTTGCCCGCTTTTGGTTTAATCCCCACGCGCTCTCCACTCTTTTTATCAAAACGCACTAACCCGCCATATTGGGACTGCGCATATACGATATTGGGATTGTTGGGGTCTATTTGAGACTCAAAACCATCGCCTCCATTGGTAATAAACCATTCTGAATTGCGGATGCCATGATTCGTTGGCACGCGTGAAGGACCTCCCAAACTAAAATTATCTTGGGTACCCCCGTAAATATTATAAAAAGGATAGTCATTATCCACCGCTACTTTATAGAACTGGGTAACGGGTAAATTCTTTTTAAAATCCCAGGTTTTTGCGGCATCAAATGTTTCGTAAATACCTCCATCACAACCAATTATCCAATGTTTGTTGTTCCTTGGGTTTATCCACATGGCATGATTGTCCACATGTTTGGTATCTTCCCCTACCAATTCAAAAGTCTTTCCGCCATTATGGGTTACGGACATCCAGGTATCCATGGAATACACCGTATTTTCATCAATGGGATCAGCAATGATTTCCTGATAATAGTTGCCACTGGTCACATGTGAACCACGTTTTTCCCAACTCGCGCCTCTATTGGTAGAGGCATAAAAACCGCCTTTTCCATTGGCCGCTTCTACAATGGCATATATAATTTCAGGATTTGCGGGTGAAATGGCCAATCCAATCCGTCCTAATTCCTCTTTGGGAAGTCCTTTATTAATTTTTGTCCAAGTAGCTCCTCCATCAACGCTCTTATGAAGGCCAGATCCAGGACCTCCGCCAACATAGGTAAATACATGGCGTCTTCGTTGTAAGGTGGATGCATATAATACATCGGGATTTCTGGGATCCATGACCACCTCATTCACTCCTGTGTGTTCGTCTACCGTAAGGATGGCATTCCAGGTTTTTCCACCATCTTCGGTTTTATAGAGCCCCCGCTCCCCTCCTTTACTCCATAGCGGGCCAATGGCCGCCACATATACGATATCGGAATTTTCCGGATGAACGATAATCTTGCCAATATGTTCCGAGGTCTTAAGCCCCATATGTTGCCATGATTTCCCGCCGTCTGTAGATTTATATACCCCATCACCATAGGAAACCGAACGCTGATTGTTATTTTCACCTGTCCCCACCCAAATGACATTGGGATTATTTGGATCCATAGTAACGCACCCTATAGAATACGAACCTTGAGCATCAAATATAGGTTCATAAGTTACCCCAGAATTGATGGTTTTCCATACCCCTCCAGCAGAAGTGGCCACATAGTATTCAAAGGGATTGGAGGGATTGAATGCAAAATCTGAAATACGCCCTGAAGTTAGGGCTGGTCCCACATTACGCCATTTAAGACCAGAGATGCTAATTTGTTCTAAAGCTGATTTTTGTGCTGTTTTCTTTTTTGATTTTCGTTGTGCATCACATACTTGGCTGAAACCTAGGAAAAGGCCAAGGAGGACAACTAGTGGTTTTTTCATAAAAATGGAATCGAGTAGTTCATTAAATTAGTCATGTCGCATAAGGAATATGCTACAATAGTATCCAATGTTGGGATTGAATTATCATAACATACCCGCCTATTGCGAAGCGTTTCAAGATAGTCAAAATTTGAGTTCTAAATGAGGTAGGAGCGAAAATAGCGGGAAATTATACGTTAAAATATGTTAACATAATTTAGTAGATTTTAACCTTATTCCTTATAACTGAAAGACAGCTGTTAAAATAGGTTTTGTTGCTCACCCAGGCTTGGGGTTTTACCTGGGCCAGCTATGGGAATATGGGGTTATTTGAGTACCAAAGTTCCTTTCAAAATAAATTCATCAGCAATGGCATTTTCTTTTAGTTTTTCAAATACCGAAGGTGAATTATAAGTAATACCATAATCAATACGATTGAAACGATGCTCAAAAGAAAGTAGTATTTGATTATTTTTAAATTGAACCTTTAACGGGATTTCCTCGATTTGGGTTTTATCCTTTATGGTCATTTTTCCTGTAATGCGCTGGTCGCTTTTTATGGAGAAGGGCTTGGTCAGCTCAAAAACGGCTTCAGGATACTTTTTTACGTGAAAAAAATCTTTATTCTTCAGATGATTTTTAAGGTTTTTATTCTCTTGGTCAAGAGATTTCATATCAACGATCACCTTTAAGCTGGTAATGCTACTGTCTTTACGTTTCCAAAAAATATCTTTAACCTCCAAAGTACCTTCTGGGGCATAGTTTCCAATTGCTGCCATTCCAACCCATTGTAAACGCGTTGTCTTTACGTTTGAGGTATCCTGTCCGTATGTGGCATATACCCCTAATGCTAGTACTAAAACTATTATTTTTTTCATTAGTATTTGTTTAAAAGATTAGCGGTAGTGTAAATACTTTCATAACCGCAAACAAGGATTCCTTCGGCTGTAGTTCCTATAAAATACCATAGTGCCCAGCCACCAAATAGTTTTTCGTCAATGCGCCAATTGTTTACCCAAGTATAGGGTTCGGCTTGATTCAGCCGTTGTTTCCTAGTGCCAAAACTTTTATCCAATTCCTTTAATGGATACGATTTGCGCAAGTTCCATTGATCATTGTAATATAAATAGGCTCCATATTCAATGATTTTAATTTCATCGCTTTTACAAAGAATTGCAGTCGCATGTTTCCAGTAATAGCGATTCTTGATTTTAATGGGGTCGTTTATTTTGGGAAAATGATTCACCTCAATGATTCTTGGAAGCTGCACCAATTTTTTAGGATATGTGTCTGCTGGTGGGGTGCCATAATTTACTTGTGCCCATCCCCATTGCACACTTAAAAAGGTAAGTAGTAATACAAATGTAGTTTTCATAATATTCCTGTTTTTAGATTACAGGAACAAAGATGCATTGAAGCGGTTATATCAATCGTTCCGATTTGGAAAATGGAACTTTTTCAAGGGAATCGAGAAGTTTCAATTTGAAAAATGAAACGTTTAACTATTTGACCGCAAGTGTTTTGGTGATTTTCCCGTATGTTTGGTAACTGTCCGGTTAAAGGATGCCTTTGAGTTAAACCCTACTTCATAAGCCAAACTTAATAGGGTATATTTTCGGCTTTCAGGTTTTGCAAGAAGGGATTTTAATTCCTCCAATCGCAGTTCATTGATATAATCGCTAAATTTCTTCTCAAATACTGTAGATAGGGTCTTCGTAACCAGATACGGCCTCACTCCTATAGCTTCTGATAAGAGTGCTACCGTTAGTTCGGGATTTTTAAACATTTTCTCATCCTGCATTTGGGCCTGGATTTTATCGGCAATCGCATGTAATTGTTTCCATTCCTTTTGAGAAGGTACTTCAACCTTTTTAAAGGCTTCGGTATGACGTCTTGAAAACCCCTCTAGCCCTAACCAATAGGTAATCACGGCTAAAATGGCAAAAATGGGATATCCAAAGAAATTAAATGCATAGTCAAAGAAGAAGAAATCAATAAGCGTTATTGCCGTAAATACTATAGAAAAACCAATAAGTGCCTTAACTACCCGTTGTAACCATTTTACCTTTTCAGGAAGTAGTTGATATCCCTTTATGTTTGGTGGGGCTTTTAAGATATGAAGGGACCGATAGCCATAAAAAATGATAAGGGATCCGCTTACGACGTACATCGTTGGATAATGCATCCAAACCACGTATCCCCAATACCCCAACCAACTTAAACTTTCCCGAGTTCCATCCCAATAGAAATTTTGGGATTTAATAAAGAAACTCCATATAATCTCAATGGCAACTGGTAAAAAGTGAATCCAATGCCTTTTTTTTAATTGAAATTTAGGGTGAACGTAATGCAAGGTGAAAAAATAGATAAGGGCCCCATAAACCCAATTCATCTCCAATAAAAAGTAATAGAGGGTATCATAGCGTCCATAACCAAAAAAATGGAGTATTTCGGCAAGCAATCGATATGAAAAGAAAAAAAGAATGGCTGCTAAAAACCGATTCGCCCTTTTGTGAAGTGTAGTGGTATTCCATAGCATGCCCCCGTAAATAATTCCTTGTATGGCCCCTATGGCCAATAAAATAACAAGAAGAACGACTTTTATTTCCACCTCCCTAAGATACTGAAGTTGCCTTAAGAGACCATAGTATTTTTATACTATCTGTAGTCTGCCTAAGAGAGGAGCCGCCTTGAAATTTATATATTAGGTTCATAAGAAAACCTTTTTGACGGCCTGTTCGGTTCGTCTTATCCTCTCAATTTTTGCGGGTATTAGATAAAATTATCCGACGATAATTCATGGAGGAGTTTGTTCATCATTTCAACACCTTTTTCCAATTGCTCATGACTAATAAATTCATTGGCACGATGCGCTTGTGTGATAGATCCAGGCCCGCAAATCACCGTTTGGAATCCTTCATTGGCAAATTGCCCTGCTTCGGAAGCATAGGAAACCGTATTTAGTGTTGTATTTCCGGATAGTCTTTTGACCAGTTCAACGACATCGGCATCGTCCTTGGTTTCCAAATGGGGTACTGGGGGATGATTTTCAATCGTTTTTATAGCGAAATCCGGAAAAACAGGTCTTAGTTGTTCCTCTTTTTCTTTGCAGTACACCTCAAAATCAGTTAGTATCGTTTTAACGTCATCCATAGGAATGGTACGTAAATCCCAATGGAATTGGGCCTTATCCGCAATTACATTTGGAGCTATACCTCCTTGGACCAAGCCCACATGAATGGTGGAATGTGGGGGATGGAATCGTTTGTCAAAACGTTGCTGTTCAATCAACTGATTCATTCTATTTTCTAGCCAAAGGATAAGTCGTGTTGCCTCATGGATGGCACTTACCTCCTGTTTAATACGACTACTATGTCCGGCAGACCCATTGATATAGGTCTCTAGGATATATATCCCTTTTTGTCCAACAATGGGTTCCATTAAAGAGGGTTCCCCGATTATGGCATATTTTGGACGTTCTTTATAATGTGTTTTGATTCCACGGGCTAATGCCGGACCTGCCAAACAACCTATTTCCTCATCATAGGAAAAGGCAAAGTAAATGGGTTTTTTCAAATCTGCTTGCACCATTCGTGGTAATGCGGCCAAGCAACAGGCGATAAAACCCTTCATATCACAAGATCCTCGTCCGTACCATTTTCCATCACCTCCATCGGTGAGTATAAATGGATCGGTATCCCATTCCTGTCCTTCCACGGGCACTACATCGGTATGGCCTGAAAGAATAACGCCTCCATCTGTCTCTGGTCCTATTCTGCAATACAAAGAGGCTTTGTTCCCTTCTTCATTGGGTAACAAATGTACTTCTATAGCATACGATTCTAGATAAGATTTTATCCAATGGATGATATTTAAATTAGATTCCCCTCCCAATACGGGAAAGGAAACAAGTTTAGCAAGAATGTTCTCAACAGTCATCATTAATTATAGTTTATTGTTACCGCTAGTATTAAAATTAAAAAGGCCAAACCTATTAAACTGATCAGTACCGGAAATATAAATCGGATCCATCGGTCAAGAGGTACGCGGCACATACTGAGCATAGCGATGAGTCCCCCTAAAGTTGGATTGACAAGATTAGATAGGCCATCCCCGATTTGAAAGGCCAAAATGGTAATTTGCCGACTAAGGCCCAAAGATTCCCCTAATGGAAGCATAACCGGCAATGTTGCTAAGGCCTGACCACTTCCGGAAGGAATGAAGAAGTTAATTACCGATTGGGAGATAGACATGCAAATGGCCGATAAATGTAAAGGTAAACCTTGGAGAACACTAGAGAGCTGATATGAAATGGTATCGCCAATATTGCCCATTTCCATCAACACTTTAATGGTAGTGGCAAAGCCTACCATAAATGCCCCAGGGGCAGCTAGGCTTACTGATTTCAATACGGTTTCACTCATCGTAGTGGCATTCATTCTGGATATTAGACCGCAAAGAAGGGCAATGATCAAGAACACTGCCGACAATTCATTGATATACCAATTTAAATTAAAAACGCCATATAGTATGGTCAAAAGCCCTAGAATGAAGACCGAGATCACCATCCAGTTTTTTCTGCTCAAACCATATTCTTGGATGGGTTTTGATAGTGCCAATTGCTCAACATCCAGACCAAGACCTAGGCTTTTGTTGGGATCTAAGGTGATTTTTTTAAAATAACGCACATTGTAATAGGCCATAATGCTCAACGCCAGAAAACAAAATGTGCTGCGTAATAAGGCACCCGAAAACATGGGCAATTGGGCAATTTTATGTCCGGTGCCTACGGTATAGGGATTAATAGGAGATAAACCAAAGCCAATAGTCATGGCGCCGACCGATATTCCAGCAGCTAAAATTAAATCGCCTCCCAAAGCAAGACTAAGTACCGCAGCAATGGGAACCATGGCAATATTATTTTCATAGCCTACAGAAGCGCCAAGTAGGCCATATATAAAAGTCATAATTACAATAATGAGGTATTTATTTTGTACCCCTAAATTTTTGACCAAGGTCCCAACTGCATTTTCTACGGCTTTTGATTTGTCCATAAATCCAAACATGATAGCACCAGCCAAGACGATGAAGATAATTTCTACTGCAGCCTTAAAGCCTAATGGAATTGCCTTGAACATATCCAATATACCCACTGGTGTTGATGCAATGGTTGTGTAGGAATTGGGAACAACCGTACTCCTACCATCTATCACTACCCGTTCGTAGGTCCCGGCCGGGAGAATATAAGTCAAAATGGTGATAAGGACAATGATACCAAAGAGCATGCTTATGGCATGGGGGATACGCCTAAAAATAGATTTTCTGGATTTCGATTCATGCATTTTTGATCAGCATTTTCAAGGGCTCAATATACGTCTTATATCTAAACTTTTATAGTATTCAATATCTTTCAGTGTATGACTATTTTTGGGACTCCGGATCGCTGTTTTGATTTGTACTCTCTATTATGGTGAAGAGAAAACCTGCCTATTCCGGTGGACTGAAACTTTCTTTGAGCTACTGTATGTTCTATAGGTTGCTTTAGATTCCACAAGTTTCACAAAAAAAAAGCCCGAACTTCATGTTCGGGCTTTTTAATATCCTGCTCTAGGAAGCCTTAATTTTCTATTAATCCTTGTCCTTCGATCCAAGGCGCTCCAGACTGTTTCAATTCACCTTCAAGTGCTGGAAGTGTAGTATTCATAATAGGCTGTAACTTTGCCTTCACCTTCTTGAGTTGACTTTGCACACGACCTAAGAAGGCTTTGTGCTCTTCGGTAGGTCCATAGGTGTTGCCGAAAGCCCTCCAACCTAAGGAGCTTCCATCACTTGCCGTGGGGTTTGAACGCTCCCCCACTTCTCCTTTGACTTTATCTCCTTGAAGTTCTTTTTCAATGTCCAATAAGGTGTTTTTGACCGTTGTTAATTGCGTATACAGACCGGCAGAGGGCGATGTGGCTTTATTTAAGGCTCTCAACATGGCATCTACCTTTTGTTGCGATCTTGATAAGGCAATATTGGTTGCTGTGAGATCTTGTTGAAAGGCGAAGACTGCATCTCTAAAGCTATCCATTTCCTGATACGCCTTTCGCGGTAGCGTGCCTTCAAACAAGGGTTCTACTTTGAAGGTTTCCGGGCCCTGTAAAACGGTGTCTTCACCATCCATACGTTTCACTAAGGTTACGGTGTAATTTCCCGGGGTAACCATTATCCCGCCTCCACGAAATCCACGTCTACCTCTTGGCGCTTGCAAGCGTTCCCCACTTTTACTGGGATAACTCAAATTCCAGTTCACACGGTTAAAGCCTTTTTTATTGGTTCCTTTTACGGTATTGATCACTTTTCCATCAGCATCCTTAATGACTAAAAGAATGGAAGGCCCATCTTGCCTATTTTCTTCTTCAAGAGCTTCCCAGCCTGGGAATTTGGCATCCCCCTTTTTTTCTTTTTCCTTTCTGATGTCTTTTTTAGACTTGATTTTATTTCCCATAAAATAAGTAAAATTGGCGCCGAAAGGAGGATTTTTTGCAATCCACTCCGCATCACCTTGACTACCTACTCTTGTAGATTGTCTGTACCAGGCTGCGGGTTTCACCGGGAAAAGTTTTGCCTCCGTATTTGCCATGCTTGCCGAATATTCCCGTAAAGGAGTAATGTCGTCCAAAATAAATATCCCTCTACCAAAGGATCCGGCCACTAAATCGTTTTCACGTCTCTGGATCGTAATGTCCCGAATCGGGATCGTAGGCATTCCGTCTTTTAATGCTGTCCAATTCCTACCACCGTTCAAAGTGACATATACACCAAATTCCGTAGCGGCAAACAATAAATCCCGCTTTACGTGATCTTGAACCAATCTCCAAATCAATAGTTTATTGGGCAAATCTCCGTTCAATAAAGTCCAACTTTTTCCCTTATCCGTACTCTTGATAATATATGGTTTATAGTCGCCATACTTGTGATTGTCCAAGGCGGCATATACCGTATTGGCATCAAAAAGATCCGCGCGGACATCATTTACAAAAGGCGTGGCAGGAACTCCTTTTATAGCACTCAAGGTGAATTTCCGCCAAGTGGTACCGCCATCTTCCGTTACTTGAATGAGGCCATCATCGGTGCCTGCATAGAGTAAGCCTTCTTGCTTGGGGGATTCTGCCAGGGAAGTGATGGTGTTGTAGTTTGACATTGCCCGGACATCCCATGCATTGTCCCAACTCTGACTAGTACCGTAATAAGGAAAAGTCATTCTTTCCTGATTTAAGGTAAGGTCTCCTGAAATCGGAGTCCAGGCATCACCTCTATTTTCTGATTTCCAAACGCGTTGCGAAGCAAAATATAATCTTTTCGGATTATGTGAACTTACCACAATGGGAGCGTCCCAATTAAAGCGCTCATGAGGGTCTCCTTCCCTTGCTTGGGGTTGAATAAATACGGTTTCCCTTGTTTTACCATCTATTCTCCACAGTGCACCTTGTTGAAACTCTCCATAGCTAATGTCCGGGTTTCCGGGTTCTGTTGCTGTTTGTGCTCCATCGGCCCCCAAGGTTTTCCACCAATCCGCACTTGCAATACCATCAGAGCTGATCGTTCTTGAAGGGCCCCCATGGGATCCATTATCTTGTGTACCTCCATACACATTATAAAAGGGTTTTGCGTCATCAACCGCAATTTTAAAATATTGGGTAATAGGTAGATTTCGTACATATTTCCAACTTTTTGTACCATCAAAACTTTCATATAGGCCTCCATCCGTACCGATCAATAAGTAGTTGGGGTCAGATTTCTTAAAGACCAGGGCATGGCTGTCACTATGTTGGTTGGATCGGCTCATGGGCCTAAAGGTTTTTCCGTGATCTTTAGATTCCAAAGCACTATTATTCATAAAATAAAGCGTTCCTTCGTGATGTGGGGAAGCAATGATTTCTTGATAATAATGTGGTCCGGTACCCCCTGCAACGGCATCGGATTGTTTTACCCAGGATTCCCCACCATTCGTACTCATAAATACCCCGCCTTTTGTTCTGTCCAATTCAATAGCTGCATAGATAACATCGGAATTGAAAGGCGACATTGCCAATCCTGTTTTTCCTAGATTCGATTTAGGAATACCATTCTTAAGGGGCTTCCATGTTTCTCCTCCATCTATACTTTTATGAAGTCCGGATCCAGGCCCCCCGCCTAGATAACCTGCCACTGTTCTATGTCGCTGCCATGTAGCGGCATACAATACATCGGGCTTATTGGGGTCAATGAGCATATCCGTTGCACCAACCCAGGCTGCATCTCCTAAGGTACGTTTCCACGTTTTCCCGCCATCGGTTGTTTTGTAGACCCCGCGCTCTCCTCCTTTGCTCCAAAGGGGCCCTTGGGAAGCTACCCATAGCGTATTTGGATCGGTAGGGTGCACAATAATTTTCGATAGGTGCTCCGAATTCTTTAAGCCCATGTTTTTCCAGGTCTTGCCATCGTCGTGACTTACATAAATACCATCACCAAAACCAGCATGTCTACCACCAACATTTTCTCCTGTTCCTACCCATATAGTATGGGGATTATTTGGATCAATAGTTACACAACCAATGGAGTATACTTTTTGTTTATCGAATAATGGCGTCCAGGTAGTTCCTGAATTCATGGTTTTCCATACCCCTCCAGAACCTACGGCCACATACCAAATACTTTCGTTTTCTGGGTGAATGGCAATATCAGCTATTCTACCTGAGGTCATTGCCGGGCCAATATTTCTAAATTTTAATCCCTTTAGGGGGTTCGTGGATTTTTCTTGCCCATTGAGATTGTAGGTCATACTGAGCGAAAAAAAACAGAGTAGCGCAAACTTGAAGAGTGTTTTCATTTCGAGGTTGGTTTTAATTAATCGAATTTTATTGAAAAAGAGGATAAATCTACAAAAAATGTAATCCTATTGTATGTGTCTTATAGCATTGTGTTAGAGATTAACCCTTTATTAACATTTTAGGCACTGTTGATGCTAAATGCGTTTGATCGAAATAGGAATAAAATAGTAGATCATGTTCCCAATGTGCGCTCTGGGATAGACGCAATGTGACCTACAAAAAGAACATTGTGAACGACATCTTCTTTCAAATAAATAAAGAATCAAGTAATTAATTGCTTTTTAGGAGATAAGAATGTCCAGGTAGGCCTGCCCCTATTGCTATTGTATTGTGTTTATAGGATTGTGAATACGCCTTATTTCTTTTTACCCCTCCATAAAATTTCATATTAAACCTTTTTTCCATAAAATGGTCCTAAAAGAAACCACAATTTTCAAAGTATGAAAGAACTTTCTATTCTCTTTATATTTTCTATTGTTTTTCTGGCATGTTCGCGGGAAGACAGTAGTTTTATTGATGAAGGACCTGACCAGGAAATATCAAATCCAAATACCACATACGATATTCGTTCGATATTGTCTAAATTTTCAGGTACTGGGTTATCGTATGAAGTTAACGGCAACACCGTCACCTTTATCACTCAAGATTTGCCGGATCACACTAGCCCGTATTGGGAAGCCGACCACCCCCTTTATGAACCTTATAATGGAACAAACTTAAATTGGAGACAAAATCCAGGAAATATTGGAGTACAAAATATTGTTTTCACCATAAGCCTGAACCCTCAAGAAGCTACCAACAAGACTCCTACAGGCCTAGGACCTATTGGAATTGCAAGAAATGGAGTGGTTTTTTTCAATCAATACGCGGCAGGAAATGCACCCCTTAGCAATGAAATTGACTCCTTTGATCAATGGCTTGGGCATCCCGCAAATACCACCTATCACTATCATGTTGAACCCACTTGGCTAACCAATGAATTTGGGAGTGATGCTTTTTTAGGGTTACTTGTAGACGGTTTTCCAGTATACGGCCCAATGGAAAATGGAAACCTCATTACCAATGCCGATTTAGATGAATATCATGGACATGTTCATGATACTCAAGATTTTCCCAATGGCATTTATCACTATCACATAACTTCAGAAGACCCCTACCTTAATGGCAATGGCTATTTTGGCACAGCCGGAAATATTACAAGATAAATGAAATCGCTAATACCATATATACTCCTCCTTTTTCTTTATTTCAATTGTGATTTTGAGAAGGCTTGGATCTTAACCGATCATCCAGATTTAAATTTGATCAATGGTACGCTTTTTTTAAGGAATACGTCATTTGATGGTCATTTGGTAGATTATTATGATGAGGACTCCTTAAAAAGCTTAACGGTATTTAAAAATGGAAGAAAAAATGGTGTAGAAAAACATTGGAATGCCAATGGTACTTTGGCTGTTGAACGTTATTACCGTAATGGAATAAAAGTAGGACGACACCGTGGGCGGTATCTTAATGGGCAATTACAATTTGAGTATTTCTTTAACGATGAAGGTCGTTATCATGGCTCAAATAAAGAGTGGTATGCCACAGGACAGTTAGCCAGAGACTTTAATTTCGTCAATGGTCACGAGGTTGGTTTACAACGTCTTTGGAAAATAAATGGAAATATACGGGCCAACTATGAAGTGCGAAATGGGGAGCGTTTTGGACTAATAGGATTAAAAAAATGCAATACGCTTACCGTCAACCGTCAAACTTTAGAATAATAAGCATGAAGAACATCCTTTTCATTATACTTTTTACCCTTAGCTATTCTTGTCATGAGAAAAAGAATGTAACGGAAGTAGTTGCTGTCCATAATGGGGAACTACCCTATTTCAATACTCCGGATTTCACCCCTACTTGGACTAAAGGAGACCATAAAATCCCTGAATTTTCTTTAATCAATCAAAATGGGGATACCATAACAAACCAAAATTATAAGGGTAAAATATATATCGCTAACTTTTTCTTTACGATTTGCCCAAGCATTTGTCCTCGTTTGACCGAAAGTATGTTCACTTTACAGGAAAAGTATGGAAAAGATGATGACATACAATTAATATCACATTCCGTTATGCCCTGGTATGATAATGTTGAAGTATTGGCAGAATATGCTGAAAATAACGGAATATTAGAAAAGAAATGGAATATAGTGACTGGCCCGCAAGAAGCCATTTATGAGCTTGCACGAAATGGATATTTTGCCGATGAAGACTTTGTTAAAACGTCTAAAGAATCAAACTTTATACATACGGAAAACTTTATTTTAGTGGATAAGGAAGGATATATACGAGGTGTTTACAATGGAACACTTCCTATAGATATGAAACGACTTTCCCGTCACATAAAGATTTTGAAAAATCAGTACCAAATGTAATGCAGGAATGAAGAGATGGGGTTAGCCTCAGTGGTTTATGAAAAGCCCCTCTATAGTTTTTCTGTGCTTATTCCCTACTTGGGGCGTAGGGTTTCAATTATCCGTGCATCCACCCAGTAGGGACTTCCGGTCCAATATGTACTTCCATCTTCCCTGTACTTTTCAACTCCTCTCCAAAAGAAGAGATATTTTCCGTCTGGAGTCAACCTGGCTCCCTGTTCATGCAGTTCGGTGTTTATGCTATTTCCCATAGACATTGCTTCTCCCCATGAACCATCTTGTTGTTTAAAACTAATGTAGATATCCGCACCGTATACACCTTCTCGCTCGGCATCCCATATCAAATAAGATTCATCTGGTGCAATGAGTGGATGGGCGATCCATATTCCAGTATTAATACTCGGATTCATTTTTTGTGGAGTTTCATAGGTACCATTGAGGAGGCGTGAATAACTCATATGACCACTACCATCCGTAAAGTCTAACGTATAAAAGTAAAAAGTTCCTTTGGAGGAGACCGAGAACCCTGTGATGGGAATAGCTTTAAAGGGCTCTTTTTTTAGTATTTCTGAATGTTTGGACCACTCTGGGTCGAATTGCGTTCTATAGGTATCAATATTACTGGATAGTATGGAAGGTTCGCCCCAACTTTTATCTTTATACTTTACCACAAACCCTAATTTGGTTTTATTGTATTTTTCCGGACGCCTGCTAAAATAGAATTCTTTCATATCGGGTGTAAACATATAGTAAGCCTCTACATTTGTTTCTGTGGAGACCAGTTTGGGAGCAAAAACTTTAGGAAGTAGCCCTGGTGGTTTTTGACCGAGATAGCGATTTGCTGGAATAGGGAATTTATCTTGGCGCTTATTTTTCCCATTTTTGGTTGAATTGCGCATAGGAACAAAAGCAGGTAAGATCCGTTCTGCGGTTGTCTGGAGCGTATTATTGTCAAGATCATGGGCAGTTATGACAATCATGAGATCAAGTTCTTCGATGAGCATGATATATTGGCCCCCACCACCCCGGGCAGATGTAGTGAAGTAGTTTTTATGGCCCACTTTCATGTCTGCCTGCCACCAAAAATAACCGTAGCCAACATTGGTAACATTGCCCTGGTCCGCGAAATTTTCGTCCTCGCTCTGGCGCACAATGCTATGGATGGCCTTATTCATAAAAGCTTCTGAAACCAGTTGTTCTCCCTCCCACTTACCTTTGTTCATGGCTAAAATGCCCCATTTGATCATGTCTCGGGAAGTCATACTAGTATGACTTCCGGCCCGAGCTATCCCGCTAACATCGATCCCCCATTCGTAATTTGTGATATTCATTTTACTAAGGAGTTCCTTTTTAATAAAATTCGCAGCTGTTCCCGGTACAACGGCCTCAAGAACTTGCATCACTAATCTGGGGTCGTCCTTATAGGCGAAAGTCTGAGATGCCTCGGTAATAGGGGCACAATGCTCAAGAAAGGCTTGAAGATGCCTCTGACCTTTTATTTGAGCCGGATTTTTCTCTATTTCTTCTCGTTTCTCCGAACTTAAATGGATTCCAGAACGCATCGTCAGTGCCTTATGCAATGTGATCTTTTCTACACCGGGAACCAATTTTGTGGGATCCAGTTCTTTGAGAAAGCTGATCAACGGTTTATCCAGATCTGCCATATTGAGATAGCCCAACTGTATCGCGCGACCTAGCGCCATACTCGTATAGGTCTTCGTTGCAGACGCTTGAAAGTGAGGCAAATCTACACGACCCCGTGAATAATACGATTCAAAGAGAAGCCTGCCCTTATGGGCAATAAGGAAACTGTCGAACTTATCGTCATTATGATCTGCGATTTCCTGTGCCAACTGAAGGATTATTTCTTTATTACCACCATTGACCCCTAATTCTCCCACAGGAATACCGTCTTTTCTATCCATTGGCGTGGCGTCTATAAACGCTTTCTGGAGATATGGAATATCCCAAAATGAACTGTTGGCTTCGGCAGCGGTAGCTTCTGGTATTTTAGGAGCATTTTGCTGGGCAAAACTCCCATTGATGATGAGAACTATGAAAAGCAGTATTCTTGTGTTGTATTGCATTGTTTTATTGTTTATCCATCCATGGTCTATGCTACGATAGCTTTCCCCTAATTTAATTCTTGGGCCTAAGGTTCTCAATAACCTGGGTAGATACCCAATGCCTACTCGCTACCCAATACTTGCTTCCGTCTTCTCTGGTTTTTTCATCTGCCCTCCAAAAAAATAAATACTTTCCATCGGGGGTTACCCTTGCACTGTTCTCCTCTACTACCGAATTTATTTGCGCTCCCAGATTTATTGCAGGCCCCCAGGAACCATTTTTTTGTTTAAAACTAATGTACAGATCGTTATCCCCATATCCACCTTCTCGTTCACTGTCCCACAGGATATAGGATTCGTCCGGAGCAATGAAGGGATGAGCATTCCATTTCCCCGTATTGATGACTTTGTCCAATGGCTTTGGCGCTTCCCGTTTCCCATTGACCACTTGCGAATAGCGAAGGACGCCATTTCCATCTCTGGTAAATTCGTCAAAGACATGAGTGTCCCTGGACGAGGTCGTCAGACGCATAATGGGGATGTCTTCATAGCTTTTACCCAAACTTTTGATTTCTGACCAACCGGTATCGGTTCGTTCTATATATTTATTTTCTAAGTAGAGTATGTTGCCATCCGGAGAGCAATCTGTAGCGGAGAATGCGTATTTTTTCCAGACCCTGTTTTCTTTACGAAAGACAATAACACGGGGACGAAAAGGAGCTTCTTGGAAGGAAGTGCCCAGAGAGGAAGTAAAGTAAAACTCCTCCATGTCTGGCTTATGTATCTCTCCTAACTCCCAACCTTCTTTGGAAGAGGTGTTTGGCGTAAAAACTTCGGCAGTTAAACCCGGTGGTTTTTGACCAAGATAGACTTCTTTTGCAGCTGCTGAATTAAGATGGTTTGTTTTCTGATCTTTAGTAGTACAGGCGTTTAAAAGCAAGATCAATACCAACATCAAAATAAAATACGTTTTTCTCATTGTTTACTTTTTATACAGTTTGTTATGAAATTGTTTGCGGTCTTCTGTTCAATCATCTTTTTGACTTAAAAGTCCAGCAACCTTCATTCAATGGGAGATAAAACTAGCATATATACCTTGCGCAATTCTTTAAATGGGACAAAGGTCATATTTAGATGATAAAGTCATTTCATCATTGATAAACCGCTTTTGTAAAGAAATCGGCAAAATTTGTAGCTATAGCTATTATCTTTATTCTTCATTTGATAAAAGAATTTATGATTGGAAAGTCTTGGAAGCATACTCTCTTTATAAATGTGGGAATCTTTGTGCTGGTATTCATACTTGAGTTATTGAGTGGATGGCTTGTCAGAGATCAATTTGATACCAATTATAGGTTCTATCTATGGGCGCTTGGTTTTACGATCAATATTATGGTAATCATTTGGGTCAACCATTTTATTTTTATTCCCTATCTCTTGGATAAAGGAAGGTATTTTTTATATGGAATACTTCTCCTTGGAATCATTTCTGTCGCAGCTTACCTAAAGGGATATAAGATCGACTGGTATACTGTTACTAAAATGTTTTTCTTTTTACTTTACACCACAGGAACTGGGATGGCCGCTTTTTTCTTAAGAAGGAATACCATCATCCAAAGGGAGAACAATGAGAAGGAAAAATTGCAGAAAGAGATGGAAATCAATTATTTAAAAGAGCAGGTAAATCCACATTTTTTGTTTAATTCTTTAAACAGTATTTATTCGCTTTCAAGGCAACAATCCCTTGAGACTCCAGATGTCGTAATGCAACTCTCTGAATTAATGCGGTATCAATTGGAGAGTGCTAAAAAAGATATCGTTTTACTAAAAGAGGAGCTTCAATTTATTGAGAATTACTTGTTGCTCGAAGAAAAAAGATTGAGTAAACGCTGTACCATTGAATTTCTGATCAGTGGAGATTTGTTGGACTTGAGAATTGCTCCAATGTTGCTTATTCCCTTTGTTGAAAACGCAATTAAACACGGTGCTCGAAGTACCAACGAGCAAAGTAAAATTGATATTTCTGTTGCCGTAAAAAATAACACCCTTCAATTTACCGTTGTAAATTCTAAACCTCAGACGGTTGCGGCATCTAGCAGAAAAGGTATGGGACTCGCAAATGTAGGAAGGCGTTTAAACCTATTATATCCCAATGCGCACACCTTGGAAATTGATGATCAGGAAAAGGGGTATCGCGTAAATTTAATTATCGATTTATCCGTTTCCATAGTAAAAAATAAAGCTAATGATTAAAGTTGGCATTGTAGACGATGAAATACTGGCACGTAAGCTTATAGCAGAGTATTGTGCTAAAATTGATAGCTTGGAATTGGTCTTAAGTACCGGTAATCCTATTGAATTTATCAATTTTATGCAACAAAACACCCTTGACTTGATCTTTCTGGATATTGAAATGCCAGAACTTAGCGGTATGGATATTTTACGTTCCATGATAAAACCTCCCAAAGTTATTTTAACTACGGCTTACTCCGAGTACGCTTTGGAAAGTTATAACTATGGTGTTGTGGATTATTTATTAAAACCTATAAAAATTGATCGCTTTTTGAAAGCGATCAACAAAGTTTCGGCTTCTTTGATAACCTCACCTAAAAAGAATAGCAAAAGTGAGGAACTTCAGATAAAGCATGATGGCATGCCCGTAAATATTGTTCTGACTTCCATTCTGTACATCCAAAGTTTTGGAAACTATTTGAAAATCTTTACCGATTCCAGAATGTACCTGATTTCCGAAACGCTTATCAACATCACCACCTTATTGCCTGAAAATTTTGAACGTACCCACAAATCCTACATTGTCAATTTAGATCGGGTGACCAAAGCAACCAGAACACAGCTGTACATTGAAAACAAAAAAGTACCTGTGAGTGCTATGTATAAGGTCATTGTTTTTAAGAAATTGGAAAGGCCGAAAGAATAAGACCACATTGAAATTTAATTTCATACCTAGCCTATAGCTCCAAAGTAGCACTCCTAATTTACCTTAAGCGCTGTGATAACATTGGAGGGATCTGGATCCCGTTGACTGCTAAAACCGATGACCTCACCTTTCCCATTTCTATTGAAATGAAAATCAAAATACCTTCCCAGAACAGCAAATTCTGAGGTAGAGACGGCTTGTATTTTTAGACCTTCTTTTGCTCCTTCGCGCATTAAGGTCAATTCTCCTTGCTGAAGGACAATATTTCGGATATAATTGCCATTTTTGTACGTTCCGCAATACGCCTTTAGTTGATCTTCGGGCAATCTCATGGAGGGGCGTTTATAAACAAATCGCATCCCTTGGTTCAATGCTTCGGCCTCCCCTCCCAAATGCCCCATGTTTTCTACTTTTCGGAAACCCAGTTCTAAACCTTTATAGTGGTGTTTTTGTATTTGATGCAGCATTTGAAGGGCACTTGTCATGTCGTTATGTTCACTGTTTATCAGGAGTACCTTGGCCTGTAGTTCGGTATGGTTTTTATGATAGGTTTCTTCAAGCGCATACGGATACTTATTATCCCACCAAAGCGTAGGATTGTGAATGATATAACGATGGAATAAAGTGGGTTGGGTAAACAGGACGTAATGGGTGAACAAAGCTGCGAATGAAGTCCCCATCAGGGTTCGGTTTGTTGGGTCGGACCGATATTGTTGATCGATCATGGGAATAATTTCATCCTCCAATACCTTTAAAAATAGTGATGCTTCCCCTGAAGTGGGTATCCTCTCAATTCTTGTGGGTGTTAAATCTCTTGTCCGGTGTGCCGTGGGATCTGTCTTGGCATGACCATGGGTAATTCCAACAATGATGATTTCCGGGCTAAAGCCATCATCCCATAAACCTTCATACACATGTGTAGTGGTACCAAATACGCGATAACCGTCCAAAGCGTAAAATACAGGATAGGTTTTCGTGCTATCCTGACCGTAACTGGCCGGAAGATTAATGTGCAGGGTATAGTCGCTTTGATTGATTTCGGATTGCAAATATATGGACGCACTACCCACAGTGAACAGATCTTCGGAGGACGTTGAGATCACCTGGGAATGCATCCAGAAAGGCAATAAACATAGGATAAAAGAGCAGCTATATAAAAGACGATGACTTAGGGTTGATTTCATTTTTGATTTCGTTATAAATTGGCAGGTTTTAGTTTGTGGATCACTTCGGTACTTACCCAATAGAAATCAGATAACCCACCTTCTTCGTTATATCTACTAAAAAATAAGTATTTACCATCTGGAGTGACGCTTGGACAAGTTTCAGAAAAAGAAGTATTTACGGCACTTCCAAGATTGATTGGCCTAGACCAGCTATGGTCTTTCTTTTTGAAATACACATAAATATCACTTCTCCTTTCTTTATCCTCCGGGTTTCTGGCATTTACCAGCATAAAATCTTGTGATGGCGCTATAAAACCATGAACACCAAATGGAATCTTCATTTCCCGTACTTTTGGAAATTCATTGTTCTCCTTAGGAGCAATATACATTTTCCGTTTAGACACATTGAAATAAAAGAGATCTCCGTTTTTGCCCATATTTGGATAAAACACCTTATCCTCATTGATAGGGGAATTCAATACTTTGGCCTCGCCCCAAGAATCGCCAGAACGATCGGCAGACCAAATTTTTACGTCCGTATTGTCAAAATTAAGCCCTGTGAAATATAATTTTTCGCCATTGGCGCTCACAAAAGGGTGCATTTCTTCCTCCTTTTTGCCTTGAGTCAATGCTGCTTTTTCAGGACGGGTCCATTTTCCGCCTTCCAACTTTGAAAAATAGATTGCTGCAGCTCCACCATCTTTATTCGCTGAAAAATAGACTTCGTTCAAATCAGGAGAAAAGGAAATGCCGTGTTCATACCTTCCCTTGATCGAAATAATATCGGGTGCAAATATTTCAGGAATCAATTGGGGAGTCGTTTGTCCAAGGTAAGCTCCTTCCAAAACCGGAAAATTCATTTTTTTGGCCAACCAGTGTATCCCATGTACTACCGCCTCTGGGAAAGCGGTTTGATGGGTTCCTTCTATGACTTCCCGTTTTAACGTTAAGCTTTTATCCTTTCTATTTTTCAGCAGTCCAATAAATTCTTCCGTATGCTTGCCCAATGTATCTTCCAATGATCCATAAGAAATGAAAACATGGGCATCTAAACTTTTATGGTTTTGTTCTGCATTGGCGGCCAGTTTAGAAAAATTTGGGATTTCCCCCATAAGTGAAGGGCTTCCCAGGATATAGTTTTTAAATGTATGGGGTTGGGTTAGTAGAATATAAGCCCCAAATTCGGCACTAAGGGAATAGCCAAAATACGTACGGTTACTGGGGTCTGTTCTATAATTGCTTTCAACATACGGTATCACATCCTCACGAATAAAGGTCAAATGGTTAGCGGCTTGCCCAAAGTGATATTTCGCTTGATGTTCTGCATTCTCGGATTTCCTACTAGTGTAATCTCGAAACCTACTTCCATGTGCACCTATTTTATCCAAAGTTCCCTGTGGATTTTTTTCCCAAGAAATTCCCACTAAAATGGCATCTTCCATAATGTACTCAGTAGCACCAGAAAGGGTCTCTACATGCCAAAGTGCATCGGTATAATAAATTACTGGATGTTTACTGCCTTCTTCTTCAAGGTATTTTTCCGGAAGTCTGATGTAGAGCTCATACGATCTTCCTGTTTCTGTATCTTTTATAGGGATTACCTCCGTTCTGGCAAATTCCAGCTTTCCTTGGGCAAATAAAGTGTTCAGGGATATTAGACAGCATAAAAGTAGCATCTGTTTCATTTTCATTTTTTTTGTTATTGATGAATTAAAAATTGATTTACAATAGTTTATATTGTTATTTCCCTACCACTCCAACTATTTTATGGATCTCTTTAATAGGGATAAACAAACATACTTTTTAGGCATATTACCAGTCTTGTAAAATCTTGCAATTCTTCTTATAACTTCCCGGAGTGACTCCCACATATTTTTTGAAACTATGCGTAAAATGACTTTGATCATAGAATCCGGATTCAAGGGCAATTTCTACTAAAGGAGTGTTGGTGTGAAAAAGCGCTTTTGAATTTTCTATTCTAAGGGCGGTCAAGTATTCCAAAGGCGTTAAACCCATACACTTTTTAAAGCTTTTTTGTAATTTAAATTTATCGATCTTAAATTCTTTTTGTAGTGTTTCCAGGCGTATTGATCGGTTATAATTTACAGACATATATCTTAGAATATCATCAAAAGCTTGGTTTGTATATCCGTTCAAATGAGCAGGTTCCGTACCATTTAAAGTATCCAAGAAAAGCGTTTCGATGATTTTGAAAATTGAGGCTTCGGTGAGGGAAAATCCATGATCTCGATAGGATATAAAGTAAGGAAAGCTAGCCAGATACGAATAATCAACACCTATTTTTTGTGCAATATATTTAACCACATCATTGCTTATATAAAGAGCCTTATACGTCCAGGCATTCTGGGTGTCGCTCCAATTTTTATGAATGGAATATGGAGGAATCAATTGTATGGCATTCTTATGAACCAAAAAATTGATATCGTTAAAAGCAATGTTTTCACTCCCATACTCAATATAAGCCAAGCTCCAAGATTGATGAAAGTGAAAAGGAAAGCTTTTGTCGACAAAGGTAGCCGACTTCAGTTCAGTACCATCTAGAATGGGTAATTTTGTGGTTTTAACCTTATTTATTGCTATCATGGGATAAGGATATCGTTTAAAGGTTTGTAGGTTTTAATTGATGAATGACTTCTGTGCTTACCCAATGTATATTGGATAGGCCAGGTTCCTCGTTTCTTTCATCCCTGCCAAAAAATAAATAGTTGCCATCTGGGGTGATACTGGGGCACTTTTCATTAAAATTGGAGTTGATCTCTGCTCCGAGATGGATTGGTTTTGTCCATCCCCCGTCCTGTTTTTTGAAATAGACATAAATATCATTGTCTTTTCTATGAGCATCTTCTTTATTTCTGCTCGTTATCACTAGATACTCTTGAGACGGTGCAATAAATCCATGATGCCCAAATGGGATGTCAACTTCCTTGGCTTCTGAAAAGCTATTGTTTTTCCGGGAGGCATAATAGGTCTTAAAATTGGATAGATTAAAATAGAATAGATCTCCGTTTTTAGATTGATTCGGATAAAATATTGGATCGACATTGATGGGGGAATCAAGTTTTACGGCATTACTCCAAGCATTCCCCAAACGCTTGACCTCCCAAATTTTCGGTTCGGGCGAGGCCGGACTATGGGCGGTAAAATAGATACTTTTACCATCAGGGCTTACAAATGGATGCATTTCTTCATCGTCTTTCCCCTTGGTGAAATTTACTTTTGTAATGGATGTCCATTGATTCCCTTCTCGTTTGGAAAAATAGATTTCCGTGGCTTCATGTTCATTATCCGCCCCAAAATACATTTCGTCCAGATCAGGGGAAAACGTAATAGCGCCCTCAAACCTTCCATTGACGGAAACAATACCAGGAGCGAAAACCTCTGGAATTAAACCTGGTGGTTTTTGTCCAAAATAAAGGGTTTCTGTAATTGATGGTTCATTAACTGTTGCCTGTTGCTTTTTTGTATAACAGGCATTGATAGATAATGCTACAGCAAGTATCATAACAAAATGTATCTTGTTCATTAATTTCAATTTTGATTTAGATTATGAGTTAGGTCTAAGATTCTCGATAACCTGAGCATCCACCCAATATCTTTTCCCTACATAATTACGACTTCCATCTTCTTTTACTTTCCACTCTCCCCTAGTAAAAAACAGATATTTTCCATCATATGTCACATGTGGAGAGCTCTCTTGGAGTTCAGTGTTTATTATTGAACCCATATTTATTGGTGTTAACCAAGAACCATCTTTGTGTTTAAAACTTATATAGATATCCGATTGTCCATAGCCGTCTTCTCGTTCTACATCCCACATCAAATAGGATTCATCTGGTGCAATATAGGGGTGAGCAATGTATTCCCCTGTATTAATCTCAGCACCCATTTTTATTGGGTTTTCATATTTGCCGTTTATCAGGCGTGAATAACCCAGGTTGCCATGTCCGTTATCTTCTTTTTTAAAAAACGGAAAATAATAGGTCCCGTTAGATGAAACTGAGATACCATGTGCCTGTTCTTTTAAAAACCCTCCTAGGCTTTTGGGCTCCGACCAACCAGTATCAGTTTTTTCCCTATACTCCTTTCCAACGTACATCGTATTGCCATCTACAGAGAATTGTGGCCATCTGATATCGGTCTCAGATTCCTGGCCCCAACCATTGTTTTCATATCGAATAATAAAAAATGTACGCTTTTTATATTTTCCATTTTTCCTAGTGAAATAAAACTCCTTCATATCTGGTGAAAATGTACCACTTTCAAACTTACCTTCTGGAGATACGATTTTAGGATCAAAAAGTTTAGGAACTAAGTTTGGTGGCTTTTCTCCAAAATACCGATCTTCTAAGCTCGGAGAATAAGAATTATTTGTTACCTGAACTTTATTACCACAGGCATTTAGAAATAGTACTCCTATTAAAATGAAATATGTTTTTTTCATTAGTTGCGCTTTATTTGGAAAAGGAAAATTTGCCCCAAGTCGTTGTATTATCTTCTACAGCCTTTTCAGGGTACAATAATCTTCCTCCATCACCTTCTTGCTGAATGCCCCCCAGCCCAAACATCATCTTCCAGGTTTGGCCCGCGAATTTTTTACGTGATATTTGCATTTGCCGATGCGTTCCTTTTGCGAATTGGGGGTCTATTCTCTTTTCAGGATCAGCAAGGCCGCTATAAGGCACCCAGAATCCGGCATAGCCCTTCAGCTCCCACTTGCCTGATGCAGGTTTCCATTCCCCGTCCGTAAGTATATGTTCCCCCATTTGGGCAGAAAGATGAAACTTGTGGAGTTGATTCGTTTCCCCATGTGCTATATAAAGGTCTAAGATCGTGTAATCCTCTGCCTTACCACAGGCACAAAAGTAGAAGTAGTCTTCATCATACATGAGATAAATGGAAGCCCCAGCGGGCAAATCGATTTTGGTTGCGGCCTCCCATTCATCATTACCACAACGCCCATCCAACAACACTGTTTTCTTGCTTGGATTGATAGTGATGGTTTCGAGGCCTTTAGTTTCCGATACTTGATGCTGCTGCTTGGCAAAGCCACTATAACTTAGTGTAACAAGTACTAAAAGAACTAATCCTATTTTGTTTTTCATCGTTTTTAGTATTGAATTGTTTTTAACCATTCCGCTTGGGAACCATGATCAATGAGTTTTCGTTTTGCAGTGCCATCGGCATTCATGACATAGATGGTTCTGTCTTTTTTGTTTTTACCTGTGGGATTTGAAAAAATGATTTGGCTACCATCCGGAGACCAAGAAGGATACCAATCCCCAATAGCACTATGGGTCAATCGTTTTTGATGGGAGCCATCGATATTCATCACATAAATTTCAAAATTTCCATCCCTATTGGACATAAAGGCAATGCGTGTTCCATCAGGGGAAACCTCAGGATGCCACTCTTCACCATCATGATGTGTTAAGCGGGTTATGTTTTTACCATTAAGATCGGCGATGCTTATGGCACTACGCTTATCTTCAAATTCCCAAGAAAAAACAAGACGGTTCCCATCAGGAGTAAAATAAGGGTTCGTTCCTTTCAGCGATTTTATTTGGGTCTGATTGCTCCCATCTGCGTTCATCATCCAAATCTCCGGATGCCTAACCCCCGCTGCATCGGTATACTCTCTTGCAAAGACTATCTTTTTTCCATCTGGAGACCAATCGGGGGCACTATCCCATGTATTTTTAGCATAGGTCAATCGTTTTCTATGATTCCCATCACTGTTCATGGTATGAATGGACCAGGTCTTTTTATCATCGTATTTTGCGTAAAACGCGATGCGCTTTCCATTGGGGGACCAAGCCGCATATCCACCATTCTGATGCGTACTTTTTATTTTCGATGTAGCGGTTTTATGGCCGGAATAGATTTCTATATTGCCTGTTTGTTTTGAACCATAGGCAATGGTATAGAATTTTGACTTGGAGGAAACAACATGCTGCCCATGACCATTGACTCCCCATACGATCAAAAAAACAAACACCATTTTTGCTGGGGTAAAATATTCAATCTTCATTGGATGTCCTTTTTTGTAGTTCCTTGCGTTTTTCCCTAGCGCGATTATTTTGCGGGTTTAACGCTATGGATTTTGAATAATTTGAAATGGCCAGATCAATTTCGCCTACTTTTACGCAAGCTTCCGCATAACTATCATATACTTGGAAACTATCTGGATAGAGTATGGTATTTAATTTGAGCGTATTTTGGGCTATTTTGATCCTTTCTTCCCTTAAAAAGTGATGCCCTAGGTCATTGAGATAGTCCTCTGTAATGGTAGGATGGTCAGGATGCTCTTCTATGAAAGCTCGATACGCCTTTAGCGCTTCCTCAAACTGGTTCTCAATAAGGAATTGTACTGGCTCTTTTTGAGAGTTCGTGGTCTTGGTCAACCTAGAAACGATGCTTTCGTTATTGGTATTGCGGTATAGCAAGTCGATCGTATTTCCTACTGTATTGGGTTTGAATTGCATCAATTGACTTGAATTCCTTCTTGCGAAAGTACTATCGGAAACTCGAATCAATTCTTCCGCATCTGCATAAAGGATATTCTTGGCAAATAGTTGATCGTCTTTTTGAAAAACTTCCACTACCCTATTCTCTGCTCGATATGTACCGCTAATCCCGTTCCTCAAGGAGGGTTTTATTTCCATTTTTTTATAAGTAGGTGCATAGTTGTCCCAGGCATATACTTTGGAGACAGCACGGAACACTTCAAAGATAAAAGCGGGGTTTGGGGTGTTGGCCAGCACTACTACGCCATAGTCATTATCTTTATGGGCCGTCATTCTACTATAAAAGCCTGTGCTCCATCCGTGATGCTCAAAGTAGATATCGTCCTTATGGTCATAAATTAAAAAACCTAATCCATAACGATCCTCTACAAAAGGCTGGAGCATCATTTCCTTGAAGCTTTTTGATAATCCGCTATTGTCATTCCCTTTTTGAACCTGCTGTATGTTAATGATAAATTTGGCAAGGTCCTTTGCGGTGGTCCATAAACCGTTGGGGGCCAATTCCGGATAAATGTGCCGTTTCCCTTTCACAGCGGAACCATCCCGTAAATAACCGGTAGCAGCCCTTTCGGACTGTGCCGCTGTTAAGGTTTGATTAAAGGTGCTGTGGTGCATCCCTAAAGGTTTTAACACCAATTCATCCATAAGCTGCGGAAATGCTTTCCCCTCCACATCCATCATCATTTGTTGTACGATGGTATAACCACCTGCCGAGATCCAAAAATTTTCACCCGGGATTTTATCCACCATAATGGGATTTGAATTCGCCGGAGGGACTCCATGTAGTACCTCTAAAAGTGTTGGTACGGCCTGATCTTTCGGATATCCTTCAAAAGCGTGCATATTGATGCCGGCAGAATGGTTCAAGAGGTGTTTTAGCGTAACCTTCTTTTCTTTGGTAAATTCATTTTCCGGTACTTTCCAGGATGTTAAATAGGTATTGATATCTTCGTTTAGTGCTACCTTATGCTGTTCCACAAGGCGCAGTGCCGCATAGGCTGTTAAGGGCATACCGATGGTGGATACTTGGAAAAGGGTTTGCTCGGTCACGGGAGTATTACTTTCCCTATCCATAAGCCCATATCCCTTTGCCCAAGCAATTTCGCCTTTATGTATAACGGCAATGCTCACTCCGGGAATACCATAGTGTTCCAAACGTGCTTCTATGGTCGAAGTAGGGTCACCTTCTATATGCACAGGATTTGTGATGAGACCGTTTTCTACTTTTTTGATCAAATCGGCAGTAGGATCAACATTTGATTTTTCCTTACAAGATTGAAAAAGAATGAGAAGGAATACAATACTATATATGGGGGTCTTCATGCGATTATTTGCTTTTTTCCAACTCCTTGAGCTTTTCTCTCGTGCGGCTATTTTGAGGGTTTAATTGGAGCGATTTGGAAAAACTTGAAATCGCCAGATCAATTTCTCCTTCTCGGATACAAGCTTCTGCATAACGATCATATACCAGAAAACTATCTGGATAAAGGAGGGTATTCAATTTAAAGGTGCTTTGCGATAATTTTGCCCTGCCCTGATTTAAAAAGTGTTCGGCAAGATCATCTACATAATCCTCACTAACCGTAAGTAGCCTAGGATGCTGCTCTCGTAAAGCCCGGTATCCTTGAAGTGCTTTTTCAAATTCCCCATCAACAAGAAATTCAATAGGCTCCTTTTGAGCGGTATTGGTTTTGACCAAGGAAGAAGTTACAGCTCCATCGTTTCTATTGATGTTGTTCATCGTGATGCTTTTGCCTTCTGTACTCGGTTTAAATTGAATCAATCGGTTTGAATTTCTCGTTACAAAAGTGCTATCGGATACTCTGATCAATTCATTGCCATCCGTATTAATTATATTTTTAGCGAAGAGCTGATCGTCTTTTTGAAAAACCTTTACTACTCTATTGTCAGCTTGATATCTTCCACTGATTCTATTGACCAAAGCAGGCTCCACCTTCATTTTGGTATAGGTAGGAATATACCCCTCCCATTCATAGGCCAAGGCTACGGCGCGAATCACTTCGGCATTAAATGCCGGAAAAGTAGAGTTGGTCATCACGACAACCCCATATCCATTGTCCCTATGGGCCATTATCTCGGCATAAAAACCTGTATTCCATCCATGGTGCCTTAAATATATTTCATCACTTTTATTAAAAAGTTGAAACCCTAACCCACAGGTAAAAGACCAGCCTGAATTACTGACACCGTAGGGTTTACCCATTAATTCGGCAAGATCTTTTGGCAATCCTTTCGTGTGTTTGCCTTTTATGGTTTGCTGTACGTTGGCCACAAACTTAGCATAGTCTGTCGCAGTGGTCCACAACCCGTACGAAGCCATAGCAGGGTACACTTTACTTTTGTGCTCTACCATGGAACCATCCTGCAAATAGCCTGTTGCCGCAATATCCAATTGTGTTTTAGAAAGCGTTTGATTGAAGGTGCTACTATGCATTTCTAAGGGTTTTAAGACGAGTTTGTTCATGATTTCTGGGAATGTTTCCCCTTCCACCTCTATCATCATTTGTTGAACGGGTACATAGCTGGCGTATGCAAAACGAACACTTTCTCCCGGCTCCTTATTGATGACGACCGGCTCGTTCAGTGCTGGGGCGGTTCCCTTTAATATTTCTAGTAAGGTTGGAATTGTTTCCTCTCTACCATAATTGCCCGTTCCACGGGGGTATACCCCGGCGGAGTGATTCAAAAGATTTTTGAGGGTAACTTTCTTTTCTTTGGTAAATTCATTTTCCGGTACCTTCCAGGATTTCAAATAATTGTTGATGTTTTCATCCAAGCCTACCTTATTTTGTTCTACAAGACGTAAGGCACCATAGGCAGATACCGGAATACTCAATGCTGATGCTTGGAAAAGTGTTTGAGGGGTTACCGGAGCGTTACTTTCCTTATCCGTTATCCCATAACCTTTGGCCCAGACAACTTCCCCATTATGTATTACGGCAATACTCGCTCCTGGAATTCCATAATGCTCCATTCGCTCTTCAATAGAAGATGTGGCATCTCCTTCTACATAAACTTGTGCTGTGGTAAGGCCCGTTTCTACTCTTTTTATAAGATCATTCGCCTCGTTCTTGGAAGATTTTTGTGCATAGGATTGAAAAAGAAAAAGGAATAGTACTACGAAGGGGATACTTTTCATGTATTAGGGTTTTTGAATGAAACGATTGAATTGATGCTGCAGGTCAATGGCCTTACAGCGACTTTTACGTCTTACAAAAGATGTATTTTTCCTTTAGGTATTCAATCTAAATTTAATCAACTGCTCTATGTGATAATGAACTGCTCAAAAAGGAGGATTATAATAAGTATCTTGCATCGGTAAACCGCTTTGATAATGAACTTGAGATCTTTGCCGATTTTCCTTTTAATAGGTTTTGTGTTCTTACTGACATCCTGCACGCAAACCCCTGTTTTTTCGGAGTATCAGACCTTTTCCAAAATCGGAGATCAAGCGGAGTGGGCAGCCAAAGATTGGAACGATGAAGATTGGGACTGGAATAAACCCAAGGTGAAAGCAGGAGAGATATTCTGGACCAGAACCAGAGTAGATATTTTAAGCCCCCCAAAACCGCTCCACCTCTACGGTATTCGACCCTATATTTACGGAGAATATGAGATTTTTTGGGATGGTGTTTTGATCGGAAAAAATGGAAATCCCGGACAAGAATCAGCACTTGGGCCTGAAGGTAAAATGTGGGCAACTTTTGCCATTCCCTCCTATTTGACGGAAGAAGGGGAGCATGTGGTGGCCATTCGATCTAGCCTCCAATTTTTTCCAGATCATGTGGGTATGCGATTAGAAGTGGATGATTATGATGATTTGCTGACCGATCGCCTCATAGAAACTTCCTATATGCATATTTTTGCAGGCGCCTTTTTGATTGCTTCTATCTACTTTCTTTTCCTTTTTCTAGGAAACAAAAAAGAATATCCTACACTGGTGTTCAGTATTAGTTGCTTTTTCTTTTTTGTATTGAACCTTGCCCAATTTATTACCACCTATGTCCCCATACACTATAGATATCACCACATTCCATTGGAAACTATAGGTGCGCTGATGTTCGGCATCTCCTTCGTGATTCCATTCTATTTTTCTATGGAATTTCCGTATCCCAAACGCAAACTTTTTTTGATCATTTATACAATCATCTTACTATTTACCTTCCTCATAAAACGTGATTTCTTTGATTTTACCGCACGTAATATGGCTTTGGCCATGTGGTTGTTTTCCTTCGGCATTGTCGTTTTTGGAGTGTATAAAAAAAAGAAAGGCGCACGTCTAGTGTTGTTGGCATTGCTATTGTCCTTATTGATCAATTCGGTTACCCGCCTTGGCATAGGGCTTTACATTAGTTTTAGCATTATACTTCTGAGTATGTTTTACCTACTTTCGTTGCGGATCAAAGAACAGCGACTGGCTTACGAAACTTCCTTGGTGCAATCTACACGTTTGCAGCTGCAATTGCTCAAAAAAAATATTCAGCCCCATTTTTTAATGAACACCTTGACATCCTTGATCGATTGGATAGAGGAATCCCCTAAGAAAGGTGTTTTGTTCATTGAAGCCCTCGCCAAAGAATTTGATCTTTTTAATCGTATAGAGAACAAAACCTTGATTCCTACTTCCCAGGAAATCGCTCTTTGTCGCAACCATCTTGAAATTATGGGGTATCGAAAAGAAATGAAATACCTCTTGAAAGAAGAAGGAATAGACCCTAAAGAAAAAGTACCTCCGGGAATTTTGCATACGCTCTTGGAAAATGGCATTACACATAGCTTGCCTCCTGAAGATAATGGTATTGAATTTCAATTGATTTTTGAAAAGGGTACAGATTATAAATGTTATACTTTTTTGACTTTTGCCCAGGTATCTGAAGCGGCCAAGGCAGGCAGGGAAGATGGTACCGGACTCAAATATGTGAAAGCTAGGCTAACGGAAAGTTATCAGGAACAATGGGAGTTTACTTCCGAACCTACGGACCATGGTTGGAAAAGTGTCATAAAAATTTATGCATAAACAAAAATGAACATTTTAATCGTAGAAGATGAAACCAGGATTGCAAAGAGAATTGAACGGATGACCCGTTCCATTTTCGGAGATGCTTTACAATCCTTAAAACATACCGACAACCTCCCTGAGGCATTGACACTTATAGAGAACAACAACTTGGATCTTGTACTTTTAGACCTAAATCTGAATGGGGATAATGGGTTTACGCTTTTAACTGCTGCCGTTTCAAGTGCTTTTCACACCATTATTATTTCTGCTTATAAAGAACAGGCCATTACCGCCTTTGAATATGGGGTGCTGGATTTTGTACCTAAACCCTTTAATAGAAATCGATTGGAACAGGCTTTTAAGGGAATCATAGCCAAGGAAAAACTGATCAGCAATAGCACAAAGTATTTGGCAGTAAAAAAAAGACAGCGAATACAATTAATATCTCTTGAAGACGTGCTATATATTAAAGGAGCCGGTGCCTATACGGAACTCTTTTTGGTAGATGGGAGAAAAGAACTGCACGATAAATCCCTGGAAAAGCTGGAGCAGTTGTTATCCCATTCTTTTGAGCGTATCCATAAATCATATCTGGTAAAATTATCCGAGATCAAGGGAATTATTGTAGAGCCCGGAAGCAAATACATCGCCGAACTTAAAAATGGAAAACGCCTTCCTATCGGCAGGACCAAGTATAAGGATTTAAGGGCAAAGTGGCTTTAAATCCTAAATTCTGGTTATAACTACATTACTTTTTTTTTCATCCCAAACAAGAATCTCATTGCATTATTGGGCCGAATAAACAGGTGATATAGCAGTATGCATATGAAGAAACAGGCAAAAAGTAGAAAAACATATTTAAAGGCCGTATTATCTGGGGTTTGAACCACATAATATCCTATAATCACAATAATGGTCTGGTGAAGGATATAAAAGGGATAAACCGCTTGATTAGAATACTTTAGCCAATTGCTTTTTTTGTTCAGATATTTTCTGCCGTACCCCAAACAGGTTAATACCCATGCCCAAGCGTTTAAATTTAGCAAAGCGATAAAAATATAAGTCTGTGGTTTTGTTATCCAATTATCCCAAAGATCAAATGGCTCCCAACCATTCCATCGTACCACATTAATGAAAATAATTAGTGTAAATGCGGCGCTAAGGTAAAACCGTCTTTTATGCTCAATTTGCTCAAGAATACCGGGGAATTTATACAGCACTACTCCAGTAAAAACAAAGAAGATAAAAAATGAATGACGCCCGATATCATGTATTAAATCGTGTGTTGTTGGAAAGTGTACGGCAAGAAAGGTATAGGGAATGATAGCCAATAGTACTACCAAAAGAATACCATATGTTTTGCTAAAGAATTTTTCCAAGGCTTTTTTAACAGCTTCACGATCTAACAGCCTATAAAGAGGTATTGATAATAAATTGTAACAAAATAAGTACGGAATAAACCAAAGGTGCAACCAGTGGAAATTCCCTTCAGGATACCATTCAAAATTTAAAAAGGTTCCGTAAAATTCAAAGAAATTAAAATCCGCGCCTTCCAATTTTCTTTCAAAATAAATTTGTGGCGCGACCAACAGGAACGTCCAGATCACCGTTGGAATAATCAGTCTTTTAAAACGTTGATACAAAAAATGTTTTTGACTCATCTTTTCAAGAAGTATCGCAGAGACAAAACCAGAAACAAGGAATAATACAGGCATTCTAAAAGAAGACATCCAATAGTTGAATTCCATTAATACGCTGCTCGTTGAAGCATCTTTAATATGCCAATCATTTTCTGCAACAAAAATCATATTAACATGAAAAATAAACATCATTAAAATGGCGATAACCCTTAAAAAATCAATGTAATAATATCTGTTTTTTTCCATGTACAGCGGAGAGGTTTTAAATGGTGGTATTGAATTCGGACGTTGGTATGCGCACGAAAAAGTTTCTTTAATCTAAAAGACGTCTTTTTTTTTCAAAAGGTTGCCTTGATTTTGACTTTTTAAAGGACCCTTGAATTTTAGGGGCTAAAATATTCCCGGAATGAAGAATGGAAATATGTTATTTATTTAAATAAAATATTAAAATTATGTAAGTTAAATAATTATTTTTCAGTATATTCTGTTGTATTTGTTGCTTCTTTATGATTTCCTTTTTTGGGCAGCTTCCAATCCTTGTTTCATTTGCGTTTCAAACTCAGAATTGGGATACTTGTTCAATCCGGCATTAAAATACTTTATGGCATTTTGGTAATCTTTGTGCCTTAAATAAAACTGCCCGAAACGATTTTGCCAATAAGCAGAATCATACCTTTTGGTAGTTAATACTTCTTTGAATTCTTCCATAAAAAAGCTAAAGTATTCAAAATTGTCCCTGTTCCAGGCTAGCCAAATCAATGAGTTCTTGGTTCCATTATTTATTTTACCATTGCCACCAAAACGTTTGGCCCTTTCTTTGAAATAAGATTTTAAATATGGAATACCACCAGAATTTATGTAAGCTTCTATATCTTCAAAAATTAAACTGCTATGATTGTGGTAATAATATCGGATTCCTTTAAACATTGCCATATGAGGCAAGGTCTCATGAAATTCATCATTAAACAATTCATATTTCCATATTAGATTTTTGGGTTCTTTCTTTTTTAAGAGTTCATAATAGGCATCCGATTGGGTGATGGTAAAGATATCTTTCTTGGAATTGGCTATGTAAGCATAAATCTCTTTATCGGTATTAAAATTTGTTATCGCTTCTTCAGAAGCACCTCCTCCGTTGGAGATAATAGCCCCTGAGAACAAACTGGTTTCTTTTAATATAAGTTCACTCACATAAAAAGCAGCTGCTTCCCATCCAAAAATGATACGCTCTGTAGTGGTTCTATAATTAGAATCGATAAATGCAATTACTTCATCTTGAAGGAAAGCGGTAAACGTCCCATTTTCGTCTCCAAATAAAGTATAGCGCGATTGACGACTACTATTAATACCAACTACGATCATTTCTGGGATGGCATCAGGGTTTCGCAATGATAGTTGAATGGATGCACCACTGGAAAAATACCATTGGCCATCCAGAATATATAATACGGGATACTTTTTGTCTGAAGTAGCATAGTTGTCAGGAAGATATATTTGTAACACTCTATCTTGATTTAAGATGTTAGAATAAATCGTAACCTGCGTTCCTATGCCAATTGTGTTATTTTCGGTTTGTGCTAATAAAGCCATATTCAAAAAACAACATAGACCGATGATGATAAATTGCTTCACGTATTTTGTTTGTTTAATTGTTTGTGGAAGCTTAAATGTAAAATCTTTACCCCATTATCATATTAGATATTAACTCCTTTATCATTTCTTTAACGCACACTACCTCCAAAACCAGAAGAATAATTGTTTCCTTAAGCTTTCAGTAACCCGGTCATCTACCCAAAAAACATCTATATTTTCATAGTTTTTCACCCCATAGTATTAGCCTCCTTATGGGTATTTCTGTGCCAGGATCTTTATTCAAGGTCAAAGAGCCCAGATTTGGAAAGTTCTCGGGCAATGACGTTAAGCTGATTACTTTCACGATTGGTATTGGAAGTCCCAAAAAATGCAATTACCAAATCTTTGGAGGGAGCAATATAGAGACCTTGCCCTCCATGTGCGCCTTTGTACAGGTCCCCGTCTTCATAGACAGCACTCCATTGATAATTGGGGTATATGGTTTCTCCTGTATGTCGCGACTTCTTTTGGAGCTTTTTGTTTACATCCCGAATTTTGTCCAAATGTGCATCAGAAATTAATGGATCCGCGTTCGTTCTGCCGCTGGGTGTAAAGGCGAGACCAAACCTGGCCAAGTCTCGAACTGTTGTTGACAGGCCATCGAGGTAGGAAAGCGAGAGTCCATTGGTATTGATTCCCAAAAGGGCATTGGATGCTGCCCCGATTCTGTTCCAAATTTCCTGTTCTACAAAATCCCTAAAAGTGAGACCACTCATTTTTTCTACTAAAAGAGTCAACAGCATAGCATCTGCATTGCTAAATTGGTATTCCGTTCCAGAAGGCTTGGCAGATTTTGCGGTGACCAAATCTTTCATGGGATCCGAACTTGGCTCAAAGATACTCAAGGATGCTGGATCAATTCCAGAGCTCATGGAAAGTATATCGGTTATTGGCACATTTTCCCAACCCGAACCTTTAAGGGCCGTAAAGTAATGATCAATAGGTTTACGGGTATCTATTAAGCCTTTATCTTCCAGAATAGCAACCGCTGTACTCACATAAACTTGGGTAATTAGAAAATTGACATGTAAATCGTTCGGAAACATTCTTGGATAGCCTTCAAAAACAATTTTGCCCTTATGAATGATAATGATCCCATTGACTTCTACCTGTTGAACATAATCATTTAAGGATAGTCCACCTCCTTTTTTTAAGTGGGTTGGGGTAATAAAGTATTTCACATCATCTCTAGGCGTTTCTTCAAGAATTTTTGGGGTATCCGACCGAGGAATATATGAGTGTGGTTTTATTTCGGAGAAGTTTAGGTAGAAATACCGTTCCAAATCCCCATAGACCGTCCAACGACCTCCTTCAAAAATGTGTTTATGAAAGCCGTAAATTTCCTCTTTCGTAAATCCGGAATAATTATAGGTCTCATATTTTGGACTTGTAGCGCTCAAAGTTTCCGTATCTGTTGTGGGCTCGCTTTTGCACCCAAGGAAAGGAAGTATTAGAAATAGTAAGCCTATTTTGTTTTTCATGATGTATATTTATATATATTCTTTCTGATTACCATAGGGATTGAGAACTATAAAGGGAATTACGCATTAAATACCTCGCATCTTTTCTATGGGGCAACATCCTATTGAGGTCTGAGATTCTCAATAATTTTTGCATCCATCCAATAGGGGTTTCCCAATACATAACTGCTTCCATCTTCCCTAGTTTTGGTATACCCTCTCCAAAAAGTGAAGTATTTTCCGTCTGGTGTCACTCTGGGGCGTTGCTCATAGACCGGAGTGTTTATCTTGTCTCCCATATTGATGGCCGTTCCCCATGAACCATCTTCCTTCCTAAAACTAATGTAAACATCAGGTCTGTTTTCGTCTTCCTTTTCGGCATCCCACATAATATAGGATTCATCTGGAGCGATAAAGGGATGCGCAATGTACTTTCCCCTATTGATAGCGCCACTCATTTTCTTTGGGGTTTCATAGGCGCCATTGATAAGGCGCGAGTACCCCATATATCCACTGCCATCCGGGTCTAGTACATAGAAATAATAGGTTCCACTGGGGGCTAGCGTTCCTCCCCATATGGGGATGTCTTTAAAAGGTTCGCTACTATTGAGCTTCTTATAATTGGGGTGAAATCGTTCTTTGTAACTATCGGTATCAGTCGGGGGAACGGACTTCCTGCTCCAATTTTGGTCCTTGTATTCCATAAAAAACAAGGTAGATTCTCCATATTCCCCACCAGACCGGGCAAAGGAAAACTCCGTCATATCGGGCAGGAACACCACCTGGGTTTCCAAGTGCTCTTCGGTAGAAACAAGGCCGGGTGCAAACAATTCAGGGGTCAGACCAGGTGGTTTTAGGCCGCGATCGAGATCTTCCGAGGGAGGAAGACTAGGATTGTCTACTTGTCGCTTCTTCGTATTGCAAGCATTTAAAAATAGGGCAATTACGAGTATTAAAATAGAATAGCTTCTTTTCATAGTTGTTGTTTTTCCAAGTTGGCGAAGACGGGTAAGATGTTTTTTGAAACCTGATTCATGATGGTATCTTTCCCGTCATGGCCGGTAATCGTAATAATTAAGTCTAGTTCTTCCACCACTATGATATGTTGTCCACCCCCGCCCCAGGCAAAATTGGCATTGTAACTTTTGTCTCCAACTGCGATATCCGTTTGATACCAAAAGTAGCCGTAAGCGTAGGTTTTAGGCTGCCAAGCGGCCGTAGGCTTGGTAATTTTTTGGGTGGCTTTGCTAATAAAAGCTTCTGGTATCAGTTGCTCTCCATTCCATTTGCCCTTATTTAAAACGAGCATGCCCCATTTGGCCATATCGCGCAAGGTCATACTCACACGCCAACCTGCTTCCGGTACACCACTAATATTCGTTTCCCATCGGTAATTTGTGATTCCCAGTTTATCGAGAAGTTCGGTTTTTATAAAATCTTTGGCCGTACCTGGCACCACAGCCTCAATGACTTGCATGACCAAAGCAGGGTCTGGCCCATATAAATAGCTTTGGGATGCATTGGTAATAGGCGCACTATGCTCCAGCCACGTTTGGACCAGCCCTTGGCCTTTCAATTGACTGGGATTTTCCTCCAATGCCCTCCTCTTTTCTTCACTGATGCGAATGCCCGAGCGCATCGTCAATACCTTGTGAAGCGTTATCTTTTCGGCGCCATCAACCAATTTTGAAGCATCTAAGTCCTTAAGAAAGCTGATTAAGGGTTTATTTAAATCGGTCATGCTCAGATAGCCCAACTGGATGGCACGCCCCAGAATCAAACTCGTATAACCTTTAGCTGCCGAGGATTGCTCATGGGCCAGGTCAACGCGACCCCGTGAATAATAAGATTCAAAAACCAATTTGTTCTTATGGGCTATTAACAGGCCGTCATAGCTACCATGTTTCTTCTCCGCTATTTCCTTAGCTAGCCTAATAAGTTCATCATCTTTCTTTAGATTGCCCACTGGAATTCCGTCTTTTCTAGAGGCTGGCGAAGTATCGATAAAAGCTTTCTCAAGTTCAGGGATATCCCTGAAAGAGAGCTGTTTTTCAGCTGTTGTAGCTTCCGGCGCAAGAGCATCACTTAGTTGGGCAAAACCTATTGTGGTGGTGAAAAGAAGTATGTAGAAGAATATGACCGCTTTGTTTTTCATAATTTTAGTTTTCCTTTTTATTGTGGACTTATATTTTTAATGGAATTTTATTAAGTTCTAATTTTGAGCCAAGCTTGACCACCTGCATTTGGAATTAATTTTTTTAGGGAAGACCCGTCTTTGTTGATCTTATAAACATGGGCGTTTTCATGGATGTCATGGGAGGTAAAGATGATTTGGGAACCATCGGGCGACCAGGAGGGTGTGGAATCCCGGACATCATTAAAGGTCAATCGCTTTTGATCAGACCCATCTATATTCATGATATAAATTTCATGATTTCCGTCCCTATTGGACATAAACACAATTTCTTTGCCATCTGGAGAAACTTCGGGATGCCAGTCTTCAGCATTGTTTTGGGTGAGCTGGATAAGGTTGGTACCATCTGTATTTGCTATGCAAATTTCACTGGTTTGTGTTTTGGAATGAAAGACAATTCTACCATCCTGAGTAAAATAGGGTGATCCACCATTCAAAGGTTTTATTTGGGTTTGCTCGCTGCCATCGGCATTCATGATCCAAATCTCTTCGGTCCAAACACCTTTCTCATTTCTATACCCCCTACCAAAAGCAATCTTTTTTCCATCTGCGGACCATGCCGGGGCACTGTCCCATTTGTTTTTGACAAAGGTCAGTCGCTTTCTATTGGTTCCATCACTGTTCATGGTATGAATAGACCATGTTTTTCTTCCATCATGATAGGCATAGGAAGCAATACGCTTTCCATCTGGAGACCAAGCGGGATAGCCATCATTCCCGGGGTAATCGGTGATTTTTATTTTTGATTTGGCCTCAGCATCGGTAAGGTAGATTTCTCCATTACCTGATTCCTTCGAAGTATAGGCAATGGTGTACGAAGCTGATTCGGAAACTTTAAGATCTTGGCCAGCTATGAAATGTGAACAATGGAAGGCCAAAATAAAAGGGAGTACTTTTAGATATTTCATTTAATTTCTATTGATGTATTACAGATTTTCACCTTTGTACAAACCTAGGGAACGGAGCTGCTCTAAATGGGTAAAATAGACGAACACGGCCTTCAAACCGAAATAAAGGCCTTAGCGGCAGATTACAAACTACTTCCGCAAATAAGCTGCGTTGGACCTGGGATAAAGAAGATTCGTCTTTTTTAAAGCTGATGTGGATTCATATTTTATATATTTATACCCTATGGTCAAAAGAAAAAACCTGATCGACTGGGTCATTCAAAATAGAATGGTTTCACACCTTACCTTTTGGTTTTTATTATTTATCATCCTTCCCGTATTGGCCGCATTGAACGACGGAAGTATAGAAAAGACGGTCACCAGTTGTCTATCCTTTTTACCCTCCCAGCTCATGGCCAGTTATCTTCTGGTCTATTATCAGGTTCCAAAACTTTTGGCCAAAAAGAAATACCTGATTTTTGGAGGCTCTTTTTTACTATCGGTTTATGTCTTTTCGGTACTTGCAAAATTTATATCGGGCCATTTTTCCGAATTTTTCCTAGGGAACAATTATCATGGGCAGGATTTTTTGGAAATATTGACAAGGCCATTTAATTTGGCCGTAGTGTACTTTCCACAGGTCTATGTCGTCGTATTTTTGATGTTTATGGTCAAAGTCTTTAAGGACCGCTTTGAAGAGCGGCATCAACTGGAAGTTTTACAAAAGGAAAAAGCCAATACGGAGCTCAAATTTTTAAAAGCACAGACCAATCCGCATTTTTTGTTCAATACCCTGAACAATCTATATGCCTTGACCTTGGAACGATCTATAAAAGCTCCGGATGTGGTCCTTAAACTGTCGGGCATGTTAGATTATATGCTGTATCAATGTAAAGATCCCGAAGTTCCCGTAAAGAAGGAAATCGCCCTGATACAAGATTATTTGGATTTGGAATCCCTGCGCTATGGGGATAAGCTTACTTTGGATTTCACGTATCAGCTGCATGATCCGAAAGTCATGATTGCTCCTTTGATCTTGATATCATTTATTGAAAATGCCTTTAAACACGGAGTGAGCAATACGCCCAAGGATGCTGTCGTTAAAATTGAGTTGACTACAGATGAGGAAAAACTGTATTTTAAGGTATTCAATACCAGACCTGCTGATCTGCATCATGGAATTAGCACTGCATCGAATTCTGGAATTGGCTTTTCCAACGCACAGCGACAGTTGGAGTTGAACTATAAAGACAATTATGAATTGAAAAGTACCAAAACAGAAGAACATTTTCAGGTGCTATTAACTATAAAATTGAGATAGTATGGGGATACAGTGCATGGTTATAGATGATGAGCCCTTGGCCATAAAGGTCATTGAAAAGCACATTGAGCAAATACCGGAACTCCAATTGGCAGCTACTTTTGACAATCCTTTGGCAGCAGGACAATTTCTTCAGAATACGCCTATTGATCTTTTGTTTTTGGATATCCAAATGCCAGTTGTCACCGGAATCGATTTTATAAAACATACAAAGATTCAACCCAAAGTCATTATAACAACTGCCTATAGGGAATATGCTTTGGAAGGCTATGAATTAGACATTATTGATTATTTGTTAAAGCCCATATCTTTTATCCGGTTCTATAAATCCATCAACAAGTATAAGGCATTGCAATCCCCTTCCCTTCCATCTTCGTCATTGGAAACGACAACGGATCATATTTTTGTAAACGCAAATAAAAGAATGATCAGAATTTTGTTTAACGATATCCTATTCATTGATAGTATTAAGGATTATGTGCGCATACATACGCAAACTGATACGGTAATTACAAAGGACAAAATAAGCACCTTTATTCAACGCCTTCCCTCTCATTTTTTAAGGAGCCATCGTTCTTACATCATCAATACGAATAAAATAGCTTCCTTGACCTCAAAAGACGTGATTTTAGTAACAGGAATGGAAATCCCTATTGGCGCCTCCTATAAGGAGATCATTAAGTTTATATGAAAGGCTTCAATAGAACAGGATTGGCCCAAGGCTTATTCCTGCTTTAAACACTTTAAGTGTCGGGCATGGTACCTCTAAATAGCTATGCCATTTAGAAAGTATACGATTATAGGCTTATTTTCGTTAATAGGAGACAAAAACCTGAATAGTACCCAAACAACCCAAACCAAATCTACCCCTATGCGCACCTTAAAAATCTTGAAGTATATCGTATTGGCTATTGTGCTGTTACCGATGAATTCCTGCGAAATTGAAGAATTTACTACCTTGGATCCTATTGTTATCAATGCTGTGGATGATGGAATGGATGGCATTAATGGGACTTCAGGCGCAACAGCAGTGATCAACGTGTTGGATAATGATACTGTGGATGATGCTCCTGCAACACCAAATACGGTAGTAATTTCGGTATTGGGACAACCCAATAGCAATATTACATTGAATGCAGATGGTACCATAGACATTGCCCCCGGAACGGCCACTGGGGAATATAGATTGGATTATGAAATATGCGATAGGAATAATGAAGACAATTGCCAGTCCGCAGAAGTTGTCCTTTTTATTTTTGCAGATAGTGACATGAGCGGTATCAACGCGGTTAATGATGGTATGGATGGAATCAATGGTACTACCGGGGCAACCGCCATTATAAACGTGTTGGACAACGATACCATTGACGGCTTGGTGGCTACCCCAAATAACGTAAATGTATCCCGCTTAGGGCAACCCAATGATTATATCACCATAAATGTTGATGGTACGGTTGATGTCGCGGCGAATACCCCAGAAGGAGAATACCGCTTGAATTATGAAATTTGTGATAGCACCAACGAAGATCGTTGTGCCTCGGCAGAAGTTGTGCTCTTTGTGTATATCCCGGACGGTTCCGGAGTCAATGCCGTTGGCGAGGCAATAGCAGGTGTTAATGGCACTACAGGCGGTACTGGAGTCATTAATGTATTGGATAACGATACTATTGATGGAATTCCGGCAACCCCTAATAATGTGAACTTATCGCGCTTAGGACAGCCTAACGATTATATCACGATCAATGCCGATGGTACCGTAGATGTGGCCCCGGGTACGCCCGAAGGGGAATATCGTTTGGGATATGAAATATGTGATAGCACCAATGAGGACCGATGTGGGAATACCGAGGTAGCCCTTTTTGTGTTTAATTCCGAATCGGCGGTAATCAATGCCGTAGATGATGGTATGGATGGTATTGATGGTACTGCAGGTGCCAATGCCGTCATCAATGTATTGGATAATGATACGGTTGATGGGATACCCGCTACGCCCAATACGGTCAATGTATCAAGATTGGGGCAACCCATAGATGGTATCGTCTTGAATGCCGATGGAACGGTGGATGTTCTGCCGGGAACACCTGAAGGAGAATACCGATTTAATTACGAGATTTGCGATAGTAGCAATGAAGATAATTGCGCATCGGCTGAAGTTGTTCTTTTTGTATTCACATCCACCCCAGCGGTCCTCAACGCCGTTAATGACGGTATGGATGGAATCAATGGTACATCCGGAGCCATTGGGGTGGTCAATGTATTGGACAACGATACCGTAGATGGTATTCCTGCTGCACCAAATACAGTTAATGTATCAAGATTGGGACAGCCTATAGATGGTATCGTCTTGAATGCGGATGGAACGGTGGATGTTCTGCCAGGAACACCCGAAGGGCAATACCGATTCAATTATGAGATTTGCGATAGCAACAATGAGGATAATTGCGCATCGGCTGAAGTCATTCTTTTTGTATTTATACCTGCCCCAGCAGTCATCAATGCCGTTGGCGAGGCAATTGCCGGGGTTAATGGCGCTACAGGCGGCACTGCGGTCATCAACGTATTGGATAATGATACGATTGACGGCGCTCCCGTTAGTACCGATACTATAAACCTATCTTTATTGGGGCAACCTGATCCCTTTGTCACCTTAAATGCAGATGGTACCGTAGATGTTGCCCCTGGAACACCAGAAGGGGAATACCGCTTGCGTTATGAACTTTGTGACAGTAACAACGAAGATAATTGTGCAACTGCCGAGGTGGCCGTATTTGTTTTCAATATGGGGTGACCAAAGATGCTAGGAAAAGCTATTTTTTCCTTAAGTATCAGCTTTCATAAAGATAAAAATACAAGATAAACAGGCTTTTCACCATAAAACATTCCATACCCTTAAGAATTACACTACGAAATACGTTTTCTTAGCTTAAAAAAGTATATTTTCGTATCCCATTTATAAGATTAAAATATACTACAAATGAAAAAAACAATTGTGTTGGTTATGGGGTTGATAACCTTAGTGGCCTGTAATAAAGAAGCACCGGGAGCTGACGTGGAATTAAAAGCAAATATTGATTCTGTAAGTTATGCCATCGGCTCTAGTCAAGCCAGAGGATTATTAAATCAAGTTCCGGACTTAAATGTTGAAGCTTTTATCAAAGGATATTTGGATGTAGCCGATTCTTTGGAAGTGAAACTCTCAGACGCCGAATGCCAAACCATTTTACAGACCTACAGTCAAAAATTGCAGGCAGAACAATTGGCGAAAAAGAATGCAGAGATAGAGAAACAATATGCTGAGGTTAAAGAATCCGGGATTGCATTTTTAGAAGCGAATAAATCCAAACCAGGCGTTAAAGTAACGGCTAGCGGTCTGCAATATGTGGTAGTGAAGGAAGGTACAGGGAAACAGCCTCAGGGACCCACTGCAGATGTAACGGTTCGTTATAAGGGAACCACTCCTGAAGGGGTGGAGTTTGACAGTAACGATTCTACCAATTTTAGATTGAATCAAGTAATTCGTGGTTGGACAGAAGCACTACAACTGATGAAAGAAGGAGGCGTATACACCTTTTATATTCCTCAAGAGTTGGCCTATGGGGCCAATCCACGACCTGGAGGACCTATAAAACCTTTTATGCCATTAGTCTTTGAGATAGAACTTCTTAAAGTGAACTAAGCATTGTAATCGGAATACTATTAAAATGGCCGGAATTCATTTTCTGGCCATTTTTTATTTTCTTGTGACCAAGATGAATGCATTGTTGAAACAAATAGCAACCTACTTAAGGGAACCTTATCCTTATTATTATAAAAACGGAAAAAAATTGTTTTTCCTGTTGTTGTTCATCGCTGTTTTAAGTTTTTTGTTCTCGTATTTTTTTGAACCCTTTGAAGTAAATGTGGCAGAACATAAAATCCATAGCCTGTGGATTTTAGTGATACACGCCTTCACTCCCTTGCCCATTGCGTTTGTTTATTTGCGCATGGTGAATGTAAAGAAAGATGAAAATGCCATTTGGACCTTGGGAAAAGAATTGCGGCATTTATCCATTATTCTTCTCCTAATAGGGTTTTGGAGTTTTTTAGTGCGTGATTTCATTTATACCAACCCCGATAATTGGTCGCTTCGGTATCTTTGGGAGGAAATTAGAAATACCTTTCTGGTAGGATTTCTTTTGTTGATGCTCATACTCCCCTTTAATCTGGAACGATTGATAAAGCGCCATAACAAGGCCCTGAAAAAAATACAGTTTAAAACCCCTGGAAGGGAACTACGTAAAGGTCTTATTACGATTCAAGGAAATACCTTGGAAGAAGATGTTGAATTGCGCATGGAGGATTTCCTTTTTGCAAAAGTAGAGGGCAATTATACAGAAATTTTTTCCTTTTCTTCTCAGCGCTTACATAAAACATTGGTCCGCGTACCCCTTAAAGTTCTGGAAGAACAATTACAGACTTATGGGGATGTATATAGAACGCATCGCTCCTATTTGGTCAACCTAAATGCGATAGTGACTATTTCCGGGAATGCGCAAGGGTATCTCCTAACCCTAAAAAATTGCTCCCTTTTAGTTCCGGTATCCCGATCAAAAATCAACGACTTCAATGCTACCTACACCAGAGGATAGATAAGGTCTTCCTTGTATTTCGTCACTTTCATTTGTCATCCATCACAAAATGGTTCGTAAGGGGGCATTTGTTTTTATGTTTGTCCACGAACAAAAAAGCAAGGGTTTTGGCAGCGAAAAAAAGACGGTACGATATTGATTGGTTACGTGTTATTGCCATTATAGCAGTATACCTACATCATATAGGTATGCCCTTTAACGGGGATGACTTCCATATTATGAATGCAACATCCAGCAAGGTTTTGGATGATATTATGGTATTTTTTGAACAGTTTAGGTTGCCCTTGTTGTTTCTTATTTCGGGTACCGGTACCATGTATGCCTTTGCCAAACGAACTTGGTTACAATTTTTGAAAGAACGCAGTGCACGTCTGATTATTCCACTCATCTTTGGCGTGCTTTTTATTGTACCTCCCCAAACCTATTACGAGCGTATAGATCATTTTGAATCTTACGGCGCTGTATATGAAACCGTATCTTTTTTTGAGGTGAATCATCTATGGTTTATTGAAAACTTATTTATACTGTCAGTACTCCTGATTCCTTTCATTGTTTTTCTGAAATCATCGAAAGCAGATCGATTGCTCCGACAATTGAATCAAGTCGTTTCCAAAAAATATGGCCTCCTCATTGGAGCGATTCCTTTAATCCTTATTACGATTGTACTAAAGCAATACTATCCGGATAACTCCAAGGCCATTGGTAACCTCTCCTCTACCTTTTACTATGGCTATTTTTTTATGGCCGGAATGTTGTTTACGGCCTCAAAGAACAGTTGGAAATACCTTAAAACCTATAGAAAATACCATGGTATTGCCTTTGTGATCAGTGCTGTTGCATTTTATGGGTACTACTTTCTGCCCAACGCCTATATAGCTCCCTACCTCTCTTTGGAAGTTCAATGGGGCATATGGTATGCGGTATGCGGCTTGGTAGGTTGGACTTTGGTAATCACCTTATTGGGATATGGACAACTTTGGTGGAACAAAAGCAGTAGGCTATTGAAAGTCTGCAATGAAGCGATTTACCCCTTTTATATTTTACATCAAACCGTGATTGTTGTGCTGGGATACTATATCATTCAATTCAATTGGAGCATTCCAGCAAAGATTATGGTATTGCTCTTTACTTCCTTTCCCCTTATTGTAATGATCTACAGATTCTTGATTTACCCCTTTAAAATACCCCGACTGCTTTTTGGAATGAAGAAGAAACCTGCTTAAGATAACTATAGTACTCGAAAAGAGGACGGCTTATTTAATTAGGCGAATGTTACCACTTACAGTGCTTAATTCGACATCATGAAGACCTTGGTCAAAGTTCCCTTGGGCAAAGCTACCTATTAGTTTTTCGCCTATAATGATTTTGGGTATCTGCCCTTCTTTTTTAATTTTTCCAATAGTTGTTTCGGCCTTTAAACTTAGAGCTTTCCCAATTTTCATTGCAATATGGCCACTTATGGTCTTTAAAGTCATGTCACCATTATATTGGTTAATGGTAATATTTCCGCTTATGATATCTGCAATAAGATTGCCATCGAAGGAAGTGATGGTTAGGTTGCCAGCAGTACTTTTTACGGTTAATGCAATGTTTTCAGGGGCATAAAGTACATATTCTGCATGAATGGGAATTCCATTAATCGTGATTTCATCATGTTCTGTATCACCATCCATTTTAATGGTAGTTCCCCTATCCTTGTTGGAGAAAATACCTTTAGATTTTTTTTGTTTTTTAAATAATCTACCATAAGAAGACTTTATCCGTATACCATTGGAGCGCTCCTTTATATCTAAATTAAAATGGTCATCAAGTTTGCCATTGTCTATTCTTACCGATGCTTTTAGAAGGATTTCATTTTTCTGCCAACTATGTACCTTAATCGTTCGAGCATAGGGCAATGTTAACATAATATGATCCGCCCTACCTATTGGAATTTCCCGTTCTAAGGTCTTTTGAGCTTCTAATTGAACATTCCAAAGGATGAACAAGATGAGTATTGATTTTTTCATTTTTGATTGATGATTTTAGAGCATAAATGCCATGTTATATACTACAAAAATGAAACTCAAAATCGATGACATAAAATTGAAAAGGACGAACTAAGGAAAAATACGAATGAAATGGGATAAAAATGCACGTAAATACCTATAGCGTTCTAAGAATCTAGCCAAATCCTAAATTTAGCCGTAGAATTTGAGCTTGTAATCAATTTGTCTTTAGCTCCTTTCATATGCAAAACCAACCTATTCTTAAAATAGTTTTCCATCCGTAAAATATGATTGATGTTGACAATATGACTTCGATTGATCTTAAAAAACTGTTTTGGGTTTAAGGTTTCGTTCAGGCGGGTAATACTCTGCGAAAACAAATGTGAGACCCCAGTATCATCAATCAGTTTACAAAAGGTTCCCGATGCTTCAATAAAACTGATGTGCTCCGTATGCAATAGGTGCATCCCTTTGGGGGTTTTAATGACGAATCTAGATTTGTAGCTATGCTGTTGCTTTAAAGCCATAGTAACATCATTTAGTACGGTCTGGTCTATGTGATACGGTCGCTCTTGATGAAAAAGTTGTCGATATTTCTGTAATGCCAGACTAATGTCCTCCACAGTATATGGTTTTAATACATAGGCAATGCCGTTAATTTTAAAGGCATCCAACAGGTATTCGTTGTACGCGGTACAGAAAATAATGGGACAATTCACGGTAAGGGACTTGAACAAATCAATGACCGTACCATCCAATAATTGAATGTCCGAAAATATGATGTCATATTTTTTGCCCTTCCCCAACAACTTCCTACCCTGTTCTATGGTTCGGGACCAATCAAAATGACAAGAAACTTCAAAATGATGGCTTAAGAGATTTAAAAGTTTTTCATAAGCGGGTATTTCATCTTCCAAAATTAATATGTTCATATGCTTACCTATAATATTCCGTTAATATAAGAATCGGAATGGTTACTTTAAAAGTTTCTTTATTTTCTTCAATACTGATTTTTTTTCCAAAGATCAACTGATAACGTTCTTTTAAGTTTTGCAACCCAGTCCCAAACGAAGTAATATCGTTCGCCGTTTCGATTTTTGTATTTGTTATGACCAAATGTTCCTGGTGTATTGCAATGATCGTTTGGATGGGAACTTTAGCGGTAGGTTTGTTGTGTTTTACGACATTCTCTACGAGAATTTGTAAGGCTCCTGTGGGAACATAGGCTTCATCATCCTGAGCTTCTCCAATGATTTGAAACGTGTAAGCATTGCCAAAACGGGTTTCAATCAAATAAAAATAGTGCTGGATCATCGCTATCTCTTCCTTTAAACTTAAGATTTCCTGGTCCTTGGATTCTATGAGGTAACGATATAGGGAAGATAAGTTTGTGATGTATTGTTTTGCTTTTGTGGGTGAGTGATCTATTAAAGCATCCAAAGTATTTAAGTTATTGAATAGGAAATGAGGGTTCAACTGAGCTTGTAATAGTTTTAATTCACTTTCTTGTTGTTTCTTTTGAATTTGAACAATATGCAATTGACTTTCAAAGTATTTTTTTGCCAGAAGTATACCAAGCGGCAGACCTGCATTCTCTGCCATTAAACCAAGTCCTCGCAATAAGGCTTCAAATACTTTTGGGAAAGTTTGCCAAGGCTTGTTTTCTGCCCAGTGCCAAGTGGTAAAGGCCACTAACCCCAGACTTGTTGCGATGATGAGGGCAAAGGCAAAAAAAAGAAAATAATTTCGCCTTCTGATAAGATATTTTGGAACAATCCATAAGAAAAATAGAAAGACGACTAAAAAAGTACAAAGTAATTCTAGAGGTATAGCCATTACATACCCAATCAGAGGTGGCCCCATATTTTGGGTACTGTGTCCATCCGGAAAGATATATTTGGTAGTGTCATAATTGACAGAGTGATCATACCCATTGATCAATACAAAAATTAGGGCATAAATACCTATGAGGAAGTAATCGGTCTTATTTAAGGTTGTATTTAACACATCTAAAAGGTAAAGATGTTAAAAAAAACCGACTTCTTTAAAGCCAGAAAAAACAAACTAGTATAAAAATCTTTTAAAATAGGGCATATTGACCATAAAACGGGCTACCAGTGGCAGGAATTCCTGTTTTTATGGTCATCCAAGAGATATGGAAATTTATGTATTGGCATTAAAATGCCTTAAATTAGCAGAAGAAATATAATACTAATTCAATGAACAGAATATGCGCCATAGGGCTTATCCTTGGAGTTTTACAAGTAAGCTATAGTCAGGAAAATAAGGGTCAAAAGAATAAAGCAACGCCTTTGTATAGAGACGTTACTACGATAAATTTACCCTATGAAGATTTGCAGTTGCTCTCCATGGATGCTGGTATAGCCGATTTGGATAAGGATGGGGATATGGATATTATTATTGCCAATGAGCACAGACCCAACATTCTGCTCGTGAATGACGGCAAAGGAAAGTTTAGCAATGAGAGTACACGTATACCTCAAGTGAATCATGACAGTGAGGATATTGGTATTGCTGACTTTGATTTGGATGGAGATCTGGATATTATTGTGGTCAGCGAAGATGATAAAACCAATGAACTGTACCTCAATAATGGCGATGGTACATTTAAGGATGCTGGAAACCGTATTCCCGTAACCGGGACCTCTAATTCCGTCCTTGTTTTTGATGTTAATAAAGATGGGGCCCTGGACATCATGATTGGGAATAATGGCCAGAACAATGTACTGATCAATGATGGCAAAGGCAATTTTAAAGATGAGAGCATTGCGCGATTGGGCAAATTTATAGACGTGACCCAAGACCTTACGTTAGGAGATATCGATAATGACGGCGATATGGATGTGTTGGTTGGAAATGAGGATGCCAACCGTATTTTGATCAATGATGGGAAGGGTTTTTTTAAAGATGAATCCTCCGCAAGATTACCCTATCGCAATGAACCCGAAGAGACAAGGGAAGTAGACGTAGCCGATATTGATGGCGATGGAGATTTAGATATATTGTACGGCAATGTACAAGCTTTTGTTGCAAACGCTTCGCGACAGAACAGATTGCTGCGTAATGATGGAAACGGTTTTTTCTCCGATATTACTTCCAGTAACTTGCCCAAAGACAACAATCGTTGTTTTGGGGTGGCATTTTTGGATATTGATCAGGACGGGGATGCCGATATTATGACAGGAAATACCAATGGGACTCGCTTTGGAGGGATTACCCCCTTTAGCGTTTATGTGAATGATGGAAAAGGAAAATACACTGAAGTCACCTCTGGAATTCTTCCGGAAAGTATTGGAGGACGGGGTTTTGATATCGACTTTATAGATTTAAACGGAGATCAAATTAAAGATCTCTTCCTAAGCAATAGAGGCTCACAAGATTTTTTGCTTTTTGGAAGGAAACCCTAAGAGATGTTGTGCAGCTAGGTTTGCCCTGCGGTCACAATTTCATACCACATGAATGGTGGACAAAAAAATGCCCGGAATACATCCTATCCCGGGCATTTTAAAATGTATTCAGAAAAGATTATTCAGAAGCCGATGTTTCCTGATGTTCCATCATTAACTTCTTATCTTCTTCCGTAATGCGTTCGTGCTCGGATAAGATACGCTGATGTTCTTTTTCCATATTATCATGCTCGGATTTCATGGAGGCATGTTCCGAAGTCATTTCTTCCAAGGACATTTCTCCAGAACCATGTTTGGTTTCCAAGTCTGCGTGCTTTGCTATCAAAGCACTATGTGCTTCGATGAGCTTACCATGCTCCTCCAATAGGGCAGTATGACTTTTTTCAGTGACCAAATGTAAGGAATCGTTCTCAATACCACTATGGGCATCTACCATTTCCTGATGATCATCCTTCATTTGACCATGTTCTGTAGCCATGGTAGCATGGGAGTCTTTCATTTCTTGATGCTTAAGGACCATTTCCTTATGTTCGGGTAACTCAGCAGGGTTCTGTTTGCAGGCGCTAAAAGTAAAAAATGCGATAGCACATGCTAGAATACTAAATGTTTTCATGATTTTTAGGTGTTTATTTGAAGGCAAATTTACCACATTTTAGGCCTTAGAATAGAGTAAAACAAGAAAATTCGATAAAAAATACAAGATAAAAACTGTTAAAACAATGCATTAGGTTGCATAAAATGCCCACCTTATATTCAAAATAACAAGAATTTTTAATAGGCCTAAAGGCCATATCTGTTTCTTGAATTAACTAGATGCGATCTAAGACCGATTTCCGATACGATTTTCCAATGGGCAGTTTCATATCGTTTTGGAGTACAAGCTGATTACCATCAATAAGCTTTAAATGATTGAAATTAATAACAGTGGATTTGTGTATTCGTATAAACTGCTGGGGTAATTTTTCTAAAAAATCGGATAGAGTCTGTGGCGTTAATATCATGCTATCCGTATAGATTTTGATATAATTTCCATAAGCTTCGATGTGACTAATACGCTCAAATTTTATTTTAATAATTTTCTTATCGCTCTTCACAAATATGGAATCGGCCTCGGCTACTTGATGTTGATTCACTGGCGGTATTGCTTCGGTTTTTACATTTACTTTCATTACCGCCTGCAAAAAACGTTCTAAGGAAAAAGGTTTAAGAAGGTAGTCCACCACGGCCAGTTCAAAACCTTCTACAGCATATTCTGAATACGCTGTTGTGATGATTACATTAGGTTTTTGCTGCATTGTTTTTAATAAACTTAAACCAGAGAGTTTGGGCATATTGATGTCCAAAAATAAAATGTCAACACTTTGTTCTTGCAAAACCTCCATTACCTCAAAGGCATTTTTACAGGTTGCAACCAGTTCTAAATAAGGTGTATCCTTAATATAGTTTTCCAATATTTGACGGGCTATAGGCTCATCGTCGGCAATAATACATTTCAATAGTTCCATCTTACAAATCAAGAATTAGTTGAACGGTATAGGTATCATTCTTTTTAACAATAGTCAATTGATGCTTTTCAGGATACAGCAATACCAATCGTTTCTTGGCATTTTGAAGTCCTATACCACTTTTACCAGCTTCCATATCGGTTTCGTTTAATTTCGTATCCACAGCATTTGTACAGGAAAACGACAAGGAACTTCCAGTAATGTCCAGGATTACTTCTACCCTGCTTTCCTGATTATGGCCCATGGCCAAATGCTTAAATGCATTTTCAACAAATACGATCAGGAGCATTGGAGCAATAGTGTTTCCGGCAATAGCTCCGGTTATATTTACATGGATCTCTGCCTGGTCTTCCAATCTTATTTTTTCCAAGGCGATATAATTTTCCAAATATTGGATTTCACGTTCTAAGGACACATAGGTCTCCTTGGTATCATATAAACTATAACGTAATAAGTCAGATAACTTTAACATCAAACCAGGCAACTTATCAGATTTAATGACAGATAATCCATAAAGGTTGTTCAGGGTATTGAATAAAAAATGTGGATTTAATTGTGCTTTCAACAGCTTTAATTCCGCATTCTTTTCCTCTTGGCGGCGCACAAAACTGTCTCTTGAAATTTTGAGTGCACTTCCAAAGGTCAAGGCCAAAATTAATATGCCAAAGAGGTTGAGGAACATGGTCCATCGGTATTCTTGATCTATTGCCCAGAGTAACAAAAAGACAGCAACCACGGTAAAAATGGAAGCATTGATGGCAAATAAAACTAGAAATCGCCATTTGTTTCTGTTAAAAAATGGAAGAATCAAGATATTGTTGATGTAGATGGCCGGTGCCAGTAATACAATAATAAATGCAGAGGGAATGACCTTATTCTCTGCTTGGATGACCCCAAGCAGTATAAAGAAAAGGCAGCACCATATGAATAGGTTTTGTATTACTTTATTATCTACCCAGTTATCTAGTTTTGACATATTTATACAAAGAAGTTCCTTCAAAAATATCTTTTCTTCTTCAAATCCCCACTTTTTAATGATAAAGAACCCCCATTTTGGTCTGAAGGGAAGGTTTTTGGTGATTTTCGTGAAATCCAAAGCTCATCACCTTTTCAGGAACGCTTATCATTCTTTTTTTTCTAAGGTTCGTTTTCATTTCATATTTGGGGCATTAATCTTAAAAATAAATAATGATGAAAAATGTAACTCAATGGATTACTATCCTTCTTTTATGCATTCAAACTATCGGTTATGCGCAAACAAAACAACTCGAAACCTCTTCGGAAAAACGGGAAGTGATCACAGTAAAGCAAAAAGTGAATGCCAACATCGATATGGAGACCTTTAAAAACTTTATAGGTACCTACTTTCTGGCAGAAGCTGACTTTGAACTGGAAATCGTGGCAGAAGATAATAAAATGTACATTATTAGCCCCTTCTCCAAAGACATCCTAATACAGAAAAATGAAAGCACTTTACGAGAACCTACACGGGGTGTGGATTTAGAGCGTATTGCAAATAATAAGAACGCGCTAAAATTTACACAAAATGGCTATGAAACCGTAATTGAAAGAGTGGCCGTACAAAACGAAAACTAAGAATGATGATTCTAGAAGTTCAAAATGTATCTAAAAGATATCCTCGAAACAGTTATGGTTTAAAGGATTTCTCTATCACCATAGAAAAAGGAATCCTTGGATTATTGGGCCCCAATGGTGCCGGTAAATCCACTTTATTGAAGATGATTGCGACCATAAATAAACCGACTTCAGGAATTATTAGTTTAAACAAAAACAATATTGTAAAAGATGCCAATTATATGCGGAAACAGTTAGGGTTTTTACCTCAGGATTTTGGGGTATATCCTAATTTAAACGCTTATGAATTTTTACATTACATGGCAGCATTGAAAGGAGTCGGTGGGACAAATTTGAAAGCTAGAATTGCACACTTGCTCGAAGGTCTAAATTTAATGGAGGTTGCCAAAAAGCCAATAGGGAGTTATTCAGGCGGCATGAAACAACGAGTGGGCATTGCCCAGACCCTATTGAACAATCCTAAAATTGTACTTTTTGATGAGCCTACAGTGGGCTTGGACCCAGAAGAGCGTGTCCGTTTTAGAAACCTCATTTCTGATTTGGCAAACGACTGCATCGTAATTCTATCTTCCCATATTGTCTCTGATATTGATACCATTGCGGATAAGGTGGCCATAATGAAAAATGGAGCGCTTATTTCTCATGGTACCCAAGAAACCAATATTGAAAGAGTACGCGGGAAAGTATTTGAAACCAGAATCAAGAAAGAAGCATTAAAAACTTTTAAAAATCAGCATATTGTAGTAAGTACCACAAGAAAAGAAGGAGCATTATATGTTCGCTATATAACAGAAAATCCGGTATCAAACTCCATAATAAAAGAAGCCAATTTAGAGGATGCATATCTGTATTTCACCAGCAAGAGTTAGGCCTGGAAAACCTGTCTTGAACGAACTAAAGATATTTTAAAAACCAACCTATGAAATCACTAATGACCCTTGTGCGATCAGATTATTTACAACGAACGAGAAGCTATGCTTTTCTAATTACACTCTGTGCTAGTTTGGCTATTGCCTATACCTTTGTGCCCGAACCTAACGCCAATTACTCTACCATACGGATTGCGAATCATGTAGGCTACTACAATTCCGCTTGGTTTGGATATGTTACGGCAATCATGACCAGTATTTTCCTTTCCTTAATAGGGTTTTATCTTGTAAGTAGTAGTGTTAAAACCGATATTGACACCAAAGTTGGACAAATCGTGGCTTCCACACCTATTTCCAATTTCCACTACTTGTTGTCTAAAGCATTAAGTAATTTTTTGGTGCTATTGACCATTGCGATCGTGGTCTTTATAATGAGTATTGTCCTTTTTGTCCTATACAACGATGGTTACCCCTTTGAATGGCATCAATTTGTACAGCCTTATGTAGTTATTGTACTGCCGGCACTTTTTTGTATTGCTATATTGGCCATTGTTTTTGAAGCTTTCTTTGGGAAATATACCATAATACAACATATAGGTTTCTTCTTTCTTTTTGCTGTTTTAATGATTTTTAGCCCGAAGAGAGAAGCCCAGTTTTCTATGGATGTATTTGGAAGTAAAATTGTCATGCATCAATTGGAACAGACCGTCAGGAAGGTTTCAAATACTCCGGAGAATACCGATTTATCTATAGGTTATGTCATAGGAAATACCCAAGAGACAAAACGATTTGAATTTAATGGCATGGATTTTCCTTTGACGTTTCTATTCAGTCGTTTTGCATGGATAGCTTTGGGAATAGTGTTGATTTTTATGATTTCGGGTTTATTTCATCGATTTAACCTCAAAGAAAGAACGTACAGACCTAAAGTTAATTCAAAAACGAAGAAATCGATATTGAAGAACGAACTAACGCTTTCCCAATTGCCAATTCCCCAAATACACTATGGCATATATCCGGTTTTAAAAACAGAATTGGTATTGCTATATCGAAAAGGAAAAAAAGGATTATGGCTCTTAAATGCACTTGGCATGTTTTTATTGATTACACTTCCTTTAGAAGCTGCACACCAAATAGTACTTCCCCTACTGTGGTTTTTACAAGTGGGACGCATTTCCGATATCAGTACCAAAGAACGGACCCATGGCCTACATTATTTTACCTTAAGTGCCTATAAACCGATCATAAGGATTCTGTTTTCGCAAATAGCTGCTGCTGTCCTATTATTATGGGTATTGGCTTCCCCCTTATGGGTTCGATTGATGATATCTACTGATTTTAATGGAATGCTGGCCATAAGTTTAGGAGCAGTTTTGGTAGTATTGCTTTCAGTAGTATTGGGGATACTATTCAAAGGAAAAAAGCTATTTGAAGTTCTTTTCTTTATGATTACCTATGCAAATATCAATCGCATTCCATTGGTGGATTACTTTGGTGGATTTGATCACCCTAGGGGATATACCCTTAAACTTGCCATTGTAATAATGATTTTAGCTGGTATTAGTGTTTTTATGAGAAAGAAGCAATCTATCCAATAGTATTTTAATTGCACTAGCGATATGTTTTCCACTTTATTGAAATCCCATTCCACTAATCTAATACCTATATACATTGTTCAAAATGAAGGTTACTTTATACAACCATTGCATTAATGGCTCTTTTTGTAGCGCAACATATAAACAAGTCCTAAACTGGCAAAAAATGCACAAACGTAAAATACAATAGGTATTTTTTCCAAGATATCCTGATAATACCATCCTGAAAGCAAAGCACCCAATCCTATACCTGCTTCTAGGGCAATATACATGGTGGCTATAGATTTTCCCTTGCTTGCGGCTTTGCTTAAATCAATGGTCCAGGCATTTACCGTCGGAGAGATGATGCCCATAGCCAATCCGTAAAGTGTTGCCCCGATCAAAAGACCACTGCGGCTATCTAGTTTTCCCAATAATGACAAGGCCAAAACGAGAACGGCCAACCCAATACTAATTACAATTTTACGGCCATAGCGATCGGAAATTTTTCCTGCAATCAGGCGTACAAAAAGGGAGGCTATCGTAAATGCAATGAAGAAAGTCCCTTTATTGAGAATGCCCAAATGGTCGCTCCAATCTGGAATTAAAGTGAGTATCACTCCAAACCCCAAATACGTCACAAAAGTGATTCCTGCCGCAGGAAGTGCTTCCATGGCTATGATGTCGGACTTTGTAATTTTAAGCGCCTGCCATTGAAATCGTTGCGTATGGATAAGGGTTTCTTTAACTCTTAGCACTAGGATAACAGCCAATAATGCCATACAGGAAGAACTGTAGAATAGTACATCGTAATTGGAGTATAGTTTAATATAACTTCCCAGGGCGGGACCAAGCGCTAATCCCAGGCTAAAACACAAGCCTTGAATCCCCATCGCCTCGCCCAAACGATTTTTAGGAATAATATCAGAAACATAAGCAGCGATGGCCGTGGGACTAAAGCCCGTGGAAAAGCCATGTAGCAGTCGTAAAAATAAAAAACCAGAAACGGCAGTAAGTATGGGATAAAATAGGCCGGTTACAACACAGACCAAGGCTCCGATAATCAATACCGGTTTACGACCGATGGTATCGGTTAATTTTCCACTAAAAGGTCGTGACAAACCTGCTGTTAATGTAAATAATCCTATAATGAACCCTTTATATTCGGCTCCTCCCAAATTGGCCAAATAACTTGGTAATTCAGGAATTAGCATATTATAACTAGCCGAAAAAAACAAAGAACTGAAACAAATTAAGATAAATTGTGGGGTATAAATTCGTTGTTTTGATGTTTTCATTGGACTTGTATGATGTTTAGCGCAATTCCAAAGGAAAAAGCAGATTCTATTCTTTTATTCTCTAATTTTACCATGAACTCAAGTAATTTTTTAGATGAGTACAGTGCAAAAAACTTATTATTTAAAAAAGTATGAAAGGACAATTGTCCCAAGCTCGAAAAAATGATTAGAAAGGACACTAATTTCTTGGCGTATATTGAAGTTTTAAATCAAAAACACCCCTCTTTTTTTGTGGAAGAGCATTATAAGGCTAAAGAAGTGATCTTGGCGCAAGATAAACGCTATCATTTCTTGTATTTTCTTAAAAAAGGAATTGCCAAATGTTATTTATCGGATGAGAACGGCAAAGACTTTATCCAAGAATTTTTGGGGGAAGGTATGGAGTTTGGGGAATTGGAAGTTTTTAGTGGAAATTTGAGTTTCTGCTCCATAGAGGCCATTTCTCCTGTTACTGTATATAAACTATCGCATCAGCATTATAGGGAATTATTGGAAAATGACCCCGTTTTCAATAAATTTGTCATGACCGCCCTAGCCTCCAAAATTGGATTTAAGGCCCCTAGGCATGCTTTTCAACAATCCTATTCCATAGAAGAAAATATGGTGAAACTTATGGAACGCTATCCAGATTATCATAAGATATTCTCTAAAAAAGATATTGCAAATTATTTGGGCATTACGGTTCGTAGCCTGAATAGAACCTTGAATGCTTTAAAGGAATAATACTCGATACACCTATATCTTTCCCATTTTTTTAAAAGCTAATCCGCTCAGGCTAAAAGTACTATAAAGTTCCTTTTGAAATTGTGAATATCTATTCCTCTTTTTAGCTTTTTCAACGAAAGTGAAGTCCTATATTTGGCAGCCCTAAAACAAAAAGATATGAGTGCAACCTGGTACGAATGTAAAGTAAAATATAGAAAGCTCGATGAAGCCTCGGGCATGCAGAAATTAAAAACAGAACCTTTTTTGGTAGATGCCGTCTCTTACACGGAGGCCGAAAGTAGGATAACGGAAGAAATGTCGGTCTATTTGAGCGATAGCGATGAAATTAAGATTACTAATATCAAAGTAGCCAATTATGCAGAAATACACCCTTTTGAGAATTCTGACCGATGGTTTAAGTCCAAAGTATCCCTGATCGCCTTTGACGAAGAAAGTGGGAAAGAGCGAAAAACAAACCAATATCTTTTGGTGCAAGCCAATGATGTAAAAGAAGCTTACGACAATACGATCGATGTCATGAAAGGCACCATGGGCGATTATACCGTACCTGCTATTGCAGAGTCTCCTATTATGGATGTGTTCCCATATTTTTCTGGCGAAGAAGGGGAATTGGAACGCTTGGAAAACTTCACGGCTTTAAAAGATTCCGTATCAAAGGATACAGAGGTTACCGAGGATATCGCCTTAAAAAACGATTTTTCAGAAGAGGAATAACAACAAAAGGCTGTCTTTGTATCACTGGATGGCCTTTTTTAAATCCTTCTACAGTTGCCCTTAGATGTATATATGCACTACTGACAGGAGGTATTGAAGCAGTTCTATGCTTCTTAATACCATAAACCCACAAATGTTTCCCAGGCAACAATTCCTTGTTGTCTACCAAAGTCCCTTTGTTGTTGGAAATACCCTTCTCGTTAATTTTATTTTCCCTTTTCTCTTAGGTCTATTACTATTGTTGCGGATGTAAACTATTCCAAAAAACGGTTTAAGCACTATTAATCCAGTAACTTACAATGATAGCCATTCAAGATTTAGGATATTATTATTCCAAAAAGAAACCTCTGTTCGATGCCCTTCGATTGCATTTTTTTCCGGGAAAAATTTATGGATTGTTGGGGAAAAATGGCGCAGGAAAATCTACGCTTATAAAGCATATCACGGGTATGCTGTTTCCTAATGCTGGAAATTGTAAGGTTTTCGGCTATGTTCCTCAAAATAGGGAAGTAAACTTTTTAAAGGAGATATTCTTTGTTCCGGAAGAATACTATTTGCCCAACCTAAAGATTCAAATCCTCTTAAACACCTATAAGGGGTTCTATCCAAATTTCAATACTGCTCAATTTATGGGGTATTTGAAAGAATTTAAAATTGGAAAAGATCGGAAAACAAGTGATTTGTCCTTGGGTCAAAAAAAGAAAATAGCCATTGGCTTCGCTCTCGCTACCAATACCAAAGTTTTAATTATGGACGAACCCACAAACGGATTGGATATTCCTTCTAAAATCACTTTTAGGAAAATGGTGAAAGATGCCTTTGCTAAAAATCGTATTGTAATCATTACTTCGCATCAAGTACGGGATTTGGACGAACTCATCGACCATCTTATTATAATGAATCAGGGTAGAATTCTTTTGGATGAAGATAAGAACCATATTGCGCAACGATTGTTATTTGAGGTGTCTAGATCAGAACCCCACGGGAATTATATCTATAAAGAGCAATTGAGTCATGGTTATGCCACTATTGGGAAGAATACTACAGCGGCATTAGGTTATGTAGATATTGAATTGCTTTTTAATGCAGTATTGTTTAATGAAGATCGTATTAACCTCCTTTTACAATCGTAAGCACCATGAAACTAAGCGCAATATCTTTATTAATGAACCGACAGTTTAATGAAAATGCTAAAATTTATGGTATAGGGCTGTTGGTGCTTATGGCTTTTTTAGCATTTATGTTCCTCCTTGTCCATCAGTGGCAAGACAGTTTCTCTGGAGCAGTGCAAAATGGCGTCTTTGTTATTGGTTTATTTCTTAGTGGTGGATTGGTCAGCAATGCAATGTTTCAAGAATTTTCCAATCTTTCAAGCTGTATTTGGCTATTGAGTCTTCCTGTAAAACATATCGAAAAATTAATGACAAGCATAATACTCTCCGTATTTCTGTTTCTAGGAGTCTATTTCGTTGTATTTTACGTTGTAGATATGGTATATCTCTCTGTTACAGGGAAACTCCAATGGAACCTTCTATTAAATCCATTTAAAGAAGGATTTTATCAGTTTTTTTTCTGGTACTTTATCTATAACGGTATCATTTTGTTGGGGAGTGTAGTTTTTAATAAACATAGTTTAATCAAAACCCTTTTAGCAGGGATACTATGCCTTATTGTTTTTAACTACATAAATACGCTGCTTCTGGAGTTCTTAATCCCTGAAGTAACCATTGTTTCCAGCTTGGCATTTGACAATTTTCAGTTTACCAACCTTGGAGAAAATATAAAAGTCTTCCTACCTGAACAAGCAGATCTTATGAGTTCCATTTTTGTTCGTGCAATTTTACCCATTTCAATATGGAGTATCGTATGGCTGAAACTAAAAGAAAAAGAAGTTTAAAATGATAAAAAGAAGTAATTTGATGGTACTAGGGCTTCTTTTGATATTGGCCTTAGGAATGTTTACCACGAATAGTATACTTAAAAAGGAATATCTTAAAATTGATTTGACCGATACGTTTAAGAACTATACTTCCGTAAATAAAGAGACCTACAAGGTATTGCATATCTCCGGTAGCAATGGCTATCCTATTGATATTATAGAAAAACCGGAGCATACGATCAAAGTCCTTCGTTCCAGACAGAAGCATTTTAAAAGTGATTTAAGAAAAGACACCTTATTTGTGGTATTTACGGGAGCCAATATTTCACAAAAACAAGCTTTTATGACAGATACTCCATCTGGTATCATTGTAGAAAGCAATACGATAAACACGGTGATTGCAAATAATACCAATACGAGAATCACAGGGTTTTCCCAACGAGACCTTAAACTAATTTTAGAAGGAAATTCCCTGACCAAAGTTTTTAATTGTACTATGGAAACATTGGCTATTGCTGCAAAAGATAATAGTCAGTTTGAATTTTCTAGAAATAATACGATCGATTCTTTATATATTGAAATGTCCAATAATTCCGTGGGCGCTTTTGAAGAAGTCAATTTTTCAGCCCTACACCATTCCTTAAAAGATAGTGTTCGGTTGGTTTTATCTAAAGAAGTTGTCCAAACAATGATGCGATAAATGATTCATAATAGTATATTCCTAGTTTATGATGGTTGCAGAACATATTATACTGGCAAGACGTTCAAAAAGGGGATTTAGAATCGTATCCCATCTATTTTTTTGGATCGTTTTGTTTTTGAGTACCTATGTTTTGGTGAAAACATCCTTTGACCCCTATAAAGATACCCCATTGGGATATTTAACCCCCTTGCGCCAAACTATTGGATGGGCAGTATTTTTCTACCCTCTGATGTACGTAGTAATCCCAATGGTCATGAAAGGAAAATGGGCTCTCTTTTTTTTGGCTATGGGAACCCTTCTTTTTCTGTACACCACCATTGATGTGTTGGGAGAAAAACTGGTGTTTCAATATTGTGAAATTTGTCGAGTAGAGGTAGCAAATAAAAATGCAGCCTACTTAAGTGTCATTGATAAAAGTTTTATAGATAATATCTTATTTAGAGGCTCCAACATTGGTTTTTTTATAAGCCTATTCTCTGGACTCCTATTACCCATAAGTATTAAATATGCCATAGATTATTACCGCTCTGAGAAAGAGAAGGTACAATTGGAACTCAACTTTTTAAAAGCACAGGTCAATCCTCACTTTTTGTTCAACACCTTGAACAATTTGTATGGCTTAATACTACATGAACGTATAGATCAATCTGCAGAAACCGTAAATCGCTTATCAGATTTTATGCGGTATTCTCTGGAAAATGCAGGTAAAAAAACAATTTCCATAGCAGAAGAAATTAAGCTGATTGAAAATTATGTAGCCCTGGAGCAATTACGTCTAAACTTCACCAAGGTAGTTTTTGAGGTGACAACGGATGATAAAATAAAAAACCTACCTCCCCTTTTATTGCTGCCATTGCTAGAGAATGCTTTTAAATATAATGTGGATAAAAGAAATACAACTATTGCTATTATATTGACTATAAAGGACGATTTGTTGCATTTTAAGATTGAAAACACTTTTCTCGCCCATACGACTAAAAATGGGATTGGTGGACTTGGGTTGAGTAATTTAAAAAAACGATTGGATTTGTATTTTTCCGATCGTTATGCGTACGATGTGAAAATCGACGAAGCTATCTATACGGCATCTTTAAAAATTGATTTGAAATGAAAATCATAAAAGCATTAGTTGTTGATGATGAACCACTAGCCAGAGAAATCATTGAGACACACCTAGAGAAAGTTCCCAATTGGGAAGTGATCGGCACTTGTGTGAATGCAGAAGATGCCTATGAGGCCCTTTTGAAATATGAAGTAGATGTGCTGTTCTTGGATATTGAAATGCCTGTTATTTCTGGAATAGAGTTTCTTCAATCCCTGCAGAGACCTCCTTTAGTAATCTTTACCACTGCCTATAGTGAATATGCTTTACAAGGCTTTGATTTAAATGTGATCGATTACTTATTAAAACCCATTTCGTTTCCTAGATTTTTTAGAGCCATTGAAAAGGTGCATGAAAAAATGAAGGATGACAATACAAGGGATGTGGTAGAAAATTCACAAGTCCATCCCTATTTTTTTGTTAAGCACGATGGCAAATTGGTAAAGATCTTATTTTCCGATATCCTTTATATTAAAGCCGAACAAGAGTATAGCTATATTTATACAAGAACGGGCAAACTATTGGTAAGTATGCATCTAAAATTATTGGAAAGCATTTTACCGCAACACTTGTTCACCAGAATTCATAGATCTTACATTATCCCACATGAAAATGCAATTTCAATTTATGGGAACACGATTAAGATCGAAAATGACCTACAACTGCCCATAGGAAATAAATACAAAGAAAACTTGTTGCGTAAGTTAAATATAAATCAATAGTCCATGGTATTTGGCAATCTGCGTTTGAAAAGTTGATTTATGAACGAACCTATACAATCAGATATTGATTGACAATTTATGGATCTCCAATGTTTTACAGCAGCTTCTGTTCTTCTAAGGATTCCTTTAGTTGTTTGTGATTTTCCCAAAAACGATCCTTGATCTTTTGCATCGTAGTCTTATATTCCGGATGACGTTGCAAGGGCTCAAGTAAGGGGTCCATTTCATAAAATAGTACCAACCAATATTGAAAATGATTTTGTGCAGCAAAAACCTTTAATTCCGCAATGGCTTCATCATACTTTCCTTCGTACACATATTTCATTGCGGTACTGGCACTTTTATAGACAGATTGATCTTTGTCACAATAAGCAGAATAGGCTTTAAAGAAGTCAGCAGCTTGCTCTGGGTATCCCATTTTTTTATAAAGCGCAGCGATTCTGATATCCTCTTGGGGATATATGTTCAATCCATATTTTTCACGTACTTCGGCAAATTTTTGGTAATAGGCAAAGGCGCTGGTATAATCTTTTTGGAAATAAGACAATTTAGCAACCTCTTGTAGAATATCCATACGCGTGCTGTCTTTTTCAAATTCAAGCTGCAATAGGGTTTTGGTGCGTTCTAAATCCCCACTTTTGGCGAACTGGATAAATGCATTTACATAAGGAGCGTAAAAGTTTGTGGAATCCTGATCTAGAGATTTATTGATATAGTTGAAGGCTTCTTCGGTAAAGCCGTTTTGGATGAGTGCATTGCTCAAATTCAAATAGATATAGCTCTTGGTTGTAGAATCCTTGGCTGCAATGTCAAATTGTATTCCCATTAAGGCATATTTAAGATATTTGCTGGTATCTGGGATATAATTTGCGTAAACAAGAGATAATACCTGGACCACAGCATTGGAATTTGGGTTGTATTCCAAAGCTTTTTCCAAATGGGGCAATGCCAATCGATATTCTTCGGTATGCATATAGTACAATGCTTTGGCAATTAGGCTTAAGTCAGATTTGGAGTCGTATAAGAGCGCCTTATCCGCATAATTGTTGATAAGCCCTGTGTATTTCTTCTCCTTTTGTGAGAGGTCCAAAAAATAATAGGACATGGACAAATTGGCATGGGCCTCCGCAAATTGTGGATCTTCGGCTATGGCTTTCTCAAATAAGGGTATAGCGATATTTAAGCCCTCTTTAGTTCTGGTATAAAAAGGATCAAGGGCCCGAAGGAAATAATCATAGGCAACAAGGTTCTCCGTAGGTTTTTTTTCAATTTGTTCCAATTCGGCCGGGGTTACCTTTACCGCTATGGCTTTGGCAATTTGCTGGGCTATTTCATTCTGTAAAGCAAATATATCTCCTACCTCCTGACTATACTGTTTTACCCAAACCGATTTATCAGTCGCGGCTTCTATCAACTGTATATTCAGTAATATCTGATTTCCAACACGTTGTCCACTGCCTTCAATCAAGTAGCTCACCTGAAGTTCTTCGGCTATTTCGGGAGCCCTTTTTTCTGTATTTCGGTATTTTTCCACAGAAGTCCTACTGATAACGTGCAGTTCTTCTATACGCTGCAGCTTATTTAAGGTAGATTCCATAAGGCCATTGACAAAATAAAGATTGGAGGAATCACTACTCTGGTTCTTAAATGGCAACACAGCAATGGATTTTTCTGTTTCTATTGGGGAAACACTGGATTTTGTATTGAAAAAGAAAAAAGAAAGAATAATAATACCTAGTACAACAGCTCCTAGTACCGACCATCCGAATCGTTTTGTCCAAGAGGCACTAATAGGGAACACTTCCTCTGTGTTTTTCCCATTCTTCTTTTCCGCTACCACAGCGTTGTTCCCCACTTCCCCGGGAGGATACCCATAATGCTCACGGAAGCATTTGGTGAAGTAAGAAGTGTTGCCAAAACCTACTTGATGCGATACTTCGGAAATAGTAGTCGAGCTTTCACGAAGCAATTCCATGGCCTCTTCAAGACGGACTTGACGAATGAATTGACTTGCGGAAAGGTTCTTATCTTTTTTGATTTTTCTGAGCAGGTTGGAACGACTCATATGCATGGCATCTGCAAGTTCGGATACCCCAAAATGCTCGTTGCTTAAATTCTCCAGAATGAGCGCTTTCGCCTGTTCGATAAAGTTCACGTTGTGGTGAGGTTTTTAATGCGGTTTTTTATTGGCTCTAAATTAGAAAAATGTAAACACATTCATACTATAAAAGTTCGCATTCATAGGGCATTAAAAGTAATGTTTTGCGTCATAATTGATAGCCTTGCGTCATAATTTTCAATACTTCATCAAATTTTATAGCATTGGCAGCATAGCTTATTGGTAGTGCATCATGGGATAAAAGATCTTTGTGACAACAAAATTAATATTGAACTCTAAACATCTAAAATCATGAAAACATCGAAAACAAACACTTTACAAAAATGGATAAGCTTTTCCTTTGTTCTTATCTTATTAACAGCTGCCTGTGGCCAGTCCAACAAAAAAGAAAGTTCACAAGCCGAAGCCAATGCTCCAACAATTGATATTCATGCGGCGGTCCTATCTGGAAACTTGGAAATAGTAAAGCAGCATATAGAAGCTGGAACAGATATCAATCAAAAAGAAGTAATGAGCGGATCTACTCCTTTAATCTCTGCGGCCAGCTTTGGAAAAAAAGACATTGCTAAAGCTCTTATAAATGCAGGTGCCGACTTAACTCCCAAAAATAATGATGGATCTACCGCATTACATGCTGCTGCCTTCTTTTGTAGGGTAGAAATCGTACAATTGTTGATAGATGCACAGATAGACAAGAACATGCGCAATAATTTTGGGGCAACCGCAAGAGAATCTGTGATGGTGCCTTTTGCGGAAGTGAAGCCCATCTACGAAATGTTACAACAGCAATTGGGACCTATTGGCTTAAAGTTAGACTTGAACGAAGTGGAAAAAACCCGCCCCGTGATTGCCATGATGCTACAATAATAAAACGAAAAGCACTATTCCAATGACCACTGAAAGAAGATACGATATAGACTGGTTACGGGTAATTGCCATTGGCTTGTTACTTATTTACCATATTTCCATTATTTTTCAACCTTGGGCCATGTTCATTGGCTTTATTAGAAGTGAAGATGCCCTAGAAGATCTATGGAAACCAATGACCTTGTTGAATGTCTGGAGAATTCCCCTCTTATTTTTTGTTTCGGGCATGGGCTGCTATTTTGCCATGCGTAAAAGGAATTGGAAACAATTGCTGGTGGAACGGATAAAACGAATACTCCTCCCCTTTATATTTGGTTTTTTTGCCATATGCCCGCTTCATATTTTTATGTTCCAAAAATATTATAATATGCCCTTGGACTACTATCCCAATGCAGGTCATCTATGGTTTCTGGGAAATATTTTTGTGTACGTCCTGTTGCTTTTACCACTGTTCTTTTACCTCAAAAGAAATGAAGATGGAAGGTTTAAAAGAATTTTGTCATCGGTGATGAAACATCCTGGAGGGCCTTTATTGATTTCCCTGTTTTTTGTTATTGAAGCTGTTCTAATAAAGCCACAACTCTTTGCCTTATATGCAGAAACTTGGCACGGCTTTTTTCTAGGATTATTAGCCTTCTTTTTTGGTTTTCTGGCCGTCTATAGTGGTAAAACCTTCTGGCAAACGGTTCTAAAATGGCGGTGGCTATATATTGTTTTAGGCATAATTTTATTCAGTATAAGATTTATAGTGTTTCGTACTGAAGCTCCTGCTTATCTAATGGCAATCGAATCGAATTGCTGGATATTTGGGGTGTTTGGTTTGGCCCATAAATATTTGAACAGACCCAGCAGTATACTGAAGTATCTGAGCAAAGCCGCATATCCGGTCTATATTATTCATATGTCCGCGCTGTATCTGGGAGCTATGCTTATTTTACCCTTATCCATATCCGCCTTGTTGAAGTTCATTTTCGTAACGCTGTTCACCTTTTTTATGTGCTATTTTATATATGAAGTCCTGATTCGGAGAATTGCATTTATAGGACCATTATTCGGGTTGAAATGGAAATCAAAGCGGATATCAAACTTTGAGCGAGCAAAGTAAATCTTAGAAAGCGATCAGCGCAGTATAAATCAAAGTGGGATGTAACTGTACATCCCACCGTTAAGATGAACGAATCATTGATTTGGAACCTCAATGATGAATGGACGCCCACCTTGTCCTTTACAACTAATATAGAGACTGGCGGTCACTCCCGGAGTATTTGTATTGGCCAACCAACTTTCTCCATCACTAAAATTGCATATTACCGTGGTTTGCCCTCCATGGATGGATTGAAGTTCTGATTTGCTTAATACTGTTCCTAATTTCAACATGTTTTTTAACATAAGACACTTTTTTTGATGTTTTGGAAATAGGTTCGGGCAACACGGGAAAAGTTACCCTTAGATAATGATTGGATTTAAGGATATTGTTGTGATAGCCTGTTTAACGATCTATAAAGCGAGAAAAGTCAAGGGTTCTGATCCATACTCTAGTTGCTTTAGATCCGCTATATTCTGATGTTTTAGTTATCTAATCTTGCGATACCTAAAAAGCATGGACCCATTTACGGGGTCCTATACTTCATTAAAATAACTATTTATGCCTTCTATCATAGATAATCCAGTAATGGTAATGCAAAAGCTTCTATTTTCTTTTGATCAATTTTGGTTAGTTCTTCCTTCTTTTTAGTGTAAAAATTATAAAAACTAAAGTTTTCATTCAGACTGAGCGAAGGTACCACTACCACAAAACTATTCGTATCATATTGAAGGGCATATATGCCAAAACTGTTCATAAAAACGGTATTGCCAAATTGTTCGCTCAGCGTCTTGTTATAAGTATACATCGCAGGAAAACATCTTTCACATGCGGCTACAGCCAACATCGTTGTACCATTGTTCTCTGCTAATTGAATAACCTTATCTTTTGTAGGGCCACTAGGGCCTTTTTCGGCCACCAACGCTACATAGGCTCCATCAATAGCGTTTGATGAAAGTACATTTTGGGCAGACAAGCCATTAAGCGCAAAAACCAGTATTAAAATAAAGTGTTGTCTCATAGTATTTTATTCTGCGGTGGTATTATAAGAGATTGTCGTGACACAAGTATCCATTCCTCCATTATTAGGAAAAGTTGCGGTATAATTTATGGTGAGCACCCCATCGGTAAGTGTGCCCGAACCCACAAATACACGATTGGCAGCATCAGTAAAATCGATTTCAATCGTGTCAGGACCAGTAACCTCTATTTCAATGATATTTCCAGAACCATATCCAAACAAATTTAGTGTGCTTAAAGTGGTAGCGTCTTCCATGCTTATATCCAAATTATAAATAAACGAACCTGCGTTGACGCTATTTTGATCACATAAATCGGTGGCTTCTATATCCGTAGCCACAAAGTTGGAGGCCCAAGGTATCGTACAGGCACCATCGGTATCTTTTTCATAACCCATATCACAATTGCAGGTACCGTTATCACAAGTGCCTTCCCCGCAACTGACCATTTCACAGGGGTCTTGAGCTATGGGGTCGGTGGTGTTTTCATTATCAGAACAGGCAGAGAAAAGTAATAAGGAAAAAACTAGAAATTTAAAAATTGAATGTTTCATCATCTATTGGAATTAAATTTAAAAACTGTGTTATTTGTTGGTTCAATAAAGGGAAAGCGGGAGATAGCCCCCCGCATCCCCAACCAACCAAAAAATCAGTTAATTGTTACAGTACTTCCACAAGCGTTATTGGCCGTATAAAATTTCGTGCCTTGAGCACCCTTGGCATCACTGTAATAATAATATAGATCGCTCGTGCAATTCTGTGTAGCGCTTTTGCCAGGAGCAATTTCCGTTGTGATAAATGCCGTTGCTGAGGAGCCAACCCATACCGTGGTCCCTTTGTTGTTTTTAACGGTCATGTTGATGCTGTTTTCAATCCATTTTTGATAGGCCAGCATGCGTTGGTATTCCGGGCTGTTAAAAATATCATCGTTGTATTGTTTAATGGCCTTTTTCATCATGGCCCTTTTATCTTCAATATATTTTTCCGTTTTGATGTTTTCCGGTTTTTTGATCCAACTTGCATACCTATTTTTTTGCAGTACACTTGCGGCATCCAGATAGGCCTGTAGTTTTTTCTTGGGTTGCATGGCCTGCATCTTTTTTGGTGATTTCATGACTGCTTTCATCATTTTAAGACCTTTTATAGGTTTTTCCTCAAACTCAAGGATATATTCCAATTTGTAATTGTCTTTATCCATATAGTCTTCCATCACGTATATGGCCCCATCAAGAAAAACGACCCTTGTAGTAGGTTCCCCTTCATACGGGTCGTATATGTACCCTACCTTCTCTTGTAATTTTTTGTTTCCTTCATAGGCATTGCTGACATAGGTCATAGGAAATGCAAAATTATCAGGAAGTAATGTGGCTTTAATTCGTTCGTTTTCATAGGTTTTACTCTCCCCTATAAACATATAAGCTTCATAAAGCCCGCTATTGGGTTCGGCTTTGAATTTTTCGATACGCAATACTTCGAACCATAAGTCTTCAATACCGCCTTTGTACTTATCCCCTTCTTGCTTGGTAATATAGGCGGTATACTTTCCTGTTTTAATATTGGCCAATTCTTCGGATTGGTTCTTTACTTCTTGTGCGTTAAGGCCCAAAACACTTGCAAAAAGACACAGGGCTACATATTTTAGTTTTTTCATTTTTAAAAAATTTGGTTTTATTGGTTTCATGGATTTTCTTAAAAGATGCCTATCCTCAAGTTCCGAATAGGCATCTGATGGGTTAGTTGAGCCCTCCTCCAATATTGTTATTATTAATTTCTATTTTTCGAATGACATGTCTCCTGTGTGAGCTCACGAACAAAATACTACCGTCAGCATTTACAGCTATACCTCTTGGATTGTTAAAGGAAGAAGCCTCAGGACCACCTGAACCATCGATATCATCTGAACGGCCATCACCAACCAAAGTGCTAACCTCAGCATTTGGAGTAATTTTTTTGATTTTATTGGATCCCGCACCGTCAGCAGTGTAAAGGTTGTTTTGCGCATCTATGTCTAAGTAAAAAATAGTACTGAAAGAAGCAGCTGTCCCTATTCCGTCGGCATCACCTCTGGTATCACTTCCTGCAAAAGTGCTGACCGTTCCTGAAGCAGTTATTTTAAAAATCTTGCGGTTTCCCGAAATCACATAAATGTTTCCGTCAGTATCCAATACTACATCATCCGGAAAGAAATCAGTGATACTTGCCAATGAAGCAGGAAGTGCAGGAGGATTAACTCCTCCCCCAGAATTCGGGTCTGAGATTAAAGTAGTCACTTCACCGGAAGGCGTAATTTTACGTACACTTCTATTTCCTCGATCGGCAACGTAAAGATTATCCTGACCGTCGATTGCAATTCCTACTGGATCAGTGAATTGGGCCGCCGTACCGGTGCCATCCGTGTTACCATCACTTCCACCAGCAAAAATAGTACCGTTGCCCGAGGTATCAAACTTAACAACTACATTATAACGTTGGTCAACTGCAAAAAGGTTGCCGTTTGAATCGAAAACAGCATCTTGTGGTATGCTCAATAAGGGGTCACGATTACCACTATTCCGGAAAAAAGTTGTTGTATTTAAGTTGGCATCAACAACTCTGATATCACCATTACCTGAATCAGCGATGTATAAATCACCATTATCAGCAATAGCCAACCCGCTGGGTAAATTAAAAGCTGAAACCATAGGACCTCCATCGATTCTACCTGTAGATCCTTGGCCACCCATAGTTGTTGTTGTAAATATTTGTGACTCCACTACATCGGTCACATTTATAACAACACTGGTTATTAGGCTAGCTTGACCATCAAATATGTCAAAAAATACAGTATAGCTGGTAGTTGTTTCAAAGTCTAGACTTTGGCCGCTAACCAGACTAATATCCCCGGTATTTTCATCTATTTCAAAAAGACTTAGAACAGCAGAAGTATTGTTCGATGTGTCAAGATCATATGTTAAATTATCGCCATCTTCATCGGTTGCGTTCAAGTTGCCTATAACTTCAGTATCTGCGATATCTTCTGCTACGGTGAACGTTGTATTGGTATCAGGAACTGTTGGAAGATCGTTCTGATCGGTTAGATTGATGATTATGCGGGCACTTGAAGTTAACATGCCATCAGACACCTCGACAACGATCGTATGTGTTGGCATAACCTCAAAATTGAGCGTAGGATGAGGGCCTGTTGTTGTACTGACTTCACCATCATTGTTTATTCGGAAAATACCAGCACTATTGGTTGTTATAGCATAAGTTAAAGCGTCTCCTTCATCATCGCTAGAAGCTATAGCGAAAAATTCTCCAGAACTAGCATTTTCTGGGAAATCAAATGTTTGATCAGCAATTATTGGCGGTGTATTTTCATCCACATCCACAACGTTTATAGTCATATTTGCAGTTGTATTGGCTTCACCGTCCGTAACATTGACGGTAATGGTATGGCTGGTGGTATTTTCAAAATCCAAGGATCGTCCTTGCGCCAAGCTCAATGCACCCGCAGCAGTAACCTCAAAAAGGTCATTGTCATTAGTTTGAATACTGAAAGTTAGGTCGTCTCCGTCGGGGTCGGTGGCAACTATATTGCCGAATACATCACTGTCAGTTACAGTTTCTGAGGCATTGAACGTTTGCGCACCAATGACAGGAGCGGTATTGTCCGGCCCATCATCATCTTTGCCACAATTAAAAAAGGTCAAAAGGGTTAAGGCTAAAATAAGTTTGATTTGCTTTCTCATAAAATTTAGGAATTTTTATAATGGTTTAAAACCCTAAAAATCATAAGAATTTACCCAGTAAGGGAGGGTAATCTTATTAAAAGGAGATTTCAACTTATTAAAGGTGATCTAGGTTAGATGCTGCTCACTATTTTTAAAAATTCATTACGTTTTTCTTTACTCACGGAAACCGTCTTGTCATTATCGAGGATGACATAACCCCCATCGCTTTTAACATATTCTTTGATATATCTCAAATTCACCAAATAAGATTTATGGGGTTTGTAAAAGTAGGGAATGGTGGAAAGTAGATCGGAGAAATATTTTAAGGGCTTGCTGATGAGCAGTTCACTTTGGTCTACCAAATAGACCTTTGCATACATGCCCTCTCCTTCGAATAGGATAATGTCTTTTAATTCAACAAATTGTATTCCCGTAGACTTTGGAAGTCCATTTTTTTTAAATTCTTCCAGGGTCAAACTGTTTTTCAGTTCTTGTAATTTTTCATCGATTTGGGAATTGCCCAATAAAACGGAACATTTCTCAACAGCCTTTACCAATTTGGAGGCCCTTAAAGGTTTCAGTAAATAGTCTACCGCCGATAATTCAAAAGCTTGTAGGGCAAATTCATTGAATGCCGTAGTAAAAATAATTTCAAAAGTAAGCTCTTCAGGTTCCAAAAAATCTAGGAGCTCCAGGCCAGAATGCTGGGGCATCTCTATATCCAAAAACAGAATATTGGGTTTTACCTGCTTGATCAGGTCAATACCCTCCAATAAAGAAGAAGCCATAAAAATCGTTTCAATTTTAGGGCAATTCTCTTCTAAGAGCACTTTGAGCAAATTCCTGGCCTTTGGCTCGTCATCAATAATTATTGTCTTCATGGATTTTTTTTATTGGTATGGTTATGATCACTTTGGTCCCCAAGGCATTTTCACCATCTTTTAAATCAATTATAGTGTATTCAATTTTTTCATTGGATTTTTCGGAAAAGAGACGCAATCTTTCCTGGATGGCATTGATTGAAAAGGATTTGTGTTGGCTCCTATTTTTGACTTTCATCTTTTTGGTTTCCTCCCTGCCTATACCATTATCTTCAATAACGCATAAAATGGTCTGTCCTTTTCCTTTTGTAAACGAAATTAAGAGTGTTCGCTTCCCTTCTTTGTGCAAGAGCCCATGTGTGATAGCATTCTCAACAAAGGGTTGAATGAGCATCGTTGGGATATGATATTCCTGTTGTTCCAAGGCATTGGAGAGGGATACTTTATACCTAAAATTATCTTCAAATCGTAATGCTTCAAGGCTCAAATAAGTCTGAAGGCTATTTACCTCCTCTTCCAAGGTAATATATTCTGAATCGCTTTGAACCAGGTAGCGCCGAATCAAATCGGCAAATCTACCTAAATATTCACTGGCCGCTCCCCTATTATTGGTGATGATATAATCTTGTACAGAGTTTAGGGCATTAAAAATAAAATGGGGATTCATCTGAGCTTTTAATGCCCGTAATTCAGAATCTTGATACTGTTTTTCTAAAGTTAGTCTTTTTTTGGTTTCCTCCAATTCCAAAGTGGTAAGGGCCATCTCTCTTTTAGCTCTTACCCTGCTTATATAAAAAAAGCCCGCTATCAATAACAATATAATAATTACCGAAGATGCTGTTAATAGTGTTCTGTTTTTTTGGTTTTCCAAGGTGATGATCGTAGCCTTTTTTTCTAAAATGTCCTTGTCGCGTTTTACTTTTTCCGTTTCAAATTTAACTTCTAAATTAGCGATAGCTTGGCGCTTTTCTATGCCAAGAATAGAGTCCGTTAGGGCAATGTCCATTTTTAAATACGCTAACGCTTTCTTTAGATTTCCTTTTTTTTCATAGAGATTGGCCAGCATTTTTTGATTATGGGAGAAAGATTTTAGGTTTTTGTGGTCTTCCAGTAGTTGCTGCGCCTTTAATAGAAATTGCTCTGCTCTGTAATATTCCCCCCATTGTATGGCGTTATTGCCCAAATTATTATATGCTAAGATGATTCCTGCATTACTTTGTAAATCTTCATAAAAATTCAACCCTTTTATAAAGTATTCATGCGCTTTTTCGTATTGTTTTTTCTTCTCAAAAATAGTACCGATATTGATGCTTAAATCGGCTAAACTCCTTGGATTGTTCTCTAGTTTTTCGGCAATTCTGGCATAGGATAATGCTTTGTCCAGCTGGTCGATTTTTTGTTTTGTGGCACATAGATTTATAGCGGTTGCTCTTACCAATGATTTGTTTTTTTGGGTCTCGGGTTCATCATACACTTTTTCGAGCAGCATATCGGCTGTTTCCCATTCCTGCATACTAATATACACTCCGGCTAGATTGAATTTTGTAATCAGTTTCCGCATTTTAAACTTTTCCCCTTTACGATCAAAATAGGCTGCTATCTCATTAAAATATTTAATGGCATTTTGATAATCCCCTTTGGCTTTAAAGGCATTGGCCAAAGAGCTTTTCACAATATTGATATCCATACTATCCTTTAAACTAGAGTGTATTTGTAAAGAGGTATGGTAATGGATGATGGCAGAATCTAAATCTCCTTTTTTGCGATAGTATATGCCCAATTCCCTCTTAAAATTGGCTTCCTCTTTTAAGGATTTTGTGGAAGATGCCCTTAAAATTCCAGTTTTTACGACAAATAAATGCAAGGCAGCATTTCTATTCCGATAGAAATTTGCACTTTCATTAAGTTTTGAAAATGCCAGGCTATCATTTTCAATATTTTCAAAAATACCTTTTAAACTGTCTATGGCATGGATCTGCGCATGAGAATAGCACATAAAACAAGTGAGGCATATAGTAAGAAGTAATTTTCGCATTCGATACAAGTAAAATGTTGGTAAACAAAAAACAATTCGGTTTACATGCTATTTTCCGGAAAAAAACAAAGTTCATTGTCAACTTGAGTTTCTTTTGTCTAGAGACCCATGAATTCAACATTATGATTTTCTTGCCACGGAACAATTTTTAAAACTACATTTTATTTTATTACCTAATTCTTTTTAACATATTAAATGGCAATACGGATGTATTTAAGACAGAAGTATAACAAATCCGCGAATTAGGGAAAGACCGATGAAATTAAAAAAAGTAGGAAAAAATTAGAGTCTAGCGTCAATTTTTTGAATGAAAGCTCGCATTTCTACGGAGATATTGGACTCTTCAATCAGGAGTTTTCTTTTAATATTATTTTCGGTGAATTTCAGGCAATAGACAAAGGAATCCTGGATATCTTCGGACAAGGTCAAACGTGCAATTTTAATCACCTCAAAGGCCTTTCGCTCTTGCTCGGTCAATTCGGTTAACAGCAGGGTACATTCCTTTATTTGACCTATAAAACCGCCAGTGCGAATACATTTTATATCCATAAATCCATTTCTTTCTGTTTCGCTAGAAGTATCCATGCCTCACTGATTATTGAATAAGGGATCCTTATTTTTTAATAAGGTCGGTTTACCCAGAAAAAACTAGATCCCAATGCTAAAAAACACTCATGGATAGGGATTTCCTAAGTGATTCTAATTCGAGGATTGACCAGTTCCTGACAAAATTAAGGCGTTATGGACTTCAGAAAAATACCTGTTTGAGGGTATTTTAAGAAGATAACCCTCTATTTCCACATTCTTAACAGCTAAAAAAATCCCCCTTTCCCACCTATATGATAAGGGAGAAAGAGGGACATTTATAGATGGGGGATCTTTCCTGAAATAAAACTTGGATTAATTTCCAGCTTGTCTTGCGGCTTCTTTCTTCATCTTTTCGCTTGGAATCAACACAATATTCACCCTACGATTCTGTGAACGTCCTTCTGGTGTATCATTCGTGGCAATAGGGCTGGTTTCCCCGAACCAATTGGTGGTACTTCGGTAGTTGCTTACCCCTTTGGTAGTCAAATATGAAGTCACGGATTGCGCACGTTGCTTGGACAGTGTCATATTATAAGTATCCGACCCCGTACTGTCTGTATGACCAATGACCAATATATTAGTATCTGGAAATTCAACCAACAAGCCCGCCATTTTGTCCAAAGTAACTTGTGAGGCCGCATTTACATCATATTTATTGGTGTCAAAATAAATGCCGCTATTTTCATCAAAAGTAACCACAATATCATCACCAACACGCTCTACTTTAGCGCCGGGTATTTCTTCTTCTATCCGTTGCGCATTTTTATCCATTTTATTTCCAATGAGCACACCTGCCGCACCTCCTACAACGCCACCTATAATGGCTCCTATTTCTCCATTGCCTCCTTTGCCAATGTTGTTCCCCAAAATGGCACCTAAAACTGCTCCTCCTGTGGCACCTATCACGGCTCCTTTTTGTTTGTTGTTGGCGTTTTGTATGGCTTTACAGTTTGTAAAACCTACTAGTGTAATCCCTATGAGTACATAGGTAAATAGACGTTTAGCTTTCATTTTTATTGAGTTTTAGAAAAGTTCATGGTAATTGTAAATGGTTTTCCATCTACTTGTAAAGTTTGTTGCCATTGCATGGCCGTATCACTGAGCGCAGTGAGGTTCAATCTAAATCCAGAGGTTTTTTGTTTATCCGCTTTCCCTAATTTTGTAGTCGGCTTTAGCAAAAAGTCATACAAACCAGTTTGTGCGTTTATTTCTTGGATGGTAAATATAAATGGACGCTCCCCTGTGGCGCAACCTCCGTTATTAATGGAATACAGGCCTGAATTATTGTTGGGGATAAATTGCCAAGTACTCCCCTCAAAACAATCTCTTGAGACATCTTGTAACAATTCTATGGAATAGGTCCCTGAAGCATTATGGGTTACATTGTCCAAGGTCCAATTGCCCTTCATGACACGTTTTGATTGAATAATTGTTTTTGAAGCATTACAGGAAACTAGCAACAAACTAATAACCAATAGTTTTACTATTTTTTGCATGTTTAAGTTTTTGAGTATTGATTATAATTACGTTTTAACCCTGTCTATGGATGTCTTGAAAGCTTAAAAAATCTCATTGGGTAGCATTCTTTATGTTTTTTAAAAGGGTAAAGAATTGTATACCATAACGTTAAGAATTTTATGGGTTTGCCGTGAAAAACCTTCACTAGGGAGTCATGGCCTTTCGATAAGCAGAGGGTGTTTTACCTTCGAATTTCTTAAAAGCACCATTAAAAGAAGATAGACTACTAAAGCCCGTGTCAAAAGCAATAGATGCAATGGTATACTGTTGGTGGTCACTATGGCTCAACATTTCTTTTGCCCGTTCAATACGGTAATGGTTGATGAAATCATTAAAATTTTGTTGGGCATATTGATTGATGATTTCGGAAGTTTTTTGAGTGCTCTTTCCGAGAAGCTTGCTTAGGCTGGAAAGAGAAATATCTGGTGCTAAATATAATTCTTTCTCTTCGGTCAGGGCTTTGATTTCGGCAAATAAAAGGGCATCATCATTCATTTGGAACGCATTTCCGTCCAGATCAAGTATTTTTAGACGAAAAGCTTTATAGCTAAGCCAATACACCACAATAGAATACATCAGCGGACCTATAACATAGGGGACGGCTTCTTCAATGATATTTAAGGCATAGGAAATCCAGATGAGGCCAAATCCCAATACGAGCAGTTGAAGCCACTGCAGGATTGCTTTTTGGGATTTGGTCTTTTGTAAGCCTTTGTAACGCTTCTTTATTTTACGTAAAAGTCGAACGCCCAGAAGAATGTAAAATGCCAAGTGGCAATAAATGAAAATAATGGTGCTTGCAAATACAATAATGGCCCGATTATTTTCAGGATTAAACCAATCGGTGCGTATGAAAAAACTCATGAACAAGACCAAGCCAAAAGGCACCCACTCCAAAAAAGTATAGCTGGACAGTTTAAAATTTGGAGTGGTCATCCCCACTATATACCAACGCAACAACGGGCCTATAGCCAATAGAAATGCCAACCCAATAAATATAAATAAGGGTTCTAGGTTTTCTCCAAAATGCAGCATCACGGATTTACCGATCCGGAAAGCCATAAAAATGAGCAACAAGCCCAATATCAAAAGAACCTTGCTTTTTTTTCTCTTAAAGAAACACAGATAAATTCCAATGAGCAATCCGTGCAAAAGGCCCGCACTGCTAATGATGATTAGAAAGATATCTGAAAATTGCAATGACAAATTTTTCTCAAATGTAACTATAATTCAGAGGAAGTAAAATCATATTTTTCGGCATGGGATACCAACGATAGTATCTCCGAAAACTGGGCAATATTGCCTTTCATGGCGGCCACTATACTATGTTGCGCCAGTAATATTCGTTTTACAGGTTTCTTTTCCCCTGCCATTTTTTCAATCATTTCTTTCGCCTTTTTTATGCCCTGTGCTTCATATATCGATAGTATTTTTACTGCATTCTCCTCATCTGTAATTCTTCTGGTCTTAGGTTCATAACCTAACTGCTGGATCATAGTTTCTGCCAAGGCCCATACGGACCAAGGGTTCTGCCCCGTAATGATATTGGTATCATGGCTTATTTTTTCCAAATACATAGTTCCCTCATCAAAACGAGCGCCTTGGGTGGTTAATTTATCCTGTAATAAAAATGGAAAAATAGCTTCGGCATCCGGGATAAGAAGCAGTTCTTCCTCATTGGTAAAGGCACTTATTTTTTTTCCTTCGATCATGGGTCTTCCATTATCCAAGGTAACGTTGACCAAAGCCGCCGGGCCATGACATACCGCACCAATGAGCTTGTTGGATTGGTAATAGTCCCGCACAATAGCCTGTATGGTCGTATTTTTAGGGAAGTCGAACATAGCCCCCTTTCCACCTACAAAATAGATGGCTTCATAAGCTTCCGGATTTACCTTGGCAATAGGGATGGTATGCGTAGTTTTGTATTGGGCCAAGGAATCGTTTAAAAAAGCAAAATCAAAGGGCCCCATGTCGTCATCGTCTATAATTACTGGAGACTTCCCTCCTAACGGACTTGCAATATCTACACTAAAACCGTTTGCTTCAAACACAAAATAGGCCCTAGCCAATTCTGTGAGTTCATAGCCTGTAATTTTACCACTGCTTCCCATAGTATCCGTGCTGGTGACTACTGCCAAGATTTTACCCCTTTTGGCTACTTTGTTTTCTGATAGATAGGACAAGTCTTTTATTTGCGTGCTCTCTAATTGTGCATTTTTGGAAGGCAATAGGCTCATAAACCAGAATCCGAATAAAAAGAGCAAAACAATAAGACTGGCAACTGCGACCAATATCCATTTAAGGATGCGATATTTTTTAAACATAATACTTCTTTTAAAGCCGCTAAATACGGCAAAGAAGTCTGGATACACTGTAGAAATGATAATTCCGTCAGTCTAAAAGATAATTTCAAAAGGACAAAGAAGTGCTGGATGTTATAAACGCGCTATAAGTTTATTGCCTATAATGGATTGGTATACCTTATTTCGAAGCGTTCTACTTATTTTAATTTTGGTTTCCCCCACATAAATTAGATTCCCTTCAAGTTTAGTAATATGACTTACACCCACTAAATAATAGCGATGTACCCGTATGAACTTATCCTTGGGCAACTCTTCTTCAATATGCTTTAATGATATCAATGTCAAATACTTGGTATCCAAGGTATGGATATGAATATAGTCATTGGCCGTTTCAATATAGGTAATAGCATCAATAAAGATCTTAATGATCATCCCGTTGGATTTAATGAAGATATGATGCTTTATAGTCTCTTCTTTTGGGCTTTCAATTTCGCCCACCTTATTCACTGCTTTCAAAAACCTTTGATACGAAAAAGGTTTTAACAAAAAGTCTACTGCGTTTAATTCAAAACCATCAAGGGCAAACTTTCGATGTGCCGTAGTAAAAATAACCTGAGGAGGACTAGAAATGGCATGTAGCAGATCAATACCTGTCATATCGGGCATTTGGATATCGAGAAACAGGATATCCACAGTTTTCTGCTTGAGTAGCTCCATAGCCTCCATAGCCGATGGCAGGGAACCGATATGTTCTAAAAAAGGCGTTTGTTCTACAAAATCCTCCAAGCCTCTACGAGCCAGGGGCTCATCATCAACGATCAAACATTTCATCTTCATGTAATTGGATTTTTAAGTGTACCGTGAACTTGGAATTTTGACAAATAATATCCAAGAGATGTCTATTGGGATAAATCAGCTCCAATCTTCTTTTTACATTGGCAAGACCAATCCCACTGCTCTCGGTATATTTTTTTTGGCGATTTTCATTGGAAATGCTGTTCTCCACACTAAAATTCAAAGTGGTATCATGTTCAATATGGGATTGAACGTGTATCCGATATCCTTGACTACTTTGCCCATGCTTGAAAGCATTTTCAATAATGGGCAGTAAGAGCATTGGAGAAATGGCCAATTGCTTTTGGATAACGGGAAAGGAATAGGCTACCTCTACTAAATCTTCATGTCGGATTTTCTCAATACTGATGTAGTTCCTTAAGTTCTCAAATTCACGCTCCAGTGCAATACTCTTTTTAGTGGCCTCATATAGTTGATGGCTTAGTATTTCTGAAAATTGAAGTAACATTTCCTTTCCTCCTTTTAGGTTTTTGCCCAGCATAACATAGATACTGTTTAATGAATTAAAAAGAAAATGAGGATTTATCTGGTTCTTCAATAAACGCAATTCCGTTTCCAATTGCTTTTGCTCGATTTCCTTCATGGATTGATCTTTTCTGTACCAAGCATCTGTTAGAAATAAGGTCATGGAGAGCCCCAATACTAGAATGACTTCAGTGGCAATAGCTATTTTTCCGGGAATACTTTCAAAAAAGGCTGCGGTAGGCAAATATATATTGATGACTTCAAAATAAAAGGAAAGATAATATGAGGTAAAAAAAGTGATTCCTAAAATACTACCAATGAGGGAAAAAATATAGCGGGGAATTTTTTTTCTAAATAGAAATTTGGGCATTAAAACATATAAGTTGAAGTATACCAAAATAGCATAGGGCAGAAAAGTAACACTATTTGTTTCTATATTTTCTAATAGGTCATTATGGTAATTAAGGTCATGGACACTCCAGAGCAGTAGAAATAGTATCCAAAACACGCCATGCTTCATCTGCTTACTAAAATTCATATTCATTTCATTAAGTTAAGGATAAATGAGTAACAAAACCTAAGATCTCATGAATTGGGATTACTTTAGAAATACGCCTTGTTTTACTCTGGCCTGTATATGCTTGTTTACATTAGCAATATCCGATAGCGGATTGCGGTTCAAAATAAGAAAGCTTGCTTCGTACCCTTCCTTTAGATAACCAATTTTTCGATAGGGAAAAATAGTTCTTGTAGCATTTTCAGTCCACATTTTAAGCAATTCAATAGGGGTGAAAACATGCAGTTGATACAAAAATTGGAATTCGCCTACGGAATTCCCATTATACTGATCCGATCCTATGGCAAGGGATACTCCTTCTTTTTTAAGCAATGCCAAGTTAGCTATTATATTGCTCACCAAAGACTCATAATTTGCTGCATTTTGCCTTTTAAGAACAAGGGATGTAGTGGTGACTACCATGATGTTTTTTTCTTTAGCAGTAATGACATCCTTCTTCTGAATAGGTTTACCATTCGATATTTCGGGAAGGTGGGCTATTTCGTCGACCCCGGCCTCAACAGCCACGTGAAAATCATAGGCCGTTTCTACATGTGCACTTACCCTAAGGTTAGCGGCATGTGCTTTTTTTACAATTTCTGGTACAATTCTAGGATCTAAACCTTTTTTACCGAAGAATAAAGTGTCATTTTTTCGTTTTTCGTATTCTTCCGAATACAATAGATTCAATTTAATAAAATCTGGCCTATAGGATAAAATGGTATTCCACTTCGTTTCTAATGCAGCTTTGTTGTCGATAATAACATAGCCATGAAATTCAATTTCTTCAAGGGAATTGAACATGCCCCGGTAATATCCGTAATCCAAATATCGTTTGCGAACCCCAATGGGATGTCCATCGGTTCCTGTCAAGGGAGCATGGGCCATACGTATATCCAAGCCTGAAGGGGTATTGTATAAGTGCATTAAGGGATCTATTCTCTTTTTTATGCTTGATAGTAATTTTACATAAAACACACCATTATCCAGATAAGATGCGATTCGTTTTTCCAATTCATGCTTACTTTCCAAATTGTGATTGTGGGCTTCGGCAAAAGGGGGAATCACATAGCGATCTGATAAATTGATAATGGTATCTATAGTCTCTTCTGGATCGGAAAAATAAATTAACCCTTCCTTTAGCCAAACGGTCTTTTTTTCAAAGCTTGTTCCATTGAACCAAAGGCCATTGTTAAATTGCATTGTTGGGGCATTTATATTCTTCTTTGCATAAGTTTTAATCCGTGCTTCTTGGGCAGTGCATGACAGCCCTAAAAGTAACATAGAAATGCGTATAACCCACTTTTTCATTTTCATAGGTGATTGATGTGAATGATAAAACAATAACACAATAGCGAGAAATAAAAAGTTAATCGCCGGGCGGAACATGACCATAGGTGGAAGGTCGCATGCCATAGATATACCTCTATTTACAAGGGGAATCCTAAAAACATTGCTATCCTAAGAATTGGGACAAACCCACCTGGCATAGGGATGTATTCCAAGGGAAATACTATAAAATCACTTTAGAAAGTGTTGTTTGTCATCTATACGCTGGACTTTTAGGTTCATCACAAAAGTTTAGGAAGATGGCCCTATGCTTCTACTTTAGCCAAAAATCAACAACCCTTAAACAATTAAAAATGAAAAGTAAAGTATATAGTGTATTGACCAAGAAGTATGTCGCCGTTTTGACCATGCTACTAACTCCCCTACTTGGTTTTATAGATAGGAATCTCGTTTTCTTTGCAGGACTGAGTGTTGCTCTTTTGATCTTATGGGCGAGTAATTTTCGGTGGTCCCATTTTGGGTTTGGAAAAAAAATCAACCTCAAAGCAATCCTGCGAAATTTCAGCATTGCCTTTCTCCTTGTGTTGGTATTTTACACCATAGAAGCATTTTTAGAGGTTTATTTTGGCAAAATTGATATTTCTTCCTTGGAGGATATCCGAGGGAACCTTGTAGGCTATATCGTTACCATGATTGTTGTATGGATATTTGCCGCCTTTGGGGAAGAATTCTTGTTTCGTGGGTATTATATGAAACAACTGGTAGCCCTATTTGGAGGCACTAAAAAAGCCTGGTGGCTTTCGGCAATCATTATTTCCATTTACTTTGGTATATCCCATATGTATCAGGGGCCGGCAGGTATTATTGGCATCGCTTTATGGCATTTTTGTGTATCCATGATATTTTATAAAGACCGAGGAAACCTGATAGCTACGATATTAATACATGGCTTTTATGATACTATTGGATTGACTTTGCTCTACTTTAGCCAGGAACGTATGATCTATGATTGGGTGGTAGGATTGTTATAAAAATAGTTTTAATGCCACTTTAGTAGGATAAAAACATAGAAGATCAACTTGATCTTCTATGTTTTTATACGTCCTTTATTTCTCTTTTAACTCCTGCAATATTCTTTGGGCATTTGGATTATCAGGACGCATGGCCAGGGTTTTTTCATAATTTTTTATGGCCAATTCTTTATTTTCCATTTTTAAGTAGGCTTCTCCAAGGCTATCATAAACATTGGCGGAATCTGGAAACCAATGCACGTTCAACTGGAAAACAATTAAGGCTTTATGGAGTTCGTTGCGCCCCATAAAATGATACCCTAGATTGTTAATGGCATTCTCATCGATACCCATATAGTTTTTCTTTTGAAGTTCCCATTGGCTAAGAATGGGCGTTATACTCTTTGCCCCCTTTTCCAATTCTTGCAAGATAAATCCACTACCAGCTTTCTTTAAGGGTCTCCCTGAAGCTAGGGAATGGTATAATTGGGTCATAAACGATCGGGTGAACATACTATGGTGATCTCCAAAGGTTTCTATGGTCTTCACGCCTTTAGACCTGAGGAAAAGAAGTTCTTCCTGAGATACACGCCCGTTAGCTTCATCAAATCTGGCATGCACAAAAGTAATATTGCTTAAATCTTTATGTCGCAGCAATTTAGTAAAGCGTTTGGCACTGTGGGTTTTGACCAACATGGTTAAATTATCTACCACCGCATTGAGCTTGTTCGCTTTGATAAAAGTTTCGGATAAATTCCTGAAAAATGGTTTTAATACAGGTTCAACACCATCTTTCCAACGTATATAACTACCGCTTTTTAGCCCCTCATAACTGCGCATGTCTTCATCGAAATCTTTTCCCATGATTACAATTTTATCGGCATTTGAAGGATACTTAAGAAGATATTCCATCACAATAGAGCCTCCGTAGGAATGCCCAATGAGATGAACAGTTTTGCCCCGATTTTTGAGATAGCTGAGTGTACGATGCAATATTTCCGCACTCTGTTGATTTTCAAAATCGCTTTGTGCCTCTGTTAAATTGGGTAGGGAAACCACGAGCTCCGGATTCAACATTGCTGCTTGTAAAGGGTAAATTTTTAACAGATTATCTGAATTTGGAAATAAATGCAGCGCATCATTGTCATGGATATTGAGCTCTAGGTCCGGACCTCCCTGTACATATACAAAAGCAACGGGATTGTTGAATTCCCCCATATGTTTAAAAAGACGAAGGGTGTCCTTGGGGATTACCGTGGGTCTATAATCATTGGAGTTTGCTTTAAAGGCTATTTGGAATAGGTTGTTTCTCGGATTTAATCGCGCCGCTTCTTTATAGTATTTTACCGCAAGAATTTCTTGGCCTAGACTTAAGTAATAATCCCCAAAGGTTCTATGGGCTCGCTCTGAATCTGAATGGACTTTCATATTTAGCTCTAGAAATAGCTTTGCTTTTTTCGGCAAGTTGTGTGTCCAAAGGTATTCCGCAATATTGCAGAGGTAGCGCTCTTGAAATGCATTTTTGGTATTGGGAAATTCTTTTAAATTTAATCGTAATAATTCCAGGCCTTCATCATATTTTCCTTGTTCTACAAATGCATAGGCCAATTCCTCCACTTCTTTCATTTGAAATAGAGGGTTTCCTGTTTTTTTCTGGTTTTCATACCATTTAAGGGCCTTCCCCATCCCCTCCTTTACTATTCTGGTTTTGAAAGTAGCTATGCCGTTTTTGGGTTCTTGTGCCAAGCACAGCTGAACGCATAAGCACGCAATGAGGATAATATTGAATTTCATAATGACTGATTTTAAATTTCTCAAATGTGATCATTATGCTATTCTTAGGCGACCGAATAATGTATTCGAACGCTTTTTTGCAAAAAAACTATTCGAACCCAACCGATAATTTATTCAGGCTATTGATGGCGCCTCCTATATTCTGAAGGGGTTTGCCCGGTGATGTTCTTAAAACTGGTATTAAAGGAAGATTTACTATTATACCCTACCTGATATAAAATTTCAAGAATGGTGAGCTGCCGATGTGCAGGAGATTTTAATAAGATCTTTGCTTTTTCAATTCTGTAATGGGCGATAAACTCATAGAAGTTTTGTTGAAGGTCATGATTGATGAGAATGGATAAGTCCGTAACTTTTATGTTCAAAGTGCTGGCGATATCTTTAATCGTAATTTCTGGATCTAAGTAAGGCGCTTCTTCTTCCATATAAGACTTTAAAGCAGCGATTTTTATATGGTTTTCATTTTTAGTGTCAAGGGCAACAGTTTTATGCGTGTTTGAGATTAACTGTAGGCTAGAATCGATTCCCGAAAACAGATTCGGGGCATATAAGGCCTTAAGCACGAGCCAACAGTTGAAAAGAAGCATGGCAATAACTACGACGAGGCGTAATTCATTCACGTAATTGTACTCATCCCAAAAAACAAATTTGTATATATTTTTATAAGAGGCCAATACAAAAATCAATACAACAATGAGATTCATATGATACAACCATTGGTAATTATAGCGTACGGCATAGTTCTCCAATAAGAGGGCTTTGTACTTTTTCAACAGCACAAATACTGCAATAATGTAGGCTATGCGCTGTACTGCTGCCATCCAATAAATAAGATTGATTTCAAGGGCGTTCGTGGCCATTATTTCCTGACCCATCATCGCAGGGATATATAGTCGGGGTAGAAGTAGAATGGTACTCAAGAGAAACGGGACAATATGCCACACATATTTTCGCTTCCATGTAAAATCGGAATATACTACGGACAATACAAAAAAATAGAGCAAAGGAGGTTGAAAAAAAGTGCCGATATCATGTCGTAAAGACTCCAAAATAATGGGGAGATCTATATAGTAACCGTAGAACAATGCCGTTGCATCTATTCCGCGGACCAACATGAAAAGTCCCAAGAGGGTATTTCCCAATCGGTTTTTAGAGTTTTTGGTAAATAAAAATAGGGCAAATAGAAAACAGACAAACACCAAAATCACGGTGGCCATGTGCAGCAGAAATTCGGTACTGTTTAGTTTTAGTGCGGTTTCCATATAAATATTGCCCAGTTTGGAGCGTATAATACAACGAATATGGCAATTTTTTATAAAATAGGATACCTCATATGGAATTCATCTATGAAGAAGGGGGGCTAAATTTTACAATTGTTGACACTTCTTTTGCATTTTTTTGACATAAGCCTTTGGAGGCCTCCTTAGTTTAGCCAAAAAAACAAAGCAACATGCAAAAAATAATCAGTATTCTACTTTTCTGCAGCACTTTGACCATGAGTGCCCAACAGGATAAAACGTACACATTGAACACAGAAAAAAGTAAGCTTCATTGGAAAGGGACCTATAGTTTTCTTTTTAATGATCATAGTGGTTTTGTACAATTTAAAGCAGGACAATTGCGAACATTTAATGGGCATATCAGTGGAGGTTCCTTTGTCATTGATATGCATTCTATTACCGATGAGGAATACCGATCGGACAGAGGCCCTATTGAACATTTAAAAGATGGTGATTTCTTTGACGTATCAAAATTCCCAGAGGCTTCATTGGTGATTACTGCAGTAAAGTACAATGAAGAATATAAGGAACATGAAATAGAAGCAATGCTCACCATAAAAAAGATAGCCAAACCAATAGCATTCAGGGCAAAGGTAGATGGACCGAAAAAACGGTTTAACGCCCGTTTTAAAATAGACCGTACACGTTGGGGCATTGTTTACAATAGCAAATTAAAGAATGAGGCTATTTCTGATGCCATTGAATTTGAGGCGACCCTTTTCTTTTGACGCTTTTATGGATGTCGCCTATTCATATCATACAAGAAAATGAACAATTAAAAATCAGGTCATTATACATTATTTAATCATTAAATTTTATTGAAACATGAAAAAATCTATGCTAATTATCGGGTTGCTATTGGGATTAGGCTGTAACCCCAATACCCAAAAGCAAGAGCGCGTCATGGCCAGCGTACTTCCTCAGCAAGCGGAAGATCTGTTGCAGGAAGCCATTGAAGAAAGAATAGGGACACCTATAGAGAAACCCTATGAAATAAAATTGAAAATGATTCCGGAGAAAAAAGACACCTATATACTGCAAGTGCGTATGTTATTGAAAGATGGCGCTTATTATGTGTCTCCCAACTCTAGAAGAGATTTTAAAGGGACTTTTGGGATTCATATGAATGATAAGCAGAAATTGAAACCGATTGATGCGCTTATTGAGACGCCAATATCTGTAGAGGAATTTGACACCCACCCTTTTGTTAATGGTTATGTGAACTGGGTTCGGGAAAATACCACTTATACCCAGCGTTTACAGCGTACTACTAATGCCAATTTTAAAATCTCGGGTCTGATTCGGTTTACTATAGAACCCAATTGCACGTTAGAACAGATTCCATTTATCATATCTTATGATCAAGGTGAAATGAAAATAGAAATAGACCAATGTTAAGGATACACAACATTTTGTTCTGATAACCTTTCACACGTTGAAAAACATAAGTTTATGCCCGTTCTTGAAATGGAATAATTTCTCCTTTTTCAAGATAGTTTTTCAGTCCATTTAAGAGCAGGGCCCAACAAAATGAGGATTGTCGGAATTCGGCATTACATTTTTTCCAGTTAGTGTGTTTAAATTTTAATTGGATGCCTTCTCGAGCTTCTTCAATGTCAAAACCAAAGCTTGTGGCATTCCAATCTGCATCGGATTTCGTCATTTTTATGTAAAACCGGGTATTGATTTCACATTCAACTACTTCACCATACCAATCATAATCTGAAGTAAAATTGAAATTATACTCATGACCTATAGCAGGAGTTCCTGAAGAGGACAAAGGCCAACAGTTATTTAGGTGTTCTGGCTCCGTTATAGCCTGGAACACCTTCTCCTTTGGAGCCTTAATGAATAGGTCATGATAAATTGAAAAATCTTGATGCTCTTCCATGATTGTTCGTTTAATGTGGTTTTTTGGCACTTGAGGTTTTATCGATAAAAAATAAACCATCAAATTGATATGGTACGACTAACCTGCCCCAATACCCATAATCTATATTGACGTGATTTGCAAAACGCAAAGGAAGGGGTTTGTTCAACCAATCAATCGTTCTAGGTAAAGCTAAGAATAAATTGTTGGAATTGGTCTTTAACGACACTTGATGCAATGCCTCTTCTAAAGATCCGACTGGACTCGGAAAAAGCGGGGCGTTTACTAGGGTTTTATAGTCATATGTCTTGAATGCAAGAAAATGCCCATTATACGTGGCTAATCCAAAGCTCTTATAATTTGAGCCATATTTTTTGGATAAAAAGGCTCCCATAGAGATACCATTATTGAAATTTGTAAAAATACCCTTGTGCTCTCCCCTACTAACATGACTGTCATGTGCCCAAAGAATTACTTTGGCTTTTGGATATACATTTTCTAAGTACCATGACATATTTATAGCCATAGCTTCATCTCTATACAAATCACCCCCATTATGCAATACTTCCTTAAAATATTGTTGTACAATATTGGCATATTGGACCCCATAGGCTATTTTTCGCTTTTCCTTATCTGTTTTGGCTAAACCTAACCAAGTTTCTTTTTTGGAACAAATAGCAGCATATATTTCCTCTGATTTCTTGATCCAATCTAGTTTTACCAAAGAATCTGTCTCTAAAAAAGGGTATTGCCCTTTTTTCTTAAGTGCTTTTAAGACAGAAGCATACCTACGATATATCCTAACATCTTGTTGTTGTATAAATTGCAATACACTATCTATGGGTTTTGTGACTTCTTGAATATCCAATCCCACAAAATAGACCATATCGTTGGGATGTTCTATGTTATAGTCACGAATCCATTGAATCATCTTATAGACTTCTACCCGGTTCCATGTGCCAAATAGCCCACGTGTAGCTTGGGCCATTGTTCCTATCCCTTGAGTAAGGTAGGCATTGATCTCCTCTCCCACAATAAAGTGGTCTTCTAAGGCAAATACCCTAAATCCTAATACCGTTACTGCATATTGCAATAATTTGTGTTTTAAGGAAAAGAACTCGCTGGTGCCATGTGTAGATTCGCCCAAGGCCACAATTTTACTCGAACCAATTGCTTTTTTAAAAAATGTCAGGTCCTCTACTTGAAGTCTTTTTTCATTTGAACTGGGCAAGGGAGAATCAAAAGAATGTACATTTTTGAATAGCCACTCTATATTATTATTGGAAAAAGCTGCTGCCGACATTACTTGGGAAACTCTTTGCCCATCAATTAACAACTCAAAGTTGTCAAACCATGCTTCTCCCAATCCTATTTGGCGGATTTTTAAGCTAAGTTTTGTGGTTGATTTAGGAAGTTTAAGATGAAGTCCAATTTTCTTCCAATCAAACGTTCCGGAAAACTCCTTGCTAGTGAGGTTTTTAATTTCAAATGTTCCAGTAATTTCATCGTAAAGCACATAGTTTAAGGATATGTATACGGACTTCTTCAGCCGCTTTCCTTTTACATTGCCCAAAATGCGAATATCCCTGCCTTTCAATTCAAAAGGTTCTAGGTTATACTCAAAAGATTGATGATAATTGGGAGATTCGTTTAGACTATAGCTGGAGTGTAAACTATAGGTTCCTTTTGTAACGGTAGTACTATCCAAGGCAAAGGAATGCCCCCAATCAGGAGAATACCAACCCCATGGACGTTTTGTCCCTTCAACACTTTGTTTTTCAAAATCGAGGTTTAGTGGCAATTGTGCATACATTCCAATGGGAAGCAGAAGTAGAAAAAAGCATTTTTTTAGTTTAGGGAAATGCATTAAAGTGGTATTAAATTAGCAAGCGTTTGTCTTATTTAGAGGGTCAGGCAAATTGTTTATGGAACTTTTATTTGTGGACGATATAGGTGATATAGTGTTCCTTTTTCGGAACATCTATTGTTGTAGTATTTGTAGTATTTTTTTTTGCGCCAATTTTTTCTGCGGCTTTTTGGGAGCGTATATTATCGTTTGCGATATAAAAAACAATACGATCTACATATTGAAAGGCGTATTGGAACATTAAACTTTTTATAGCTTTATTATAAATGCCTCCCCAATACTGTCTTGCCAAAAAAGTCCAGCCTATTTCCCATATATTCCTGAAACCTGACACTGTACGAAATTGCGAACTGCCAATAATATGACCACCTCTCTTATCCAATACAACCAAGGCTCCCTCTGATTGCATGGCATCCTTAAAGAAAATTTCAAACTCCTTGGACAGATAGCGCTTACTATGATGTTGTTCCCATATTTCCGGGTCCTTGGCAATTGCATATAAAGACTCAAAATCCTCTTCTCTTAAGGGCCTGAGATACACGAGTTCATTTTCTAAAAAGGGTTGTAGGTTCACGAGGACTAAAAGTACATCGAAATTGGGATTAATAGGATTGGTTTTTACACAAAACTTGTCCCATAATTGCATTATTGGACATGGTACGGCATCAATTGGATGTAATCAGAATATCCCTGATATGTCGTTATTGTTTGATCAAGTAATAAGAAAACCCTTGGTTTTCCGGACCAAGTACGTTTACCAAAATTTTGGTGGCATCAATCTTTTTATATTGGATTTTTTTGGGAAAGTCGTGCTTTAAGTTTTCAAAGGAAATAAGGTCGGTTAGTTCTGTGTTTAGAGTAAATGGAATAGCCTTACCTTGATTTTGATTGGGAACCAAAGCCTCATAAATTAGCATGTTTTTGGCCTTCTTGATGGATAAGGTCTCCAAGATTCTTTTTTCGTTGGCCACTTCTTTATAGGAGTGGCCTTTTAAATGAGAATCTTTCTGTTCCCAAACTTCAAAGGTGTTCTTGTTTTCAATTTTCCAGGTTCCAATCAAAAAACTTACTTTTTCCAACTTGGTTTGGGCAGAACATAGGTTACAAAGCAATAGTAAAAATAAGAGTGGCAGAATAAGGTTTATTTTTTTCATGTATATCATAGTTGGATTGGTGATATCACAAAACTATGGGAACCGACTGTTTAAATATTGTAAAAAACCGACAGCTTTTATGCTAAGGGATCAGTTCTCAAGAACAGATTGGCCATATTTACGGCGTCAAAACCATATTTTGAAGGTTCTTCCCCTGTAAATTCCTTGAAGTTCTTAATAAAATGGGACTGGTCATAAAAACCCGATAAAAAGGAAATTTCTGTCCATTCAAAATTTTCCTCCTGGATCAGGTTAAAAATACCTGAAAATCGAATGATTCTGCTAAAAAGTTTAGGGGATAATCCAATATAGGCCTTAAAGTAGCGCTCTAAACTACGTTCGCTTATGGCTGTATCTTGCAGAATTTCCTGAAGGCGCAATTGTCCTTTGGTCTCAATGATTTGTTGTACTACATGATGATATTGTTGGTATCGGGTAGCTTTGCCCATATTAAAATTCAAAAAAAGAAGCTTTAATGCGGCGATTTTGGCTTCAAAATCCTCCGTGGAAATTGCAATGTTCTTTATTTGTTCTAATGTAGGAAACAAATCATTAGGTATTGGGATTACCCTATTGGTCATGGAAGCCATATCTATATGGAAGATTTCCTTTAAGGCCCAAGGTTGGAATTTAATCCCTATCATTCCGGTTTTTCCTGTATTTTCCAAAAAGAAATGGTCGGTAATCTGCCCTGCTATCAAATAGGGTTGTTGTACAAACCATTTGCCCGAAATATTAGCTTTATAGGGATGCCCATAGTGAAATATCATTTCGGGATAGCCATCCGGGATAATTTTTTCGCGACGGATATTGTAATCTCCTTCACTATCGATACACCAAAAAGATTTAATAATGGACTGCAATGCTGGTCCTGCGGCTTGTTGACGATAAATCAAAATTAAGACGATTTATTGCAAATATAGAAACCAGCGTTCATTACTGTTTTATTCCGTCCGTAAACTTTTTGCGGGATTTACCCTAGCCGATCGTACGGTTTGTATGCTGACCGTAATATAGGCGATCAATACCAAAGCTAGGGACACCATAAAATATACAAACCAACCAATCTCTACTTGATAGGCAAAATTTTGCAACCATTGTTTCATGATCCACCAACCCGCGGGCACGGCAATACATGATGCGATACCCACCATAATTAAAAAATCTTTACCGATCAATTTGGTAATTGCATTTATTTCGGCTCCCAAAACTCTTCTTATACCTATTTCCTTACGGCGTTGGCGTGTAACAAAAGCAGTGAGTGCGAGCAAACCGATCAATGAAATTACAATGGCAATAATGCCGAAAAAAGTGATGACTTTTTGTAGCCTTAGGTAAGACGCTAACAGCAATTCAAAATCGCCATCCAGAAACGAATAGCGTATTGGGGTGCCGGGAGCGGTTTCTTCCCAGACTTCCTCTAGAGCTGCAATGGAAGAAGGAATGTCATCCGTATTGATTTTGACCAATATTGCTCCACCCGACTGATACCTGCAGGCTTCATTGCCTATGGTAAAGACCGTAGGACGTATAAGGGTTTCTGCCCCCATCACATTAAAATTGTTCACAACCCCTATAATTTCCATAGGTTTATCACAACCTTCATAATAGATGGTTTTGCCCACAGGGCTTTCCGGGGAAATACGCCTTGCGGCGGCCTCATTGATGATGGCAGTAGTAGTGTTTTGATCCGTAATAGCGTTGGTGAATTCCCTACCTTCCAATAATTTGATTTGAAGGGCTTTAAAATAATCAGTGCTTATTTTTACAGAAGCAAATCGTTGTTTGCTTCCTTCTACCAAGAAGCCTGTAGTTGTAGAATCAATGAATTTGTCCCCAGGTACCTGAGTAGATTTGGCCACATGCGTTATTCCTGCAATAGCCTCTAAGTTGTTTTTGAGCTGATCAAAACCTTGTTCGCGAACGGCCTGAGGTGCCTCTAAGCGTATGAGATGCTCTTTGTTAAAACCTAGGTCGCGTTCTTGCATAAAATGGAGTTGTTTGCTGATCACAACAATAGTAATAAGGAAAAAACCAGTGACCATAAATTGAACAACGATCAATGCATTTCTAAAAGACATTCCGTTTTTTCCTTTTGCCGCAGCCCCTTTTAAAACTTGTACTACGCTAAACTTGGACAGAAAAAAAGCAGGATACAGCCCGGACAATAGAATAATGACCAATAGACAAATGAGAAGTTGCCCAAACATCCTTAGCGTATACGATTGTCCCCAAAGATCGAGTGCTAATCCAAAAGTAGTATTGATAAGTGGCAGACATAGTTGGATGACCAGAATGGCCAACCCAAAACTTAGGAGGCATTGTAAGGTAGTTTCCACCATAAATTGCAGGATGAGATTACTCTTTTTTGAACCGAGCACTTTACGAACACCAACCTCTTTGGTACGTCCCATAGCTTGTACCACAGAAAGGTTACTAAAATTAATGCTGCCGGCGATCAAGAGCAAAAGGGCAAGGATAAACAATCCTTGAATGGTTCTTATATTGCTGGCACCATATTTTGGATAATTGTGCAATTGGGGTACGGCATCCGTATAAAATTTCTCTTCCGTTTCTGAGGTAAGATATGCCGGGTAGCTAAGACCACTTTGAACCAGACGGGCATCGAAGTACAATCGATTGATATCAATTTCAAGTTGATCTTGGGCAATTGAGGATTGGGTTTTAATATAGGTCTCAAAGGAATAATTGCTCCAAGAATTGTTCTGCGCTTGGTAAGGGTCACGCATGAGCACTTGGATATCGAGATGTGTGGGAGTCTCAGGGCGCTCAAAAACCCCTGCAACGATGCCTGTGTAGGCATTATAGAATTTAATGGATTCCCCGACCGGATTGATAGACCCAAATAGTTTTTGCGCCAATTCTATACTGATCACCACGGCATTGGGATCGTTCAGCACTTTTTCTTCCGCTCCCTGTAAGAGTGTATACGGAAAGACCTTTAAAAAAAGTGAATCCACAGTGGTCACTCCCTTCTGAAAAATGGTTTTGCCATTGGCATCTATTTGCGTTTCATAGTCCCCTGAAGATTGTATGGAGGTGGCCGCTTCTACCTCCGGATAATTTTCTGCTAAAAATTGCGCTAAAGGAGCTTGGGTGGCTTGGCTAATATCGTTTCCTTTCTTGATGGAAAGTTTATAGACTTGATTCAGGCTTTCATCCCAACGATCATAACTTAATTCATAGTTTAAAAATAGTAAAACCACCATAACACTGGACAAGCCTGCGGAGAGCCCCAGGATATTAATGGCACTGAATGCTTTACTTTTTAGAATATTCCGCCAGCCGATTTTGATATAATTTTTAAACATGATCTATTTGAATTAAGGCACACAAGGGTATGGGATAAAATAGAAATACGCAAATAACATAGTTTCTTGGCCTAAAACTATGCCAAAACCATAAAGTACTGTAAAATAGATGTTTAGTGTAATTTTAAGGCAAGTTCCTGTAAAAATAATGGACACTTAATGTCCATTATTTTAACGATGGTATATATTTCCTCGAGGGTAAAATAACTATATTATACTTTCAAGCCTAGTATAAAAAGATGTTTCAACATAATACATCAAAAACCCTCAATCAAAAAACAAATACTTCCATGAGTCCATTGCGAATACATCAGCTTTCAAAAACCTTTGCCAATGAGGTTAGAGCTTTGGATTGATTTTTTTGTGAAGGATACCGCTGTATTATGGAGATATCATTATAGTTTCCATAATACTAGCGCTATTACAGGGTATAGCTCACCTTAGTGGAATTAATTGCTTTGGAATTTTAAAGCGCCACGTTCTTAGGGACAATAGCTTTACTGTTATCATCAATGATCTGTTCGATCAGCAGACGTTTGGGGTCAATAGAAGCTTTCATGGGAAGTGTGGGAAGCTGAAAACGAAACTGCATTTGTTCTTCTGTCAGGAGTACTTTTTCAACCCATAATAATTCTTTCTCTTCCTCATCTTTAAACAATCCTATTTCTACCCAGTCGTGTTGTGCTACTTCTTTTTCCACTCCTGCCTCATCTACATTGAACTTGTGTGCTTCTACATCCACAATGATTTCATACGTTTCCCCCTCTTTTTTTTCATAGGTCGCCTTGGTCACTTGATAATCATATAAGGTTACTTTTTTGAACCAATCATGGAACATGGATTTTAATTCTTCAGGCACCTGAGGTTCCAAATAGGCCAAAAAGTCCATGGTGGTAGGATATGGTGGGGGCGCATAAGCATAGGCATCCAAGAAGTCTCTTAAAGCAGCATTTACCTTATTTTCTCCGATATATTCTTGTAATGCATACAATACCAAACTCCCTTTTCCATAATGTATATAGGGTTGATTTCGAACCTTATATAAGGGTTTTTCTACTTCACTTTCTGCACCACGTCCTCTTAAGTAACGCTCAAAATCATAGGCCAAATGCCTTTTCATTTTCAGGGGATCTTTCAATTTATGTTTCATCACCATTAAGGAAGAATACTCGGCCAGACTTTCAGATAATAAAGTGGCTCCTTCCACATTGGCGCCAATGACCTGATGTGCCCAATATTGATGTGCTATTTCATGAGCCACCACCGCATTGATGATATTGTAATTCTCTGAATTTGAGAGGTTGGTAATAAAACCGGCTTCTTCAGAATAGGGCATGGTACCAGGGAAGGCCTGGGCAAAAGGATAATATCGGGGAATCTCTACAATTCTGGCTTGTTTGTGATAATAAGGGCCAAAATGTTCGATATAGTAAGCAAGGGCGTTTTCCACAGCATCCAGCATAATAGCTACATTATAAGCATGGGCCTCATCATAGTACACTTCAATATCGATGCCATTCCAATTTTTATGGGCAATTTCATAATCAGCAGACATAAAATTGGTAAAATTCAGCGAACTATGGTTGGTTTGATATTTAAAATAAGATCGATCTCCTTCGGTCCATTTTTTTTCCAAGCTACCCGGTGCGATGGCTATTTGATTTTTAGCAGTTGTTATCAAAGTGGAAATATTGACCCAATGGGATAGATTTCTTGAAACATAATTTTCCATTTTAGCATTTTTATCCTTCAATGAACGTATGCCAACGGCAGGAGGTAGATTTCGTTTTTTTCTTTCCTCAGGATCAGAAATTTCATTGAATACTTCATAACCAAAGGCCGGCAGAATATCGGAACTATCAAAAAAAGTTCCATTGCGTACCACGCGTATATTGGATATCGTATTTTCAAAACCCGCTGCTTTGTAGTCGGCCTCTAGCTCTATTTGCATACTTTCCCCGGGAGCCAAGGCCTTGTTTAACTTAAAAATTTGATATCCCAATTCCGTATCATGATACACCGAACTTGCTTTGGGAACCTTAATTTTTTTTAGCCATGGTGATTTTTTTAAATCCATGGTATTGCCATTAAACCCAATAAAATGGAACAAGGAATAATGTAGGGAATCAATGCTGACATTTTCTAGGTTTTGTAGGGTCAGTTGGGCCTTTATACTCACGTTTCGTTGATCGGGGTAGATGGATACATCATAGTCTATAGCGGTTATTTTGGGTTGCGGGAGCTGCTCAAATTTCTTGTATTTTTTTTCATAGGACAACTGCATGGCTTGAAGCTCGGCTTTGCTATGATAGGTATTTAAAACGTGGGTGTTATAGTAAATAAAGCTTGCCGTAAGAAGAAATAAGAGAAAGACTATTGAAAATCCATACAGATAATCTTTGTTCAAATGTTTTTTGGCCATTTTCCAACGATCTTGAATACCTTTAATATTCCCTCGGATCCAAAATAAGCTTGCAAGGATAATAAACAAAACTCCAAAAAGCATCCAATAGAGGTTGAACCAATTCTTCGCTACTAGGGCACTGCCAAAACCATTCATGTCCGAATAGGTATATGTTGGTGTAAAGCCAAGGAATACCAGATACGATTTAATGTCCAACACATCAACGATAAGGAATTCAAAAAGGAATAATAACAAACCGGAAATAAAATATGCCAGGTATTTATGATTCATAAAAATCTGGATTCCGATAAGAATACAGGACCAAATGATATAAAACGGTAGTCCCGAAAAGATAAAATCCAATAGGTATACATCAAGTTGAGGCGTAACATCCCCTTGCACCAATTGAAACCCAACGGCAACCAAGAGCAGAAAAAAATCAAAGAGTACATTAATGCCGATCAATGCTGTGATTTTAGCCATCAACATGATTAAAGATAGATGCGGAGTGCCATCAATAACCCCGTTTATATGATGTGCACGTTCTTTCCAAATGACTTCTCCACTGAAGAAAAGGAGCATCACCATTCCCAATACCGTACTTATAGGCCTACTAAAATCCATTATTTTATAGGTAAGGAAATGGGATTTTAAGCCATGATATTCCAAACCATTTAGAAGTCTGTTGAGCAACATTAAAACTCCAAGTATGACGACTATTTTAAAGGTGTTGCTTTTAAGTAAATCATAAAAATTGATTTTTAAAAGGCTTATAAATTGTGCCCATACTCCTTTAAAATTATAGCTGGTTTCTACCTTAGGACATCTAAAAGAGGATGAAATGGAAGGAGTTGTCGTATTTTTTTCGGGTTTAATTGATTTTTGCTTCCGCGCTTTGAAAGAAAATGAAAAATAGGACGCGGTCAGAAGGAGAAGACCAATGCTTCCCCAAAGAAGCCTGTTCCAGAATACCAAACCGGTGTAGCCAAGGATAGTATTGTTTTTATCAAAACTTGTAAAATATTTTGCGTCAAGGGTATAGGCATTGATTCCTAAAATATCGATCAGACCTCCTAAGGCTTCTGTATTTAAATCTCGTACAAAGACATTGGAAACCAGATATGCAGTTAAGATAAATACACTGGCTAAGAATGAAATGATGGTGTTTTTCCAAATGGAGGCAATGGCGAAAACAATAGTTCCGGAAATAAAGATGTTCGGAAGAATAAATAGAAAAAAATTGTTCATGAAGGCCTGTGCATATAGTGGTCCCATTCTATCCGCTGCGATCAACCCACTGGAGACCCCCATATGCGTCCCCATGCCAAAACCAACAAATATGCCCAACATAGGGATGATCGAAAGTATCATTGCTCCTGCGAAACGACCGAAAAAATAATGGGCTTTATGAATGGGCGTACTGAACAAGATAGCACTAAAATTATGTTGGTAATCCTGTAACGCTGCATAATTAAAATATGCGGTGACAACGAGAAGTGCAAAAAGGGATAATTGACTGGTGTAAAAAGTTAGGATATGGGGGGCATTTTTTAAGGTATTCCCCACAGCGCCCCCAAAGCCGATATCTTCATTGACCAAACCCACAAATGTGATAAGGGTGAATAAGATGAAAAATATATAGAGCATGGGACGTTTCAGGCCCGAGACTACTTCTCTGATAAAAAATGTTCTAAACATGAGTTTTTAGGTATTAAGCGGATAATGATGAAGTGTTGATCTTAGAGAAAAAAACGTCCTCTAAGGTTGGGGATACAGCTTCAAAATCGGCCCCTGGTTTTGTGTTGCTCCGTACATGAATCAAGGGCTTCCCTCCTATCATTTTATTGGAAATCACATCGTATTCGTGTTGATACGCCTCCAATTCGCTCCTAGAAATCAGTTTTTGCCAAACTTGATGCTCCAATGTAGCGATCACCTCTTCTGGACTTCCTTTACATATAATTTGTCCATAGTTCATTATAGCCATATTAGGGCATAGTTCTTTTACATCTTCTACAATATGCGTAGACAGTATGACAATGACATTTTCGGCAATGTCGGCCAAAAGGTTATGAAATCTGTTGCGTTCCCCTGGATCAAGACCCGCTGTAGGTTCATCTACAATAATAAGTTCTGGATTCCCCATGATTGCCTGCGCTATGCCGATACGCTGTTTCATTCCTCCGGAAAAACCTTTCACCGCTTTATGGCGTTTTTCATAGAGATTTACGCGGTCCAATAAAAAGTTAACCAACTCATGACGTTTTTTAGCAGGTGTGATTCCCTTTAATATGGCCATATGGTTCAACAGTTGTTTCGCCGTTATTTTTGGATATACCCCAAATTCTTGTGGAAGATAACCCAGTTTTTTTCGCAGTTCCCTTGGGTTTTTCAACACATCTATTTCTCCTAAGCTTATGCTTCCGCTATCTGCCTCCTGTAAAGTGGCCAATGTTCGCATTAAAGAAGATTTTCCCGCGCCATTGGGGCCTAAAAGCCCAAACATACCACTGTTTATTTCTAGGGATATATTGCGCAGTGCCCGTACACCATTCCCATAGGTTTTGTTGAGTTCGTGAATTTTGAGTTGCATCATAGGTACTTGGTTTAGAATGAAGTCCAAAAGAACAAGGCAGAAGGAGGAAACCGAATTTTATTTAACCAACGCCTTATTTTTAACAGTAGAAAAGCTTGTTTCCAACACAAACATGGTTTATGGGTGAAAATGGGGTTTTGATCTACAGATTTGTAGTGTTCATCAATTAGACTGGAATAGCGCTGTTTGTTTTGATATTTTTGTGGGGATGCAAACTATGGAACCAACGAATTATACAAAAAAACTACTTCAACATCTCTTTGTGCTGTTGGCGCTTTGCTTTATTATGGCCACCCTCTTTGCAATTCCCAGATGGGGAGCTATGAATTTTGAATTATTTGTCATGGATTTTCTTCAAGTAGCCCTAGGCATATTTCTATTCTTAGGTCCGGCAATTTACGTCAATGTTTATGTATTGATCCCCAAATACCTAGTTCCCAAAAACTATTTGAAATATGCTTTCTTTTTAACAAGTCTTATACTCTGTTGGGGAGCCTTTATTGGGGTGGTTGAACCTTGGACGGATGAACACTGGTTTCATGAATCCCAGGAATCCAAAACTACGGTACTATCAGGAATTATGGTGATGGCATTTATCCTATTGATTAGCACGCTTTTAAATCTTTCTTATCGTTGGTTCATACAACTCTCAAGAATAAAGCAAATTGAAAACGATAGGCTTCAATTGGAGCTGTCTTCTTTAAAAAGTCAGATCAGTCCTCATTTTTTCTTTAATACCCTGAACAATTTATACGCGCTGTCCCTTGAAAAATCAGATAAGACTTCCGAGGTCATTCTAAAGCTTTCAGAAATGATGCGTTATACTATCTACGATTGTAAGGAACCCCGTGTGCCCATAAAAAGTGAAGTCACTTATATCGAAAATTTCATTGCGTTACAGAAGGTACGTCACCACCAACGAGGACAGATTAACTTTGAAAAGGAAATTGAAAGCCCAAATACCCAAATTGCACCGATGATTCTAATTATTTTTGTAGAAAACGCTTTTAAACACGGTTTTGATTTGCTCAAGAAAGAGGCATTTTTAGATATTGACCTTAAAGTTAGCGGCAAGCGCTTAAAATTTCAAATTAGAAATAATTTTAAGATAGATCATGAGCTGAATACTCCTGGAATAGGTTTAGAGAATGTAAAAAGAAGATTATCATTGTTATACCCAACAACCCATATATTGAAGATAAGTTCAAAAAAGAACCTTTTTATTGTTGATTTAGAACTCCAGTTACGATGAAATGTATTATTGTAGATGATGAGCCTTTGGCCCATATTGTAATCAATACCTATGCCGATAAACTTTCTTTTTTACATATTGAGAAAGAGTGTTATTCGGCATCCGAAGCGATCAACTATTTGCATGAACATGAAGTTGATCTTATTTTCTTGGATATCAATATGCCGGAATTGCAGGGATTGGATTTTCTTCGAACCTTAGAAAATCCGCCTTTCGTCATTATTACCACAGCTTACCAAGAATACGCCATTGAGGGATATGAACTCAATGTCATGGATTACCTTTTAAAACCCTTTAGTTATGGGCGCTTCCTTAAAGCGGTGCAAAAAGTAGCTGATCAAAAAAAACTATTGGAAACATCGGTAAAAGAAATACTTGGGAATGAAGTTGCTGAAAATTCGACATCACCACAACATCAAGTTTCCAGCATTTTTATAAAAGGCGATAAAAAAATACATCAGATCCAATTGGATGATATCCTGTATTTGGAGAGCCTAGGAAGCTATGTGAAAGTCCATACGGAACGTGAAACCATTACTACTTTAGATCGTTTGATGAATTTGGAAAATAAATTGCCGTCTAAGTGGTTTTTGCGTATCCATAAATCCTACATTATCGCCCTTAAACATGTTCGGAGCATTCAAGGAAATCGACTTCAAATTGGTGAGGTAGTTATTCCAATCGGAAATGTCTACAAACGAAATCTTTATGATGCCATGAAATAGATTTTAATTTTGCCCCAAAACCACCAATTTATACCCTACGCCATGTACATTGACCAATTTAATGGCTTTGTCCTCTTGTAATTTTTTTCGAAGTTTGGAAATATAGGTGTCCAAACTCCTTCCAACAATTACGCCATTGTCTTCCCAGACTTTTTTAGTCAATTCATCTCTTTTGATAACTGTATTTGGATGGGCTACAAAAATTGCGAGTAATTCGCACTCTTTCCGCGAAAGATTGATCTCTACCGCTTCCCGTACCAATTTGTTTTGTTCTGGATAAAACTGAAAACGTCCAATGGATGTATACCTTTCCCTCTCATGTTTTAATTCCTTACTTTTTTTCCTTTGGTATAGCATTAGTCCTATAAGACCTAATATTGATATGCCCAAAAGGAGGTATAAGGCAATAGGATTATTTGAGGAGGCTGGTGTATGCTGTGTGAATACTACATGTATGCGATAACAATACATAGGTAACAAACGATTGGCACAAGGAATTATGGTATGTTCTATGGAAGCGTTCATTTCATAGCTATACGCCACTTCATTATCCACACATTGCAATACTTCAATACGGTAATATTCCGGAAGATTGGCTTTTTGAAAACTTTGTCTTACGATATTTACCAAGCTATCGGGTAAAATGGAGAGGTCCCGATGAAATGAAAGCTCGTATTTGTTGTCTTCCAAGAACGTTATTGGGGGAATCAGGGAGGTAGAATCCTTATTGCCGAGTAAAAGCTTATTTCCTACATCACGCAATGCTACTTTTACCCTTCCGGGAAATTCACTATCCCTTTCCCGTGAATCGGCACAACCCCATGCTACACCAATACATAGGATAAGGCTCCCTATGATATACCAATTTATTCTATGCATCATGCCTACAAATAACTGGCAATTTCATGACAATTTATAGCTGTTGACATTTCTTTTACACTTTTTTGACACTTTATGGACGTGTTTGTACACGGGAAAGTTCATTAAACTTTATCGATTCATCCAAGCTTTAAAGGCATTCGTTTTTTGTCGACTTACAATGAACTCCTGGTCTCGGGCGTTGCTAAGGGTCAGGATCAGCCTATGGTTGAAATAAGGATGTATTTTTTCTATGGCCTTTTTGGTCACTAACTGCCCTCTGTTAATTCGATAAAACTGATTGGAATCAACCGAATCAAAAAATTGATCAAGAGTCTCATCAATAATGTATCGTTTATTGGGGGTAACACCAAAAGTGATGCTCTCTTGGGAATAACAGTACAGAAGGTCTGAAATTTTAATCTGTACATACCCATTCCCATCTTTTACCAACAAACCTTCCCGTTTAACCGTTCCTTGCATGCTATGTAGAAGTTGACTTAGGACTTCAGGGGCTATAATGGTGTTCTGATTGGATTTTTCAAATTTTAGCAATGCCCGGTCCAAATCTTCCTCTTGAATGGGTTTTAATAAATAGTCAACACTGTTCACCTGAAATGCCTGTATGGCATATTGATCAAATGCTGTGGTAAAAATAATGGGAGCATTGACTTCTATTTTTTGAAAGATTTCAAAGCTGAGACCATCGGCTAACTGGATATCCATGAATATTAGATTTGGTCCGGTATTATGGGTAAACCAATGCAATGCTTCTTCCACGGTGTCAATAATGCCTAGCAACTCATACGTAAACCCTCTTGCGCTTAACAGGCGTTGTAATTGATTTGCCGCCCTGGATTCGTCTTCAATGATCAGTATACGCATATTCTAGTGTTTTTTGTCTGTAGTCTTTAACAAGGGAATGGAAACCTTAAATTCTTTTCCATCATTTTCGACCTTTATAGGGGTAGAAGAAATTAAGGCATATCTTTTTTCTATATTTCGCAACCCTAATTTGGTAGAGGGCAGCTGTGTAGATTTTAATTGAATTTTATTGCCTACCTCAAGATAACCGTTCATAGCCTTTACCTCGATGATAAGGGGTTTGGCTTTTGAAATGACATTGTGCTTTATGGCGTTTTCCAGCAACAGCTGAAGACTCATAGGCGCCACCATCTGATGTAATACAGTATCCGGAATGGCCCATTGCAATTTTAAGTTACTTCCAAATCGTTCTGATTGGATATGAATATAGGCTTTAGCGAATCGCAATTCATGACTGAGAGGTGTCAAATTCACGTTGCCAGCTTCTAAGATAAAACGATATACATCAGAGAGTTTGTCTACAAATTTTTTGGCATCTTCCTTAGGGTTTTGATCAATAATATCCCTTAAAGTATTTAAGCTATTGAATAAAAAATGGGGTTGTGCCTGATTTCTAAGCGTGTCCAATTGCGCCTGTACAATCATCTGCTTTGCCTGTTCTTCTTCCCGAATGGAATTCTTAAGCCGTACATAATTGTACATAGCTTCATAAATAGCGATCACCATGGTGCTAATGAGGATAATGGGCAAAAGAATCCTTACACGCCTTAAAGGGTGATAATATTCTTCTCCTAGGATTTGGGATACCACAATATTGCCCAAGCCATCCACAAGGGTTACTGTAAGTACTATCGCCAGGAAAACCAAAGTCACCCTTTTCCCGATATCTTTAATTTCAGGAAATTTCTTTCTCAGGAAAATCAAATTAAACCGCATGATAAACCAATTGAAGGCAGAGAAAAACAACGAAATACTCCAATGCCATATGGCGACTCCAAAAGGATATCGATAAAAGGAATTTGTAAAAAGATAATCGGTAACAAAACTTAAAATAATAATACCAAAAACAAGGAACCAGGTGTCATCAAATCCAATATATGTAATTCGCTTTTCCTTATTTACGATCATAATTTACAATTATAGCCCTATCAATGGCATCCCTTGTTTTGCCTGATAGAAGGTGAAGCCTATCCAACTGGCATAGAACAAACCGAAAATGACTACGGCGATAAGCTGGTTTTTAGTTGAAATCTTTGCTCTGTAAGCAAGCCATAGTGCGAATAACGGAATTATTTGTATGCCATGCAATCCAAAGAAATGGGCAATCCTAAGATCTCCGGCAATGGTACTCCAATTCACTAGGGGCAGTCCGGCTCCCCCATCGGCTACTCCAACGTTATGGGCCATCTGACTGATCATTTGACCTCCTACCCAACTTCCGAAAAGAACGACCACCCATCCCATAAATAATGCCCATTGTACTGCTTTTGGAACTTCGATTTTTAAACGGAGGCTATCAATGATGAACAAAATCATGATGAGCACGTTGATAGCAATGAGCAGTCCCATCATTGAAAAGAGCATGGCATCGAATGCGTTGGAGATGTTGTAATGGGATTGAACACCCCTTGCTCCCTGATAAACAATAATGCCGATTTCCACTAGTAATGTCCAGGAAGTGAGGTTATTGATGATATTTCGCTTTCTTTTGGAATAGGGATATATGGAGGTGAGGTATCCTACAGTGAGAATATAAATGCCTCCAGAAATAGAGAATTTCAAGGGCTTGATCCACACATTGACCCCCATTAAGGTTCTGTCGTCTATCAACAAGCCTAGGAGACAGAATATTACCGAGAGAAAATGAATGATTACGATCCAATATAACTTTGGACTTTTTTCTTTTACGGTGCGGAATATATTTTTCAGAAATATCATGCTTTTTGTTGTTTAAGGGTACGTAGTATCATGAAAAGTAGAAATCCTATAGGACCAAACATGAAAGTCGCAAAAAGACAGGGAGCCATTAACAATTGATGTATTCCCAAATGTTTATTTTGATCTAACATCCACATTCCAAGCAAAAGATCAAAAGCTAGATAATGAACCCATCCGGCTAAAACAGCATTCTCTTCCGTAAACAATGCCATTACGGAGCTGAGGCTGCCAAAATCCATCCATCCGCCTATTTGTATGGCCTGAAAAATATAGAAGGCATAGCAGAGGGACAATAATAATGGAATAATTTTGTAGGTGATTAAAAAGCGGGTTACTTTCCATTTTGGCAAGAGAATCATAAGAACCCACATAGGTATGGCCGTCATATTGGCCATTGAAAAAACTTCTGTTGGTGTCATTGTTATTGGTTTTAAAAAATATTGGTTGATAGTAATGACACAAAAATGATCATGTTTGCCCTCTTACGGAACTGTTTTATGTTCAATCATCGTTAATGGAGGTTGAATTGTACTGAATCAACCGATCGTATTATGACGGCTTCATGGAAGTTTGATTCTAAGAGGTATACAAAAAACAAAAAGGCCTTAAAATTAAGACCTTTCTGCCGGGGGTAGGTTTGGCACTATTGTACCTTTAAATCCGATTCGTTTCGGTAACCATTACTATCTTTATACCAATCGCTGAAGTTTACACCTCCAGAAGTCACCCATTCATTAAAATGGTTATATGCCCTATTTACCGGGACTCGTTCTTTGGGCACCCTGAAATTATGAATGATGTTTATGGCCCATGGCAATCCTATGTCCGTAGCAAAATTCCCATCTTCGTCCCTGTTTACCCCTTCTACTGTAGTATCATTGATACCCAGGGTGGTTCTTGGACTGTTGGGTAAATGTATTTCCCTTGTTCTGTCCATATCAATGATCAAGAAGGGATTGAACGGGGCATTCCCTAATTGTGCCGTGGGAATTGGCGTGTTAAAGGTTACTGACACCGTATGTGGCACATTTAATTGTCGTTCATGGTTGTCAAAGAGGATGACCACCGCATTATCCTGGCCTTCTTCCACCCCATTTGAAGCCACGTTTATATAATTCTCCGTGATGGAGGTTCCGGTAACTGCCGTTACTTCTCCCGGAGCAATATTCTCAAATTCAAGACCAAATCCGTTGACAAAATTAGCACCGTCAGAGGTCACTTCATAATGAATGTCTAATTGTACCGCTTCATTTTGAGCATTTAGTACAGCTACAAATCTATAATTCACCGCGGTATCGTTAAAATCGTAATCTCCTAAATATGGCCATAAGTCTTCAAAAGCAACAGTTCCCCATCCATATTTACTGGGTGTAAATTGCTCAAAAGCTTTTTCAGCATCGTCTGGGAATTCATCATCACTATCCATAATACCATCTCCATCGGAATCTTGATCCACCATATTTTCATCAAAAATGCGATAGGTTGTTAAATCATTTATGGTTCTTCCAAAGTCAATTCCACTATTGGAATTCGGTCCATAGCGATATTCCCATCCACCGGTTTGTGTATCCATAACAATAAGATTGGAACTAGAACCATTGTTGGCCAACCAAAGTTCATTATTGGAGTCAAAGGTCATGGAAGTTGGACTAAAGGGCAGCCCTTCCCCACTGATTCTTGTAGATTGATACACATTATTGTTATCCAAATCTAAGCGATACAAGCCGGAAAAAGTACATAAAAAGAGGACGCCATCTTCAGCAAAGGCCAAATCTCCTCCCGCGGTACTGTCTAACCCTTCTATATCCCAGGTAGATAAAGTGTTGGCATTATTAGGATCGATGGTATAGACTTTTGCTCCAGTAGAGAAGTATAAAAGTCCGTCATCTGAACTATAGTCCAAACGGGGTCCACCTCTGCCTACATTACCCATACTTGTCCAAGTATTATTGGCAATATCATAGCGATTCAGGGGATACGGATTGCCTTTTCCAATAGAATAGAGATATCCATTTTCCTGATCAATGGCACAAGTGAAACTCCCGTTGGGCATATCGGATAAATAGGTTAAGGTTCCATCCAAGGGATCCACCTGGAATAGTTCGGCGGAACCGTTGACACAGAATAAGAAATCGTCTACTCCTGCTTTGCCTGTTTTAGAAGCCTTACTAGCAACCGTATGGATGTAATTGGCCTTGTTATTGGCAATATCTATAATTTGGGAAGAAAATTTCCCTCCCTCTTTTCTTCGTATATACAATTGCGAATAATACGATGGCACAGTCAAAGAATGTTTGATTTCACCGTTATAGGGAATACCAGAGAATACAATATGATTTAGAATATCACTACTGTATTCGAGAGTAGTATCTTCTTGACCCTCGTCATTAATAATGTCAATTTCTGATCCTATTTCAGCTGCACCACTATAGGCATAGACATCATAGCGTGCATTGGGCGTATTGTCAGTAATTGTAATTTCAACGATTTCCGAAGTTTCAAATTCAAAACCTTGTGGAATTTGTAGGTTCAGTATTTCCAATTCGGGAACAGGTACTTCCTCTTCTTCAGAAATGGGAGTATTGTCATCTGGCGTTGCAGAAGCATCGAAGTTGTCTTTAACACATGAAATGAGTACCATTGCACATATACAGGCGGTGAGGTACTTTAATGTAACTTGTTTTAGCATAGCATAAATAATTTATAGGCTCAAAGAAAATCTCTTTACTCCTATTGTAGGTTTCTATTTATTTGGGTGACACCTTACTGTTGGTAAATGACATCAATGCATAGACGAATGCCATTTGAAAGTGTCGAAATCCCATATTGAACGAAAAAACTTACAAAATGTTATATTCATGCCTCGAATTCCGGTATGTTTACTAGGGGATCTTCTAGGGTACTGTCAACATTATTTAAAATTTTATAGGTTTTAGAGAGGAAGTATTCTTTTGCTTTTAAGCAGTTAAGCTATTGTTTGTCAGTTATTTATAATTCCATAGAACATCGCATATTTTACAAATCCCTTAAGTTAAGACCTCTTAAAACATTGCAATTTTATTTTTATCAAAACAATTCGATCTCTCTAAAGATTTAGGTGTATTTTCGATAAAAATGCGTATTGGAAAAGGTTGAAGTGTTGGACTTATATAAATCTAAATATGATTTTAAAGCCACGAATGCTCCAATTCTTTTATCTTTAGCACTTAATATTTTACCATGAAATCTATTTTTAGTCTCGTCTGTTTGTGTTTGTTTTTTACGGTTCAAAGCCAAAAGCAAGGAGAATCAAAGTTTCCGTTGGAAGGTCCTTCGGATTGGCGTAAAGAAGTGCTTTCCCTTCCTTTAAGTTTTGCTCCTGAGTTGGCCTATGAGGGTACAGAGTATGTACTTTTTGCAAAAGGCTGGAGCGACCAAAATGCCACTGACTTTTGGACCTATACCTTTGCTTGGGTCTTGGACGAATCTCCGGAATTTACTGCCGATATATTAAATATAGATCTTAAACATTATTTTGATGGTTTAATGACGGCCGTTTCTGGCAGTGAAATAAACAGCACCAAGGCCCAATTAAAAGCTGTGAAAAATGAAGGCTTTTTTGAAGGTCAAGTAAAGGTTTTTGATGCGTTTTTCCTGAAGGATACCAAGGAACTCAATGTACGTGTACAACCTGTGTATTGCCATAAAGCAAAGAAACACTTCGTTTATTTTAGGTTTTCCCCAAAAGCTTTTGATACTCCTTTATGGAATACCATGAAGATGATTAGGATTCCCTGTGAATAGGATACTTATGTTTTGATACGCATTAAAAATGCTTCTTTAAATGTTTTTCCTATAGGAATGGCCACATCCCCTATAAATACTTGGTTACCATAGATTTTACTTATTTTTTTAATGTTGATCACATAGGAACGATGCACTTGTGCAAAAGGGAGGCCTTGTAATTTTTTGTTCCAATTTCTGAGGCTATCCAAAACGAGCACTTCTTTTTCAGAAGTGACCACATTCACATAGTCTACTTCTGCTTTTAGAAAAAGAATGTCCTTTGTATTGATGGTATAAATAGTTTTATCCGAGTACAAAAACAATTGTTCGCTTGTCTTTTGCTGTTGGGATAACCACAAATGGTGTACCCGCATGACGGCTTTAAAAAAGCGTTCATAAGAAAAAGGTTTTACCAAATAATCAATGACTGCTTCTTCAAAAGCTTCAATGGCATAATGTGCGTAGGCACTACTTACTATGATAAAGGGGGCTTTACGTAAGGTTTTTAGGAAGTGTAGACCGTTTAATTCGGGGAGTTGAATATCCAAAAATAAAAGATCTGCCCTTTCCAGTAATTCCGGGGGAATATCCAAGCCTGTTTCATAGGTACCCAAACAATCCATAAAAGGCGTTTTGGAAATATAGTTCTCCAAGACCTCTTGTGCAGATTTTTCATCTTCTAAAATTATACATTGCATCATAGTTCCATGGTCAATACTACTTCAAATTCATTTTCTTTCTTAACAATATCCAAGGTATGCCGGCCTGGATATAGTAGTTCCAGTCTCTTTTTGGTGGTGTGAATCCCTACCCCACTGTCCGCCCAATGTACATCCATTTCTTGTTTTAAATTCGCATTGAATGCGTTTTTACAATGAAAAGAAAACGTTTTTTGCGCCAGTAGTATTGCAATAGAAATGGGGTGCTGTTCTCCTTTGAGCATACTACTGTACTTAAATGCATTTTCTATAAACCCAATGCATAGTAGGGGTGCTATTTCTTGCTTTGGATCATCTAAAGTAACAGAAAAATGCACATCTACTTTATCGGAAAGACGTTCTTGTTGCAAATTGATATAATCCTTTAAATGCTTTATTTCCTGTGCTAGCGCTACGAATTCCTGCTGTCCTTCATGCAGTACATAGCGGAAACCATCAGATAACTTTAATATCAGTTCTGGGGTTTTATCATCTTTTTTTAGCGCGTTTGCATAAATGGTGTTCAGTGTATTGAAGAGGAAATGAGGATTTATCTGGGCTTTTAAAGCCTGCATTTCGGCATATTTCTTTTCCTCGGCCAAAATATTGATTTCCAATTGCTTTTTGTACAGATTTTTCACGGAATATATGGTAAAAAATACAATACCGAAACTAATGTAGGTTAATAAGTTTGCAATAAAATGCTTCCAAAAATGAGTGTTTCCTGTATGAAAAAACCGATCTGCATATTCATAGAGGCTAGCATTTAGAATCAATACGCTTAAGGCGATAATGATGTCCCTTTTTTTATCATATCTTGGAAAGAACCACAAATACAGGAAATAAGATATGGTCATTTTAAAGAACAAAGAAGTAAGTTCATGGGGAAAAGACATGGGATACCCCCCTAAGTTGTCCATATACTTTATATAGGGATAAAACAAGACCATGCTCCATAAGAAAATATGAAATATGGGCTCTAGTCTTATAAAGGTCCGATAATTATCTTTATGCTCCATTACCATAGGCAAGTTACAGTTTTCAAGGATATGATATCCTCAAATCTTTGAGTGCTATTTTGGCCAGGGTCAGCTTTTTTCCTGTGGTACCGCTAATTCTAAAAATTAGATGTCCTCCGGTCAAGGCATTATGATCGGTTTCCTCAAAAATAAGGTGATCATTAAGTTTAAACCACAACTTGGAACCTTGCTTTCCTATTTCCACATCATACCATTGCTGGGTTTCCATTATGTTTGAAGGACTTCTATGGTAAAATCCCCTATGATAAGGAGATAAGTTTTTAAAGAAGAATGGCGTATTGCCATGCGACAAATTATTGAAAGTAAGATTATAATGTTCTTTTTGCGTACGCCAGGTCCAAAATTCCTGCCCTTTGGTACCTTCCGGAGGTAAGCTAAGCGCTTCGGTGGCCCCTGCATCGGATACATTAAAGAGTACAATGTTTACGGACGAAGACGATAGCGCCTTTACTTTGTAGTTTAAAATAATATCAGCAGGATAGGGTTTTGGACTTATAAGAAAATAACCATCTGCTCCCGCTATTTCTTCCATAATAAGTTGGTCTCCCTGAATGCTTGTTTTTCCTTTATCCAATGTGGGCCAGGAGCCCAACTCTTCCGGACTTATTTTTTCTCCTATGGCAGATGTTCCGCACCCGCAGTTTATAGCACAGAGTGTGATACATAAAAAGTTGATACTGGCAAGTTTTAAGATGTGATAAAGTTTCATATGTTTTAGGTTTTATTAGTCCGTGGTGCCCGGATGATCATAGTTCCTGGCTTTTCTATTTCGTACCTTCCCTTTATTTTGAAAAAGCGCATAGTTGAGATTAAAGAGAACTCCAAAAGTCTGTGTTTGAAACCTCCAGATTTCTTCTTGTCGCACATCAGCTGTAATCAAAGTATTCTTGCGTAGATTGATATCCAAAACGTCTACAATTCTGAGGTTTGCTGTAAGCCTATTGTCAAAAAACCGAGCTCTTAATGCCAAGTCTATACGATTTCTAGGTGCTGTATAAATAAATTCACTTTGATTTTTTGGAGTATGCTGATAGCTGATATCCGCACTAAGGCCATTGCCTATTTTAAAGCTGTTCTTTAGATGTATTCGGGAGGAAAATAAGGTGTTCCAAGTAAGCTCGACTGTTGTATTTACCTTGGTGTAATAATAGTTGGCAGACAGTTGAGTAGTCCAGAATGGAGAGACATTAAATCGCATATCGGTTTCCACACCATACGATTGCCTCGAACCAACATTCGTAAAGCTAATCGTACGTACTCCGGCTTCATCTATGGTCTGCAACCATTGTATGACATCTGTAATACTCCGATAGAACATTGCGGTGGACCATGTAAATTTTCTTCCTTTATAGAGATAATTGAATTCTAGATTATCGCTAAATTCTGGGGTTAAACCAGGATTTGGATCCCATTGAAAAAACTGATTTCCTAATTGAAAAGGGTTGATATGATGAAAGTTCGGCCTTGAAAGCCTTTTGCTATATCCCAAGGTAAAACTAGTATTAGTGTTTGGGATATAGGAAATATGCCCGGAAGGAAAAAGATTGGAAAACTGCAACGTTATGTTTTCATTATTGGAAGTGTTAGTAGAATTGGACGTAAAATACTCATAACGTAATCCAGTTTCCCAAGAGAATTTATCGAGATTCGATTGTACAACGGCATATAAACCTAGGATATCCTCCTGATATTGAAAAGTATCTTCAAAAGAAATACTGGTTGCTGAATTGAATTCGGTATAGCTTTCCAGACTTCTTTGATTAAAAGAAGCTCCTGTCTCAAGACCCGTACTTTCAGAGAAAGGCAGGTTGTAGTCCAGCGCAAGGGCATGAAGGGTGTTCCTGTTATTTTGTTGTTCATTGAACAAGAACTCATTTTCTTCAAAATCCATTGCTGGTTGAATATTATTGTTTTTGGTAAGGTGATAATCAATTTCTAAAAATTGCTCTTGACCTTTCATTTTTAGGCGATAGTTGGTATTGAAGTTTGTTGTTTTATGAGTATGGGAAGAGTTTCTGGTATAGGTAAAATCATCCCTTCCGGTGACATTGGTATAAAAAGTATTGTTTTGAAAGCTATGATAGTCGTTGGTATGATCGACTTCAAAGGACAATTCGTTATTGGCGTTAAAGAAGAAATCAAATCCAGAAGATATGCGTTCTACAACTCCACTAAAATCGTGTGGCGTAAAAAAATCCCGCGTATTTCCATTGGTATAGCGTTGGCGGATGGTTTGCTTACTATTCATGTCCCGAAGTTCCCTTGAGGCACTCATACGTATGTTGAGAAGATTGAAGTTGTAATTGGTTTGTATGCCATACCCATGACGTTTTGTACCCACAGAAGCATTAAGGATAAGGTTTAGACCTTCCGCCCTATTTCTTTTTAGAATCACATTAATGATACCGGAAAGTCCGTCTGCTTGATTTTTTGCTGAAGGAGCGGTGATGATTTCTACTTTTTCTACGGATGATGCCGGTATTTGATTTAATAATTCTGTTGCATTGAGGGCCGAAGGTTTCCCATTGATGAGCAAACGAACATTGCCACTACCACGAAGACTAATAGTTCCAATACCCAAATCGGTCTGAATTTCTGTAATTTGATCAAAAGCTTCCAATACCGTAGCTCCGGATTGTTGCAAATCCGAACCAAGATGAATTAACTTTCTATCGATTTTCAATTGTGTGGTGGTTCTTTCCGTTTGTACAATTACTTCATCCAATTGATAATCTTCAACCTCCAAAGCGATATTGATATTTTCAATATCCCGAATATCCTTTATGTAAACCAGATAGGTTTTATATCCGATAAAACTGATTTCAAAGTGGGTGAGTTTTTCTTGGGTTCGCAAGCTAAAAATACCTTCATCATTTGTGGAGGCACCATCAACTAAGGTATTATGGAAATATCCCGCTACAGTTGCGGTAACAATAGCCTCCGAACTCACCTTATCCATAACTACGCCCTTATAGGTGATTTTTTCTTGGGCGAAACCAAAAAAGGTATTTCCTAATATAACGGTAATGAGAAGTAAAAAACGAAACATAGTTGAGCGTTGAGGCTCAAATGTGCCATTCTTTTTAGAGTTGGAAAATTTTTATCTGTCAACCTCTATTGCTGCTCTGTCAACGAAACATTTCTTGAGGTGTTGCCCTGTTTGAAGGCCCCAAGCCTATTGCTATTCCATTTGATTTACAAGTAGTGCTGCAGGTGTTTTTTAAAGTAGGTGGCACTATCTGTAATACTCTGTATGGAATTTTTGGCGAAATTGCCCCCTTGTTCCAAATAGTAGAATTCCAGACCGGCACGCTCCGCTTCGGGGAGAATCGTTGTATAATCAATAGAACCATTCCCCAATTCCGTATAATCACGGCTTAGCTTATGCATATCCTTGATGTGCCACATGACATAGCGTCCTGGCTGCTTGGCAATCAATTCAGCCGGACTCAAGGGTGAGGAGTGCATTACCCAATACAAATCCATTTGCAACTTGACCAAGGATGGATCGGTATCCCGTAAAATAATATCATAGCCGGTCGCCCCTCCATGATCCGTGAATTCAAAATCATGATTGTGATATGCAAAACCTAAACCAGCCTTAGTTACCTGTTCCCCAATATGATTTAAGCGTTCGCTCAATACCTTAAACTTTTCTAAGCTACGATATTCAGGTGCCAACCAGGGCCATGTAATATAACTTTTATCCAAGGCTTTCGCTCCAACGATACATTGATCCACAAAACGCCTCAATTCATCCATAGGGCGTTCTAAAAAAGGGGAAAAACCATAATGTCCACTACTTGCGGTAAGTTGTAGGTCTTCCAAAATATTTTTGAATTCAGCGGCCTTGTACCCGTAATAGGTGCCTTGATCTACATCATATCCATAGGTTTCCAAGTCTTGATACCCAAGTGCGGCGGCAATCTTTAAACTTCCGAGAGGATCTTTTTCCATAGCATCACGAATGGTAAAAAGTTGAAGCCCCATTTTATATTTGGGGGTATTTTTGTTGGAAGTACAGGATAAGGGAATCATAAGGGCGGAAAGGGCTAAACTGGATTGTTGTACAAAGCTTCTTCGTTTCATAAATAGATATTCTACTTTTTCAAATATAAGCCCTATTCCCCTAACCTACTATTTTTTTGTATTCCATAGGTTATCCCCCAAAATCTTTGGAAGCACCTCTTTTTTATAATTGCGGCTCAAAGGAATCTTAAAAGAAGGCAAAATGATTTCATGATTGGCTACCCCTTCAATTTTATCCAAAGCCACAATATACGATTTATGGACACGGATGAAAGCATTGGAATCCAATTTGCTAGCAACATTCTTAAGAAACAGCAAACTCACATATTTTCGGGAAGAAGTTTGTATAATGACATAATTCTGCATGGCTTGTACAAAGAGAATTTCATCATGGTAAATCTTTTCATAAGTGCCATCACATTTTATGAAAAAACAAGTCCGTTCCTCTTCGTTTATAGGAGCACTATATTGTTTTTGCAATAAACTATGCTGTTGTTTGGCCTTGGTCGCCGCAGCAAAAAAACGATTAAAGGCAATAGGCTTGAGGAGATAATCCAGTACGTTTAGATCAAAACCTTCGATAGCATAATTTGGAAAAGCCGTAGTGAGTATGGTCATTGGTGGTTTTGGATTTGACTTTAGGTATTCAAGTCCATTCATCAAAGGCATTTGTACGTCCAAAAACAATACATCTACCGGATACTTTTCTAGCAGTATAGGGACGTCCAATGCCGAAATACCAGTACCCACGCATTGCATAAAATCTACCTGTTCCACATAATTAGTGATACATTCCCGTGCCAAAGGCTCGTCATCGATAACAATACAATTGATCATCCGCTCACTTTTTTTAAGGATATCCCTTGCTCGGCCTTTGACAATACCAATTGCAACGAAACATTGTGATGGTCCTTGCCTTTAACTACTACAAGGGTATGGTCTTCTGGGTAAATAATGTCCAAACGACGTCTTACATTTTTAAGGCCTAATCCGCCATAAGTAATCTCTTCTGGCAGTGCATGCATCATCTCAAAATTGGCACTATTGCTAATTTCGAACATTAAGGATTCTTCTTTCAATACAACCTTTAATGTAATCCACTTTTTTAATTGTTGGTCCTCAGATACATGTTTAAATGCATTTTCAATAAAGGGAATCAATATAAATGGCGCAATGGTAAATTCCTGAGGAATCTCTTTAGGGAGGTTGACCTCAAGGTCAAAATTTTGATTCTGGCGCAAGCGCTCTAATTGAATGAAGTTTTGAATATAATTCAATTCATTTTCCAAGGGGATTTTAGCACTATTGCATTCGTATAATTGATAACGGAGGAGATTGGAAAATTGGACTAAGGAATTGGATGCCATCTTAGGATCTTTATTGATCAACACAAAAATGCTATTGATGGTATTGAACAGAAAATGTGGATTGAATTGAGATTTAAGGAATTTTAGTTCGGTCTCTAGTTTCTCTTTTTCCAATTTCTGTTGTCTTTTTTGGTCTTCCATCCACATTTTGGTCAATTTAATACTCATACCCAAAGTCATTGCACCAACACATGAAGTCAGGGCATTGTGTTTAAAAATGGTCAAAGGAGTTTCTGGAGAAACATTATATAAGCTGTATACGGATTCGTCTGCAATCCAAGCCGCCACAAAGTAGTTGGTTGTAATGGCTGTTGCCATTAGAAAGATGGTGATTGTCATAAAGAGAAAAAACAGAAAGTACCTGCCCGGTTGTAGAAATTTAGGAATGATGAAGTAAAGACAAAAATAGACTCCCAATGCCTGATACACTACATAACCAAGATATTTTACAATACCGTGAGGAGAGGCAATACCCTCAAAAACCTCCGTGACACTGCCCGTAAAAACGGTCCACCATATAAAATGGTATGCGGCCCAGAAAAGAATATGATGTACCTTAAAACGCTCTAGTACCTTTACGATATGACTTAATGTATTCGCGTTCATCGATTTAAATTAAGGATAGTCCTGAACAAGATACAATGACGATTCTTGTTTGTCAAGGGGAGACTCAAATAACTTGCTATCAGGTGCATATTTATTGATGAACGGCATTTCTGAAATAAATAGGGATCGAATTTTAAAAATAAAGGAGGGATTCATCCACTCGTAAAGAAGAACGCCCCTGTAATCATTCTCTTTTTCTTTCTTCCATTCAATTCCCCTATTTGCTTCGAAAATCAAACCGATGAAGTATTCTTATAGCTATTTTCTCTGTATTCTCTTTGGAGTGCAACACCTATGCAGTCAAATTTCAGGAACTATTGTGGACCATCAACAAAACCCTATTGCTTTTGCCAATGTCCAACTTCTGGATGCGGATACCCAAGTGCTGCAAACAGGAACAATTTCTGATGAACAAGGGAATTTCATCGTAAATTTTGAAGATAAGGGTACTTTTTTCATTCGGGTGGGTTTATTATCCTATTCCGATTGGAATTCTCCTGTATTTAATATTGCGGAAGCTGATTTTTCTTTGGATTTGGCGACCATTGTCCTCCAGGAAGAAGTGACGGCACTGGAAGGGGTTGCGGTTACCGCACAAAGAAAGGTCATACAACGTACACAAGAAGGAACCGTAATCAATGTTCAAGAAAGTATTTTAACCCAAGGCAGTACCGCCTTACAACTATTGGAACGATCTCCAGGTGTGATCTTAGATCAGCGTAATGGGAGTTTTTCATTGAATGGCAAAAGTGGAACCTTGGTGATGATCAATGGAAAAGTACAGCGTATTCCAACAGCCGATCTTATACGTTTACTCAATGGAATGAGTGCAAATACCATTGAAAAGATTGAATTGTTGACCAATCCATCTGTACGCTATGATGTGGATGGGAATGCCGGTATCATCAATATTGTACTCTCAAAAAATGAACGTTTGGGATTGCGGGGAAATTTGGATAGCAGTATTGGATACGGGGAAGGCCCAAAACAAACTACGGGAATCAATTTAAACTATGGCGGAGAAAGAAACTCCTGGTATGGAAGCTACACCTATTCTTATGATGACAGTTCCGACGGGTTTATAGGAATCGGATCCACAGAAATTGAAGCCTTGGGGGGAAATACATTTATTGATTTCAGGAATAGGAGACGTCAAATCAATAGAAATCATATGTTTAACTTGGGATATGAGCAACAACTTTCCAAAACGACGGTTTTGGGCGGAAACCTATTGCTCAACTATGGTAAACCATTGGTCAATATTGATAATCGGGGACTGTATGACTTTGAGGTAGATCCATTTCTGGAAGCAGAGATTCATCTCAATGGCGATGGGTCAACACGGAATAATACATTGGGCGCATATGCAGAAATACAGCGAGAGCAGATGAATCTTTCTATCCATGCAGATTATATCAATTACAGTACAAAAAATCCTAATATTGTTCAAAGTGATTATTTTAATGCACTGGGTGAAGTAATTCAACCTGATGGAGATATCTACAACAATGGAAATAGAGGGATAAACGAAACCAATATTGATGTAGGGGTACTTCAGCTAGATTATGCCTATACGTTAAGTGAGGAAGCTACTGTTGAGACAGGAATAAAAGGATCCTTATCCAAAACAAGGAATGACGCCCGAATTGAAATATTACAAGGCAATGCATTTGTTCCAGATAATCGATTTATAAGTACCATAGCGAATACAGAAAAAATTGGAGCAATCTATGCTTTGACCGAGTACAGTATTTCAAAGAAATTGAGTACCCAAATTGGGCTTCGTTATGAGTATTGGAATCAAGATTTTAATGATGCTAATTTAAATCGAAGTTTTGGCAGACTGTTTCCTTCCCTCTTTCTAACACACACCCTTTCTGATACTACGGCCTTAAATTGGGTATATCATAAACGTATTACCCGGCCCAATTACGCTGATTTGGCCTCTTTTTTGACTTATAACAGTCCAACTTCGGTATTTAGTGGAAATCCGAGATTACTGCCGGCCATTACGGATAATCTTGGTCTTACGTATACCAACAAGGGGTTTAGTCTGTCCCTAATGGCCTCCCATGAGCAGAATCCTATTGCCCGTTTCCAGATTACACGAAATGCCCAGAGCAATGTAGCCGTTATAGCTCCGGTAAATTTGGATTTTCAACAAAGTCTGGATTTACAGAGCAATATTCCCATACGTTTTAATCATTGGTGGAATATGAATTTTAATGGTACACTAGGGTTGCGCAGGTTTAAACTGTTACATACCGAAGAACAGCTCACGCATAACTATATCCATTATAACTTTAATGCAAATCACAATCTACAATTGGCTGCTGGCTTTTCTGTCGAACTTTCCGGCTGGTATACCTCAAATCATTTTAATGGAACTGGACGTATTAAAGGGTTTGGCAGTTTAAATTTTGGGCTTCGAAAGGATTTTAAAAACGGAGGCAGTCTTCAATTTTCAATAACAGACCTCTTTCAAAGTGTAGATATCAAGTCGCAAGTAGGTACGCTGACACGGGAGGCATTCGGAGATGAATTTGATGTGGAATACAGTGCTGAATCTGGTTTTTCACGGATTTATAGAATAGGGTATTCGTACTCTTTTGGAAACAAAAAGGTGAAAGAGAGCAGAACAAAATCTGGAGCAGCTAGTGAGAAATCCAGATTGCAATGATAGCCAAAAGCATAAGAAGTTTTGTGAAGAACAGTATCCTGATGAAAATACCCAAAGATTTATTATGCTGTGATCAGGGCTGGAATGTATTAAAAAAGGAGCCCTAAGGCCCCTTTCAGTAGATTTTAATATGCCAATTACTATTCCACAGGGACTAATCTTCGAATCCTATGGTTACGGGTATCGGCTACATAGATGACTCCATTGGCGTCTACGGCAATGCGCTCCGTTAAATCAAAGGAAGCTACATCTCCGGGACCATCCATGGTACCGATCGAATTACCTCCGGCAATGGTGATTACATCGCCGTTAGGGCTTATTCTTCGGATACGGATATTATCGGTATCCGTGACATAGACATTCCCTTGGGCATCTACGGTAACCCCGCTAGGTCTATTAAATCGGGCTTCTATTCCATTGCCTTCGGCGAAACCAGATCCGCTTCCTGCAAAAGTGGTCACATTTCCATTGGGATCTATTCTTCGAATCTGATGGTTACTTTCATCCGCTACATAAATATTCCCCATGGCATCCGCAGCGACATCTACTGGATTTCTGAATAGGGCATTGATGCCATTGCCATTTTGGAATCCCTGGCCATTTCCTGCAATCGTAGATACGTTACCACTCTGATCAATCATACGGATTCTATGACTTCGGGTATCGGCAACAAAAGCGTTACCATTATTATCTACCGTAATGCCTGCACTTAGACGGAAACGCGCTATTGGCCCTGGTCCATCCTCAAAATTTGAAACCCCATTTCCTGCAATGGTCACCACATTTGCGTTGGCATCTATGGTTCTAATAGCATTATTATCCGATACAAAGATGACTCCACTTGGTGCTACCGCCAAACCTAAGGGGAAGTCAAAAGCAGCATTAAATCCTTGTCCATCGGAGATGACAGCGGCTCCAGAACCGGCTATAGTGGTCACATTTCCTTGTGGGTCGATCATACGGATGCGATGGTTGCCCGAATCAGCTACATATACATTTCCTGCTTGATCTACAGCCACTCCATGAGGTTCATTGAACAACGCATTGGTTCCTTGTCCGTCCTGAAATCCTTGTGTACTTCCTGCAAGGGTACTCACCGTATATAGGACCATATTTTCATCAACATCGGTCACATCAATACTGATCACGGCAGAAGAGCTCATTCCTCCATCTGTTGCCTCCACAGTGATATCGTGGGTAGTGGCCGTTTCAAAATCCAACGATTGGCCATTCGCCAAACTCAAGATACCTCCGCTACTCAGTTCAAACAATCCATTATCATTAGTGGTTATGCTAAAAGAAATATTATCTCCCTCTGCATCCGTGGCCACCACGGTTCCAATGGTGACCGTATCATCAATATCCTCAGCCACTTCAAAACGTTGGGGCGCTATAGTCGGTGCGGTATTTTCTGCTTCGTCCAAAACAGTAATGGTAATATCCGCAGCAGTATTTGATTCCCCATCAGAAACACTGACGGTGATGGTATGCGAGCTTGCTGTCTCAAAATCTAAATTTTGACCGGCCGCTACGGAAAGTTGCCCACCTGTGGTATTCGCATCACCAGCGGTAATGGTAAAAAGATCATTATCATTGGCAGTAATGCTAAAGCTAAGGTCATCGCCATCAGCATCGTTCGCCATTACAGTTCCAATAAGCATTCCACTAGCAATGCTCTCGGAAGCTTCAAAACTTTGAGCTTCAATGGTCGGTGCGGTATTGGTGGTTCCCGTAGGTGGGTTTGTTGGGGGATTTGTAGGTGGTGTGGGATCCGAAGAATCATCACTTTCGCAAGCCATAAAGCCTACGATGCATAAGGTAATAACGGTTAAAAAGTATTTTGTTTTGTACATACTTTGAAGAAATTTAAAAGTCAATATTGGTTCTTAATTTCTACAAAGGTGATACAAAGTACGGCATATATGCTATACCGTGTTTAAGGTATTTTTCAATGAAAATCAGGGTAAAATCTGTTAAAAAATAGGTTCGGCCGAAGTACTATTGAGCCGTTTTGGATAAGGATATTATCCATTCAACGCCTTGGAAAAGGAAATGTTATCCTTATTTTTTTGAAAAGGGATAGAAAACAACCAAGAGCAAGCAGCGAGAGAATGCCAACTTAAATCAAGCGTTTTTTAATGGCCTTTGCTGTTAGGCTACTGCGGTTGTGTACCTGAAGTTTTTTGTAGATGTTCTTGGTATGCGTATCCACGGTATGTCTGCTGATAAATAAGGTCTCCCCTATTTGATCAATGGTCATTCCCGCTACCAAATGTTTTAAAATGGTGGTTTCCCTTTTGGTAAGTATCTCTTCTTTTTTTGATCGTTCCGTGGGCGGGACCAACATGCGCATCATTTTTTTGGCAATACTGGGAGAAATGGGGGCCCCGCCCTTCAGTACCTCCCATATGCCTTTAATGAGATCTTCTCCGGAGGTTCGTTTTAGGAGGTAGCCATCGGCACCCGCCTTGATTGCATCAAAAACGCGTTCATCATCATCAAAAATGGTCAACATAATAATGGCCACTTCTGGAAATTGTTCTTTCATGATCGGAACACTTTCAATACCCGACATACCGGGAAGTCCAATGTCATGTAAAATAACATCAGGTTTCTTTTTTCCTTTAAAAGCGGCTATCCCCTCTTCTACTGCACCAAAGGAACAGGATAATTCAAAATCGTCTTCATCGCCTACAAGGTCTTCCAAAGAAGTCCTGAAGAAGGTATCGTCCTCAATGATCCAAATGTTGTATTTGTCGGTTTTAAGCATACAGAAATAAACTATAATAAATTAAAATATACCATACCGCAATTACGGTAATTTTACAGAAAGGCGAATAAGGGTCCCTTGGTCTATGCCACTGTCCATGCGAAGCACCGCTTTTAAATCTTCTGCTCGCTTTTTCATGCTGGAAACTCCGTGGCCCTGTTTTTTTACAGCTGGATCGAAGCCTTTTCCATTATCTTTGATTTGATAAACGAACTGTTTATGATCTCCGATAAAATCAATGCTCACTTCTGTGGCCTGAGCATGTTTGGCGGCATTGTGGATACTTTCTTTGATAAATAGAAATAAATTTCGCTTCTGTTCCGGGCTAAAATCACGTTTTGGATATTGCGCTCCCAAATCTTCTTTAAAATGCAGTGTGACCCCGGGCAATAACTCTTGGGCAACCGCCTTACTTTTGGATACCAAATCCTCTAAACTTTGTTTATGGGGATCGATCAACCAAACAATAGCATCCAATAATGAAGCGAGGGTTCTGGCATTTTTTGTAATTCTGCTCACCAGTTCAGGTTTGGCATTTCCCTTGTTCAATTGGCGTTGCACCATATCCCCTGTCAAAGCAATACTGCTAAGGCCACTCCCTATCTCATCGTGCAAGTCACCAGCTATACGCAATTTAATGCGTTCTACTTCCAATAATTTTTTCACACGATAACGATACGCTAACCACAGGAATAAGACGATTAGAAGGAATACAAGTCCCCTAAACCAATAAGTCTCCCAAAAAGGAGGCGTTATTTCAATGCTAAGATGAACCATTTCCGGATTCCACAAACCATCATTGTTAGCAGCTTGCAGATAAAAATCATAGGAACCTGGAGGGACCTGAACATAACGGGCCTGACGATTTCCTGTGTCTTCCCGCCAATCTGGGTCGTAATTCTTTAATTGATATTTATATTGGTTTTGGGCAGGATTGGTATAATTGAGCGTCACATAGGAAAATTCCAAAATGTTCTGATACCATGGAAGCTTGATCTGCTGTTTTTTATTTATAGGCGGACTAAATACGGAATCTGGCATAATGACTCGTACGGAAGTTAGGTAAACAGGGGGTACTTTAGGATTTTGTTGAATACGGGAGGGGTCAAAAACGGTAATGCCCTGCACGCCACCAAACCATAGGTCATGACCTACTTGAAGCACCGATTTACGATTGAACTCAATATTTTCAATGCCGTCATTGGCGGTATACTGATTGATTTCCTTGGTTTTGTGATCGTACATGGCCAACCCGGCTCCCGTTCCTATCCACAAACGATCTTGATCATCCGCAGCAATACTAAAAATAATCTGATTGCTCACCTTTGGCGATAATGTTATTTTTTGGAATTCCCACTGAGAGGTATCCAAATGGAATAGTCCATTGCTGCTTCCCAGCCACAATGTGTTTTCTTGGACAAACAATTCCCAGATAGGGGTATTCTGAATTTTGATAGCTTCAGGGGTATATTCGGATAATAAGCCCATTTTTTCCGTAAGGGTATGGTATACAAAAATACCTTGACCTTCTGTAGCCACAAAAAGGTAGTCCCCTATCAAGGCAATGTCTTGAATGATGGCATTGACTACTTCCGCGGCAAAGGAAACCGATTTTAAAATTTGCCCCTCCTTTTTATCCAATAAATGAATATCACGAGCCGTAGCCACCCAGATATGGTCATCTCCTGCGGAAAGTATTGAGAAGGACACTTTAATGGTATTTGGACCTGTGGAAGGGAAAGAAATTTGTTTGGAGCGCTTTGTCAATGGATCATAGAGCACCAAACCAGCATCGGATGCAATCCAGACCGGATATTGGGAGTCCGGTACTTCTTCGATATCCCAGATAAAATGGACTCCTTCAGATGCGCCAATTTCCCAATCCAACTTATGGAATGTACCACTTGTTTTGGAATATCCATACAGTCCTTCGCCCAATCTATTTAACAAAACTTGATCGTTGTAGGTGCCCATACCCATAATAACGTCCCCTGCGTTGGGAGAGATCTTGAGGTTATTAAACTCCTTTTGATAGGGATCAAAGTGAAAAACCCCACTCAATGTGCCTACCCAAACGGCTCCGGTATCCTCTTGATAGATGCTCTTAATGGATTGCGATAAGGTAGAGGCTTCTTGGCCAAAATTTACTGGGGTCAGGCGATTTTGTTCTGGTTCATAAATGTATAATCCTTGCTCGTTTCCCAGCCATAATTCCCCATTTTCAGTTTCTAGAACGGTTTTAGGCAGTGTATTGTCCGGTAGTTGTGGTAGCGCTTTCATTTGTGTGTTTCCTTGGGGGACAGGAAAACTGGCATCTACCCATAACTTCTTGGAGTATGGTCCATAGGCCACTGCATAATCACCTGGTCGGGGGCTTTTGCTTACGGTACTCCACTGTTGCGTCTGCGGTTGATGCTCCAAAAGCTTTCCATCTTTGGTCATGATCCATGCCGTATTTTCAGGACCAATTTCCATATCGTACAAGTACAGTGAAGGGCCCGTAAATTCATAACGCCTGGATTGGACGTTGAACTTGCCAATGGTACCTTTATAAAGGAACCAGAGTTTTCCATCTCCGCCCCATCGCATGAATTGCATATCCAGCCGGTCAGTGGGTAATTTCGAATGACCGGAATAACGTGTAAAGGTTTTGGTCTCGGGGCGATATAGATTGATGCCGTTAAAAGTACCTATCCATAGATTGCCCTCCTGATCTTGCTCCAATGAACGGATAATATTACTGGAGATCGAAGTGCTATCTTCTGCATGATGATAGAACACTTCAAAAGTATACCCATCAAAACGGTTGAGTCCATTGTCCGTTGCGATCCAAATATACCCCTGTTGGTCTTTAAGAACATCGTATACAATATTACTGGAAAGGCCAGACTGTGTGTTGATCAAATTAAATGCAGGTATCTTTTGGGCGCTAAGAATGGGAATGCCTAGAAATAAAAAAAACAGGGTATGCCATAGACCACCTAAGCGATTTTTGGGCATATCCTGTCTCTGCATTAATTTATAATTCTTTGCTATTATTCTGCACTGGCTACTGCGGTATCCGCATAAGATACCCTGTAGATCGCTCCGGCAAAATCATCAGAGATTAGAAAAGAACCATCATCCAGCATTAAAATATCTACGGGTCTTCCAAAAGCCTCTTGTGAGGGCTCGTCCAACCAGCCTTCAATAAAGGGCTCATAACGCACTGCTTTATTGTTTTCCAAGGTCACCAGGGAAATCTTGTACCCCACTTTGGAAGAACGGTTCCAAGAGCCATGCTCGGCAATAAAGGCCTTTCCTTTGTATTTTTCAGGAAACATATCCCCAGTATAGAATTTCACGGCCAATGGCGCTACATGTGCCCCTAAATTTTGTTCAGGAACGACAAAATCGGCACAGGGATATTTGTCCCCGAATTCAGGATCTTTTATGGTTCCCCCATGACAATAGGGATATCCAAAATGCTGTCCCAACTGCGTTGCTTTATTCAATTCACAGGGAGGTACATCATCGCCTAAACGATCTCGTCCATTATCCGTAAACCACAATTCTTTAGTTTCTGGGTGCCATGTAAAACCAACAGTATTCCGAACTCCTTTGGCATAAACCTCCCTGTCACTTCCATCTGGATTCATTCTTGTTATGGAAGCGTACATTTCATTGGTATCTTCATTGTCACAGATATTACAGGGCGCACCTACGGGAACATACAATTTTCCATCAGGGCCAAATGCAATGTATTTCCAACCATGGTGCAAATCCGTGGGATAATCATCATAAATGACTTCTGGTTCTGGCAATTTGGTCAAATCCTTTTCAATATCCTTATAACGTAACAGCCTGCTAACATCAGCAACATACAGATTACCATCCCTAAAAGCTACGCCATTGGGCATGGTGTAGGCACTATCTAAAATCATGATATTATCCGCCTTATGATCCCCATTGGTATCCTGGACTGCATATAATTTCTTTTTACTACGGGTGCCAACAAATAGCGTGCCCTTGTCCCCCATGGTCATTGATCTGGCATCCGGAATCCCTTCTGCAAAGAGTTCTATTTTAAAGCCTTCAGGAAGCTGTAAGCGATCCAAAGGAAGTCCTGTTACATTTTCAGTAACCGCCTCTTTTTCTTTGGTTACTTTCTGTTTTTCTTCCTTTTTCTCCTTGCAGGAAAATAAAGAAATGGATAACAATAATAGGGCACTAATTCCAAATAATGCTTTTGTTGGTTTCATTCTAAAGGTGTTTTGTACGCTAAAATAACATTAACTGGGCTTATGTCATAAAATCAAAGTGATTTTCCCATAGGATTCCTATTGTATTTTATTCTTTTGGGGTGAGTTGAATGACATTATCTTCTATATGGCGATCGATCAGTTTATGCTTTGGATCAATACCTGCCCTCCCGGGTTTTTGAGATACGATGATATCTATAGTGGTTTCCTGGGCCATAATATGATGTTTTTTTAGATAGATCAATTCTTCGGAATCTGCAGCATATACCCCAATATCGATCCAATCCCCGATAGGAATAGTTTCCTCCATCCCTTTTTCGTTGAGCTTTAACTTAAGGGCTTTAATATCCAAACTGACCCCATAGCGTTGATCGTCCAGTTTTTCATAAGTGGCATCAATAGTCTTGTTTTCATATAAGATAACCGATTCAAAGAGGTCCTTGATGATATATTGCAGACTGTCCGGAGTTACTTCCCTAAAATAAGGCAATAGATCTTGGGTGGTGCTGTAATTTTCCGTTTTTGTTTTCTTAAGACCAGTGTAGCTATCCCAATCTTTAACGAAGCGTTGTAATGCTACATTTACACTATCTTCAGACACATAATCTTGAAAAGCATTAAGGTTGACCATGCCCTTCCCATAGTGAATATATTCTTGTCCGGATTCTACTAAGGCTAGCGGCAACTCTTCTTCAGATTCCTGTGTTCTTCCGGAAAGGTAGCGGTTCATATGATTTTCTAGGAGCGCAAGCGTTTTTTCCTCTGGATATTCTTGCCGAAATATCATTAAGGCGGCATACTGGGCTAAAGCTTCCGTAATCATAGCGCCTCCTTGTACATTGGCAGGATTCACTTGGTGTCCCCACCACTGATGTGACACTTCATGAGCGGTTACATAAAATACCAGATCAACATCTTGTTGTGGATCTATATCAGTAATAAAGCCAATAGCTTCAGAAAAAGGGACCGTATTGGGAAAGGATTGGGCGAAAGATCGATATCGAGGGAATTCCATAATCCGCATTTGCTGGTATTGATATGGACTGAAATGAGTATTAAAATAGGCTAAGGATTTTTTCATGCCTTTCATCATCCGATCTAGGTTGTATTCATGACCTTTATGATAGTAGATTTCAAGGTCAATGGGGGTATTTTTGTTTTCGTTGGAAAGCATCATTTGATCTGCCCTTTTTTCATAACGGGCGGATACTATGGAGTAAAAATTAGACATGGGCTTGTCCATTTTATAATGAAAGTAATGTCGATCTCCTTCCATCCACTGCTTTTTGAGATAACCCGGTGCAATTGCCGTTTGATCTTCCTCCGTACTCAAGATAACTTCAAAATGGATTTCTTCTCCATTACCCTTGGATAGCGCTTCTTTTAAAGCCTTCGTATTATCTATGGAGAAACTTCGAGGTTTTGGTCCCAGTCCATATTCCTTCCGAAGCGCAAGATCTTCCAATTCAATGGCTTCCTTATACCCTATGGTGGGTAAGCTAAAATTGTCGAAAAAACTTCCATTATAAACTATTGAAGTATTGGTTCTTTCTTTAAAACCTTTGGTCCTGTACCGTTGTTTGAAGGTCATCTTTATGGTATCTCCAGTTTGCAATGGTCGCGAAAGAGTATACCCATTAAAATGATAGCTATTGTGGGTGGAATCCACTATTGCTCCCCCTTCAAAATGAATAACATCGATATGGCTATCCGGGTTTGGGTGTTTCTGGATATAGACTTTTGAAATGGCTTCCTTATGCGGATTGGTAAGCATAAAATAACCTTCCGCATCATAATTTCGTTGTGAAGGATACAAGTCTATGTTCAGGTTGACATCAATGATTTTAGGTTGCGGGATATGTTCCAGATGTTTCAAGGTCCTTTCATAACCCGCACGATACCTATTATTGGTTTGGACCAGCCTGTAATCATTTAAAACATTGGTATTATAGAAAATATAGCTTCCTGTTCCAAGAAATAGTAATAAGGCTACCAAGCCTGTGTTCTTTATTGGTTTTGTTAAACGAAGAGGACTTAGTTTTAGCCTAATTTTTAAGGCGGCTTCCGGACTACGAACAGAAAGTAGAATGCTTAGAAGAAACAGGAGTATGGCAAAAAAGCCCCAGTAAGCCTTAATCCAGAGATAAGGCGTTAAAAAATGACCATAAGCGTTCATATCAGAATATGTCCCCAAATCTCCTCCTCCAAAAGTATATAAGCCATGATCGAATCCGAAAATCCGCAAGCCCAATACACTGATGAAGACGATAAAAATACTGGCGAAATGTGCCATAAACTTATGGTTGACCAATACTTGGAAGAAAAAAGTGATTACCGTAAAAAGAACCAGGAAAGGAAAAACGCCTACAAAGAAGGTCATCAAGTAGACCCCTAGTTCAAACTGATCATAGCCATGTAGGGATTGAAACAAAATACCTCCTCCGATCATTAAGACCAATAAAAGGATATAGGAAAGGACCAAACCTGTAAATTTACTACTCAAACGGAGCGAATCTGATATCGGTAAGGCATCATAGATAGCGTTTAGGCGGGCATCCCTTTCCTTCCAAATGAGTTCTCCAGAATAGAATAAAATGATCAATAGAAAGAATACCAGCGTATTTTCCAATAATTCCTCGATGACGATATAGGTTACTGGATAACTATTCACCCCAAAAGAAGTTCCTAAATTGATGGACCCCATGAATAAAATCCCTATAGCGCAGCCCACAATGGCCCAAAAAGGGACTTCTTTAACGATAGCCTTAAAATAGAATAGGGAATGACGAAGAAAGATTGTAAGGGGATGGCTTTGGCCACTGAATTTAGGATAAGAAAGCGAATGGGATACCTCTTTGTCCGAAATCTTTGGGACGTTCTTCTTTTTATGTTTTTTACCAGGATTCACTTGAAATTTAAAGCGAGAATAGCCTACAACTAAGATCAGGATTCCCATAACTCCCCAAAGAAGTCTATTGTACCCTAGAATACCTTCTAATGGAATCAAATTTATATTCTGTTCCGCTATGGTCCAATATCGGGACAATACATTGATGGTTTGCCGCCCGAAAGGATCGAATAAAGATCCTAAATATTGGTTTTCGGCCGTTCTGATCAATTGAGACGACAATAAATAAATCATTAGTACGGCAAATCCTTGAACATATACTACCATTAATTTGCGACTTAAAGCACCACTGACAAAAAATAGAGCGCCCCCAAAAAATAAGGTAGGGATTACGAGAAACAAGAAAGGTTGCAGGTAATGCCAGAAATTAAACGGTAAAAAAGAATCGGCATCGGCCCAAGGCATAAACGGGGCCAGCATCATCCCTAAGAGCAGGCCACTAAAGACAAGAAGGAGAATGACAAAAGACCCCAAAAATCTACCAAAGAGATACTCCTTTTTTGTTATGGGGTTAACGAACATAAGGGATTCCATATGATGATCAAAATCCCGTAATGCCGCAACGCCCATGATCATGGATACGACCATCATGAAGAGTGCGGAGGAAATGGCCATGGCCTTGGCAATGACTGTTGGCGCATTTGCTTTTAATCCATTGAGCTTACCTTCAAAGGCAATATCCACAGCTACAATGGCATAGAGAAAGAGGATAGCAAAATAGCCATAGGTATCTGGGCGTTTTAAGCGATATTTGATTTCAAACTTGAATATTTCGAATAACATAATGAATAAGAATTGATGTAGGTAGAATAGAAGTTGTTATATGATGAGCGTTATTGAAGCCCTCCAAAAATGTGTGAGAAATAAACGGATTCCAGGTCAGTGGGAATGGATTTGAATCCGTTAGCTGGGTCCTGTTCACTCAGAATATGGATCATGGGTTTTCCCAGCAGAAACTTTTCTGCAATGACTGTGTAGCGCTCTTTGTACTCGGGTATCTCCTCCTTTGCAATAGTTTTACGATAGACTTTTCCAGCCAATTGTTCGATCCCCCTATTGGGACTTCCCTGGAACAATACATTCCCTTGGTTGATAATGGCCATTTTGGTACATAATTCTTTTACATCATCTACGATATGAGTGGATAAAATAACGACTGCATCCTCCCCTAATTCGCTCAACAGATTATAAAACCTATTCCGTTCCGCAGGATCAAGTCCTGCAGTAGGTTCGTCCACAATAATGAGTTTAGGATTGGCCAATAAGGCCTGTGCAATACCAAAACGTTGTTTCATTCCCCCGGAATACCCGCCGAGTTTCTTTTTCCGATGATTGTAAAGATTGGTCTTGTGCAATAAGGCTTTTACAATGGCTTTCCGTTCCTTTTTATCGGTAATTCCCTTTAAAACGGCCAAATGATCCAAGAGCATTTCCGCAGATGTTTTTGGATAGAGTCCAAATTCTTGGGGCAAATATCCCAACAGTTTCCGTATGTTGTCCTTTTCTTGAAGTACATTGATGTCACCAAAAGTAATTGTGCCTTGATCGGCTTCCTGTAAGGTGGCAATGGTACGCATTAAGGTTGATTTTCCCGCACCATTGGGCCCCAGTAAGCCGAACATCCCCTTGGGAATTTCCAAGGAAATAGCATCTAGGGCATGAACGCCATTGGCATAGGTCTTTGATAGGTTGTTGATGTTGAGTAGCATAGTATATATTTTATTAGTTGTGTTCAATGGCTAAAGGCAATAGGCTTCCCTCAAGGGTTCCCCGGGTAAATTTCCCGGTATCCCAAAAGAGCAGTTCACCAGCTTTGCCACTTTTTAAATTGGCGTCTATGACAATTACCTTTCCTTGATAGTGGGTTTCGATATTGCGATGGGTGGTATGCCCAACAATAATGGTAGATGATCGGAAATGTGCCAACAATTGATCGATCTCTTCCATACGGGCACGATCTCCTTGGAAATACCCCCTATAATAGATGGGGCCATTTCCCTGATGGAGGTAGTTTCCCAAGTCATTGCGATCTTTCTCCATTTCTGAGGCCACCAATTGCTTTTGAAATTCATTGTTGAGCATTGCTAAACTGACTCCTTTGGAGACCAGATCGGGATGAAATCCACCATGGGTAAAAAGCAGATCATTTACTTTGATCGCCACAGGTTTTGTGCGCAACCAACTTCCCAAAATACTTTCTTTGGAGAAAAGCGTATTTAGGGGTTGTCCCAATATCTGGGAGACTTCTTTATATTTTGGATGTATGGAACGGAGGTTCCCATTCAGTACCATGACATCATGGTTTCCTAACAAAATATGGACTTTGCCCCCCTTCTCCTCTGCTTGAGCTTCCAGATCATATAAAAACCATAGCACTTCCATAACTTGGGGTCCTCTATCAAAAATATCTCCGGCAACAACAAAATGACCATTACCAAAATTCCATTTGTCATTAGGATCCAGAATACCATGGTTCTGTAATAGCGCTATAAAAGTATCGTACTGCCCATGGATATCACTTACGGCAGCTATCCTGAAGCTACCTTGATATTCTAAAGTTTTTGATACAGCGGATGCCGTATTTCTGGGACGGGCTTGCATTCCCTTGTACACTATAGGGTCTTGAATGTTCAATCCAAATGTTTTTTGGTGTGCTTTGCCCTTATGGACCCACATCGCGGTATAATGGGTCTTGTTTCTCGTGATATAGGGACCATCACTGACTTCTTCATAAGGAATCTGCAATAAAGCTGAAATTTCCCTATGATTCTCTTTCTTCGCCAAGGCCATTGCCGTATGCCCCTTGGAAATTTCCAATTTTGGATCTGCCCCAGCATCCAATAACAACTTAACTGCTTTTGGGTCCCTTCCCCTTATCGCAAAACTCAAAGCGGTTTCTTTATCCGGACTTATACGATTTACGTCAATATCATAGTTGATCAACGCCTGTATGCTATGGTGTTTTTGATAACCTACGGCAAACATCAGGGGACTAATTCCCTCCACATCCAAATTGGGGTCAGCCCCCTGCTCTAATAAGTACTTGACCATCTTAGCATTCCTATCATGCTTAATGGCATAGTGTAATAGACGAAATCCTTTATGGTATAGCGCATTGATATCGTTTCCTTTTTGAAGGAAAGCCGCCACCTTTTCCGTATTGCCCAACTCAATGTATTGATGAATATCATGTTCAAGGGCCTTGTTTGCCGTTCTTTTTAAGAGTTGTTCCTCGGTCAGCTCCCGATACATGTTCAAAACAAAGGATTTTCCCTGCGGCGTGCTCCAAGTACCTTTAATTTCATTATCGGTTATGGTACCTGTATAATGTCCTTCAGACTGAATGGAAAATGCTAACGAGCTTTCTGTATACTGCAATTCTTGCATTTCTAAGGTAGCCACACCCTTGGAAGCAGGTCCCATAAATCCTTTTAATGGTTGAGCATCCGAAGCTTCGAAATGCCAAAGAATACCAACGACCTTGTCTTCACTTAAGATAATATTACCTTCCCAATCCCCGGATAGATAATTGGGGTTTACCGGGCTTTCTTGCGCCTTAACGATTATTGGAAAGCTGCAGAGAAAACATAAGAACATAATAAATGCCAAGACGTATGATTTGCGATACATTTTTGATTTAGGGCCTTTTTGCCAATCCTTGTGACTATAATAAATATTCATGATGTGATTATTTTATGCCCCAAACCTATGGGATGAGGCATCGCTTTAAAAAGAATTGTGATGAACATCAGGGCGTTAGGGAAAGAAAAGCGATTACCGCATAACAACAGTGTTCATCCCAATTTCAGCACAATTTATCCCGCTGTAGTAGCTTCACATCAACTTTTTTGGTCGGCACATTTTATATTGCTAATATTGATCATGATGTCATTTATAAGCAGAAATAAAAGAGTATTCACAACTGTGGTTCTCGCCGCTTTCTTTTTCCTAAGTGGAATTCTTACCATATCGGCAGATATGGTCTATGCCGGAGGTGCTTTTTTTATATCGGCCATCATCGCACTTATTTACCTCCCGGTTTTCTGGTTTTTGGAGCGCAGGGTAGAACACTATTCCAGGGACCGATGGATACGCAAGGAAGTGTGGCTTTTGGCCTTGTTGATGCTCCTTTTAAATAGTATTGGTTTTGTGGAATCTTTACTTTATGATCACATTATTACCCTATTGTTTGCCTTTAATGCCGTTGTGATATTCTTGATTCATTACGATTTTGAAAAAAAGAATAAGATGATGCCTTTTTTAGATGATTGGGGCAAATCCAATACCATCTTTAAACGGTACGGCATGTTTGTGCTCTTTACCCTTCTGTGCTTGTTCTCCTATGTGTTTTATCTAGAAACGGGTGAAAACGAGTTGGTACGGGTACGGACGGATAAGTATTATATTGATTTTCTGCTTTCCTTTTTCTTTTTGTCGCTCCTCTTCTTTATGATCAACTGGGTGTTTCGATTAATGAAGCATATTTATAACCTGAGAAGTGAGCAAAAGAAAATGGAATTGGCCCATTTACAGCATCAGGTCAATCCACATTTCTTCTTTAATATGCTGAACAACCTATACGGTTTTGTTGAGGAAGATGCTGCCAAAGCCCAAGAATTGATACTGAAACTTTCGGATATGATGCGTTATAGTATCTATACAGGACAACAGGACAGTATTTCTATCGCAGAAGAGGTAGACTATTTAAAAAATTACATTGCCTTGCACAGAATGCGCTATCACAAGGACATCTCCATCGTATTTGAAACCGATATTGAAAGGGAAACCCATAGAGTGAAGCCTTTATTGTTTATCCTTTTATTGGAAAATGCCTTTAAACATGGTGTGGAAAATTTAAGGGAAGGCGCTTTTGTACATATGTCTTTGAAATGCACGGAAACAGCGATTCATTTTGTGGTGAAAAACAATTACAACAAAACCCAAGTTCCCAAAATTCCGGGTATAGGACTAAAAAATTTAAAACGAAGATTGGCCTTGATCTATCCAAAACAACATCAACTTACTTTTGAAGTCACAGATGAAGAATACAAGGCTACCCTAATATTAAAAACATTATGATTACCTATTTGATTATAGATGATGAGCATATGGCCCATGGCATTATCAAACGTTATTGCGACTTACTTCCCAATATGGTTTTGAAGAAAAGCTGTTATGATGCTTTGGAGGCTATTGAATACTTAAACAGTAATACGGTAGACCTTATTTTTCTGGATTTGAATATGCCCATGCTCAAAGGATTCGATTTTTTAAAGACTTTGTCAGCTCCTCCAAAAGTTATTGTGACAACAGCTTATAAGGAATTTGCTTTGGAAGGATATGAACTCAATATTGTGGATTATCTATTGAAACCTTTTGGATTTGAGCGACTTTTAAAAGCGGTAAACAAAGCTATGAGCAGTGTAGAATCTTCCAAGAATACCGTTGTAGTAGAACAACAAGGCGCACGTCCGCAGACTATTTTTTTACGCTCGAATAAAAAATACACCCAGGTGGTCCTTCAGGACATCCTGTATATTGAATCAGCGGGCAATTATGCCAAGGTATTTACAGAAAATGAGCAAATAATAGTTCGTGAAAAAATTCCAGACTTGCTAAAATTATTCCCCAAAAATGGCTTTTTGCAGGTGCATAAATCCTTTGCTGTGGCCGTGGCACATATCAAAAATATTGAAGGGAATAGAATTACGATTAAGGAACATGTAATCCCCATTGGAAATATGTATAAGACCAATGTTACCCGATTGCTGGATTCTTGATCTTATCCGTGATATTTATGGAATACTGTTTCAAAAGCAGAAAAGTCATCTACTACGGTAAATAGATAATGTTCATATTCGGGAATCAAAGTAGCCTTCAATGCTGCAATCACTGGCCTCCATATAGCTCCGATAAAATAAAGCTTAGGTTGTTCGTCTAGAGGTTCTTTTCGAATAATATCCAACGCTAGAAAGATTTCGGATAAGGTACCTATGCCCCCGCGTTGCACGATGAAGATATTAGTCCCTTCCATAAGTATCTTTAGACGTTCAAATAAGGTGTTGGTGACCATAGTCTTTGATAAGAAGGCATTGCCCTGTTCTGGTCCCACCTGTTTACAGGTTACTCCAATACTGGTTCCCTTGGCCATGGCAACACCTTTGGAAACAGCCTCCATCATTCCTCCATAGCCTCCATTCTTTACCTGATATCCTGCTTTGGCCAATAGTGTCCCTATCTGAACGGTCTCTAGGTATTCTTTGGTTTCTTGATCATTTCCGGATCCACCGAACAATGCGGCATAACGAGCTGTTTTCATAGGGGTTCTTGTTTTATACAATGAATTAAATCCTGCAAGGATTGCACCTGCCTTATATGATAACGTTCACAAACAATATCTACATTCCCTTTTCTCCAAAAGCCCTCCGGACAGCAGACCAGCATTTTTCCACTCTGGGCAAATAGACCGAGCTCCAAAAGACTTATGGGAGATTTGGTAGAAGGATCAAAATACATGACAATACGCTGTACTTCCTCCAACGCTTTCAATTCCCAGGATACTTGTTCTTTGAATTTTGGGTTGTTAATGTCTTGTTTCCAATTACTGTCCCAGGATGCTCTTCTTGGATTCAATACCATTACATCCATATCGACCAGGGCTTCAATTACCAGGTTTTGCCATGGTTCGGCCGTATCACTTTCAATACTTCCAGCTAAAAAAACACTGTATTGATTATGTATTTCAAACTTTTCTGGAGGAGTAATGACGGTCATACTTTCTTTAATTTTGTGCTATTTCTTTTGAACAGCATATGTGAATCAACGATTTCTTAGGCATGATATCGCTTAAAATCCAATAGGAAATATACATTAAATCGTGCTATAATGATACTAGTAACGATAGCTACACTTCCTTTTTTTAAGAGGGTATTATCTTAAATAAGCTTGTATTGTGTTACAAAAGCGTCTTCAATATCTTTGTAACTATTGGTGCAATACACATGATCGATGCTTTCTTTCAATTCTTCGAACCCATAGTGGAATTGAGCATGGGTAATGTATAAAAACACCTTGGAAGCTCCTTGTTTTTTAAGGGCACTGGCCAGGTACTTAAAGGTTCTTCCCCCATCGGCCAAATCGTCAACGATCAAACATTCTTTTCCTTGGACATCCCCCTGAATGCTAATGATGGGTTTGCCGGCTACTCGGACCTTATTCGATGGAATCAAATCAGCGTTCAGCTGTTCTGCGATTTCATGGGTGGTTTTGTACGCTCCGGCATCTGGACTGACCAGAACAGGATTCCCAATGGCTTTAAATGCCTTTTCTACATAGGGGAAATGGGAAATCTGGACGGCATTGTGAATCAAGGCCAAAGGGATAGGGCTATGCGGGTGTAATATAGCAACTTGGTCGAAACCCATAGCATTGATGAATTTAGCAATCACTTTTAAGTCAAAGGAGGTGTTTTCTTCAAAACGCCTGTCGGATCGCTGCCCTATCAAACACAATAGGGTAAGCGTCGCGCTTGCATTTTTTTGCAATCGATGCGCTGCATCCCAAGCTTCCTTCACCGTAGCTGCTTTGAACAATTCAGTATAACTATTGCCTCTTAGGGTTATATGGATATCCCCAGCTTCCAAGATTTTAGCACTTACCTGCCCGTCCTTGAATGTTTTGATTTCGTAATTCATGCGTTATATATTAACGATTAGAAGGATATTAAAAAAGTTTAAACGATAGTATTCAGTCGTTCCCTAACTTCCTCTAGAGTCACTTTTTGAGTGAATTTCCCATCTTTATAGATGGTTTGTAAGGCACCTTTTCGTTCCTCAACTTCATCTACTTGGTCCACCAATTCATAATCTCCATCTTTTAAATCGACCCGAACCAGTCCTTTAGCCGATTTTTTAACGCCATCATCCGTAATGGGGTCTTTAAAGATTTCCCGACGCTCTCCATTGACGACTACAGAAGTCGCTTTCATCGCAAATCCAAAAGTATCCCGGGTATTGAACTGATACGTAAACGAGCCTATTCCTAGAACAACATTGGTGGAAGCAAAACCTTTATCGTGTAATCTACGACAAATATTCTCGGCCCGTTCCGTAGTGATACTATCGCCGTAAATGGCTCCAATATGGGGATCTAGTACCTTATACCCTTGTTCGTTTACCGTTCCTCCAAAGAGATCCCATAAGAGTTCTACAACTCCCTTGTTTTTAGGGCCATTACTCCCCAGGGTTTCAGATTCACCGCAGATGATGGTTACAGGGTCCCCGCTATCGGGGCGTATCACTAGTTTTCCTTCTCTCGATAACACTTCTTCCTTTAATTGTGGCAGATAAACCGTTAGGACTTTCCATAAATCCCAAGTATCACTTACTACAGATAAAATACCTGTAGGATAGGTATCCATTAAAGTTCTAAAGGTTTCAATTTCGTCATCCTTGGTGCCAGCACACATGACAGAATGCTCAGTGGCATTCACAGAACCTACTACAAAGCCTACGGCTTCGTAATATTTACGTAGGCTACTGATCACGGGTAGTGTATCCGATCCCAAGAAAACGGCAGCGTGTCCCATTCCAGAAGATACGGCGCTCTGTAAGCCTCCCATTCCGCGCATGGAAAAATCATGGCCTTGAAAATCAATAAAAGCAAGATTTTCCTCGTCCGTAAGCATGGCCCAATGTTTAAAAATTCGTTTATAACGCAAGGCAATAGAAGCCGAGGTCATAGGCTGCCATAACATAGTAGACAAAATGGTCTCGAGAAAATTGGTAACCCAGTAAAACTCTTTTTTGGTATTGACCACCGTAAGCATAGGAACTCTAATAGGAACCTCTACCCCTTCTGGTAGGGACTTCACTTGTATAGGCAAATATTGTAGGTCGTGCAATTTTTCGAAATGTTGCACATCATATTCCGTATTGAGATATAAGGATAGTTCGGTTTGAATTTCCGCACAAACTTCCGCTTTGGGCTTTTCAAAAAAATGAGTTTGAAAATACTCATGTAGCCATTGTATCACATATTGCTGCCCAAAAGAAACTACCTTTTCACAACCTGCAGGAGCATACTTATTGCTTCTGGGAGTCCAATTGGAATAGACTTCCTCTGTCCCCTTTGGATATTGTTGATGATGTCCTGTTTTATAACCGTCCGTTAGTAATAATCCGTTCATGATAAATTAAAATTATTTGCGTAAATATGACACAAATATAAATACTTCTTTGAAAGAAACAAATTATTTGCGTAAAAAAAACACAAACTACCCTAAACGAACATACTAAATCTCAAAAACAATACCTTGTTTTTTGAGTTGAAAATATCTCTTTTGATTGAATTTGAATAATTTGGCGGGCCTTCCTGAACCTTTGGAAATGCTTTCCTCAAGGCTGTCCAGCACATTTAACCCCATTATTTTCTTCCTAAAGTTACGCCTGTCGATAGGTCTTCCCAATAAGGTAGTATATAATTTTTCCAAATCTGAAAAGGGAAATTTCCTATCCAATAACTCAAACCCAATAGGCTCATAAGTGATTTTGGCTTTTAAACGGCTTATGGCCGTTTTTAGTATTTCGGCATGGTCAAAAGATAAGTCCGGTAGTTCTGCAATAGTAAACCACCGCACTTCTTCTGCATCGGTTGAGGCCGCTATGGTAAAGGTCTTGGGGCGCACCAACCCAAAATAGGCCACGGATACTACCCTACTCCTTGGATCTCTCTGAGGCGACCCAAAGGTATAGAGCTGTTCCAAATAATTGAATTTTACTCCAGTTTCCTCCTGCAATTCCCGTTCTACGGCTTCTTCCAGAGACTCATCATTCTTGACAAATCCTCCGGGAATTGCCCAACTGCCCTTAAAAGGAGCATACTTTCTTTTAATAAGCAATACTGATATGACACCTTCTTCATAGCCAAATACTACAGCATCTACCGTTAATTTAATTGATTGGGATTTCATATGCGTAATTTGTACACGAAAATACGAAAATTGCAAGATATTTGTCTCGCCCAATGTCTTTCTTGACCTGGAATAGTCTTAGCATAATCCAATTTTTTTAGCAGAACACTTTTGAAAAAAATTAAGGAATCTTTAAATCAATCTATTATGTTTTAGTTGCTTGCGAAACTCTTTAGGGGATACACCACTGTGTTTTTTAAATACCCTGCTAAAATATAAGGGGTCATTAAAGCCAACTTGGTATGAGATTTCCTTTATAGGGGCATTGGAGAGGAAAAGCTTATTCTTGGCACTAGCCACCCGTTTCAAATTGAGAATCGTAATAAAACTATTTTGAAAGTATTTTTTGCAAAACCTATTAAATGATGTCATTGATATACCAAGGCTTTGGGCATAGAATTCAGGAGAGCCCTGATGCCGAAAATGCATCTCAATAAGGCCTTCTAACTGGGCATGCATACCTTCCTTAAAAGATAATTCTTGTTGTTGTTTTCCCATTTTGATTCTAACAGCTTTGATCAAAAACATCTTCAGCTGACTTGAAACCATATCCAATATACCCATCTGTTTTTCTTGAAGCTCCTTTTGGATATCGATATAGTATTGATGTAGTTCATTATATTCTGACTTCGTACATTTTAGTGAGAAATCATTTAAAAAATTGTTGAACAATACCCCTTGGCATCCAATGTCCTTAGCATGAATATCGATGCAAAAAAAATCGGGATGAAATTGAATGAACTTGGCTTCAGATACCGTTTCCAAAACCATTTTCTGATAGGGATAAAAAAAGAAGATGCTGTAATCCGATAAGGTAATTTTGCGATTATCAAGGGATAGGAATCCGCTAGCTTTTTCAAAAAATAATACCCCATAGAAATTTGGAGTGTCCAACAGTGTTGAAAGGGTGCGTTTTGATACCATGGTTGTGGTCAATACCTTTTCATTCTGCTTATTTCTTAAGAGCCATTCCATTGCACCTGTGAGGTTGTTAAAGTTGTTTTTTACGATAGAATATAAGGATAAACCAAGGATTATGCACTACTTCTACTTCCTATATAGGTCGTACAAAAGTGAAGGAGCCACCAAAAGGGCAGCTCCTCTTCAAAATAGTATCCAAGACCTATTTCCAATAATTATTCGCTGCCGAAATGGTCTGAAAATTCAATGCAATTACCTGTGAGGCTGCTGTTAGACCCGAAGCATCATTGGCATAGGCAGGCCTTAACTTTTTTAAAACTTCCATGTCTGGTTGCGTTGATTTTACCCCCATTCTAGACAATTTTATGGCCAATTCAAATCCTTCTTGTGGTGTAGCCGTATGTAAACTTTTCAGCCAAATTTCCTTTTTTTCCATGCGATAAATCCTTTTATTAAAAATAGTATATGATGTGCTTCAAAACTACCCTTTTACTTCTTTTAAGGATAAGGAATATCAATTCAAAACATGGATAATATGACCATTCTCATGCTTTTCATGGGACATAGGAGGTGTATTACCCTTATAGTGTATACTTTTCCCCTCTGACAAAATAGATGAAAAGTTACTTATTGCTTTCATAATAGTCCAACACATGTGAAGGAATGGGAACATCTTTAGGAAGAAGATCATCTGATATAGGGTATTTTGCTATTTGTTGCAAAGGAACAAGTCCCGCCCAAATCGGTAATTGTTCATCTGCTTTTTCATCGGATACGCCAACATCCCTAATTTTAGCGGATGCCGTTATGATTTCCAATTCAATGACCAAGGTAGCCTTTAATTCTTTTTCGTTGATGGGACGTAACTCCTCCCACCGTCCCAGAATCATATGATCTACAACACATTTTAGTGCTTTTTCCTTTAGTAACAGATCATCTATTCTTTTTGTCTTACCGAATACGACCGCAGATCTATAATTTACAGAATGATGCAGGCCAGAACGGGCCAATACCAGGGCATCTAAATGCATCACGGTCATACTGAGGTTGTCAGATCGTAAAATATGTTCAAACATTCTATTTTTTAAGGAACCGTGTAAGTATATTTTATTGTCATCCCGGCCATAGGCCATGGGCAGGCACATGGTCTGCCCTTCATAGGTATAACTGACGTACCCTATAAAACCGGCATCTAAAATTTCGTTTATTTTTTCAACATCATACACCGCTCTCTTAGCACCTCTTTTTACTTTATTCAATGCATTTTTATGATATTCGCTCATCTTCTATGTTTTATAGATATTTGGTTTTAATACTTTCCATATGCCAGATATCGTGACCTATTATACTAAAAGCGGCAGCCCTTGCAGACATAGGATTTCCATTTACATTTCCAATATGACTTAAATCTTCTTCCGATAGACTGTTCAATAGTGCTATAGTGTTATTGCGGTTGATCTGAAATTCTGACAAAAGTTTTTCCATACTTTTTTCTGATGCTTTTGAAGGTATAGTATACCCTGTTTGATCAAAATCACTTAGAAGGGTATTATCCCTACGGGCAATTCTAAAACAGCGATAGCTAAATATGCGCTCTGCATCAATGAGGTGCTGTAGGACTTCTTTTATGGTCCATTTCCCTTCTTCATAGCGATAGTCCCACTTCATCTTAGGCAAAGAGGAGAAAAATTGGACCAACGTTGTTTTTCCATCCTGAAAACCAGTATCTAATGTGGTCGTTTCGGGAAGCATGTTGATATACCTTCCGTAGTAAGGGGCAAATTCGTTAGGTTTTAATGAGGATCTTTCCATTTGTCTTTGTTTTACGGGGTAAAAATACTAGTTTGGTGGGTGGTTATAGTCGTCCAGAATTAAAATACTAAGTAGTCCAGATATGATTCCTTATAAAACCTTGATATCCTTAGATAGAAATCGTGTTCAACCTATCTATCTGCAAATATCCAATCAGTTTATTCAATTGATCAAGACAGGGGTTCTACCTCCAAATACGCAATTGCCCGGAACCAGGAGTTTGGCAGATTTATTGAAAGTGCACCGTAAAACCATGGTCGCCGCCTATGACGAACTTATCCTTCAAGGTTGGGTGGTAACGGTACCTAAAAAAGGGACTTTTGTTCATGGAAATATTCCTTTACTACAACAACGCCTATTATCGGACCAAAGCACCCCTCAAAAAAAGATACATACAGGCTTTTCTTTTTACAAGGATTCCAGGGTCGACATTCCCATCATGCAACCCAAAGCAGGGATTACATATATCGATGATGGCGTTTCGGATTCCAGATTAACGCCCACTAAGGAGATAGCTGCGTTATATAAATCGATCAGCATTAAAAAAAACACCTTGAATCAGCTCTCCTATGGCACCACTTACGGAAATTTAGAATTGCGAAAAGTGTTGAAAACCTACTTGAATCAAACAAGAGGTCTACATATTGATATTGACAATATTATGATTACCAGAGGAAGTCAAATGGGGATCCACTTAGCCTCCAGACTCCTCGTACAAGAAGGGGACTATGTCCTCGTAGGCCATACAAATTATATCGCTGCCGATATGAGTTTGCGCATTTCGGGAGCCCAACTATTAAGTGTTCCTGTAGATCATAATGGATTGGATACCGATGCCATTGCGGAATTGTGCAATAGCTACCCCATTAAGGCAATTTATGTTACCTCCCACCATCATCACCCTAGCACGGTGACCCTTTCGGCGGAACGAAGGATGAAACTTTTGAATTTGGCCAATACGTATAATTTTGCCATAATAGAGGACGATTATGATTATGACTTCCATTATAACCATGCCCCTATCCTACCCTTGTCCAGTCATGACACCAATGGCAATGTCATCTATATAGGATCTTTCTGCAAGACCGTAGCCCCGGTATATCGTGTAGGCTATTTGATCGCGCCCAAGGATTTTGTGGATCAAAGTGCAAAAATAAGACGCTTTATTGACCGGCAGGGTGATGCGCTTTTGGAACTGTCATTTGCCCATTTTATACAAAATGGCAGCTTGGATAGACATATCAAAAAGGTGTTAAAAATATATCGTGAACGTAGAGATTTGTTTTGTAGATTATTGCAATCTGAATTGGGGAACTATTTTCAGTTTGAAATCCCAAAAGGAGGCATGGCGGTATGGATAAAACTCAATCCTCTCTATACCTGGGAACTGGTTCATGCCAAAGCAATGGAACAGGACTTAGAGATTGGAAATTGGGGAAGATATGATACCCGACAAATAGGACATAATTGTATTCGCATTGGATTTGCGGCACATAATGAAAAAGAGATCCATGAGTTGATTCGCAAATTAAAGCTGACCATGAATGCCCTTGGACCTTCTTCCGAAAGTTAGGGTGTTAAAGTTTCATTTTTTTAATAACAGCAAAAAATGATTGCTTGTACGTATCTCCAATGGGTAAGCAGTCCTTCTTAATATAAACGGATAGAGCATCTGTTTTATGTAGGTGTAGTAACGATATAATATAGGATTTATGGATCTTTACAAACATGGTTTCCGGCAAAAAATCCTCAATGTGTTTTAAGGTATTATAGGTAATAATTTGCTTATGCTCTAAGTGTATGGCCACATAATTCTTTAAGCCTTCGATATAACAAATATCTTTTAGGTACACCTTTTCAAAATTGTGTTTGCCATCTGTTTTAACAAAAATAAAGGTGTCGGTTTTAGTGATTTCCTGAGGCTTTTCCAGATGTTTCACTTTAAGGACAGCTTGGTAAAACCGCTCAAATTCAAAGGGTTTTAAAAGATAATCAACAGCATTGAGATCATAACTTTCCAGGGCAAATTGCGGATAAGCAGTCGTAAATATGATTTTTGTACTGCTGTGAATAAGTTTTGAAAGCTGAATACCTGTTAATTCGGGCATCTGTATATCCAAAAAGACCAAATCAATATCATCTCTGTCAATAATAGCCAAGGCTTCCAAAGGATTTGTGCTCGTAGCGATGCACTCTAAAAACGATACTTTGGAAATATAATTCTCCAGCAAGCGTATTGCGGGCGGCTCATCATCAATAATCAAACATTTAAGCTCTTGCATAGGATTCTTGGGTTAAAGGTAATTGCAGAAACGCCTCAAAATACGTTTCCTTGGTCTTATAGTTCAACACGTAGGCCTTGGGAAATAGCACGTCCAGTCGCTTTACTAAATTTTCTCTGCCTATTCCTTTTTGACTATAACTTTGTCCTTTGGATATTCTGTTTTTGGTATATACACAAATATGGGTTTCCTCAATTTCAATTAAGATGCGTGCAGGATGATCTTTGTGATTCAAAATACCATGTTTAAATGTATTCTCTATAAAATGAATCAACACTAAGGACGGAATCCTCTGCTGTGCCACGGTTCCTTTAATTTCATAGTCCAAAAAAAGATTATGCTCAAAACGTTTCCGATAAAAATAAATATAATCTTCTATAAAAGCCAGTTCCTTCTGTAAGGACATAAAATCACTTTTGGCTTCATAGGTAATATAACGTAACAGCTCGGAGAGCTTGTAGATACTTTTGGCCGTTTCCGGTTGTTTATCAATCAATTCGGTATAAAAAGCATTTAAGGTATTGAATAAAAAATGAGGTTCTAATTGTCCTTTCAATAGCTGTAGTTCCGCACTTTGTCGCTCAATTTCCAACCGATGAATGCTATTGATGTTTTTGATGTACATAAACAACAAATACATTGACGTACTGAACAATAGTGATTTTATAGTGTAATAGGTATTGTCAAAAATATAGTACCAAAATACCCTGGTATTGTCGGAATAATTGTGGAACCCAAAAATGTGATATACCAAAATCTCTTCCAGGGTATACCGAATGCCTGCAAATACAAAAGGCATTAGCACTACGGCTAGAAAAAACAAAGCTATTTTTTTCTTTGAAAGGGTACGCGGGCAAATGAAGGCATAGTTCAAGCAATAAACACTATAGAACGATAAAAGAAAGGTGATTTTTAAAAGGATGTAGGCAGGTTCAAAATTTTCTAAGAAATAAGATTCTCCCCGATATACATAATCCCGGAAATAGTCCATGGCCAGAATGATAATTCCTAATAACAGATGATATTTCCATGTTTTTCTAAGTTCCATAGGACGAAAATATCCATTTATTGAAGATATCCTTTGTTCTTAGGACAAAAGCGCTCTTTCTTTATATGAATTCTTCCAAACAACGGACAAAAAAATAAATGGGGTATTCTTCCTGTTTTGTCCAATATATTCTGGCATTCACCCTATTGCCAGAATTTCGGCGAAGTATCCCCATAGTTTTGACTTCAATAACTCTTAAAACAATAGTACAATGAAAATCAAAACTTGCATATTTATTTTTTGTTTGGCCCTACAAGGGACATGGGCCCAAACCACATTTAATGTAAAACAACATTTTAAGGAAGCTGGAATTTCTGAAATAATGATTTTAGGAAGCTTTCATTTTAACAATCCGGGCTTGGATACCTATAAACCTAAATATGAGGTAGATATTCTTTCGGCAACAAAACAGCAGGAGTTACTGGAAGTTATTGAGGCGATTAAAAAGTTTGGTCCCACAAAGATTGCCATAGAAGTTAGGAAAGAAGGTCAAGGCCGCATAGATTCCCTGTATAATGCCTATCTAAAAGGGAAATTTAAACTTAAGAGGAATGAAACCTATCAAATTGGCTTCCGTTTAGCAAAGATGTTGGGGCATAAAAAAGTCTACGCAGTAGATGCTTCTGCCAAACGGGACAACCTTGGTTTAACCGACGCACAATATAAAGAGAAAGAGAATTATTTTATTGGAAAGGCAAGACCGGATCTGTTGCAGCGTGAAGTATGGTTAGATCAAAAATTCAATGCGATGTATGAATTTGAAGATCAATTGAAAACGCAAGTATCCTTATTGGATTATTTCCTATTCATGAACGATCCTGAAATAACAAAGGCAAGTCATGGTCATTATCTTATTGCTAATTTTAAGATGGGCGAAGGCACAGATTATTTTGGACCTGACGACGCCATGTGGTGGTACAACAGGAATCTTAGGATTTTTCACAATTTGCTAAAAATCAATGAACCGGGAAAGGATAAGATCTTTGTGCTTTTTGGCGCCGGACATGTTCCTATTTTAGATTTTTTAGCGGATACCTCTATAGAGTTCGAAAAAAAGGTGTTTCAGGATTATGTAAATAAGTAGATTTCAATCCTCAAGGAAAACGTGCAATGACTTGTTTCATTGCGCGTTTTTTTTCTTGGAATAGCCAAAGATCAATAAGCCGATAATAATGATAACTCCTCCCAATAATTGTACACCATAGATCTTTTCTCCAAAGGGAAAAGCAAGAATTACGGTAAAGAAAGGGATGAGATTCATGTACAAGGAAGAGGTAGTGGCCCCCAACTGCACAATACAATAATAAAAAGCGGAATATGCAATCCCAGTACCCAAAATCCCCATAAATAGAATACTTCCCCAGAAAGAAATATCACTAGGAACAGGGCGTTCCACTAATTCAGGAAAAGAAATCAATGCAAATAATACCAAGGACATAATGGATGTAATCGTAGTCATGACCATCGCATTGATATGCGGCAAATACTTGTTTACTATAATTTGCGAGAGGGAAAAAACAATGGCCATTAAAAGAATATAAATATCGCCAATTTCAAATTGTAACTGTAACAAGGTATGGAGTTGTCCTTTGGTCAAAATGATTACAACCCCTAAAAAACTAGTTAAAATGGCAGCTTGTTGTAGTGTTTTTAGTTTCTTCTTCTGAAAAATATAGGAGAAAATAGCGGTGAGAGCGGGACTAGTGGCAATAATAAGAGAACCGTTTACTGCACTGGTCGATTTTAATCCCAGGTTAAAAAAATAAATCGTCAAAAAGATTCCAAAAAAGGAGGCAAGAAACATATATCCATAATCTTTGGCGGAAAAGTTCCACCGAAATATCTGTTTTCCAAATTGGAAATAGAGAATAACGAGCAAAGCAATTACGGCAAAGAAAAACCGAACGGCCGCTACACCAACAGGGGTGTAAAATTCCATGGCTATCTTGACCACATGAAAATTCACCGCCCAAAATAGCATCGTAAGCAGCAGCAATAGAAGTACGATTCCTCTTTTCATGGAAAGGATTAAGGCATTTTAGTTTTAGTGCCCCAAATGTACTCTCTTTTTCCGCATTTCAATATCATTTTTTAAGGCAAGTTTCTCCTCCTTTCAAATTTTATAAAATCACGGTTTCTAGCATTTTATTAGCTATGGGCTCGCATCCAAAGTTTTGGAATACAAACCAAAGCCAACCCTAAATTAAAGAGTAGGAGTTCGTAATACCAAGGTTCGGATTCCGGTACAATGATAAAGGCGCTGAGCATCAGTGCAACACCTAAAATTTTTAAGATTTTTATAATTTTCATGAACTTGTTTTATACCCTTAGTGACAAAGTTTTATGAAATATGACCGGTAAATCCAAATTCTTCTAAAGATATGAGGACTATAAGCTGTTTTAACATGCATTGTTTAGGGTTTAATATGTTGTTATTTACTTGGGAATGTCCCTTCCACAACCTTTTTACCCTCTTTTACAACAAAATTTCCTGTCATTCTGAAGAAGATTTTAATTTTGAATGCATAATTGAAACAACCAAACCATGAAAAAACGATTATTTACCATGCTCATTGTCTTATCAATGAGCGGATTATTTGCACAAGAAGGCTTCAAAATAGGCATTCAAGGAGGTATTCCCTTAAATGATTTTGATGATCAAATAAGCGTTGCTGTAGCCTTGGATATCGGTTATATGCATGCTTTGGGTGAGGTGGTTGATTTTGGGGTTATTTCAGGTTTCATACACGGATTTCCAGAAACTTTTCAAACCAATACGGTAAATATTGACTTCCCCAGTGTGCAATTTGTTCCCCTCACGGCTGCGATACGAATATGGCCTTCCAATTCCTTTTCCTTTGGTGGAAATGCCGGTTATGCTTTTGGCTTAAACGAAGGCAATGAAGGAGGATTATATTACCGACCCATAATTGGATATTTGCTGGGAGCCAAGACAGAAATAAATGTCTCCTATACTGGAATTTCCTTAGATAACGCCTCCTGGACAACGGCTACCTTGGGAATCTTATATACGTTTTAAAGAAACTAAAGATTCTTCTTAAGGCGTAATGAATACTGTAGGATTGGTGCAGGAATCCATAGGAATATACCGATACCCATCTTGAGTGGTAAAAACAAGTTCGTAAACGGCATTGGGTGGAATATCCATTGGGATGGACACGTTAAAAATTATCTGCTCGTTTTCAGTATTAATATCGGTTAGAGGGTCTAAAGTCAGTTCAAATCGGAGGCCGCTTTGCGGATCTAAAAAGGCAACTTCCGGCGGCAGGTTTGGACAAAAAGCAGTATTAAAAACACCATTTTCTATAGAAACACTTAAGCTTGAGCTTTTGCTGATGGAATTTTGAAGGGGACAATATGCAATATCCAAAACTTCTATGGAGCCTCCCTTTACAGCCTTCAAGGGTACGCCAGAAGCATTGGATCCGGTTAATGTATAGGTTCCAGGAGATAGCCCTGGAGGTACACGAAAACCAGACAGCCTTCTGAAGTTTTCGAAAGGCTCAGGAGCACTGAACAATTTGGGAGCAGCTAAGCCACTAATGAAAATGCGGTCTTCAAAACCATTAGTTCGAACCAAAAAACATTGATTGGGGCTTAATTCTTTAACCAAAACTTCAAAGAGGCTACTCAATTGAAAAATACCAAGGCTAAAGAACTCCCCTGCTTCCATATCTACAAATTGAGCGCCATTATTACCAAAATATAAAAAGAGCTCGTATGGTTCACTGACAGGAATGTTATCACTGAGCAGCAAGGTTAAGCGATCTCTCTTCACTTCAATAATTTCATGATCATTGAGGTCTGCAAAGTTTCCTTCCGTTTCAAAACGCTCATAAATTCTATAATTTTGGGGGTCAATCTCTGGAAAATGCTTTCCATAAACCCTTAAGGTATCGCTATCTTGGAATATAAGTGTGCTACTTACCGAATCAATGACTATGCGCTGATACGAAAATGCATCTTCTTCAATGATAAAATCTTCTGTTGTTGATGTGGATATTCCAATATCTAAGCGATCATCCCCTAGAGGGACTATAGGAACCTGGACGAAGAGGCTATTGGAAGTAGAAATTTGATCTAGAACAATGGCATCTTCAGCATTGAAGCGTACTCTTGTAAATACGGGGTCAATATTGGCATTGTCCAGATCAATCTGAATTGTGTCAAAAGGAATTCCAACCCTTGGTGCTATAGCGCGGATAGATAATGGGAGTTCAGTTTGCATCATAGCATCCTCAGTATCTGTCTTACAGGAAGAAATGAGAACGAAGCATACCAATAGCATAAACAATCTGTAGAATTTCATGGGCAGATAGGCTGAAGAGTTAAAGATTTTAGGAATGCAATACTAGAAGGAAAAATAGGTATAGGTCGTCTCTTTGTATACATTGATACCAATTGCCGAATCTAATTCAAAACAAAAGCTAGCTTTTGAATTTTACGGGACTATAATATCTTTACACTTTATAAGATGATGAAATACTTCTTGTTGTTTGCTCCTTTATTGCTTTTCTTTTTATTTCGTTTGAGGAAGAAGGAGGCCTCTCCACTACCCTTTCCATCAGAATGGCATCAGTTGTTGTTGGACCATGTCCATTTTTATAGAAAACTAGCAGATTCCAAACAGCGCCTCTTCCAAAAAAGAATGATGCAATTTTTAAGCGAAGTTCATATTGATAGCGTTCAGTTTGAGTTGGAAGATTTAGATCGCGTGCTCATTGCTGCAAGTGCGGTAATTCCCGTATTTGGATTTCCAGAATGGCAGTATACCAATTTGACCGGAATTATTGTATATCCCGATCACTTTAACGAAAACCTTGAATTTGGAGACAAGGCAAATGAAAGGAAGATAGCAGGGATGGTTGGTAGCGGTCCATTTGAAAAACAAATGATATTATCAAGAAAGGCCCTTCATCACGGATTTGCTAATACTACGGATAAGAATAATACGGCAATCCATGAATTTGTGCACTTATTGGATAAAATGGATGGTACTATCGATGGTATTCCAAGTCAGCTATTGGCACATCAGTATGCCATTCCTTGGTTAAAGCTTATTCATAAGGAAATGAACGCGATACATCATCAAAACTCCGATATTAGGGGCTACGGAGGGACCAACGAAGCAGAATTCTTTGCGGTAGCTTCGGAATATTTTTTTGAAAGACCCAAGTTGCTCAAAAGAAAACACCCTGAACTTTATGCTATGTTACATACCATTTTCTGCAAAAAAGGAAAGTGACATTTCCTTTGTACATAGCTAACAAAGAACAAAGCTTTTTATAGTTAAAGCTTAGTGAACTCACATTTCGCCTTCATTCCTAAGGTAACCGCTAACTTCTATAGGTTCGATCCATTCTACATCGAGCTATCTTTCGTTTTGTTGTCATAAGATTGATTTACCCATAATGTTAAAAATAGGAATTAAAACTAAAATTTGTAGTTTTTATGATATTTGAAAATAATAATATTCCTACATTTATAGAATATAACATTTTTCTCTAATCTAATATTCTATAAATCATGTTTAAAAACATTAAAACAATTTCAGGAGTTAAATCCCTCAGTAAATCAGAACAAAAAGAAATTTTGGGTGGAAGTTTCGGCCATGGATTCGGCTGTAATCAGCCGATTCTTGCCCAATGCTTCGACGATAGTGATTGTCCTTGCAACAGACGTTGTGGTGTCACCGTAGATGGCGGTCCTCAAGGCCCGATCTTTTTCGCTGATGTATGTGAATTCAACTAAATGAAATACAAGTTTGCTTTTATGTAGAAGCAATTATTTTGCATAATTCATTATTAACTATTTATCCCTAAAAACATGTTTAAAAACATTAAATCATTGAAAGGAGTCAAATCATTGACTAAAGGAGAACAAAAAGCAATTCAGGGTGGCTTCGGCCATTTTGGTTGTCAGCCACAAATTTTGGAGTGTTCCAGTGATCGTGATTGCCCATTTTGCTCCCAAGGATGTGGAATTCAGATTACCTTACCCGATGGAGAAATCCTAAATATCGATGGTATTTGCGCATTCTAAGCCCTAATACAAATCCTAAAATGCCTTGTAAAGTTAATTTTGCAGGGCATTTTTATTTTGGAACAAAGGGGAATTAGGTCTCCGTATACTGTTGGTACTCTTTTTGCAACAAATGTAGCTTTGGGGCAATATATCGCTCACAAAACGGTTTTTGAGGATTTTGCGCATAGTAATTCTGAAATTGCTCTTCCGAAGGTTTGAATGCCTTAAAATCAAGAACTTCTGTTATTATTTGATGGTCAAATTTAGGCTGCAAGTCTTTTAAGATTTTTAGGGCCTCGGCAAACTGCTTTGGTGTAAACGTATAAATCGCCGAACGGTACTTCGTACGCATACGGTGTTGTACCGTACTTTTATGCGTATGCAAATGTATCTCTGTCAATACCTCTAAATCAATAAGATTGGGGTCATAGTATACAATAACCGCTTCCGAAAAACTGGCAGCATTTCCATAGGAAGAAACAAAGCCTTGTTCTACTTTATAAACTCCTTTTAAGGACTGAAAAACAGCTTCGGTGCACCAATGACAGCCACCTCCAAAAGCAATTTTAACCTTTGGTTCCACGCAATACTCCTTTTGTTATAATTATTTTATTCCCAGTATGGCATTAAATTGCCTTACTTCACAGTGGTAAAAATACTTTAATCGTTCTTTTAAATGCTTGTAATTTAATTTTATCTTCATGATACTATTCATTAAGTATATAACATTAGTGTACTTTTACATAAAAAATCACAATTCCATTTCGTTTTTAACTTTTCCTATGGGAATTTCTCTTTGGGAAAGATGAATATTAAACGGTTTAGGCAACACTAAAAATGCATTACAAACTCTACAAACCTTTTGGGATGCTTAGTCAATTATCTTCCAATGATGCCAAAGAAGCCAGAAACAAACGTTTTTTAAGTGAGTTGTATAATTTCCCCTCAGGTATAATGCCCATAGGACGTTTGGATGAAAAATCTGAAGGCCTTCTTTTAATGACTACCGATGGGAAGTTGAGCGATATAATCAATCGTGCGGGCATAGAAAAGGAGTACTATGCCCAGTTGGATGGTGAAATCACCGATCTTGCAATAGATCAATTGGCAAGGGGAGTTGAAATAGGTTTTTCAGGAAAAAAATACATGACTAAAACCTGCGTAGCTAAAAGACTGACGAAAATCCCCATTTTTCCAGAGGCCAATGCCAAATTACGCATAGGAAGACATCGACCTACCTCTTGGGTTTCTATTTGCGTCAAAGAAGGAAAATATAGGCAGATACGTAAAATGACGGCGGCCGTGGGTTTCCCTACGCTACGTTTGGTTAGAGTACGTATTGGTGCTATCGAATTACGAGGTTTGCAAGTTGGAGAAGTAGTTCCTTTGCAACAAATATAAGACGCTTTTACATCAAAGATTTTTTATTTCACCCTTTTATATTTCTTCCTTCGTTTCAATATTTTTCCTTCATATCCTTCAAAAAATATGGGAACGGAGATGTCACGCGCTTCCCGGACCACAAAATGCAAATGTGGTCCACCACTATACCCCGTATTCCCAGAATACCCAATGACCTGACCACGTGTTACCCAATCACCTTTTTTTACCAAAGCCCCATTGTAATTTAAATGGGTATAATTTCCAAAAGTTCCATCATCATGAAGCACTAGAATTTTATTGGCTTTATTAATAAAGTCTATTCCTCCAGATTCTTTAAATTTTGTAATGGTGTATATGACCACACCTTCCCTTGCCGCACATACAAGGTCTCCTATTTTCATATTAAAATCCAAAGCATACTTTGAAGCAATACTATGATGGGATTTTTTCCCGTTAAAGCCCTGAGTAATGGTATATTTTTTTCCTTTTTCATAAGGTAGTGCATATATATAATCATCATTATGCTTGGAGGTTTGGGTATCCCCATAGTAAGCCTTTAAACTAAAGAATTTTCCCATAGTACTGCCCTCTTCTAAGGTATCAATAACACTCTTGTGCACACGAATGATGCCAATAAGAGAATCCATTTTGGGCAATAAACTCAATTTTTGATACCGTGATTTAGGCAAAACAATAGCTTTGGGAATTACCTCTACCTCTATAGGGGCATAGGAGGTGCTCTTTATTCCATAAAAGACAGAATCCCCAACAGTCTCCTTAAACATTTCACATTCTCCAGCTTGCCCCATGATTAGAATAGGAAATAGAAGCAATATCAGAATTGTGGGTGTTTTCATTTGGTATTATTTATAATGTAATAAAGATAATAGTCTTTCATAAATGTTACAGTGTCCTTTAAAAGTAGGGTTTCCAAAGGTACAATTGTTACATTCCTGTAAGTTCCTTTTACTAGGATAGACTATAAAAACATGAAAAAGAAAAGTAGCTTCCTTCCCATAATTTTAATAGTTGTTTTTGGCCTTCTTTTAGTACTGCAAGCATGTAGTTCTGAAGATGGTCAGGAACCTACGATCAATGTCCCAGACACTCCTTCTGGTGATGAGGATACACCTTCGGATAGGGATGAAGGAGATAGTTTAGCTAGCAATGGTTGTCAGAATGTAGTGATATACAACGGCTATGCCTACGCGGCTTGCGGAAGTGAAATAGAAGTGATTTCTTTGGAAAGTATGGCCCGTAATTTGTTAACTATTTCCGCCGACGATATTACTGTGGATGAGAGCACTGGACAACTGTTTACACAATCTGGAAGAACACTCCGGTCTTTTAACCTTGATAATCCTATGGAGCCCGCTGTGGTGGCAACTACGCAGACCAGTTTTAGTATTTTCTCCGGAATTTCCGCAGCTAATGGTATTGTAGCGGTTTCTGGTGGTTCTACCAATTCGGATACTCAAGTGTATACCTATACGGCAAATAGTATTACCTTGGTCAATGATGGCATTCCGGTTGTGGACAATATCACTGGTAATCCTGATGTCCATGTTGCTGCAACCGCAAATGGTGGGGCTACGGCATTTTATTCACAGGATTTAGGGAATGTTGCCAATTGGGGCATACAAATGGTTGCGTTTGATGCCAATGCACAAGTAATTGCTACACCAGAGGTGGTGGTACTTACCCCTGGTGCGTATAGAGGTACTTTTGATGCCCCTGTGGGGCCGGCAAACTTTCCTTTGGAAAGTGAATTCTTAGACAATAGATTATATGTAGCCCATTTTGCTGCCCCAGGTATTCACGTTATAGATTTGAATAATAGCAATGCCCTTTCTTTAATTTCATTACCCTACGAGCCTATTAATATTGGAACGGACGGTTCTCAATTATTCGTTATAGGATTGAACAGTACTGTCATTGATGTGTTAGATCCTACAACGGGTAGTATCGTATCTTCCATACAGGCGCCATTAAGGCAACCCAATGGCGTTGCCGTTTCCGCTTCACATATCGCCATAGCAGATCGAAGCGAGGGCTTATTGGTGGTAAACAGATGATTTTAAAGTACCGTATTTCTGTACTTCTTTGGAGAACTTCCCATATATCGTTTAAAGTATTTTACAAAATAGGAAGCATCCTCAAAACCTAAGCGAAAAGCAATTTCACTAATTTGAAGACTTGTAAATTTTAAGAGGCGTTTGGCTTCTAGGATAATGCGTTCAGCAATGAGTTGTGAAGGCAGTTTATTACCAACTGTTTTGGTTATTGTAGTAAGCGTTTTTGATGAAATGTGCAGTAAGCTTCCATATTCATGTATGGACAAGCCTCCTTTATAGTGCGTTTCAATAAGAGATTTAAAGGTATAGTATTGTAGCTCATAGTAGGTGTGTCCGCTGCTATTGTCCGAATCCGGTTGTTGAATTCGTTCTAAATTGATCAATAATGACTTTAATAGAAAACGAATTACATCTTCGTATCCAAAACGATGGCGTTCCTTTAATTCTGCCTGTATTAAGTCAATATAGGATTCTCCGATTCTCGCCATAGTTGCATCAATAGCATAACATGGATGTTGCAAAGAGCTAAAAATATTGTATTTCAAAAGAATATCAACATCGGAAGGCGTAAAGAAACTTTCATTAAAATGGATCAGCCATCCATCGATGTCCAGGTTGTCATCAAAAGCATGGATTTGATCTTTGGTCACAAACAATAGCGTATTCTCCTTGATGTCATACGATTTAAAATCGATGATATGCGACCCGCCCCCCTTGAAAAACCAGATAATCTGGTAGTAACTATGGGAATGGGGTATCGCCGCTTTCTCTACATTTTTATTTCGATATTCCCATAAAGAATAAAGTTCAAATTGCAATTTTTCCGGATGCGCCTTATGCAAATGATACTGGGTAATTTTTGAATTCGCATCACTCATAACAGTATATTTTTAGTTCGTTTTGAAAACGAATCGTGTAAAACTAACCAATTACTTTCTTGTACGAAATGATTCCTCGCGCTATGGCTCCATCCATATAGCCACCATGTATGGCCGACGTTTCTGCTCCAGAAAAGAACAACTTGCCGTTCATGTAAAAATTGTCATAGGCATCGTTGCCATATTCAGGGCTAATGTAAACCGATTTGATTCTTTTAGAGGAGGTATTTTTATCTTTGGACCAATCCAACTCCTCATACCTTAAAAAATGACGCGCTTCATCCCCCAAATACTTTGAAAGATACGTTATAATTCTTTCCTTTCGCTTCTCTGGAGTCGTATCCCTTAGTCCTTCATTGACAAAACCCATAAGAATATAATTCGCATTGGATTCATCGGTATGGTCATAGATTTCTGTCACTGCTCCTACCTGTCCAACGATAGTTCCTGAAAGACCTTTTTCCCTCCAAAAGGGGCGATCATACTGTATTCCTACCTTAATGGCATTGCTCATCCAAGTATGGGTAGTTTTCATAATTCTTCTTAACTTCTTTGGAAGCTTTGGTGAAAAATCAATATGATGTAGGATTCGTGGGGGAATCGTGACAATTACCTTTTCCGAACTATATTGACCTTGATTGGTATGTAGAATCAACTTATCATGCTGTTCTTCAATGGCATGCACTTTTGTATCCAATACGAGCGATTCCGATATTGGCGCCATCAATTTGGAGATCATCGCCGAAGTTCCTCCACTGATACGATATGGAGGGATAACACTGGGGTCGTTCTCAAAATATTGTTCAGGGGCCATACTACTGTAAACAAGGATACTCTTTCCTGTATTGTATTGATGAAATTTGGAAATATTCAACTCAGCCAACAAGGCTACCACACTTTCATGATGATTGTGGAACCAGGTTGCTCCAAAATCTATCGCATTTCGCGTAAGGATTCTTCCGCCTACTCTTTTTCTTGCATCCAAAACTTTAAAATTGGTCTCACCATGCTTATGTAGCATATACGCGGTGGTAAGTCCAGATAAGCCTGCACCAATTATAAGGTATTTTGAGTGGGAAGAGTCCATAAATAAGCAGTTAAACGAACAATAGAAAGGCCAAAGATAGGGTATCCGTATTGGCCCTTGATCCGCAATTTCTTTTTTTTTTTAGATTTTGGGCACACTAAAAATAACAATAGCGGTACATTCATTTTAGAACGTACCCCTATTGAAATGGAAAAAATATTCTAGTTTCTTCCGGACATCACCCCTCCGTCGGTATCCCAGATGGCACCGGTAACCCATGATGCCTTATCGGATAATAGAAAGGAAATAGCATCAGCAACATCATTAGCCTTACCATTTCTACCTATGGGATGAAAACCATGAAAATCCTGAAGGGCATTTTCCGCAGCTTCTTTCCCGCCAAAGACACTTTCATATACGGGAGTTTCAACAACGGCAGGAGAAACGGCATTTACCCTTATCTTGTGATCTGCCAATTCCATGGCCAAATGTTGCGTTAAGGAATGTAATCCTGCCTTTTGCATAGAATAGGCCGAAGAAGGTGTTGCTTTAACCGCTTGTTTGGCCCACATAGAACCAACATTTACGATAGCTCCACCCCCAGTAGCTGCCATCTTCTTGGCAGCGCGTTGCGTAATAAAGAAAAACCCTCTGTTTAGGTCTTGATAGCTATCGTAATCGGCTACAGTGTGATCCAAAAATGGTTTAGGTCCAAAAACTCCAGAAGCATTTACCAGATAATCCAGATTGTCCAAGTTATCTATGGCTTCATTCAATTTAGCTACTTCTTGGCTATTGGTAATATCTACTTGGTGCGTTTGCAAGTTTCCTGAAACTTCATTCTTAAAAGCTTCCAATTTATTGGCGTTGGTTCCAACAACATGGACTTCAACACCTTCTTGGAGAAGGTTTTGGGCTGTTGCTTTACCAATTCCACTACTTCCTCCTATAATTAATGCTCTTTTGCTCATAATATCTTATTTACGATTTGTATTAAAATTATTTTTCGATACAAAATTATAAAGGATGAACATGCTTTTCTGGTGCATCTTGGACAATGAATGGTAATTTTGCGAAACGGTATTTCCTTACTTAAAAAATGAGATGCTAAACTCCCTTATATTTTTCTTAATGTCGATAGGGGCTGTTGTACTTTGTAATATCTTTGAACCAAATAATAATTGGGAAGCATGCAGCAAAGGCAATTAGATCATATTGTATACTCCGTTTTTGATTTGGATAAGGCTATTGAAGATTTTGAGGCTTTATTGGGTGTTCGACCTATTTTTAGCGGACATCACTCCAGCTTCGGAACAAAAAATGCCTTAATTAATTTAACCGATGGTGCTTATTTGGAATTATTGGCCATCGATACGGCGAACACCGCAGTTCTTCCTCCGAGGTGGATGGGTATTGACCTTCTCAGTAAGCCTTGTATCAGTAGATGGGCCTTAAAAACAACGGCTATTGAGAAGGATAGTCGAATCCTGCAACGGCACGACGAAAAAATGGGACAGCTTGTAGGTGGGTCGCGGAACACCGAAAAAGGAAAGCTTTTGCAATGGGATCTTACCCTGCCCCTAGCCGCCCCTGAAGTGGAATTGGTGCCTTTTAGTATTGATTGGAGTAAGTCGGAAACGCATCCCACCCAAGAACTTCCGGACATGGGATGTAAGCTTATCAAAATTACGGCGACACATCCTTATCCAGAGACGTATACTAGTATATTTGAGCAATTGGACTATCACCTTACGATTGAAAAAGCAGCAACCGTCCAACTTAAAATGACCTTGGAAAGCCCTTTAGGAATCATTGAATTATAACCATAAGAAATTACAATCGAACATGAACATCAAAGAAGCTACCATTATTCTACTTATTAGTTTAGCACTTTTTTCCTGTAACAACAAAGCAAAAAAAAACGTAGAAACTGTAGAAGTCAAAGAAATGGTAAAACCCGCCTCCGAGGCGTTGGACAAGGCTTCCCTGTTATTGGATGAGGCCTTTGAAGCTCATGGCGGAGCATTGTATGATAATGCTCATTATACTTTTGTTTTTAGAGATATGACCTATACCTTCAACAACACCAATGGCTATAGGTATACTAGAAATGGAAAGGATAAAAATGGAGATGAGATTTATGATGTTCTTAAAAATGGAACCTTGACCAGAACGCTTAATGGAAAAGAAACCACACTTTCCAAAAAGGAGGCCGATACCTATGCTGCTTCTGTAAATTCGGTTATCTATTTTGCGACGCTTCCCCATAAATTATATGACAAAGCTGTTCAAAAGACGTATAAGGGCACAACAACCATTAAAGGCTTGGCCTACGACATTATGGAAGTTACTTTCGCCCAAGAAGGCGGAGGAAAGGATTTTGATGATCAATTTCATTACTGGATCAATTCAGATACCAAAATAATAGATTATATCGCTTACAACTATCAAGTAGATGGTGGTGGTGTTCGTTTTAGAAGTGCCTATAATCCAAGAAGGGTAGATGGAATACATTTTCAGGACTATGTAAATTATAAAGCCCCCATAGGAACAGCATTAAAAGACCTTCCTAAATATTATGAGGAAGGGAAATTGAAAGAACTATCCCGCATTGAAACTGAAGAAATCAGAAGTCTTAGATAAAGGCTTTTGGTTTATGGCGGGTGATAATAATGTGCCTTAAGGGATATGCTTTATCTCCTCTTGTTGCGTTTATTGTTATTTTTATCCCCCTTTGTTTTCGGTTTTTTATACTTCTGCTTAATTTTTCTTTTATAGCTCCCCCCTTGATTCTCTCTTTTGTTTTTTTCCTTCTTTTCATGGAAACTGGGGCCAGGAGCATCTTTATCGGCCATTTTAGTAGGGTTATATCGCTCTAAAATTTTGGGCCGTTCCTCATAGATTAGTTCATCGGAAATGGCAACAGCTTCCGGGAGTTCCAATTTGGGAATAACATAATCCATTAGTGTTTCTATGGCTTCCAAAGATTTTTCTTCCGTAGGCGTATATAATAAAATTGAGTTTCCTTTGGTTTTCGCTCTACCCGTTCTACCAATGCGATGCATATAATTTTCTGGAAAGCTCGGAGTATCAAAATTAATGACATGCGAGATTTTGTCTAAATCCAGCCCTCTGGACATGACATCGGTAGTGACTAAAATGCGATTTTTCCCTTCATCAAATTGTCGAATGGAACGCAGCCTATAATTCTGCGTTTTATTGGAATGAATTACACAGACCTCGGTGGTATAAAAATCATCTAGAGCTTCGAAGAGGCGATCGGCCATCCGTTTATTGGAAACAAAAATCAATACCTTTTTAAATGTTTCGGCACTTCCCAGAAGGTGGGTCAATACATTTACTTTTGTATTAAAGTTGGGAACGGCATAGGCTTGTTGCGCTATATTGGTCAAAGGAGTCCCGCTTACGGCTACCGATATTTTCCGTACATTTTTAAAGAAGTCTTTGATCAATGCTTCAATATCATCTGTCATTGTAGCCGAGAACATAATATTTTGGCGTCGCTCTGGCAATAATTCAAAGATATTGTTCAATTGAAATCGAAATCCAAGATCGAGCATGACATCCACTTCATCAATGACCAATTTCTTGATCGATTTCAACTTCAAAGCCCTGCTCAAAACAAGATCATAAAGGCGCCCAGGGGTAGCTACAATAATATCCGCTCCTTCGGCTACAGCTTCTTTTTGACGATTGATATTCGTTCCTCCGTAGACTCCAAGTACCTTCGTAGACGTATATTTTCCAAATTTTTCAATTTCTTCAACTACTTGCAATACCAATTCACGTGTTGGCACTAAAACCAGCACTCTTGGCATTTTTTCTTTGCTAAAGGGTAGCATCTGTAAAATGGGCAACATATAGGCCAATGTTTTCCCGGTGCCCGTTTGTGCAATACCAATGACATCACTACCTGAGGACACTACCGAAAAAGCGGCAGCCTGTATTTCCGTAGGCTGTAGAAAACCTAAATCCTTAATGGCATTTCTTAAAGGATTGGAAATGGCAAATTCTTCGAAAGATGACATGGATTTTGGTTTAGGGTTTTAAAGGTACAAAGAACAGTGGAGATTTCTCTCTTTCCATAATAATGTATTCTCCTAAAAGTTTGGAATATCTTATTCTTCAGGCGGAGGATATCCATGGATTTCCTCATATACCTGATCAAAATTAGTACGTAGATACGAATTCAACTTCTTTTGATAATCATCCTTTAACCAGCTTAGGAAATTATGGGTACTTCTACTGATACATTTTGCGTAAGTTTCAATGCGTTGATCAATATCACCTCCCAATAATTTGGCAAGTGCCAGTGCGTCGTATACATCCTCGCTATTTTCAATACAGATTTTTGCGTGTTGGGCAATGGACCTTTCCAATACTACTTTGGAAGATTCACCTTTTGCTGTTGCGGAAATATAGGTTTGCCGTACATCAAAATAAACCTCTTCAGATTTAGAGAACTCACTGCGAAGTTCCTCGGGCATTTCATGTTTAAATTTACGTTCTATTTCCTCATCGCTCTCCAAACGTTCCATATAGAACTTAGGAGATTTAAATATCGCTTGCCAATCCAAATCTGCCCCCCAAGGACCAAAACGATAGTAATTGTTCCCTAGATCGACTACCGTAAATTTAGACTTGTTGTTTAAGATTCTGGACCCACGACCGATCATTTGATAATACAGGGTCAGGGATTTGGTCGCCCTATTTAAAATTATGGTATCAATAGTGGGTTCATCAAAACCTGTAGTTAAGATACTAACGGAAGTCAAGATCGCGTTGGGGGTCTCTTTAAACCAATCCAGAATTTGCCTGCGTTGCTTCTTGGTGGCAGAATTGTCCAAATGCATTACAGGTAAACCGGCATCCTTAAAAGTATAATATACCTGAATGGACGTATTGATCCCGTTGTTGAAAATTAAGGTTTTCTTCCCTTGGGAATGTTTTTGATAGGCCTGTAGCAACTTATCCAGCATGGCTGTGCTGGTATACAAATCTTCTGAAGATTTAACCGTATAATCCCCGTTTGATCCCACCTCTAGTGAGGTAAGACCCATATCGTATTGGAATACTTCGGCCCTTGCCAAAAATTCATTCTCTATCAGAGCACCAATGCTCTCTCCTGGTATAAGTTCATGATAATTGTCCTTCATAGGAAGGTTTTTGTTGGAACTTAGCGGTGTTGCGGTAACCCCAAGGATAAAGGATTTTTCAAAAAACTTAAAGAGTTTGGTAAAAGAATTGTAGTGCGCCTCATCAATGATTACCAAACCGATGTCGGAAATATCCAGCATATTATCGTTCAATCGGTTATTGAGGGTCTCTACCATGGCTACAAAACAGCTATACCGTTCCTGGTCATCTAGATTTGCAGTACTATTGACCACTTTGTTTACTACCCCAAAACTATCTAACATGGCCGAAGTTTGATTACAAAGTTCAACCCTGTGGGTCATTACCAATACCCTCTTGGAGTGCAACTTTAAATATTGTCTGACAATTTCAGAGAAGATAACCGTTTTTCCACCACCAGTAGGCAATTGATAGAGCAAGTGGTAATCACTTGGAGCGGATTCAAACTTTTCGAAAATCTTATCTATAGCCCCCTTCTGGTAGCTGTATAATTCTTTATCTGTTTTCCGTTCCTGTAGTCCTATTTTCGTATTCATTGACCTTTATCAAAATTAAGATTTGCAAAATTACAGCCTTTCTTTTGCTATAACGAATAAAACAGAAGAAAACTATTCAACACTTTACTTTTCTTCTATGCTACCCTAGACAGGGTGTATATGAAATATGAATATCTTTGTGCAACATAGAAACAGCCTATTGCATCCCAAAAATTTACATAATATCCCTTATGATTTTAGCAAACTGTGTGCGAATCATCCCGATCTTGTATCGCATTTAATCATCCTGAAATCTGGTAGAAAAACCATTGATTTTTCTAATAAAGACAGTGTTTTTCATTTGAATAAAGCCATTTTATTAACGCATTACGGGCTTAAAGACTGGTACTTGCCAAAAGATTATTTGTGTGCTCCTATTCCAGGGAGAGCGGATTATATCCATCATATATACGATATCCTCGATCAAAAAGAAAAAACAGCTCCTTTAAGAGGTTTGGACATTGGCGTTGGCGCAAATTGCATCTACCCTATTTTAGCCGTTCAGTTATATGGGTGGCAGATGGTGGGCACGGATACTAATACACTGGCTGTAGCAACTGCAAAAAAAAATGTCCATGCTACTCCAGCGTTGCAGGAACGCATTGAAATTAGACAGCAAACAGACCATGCCCATATTTTTGAAGGAGTCATTGAGAGAGATGATTTTTTTGATTTCAGTATGTGCAATCCCCCATTCTATACTTCCCGGGACGAAGCTCTTAAAAACAACCTGAAAAAGAACCTCAAATTAGGCTCGTCCTCCAAAGCGTTAAGGAATTTTGGTGGTCAGGCCAATGAATTATGGTGCAATGGTGGGGAAGCCCTATTTATAAAAAGAATGATTAAACAAAGTATAGCTTTTAAACATCAGGTGGGATGGTTTACTACTTTGATCGCAAAAAAAGAACATCTCCCCAAACTGATCAAACAATTGGATAAAGTTAAAGCCAAATACCAGCTTGTACCGATGCAACAAGGGCATAAAAAAAGTAGGATATTAGCTTGGACTTTTCGTTAATAGTGCTGTTGCCGCTATTTTTTTAATGTTTCATTTGGATAAAAGGTTTTTCATTGACGAATAGGATACTATTAATATAAGACTTCCATTTTTGAGGAGTATTGTAATTAGACATCACATTCCCTAACACGTAAAAACCGGCTTTCAATCGGAAATCTACTCTTTCTATAATTTTTCCCGCTTTCCTGAAATCCTTTTGTTCTACGGCAGCGATAAAATCTTGCATAGACTTTTCTTCAATTCCATTTTCTTTTAACATGTCCATATAAACACCTGTATCTTTATTATTGCGGACAGTCAAGCCTAAACTGGACCAGATATTCATGGAAGTAATCCCTTCATTTTCGTCAAGCTTGTCAAATTCAGTTGAAATATGCTCTGGAACTCCTTGCGAGGCTGCCAATAATCGAAGAACATAAGGCCGATCTTCTTCAAAATTTGCAATAAAATCATAGGCTTCCTGAAGTTTGCCCTGCCCTATTAAATAAAAAACATGATCAGAGGTATCCAAACTATTGGCCAAAACTCCTTTTTCCATATTGTCGTATGCTGTGATTACATCACTTGTAATCGTGCGAGAAGAAGGTATTTCTATATTAAAATCATCTCGTAACAGGCGTCTGACGCGCTCACTATCCAGACTAATTTCCTGAGCTAGTGCCAAATTATTTTGTGTAGCACTATAAAATGCACGATAGGCCTTTTCCCAAGCCTCACTTTCCGTATAGGAATAGGCTGCGGCAAATGCAAGCCATGGATGATCTTGCCATTTTTCATATCCGCTAATAAAAGCCTTATTTTTCTCTAAATCATCTTCCATACACCTTGTGGCCAAATAATACTTGTCTGGATCATTGGGTGCAGCTGTTTTTGCTTTTAGATTCTTTGCACATAAAGCGGCCCGTTGAATGGAATCGGACTGATCCTGTAAGGCACGCATTGTCTGAACTTCATCCGGATGGTTTTTTAAACGCTCATTTAAAACCGCAATAGCATTATCATTAAAACTTTGTAGTACGTTCATCCAAGAGAGAAGAAAAGGGCTTTCCCCACTATCCCATTTCACATGCGAAAGAATAAGGTTTTCTATTTCTTTTTCATTTTCAATAATGGAGATCATATTACCGGGCGAAAGATTACTATATCCTGTTAGAACATCCCTAATTCCACCTTTGCTCGTAGAGGAAGTGGATATTGATGAAGGAGGTTCTTCCAAAATATGATCGGCGTCTGAGGAAAACCATTTTTTAGCCCCTAAAAATTCTTGTGTTTCAACTCCTTCATACCCATAGTATACTGGATATTCTACGAAAACGCCAGCATTGGCAATATTGTAAACATATTCTTCTGAAGGATTCTCAAAATCAGAAGTTATGGTTTCAATTTCAGCACCTTCAGTTGTAGTAGTCTTAATGACATAGTCTTTATCGTAATTTAAAGATACATACTCATGATCATTGGGGTCAATAAGAATTGTTTGTTCATCTACAATAACATACACAGGAATATGAAGTCCGTTGTATAGGTGCAATCTAGATTTTTGAGAAACGCTTCCAAAAAGAAGTGCACCCAATATTATAGCGCCCGAAACTCCAAATTTGGCGGTTGAAGCAAACAAACCTTCTCCAACAATGAATCTATCCCAAAACCCTAATTTTCGCTGAATCGATCTTTCTTTCCCAGGCAATAGAAGATCATACTTTTCAACCAGATGAATACCTGTTGGAGCTTTCTCAACTACTTCTTTTTCGGCAAGAAAATGATTTTTAACGGTTTCCTCAACATCCAGAAGACGTTCCAGAGCTGCATTTCTCAAGTTGTTAAGGCCGTTTCTTGCAACATTTCCCCAACCATCAATTACCTGAATCCACTCGTTGATATTATTTTTTTCAGGAGGTCCCAATTTAAATTCTTCATAGGCCTTTTTATAGTCTTCCAAATCTAATCTATGCAATAAAGAGGCATCCAATTTTAAGGCAAGACTATCCACAAAAGGTTTCCTCACCGTTCTATAGTAATCATTGGAGGCCGTTAGAACATCATTTAATTCTGAAGAACTAACACGTCCATCGGCAAGGACAACATTTAAGACATTATGAAATTTTAAGGCGCTATCATTTAAATTCGTTAGCGTATGCTCTGCATAATGCACAATGGAAGCCAAATTCTTTAAGTAACGAGACCAGCCATTACCTAATTTTAAAGCCGCTGCATAAGGTACCTTCCTGCAGAAACGATCATGTTCTATTAAAGATTCCATTATTGTTTTCTCTTCTTCCTTCAAACTTTTAATGATCGTTGTAATGTCTTTGCGCTTAATTTGTTCGCCTCTATGCCAAATACGGCGCTTTTCCACGGTAACTACTTCATTTTCAGAAATAATAAGAGCATCAATTTCCTCTCTAACTTCCTTGATTTGGTCCATTTTTAAACGGATTTCCTCGGGATATAACTCGGTAAAGGCATTGTTTAAATTGGTAGTGATTATTGAATTTCCATACACCTCATCTATAGAGGCATAGTTCACAAAAGAAAACCTGTTTAAATAAAAAGAATGGTATTTAGGGTCTAAAAAAGTCCAATTGAAGTATTCTTTATTTTGGGCTTTAACACCTTCTTCATCGGTCATTACCATAGTTTCTACTTTAGCAGTTGCTATCAATGCTGCGGTCATTTCCTGCTCGTTCCGAAGAGGATCGGACAATAAGGATTTGGCTTGACGGTCATCAATTTCTGCTGAAATGTAGAGTGCTTTTGCATTTTCTTCCCTATCCTTATCTGCCGGATGCGTTGCCCACATTTGGGGAGGATTATAACTCCTAGCAGTGAATATTCTGTGGGAATCTGGATTGCTATTGACAATTTCAGGGGACTTTCCATACATGGGATCCCCCAATAAGGTCGCCATTTTGCTAATGTAGTTGGATTGAATAACATACATATTGGAAATAGCTTTCTTATGCTGTAATTGATTATTTACGAATTCTTGGGTATTGGCATAGGCTTCATCAGCGATTTGTAGTTTGTATAGGGCATGAATCAAGGCATCACTACCGGTTAAGGAAACGGCGACGAGGTCTGCTTGGAATTCCATTTCTCTTGAAAGTGCCCTTTCTGCCATGGATACAACGCCAAAACAAGTTTCGATCAAAGAACGGATGGCCCAAACCAAAATGGATAAAATCCAACCTATCCATGCAATTCTAATATCAATGCTAGATATGCCGGACAAAAAAGAATCAAAAATATCCCGTTTCCCTACAATTTGAGCAGCTACCTGCTGTGCCGTATATACATAACGTCCCAGTAGCATAGAACGTTGCGCAAAATGTCCGTATTCATGGGCTAAAACAGCTTTGAATTCACCAAGATTGAGAACATTAACTAAGCCAAGGCCAATTTCAAGATTCTTTTTGGATGGAAATAAGAGATTGAGGATGGAAAGATCATAGGATACGCTGGCATTTACACGATCGGTCAGGAAAACCTTATGAGGTCTTGGTGCCCCCGCTTCATCCGCCAACTTATAGAGGTAGTCAAATAATACAGGCTCGTCCTTCGCCGTTAAATCCACTCTAAGCGGATTCTTTTCTCTTTTTGAAAAAAAGAATAAAGATTTTGCCATAAAAAGGGATAAAAATGCAAATCCCGCCCCCATAATATAATTTATAAAACCGGAGGGGCCTCTGAATAAATTATATGCCAATTTGCCAAACCAGATCGTAAGCACAAAATAAAGCGATATAAAAAGAAGCAACGCAAGTACGGAAAGCCATACATGTTTTTTAAAAGAACTTTTAGGTTTTGTCAATGTGTTAGGCACATTTTGAGGCCCACTGGTGTAGAAACTGGTCATATTGTTTGGTAATGGTCGTGAACAAAGCATTCAATTCCATACGACTATGAAGAATTTGAAAAGCCTTGTGTATTATTGGTGGTGAAAAGATAGAAAAAATTCATAAATATTTATACATTTTTCGATTAAAGTATCTAATTTATTGAAAAATGTAATGAAGATCTGGTAAGGCAAGCAATACAATGCTATATACGTCAATGACTTACATCTTTTTTATTTTTCGCGCATATCGTATGTTAAGTATGAATAATCCCAAGGAAATAAGAGGTATCAACAAGAAGAAATCGTTATCATATTCGGGAAGCAGCACCATGCTCAATGAGAGGGCTATAAAAGATAGGAAATGAAGTACAGATAACCCCCAATGCAGCGTATATCCCAACAAGGCCAAAAAACCATACCCCAAGACATATAGTATCCAAACATAAGAAGCCGTATACCAATAGAACAGTGAGATTAGTGTTTCTACACTATACCTCCAACCTACGGTATAGTTGATTCCATATACGGAATCCCCTTTAAAAAAAGCGATTAGAAAATGAGCCATCAATATTAAACAAAACATAAATCGCTCAAAAATGACACGTATAGTCTTCATTGTATGAAAGCTATCATTTATGGTAAGGAGCCATTCTTTATTCTCCTAATATTATCTTTATCTCGTAAGTCCTCCCCTTTTCAATTCCACGCAATATAGTGCCCTTCAATGGCTTTCCATCAACTTCAATTTCCATCTGATGTACAGGGCCCCGTTCCATCTGAACATTAAAGATCGCTCCTCTAAAAAGACGTTTTGCACTTGCTTTCGTCCAATGTTTGGGCAATTGGGGTTTGATCTGTAATCCTTTTGGATGCCCTACCAATCCAAACAAGCCTTCTAGGACACAACGATATACCCACGGCACTGTACCTGTATTAAACAGCTGACTGGAACGCCCTGCGGTTCTCGGAAATTGTTTGTAGGCTCCGCGATAATAATTGGGAATGAATACGGGTAATTGACCTCGCTGCAAAATATCGGCTTCATCAGGACCGGGAATCATCTTTCGTAAGAGTTCATAGGCTTTCTCTGTTTTTCCGTGACTGAAAAGGCCAAAGATATAGAAGGCAGCGGCATGATTATAAATAGATCCATTTTCTGCCGACCCGGGATGTTTTTGTGTCACTCTACCAACATCGTCGCGCATGGCAGTAAATGATGGAGATAGCATTTCTACACCATAGGGGGTTTCCAGATGTTCTGTAACCGCCGCAAGCATAGATTTGGTCTTTTCTACGGAGGCTCCTCCGCTCAATAAGGCCCAAGCTTGCGGATTTAAAAAAATACGTCCTTCCGGATCATCCTTAACACCAAAAACAACATTGTCATCCGTAATACCACGGGCGTACCATTTTCCATCCCATAGGTGCGTATTAACCGCCTCATTAAGGCTATTCGCAGCCATTCTAAATTCTTCCACAACATCGGATTGTCCAGCAGTTTCACAAATGGTGGCCCAAACCTTGAGCGCATAGGCAGTAGCCAAAGATAACCAGCCGGACACCCCCTTTCCTTTAGGTCCTACCATGTTCATGGGGTCGCACCAATCTCCCTGATCAATATAATTTAGCCCCCGTTCATCGCGATTTTGCAATAACCAACGCATCGCCAAATCCAAGTGTTCTTTTACAGTAGCCTTTTTTTGATTTTCAGCGAACGGAACCACTACATTCAATAAGTCATAATCATTGGTTTCATCCAAATATGCCTTTAAACAAACGGGCAACCAGACACAATGGTCCGTATGTGGCACTTGGTTGATATACTTTAACTCGGCATCTTTTTGAATAAGAATTCCATCGGGCATGGCCCCGCTCTCCTTTTGTTGGCTTAAGGCTGTGATATATACTTCACGGGCAATATGCGGTTTTAAGTAACCCATACCCATATTATCCTGCAAATAATTTCGGGTTTGGGGATCGGTACTCAGCCTATTGGTCTCTCCGTGATAAAAGATTTGTCGTGGCAACCAATGATTGATAAAATTGTCAAATTCGGGTTCAGGAGTATTGATGGTTATACAAGTTTCTCCCTCACTGATATAAGCGGCATACTCTTTTTTTACTTGATTGAAATTTGATGTAGTGAAGTAGCGTTGACGAATTTCAGCAATGGCTGTTTCTGTACGTGCAGGACCAAAAATGAATTCATAGGTCTTTTGTTCCCCTGCGTCTAACGATTCTCTGTATTGGAGAATACAGGCCGGGGTTTCATATCGAGCATCGCCTTTGGATAGTTCTTCTTGAGCAATTCCTGTGGGGTAATGTAGGCCACCTTCTCCTTCAAATGTATTTTGGTTAACTTCATAAGAAGTAGGCACAGTCTTGGCCAAGAGAAAAGTCTTGTCTTTTAAGGTTTTGATTTTATCGTATTCCTTGTACTTTTGATAGGGTGTCACCGAACTACAAACAATACCGCAGAGTTCTTCATTAAAAGCACCAGATTGATTCATCCATGACATATAGCCAACAGGGAAATAAGGATAAACACTGACCTTTTTTTCACTATTGGAAAGGTTCTGCACCTTTATGGTCCATAACTCCAATGCCTCGTCTTTTGGAAGGCTCAGGCGCATCTCTATACGCAGGTCATTCTTTTGGACCGTCCACAATAAATCACTTTTCCCTACAGAAAATTGATATTCATCCAAAGGAGCTTTTACTGGGGCATAGGGTATGGAAAACAACGCCCCATTGCTTTCCTCTTTTATATAACAAAAACGACCGGGATGATGGGCATAATACGGTTGTTCGGGCTGCATGAAGGTTTTTGCTTCTAAATTTGGCGCATGGTCATATTTTGCAGGTTCCGGTTGCATAAATTGCGCCACGGCATAACCCCTGCAATTCATATGAATCATCATATGCTTGTTCCATAAAAAACCAGAGGCATTGGGTAATTGGGTAGGTGTTGTAAGTTCAAAACGCTCCCCCCCTTCTATTGGTCCAATCATAACTTATTCTTGTTTCTGCTTGCGTTCTTTTAATTCCGATTGCACCTGTTCTAATAAGGTATTGTCCAAAGTATAATAACGCATGACAAAAGCGGCCAGTAAGGCAATGATCCCCGGAATAATACTAATTACCAGCACTATCCCTGTTTGTGAAGCATCGGACTGCGCTTCATTGGCTACATACCCCATGGTGGCCAGTACTCCTCCAATGGCAAAAGAAGCTAAAGCTCCTCCCAGTTTTTGGGAAAAGATGGCTGCTGAAAATGTCATGGCCGTGGCTCGCCTTCCGGTTTTCCACTCCGTATAATCGGCAGTATCCGCATACATAGAAAATGCCAAAGGCGATTTAGGACCTAGGGCCAATCCTATTAAAATATGGATTCCAAACATGAGCCAAATGGCATCACTGGGTACAAAAAAGAACGCTATGGATAAAATGCCCGTGATGGTCATTAGCAACATCATAAGCCGTTTTTTATCAAGAAATTTGGTCATTACCGGCGTAAGTGCAGCCCCTGCCGCTAAAGCTAAACCGTAAGCCGTTAGGAAATACTTGATCAGGTCTGGCCTATTTACATAATACTTCACATAATAGATGGAAGCCCCCGCCCGCATCGTAATCGTAATCATAATGATCAAGGCCAAACTAAAAAGAACCAACCACGGTCGGTTTCCAAGGAGGTCTTTTAAATCCCCAATAGGGTTACTTTTTTGATTTGCCGGCGGAGTAATGCGCTCTTTGGTGGTAAAAAACACAATAGCGAATAAAATAGCGGCCAATATACCATACACGGCCATAGTAAGTTGCCATCCCAAGATTTCATTTCCATTTCCTAGGTATTCTACCAAATCCAAGGTATAGAAGTTTACCAATGTTGTTCCTGTAAAAGCTGCGATGAATCTAAAACTAATCAATTCGGTGCGGTCTTGACTTCTTCCCGTAATTACTCCGGAGAGTGCTGAATAAGGAACGCTAAGAATGGTATACATAAGCATCATAATCGTGTAGGTTCCATAGGCCCATATTACCTTTCCCCCTTCTGCCATATCTGGAGTGGTGTAGGTCAAAACACCTGCAGCTGCCATGGGCAAGCCTGCCCATAAAAGATAGGGTCTGTACTTTCCCCATTTTGTCTTGGTACGATCAGCAATAGCTCCCATGATGGGATCTGTGAATGCATCCACTATTTTGGTGACCAACATCATGGTACCGGCAGCAGCAGCTGTGATTCCAAATACATCGGTATAAAAAATTAAGAGAAAGGCAGAGATATTGGCCCAATAAAAATTGAATCCTAAATCTCCAAGGCCGTAACCAATTTTTTCTTTGTAGCTTATTGGGGCTAAAATACTATCGGAAGAGGCCGTATTTTGATCAGACATAAAGTGCTATATTTTTGGTGTTTTCGTTAGTAAGCCTCCAAAAATATAAAAATATAAGTACTGGCAAAACGACTTTGTTATAATGCTTCTTAATTCATAGATAATGCATCATTTGTGGCATTATTTTATGGAATTCATAATGATTTCCTTGGATTTATTTCCATTCTAACGAAATACGACTTTTTCAATAAAAGAAAACAAAATGCATTTATTCCATCTTGAAGTCCAAAAACTCCATCAAAACAGCTTCGGATTTTAAGGCTGATTTGTCCAAGTCCCGATCAAAAACATGATTGAGATTGTTGCCGGCCAAATCTTCTAATTTTGCTGCAATTTGAATCTTGTAGTCCCCTTTTTTCCAGGATTCATCTGGATAAAAAGAGATTCCTTGCTCCTTGTTTTGTAATTTAATTTTTCCCTTTAGAATCTCCCCTTTTGTGGTATAAAATTGAATGGTTTCCCGTAATAACATCGCATCCAAAGATTCATTAAAGTCAATTTTCAGCATATCCCTGGTTCCAATCTTGGGGCGCTTAATTTTCCAGTCCGAAACTTTTGGACTCCGATCGTCACGTGCCGAAACATAAAGGTGTTTTTCATACGTCCGTTTCAAGGGAGTTCCATTTGCTGAACGCCAAGTGGCATTCACCTGAATCAAATATTCTTTATTCTCTCTAATCGGAAGCCCTTTTTCTTTGTTGGGAATTAAATCTGTTTTTATTCTCCCTGGATCCAACCAAAGCGTCAATTCTGTATGTGCTGCATTCCATAATTGGGCTTCCAAATCCAAGAAAATGGTTTCTTCCTTTTGATCGGTTTTATTTTTTATGCTGATGTAGTCTAGAGGATTCCCAACTTCCTGCATGGGTTCGGAAAATACAAAGTACATTTTCAGTAGATTTTCCGGAACCGTATCCCTTGTAGGGTATATTGCCATTAACTCTGGCTGACTTCCTTTATTTTCTTTTATATAAAATTCAGAAAAGAGGGTGTTTTTTCGATATATGGAATAGCTTTCTCCTTCGGTAAAAGGCACTATAGGCTTAAAAATATACCTATTGTTTTTTAACGTTAAGGCCCCAAGGATTGGAGTTTTTGTACCTTCTCCCAAGAACACCTTATATGGACCATCCGCACTATTGGTATAGAATTGAATGGCTACGGCTTTATTTCCCTCATATACCACCTTTAGGTTGGTTTTAGGGGAATCAGGATGGCACCCCGGACCTAGTACAAAACAAAAAAAGACCAAGCAGTACTTGATCTTTTTTAGTATTGTCTTGTTATTGCTTACATCCATTTTGTAGGTCTACTTCTCAACACCAGATTACCTGATGATGTTCGCTGCAAATAAACAACATTTTCAGCATCCAGATTATCCAATTGTAAAACATTGACCATAGGTAGGGAAACGTATTCCACACCCACAGCAATATAATCATTTACAGGCTCTGTCAAGGACTCCTTAAAGTTGGCAATGGTATTATAATCCATTCGCATTACAGGTCTATTGGTATTTGACATGACAAAATAGGGTTTTCCTTCCTTTTTAAAACTGATCATATCCAAAGGTGAATTTCCAGCTCCTAACTCGGCCACAGTTCTACCTTTCATATGTTTGCCCTGCTTTAAATCTTCCAAAGGAAATAGTACTAGCGGGGTACAGGTATAACTGGCCATAAGATATTCTTTATTTTCCAAGGTGATGACATCAAAAGTTTTGATGGGGGCATGGGTTTCGAATTTTCCATGAGCCGCATGGTAAATTTCCAAAGAAGCATAATCTTGACTTCCTTTAAAAGGGAAAGGGATACTTCTGAAAGTAGAACTGAATTCTTTATTGGATAGCCCAGAAACCATTACGGTCCCATTGTGATATTTCATATCGGATATTGCCCAAACTCGTCTGGAACGACCTCTACGGTCTTTTGCATCTGCGGCAATGGCATTAGAAAGTTCAATTTTAGAATGATCGGCAGCTGTGAGGGAAACATTTTCAATGGCTTCACCATTCAATTTTAGCAATACTGCTGTTCCATCCATGGTATTGACAGCAAAATACGGCTGTTTGGAAATTGGATTCACAGCCATATCGTTTATACGTATCTTATCTACGGTAGTTCCTAAGGAAGCCGCAATTTTTTGATCAAAATCCCCAATATTAATGCGATCGGATTTTGATTTGTTTTCAGTGTCCTTTGTATCAAGGGCATAGATCATAGCGTTTTTTGAATCTCCAATAAACAAGATTCCTTCCGGACCAAAACTCAAAGCGTTGATGGAACCTACATTTAAATCGCCAGTGGTAAATCCATCTTTAAGCGGAGTCTCATTGTTGGTAATACCAGCCGAAATGCCAATTAAAGCAAGACATAGGATACCAACACCTAAAAATATTTTTTTCATGATAGTGTATTTTTCATAAAATTAAATCCTTAGTTGGCAATTTGTAATGAATAGCGGTCAATTAACTAAATTTTAACGCATTGTTGGTGTCCTGTTTTACGTCTTTTATCATAGAAACAAACGAAATCTCTTAACAACAATAAGTTGTTTTTGAGCACAATTATTTTTAAATTATAGGAAAATTTTAAGGTATGAACATTAACTTTGAATACGATGGTGTTAAAGCCAGCGGACGTCTCGAAATTATGGCAGCTGCAAAGCTCAAAAAGCTCTTCGACAAGTATGATTTTGTCATGAGGGCCGATGTCTTTTTTAAGAAGGAAAATACTTCTTCTCCAGATACGGGAATGATATGTAATATGAGGTTAAGCATTCCTGGCCCTAGAATTTTCGCAGAAGCAAGTGAAGCTAGTTTTGAAGCTTCCATAGCAGAGTCCATCACCTATTTAAGACAACAATTACAAAAACGAAAAGGGAAAATGTACGCACGCTTTCGCTAAGGGGGAAGCGAAGCAGTCTTTTAGTGTTGGTGATATAGATAAAAGGGAGCTATTCTTTTTCTTTATCCTTTTTTTGCGGATCCGAAGCGGCCAACGCTTTTGATAAGCGTGTAGAATATGGACTTCGATACAATTCCAACAGGAGTTTGCGTCTTTTTCGATTGGATATACTCATCGTATCGATAATTGCCCGTTTTCTTTTGATTTCGGCCAAACGATTCTTTTTTTTCTCCAAACGTTCTTCCGCAGATAGCACCAGTCCTGGCTCATAACGTTCCATTACGGTATGCTTTTTGACTTTTATAGCTTCATCGGTATCTTTTTTTGCTTTTTCCTGAGCTGTAGTGTAATTTACGCTCAAAAAAAGCAACAAAAAGAATGAGGCTAATTTAGGTAGCGCATTCATTTTCATTTCATTATAAGGTCTCGTATGCAAAGTACCGAATTTTATTGATATGCCGTAGGTGCACCGGACCCCATTACAACGATTTTTTTGGTCATATGGCGTTTTAATTGCATGGAAACCTTAAACAAGAAGATAAAAACACTCAAAAAATGAAGATTCTCAATATCATATTAACCGTACTTTTTTTAACTATTGCGACCTCTTTTTCACAAAATGACGCAAAAATTTCCAATGCTGAAATCACCTATGTTTATACATCCAGTAATGTCAAAGGAAGTATTAAAGGTTTTAGCTCCTCTTCCACTATTGATTGGAATGATATAGCGAATTCTAAATTTAAAGGCTCTGTGAAAACGGAGACCTTAAAAACCGGAAATGTTTTTAGGGATTGGAGCATTCGAGGAAAAAAATATTTCAATAAGGATAAATACCCCTTGATTACTTTTGAAAGTACCGCCATTGTTCCCAAGAATAATGGATATGCGGTTACGGGCAACCTAAGCTTGAAGGGAATTACTAAGGAAATTGAAATTAGCTTCAAAAAAGAAGGTAAAATGCTTATTGGTAAAACCACTTTATACTCTTCTGATTTTGATATCAATGTCAAAAAGAAACGGGAAGCCAATAAGGTTGTGGTTACCTTTAAATTTGAAGTAGGCTAATGGACTTGTATTAAGAAAACTTAGGCCTTTTTCTGAACAAATATTGCGTTGTATATCTTTTCCACACCCCAATTCCCTAATGGAAAATACAATGAAAAGAATAAGGCCATACCCAAACTAAAATTTCGGATACCAAAAAATTGCTCTAATAGATTGTTGGGATAGGCATAGGAAGTTTCCAATGCATACCCACCAAACTCCAACAATCCCATGGCTACAAGACCATAAGCGTATTGCGTATGAAAGGGTAGTTTTCGCAAGAGCAAAGAGATAGGAACCATATAAAGTATGTAGCAGCTAATCACCTGCCACCAATAGGTAAATCTGGCAATTTCCATTATTTTACCAAATTCGTTCATCCCCAACCCCCATGTAAAATACACCAGGCAATAGGTAAGTAGTAAGCGTTTGTCTACATTTAATTTTGACTTGGCCCAAGCAATGATTTCCTTCACTTTCATGCGCTATTTATACTTTATCTGCCAATTTGGTGTCAATAATCATTAAGGCATCTCTAACCGTTTGCATGTCCTCCATATCATTATTTTCCAGGAGGATATCAAAAGCATCTTCTACATCCAATACAATATCGACCAAATTTGCTGAATTGATATTCAATTCATTAATAAAGTTGCTTTCCTCAGAAATGTCATTGACCGTAACTCCCTCTGGAAGATAAATTTTAATAATATTCCTTAGAATTTGATAACGTTCTTCTTTATTCATGTACTGCTTTTAGTTCGTTCATTTTTCTTCTTTACCACCTTTTAAAAAAAGCAATGGCATCTTATAAGTCGTGATAAGATTTAAAAATAACACAGGCATTTACATCTCCGAAGCCAAAACTGGCCTTTGCAATGATTTTTGGCGAAAAATTAATGGTTTTTTGGGGGATTTTAACCTTATCAATATGCTTAACGATTTCAGGATGAAGGTCTTCCGCATTGATATTCCCAAATAGTTTCTGCTCTTTAAACTGCAGTACAGTGGCAACACATTCAATACTGCCGGCAGCGGCAAGGCAATGCCCAATGCTTCCTTTAAATGAATTTATAAAGGGAAACTCATTACCGGAACGTTCCAAGGCTTGGGACCAATTCTTAATTTCCAAGGAATCTTTTGCCGTGGCGGTTAAATGTCCGTTAATGCTATCAATATCGGTTTTCTTGATCTTGGCGTCCTTTACAGCAGCAATGATACAACGTTGCACTGCTTCGCTATTAGGAGCCGTCATTGTTCCCTCTCCTCGTTGTCCACCACTGTTGATAGCACCTCCCAAAACTTCTGCATATATCCGTGCTCCTCTACTTAGAGCGCTATCTAAGGATTCCAACACTAGGGCTCCTGCCCCACTTCCAGGTACAAAACCCGCAGCAGAAGCACTCAATGGCCTACTAGCTTTAGTAGGAGCCTCATTATATTGCCTGGGTAAAATACGCATGGCATCAAAGCCTCCCCAAACATAAGGACCGCTATCGCTGCAGCTTCCCGTTAATATGCGTTCTGCCTTTCCCGCTTGTATCCTTTCAAAAGCCAACAATAGTCCCTCAGTACCCGTAGTACAGGCAGACGAATTTGTGGTGACTTGATTCCCACACCCCAAAATTCCCCCTAGGAAAGCACTAATGCCACTAGCCATAGTCTGCACTACAGTAGTACTTCCCAAGCGTCTGGTTTTACCTTCATCTACAAGATATATCGATTCCCTAAACTTGTCTACCCCTAAAATACCCGTTCCGAAGATGATTCCATTTTCCCAATCTGGCTTATCTGAAGGGGCCAAGGGCAAGTTAGCGTCATCCCAAGCATCTTTACCAGCAATGACCCCATAGAGAATGCCACTGGCGTTTAAGCCACGTAATTGCAAAGGAGTGAAATAATCCTCTAAATTAACGGTATCAAGATCTGGTTGCCCGGCAATCTGACATCCAAAATTAAGCTCCTTAAGCTGTTCGTCAAAGGCTATTCCACTTTCTCCTTTGATCAATGCTTTTGTAAACGATTCCAATCCTATGCCATTGGGCGCACAAACGCCTAAACCGGTAATAACAACTCTCCTATTCATCGGCATTGGATTTGAGCATTCCAGATAATATTCCTTTACAAATCAACTTGCCTTCCGGGCTGTACATTTTAACGGCACATTTTAATTTGTGAAATCTAAAATATATTTTTTCTGAAACCACTGTTACGCTTTCTCCGGGATACACAGGCAGATAAAATTCCATTTCGGAGCTGCTAAAAGCGATAGCAAAATCATTTTTATTGCTTAAACTATTACTTTCAATTAAATCATATAAACCCATGCAAACCAATCCTATTTGAGCACAACATTCAGTAAGTATAACTCCTGGGGTAACAGGGTTATCCTTAAAATGTCCTTCATAAAAGTATTCCTCTTTCTTAAAGGTATATTCCCCTTTTACGGTATCGCGATCTACATGATGTAGCTTATCCACAAATAAAAATGGAGCCGTATAAGGCAATTGACCCATAATCTGTTCTTTTATCTTCATGCGATCTCTAGAAACGCTGCTGTCTCCTTAATTCAATGGCACTATTGTCCATAAGGGTTACTATAATTTTATCATCAACATCAACCAATCCTCGTTGATATTTGGTTATTTCACAGAAATTGGAAAAGGTTTTTCCATTAAGTGCCTTTACTTCATCTCCTTGTCGAATCCCTTTTTCCCATGCCTCACTATCTACAACCACATGGCCCACAATAATAGCTCCATCGTTAAAAACAAAAGAGCAGTCATAGTTGCTTCTAAATTCGTCCAAAACGGGATTTTTTACCAAAAACATTTTTTTGTTCTCACTGAGAAAAAGACGATTGTCTTTCCATAGGCGGTTCCCTATCTTACTGCTTTGTATTCCATAATCGAACACTCCATTAATGGTGACTTTTTCTGAGGTAAATGGTCGTTTCAATACCTTTAAAAAGCTATTCTTTCTTTTTCCGTTGAAATCATATGAGCCACTATAGATCTCATAATCTAAAGGATTCTCAGAACTAGTGTCCAATAGTACTTTTTTGTTGATATCCGAAGAAGTTGCTCCGGTATCCAACAAAAACCGGACACTTTTTCCCTTTTCAGTTTTCAAAATAAGAAAGGGCCTTCTTTTATGCTGCAATTGCATTGGATGCATCAGCTGCGTACTCTCCGGGACAAAAGTCTTGGGGTACATGATCAGGTACTTTTCCTTAAAATCTATGGTCCAATTGAATTCTGAAATAATATCTACCCCCAAGACACCATCAATATTATAGCAGCTGAATATCTCGCTATCTCTCGTTTTAAGAATACGATGTTTATTGATTTTGACAGATCCCAATTCTATTTTTCCACTTTTGTGATAACGTAATTTGCTCACCCTACCCCCTGAAGAAGAAACATTAATGGTTTTTCTTGTACTTTTCAATTCCTTTCCCACCCAAGAGAAACCTATACTATGACTCGCTCCGGTATCGAATAAGAATTGTTTTTCAATACCATTAAAAATTATGGGAATAGTGATGAGCCCCAAATGCGTTTTAAAGGGTATGGTATCTTGATAATGTCTCTGACCATTTGCACATAAACAAAAAAATAAAATAAATAACACTAAATACTTTAATTTCATTGATTTACATTTTTACGAAAGGTGTTCTCCTCCATCTACTTTCAATACTGTTCCAGTAATCCATGCCGCTTCTTTCCGTGTTAATAAATATACAACGTTGGCTACATCTTCCGGTTGTGTGAGTCTCCCGCTGGGATTTCTTTCCAGAGCGTTTGCCTTTAATTGAGCGCTTCCAGGAATCATCTGAAACGACTTCGTATCTGTCATTCCCGCCTGAATACAATTTGCTTTGATGCCCAAAGGAGCAAATTCCAAGGCAATATTCCTAGTAATGGCCTCTAGTGTTGCTTTCGCAGCGGAAACGGCCGCATAATTAGGCCATGCTTTACGATTCCCTTCACTGGTAAAAGAAATAATACGACTATCCTCAAAAAAGAGGTTTTCTTGCACCAGGCTTTTCGTCCAATCATACAAACTTATTGCCATGGCATCCAGTGTTAGTCTAAAATCCTGATGATCCAGCGTTCTTTCTTGTTCCGAGAACATCGGTTTTAGGTTTCCTTTGGCTATGCTATGTACAAGCACATGTATACAAGATTCTTGCCCTAGCGTATCTTTTATTTCCCGAATCAACTTCAGCCGCCTTTCAGGCTGTATGGCATCTTGGTTCCAACTACGGCATTGTACGCCATAGTCCGAAATACGATGAAATTGCTGTTCTATGCCGGGCACGTCTGTTTTGCGATCTCGATGAACAATCAGGATGTTGAAGCCGTGTTCAGCTAATTTTAACGCAGAAGCCAGTCCTAAACCACTACTCCCTCCTAGTATCAATGCCCATTTATCTTTTTTCACGCTATTTTCTCCTTTGCTGTAGCCAACTGTTAGCTTCTATTTTGGATTTCGAAGTTAAAAAATAAATTTTACCAAGCGATTAAAACACGTTGTGCCGAAAAACCGGGACCAAAACTTAAAATCAAGCCTTGTTCCCCTTTGGGGATATCTTTTTCCAAAAACCGCTCTAAAACATAGAGCACAGTTGCGCTGCTCATATTCCCATATTGTCGCAAGACTTCCCGGGTATCGTCTATGTTCTTTCCTAACTTTCCAAATAACTCCTGTACGGTTTGCACAATTTTCTTTCCCCCGGGATGAAAAATAAGATGGTCTACATCTTTAATCGAAGTACCATGGCGCTCCAGAAACGGATGGACAATATCTGGAAATTGTGCTGCAATAGTTTCAGGGACAGCCGGGTCAAGAATCATCTGTAAGCCATTATTTGTAAGGTCGAACCCCATAAGGTGGGTCGCGTCTGTAAAATGATACATTTCTTCTCCTATGATACTCGGGCCTTCGGCATCCTCTTCAGAAGATAAAAGCACACAGGCAGCACCATCGCCAAAAATAGCGGCACTTACCATATTGGCCATGGAATGATCATCGAGCTGAAAGGTTGCAGTGGGACTTTCAACGGCTACCACAGCCGCTCTTTTTCCAGGATTGGCCTTTAAAAAATTACTGGCATAAATGAGCCCGGAAACTCCAGCGGCACAACCCATTTCGGTTACGGGAAGGCGAACCACATCCTGTCGTAACCCCAAACTGTTGATCAAATAGGCATCCAACGAAGGAATCATGATTCCCGTGCAACTCACTGTAATGATATAATCTATGGAATCTGCTGTCCAAGCTGCATTGTCCAAGGCTTTTCTAAGGGCGGCATCGCCCAATTTCTTGACTTCTCGAATATAAATATTGTTCTTCTCTTCAAAGGAAGTTGCTGTAAACACTTCTTCAATGCTCATGATGCCATACCGTCTATCCACAGCCGCTCCCTCAAAAATTTTAAGTACTTTTCTTCTAAAACGCTCATCTTCATCTGCCAACCAAGCATTTACAAAAGGTAAAATATCTTTTGTTTCCCGTGCATAGGGTGGCAACTCTTTGGCTACTGCTTTTATTTTTGTCATTGTCATATTACTGCTTAATCGATGGTTGTTGTATTATCCATACATAACGGAATGCCCATTTCCATTTGATCTTATGTTTTTGTTTGGGCAATTGTTTAGCGAAGGCCAGCAATTCACTTTTGAAAAACCCGCTCATGATAGATACCAATCCATCATTTTTTGCAATTTTAGTTCTAATAAAAATAAGACTAAAACACTTAAAAAGATAATAGGCAATTCTGCTGCGTTGCAAATCATTAATGATTACCCCGATGCTCGCCAGCTTTACAAATTGACCTAAAAAAATAGGGATTTCCTTATCTTTAAAATGGTGCATCGTAAGGGTGCAAACTAAGATATCGCATTTTAAATCGGACGCTTGCAAATCCAAAATATCCTGCTGTAAAAAACTAATCTCGGGAAAAGCCTTCGTATGTTCTTGGGCAATTGCGATGGACTTTTCGTTTAAATCTACACCAATGAGACGGGCATTGATTTTTTTGTGACGGAGCAAGAGCGCTATTTCTTTCAACATTGTACCATCTCCACAACCCATATCAACAATGGTATACTGATCTTTTGAATGTCCTTTAATCAGTTTTTCCAATGCGTTTAGTGTAATGCCGTTTCCATTGAGCATGGCATTGGAGCGATTAATGTCCTTAAGGACTTCCCGCAATGTTGCCGAATCTACCCGTGGGTCATCCATCAATTCCTGCTCTGTACTTCGCTGTGAGAGATTCTTTAACATGTTATGGGTTTCCCATGGGTCTTTTTAATTAATGTCTTTATCAATAATGGCGACTGGGTAACAATTCCCATAGCGGCATTGGACAATTTTTGATTCAACAGCAAACGTTGCAATTGTCGCCCTGTATAGAGCCGCTGTTTAAAGGTAATATTCCATAATTTTTCATAATCCGATTCCAGCATTTCCCGACTATAGTCTTTTGCGCCATGAAAATTTAGAATTAATTCCGATGCAATCTTTGCACTATGTATTGCCATGGCCATTCCGTTACCACACAATGGATGAATGAGTCCTGCGGTATCCCCACACATAATAATATGGTTTTCAATAGCATTTTTAGGGTGAAATGATATTTGGGCTATACTCATGGGTTTTTCAAAAATAAGGGATGCTTCTTTTAAAAACGCATTCAAAAAAGGGTTTTGGGCAACCACATTTTCATTGAAGTTTTCAATGTTCTTATGTGCTTTGAAAGTTTTATAATTTGCCAAGTAACAAAAATTTACCGTGCCACTTTCTGTTTTGGATAAGCCACCATATCCCCCATTGAAATTGTGCAGGGCTACAAGATTCTCCGGAAAGTCATATTCATAATGCGCCTTTACACCTAGCCAAGAAGATTTGTTTTGAATAAAATTACGTTCCAATCGTTTGTCCAGTTGGGCCCTCTTTCCGTATGCACCGATGACTAATGGAGACAGGAAGGTGGTGTGCTCTATGCTGGCCACAGAGAATACACCATTTTGATAGTGCACCTTATCTACTGTTTCAAAAACAAAAGTAACACCTTGTGCAAGGGCTTTTCGATATAATAGATCATCAAATGCATATCTACTAATGCCCATTCCCCCTAAAGGCAATTTAGCTCTTAAGGATTTTCCTTTTACAGTGCTCAACTGAAACGTATCAATAGCGACGGCATTGGCTTCCTTGAGTGAAACATCCAGATAATTCAAATAGGGTTTGATTTCATTGGAAACGTACTCCCCGCATACTTTATGATGCGGATATGTTTGTTTTTCAAATACAGCAACCTGAAGTCCTTTTTTGCTTAAGTGCAAAGCGGCCGTTAAGCCTGCCAGTCCTCCTCCAATAATAATTACGTCATACGTACTTGCTTGCATATATTCCAAAATAACCCCATCATAATAATTACTCCTAGGTGGTGATAACAATCTTTGTGCTTCGTTTACTAAGTCGTGCTATAGTCACCCTACTTTCATAAAAAATGAAAACAGCTAGTAGTCAAGTAATTGCAACAACTCCTTTGTAAAACGATCTTTGGGAAGATAATTCTTTTCCAAAGTTTTGGCAAAAGGTATGGGGGTTTCAAGACTGGCCACTCTTCGTACGGGACCATCTAAATATTCAAAACAATTTTCCATGACCAAAGCCGATATATCACTTCCAATACCACCAAAAAGGCTGTCCTCCTGAAGAATGATGAGCTTCCCTGTTTTTTTTACAGAGGCATAAATGCTATCGATATCCAAGGGTTGTAGCGTGCGCAAATCAATAAGATCGGCTTCAATATTTGGATGATTATTTAAAGTTTCCAATGCCCAATGGACTCCGGCCCCATAGGTGACAATACTAATTTGCGTTCCTTCCCTGAGGAGGCTGGCCTTTCCTAAAGGCAAGGTATAATAATCAACCGGCACTTCCTGATAAACACTGCGATACAAGGCCTTATGTTCAAAAAAGAGCACCGGATTGGGGTCATTGATCGAAGAAGTCAATAAACCTTTAGCATCGTATGGGAAGGCCGGATAGACCACTTTTAAGCCTGGTGTTTTGGTAAACCAAGCTTCATTGGTCTGCGAATGAAAAGGACCTGCCCCTACTCCGGCTCCACAAGGCATCCGTATAACAACATCGGCATTTTCATTCCAGCGATAGTGCACCTTTGCCAGATAGTTGACTATTGGGTTGAAACCGCTGCTTACAAAATCGGCAAATTGCATTTCAACAACCGCCTTCATACCATTGATCGAGAGCCCCATGGCTGTGGATACAATGGCAGATTCACAAATAGGGGTATTGCGAACACGTTCTTTTCCGAAAGCCTCCATAAAACCTTCGGTGATTTTGAATACGCCACCATAATCTGCAACATCTTGCCCCATGATTATTAAGCTGTCATGTTGCTCCATAGCTTGACGAAGACCTTGAGAAATAGCATCGACAAGTCGAATATTATTCACCACAGAACCATGTTTAAATTCCTGATATTCAAAATTTTGAAATACATCACTTAATTCTAAAGTTTCATTTAATACAATCGCTTCTTCATTCGTAGCCAATAGCAACTGTTCATCAATTTCTTGCTGAATTTTATTCCGGATATCCTCAATAGTATCTTTGTTCAGAAGTCCTTCCTGTATTAAAAAATCTTCGTAATTCTGAATAGGATCTTTTGCTGCCCATGCTTCCATTAAGGCTTCAGGGACATATTTTGTACCACTGGCCTCTTCATGTCCGCGCATCCTAAAGGTTTTAAATTCCAACAATATGGGCCTAGGTTTTTTTCTTATATCTTCGGCTAATTCTTGGACTTTTTGATATACTTCCAAAATATTGTTCCCGTCCAAAATATGTGATTCCATTCCATAACCTATCCCCTTATCGGCTATATGTTCACATCGGAATTGTTCTGAAGTGGGCGTCGAAAGTCCATATCCATTATTCTCCACACAGAAAAGCACGGGCAAATCCCAAACGGCCGCTATATTCAATGCTTCGTGAAAATCACCTTCGCTTGTGGCCCCTTCTCCTGTAAAAACAGCAGTGACATGGGCTTGTTTTTTTAATTTATTTGCCAGAGCGATTCCATCGGCCACTCCTAGTTGGGGACCCAAATGGGAAATCATTCCTATGATCTTATAGGCTTGCGTCCCAAAATGAAAACTACGGTCTCTTCCTTTTGTAAAACCATTCGCTTTTCCTTGCCACTGGGAAAACAACCTATACAAGGGGATTTCCCTAGTCGTAAAGACCCCTAAATTTCTGTGCATGGGCAATATATAATCATTTTGGGCGTCCAGTGCTTTCGTAACCCCCACAGAAATAGCTTCCTGCCCAATACCACTAAACCACTTGGATATCTTCCCCTGCCTTAGGAGAATCAACATTTTTTCCTCGATCAATCGCGGTTTTAGGAGTTGTTTATAAAGTTCTAATTGAGTTTCTTGATCAATAGTCCCTGTGGTATACTGCATAAAAGGCCTTATATTATATTCTTGCTAATTGCTTCTCAAATGTAACAAAAAGCCCAGACTAAAATCAAAGATTCTATAACGGGAATCCATATTTATTTTTATTAATTTTGATATGTACTAAAAAACATTTTGTGATGAGCGAAATACCAAGTGTGGATCTTCAGGATTTTTTATCTGAAGACCCAAATAGAAAAAATAAATTTATTGTTGAGATTGGAGCTGCTTTTGAAAATATTGGCTTTGTAGCCTTGAGCGGCCATTTTCTTTCAGAATCTTTGGTTCAGGATTTATACGACGAAATAAAAGACTTTTTTAATCAACCCCAAGAAGTTAAAGATGGCTATGAGATAGCCGGAATAGGTGGGCAACGGGGGTATACCTCCTTTGGAAAGGAACATGCCAAAGGAAAAAAGGAAGGGGACCTTAAGGAGTTTTGGCATTTTGGGCAATATGTGGAGAACAACCCTAGGCTGGAAGCAGAATATCCTCCCAATGTGATGGTGAAAGAATTGCCCAAATTTAACGTGGTAGGCAAGGAAACCTATAAAATGTTGGAAAAAACCGCGAAATATGTATTACGGGCCCTAGCCCTGCATTTAAAATTGGAAGAGACCTATTTTGACCAATATATAGAAAATGGAAATTCCATTCTCCGCCCTATTCATTACCCTCCCATTAAAGAGGAGCCCAAGAATGCGGTCAGAGCAGCAGCACATGGCGACATCAATTTAATAACCCTCCTTATGGGTGCGCATGGCAAGGGACTTCAAGTAATGGACCACGAAGGAAATTGGGTAGACGCTATTGCCCGTCCAGATCAGTTGATGATCAATGTTGGCGACATGCTCTCCCGTTTGAGCAATAACAAATTAAAGTCTACAATACACCAGGTAGTTAACCCGCCCAGGGAACTCTGGGGCACTTCCAGGTACTCTATTCCCTTCTTTATGCATCCGATAAGTGAAATGCCATTAAATTGTCTTGAAGAATGCATTGATCAAGACAATCCCAAACGATATGAGGATATTACGGCCGGTGCTTTTCTACATGAACGCTTGATCGATCTGGGATTGATTAAAAAATAATTCCTATTTTAAAACAAAAAATGGATTTTATAACTATTGTAGCGACAAGATCTTTTGCACAACCTGATTTTTTACCAGGATTTTTGGCCACATTTGGGCTTTTGATTTTTTCTCTATTTTTTTTCTGGATTATTCGATTGCCTCTAAAGCGCCATACTAAAACGTATTTGGATAACTTCCCTCTGGACCCCTTACATCTTGAAGAGCCTCAATACGTAACTGAAATGACCATGGTTTCTAATATTTCGTTGGAGCCTCCAATTTCCAGAACAAAAAAGTACATTGTGTATGCCCTATGTCTTATACTTTGTGGTATTCCCATGTCAAAACTGCTATTCTCACCTATGCTCTTATAAATATGGACTTACAAGATCAATTAAAAAATTTATTTCCAGACCACACCCCTTCCGAAGAAGAGACTTCCACTCCTGAAAAAGATGCCATTTGGATGCAGGATGCCCCTATTCTCTGTAAGTACGAAAAAAGAAAAGGAAAACCTATTACCATTTTAGAGGGTTATACCGGAGCCGATGAGGATTTTAAAAAACTAGCGAAAGAAATTAAGACAACCCTTAGTGTTGGCGGGAGTTTTAAGGAAGATCGTATTATAATTCAAGGGGATTACAGGGATAAAATCATGGAAATTTTAAAAAATAAAGGCTTTAAAGTGAAGCGAGTTGGTGGTTAGTTGTGTTAATTTTCTTTTGTCGTGTTATTAATAATGCTATTTTTATAACTTCAACCTAACAACAGCCAACAGTATGAGTTCCCGAACACTACATATCACCAACGGTGATAGTTTTACTGAAAAATTAAATTCCTTACAGCTCAATGGAGATGTCATTACATGGCGAGAGATGCTGTGTGAAGGAAAAACCCTGACCAATGTGGGTAGTGAATCTTTTTGGAAAACCCGTTTTGAATTCTTCAACAAAACCTATAAAGTTTCCAAATCCAAATTTATTGAACACACCTTAAAAGAATACCGTTCCTTATGTAATCACAAACAGCAAGATCAGATTGTATTGTGGTTTGAGTATGATCTTTTCTGTCAAATAAATATGCTTGCGGTAATCAGCTGGCTTAAAACACATCGCAGATATGCAGAGATTTCTTTGGTTTGTAGCGGAAAAGAAGATGATACAGATAGGTTATACGGTCTTAGTGAATTGAATACGGAGCAATTATTAAAACTACACGAGAATAGAATAACCTTATCTCAAGACGATATTGAATATGCCGACTACATTTGGCAACTGTATTGTAGTGACAATCCCATTCGTTTAGAAAACTTGAAAGATTTTGAAAATTATCAATTTTCATATCTGGGCGATGCTATTACAGCCCACTTAAAACGTTTTCCTACCATTAAAAATGGCTTGAACAAAATGGAGAACACCATATTGCAACTGGCTGTGGACAAAAAGCCGGCAACGAGAAAAGAATTGCTGGGAACGGTTTTGGGACATCAGGACATCTATGGTTTTGGAGATATACAATATCAACGGGCCATTACTAGATTAAAGCCATTGTTTTCTTCTTTTAACCCTGTAAAGCTCACAAGAAAAGGAATGAGCATCTTAGAAGGGAAAAGCAATCACTATTCCAATATTCGAAATAGCAATGTTTATTTGGGAGGTGCACTAAAATATAACTATTTGTACAATACGGCTTCTGATCGAATTTTAAAATTATAATATGACGCTTGGACCATCAGAACTTATTCTGAATCCCGATCATAGCATCTACCATCTAAACTTATTACCAGAAGATATTGCCCAAACCATTATTACGGTCGGAGATCCGGACCGTGTGTCTGACGTATCCCAACACTTTGACCATATTGAAATTAAAAAGGGAAAGCGTGAATTTGTTACACATACCGGGACAATTTCCGGTAAACGTCTCACGGTAATATCCACAGGCATTGGAACAGATAATATTGATATTGTCCTGAACGAATTGGATGCGCTGGTGAATATTGATTTTGAAGAGCGGAAGATAAAAAAGGATAAGATAAGCCTGGATATTGTTCGGGTTGGAACCTCAGGGGCTATTCAACCTGATATTCCAGTTGATTCTTTTTTGATCAGTGAATTGGCTATAGGCTTTGACAATCTCCTACACTTTTATGATAGCAAGCACCTCCAAGAAGTACAAATGCAAGAGGAATTTAAAAAATATACCCATTGGAATATTGATAAATCCACTCCATATATCGTAAAATGCAACCAAGATCTCGCAGGCCGTTTAGCCTCCGATCTCACCTATACAGGTTTCACCGCCACCAATGTAGGTTTTTATGGTCCCCAAGGCCGTGTATTGCGCTTAAAAACAGAAGACCCTGCACTGAACGGCAAACTGGCTTCCTTTGAAAGCAAAGGGAGGAGAATCACAAATCTAGAGATGGAAACTTCCGGAATCTATGGCTTAAGTCTTTTAATGGGCCACAGAGCGGTCTCTATGAATTGTATCCTTGCCAACAGGAGTACCGGAGAATTTTCCAGGAGACCAAAACAAAGAGTCGATGAATTGATAGCATATACCTTAGATAAACTTCAAGAGTGAAAAAAGTTAATATTATAGGAGTACCAGAACATTTTAATCTCCCATGGCACCTCGCCATTGAAGAAGGAGCTTTTAAAAATAGAGGAATTGATTTAATATGGTCCGATATTCCCGAGGGAACGGGAAAAATGTGTCAGCTATTGCAAAATGAAGAAACTGATCTTGCCATTATCCTTACCGAAGGCCTCGTTAAAAGTATTACCGAAGGCAATCCCACTAAAATCGTACAAGAGTATATTGCTACCCCCTTGCTTTGGGGCATTCATGTTGCAGCCAATAGTGTCTATGAAAACATATCGGACCTGGAGCATTCCAAAGCGGCTATAAGTCGTTTTGGCAGCGGAAGTCACCTTATGGCCTATGTGCACGCTCAAAACAACGATTGGGATACCAGCACATTGGAATTTGAAGTTATCAATCACCTTCAAGGCGCTATAGAAGGTTTGACCAAGGGAAAGGCCGATTACTTTATGTGGGAGCATTTCACCACAAAGCCTTTAGTGACCGATGGCACCTTTAGAAGATTGGGGGATTGTCCCACACCCTGGCCCTGCTTTGTTATTGCAGCTACGGATAGTTTCATAAAAAACCATCCTGGAACCTTAAAGCACCTATTGGAAGTTATCAATAGCTACACTCTTGAGTTTAAAAGCATTCCCAGCATTGATAGGACCTTGGCCAACAGCTATGATCAAAAATTGGAGGATATTCAAAAATGGCTGTCCTTAACCCGTTGGAGCCAAAATCAAATGAAGGCAGAAACACTTGAAAATGTTCAAGACACATTGCTTGACTTAAATTTAATAACAACAAAAGTCTCTATAGACCAGCTATTGTACTAGGCATCTACTACAGAAAAGTATTTGTCAATTAAGTTTTGAAACTTGATATCCGATAGTGGTTTTTGAATGTACTCTTTGATATGCGGGTTATTACTGGCTTTAACCAAGTCTTGTTCATCTTCGCTTATGGTTACCATCACAATGGTGATGTTGTCCGTGATACTTTTGTCAAATTCTTTTTCATACGCCTCTAAGAATTGCCACCCATCCATCTGTGGCATGCGTATATCCAATATCAATAAACAAGGAAGCGTAAAGAGGTCATCTCCGTTAAACGGGCCTCTGTTTGCAATAATGTCCAAGGCTTCAGCACCATTTGATGCGACGCCGACATCAATGTCCAAATCCAATTTGCTAATAAAGATTTTATTTAAGAAATGGGTCGATTCATCGTCATCCACCAGTAAAATGGATTTTAGTTTTGAAGATATCATAAAAATTCGTTTAGTTTGTGATATTATAAATGTAGTAATTTTCCCCTAATAAAAAAGAACTTTCTTAATATACAAACAAGAAAATTACCAATTTATAACCTTTCTATTTTGTTGCCTCAATAAATCATTACATTTACTAAAGTGCTTATTACCAAACCAATACCCTCTATTTGCGCTTAGAGGTGAAGGGTGTCCCGAACTTAAGACATGGTGTTTCTTTGTGTCAATGAGTTTAATTTTCTTTTTTGCAAAGCCTCCCCAAAGTAGGAAAATCAACCCTTCTCTTTGCGCGGACAATTTTTTAATAACCGCATCGGTAAAAACCTCCCATCCCTGATTTTGGTGACTCCCCGCAGAATGCGCCTGTACGGTCAATGTGGCATTCAACAATAGAACGCCCTGTTTGGACCAACGCTCTAAATTTCCACTTTGAGGGTATGGCACTCCAATATCACTTTCTATTTCTTTGAAGATATTAATGAGAGAGGGCGGATGCGCAATTCCATCCTTTACAGAAAAACACAGTCCATTTGCTTGATTTGGACCGTGATAGGGGTCTTGTCCGATAATAATAACCTTTGCATCTTCAAAGGGACAATGATCAAAAGCAGCAAAAATATCCGCTCCCCGTGGATAACAGGTATGGCGGGCATAAGCTCCTTTTACAAAATGTATGAGTTTCTCAAAATAAGGTTCGCTAAACTCTTCTTTTAACTTGATTTCCCAACTTTCATGGATTTTAACCTTCATGCAATAGCTCCATTTTTATTTCTATCTAAAACACTGTGTACCCAGCACTTCAAAAATACTGAAAACTATGTACCTTTGACATCGATTAAATAAAAATCAATGAGCAACATTCATGCAAAGACGCTGCAGGATTTGGAATTTCATACGGTTTTGGATCAACTCGTATTGCGTTGCCATACTGCTATGGGAAAAGAACAGGTAGTTTCTCTAGCTCCTTTAAGCGATCAGCAGGCAATTTTAACCGCTTTGGGGGAAACATCGGAATATCTATCTTCTTACACCAATGAAAATAGAATCCCAAATCACGGCTTTGATGTAATTCATCATGAGCTTAAACTTTTGCATATAGAAAACACGACTTTAGAGATATCGGGGTTTCGAAAAATTGGAGGGCTTTCCAATACCGTTGGAATCCACAAAAAGTTCTTCAAAAAATTCAAGACCTATTACCCTTTACTTTTTGAAAAATCTGAAGATGTTGATTTACAATTAGATATACCAATTTACATCAACAATATTATAGATAAATTTGGAGAGATCAAGGATAAGGCTTCTGGTCAATTATGGGGTATACGACAGGATATAAATAGTGTTAAGGCAAAGATCAATCAAAGCTTTGCTGCAGCATTGCAGCGGTATCAATCTGCCGATCTTTTGGATGAGATCAGGGAATCGGTTGTAGACAATAGGCGTGTTCTTGCTGTTAAAGCCATGTACCGAAAGAAAGTAAAGGGGGCAATGATGGGAACTTCCAAAACAGGAAGTATTGCATACATTGAACCCGAAACAACGCTGCGCTATAACCGAGAATTGAATAATTTAGAATTCGAGGAAAAAGAGGAGATACAGCGCATACTGCATGAGCTTACCGATCAAATAAGACCACACCGACTCTTATTACAAAATTATCAAGATTTTTTGGCGCATATAGATATCACTTCCGCAAAAGCAAAATACGCCGAAGATATCAACGGTATTTTGCCTAAAATCAGCACAGAAAGAAAATTGCACCTGCGTGATGCCTATCACCCCTTGCTCTATTTAAATAATAAACGCAATAATGAAAAGACTTTTCCCCAGACCATATCATTGCATGAGGAAAATAGGATTATTGTGATTTCCGGGCCTAATGCCGGGGGAAAAAGTATTACACTAAAAACTATAGGGCTCCTCCAGTTGATGTTACAAAGTGGGCTATTAATTCCGGTGCACGAACGCAGCACAGCCTGTCTTTTTGATAAAATATTGACCGACATAGGCGATAATCAATCTATTGAAAATCATTTGAGCACCTATAGCTATCGATTAAAGAATATGAATTACTTTCTTCGAAAGTGCAATTCACAAACACTGTTCTTAATCGATGAATTTGGTACAGGAAGCGATCCAGAACTCGGAGGAGCATTGGCTGAAACGTTTTTGGAGGTATTCTATGAAAGAGGGGCTTATGGAGTAATTACAACGCACTATGCCAATTTAAAATTGTTGGCCAATGAACTGCCCCATGCTACCAATGCCAACATGCTTTTTGACTCCAAGACATTGGAACCTACTTTTCAATTGATTTTAGGGGAAGCGGGAAGTTCCTTTACTTTTGAAGTTGCCCAAAAAAATGGCATTCCCTATAGCTTGATCAACAAATCCAAAAAGAAAATCGAACGTGGAAAAGTACGATTTGATGCCACCATTGCCAAATTACAAAAGGAGCGCAGCAATATGGCCAAAACGGGAAATAAGCTTAAGGAAGAAGAATCCAAAGTCAGGGAAGAAGCTAAAAAACTGGAACTCCTCAATGGGAAAATAAAATCCAAATTAGAAAGCTATCAAGAACTTTTTGACAGCAATCAACGTATGATTTACTTGGGGAATAAAGTAAACGACGTAGCCCAAAAATATTTTTTAGACCGGAAAAAAAGACCTCTTATCTCTGAACTTTTGCGAATCGTGGAAACGGAGAATAGCAAACGTAAGAAGAAAAGTTCTGGTGAGGTCAAAAAAGCAAAAGAACAGAAAGTAAAGGTAGAGCAGGAAGTACAGCAAAAAGTATCCATAATTCGGGAGAAGAAAAAAGTAGAGAAGAAAAAGAAAGCGGCTATTCAAAAGAACAAACCCCGTCCAGTTTTCAAGATTGGAGATCGGGTGCGTTTATTCGATGGGAAATCTGTAGGCACTATTGATAGCTTGGAAAAAAACAAAGCCATTGTCAATTATGGGCTTTTCACTACCAATGTTAATGTGGATAAGCTAGAATTAGTGGAAGCAAAGAAATAGCTGTAACTTTGCACTATCTAATAGTCTAATAATGTCCAAATTGAATAAAAAAATAATTCTTTTTGACGGTGTTTGTAATTTATGCCAAAGTAGTGTCCAGTTTGTCATTAAACGAGACAAAAAAAACATCTTCCAATTTGCGGCACTTCAATCTGATTTTGGACGATCATTAGCACAAAAACTTAATCTAGACATTTCAAAAGTAGATTCCATAGTTCTGGTCGATGAGGAACGCAAAAGACACTGGATAAAATCTGGAGCTGCATTGCGTATTGCCCAGAATTTGGGAGGGGCCTACCCCCTATTGTCTGTCTTTCTAATTGTTCCAGGATTTCTTCGAAATATGGTTTATGATTATATTGCGGATAATCGATATAAATGGTATGGAAAACAGGAAGAATGCATGATTCCGACTCCAGAATTGAGAAGTAAGTTTTTGGATTGATGGCATATTGGCTTCCTATTAATATTTCCAAGTATGTTTTCTTGTCTATCGATCAAAGTATTGGAGTTTAACCCTAAAAGAGCATTGCCTTTGTATACATGAGATTGCGTTATAGAAATACCTTACACTTTTTCTTGCTCTTAATTTTCTTAGGTGGCCCTTTTGTACTGCGGATAGTGGATTACCGTTTTGAAATCTATCCTTCAGTGGTCCTGCCCGCTGGCGCCAAAAAACTTGATTTAAATAAGGAAATCCGTATTTCGGTCAATGAAATTTATGGGGAAACCGGAGAAGGAAGCCTCAAAAATTTAGACAATGCTCATTTTCTAAGGCCTATACGGGTAGAATACCTAAGCTATTTTTATGAAGCCAATTTTGGTTTGGATACCCCCAAAACTTATGAATTTACAACAAATCGTTTTGCTATTCCTATAACCCTAAAGTCCAAAAAGTCCCTAGAAGATATCAAGGCAACCAAAATATGGCTTCGACAACGATTACGGGAACAAGGGTGCAAGGATTCTGTATTGATTTTAAAGAAAAGAATAATGATTGTGTGCAAAGACGGCACATTTTATGAAGACAACAATATACTAAATGACACCATTCTTGGACTCTATTGAGGCTTTCTTGAAACGTATTTTCGAACGGATTGAGCAGGCCACGGCTGTAAGCACTGAACAATTGGCATGTTTTAGAGTATTTTTTGGGCTTCTCATGCTTGTTTATTTCCTTCCGTCCTGGTCTTGGCTAAATGACGTCCCCCCTGCTTTTTTTAATCCAAGAATCTTTAGTTTTGCCTATCTTACAGATGGTTATTTGCCCGATATCATCTATCTGCTCTGCGATATCTTGGCCATAATTCTTTTAGTATGCATTACGCTTGGGATCTTTACCAGAAAAGCACTCTTGGCGATGTTTGTTTTAAGTAGTATCCTCTTTTCATATGCTTTGAGTTTTGGAAAAATTGATCATTACACCAACCTTTTTTTAATTGCTTATCCTGCTCTTGCCTTTACCAATTCTGGGACTAGGTTTGCCCTCAAAAAAGATAAAGAATTAAGTTCTGCCACACAAGCAAGGGTTCTTGCCCTATTGGGCATTGCGATTGCCTTTGGTTTTTTTACGGCAGGAATCCCAAAACTCCTCTACTGGGTAGATTTTGATCTCAGTAGTAGTGGATTCTTGTTCTGGTTTTATGGAGTATTCCTTAAGGATCAGCATCAATACCTACTTAGTCCCTATGTATTTAAATTACCGTACTATGTATTTGAGGCCATGGATTATTTGGCCGCTATTTTTGAAGTTGTCGGATTCTTTTTTCTTTATAAGGGAAGGAAGTTTTGGAGGATGTATCTTACTATTGCATGCACTTTCCATTTTCTGAATTTGCTGACCTTGAACTATGGTTTCACCTTGAATTCGTTATGTTTTGGTATTTTCATCGTTGCCCCTGTATTAGCGTTGCTCTATCGCAAATACAACAGCTTCTTACAGCAATACGCTAACTATTTCATTCTTACAATACTTGGCATTGCCCTTCTAAAGACAGTCTTTTTACTATGGAACAATACAGGCTTTAGATATCATGGTTACGGCCCTTTATTGCATCTGGAACATATGGTAGACCTTTTCCTATGGAGTTTGACTATTTTTTGTGGTGTTTATCTCCTTCGATCCAAAAGTAAATCGACTCATTAATACCTTAAATAGGTTTCTATCCAGAAAATTGTGTTAAAGTAGTCTCATTATGTGATATATCTGGAATATTGGCATATTTTTTGAGCCTATTTTCATAGTAAAAAATGCTTCAAAATTGTCCAAAAAAAAGAATGTCACCATTGTTTGCTATGCATTGTTGATGCCACTTTTTTTCTTCTTTTTTTGATCAGTTTTACCAGAATGTGTATTGGTCCCAAAATCCTGCAGAAATCATTTGCCCATACGGTATTTGTCTACTTATGTTCTTAATGGCAAAAGAAAAAGAAAATTAATTTAAAAAAAATGTATGATGAAAAAATTGCTATTAGGAATTGCCCTATTGTGCCTGTGCACTACTTTTGCCCAGGTTGAAAAAATCAATGACACTATTTTTACCGTTGCAGGCCCCTTGATAAAGGCCCAAGTGACGAAAGTGAGTTCAAGTACCATTCATTATAATTACCCGGACGAGAAGGTAGTCAATGAATTGGAAACCAATGCCATTGCTAAAATAGTTTTTGCCAACGGAAGAGTTCAGTTTTTTTCTGAAGAAGACCAAAGTTCCGTAGCGGAAGAAACAATAGAAGTGGTCGAGGAAACCGTACCGGATTTTGAGGAAAACAGTTTATCTATTTTACCCTTCGCATTTACAAAAGGAGAAAACTTGGATAATGATGCTTCCGAGATTGCAACGGACTATGCCTATGAGTTTCTTGAAACCGCTCTTGAAAAGGATGAACTTGTCCTTCAAGAGACCATTGTTACGGCCAAAAGGCTCGATGAACATGAAATAGATTTAGGCCAACTCCAAAGTGTAGATATCAGTGCCTTGCGGAAAGCGGTCCAAACGGAATACATCCTAAAAGTAGCCATTGAAGAATGCACGGTAACTCAAGAGGAGAAAACCAATGGTATTGAGAATAGTATTGCCATCCATCTCAAATTGTACAATGCTGAAAATGATACGGAAATCTATGAATCGGCGACCACACAAAATTTATTTGCGAAAACCTCGATAGACACTAGTCTGGCTATTGAAACAAGTTGGAAAAATGGTTTGGAATCTCTTTTGCAACACTTTTTAATCTTTAAAGAATCGGAGTAAAAACTACACCATTAAATGATAAAAAAATATCCAAAACGTTAAGTTTTGGATATTTTTTTTAGGCTTACAGCTAAGCACATCCGAAAGAACATATCATGCTTTCAAGGTGTTATTTTAAATTGTTAAGGATGAAGTCTAATGTTGTATTGGAATTGAGATTTTGTGTGTAGGCGAAATTGGTATAGGTTGTAGGTTGTGCCAATCCTAGGTTGCGTAATTTTGCAATGGTGTCTTCGTACTCCAAGGTAACTTTCCCACTGAGTAAGGCATCCATATCCTGTCCATTTTTGTAGCGCTTATAGATTTTTTTTAAACCACTTAAATACAGCCTATCTTTAGTGAAGCCTCCTCCCCTATGCGCTCTTAAGGTGATGGAAAAAGCATCGTGTTTGTTTAATTTATATTGATTGTGTATCAAGTCAAAAGTATCCGAAAAACCGTATCCTTTAATTAAACTGTCTGAAGCTAAAACCCTATATGAAAGTTCCTTTAATCGTTTTAAGGTCAATGCGCCACACATATATTCACTAAAAACAGCCAAACCTTCCTGGGTTTCGACATTTTTTGGGAAACCATTGGAAAAAATCTTTAAAGGCTGAAGCATTCCGTTATATGTGGTCACCAAATGGACCCCTATTTCATGATTGGCCAGTGTTAATAATTGATTTTCACTAAAAGTGGTGTTTTTTTTGATCAAAAGTGTCTGCGTACTATTGCGAACCATGGCATCTGCCGCAATATTCGTAGAAAACTTAATATGCAGCGGGAAATCATATTGCTTGGAAAAAGCTTCAAAATACGCTTTGGCGTCTTCTGCCGTAAATCTTTTTACTTGTGTGGAATCTTCTGTCTCGTTTTCGTAATGTAATATAAATTTTGCATTGTCTACATCACGTTCGGTCGGAGTGCCATAAATCCGTAAAGAATTGTAATAAAACTCATTGGCTTTGCCGATGGTTTTAATACACTGGATCATATTGGCGTAATAATAGATGATATCCTGATATAATGCCTGAACTTCGGGCTCCTTAATACGCTCTAATCGCTGGGAAAAGAATAAGCGGTGTAATTTATAGGCGTCAAATTTTATTTTTGGATACTTAAATGTAGGCTCCTTACTGTATTTTGATGCGAAAAAACGGTTTTTTTCCTTTTCAATATTCAGCGGATTTACATAGTTCAATAATTCTATTCGTTGAATCAAGCGATTTAGATTTGCATCGATTTCAAACAAATCTGTATACTCCTGCTGTATATTGACCCCCACTTTTTCCTGTATCATGACACACCTTCTTGAAATACTCTAGCCTGCAAAGGTATTAATTCTTTTAGTTGCCGTTCAACAGCATGCACAACTTCAGGAAAAATTGTCCCTGTATGCTCATTACAATATATCTTTGAAATTTCCGTGGCCAGCACTAAGGTTTGATCAAAGTGTCGCGTAATGTATTTAAGGAAATAACCATTTCCTTGAAAAGTATCATTGATTTTGGAAGTTGTTTTAATTTTATTGGGCAATTGCATCTGCCCTAAAGAAGTACTCCATGACGTTGCAATAGCCCCAAATCTCTTGTCGTCTATATTTGCCGTTCCCAAGTTCCATACGGGCACTTCCCGTTCCCAACGTTTCCAATTATAACTGTGCATATCAAAAACCAAGGCATGGGAATACTTCTGTTCTATCTGTGCCACTAGCGCATGTACGACCTTGTAAAAAGCAAAGTGCTTTCTTAGGCTATGTTCCTTTTCTTTTTGATCCAAGGGGGATTTCCACAGTTGTTTCCCCCAGGCGTCTGTATATATCGCCGTTTCCGGAGGTCTATTTAAATCATATTCAAATCTGCTATCGCAACCCGCTATGACAATGGGATGGGATTGAACCATTTGTTTGGTACACGGGTCTTCCTCATACCAACGTTCATATTCCGTATGCAAGCAGTTTTCCCATAAAGATTTTCGAAATTGATGCCCATCGTGCACGGCTGCACATATATAGGGTATATACTTCTCTATTTTTATGGTAAAGGAATAATCCTCAGAAACAGCTTCAAAAGGTATTTCTGCTTCAATATTTGAAACGATATCCTCAACAGAAAGTTTATGCATTTTCCACTTCATTTCGCAAACGGGAGCGTCTATCCAGTGCTTGTAATTTGTCCAAGACCTTACTTTCTATAAAATCAATGACTTTACATTGTAATTTGGCTTTGTACACTTTGTTCATGTAAGTAATACCTCCTGGCGACATCACATTCACTTCCACCAGTTTTCCGCCTATGACATCGATACCCACAAAATACAATCCGTCTTTTACCAATTTCGGGCCTATTTGTTTACATAATGCCTTTTCTTCTTTCGTTAAGCTATGTTTTGCGATAGAACCTCCAGCAGAAACATTGGATCGGTGATCATCTTCGCCGGGAATCCGTTTCATAGCTCCAATATACTCACCATTAAGCAATAAAATACGAATATCTCCTTTATCCGCACCTTCAATATATTCTTGAAGAATAACATAGTTAGAGCTTCCATCTGAGTTAGTTACATAAAAATCGAGTAATGATTTGATATTAGACATGGCCGACTTTTCAATGAGGATAACCCCAGAGCCTCCAAAACCATTTAAAGGTTTTAAAATCATTTTATCCGCTGAGGATTCATTGATTTGTTGTACCAAATAATTCTTATTCTTGGATACATGGGTTACTGGAATAATATTACTATGGGAATCCCCAAAAGCCGCAGTGTACAATTTATTATTGGCCTCTCTAAGACCTTGTAATGAATTTACAATAAAAACATCGTCTTTTACCGAATCTAAAAAGTTTAGCATCAATGGGTCCAAGGGCGGATTTGCACGCATAAAAATAACATCAAAACCCGCTAGAGGAAGCATTTCTTCTCTTAGTTTAGCCTGTTTATAGAAGGTTTTTAAATTGGAAGGAGGTTTTTCCATTCTTCCAACTACCGTACAAAATGCACTGGTTACCGTATTTCGAATGGTAAGGTTGGCAGGAATACACATGGCGACACCGTGTCCTCTTTTCACACATTCATGAATTAAGGTAAGACTAGTATCGTTTTCGGGATCAATATCTTCCCAGGGGTACATTAAGAAACATATATTCATAATTCCGATTTTTTTATTGCCTTTACAGGGTATTATTTTACTTCGTCTAAATGATCATCCCAATTTTTAACTTTGGGTTCTCCAAGTTTTCCTTCAGATTTTGCAACGATCATAGATACCGTGGCATCCCCGGTTACATTAATTACAGTCCTACACATATCCAATGGTCTATCTACGGCAAAAATCAATGCCAAACCTATGGCGAGCTTGTCCGCAGGGAAACCAATGGATTCCAATACAATAACAAGCATTACCATTCCGGCTCCTGGTACTGCAGCAGAACCTATGGATGCCAACAATGCTGTTAAAACAATCGTCAACTGCCCTCCAAGGGTAAGGTCAAACCCTAGAGCTTGTGAAATAAACACTGCAGCAACTCCTTGATACAGACTAGTACCGTCCATATTTATAGTGGCTCCTACGGGAAGCACAAAACTAGAGACTTCTTTATCTACCCCTATATGTTCCTCAACACGTTCCATGGTAACCGGTAGGGTTGCAGCACTAGAACTTGTTGAAAAAGCAAGAAGCTGTGCTGGACTGATCTGTTTTAAAAACCAGAAAGGATTCTTTTTAACATAAAGACCTACAATCATTAAATAAAAGCCTACCATCAATAGCAGCCCCAAAACCACAACCAGAGCATATTTGAGTAGGGCAAAAAGTAAATCTGGATCTCCGGAAGATACCACCACACTAGCCAATAAGGCGAAGACAGCGTATGGAGCTATAAGCATGATAAGATCCACCATTTTAAGAACAATATCATTTAGGGCATCAAAAAACTGTTTCATGGGTTTAGCCTTTTCTTCCCCAATAAGCAGCATAGAAATTCCAAATAATATCGTAAAAAAGATAACTTGTAGCATTTTCCCATTATCACTTAAGGCAGAAAAGGCATTATCTGGAACCATGTCTTCTACAAATTGTAGAGGGCCACTATCCATCTGCTTCGAAGCCTCCATCATTTTAGAGGTAACCCCTTTATCATTGGCATAAGTTGCGGTTAATTTATCAATGGTTTCTGTAGAAACACCATCTCCAGGCTGCATAATATTCACCAATACAAGCCCAATGACAATGGCAACAACGGTGGTGCCTATATAAATGCCTATTGTGCGTAGTCCGATATTCCGAAATTTGGAAATATCCTTTAAATCGGAAATTCCTTTAATCAATGAAGCCAATATAAGCGGAATGGCAATTAATTTTAGCAATTTTACAAAAATGGACCCTAAGGGTTTTATCCAATCCGTTACAAACTGTCCTCCCCACGCTACTTGGGTCATTCCGTATCCAAAAAGGATACCAAGAAACATTCCGATCAAGATTTGCCAATGCAATTCAAGCTTCCGCATACATTTTAATTTTAGGATAGAAAGATACTATTTTGTATGGGAATGCGCCAAAAAAAGAAGGGCTATAATTTCACAACGCCATTAAGTAAAGTGTAATCGGCCAAAACCAAGGCTGCCATAGCTTCTACAATAGGTACTGCGCGAGGTACAACACAAGGGTCGTGACGCCCTTTTCCTTTAGTTTGCACCATATTTCCATCTTTGTCTATGGTTTCATAGGCCTGTATAATGGTGGCCACAGGTTTAAAAGCAACTTTAAAATATATGTCCATTCCATTGCTTATTCCGCCTTGTATTCCTCCACTGTGATTGGTCTTCGTTGTTCCATCCGTCCGATAGGAATCATTATGGGCGCTACCCTTCATACGTACACCTTCAAAGCCACTTCCATATTCAAATCCTTTTACCGCATTGATGGATAACATTGCCTTTCCTAGTTCTGCATGTAATTTATCGAATACAGGTTCCCCAAGACCAATAGGTACATTTTTAATGACACAACTAATAACGCCACCTATGGTATCCCCCTCTTTTCTAATTTCTTTGATATGATCTTCCATTAGCTTCGCCATGGCCACATCCGGACATCGCACAGGATTTGTTTCCGTAAGGGAGAAATCAAGTTTTTCATAAGGGGTATCCAATACAATATTCCCCACTTGAGAAACATAAGCGTTTATCGCTATTCCTTTTAGGAATTGTTTTGCTATGGCACCAGCAACTACTCTACTCGCTGTTTCCCGAGCAGAACTCCTTCCGCCACCGCGATAATCCCTAAACCCATACTTTTGATCATATACATAGTCGGCATGGGAAGGCCTGTAGGAATCCTTAATATGTGAATAATCATGGGATTTTTGATTGGTATTTCTTATGGCAAAACCAATAGGGGTGCCCGTAGTCTTTCCTTCAAAAATTCCTGAAAAAAACTCTACGGTATCGGGCTCTTTTCGCTGGGTAACGATAGCTGATTGTCCGGGTTTCCGACGTTCCAGTTCTTTTTGGATCTGGTCCAAATCAAGTGTGATTCCAGAAGGACAGCCATCCAGAACACCGCCAATGGCAACGCCATGGGATTCTCCAAAAGTGGTTAATTTAAATAGTGTTCCAAAGGTATTTCCAGCCATATCGTTTGTTCCTGCTTAAAGCTGGTAAAGGTAAATTTTAAATTAGCTAAAACCAAAATTTCACCACCTACTTAATATCTAGTTAATATACAGTCTATTAAGCTTAACCTTTTATTCATTGTATCCTGACCTGCAATTTATACCAGCAGGTTTATTTTGTAGGAAAATATTTGAATTGAAGAAAAGATCAATTGAACTAGCCGTAATCTCCGATGTCCACTTAGGGACCTACGGCTGTCATGCCGAAGAGCTGATTGCTTACCTCAATAGTATTTCCCCAAAAAAGTTAATACTGAACGGGGATATCATTGATATTTGGCAGTTTAGTAAACGCTACTTCCCTTCTTCTCATTTAAAAGTTTTAAAAAAAATCATTGGAATGGCCTCTAAAGGCACCGAAGTGTATTACATCACGGGCAATCATGATGAAATGCTCCGTAAATTTAGTGATACCGAAGTAGGCAATTTTACTCTGGTTAATAAATTGGTTTTGGAATTGGATGGAAAAAAAGCATGGTTCTTTCACGGAGATATTTTTGATGTTTCCATTCAAAATGCCAAATGGTTGGCAAAACTCGGAGGATATGGCTATGACATTCTGATACTCTTGAATAAATTCATGAATTGGATTCTGGCAAAATTGGGAAGGGAAAAATATTCTTTATCAAAAAAAATAAAGCATAGTGTAAAAGGGGCAGTACGCTATATTTCCAATTTTGAGAAAACCGCAGTAGATCTGGCGTTGAACAATGGCTATGACTACGTAGTTTGTGGACATATACACCAACCAAAAAAGGAAATACATGTTTCAAAAAATGGAAAATGCACCTATCTTAATTCCGGGGATTGGGTAGAAAACCTAACCGCCTTGGAATATTCCTTTAAACGTTGGAAGATCTACAAATACAGTCACGATAAGTTATTGCCTTTCTTTGTTGATGAAGATATCAAGGAAATGGACGTTAATGAGCTCATTGCCTCCATTATGTCCAATGAACCGAAACCAAAATCGCATAAGGACAAAGAATCAATTGAGTAAGGCTTCTTTCAATATAGATATGGGATGCATTGCCTTTCTGGAAGTACCATCCAATATTTGATGCCTACAACTGGTGCCATTGGCCGCAATAACAACTTCTTGGGGTGTTTTCCGAATGGCGGGAAACAATTTCAACTCTCCTACTTGCATGCTCAATTCATAGTGTTCTTTTTCGTATCCGAAGGATCCAGCCATGCCACAACACCCCGAAGCAATAATAGAGACCGAATAATTTTTTGGCAGGTTGAGAATGTCAAAGGTTACTTTTTGATTGGATAAGGCCTTTTGATGACAATGATTATGGATTTTAATTACTTTCTGTTTTTCCGTAAAATGCTGCGCATTAATATTCCCAAGTTCAATTTCATTCGCTAAAAATTCCTCTATTAAAAACACATTTTTGGCAATACCATCTATCACGGTCTTATCTTGGACAAATCTCTTATATTCATCTCTAAAACTTAGAATTGCTGAAGGCTCTAAACCAACTATTGGCATTTCGTCCTTCGTGAATTGCTCTAATTTCTTTATATTGGCTAGGGCTATTTTTTTTGCTTGTTTCAAAAAGCCTTTGGACAAAAACGTCCGACCGCTTTCTGCATAGAATAGATTTACGCGATACCCTAATCCTACCAATACATCAATAGCATCTTTTCCAAGTTCCGTATCTAGATAATGCGTAAATTCATCAATATATAAAATTACCTCTTTTTTATATTTAATATCCTTTTTATCAATGTTTTGAAGATATTTATTAAAATTAAAACTTGAAACTTTTGGAAGAGATCTTTCTAAAGCTACCCCAGAGGTTTTTTTAATGAATTTTCCCAGAATTTTGGAGTCATAAGTCTTATTGGTCAGCCAAGCCACTTTACTTCCCATTCGATTCATTCGCGTGCTATAGGCAAACAGTTTACTGCGAGTAGAATATCCGTTCTCCTCTTGATATTGATATAGAAATTCCGCTTTCAAAGTTGCAATATCCACATTGCTGGGGCATTCACTGGAACAGGCTTTGCAACTGAGACAAAGGTCAAAAACATCTTTTAGAGCCTCCTCGTTAAAAGCATTTTCTTTATTGGAAGTTGTCAAGAATTCCCTAAGGGCATTGGCTCGCCCTCTAGTGGTATCTTTTTCGCTCTTTGTCGCATGATAACTTGGACACATAGCCCCCGATACCTTATGCGTTTTTCTACAATCCCCGCTACCATTACATTTTTCGGCAGCTTTTAAAATACCTTCGCTATCGGAAAAATCTAGTAGCGTTGCAATCTTGGGCTCTTCCCGATCGATTTCATAACGCAGGGATTCGTCCATCGGATAAGCATCCACTATTTTTCCGGGATTAAATATATTCTGGGGATCAAAATAAGATTTTATGCGCCTTAGGAGTTCATAGTTCCTCTCTCCGATCATTAAAGGGATAAATTCAGCCCTTACTATTCCGTCACCATGTTCTCCACTGAAAGAACCTCTGTATTTCTTAGTAAGCTTGGCAACATCTGTAGTGATGGCTCTAAACAGCGTAACATCCTCTCTTTTTTTAAGATTTAATATTGGTCTAAGATGTAGTTCCCCAGCACCTGCATGCGCATAATAAACTGCTTGCTGCTTATACTGCTCCATAATTTCGCTGAATTCCCCAATAAAGTCTTTCAAGTCTTCCAGAGCTACAGCGGTGTCTTCAATACAGGCAACAGCTTTCCTGTCCCCGATCATATTGCCCAGTAGTCCTAGACCGGCTTTGCGCAATTCTATAGCTTTTCGGATATCATCACCCTTTAGGATGGCATTGGCATAACTTAAACCTGAATGATCCAAACTTTGAAGAAGGGTATCTGATTTTAATTGAAGCTCTTCTGGACTGTCTGCCTTGAACTCCAACATCAACAGGGCTGCTGGATCCCCTTCTACAAAAAACCGGTTTGCCAGTTGCGCCCTATTATTTTTTGTGCAGTCCAAAATGACCTTATCCATCATTTCACATAAATGTAAATCGTGTTTCATTACAGGGACTACATCATTCAGGCAATCTTCCAAACTGGTATAATGCGTAACGATCATCGCAGAATAGCTTGGAGGAACAACATCCAATTGTAAGGTAATTTCTGTAGTAAAGGTTAAAGTTCCTTCGCTTCCACTAAGAAGATCACATAGATTTATAGCTGGTTCCTCCCCGCCAAACAAATTACTTTTCAAGAGTTCATCAACGGCATAACCCGTGTTTCTCCTATGGATTTCAGCTTTAGGAAATTCTGAACGAATACTATCTTGTAAATCTTTGTTTTTTAATTCATTAAATACATTATTATAAATATTTCCTTCAAATGTGTCCAATGTCCTTTTTTGATGAAACTCTTCAATGCTCAGCGCCCCAAAACTTGCTTCACTACCATCCGCCAGCAAAGTCTTCATAGCCACAATCTTATCCCTGGTTACCCCATATTGAATAGAAGTAGTGCCTGAAGAATTATTGCCTACCATTCCTCCGATCATACAGCGGTTTGAAGTGGAAGTATTCGGTCCAAAAAACAGCTGGTGTTCTGCTAAATATAGATTCAGTTCATCACGTATCACTCCGGGTTGCACTGTAACTTGCTTCTTGGCGATATCAAGATCGACGATTTTTGTGAAATATTTTGAGACATCCACGACAATCCCATCACCTACGCATTGTCCGGCCAAAGAGGTACCTGCCGTTCTGGGAATGATGGAAGCATTATTTTCCTTGGCAAAAAAAATAATTTTTTTCAGGTCTTGAACGGTTTTCGGATAGGCTACCGCAAGGGGGACTTTCCTATACACGGAGGCATCTGTGGCATATAATCTCGTTGTAAGTTCATCCGTCAACAACTCTCCTTCCAGGTCGTTTTTAAGACCTTCAAATACATTTTTATTCACCTTGGAACAATTTTTGGATATAAAAGTAAGTTTTTATTAACTGAAGACCATGATGGCAATCCAATTTTAAACTTTTAACAAAAAAAGACGAAACTTATGAAAATCTTTAAATTTTTTAGCGCTATTCTTTTGTTTTCCATGGCTAGCGTAAATGCTCAAGAAATATCGGATCACACCTTAGGACTACGCTTAGGGGATAGTGACGGTTTTGGTGCAGAAATTTCGTATCAAAAATCCATTGCAAGGTACAATCGTGTGGAATTCAATTTGGGTTGGCGCGACAATCGTAATTTTGATGCCTTTAAAATTTCTGGAACCTACCAATGGGTACATACACTTGATGGCAATTTTAACTGGTATTACGGCTTTGGAGGAGGCCTGGGGAGTGTGGATTTTGAGCCTATATCCGATAATAATGGAGGTTCAGTAACACCTGATGGGGGATTGTTTGTATTTGCGGCCGGGGATATTGGCATAGAATATAATTTTGATATTCCCCTATTGATCTCGCTTGATTTTAGACCGGAAATCGGTTTAATTGGTTTTGATAATTTCTCGGATAATTTTGATTTTGACATTGCTCTGGGAATCCGATATCAATTCTAGAACAACACTTGTTTCTTTTAATACTGCCCTTAACACTATAACAGTTTGTTAAGGGCTTTTTTTATACGCTTTATAATAAGTACATTTGTTCCTTTAAAAATTTCCACATGAAAAAGTTTGCTTTGATTATATCTGCGGTTCTAATACTAGCAGCATGTAACACCAGTACGGAAGGATTTACGGTTAATGGTACGTTAAGCGGAGAAGTAAAAGACAGTACTAAAATATTTCTTCGAAAAACAGATTCCCTGAACAAATTAGTAGAGGTTGACACTACTGTGATTAAAGATGGAAAATACGAGTTTACAGGAATTGCGGATTCCCCGGAAGTCTACTTCGTATTTGTTGATCAACTCCCCGGAAACATTCCCTTTATTCTTGAAAACGGTGATATTACAATCAAAGCACAAAAAGACAGTTTGTTTTTCGCAAAATTAAGTGGCACGCCACAGAACGAAATTTTTGCAGGTTTTTTAAAGGAGACCAGAGAACGTGCCCAAAAGGGACAATCTATCTCTGTAGACATTCAACGAGCAAGTGCTGAGAAAAATCAGGATAAACTCATTGCCTTGCGGGATGAATATTTTGAATTACAACAAGAAGCAAAGGATTTCGAGGCCGACTTCATAAAAAAGAACCCCAATGCCCTTATTGCTGCATTTTTGATCGATCGTGCACTTTCCGGAAAATTACTTCCTGAAAATGAAGTCCGTGAGCTATACGAAGCACTTACACCTGAAATTAAACAAACTTCTATTGGAAAAGCATTAAAAGGAAAATTGGATAAAACCAAAAGCACTTCAATAGGTTCAAAAGCGCCTAACTTTTCTGCACCTACCCCGGAAGGAGAGCCACTGGCATTAAATGATGTTTTAGGAAAGGTAACCATTGTTGACTTCTGGGCGGCATGGTGTCGTCCTTGTCGGGTTGAAAACCCCAATGTTGTACGTATTTATAATGAATACCATGATAAAGGGTTAAACATCATGGGCGTTTCTTTAGATCGTCGTGCCGAGGACTGGAAAAAAGCCATTTTAGATGATGGGTTAACTTGGAACCACGTTTCCAATGTAGATTACTTTGATGAAATTGCCCGTTTATATAATGTAAATGCTATTCCAGCTACATTTATATTAGACGAAAAAGGGGTTATCGTGGCAAAAGATTTAAGAGGTGATGCCCTAGAGGAAAAAATTGCCAGTATGTTGCAATAAACAGAATAGCTTAACATAAAAAAAGCCTGTGCACTTGAATAGTGTACAGGCTTTTTTACTTTTTCTATTTTATTTAGAATTTGTTTGCTACGTCATCAAAAGTACCAGTGACTGTGGTATTCCCATTTCTTATTACATCACCAATAACATTTACAACAGAACTATCTCCTAAAAATTCAAGGGTAGCCCCATCATTCAATATCAAATCTCCAAAGATGGTCAAATTTCCTTCCACTCTGAACGTTGCGCCGTTATCCACGATAATATTTTTTCGATCCCTATTACGACCAACCACAAAAGTTCCATTCATTTCGAACAATGCGTTTGCACTGATATCAACATCATTCCTAACGGTCCATGACCCACATAAGAGCAAAGCACCTTTAATATCCAATTCTGAAAATCTAGCACTTCCTGTATACGCCAGGTCTTCATCTTCCTCTACAGTAAGATTTCTTCCTCTATTGTATAGTGGCAGGGAAATACAACGTTCTACAAGACTTGCAGAAGGCCTGTTTAATTTTATAATTTGCAATCCAGCTTTACCCGAAGCTGCAAAGAGATAATCTCCTTTAGATTCAACATAATTAATGGATCCATTCAGTTCCAATATCCCTACAACATCCATTGCGTTGTTATCATCATTTTCCGTAACACAAAGTCCTGCTCCCCCATTGGCCATGAACACAACATCTCCATTGGCACTAATGGCATTGGTTACAATATCGCTCTGGGCTACATCAGCAGGATTCACCAAAATGGGAATACGCTCTAGGAAATCCCCTGTATTATAGTCATAAACCCCAGCACCATTGGCTCCTTCAGATACAATTACCCTATTTTCAAAAAAGTCCATTGTTCTTTTGGAGGCTATTCCAAAATCGGCATTAATTGGGATTTCACGGGCTATGTCGTAATTTCCATCTAGGATGTTAACGCCAACACTAGCATCTAAAACGGCAATTTTATCGCCATCGATGGCCAACGATCTTAAATCGGCAAAAGAGTAGGTATTGACCAAAGTTAAGTCAGATTTCCGATACGCTGCCAGTACGCCATCTTTTCCACTGGTTACCAATACTTCATTGGCTGTGGTCTTGATATCTGTGCCTACAAAACCTTCCTGAAAACCAAAAGGAACACCGGCATTAATATTGAAAAAGCCGCCAGAAGCTTCTATTTTACCTACAAAGGAGTTGTTTTCTATGGTTGGAGATAATTCTGAATTGAATCCACCAACAACATAAGCAAATCCATTGTCAAAGCGTATGGCATTGACATCTGCATTATTGAAATTTAATCGAGAACGCAAGACCGGATTATTAGGGTCGCTAATATCAATTATATCAGCACCTCCTGCATATCCATCTTCTACAGTATTATAGGATACGTATGCATAATTACCATCGATGTGGACGTGGGATGCCGTAAGATTCTCTCCGCCAGAAAATGAAGGAGGATCTATTTGTGCCACTAAAGTCAAAGGATAGCCATTGGCCAATTCTTCAGGAGTTTTAGAGGACAAGCCTGTCCCATTGATGGTTTCTTCATTTAGAAGATCCAACACCCCTGCATCGTCAAAATTAACACTGTTCGCAAGTGCCTGTTGACTAGGTTGCAATTGTAAATCATCTTGAGTTTCGTTGAAAACGGTTGTTTCATCACTACATGAGGAAACAAGTAGCAGCAAGGCCACTACAAGGAGGGGAAATTTATTCATAGTTTAGTAGGTTTAATTAGATTTGGGCTCTAATACAACGTCGAAAGTAGGAAAATTATATAATTGGCACTTATTTTTTCGACCAACTGCACGGTTTTATGGGATATACTGCTATTTTAAGGACTTCATTTTCAGATAATATACTTAAATTTTGCCCATTTTTTGAAGAATAACAAAAATAATTATTGGAATTGCCAGCAAAATAACCATCAAAGTATCCGAACTAAAAAGTTCTGGTTTAAAAAACAAGGTAGCGACATAGCCTCCCACAGCGCCACCGAAATGGGCAGTATGCCCAATATTCCCTACTCTATTCTTCATACCATATATGGTATACAATAAATATCCTATTCCAAAAACATAACTCGGAATGGGGATGGGAAGAAAAATAAAGGCAATGGATTTTTCAGGTTGTAATAGAATGGCTGCATATAAAATACCCATTACGGCGCCACTTGCCCCTACCGCGCTATAATAGGATTCGTTCCTGTGAAAGAAAAGTGCCAATAAACTTCCCGCAAGTAAACTTATCACATAAATCCCTATATATTTTATAGGCCCAAAATCTGCAATGACCACATCGGCAAAGAAATACAGGGTAAGCATATTAAAAAAGAGGTGCATATAATCCACATGAAGAAAACCTGAAGTGAACATCCGTTCATTTTGTCCGGAACGTATAGAGCCAATTTCAAATTTAAAACGTTCCAAAAAAGAGCGATCTTCGAACCCTTTAAGAGAAACTATAACGTTTGCCGCTATGATTACAATAGTAGCGATATGCAAATTATTCATCTATGATGCCATTAAGTATCGTTTCAAATATAGTTATATTTGCCCATATTTTTTGATCGAATGCAGCTATTGGTTTTTATTCTTGCCTACCCTATTCTTTGGTTAATCTCAAAGTTGCCCCATACCCTATTCTATTTCTTTTCGGATGTGATTTTTGTGTTTATGTATTATGTTGTAGGCTATCGCAAAAAAGTAGTTTACGATAATTTAAAATTGGCTTTTCCGGAAAAAGACGGTGCGGAACTTAAGGTTATTCGAAAGAAGTTCTATCATCATTTATGCGATGTGTTTCTAGAAATGATAAAAACGATGGATTTATCCAAAGATGATATCAAAGCGAAGTACCAGATTACGAATATGGAGTTGGCGCAAGAGACCGAAAAAGAGAAAAGCATTTTGGTAGCACTTACCCATTACGCCAATTGGGAGTGGACCACTAGTGTAAATAATTATATAAAAGCCAATGGTTATGCCATTTATCAAAAAATCGGAAATAAATATTTTGATCGTTTGGTACAACGCATACGTGCTCGGTGGAACACCTACCCCATTACCCAGCAGGATACCGTAAAAACATTGATACGGAATGAACAAAAGGGCATAAAGGGGGTTTATGGTATTGTGAGCGATCAATCTCCCATGGTCTCCAAAGCAAAGTACTGGAGTAATTTCATGGGAATCAAAGTGCCCATCTTCAATGGTACTGAAGCATTGGCAAAAAAATTAGACCTTCCTGTTTTCTTTATGAAAGTATCCAAAATAAAGCGTGGTTATTACCGTGCTACTTTTATTCCTATTACCATGGCCGGAGCAAGTACGTCAAAAAATGAAATTACCGAGGCCATTATTAAGGAAACGGAGAAACAGATACGGGAATGTCCCGAGCACTATCTATGGACCCATAAACGCTGGAAGCATAGAAATAAGGTGCCAGAGGCCTTTAAATAAGCAAGTATATCTTATTTACTTCGACTGAGCGAATAACATAAATATTATCTTTATAACATGAGTATCCTTAAACGATTCAAAAAAAGATATTTTATTCTAGCCGGCATTACTGCATATGTATTATTCAATTCCTCTTGTTTAATGATGAGAACATCAAAAAAAGAGACCAAAAAGCTATTTTTGGAGGAAAACATCAGCTATCAGGATACCGTAGTCTCTATACAGGGTAGGAAGATCCATTACCTGCAGACAGGACGGGTTGATGCTCCCACTTTGGTCTTTGTTCACGGATCTCCAGGGAGTTGGGATGCATTCAAAGGATATTTAATGGATAAAGATCTTTTAAAGAGATACCGAATTATTGCTATGGATAGACCAGGTTTTGGGTATAGCAATTTTAGACGAAGTTTAGGGCTTTTGCCCCAAGCAAAATTATTGAACGAATTGCTGGCGCGATTGGATAATGGTGCCCCCTACACCCTTTTCGGTCATTCTTATGGTGGACCTTTAATTGTGCAAATGGCATTGGATAAGCCGCAATTGTATTCAAATTTGGGCATTTTGGCGGGAGCCTTAGATCCGGATGCGGAAAAACCCGAACGTTGGCGGTACCCTTTTAGAGCTTTTCCGTTAAAATATATCGTCCCGGGAGCGCTCAGGCCTTCCAATGATGAATTGATATTGTTAAAAAAAGAATTGAAAAATTTAAAAGGGAACTTTGAAAACCTAACACAAAATATTCTTATCATTCATGGAACGGACGACAAACTGGTTCCTTATCAAAACGTTCCCTATATGGAAAAGGAATTTACAGCTGCAGAAACACTCAAAGTGATTACATTAGATAAGCAAAATCATTTTTTCATTTGGTCCGAAAAGCCATTTGTAATTAAAAGTATATTAGAATGGCTATCCGGATTGGAAACCGCTAAAAAAGTAAATTGATTTTATCTAAAAATTTAATTATAAGATATTTAAGTAAATTACTTAATCTTTTAATTTAACCTCTTATCACCTAACTATATTCCCGCAATAGCTTTGATTTCTGCAATTATGGTATCTGCCAATTCATTGGCCAAGTCCTGAGTTTTAGCCTCCGTATAAATCCGAATAATAGGTTCTGTGTTGGACTTCCTAAGATGCACCCAGTTCTCTGGAAAATCAATTTTAACACCATCTATAGTACTCACATTTTCGTGTGCGTACTTCTCTTCCATAGCCTTTAAAAGCCCATCAACATCCAATTCTGGTGTGAGCTGAATTTTCTTCTTGCTCATGAAATATGATGGGTAACTTGCTCTAAGCGCTGCTACGCTCCCCCCCTTTTCGGCCATAAGCATTAAAAATAAAGCGGTACCTACCAGAGAGTCTCGCCCGTAGTGGCTTTCTGGGTAAATAATTCCTCCATTCCCTTCTCCTCCGATAATAGCATTATTGGCCTTCATTGCAGCAACTACATTTACTTCGCCCACTGCTGCTGCTTCATAAGTTCCTCCATGTTTTTCCGTGATATCCCTTAAAGCCCTTGAAGAAGATAGGTTGGAAACCGTATTACCCTTTGTTTTCCCCAACACATAATCTGCACAGGCTACCAAAGTGTATTCTTCTCCAAACATTTCACCATCATCGCTGATAAACGCAAGGCGATCAACATCGGGATCCACAACAATACCAAAATCCGCTTTTTCTTTCACCACCAGCTCACAAATATCACCTAAATGTTCTTTTAAAGGTTCTGGGTTATGCGGAAAATGACCTGTAGGTTCACAGTATAATTTTACCACTTCTACTCCTAGCGCTTCCAGCAATTTGGGAATGGCAATGCCTCCGGTGGAATTTACACCATCTACAACCACCTTGAATTTAGCAGCTTTAATAACTTCTGCGTCCACTAAGGGCAAATCCAAAACTTCGTCGATATGGATGTCTATATAAGCATCATTTTTCGTGATTTTACCCAAATCATCCACTTCAGAGAATACAAAATCCTCTTTTTCTGCAATTTCCAATATTAGCGCTCCTTGTGCCGCATCTAAAAACTCTCCTTTCTCATTTAATAGCTTCAGTGCATTCCATTGCTTAGGATTGTGACTAGCGGTTAATATGATACCTCCATCGGCTTGCTCCAAAGGAACCGCAACTTCAACGGTAGGGGTCGTTGAAAGCCCTAAATCAATAACATCAATCCCCAACCCTATTAGGGTAGATACTACCAGGTTTTGAATCATTTCCCCTGACAAACGGGCATCTTTACCAATGACTACGCTAAGTTTTTCTTTTTTGGAATACCCTTTTAACCATATTCCATATGCTGCTGCAAATTTCACTGCATCAATTGGGGTAAGATTTTGGTGAGGCGCTCCTCCTATTGTACCTCGTATTCCTGAAATTGATTTGATTAATGTCATGTATCTAAAAAGTTTTTGCAAATATATCGATCTAATGTTAAACTATGTTTCCGAATTCGTAAATTCGAAGCAAAGATTATTAACATTTCTATGAATTTTTTGGCGCATATCTATCTCTCTTTTAATGATGATGAGATTACTTTAGGAAATTTTATTGCAGACAGTATCAGAGGAAATAAATTTGGGCATTTGCCAGAAAAAGTTCAAAAAGGAATTTTACTGCACCGGCATATTGATACCTTCACTGATTCCCATAAAACTGTACGTATGAGCACCAAAAGACTACACAAGAACTACAGTCATTATAGTGGTGTTATCGTAGATATTTTTTACGATCATTTTTTAGCGAAGAATTGGAACCAATATTCTGAAACACCTCTGGATGTTTATGTGGATTGCTTCTATGACTTACTTGAGGATAATTATGCTATTTTGCCGGAAGGTATACGCCGTATGATGCCCTATATGATAGCGGACAATTGGATCTATAGTTATGCGAAAATGGATGGAATTGCCAAGGTGTTGAATGGAATGAACCGACGAACCAAGAATAAATCCAAAATGAATTTCGCCATTATCGACTTGGAAGAGCATTACAATGATTTTGAGCGGGAGTTCACTTCTTTTTTTGAAGAATTGATTATCTTTTCCAAGCAAAAATATAAGTCACTTTAACGCATTCTCATATAAAACCAGCACATCCCATGAAAAGAATTACGCTTCTCGCCTTAATTTGCCTATTTCTATGTACAAATTGTAAAAAAGAACCTGCACTCCCTACCGGGGTAGTTTCCAAAAATGCCATGGTGGTATCTGCACGGGAAGAAGCTTCCAAAATTGGTAGTGCTATTTTAGAGAAAGGCGGAAATGCCTTTGATGCCATGGTGGCTACTGAAATGGCCTTGGCCGTGGCTTATCCTTTTGCAGGAAATTTAGGCGGTGGAGGTTTCATGGTCTACCGTAAAAGTAACGGAGATATTGGTGGGTTGGATTATAGAGAGAAAGCACCCTTATCGGCCCACAAGGATATGTATTTGGATTCCCTAGGAAACGTCATTCCCGGAAAAAGTACGGTAGGCGCTACTGCTGTTGGTGTTCCAGGGACGGTAGCAGGCATCTTTGAAGTTCATAAAAAATTTGGATCGCTCTCCATAGAAGAAATATTGACCCCAGTTATTGAATTGGCCGAAAAAGGGGTATTGGTCACTGAAAATCAAGCCAGGCGTCTCGCCAATGTAAAAGAGGCTGTCGTTGCGGTTAATGGCGATAGTACACTGTTCGCAAAAGATTTTTCCAGGGGAGACAAGATAATGTATCCTGCTCTGGCAAATACGCTAAGGCAATTGGTAAAAAATGGTCGGGATGAATTTTACAAAGGGGAAACAGCAAAAAAGTTGGCCGCTTTCATCCAAGAAAAAGGAGGTTATGTTACCGAAGAGGACTTAGAAAAGTATGAAGCCGTATGGCGGCAACCTGTAGTATTTAAATATAAGGATTTAAAAATTATATCCATGAGCCCTCCAAGCAGTGGCGGCGTTACCATGAATCAAATTTTCAAAATGATAGAGCCTTATGATGTAGCGGATTATGGACATAATAGCGCCAAAACGATTCAGTTATTTACCGAAGCTTCCAGAAGGGCGTATGCCGATCGAAATTATTATTTGGGAGATCCAGATTTTGTAGATATTCCATTGGATGTCCTGTTGAGCACGCCTTATTTGGAAGATAGGATGGCAAATTTTTCCTTTGACAAAGCCACAAAATCTTTGGAAGTAGAAAGAGGTAATGTTCAAATTGTTGAAAGTAATGAAACCACACACTATTCCATTGTTGATCAAGAAGGAAATGCAGTCTCAGTAACTACAACCTTAAATGGGGCATTCGGATCTAAATTATACCATGATGAACTTGGTTTTTTTCTGAATAATGAGATGGACGATTTTAGCGCAAAACCAGGAGTACCCAATATGTTTGGACTTATTGGGGCCGATGCGAATAGTATTGCTGCCGAAAAACGAATGTTGAGCAGTATGACACCAACAATTGTTGAAAGGGACGGGCAGTTATGGTTGGTAGTAGGTACCCCGGGAGGATCTACTATTATTACTGCAGTGGCACAAACCATACTAAATGCCTATGAATTTAATATGAGTATGCAAGAAGCGGTAAAAGCGCCTCGCTTTCATCATCAATGGTTGCCCGATGCGGTAATTTTTGAACCCAATGGGTTTTCGGATCAATTGAAATCGGAATTAAAAGCTAAATCGTACATCATTAATGAGGAACGCACTCCAATTATTGGAAAGGTTGACGCCATTCGAGTATTGCCCGACGGTTCTCTTGAGGGAGGAGCCGATCCGCGGGGTGATGATACTGCAGTAGGATTCATGCCATAATTTACCATATCAAAGCACCCAAAACCATGAAGAAATTTTTTAAAATCCTTTTGAAAACCCTAGTAGGCCTTATTGGTGTTTTCCTATTGGTTTTTGTTGTGCTGTATCTTATATACAATGAAAGTGTTCCAGAAATGAAACCTAGTCCTGAAGCGGATATGTATGCCAATAAAATGTTGAACGCTTTAAACTATGATTCGTATAAACAAACTCGTTTTTTAGAATGGTCCTTTAGAAATGGGGCGCACCGTTACCTTTGGGATAAGGAAAATGGCAGAGTGAAAGTATCATGGAGTACCTATGAGGTTAATCTTCATTTAACCAATAAAACGTATAGCACGGTTTTTAAGAATGGTATTGTGGTCAAAGGAAAAGAAAAAAACAGGTTGATCACAAAGGCCACAACACTCTTCAACAATGATTCTTTTTGGTTGGTAGCTCCCTTTAAAATCTTCGACAAGGGTACGGAACGCAGTATTATTACTATGAAAGATGGTTCAAGGGGACTGTTGGTGCACTATTTGGAGGGAGGGGATACTCCTGGAGATGTGTACCTATGGCGATTAAACCAAGACGGAACACCAAAAAGCTACCAAATGTGGGCAAAAATTATCCCTATTGGGGGTATTGAAGCTACTTGGGAAGAATGGACCGAAATGGAAAGTGGTATCTTACTACCGCAATCCCATGACTTAGGACCATTGACCTTGGATATGGGAGCTATAAAAGCGTATAATTAAAAACTTAGTGTTTCACCTGTTTTAATTGGCTCTTTAATTCTTCCATAGATTCTTGTAATTGACGTAATAGGCCTTTTTCGGTTGTGGCATCCACACTAAAGGTTATTTTACTGCTTACCTGCCATATTTCCTGAATCTGAAAAGGTTTGATTTCGTAGGGTGGATAGGTTTCGTTCAAAGAAATTAAAGTAACATTATTGGAGTTGGGGCGCTTTTCCACTTTTTTAACCAATACGGCATCCTGTAAAACCACAACATACATCTTATTAGGGCTAACATCATCGATATGCTCTATGGCCTTGGCAAGGACCCATTCCCCTGGCCTTAAATTAGGCAACATACTATCTCCTTCTACCTGAAACCCACGATAAGTAGCATTTCTAAATTCCGGTAAGGGAAGATCGAAAGCCGGTAGTTGACGATACCAACTCGTATCCTGAATATTTTGTGGATAGCCTGCAGCCGCTTTTGCATTGACCAAAACCATATTTTCGTTTTCTCCAGCATCTACAGTAACCACTTTTGGAATAACACTGGTGTTTGTAGTAGCCAAATATTTTTGCTCACTGTCTCCAAAAAGCCATAAAGGATTTATTTTAAATTGCCGTAACAATTCAGAAACTACTTTTCCAGACAATTTTGTACGCCCACGCTCAATATCGGCAGTAGTACTGGAAACACCCAGCAATTTGGCAAAATCCGCTTGAGTATACCCTAATTCACGGCGTATTTCAATAAATCGTTTTAATGTTAATTCGTTTTCCATAGGTTCGGACTATCACATTGTTCTCTGCTCAAATATACAAAAATAGGAATATATCCAAAAATAAATTGGAATATTTCCATAATTAGGAATTTTTCCATAATTTTGGATTAATTACTAATTACAGCTTATGTCATTTGATCGAATACGGGAAAAATTAAACATCTTGGCAGATGCCGCGAAATATGACGTTTCTTGCTCAAGCAGTGGCAGTAAACGGGTTAATAATACAGGAGGTCTGGGAGATAGTTCTGGCATGGGGATTTGCCATTCTTATACGGAAGATGGACGTTGTGTTTCCCTCTTGAAAATCTTATTGACCAATCATTGTATTTTCGATTGTGCCTATTGCGTTACGCGAAAAAGCAATGATATTGAGCGAGCTGCCTTCAAAATACAGGAAGTGGTTGACTTAACCATTAATTTTTATCGTAGAAACTACATCGAAGGTCTTTTCCTGAGTTCAGGTATTTTCAGTAATCCCGACTATACCATGGAACGCTTGGTCAAAGTGGCTAAAAAACTACGCTTGGAAGAAAATTTTAATGGATATATACATCTTAAATCCATTCCGGGAGCGAGTGATGAACTGATGCGGGAGGCTGGATTATATGCAGACCGCCTTTCCGTGAATATTGAAGTACCCACTATTTCAGGATTAAAACTATTGGCCCCGGATAAGAAGCACGAAGATTTTATAAAGCCCATGCGTAAAGTCAAAAATGAAATCATGCAATACACTTCTGAAAAGAAGAAGTTTAAAAGTGTACCGACCTATGCTCCTGCTGGGCAAAGCACGCAGATGATTATTGGAGCTACGGGAGAGTCCGATAAAGATATCATGTATACTGCAGCACACTATTACAACAATTTCAATATGAAGCGGGTTTACTATTCGGGCTATGTTCCCGTGACCCATGACGAGCGTCTCCCTGCCATTGGGTCACAAGTTCCCATGCTCCGGGAAAACAGATTGTATCAGACCGATTGGTTAATGCGTTTTTATGGCTTTGGCATAAAAGAATTGCTAAATGATACCCATCCTAATCTGGATATTGACGTAGACCCAAAATTAGGGTGGGCCTTACGTAATCTCAATATGTTTCCCATTGATGTCAATAAGGCCGACAAAAGTATGTTAGCAAGAATCCCGGGAATGGGAATGAAATCGGTCTACAAAGTTATCCAGGCCAGACGGTATCGAAAACTACATTGGGATCATCTCAAAAAAATCGGTGTCGCGTTGAACAGAGCAAAATACTTCATTTTATGTGATTCCCGGCATTGGGAGCATAAGGATATGGACGCTCCCAAAATTAAAGGGCTCATTCTACAAAATTCAGTAGGAAAGTTTAGAAATCAATACAGCACACAATTAAGTTTATTCAATTAATTATGGAAAATGCAAAAATTTTAATCTATGATGGTAGTTTTAATGGATTTTTAACGGCCATTTTTGTCGCTTTTGACGAAAAAATCCCTGTATCGGATATTCAAAAAAACACCAAGGTCCAGCGGGGACTCTTTTCCGATAATGAAACCGTATTCACTCAAATGGACAAGGCCAAACGTGTTTGGAATGGGATCAAAAACAAAAGTCATACCGCTATTAAGGATATTTATTTTGCATTCTTAAGTGAAACAAAAGATATTGAACACCTACTCTATCGGTATATCAGAAAGTTGTTTGCGGCAACGGCCACTTCGCATTCCAATTATGCAGATCCCTTGGTATTAAAAATTAGTCAATTGGCAAGATCCGTGGGACGGGAAAAACATCGGATGGAAGCTTTTGTTCGTTTTCAATTGACCAAAGATGAAATCTATTTTGCCAATATTGAACCTGATTTTGATATTCTTCCCCTAATATCCAAGCATTTTAGGAATAGATACGCAGACCAACAATGGATTATCTATGATATAAAACGTTCTTATGGGTTGTATTATAATCTAAATACTGTAGAAATCATTGCCCTTGATTTACAGGATATCCACACCAATAGCATTCGTAAAAGTGATACTTTTTTGGATTCGGAATACGAATATCAATCCCTTTGGCAAGACTACTTTAAGAGCACTAATATCAAATCTCGTATCAACAATAAATTACACCAACAACATGTTCCAAAACGTTATTGGAAATACTTGAGTGAAAAAAAAGCCGTGTCCTAATAATACCAACGCTTCGTGCTGTTGCTATGCCAAAATAAGAGCTTTCAAGGCCTAGCTTTGCTCTAAATTAAGCTATTTGGAACGTTCGCCTATAAACTGATCGCTCTGATTTTTAAAGAGAACATTGAAGGTTGTTAAACTTCCATATATGCGGGTAATATATTGTTGGAGATCTACTTTTTCCTGATCATCCAAATTTTTGCTGGAGTTTATTTTTTGTTCCATCACCCGTATGCGATCTCGCACCATGACTATTTTATGAAAAAAAGTATTGATTGGGATTTCCTTAGTGCTTAGGTTTTCATTTCCAGGTTGTAATATTAGTGTACCTCCCTTCCATTTATCTGCAATTGGAGATATCTGACTCGTATCGCTCCATCGTCTTAAAATGGAAATAAGGGATTGTTCTACTTCCGAAAAGCTAATGGTATCCACTTCGTCCTCTACGGCTTCAATAACCTCAATATCTTCATCAAGCTCAATAGTTTCAAGTCCATTTTCCATAAACGTGACCCAATAGTGTTTGGAAGTAACATTCGTTACCACACCTTTTCCGTATTCTTTATGCTGTATTCTTGATCCAATTCCTAAAAGTTGCATATGTTGTATTTAAAATTATGCCGCTAATTTATAGCTACACTTTTAATTAACAAAAAACTAAATCGTGCGTACTTTATTTTTAGTTGCCAAAACCGTAACTTCGCAATCTTGCTAAAAAAGATGATAAATTACGAGGAAAATATTGAGGTTAAAGGAGCTAGAGCACACAACCTCAAAAATATAGACGTTACTATTCCAAGGGAAAAATTAGTGGTTATTACCGGTCTTTCGGGTAGTGGCAAATCCTCTTTGGCTTTTGATACCATTTATGCCGAAGGACAGCGCAGATACATTGAAACCTTCTCTGCTTATGCGCGTCAATTTCTTGGAGGCTTGGAGCGTCCGGATGTAGATAAAATCGATGGCTTATCGCCCGTGATCGCTATTGAGCAGAAGACCACTTCCAAATCTCCTCGTTCTACCGTAGGTACCATTACGGAAATCTATGATTTTCTAAGACTTCTATATGCGAGAGCGGCAGATGCCTATAGCTATAATACCGGTGAAAAGATGGTAAGTTATAGCGATGAGCAAATAAAAGAATTGATTATTGCTTCTTATCAGGGGAAAAAAATAAATATTTTAGCCCCGGTCATTCGTTCTAGAAAAGGGCATTATCGGGAATTGTTCGAACAAATTGCGAAACAAGGTTTTGTCAAAGTTCGTGTAGATGGAGAAATCAGGGATATTGTCAAAGGAATGAAAGTGGATCGGTACAAAGTCCACGATATTGAAATTGTGATTGACCGATTAAAAGTTGCTGATGGTGCAGATTTGGATAAAAGATTGAGCGAAACCATCAATACGGCAATGTATAGTGGCGATGACATTCTCATGGTTCTAGAAGAAGGAGCCAAAGAACCTCGTTATTTCAGTAGGGATTTAATGTGTCCTTCCACCGGAATATCGTATCCAAACCCTGAACCCAATACCTTCTCTTTTAACTCTCCCAAGGGAATGTGTGGGGAATGTAGCGGAATTGGTCACGTATATCAGGTGAATCCTGATAAAATTTTTCCCAATAAAAAGCTATCTATCCATGACGGGGGTATTGCACCTCTTGGAGAATATAAAAAGTCATGGGCCTTTAAACAAATTGAAACGATTGGGAGTCGCTATAACTTTGAACTTACCACTCCAATTCATGCTATTCCTGACGAAGCCATGGAAATTATTCTGAATGGAGGTAAAGAACGTTTTGAAGTAGATTCCAAGACTTTAGGCATAAAACGGGAGTATAAAATAGATTATGAAGGAATTTCCAATTTCATTAAAAATCAATACGAAGCCTCGGATTCTACTTCTCTCAAACGTTGGGCAAAAGAGTATATGGACAGGGTATTATGTCCGATATGTAGTGGTTCCCGCTTAAAGAAAGCTTCTTTAAATTTCAAATGCGACCATAAGAATATTGCGGAGTTGGCAGATATGGATATTACAGAACTTGCCGCTTTTTTCAATGCACTATCGGATAAATTGGATGGCAAACAGCTGAAAATTGCCGAAGAAATCATCAAGGAAATCAAAACCCGTATTCAATTTTTATTGGATGTGGGCTTAGATTATCTTTCCCTTAATCGGAGTTCCAAATCCCTTAGTGGCGGTGAAGCCCAACGTATTCGACTTGCCACGCAAATAGGATCTCAACTGGTAGGCGTACTGTATATCTTGGACGAACCAAGTATAGGCCTGCACCAAAGGGATAATGAACGTTTGATCCGTTCTTTGGAGTCTTTACGGGATATTGGAAATTCCGTAATTGTAGTGGAGCACGACAAGGATATGATCGAACGGGCCGATCATGTCATTGACATTGGCCCTAAAGCAGGAAAACATGGCGGGGAAATCATTTCTGAAGGAAAACCTTCGGAATTGATAAATTACCATACCTTAACGGCCGATTATATTACCGGAGTAAAGCAGATTGCAGTACCCAAGAAAAGAAGAAAAGGAAATGGAAAAAAAATCACCTTAACCGGCTGCACGGGGAACAATCTAAAAGATGTTACGGTCACCTTTCCGTTGGGGAAAATGATCGGGGTAACCGGAGTATCGGGAAGTGGAAAATCTACCTTGATCAATGAAACCCTCTACCCCATTATGAATGCCTATTATTTCAATGGAGTAAAAAAACCAATGCCGTATAAAAAAATACAAGGCTTGGAGGCCGTTGATAAAGTCATTGACATCAATCAATCCCCTATCGGCAGAACGCCAAGATCCAATCCCGCAACCTACACAGGAGTCTTTAGTGAAATTAGATCTCTTTTTGCGAAAACTCCAGAAGCGGCCATACGAGGTTACAAACCTGGTCGTTTTAGCTTTAATGTCAAAGGAGGACGATGTGAAACATGTCAAGGAGGAGGATTACGGGTTATTGAAATGAATTTTCTTCCCGACGTATATGTGGAATGCGAAACCTGTCATGGAAAACGTTTCAATAGGGAAACGCTGGAAATACGGTACAAAGCAAAATCGATTTCCGATGTTTTGGAAATGACGATCAATGAAGCGGTAGGGTTCTTTGAAAATATTCCTAAAATACATCGAAAACTAAAAACGATTCAAGATGTAGGTTTGGGCTATATTTCACTGGGGCAGCAATCCACCACTTTATCTGGCGGAGAAGCGCAACGGGTAAAATTGGCTACCGAGCTCTCCAAGAGAGATACTGGAAACACCTTTTATATTCTAGATGAACCCACTACCGGTTTACATTTTGAAGATATTAGAGTTTTAATGGAAGTTTTGGATAAATTGGTAGACAAAGGTAATACTGTCCTTGTTATTGAACACAATATGGATGTGATTAAAATGGTAGACCATATCATTGATATTGGCTATGAAGGTGGACGTGGTGGCGGTATGGTTGTCGCTAAGGGCACCCCGGAGGAAGTTGCCCGAGATAAAAAAAGCCATACTTCAAAATTTTTGAGAAAAGAATTGAACGCATAGCCCTTATTTTTCGTACATAAAAACAACTAAACGCAAACAACAACAAAATAACAAAGGTTACAATGAGAAAAGAGCAACATCATAAAGGGTGGAACGAAATAAAAACAAATGATTCATGGGCATTGTTTAAGATCATGGGCGAATTCGTGAATGGTTTTGAAAAAATGAGTGCCATTGGTCCCTGTGTATCCATCTTTGGATCTGCACGAACCAAAGAAAATGATCCTGAATATAAGCTGGCGGTACAAATTGCCGAAAGCGTTTCCAAAGCTGGTTATGGTATTATTACCGGAGGTGGCCCTGGTATTATGGAGGCGGGTAATAGAGGGGCGCATTTGGCCGGAGGTACTTCCGTAGGCCTAAATATAGAATTGCCTTTTGAACAGCATGACAATCCCTATATTGATGGAGATAAAAGTTTGGATTTTGATTACTTTTTTGTTCGGAAGGTAATGTTTGTAAAATACTCCCAAGGATTTGTGGTGATGCCCGGTGGTTTTGGTACATTGGATGAACTTTTTGAAGCCATCACCTTGATTCAAACCAATAAAATTGGAAAATTCCCCATTATTCTAGTAGGAAAGGGTTTTTGGAAAGGCCTTATGGACTGGATAAAAAATACCATGCTGACCGGTGGAAAAATAAGTCCTGGAGACCTTGATCTCATTAAAATAGTAGATACTGCAGATGAAGTTGTAGATATCATTGATGCCTTTTACAAAGGCCATACATTAAGCCCTAATTTCTAATCCTATTATGCCCCAAAAAAAGCATCATTATTTATCGTATTGGCTCGTATTCTTGCTATTTATTCTAGGAGTAAATGCTTCAAATGGCCAGCACACCAACATAATGAATGCTACTTTGGATGACGATACCAAGACAATTCGCATTAAACAAGAGTTCACTTATCTGAACTCTTCAAAGGACACCTTAAATACCATCTATTTCAATGATTGGAATCATGCGTATTCCGATAAGAACACCCCTTTGGCAAAACGTTTTGCGGAACAATTCAAAAAAAGTTTGCACCTAGCCAAAGACAAAGACCGTGGTAGAACGGATATTGTTAGTGTGGTCACTAAGAACCATGTTGGCCTCAAATGGGAGCGCACCAAAGAGCTGGATGTCGTAAAATTGGAATTGGAGACACCTATAGCCCCATGGCAATCCACTACGGTTTTTTTAACTTATACTGTAAAATTGCCCCCAAGAAAATATACGGCCTATGGGTATTCTAGTAATAGCCGTTACTATCTTAAGGATTGGTACCTCACTCCTGCAGTGTATAGAGATGGAGATTGGTTATTGTATTCCAACAAAGACTTAGAAGATTTGTATACCGGAATCACAAATACTACTATAAATTTTACATATCCACAGGACGTTTTTTTGAATACAAATTTGGACAAAGGCAGTATTTCCAAATTGCAGCAAGGGCAACATACGACAATAACTGGAAAACTTAGGAAGAGTTGCGAAATTATTTTATACCCCAAAAAGAGGTTCACAAAGCATGTCACCGAGCATTTAACGGTAGAAACCGATATTGAAGCGACAAAATTTAATGAAATCATGCAAGGGGTTTCTGTAAATAAAATTTCGGAATTTATTTATGACAATTTAGGCGCGTACCCTCATGAGACCTTATTGGTAAGCGAAATAGATTATGCAAAGAATCCCTTGTATGGAATTAATCAATTGCCTTCTTTTGTGCGTCCTTATGAAGAACAATTTCAATTTGAACTGAAGTTTCTAAAAACTGCTTTGGCCAGTTTCTTAAGGGAAACCATGTTTCTTGATACCCGTAAAGAATATTGGGTAAACGATGCCCTGGTAAATTATTTGATGATAGACTATGTGGACACCTACTACCCAAAGCAAAAACTTTTGGGGAAATTATCCAAAATTTGGGGTGTTCGCGGATTCCGGTTGGCACAATTGGATTTTAACGATCAGTATGCCTTTCTTTATATGTTCAGTGCAAGGAAAAACACCGATCAATCCTTGATCACTTCCAATGACTCCCTTATCAAATTCAATCATAAGATTGCAAACAGATACAAAGCAGGACTTGGAATAGCTTACTTATCGGAGTATCTAGGCAAGCAACAGGTAGATCAAAGTATAAAAACCTTCTATCACAATTTTAGCTCCAAGCCTTCTACCGCTGCCAATTTCAAGGCCATATTGGAGGGACATGCAGATCAAAATATAGATTGGTTCTTTAGTGATTACATCTCCAGCGAGAATCAGATCGATTTTAAAATTGAAAATGTCGTTAAAAGTGAGGATTCCATCCAGATTACCTTAAAGAATAAATTGGGTACTAATGTTCCTATTTCCGTTTTTGGACTTCAAAAAGATTCTGTAGTATCCAAATACTGGTTTAAGGATATTGTCACGGAAAAAACATTTACGGTACCAAGAAATGGGGAAGATAAATTGGTCTTGAATTATGATCAGAAAATTCCGGAATTTAACCAAAGGGATAATTGGAAAACCCTAAATGGTGGTTTTTTAAGCGGTAATAAAAAATTAAAAATACAATTCTTTAGGGACGCAGAGGACCCTTATTATAATCAATTATTTTATGTCCCCGCATTTATTTTCAATGCCAATGATGGTATTACCCCAGGTCTTAGAATTACCAACAAAACCCTTTTGGAACGCCCTTTTTTATTTAATTTCAATCCCTCCTATTCCTTTAACGAAAAAGCTTTTGTAGGTTCGGGTGGCTTTAGTTATCGAAAGTACCATGGAAAAAGTGGATTTTTTCTTTCCCGATACTCCTTAGGAGGGTCTACCTTTCATTTTGCCGAGAATTCGCGCTTCTTTACCTTGACACCTGCGATTAGTTTTGCTTGGAGGCCCGATGACCTTATATCTAACGAAAGACAATCCCTGATTTTTAGATGGGTGAACATTTTTAGAAATGCAGATGAAAATCTAAGTGATCAAAACCTCAATCTTGAAGATCAGCCCGATTATAGTGTGATAAATGCCCGTTTCCGTAGTTCCAATACAGGAATCATTGATTTCCGTTCTTGGTTTGTGGATGCACAGCATTCTGTCGACTTTTCAAAAATTGCTTTCAATTGGGAATACCGAAAGTTATTTAAGAACAATAGGCAATTAAATCTTCGTTTCTTCGCTGGTAAATTTCTACGAAATCGGACGGAATCCGATTTCTTTAGTTTTGCTTTGGATAGGCCCACAGATTATCTTTTCGACTTCAATTATTTGGCGCGCTCTGAAGATTCTGGGATATATGGACAACAAATTATTATTGCCGAAGGTGGATTTAAGTCACAATTGGAAAATCCATTTGCCAATGATTGGTTGACCACTGTAAACGTCAGTGGTAATGTTTGGCGATGGGTAGAACTTTATGGTGATGTCGGACTTTTGAAAAATAGAGGAGTCAACACTCGTTTCGTATATGATTCCGGAGTTCGACTAAATTTTGTTACGGATTTCTTTGAACTTTATTTCCCGGTATATTCCAACAATGGATGGGAAATTGGGGAAGATAATTATGCCGAAAGAATACGTTTTGTGGTCACCTTAAGTCCAAAGACACTTATCCGATTATTCAATAGAAAATGGTTTTGATTTTTTAGACTATTGCTAAAAAATAGACGTTTTTATTGCGTAAAAAATAAAATTACAAAAGTAAAATACAGCATTTTTGGGAAATTATTAATATATATCCGTTTCTTTTGAATTGCAAAAACCATAATGTTTTGATACTTTTGCAAAAAGTATTTCCAGTATATGAAGGCAGAAGCAAAACTCAACGATAATATTTCTTTCAATGATTTTAAAGAGCAAATTCTAAAAGACTATGAAATTGCGGTAATCAGTAGAGAGTGTAGTTTGTTGGGTCGGCGTGAGGTATTGACTGGAAAAGCAAAGTTTGGAATCTTTGGTGACGGGAAAGAACTACCACAATTGGCCATGGCCCGATCTTTCCGAAATGGAGATTTTAGAAGTGGTTACTATAGAGATCAGACTTTTATGATGGCACTGGATCTTTTGAGTGCCAAAGAGTTCTTTCATGGATTATATGCAACGACAAGTTTGGAGCAGGAACCCATGAGCGCTGGTAGACAAATGGGCGGGCATTTTGGAACTTCCAGTCTTAATTCTGATGGTAGTTGGAAGAATTTGACAGAACAAAAAAACAGTAGTCCTGACATCTCTCCTACCGCTTCCCAAATGCCAAGACTATTAGGTTTAGCTCAAGCTTCCAAAATTTATAGGAATGTAGAAGGTATTGCCAGCGAAAAATTTTCTAAAAATGGTAACGAGGTTGCTTGGGGAACCATTGGTAATGCCAGTACTAGCGAAGGGCATTTTTTTGAAACCGTAAATGCTGCAGGTGTACTTCAAGTACCTATGGTCATTAGTGTATGGGATGATGATTATGGAATTTCAGTACAAGCAAAATACCAAACTACCAAAGAAGATATTTCCAAAATATTAGCTGGTTTTCAAAGAAATGAAGAAGAAGCTGGGTACGAGATTCTAAAGGTAAAAGGATGGGATTATACGGCCTTGATACACGCCTATGAAAATGCTTCTGATATTGCACGGGAAGAACATGTTCCTGTATTGATACATGTTACCGAATTAACACAGCCGCAGGGGCATTCCACTTCTGGCTCCCATGAACGTTACAAGAACGAAGCCCGCTTGGAATGGGAAAAGGATAATGATTGTAACAAACGCTTTAGAGAGTGGATTCTTGAAAACAATATCGCCCAAGAGGAAGATCTCAAAGCCCTCGAAAAAGATATTAAGAAAAACGTCAGGAATGCCAAAAAAGAAGCTTGGGAAGAATTTTTAGCTCCGCATAAAGCGGCTAAAAAGACATTGGTTTCCTTATTAGAAAATGTAGCTAGGAATAGTCCAAATAGAGTCTTTGTTGAAAAGGTAATGCATGATTTAATTGCCGTTGAAGAACCTCTAAAGAAAGATTTGGCGGCTACTTCCAGAAGAGCACTCCGTTATTTAATTGGGGATACTACTCCCGAAAAAAATGCCTTACTTGCCTGGATCAATAACTTTATGCAGGAAATGCAGCCTAAATTTAGCTCGCACCTCCATAGTGAACTACCTAGCAAAGCAACCAATGTTTCTGAACTTAAGCCCTCTTATGTTGGCGAACCTGAAGAAGTAGACGGCAGAATAATCCTAAGAGACAATTTTGACAAAATTTTTGAGAAATATCCTGAAGCCTTAATTTTTGGAGAAGATAGTGGCGCCATTGGCGATGTTAATCAAGGTTTGGAAGGATTACAAAAAAAATACGGCGCTTTGCGGATTGCGGATACTGGTATCCGGGAAGCAACCATTATAGGTCAAGGAATAGGTCTTGCCTTACGAGGTTTACGTCCTATTGCCGAAATTCAGTATTTGGATTATCTCTTATATGGGATTCAATTAATGAGTGACGATTTGTCTACCATCCTATACAGAACCGTTGGCCAACAAAAGGCACCTTTGATTGTAAGAACCAGGGGGCATCGTCTTGAAGGGATTTGGCATTCCGGTTCCCAAATGGGTGCTTTGATCAGTTTACTGCGTGGAATGTATATTCTGGTTCCTAGAAATATGACCAAGGCTGCAGGATTCTATAATACCTTAATGCAGAGCGACGAACCTGCCCTAGTCATCGAGAGTTTAAATGGATATCGACTAAAAGAAGATAAGCCAGATAACCTCGGAGAATTGCGAACACCAATTGGTGTTGTCGAAACCATAAAGGAAGGAACAGATATCACGGTAGTTTCCTATGGGTCTACCTTACGTATTGTGGCTAAAGTTGCCGATGAACTTAAGGAGGTAGGAATTGATGTAGAGGTTATTGATGCACAAAGCCTACTCCCATTTGATTTGGCCCACAATTGTGTGGAAAGCGTCCAAAAAACAAATCGTTTACTAGTAGTAGATGAAGATGTTCCCGGCGGATGTTCTGCCTACCTAATTCAACAAATTGTTGAAGTTCAAGGAGGGTACCAATATTTGGATAGCCCAGCACAAACCTTAGCAGCTAAAGATCACCGACCGGCCTATGCCACAGATGGCGATTATTTTTCTAAACCTAGTGCGGAAGATATTTTTGAAAAAATCTACGAAATCATGCATGAGGCCAATCCTAGTGATTTTCCTTCACTACGATAGGTAAACACTTCTAAGTATTTTCAGTTAGATAGCATAAACATCCTTCTGTCGTCTTGAAAAGATAACATTTTTAAGAGGTATACAGATACATAGAAATAGTTCGGCAAAGATTTAATAGAATATTTACAGTAAAATTCTATTCGATCGGTTTTCCTGAAAATCATATCACAAATTGTCATTAATCTAAGGGTCTATTCATTAGATATTCAATAAAAATTATATACTTTTACGAATATTCAAAATGACACTACACAATGAAAAGTTCCCTTAAAAATGACATTGGTCTTGCCTTATTACGAATTCTCCCATCGGCAATTATGCTGACTCATGGTATCCCTAAATTGCAAAAATTAATTAATGGAGATTTTGAGTTTGCCGATCCTATTGGTATTGGTGCGACTCCTTCCCTATTTTTAACCGTGATTGGAGAAGTAATTTGCCCCATCCTGATTATTGTTGGTTTTAAAACAAGGCTAGCAGCTGTTCCTGCCGCCATTACCATGTTGGTTGCCGCGTTTTTCTATCATGCTGACGACGCTTTTAAAGTGAAGGAACATGCCATTCTATACCTTATTTTCTTTGTAGTCATCTTTCTTTTAGGGCCAGGAAAATTTAGTATAGACCGAAAGTAATGCCTTAAATTACTTTTACCAAAAGCTCTTTTAACAAATCGGCCTGTGAAATAGCTGTAGCGCCTACCCCTTTTCCTTTAAGGTCCAGTTCCCTTAGTTGGGAAATGATATGGCTCACTTTTTTCATGGGGTAATTTTTAGCTGCAACTTGATATTCCTTTACAAAATAGGGATTAACACGTAAAACGCTGGCCACATTTTTTGGAGACTGATCTTTTAGACCATGATAGTTCAATAATTGGGAAAAAAACGTATGCAATAAACTTATAGTGACCACTAAAGGATTATCCTTGGGGTTCTGGGAAAAGTAATTGATAATGCGCGTCGCTTTTAGAATATTGCGTTCTCCAATTGCCTTTTTCAACTCAAAGTTATTGTAATCTTTACTTATTCCAATATTCTCTTCAATAGCTTCGGGGCTAATTTCGGTGTCCTTGCTGATAACCAACTGCAATTTCTCCAATTCATTATTGATCTTACTTAAATCTGTTCCCAAAAACTCCACCAGCAATATGGCCGCCTTGGGAGCTATTCGATATCCTTTTCCGGCAAGTACTTTTCGTATCCATTCGGAAACTTGGTTTTCGTAGAGCTTCTTACTTTCAAAAAGCACTCCGTTTTTTTGTACAGATTTGTATAATTTTTTTCTCTTATCGAGTTTATTATACTTATAACATAATACAAGCACCGTTGAAGTCTGCGGATTATCTACATAACTACTCAACTGGTCAATACTTCTGGATAAGTGTTGGGCCTCCTTGACAATCACTACTTGTTTTTCGGCCATCATTGGGTAACGCTTTGCATTACTTACGATATCCTCTATAGTAACATCTTTCCCATAAAGCACCATTTGATTAAACCCACGTTCTTCTTCGGAAAGTACATTCTTCTCAATGAATTCAGCTATTTTATCAATATAATAGGGCTCCTCGCCCATCAAAAAATACACAGGACTACTATTTCCACTACGTATATCGCCAACTATTTTTTTAACTTCATCCATCCAAAAAAAATCATCAATTTTGCAGCATGCGACCACTGAACTTTCCGGCCTATGACTTCAGATTCAAAAGTAACGAAAATAACGTGCATATTTTTGATGTTATCCGCAAAAAATTCGTGGTGTTACAACCCGAAGAATGGGTAAGACAACATACCCTGCACTATCTTATTGAAACCAAAGGATATCCCAAAAGTTTGATCAATGTAGAGAAACAACTTCAAATCCATAAGCTAAAAAAAAGGTATGATATTGTAGTCTTCACCTCTAATGGTGCTATAGAAATCCTCATAGAATGTAAAGCCCCGGAGGTCAGTATTACACAACAGGTATTTGATCAGATTGCCCGTTACAATATGCAATTGAAGGCAAAATATCTAATGGTTACCAATGGATTAGATCATTTTTATTGCAAAATGGATTTTGAGGCAGAAAAATATCATTTTTTGAGGCATATTCCTGATTTTAGCCGTTAATTTGTGGACTTCAAACCATAGCGTTGTATCGCGAATCAAACAAATGATAACTAAAAAAGCGGAGGCGACCGATTTCTTTCGGTAATAAGTGAATGTCAAAAATAGCAATTGTCATACTCAACTGGAATGGACAAGTTCTTCTGGAGAATTACTTGCCCTCGGTGACCCAATATTCCCAAGGGGCAGACCTCTATGTTGCCGATAATGCTTCCACAGACGATTCTATTCTCTTTTTAAAAGAACACTATCCCGAGGTCAATATTATCCAAAATTCCAGCAATGGTGGTTTTGCCAAAGGTTATAACGATGCCCTACAGCAGGTGGATGCAGATATCTATTGTCTTTTGAACTCTGATGTAGAAGTCACTGAAGGCTGGTTGGTCCCTATTCAGGAGTTTTTTGAAAAGCATGAGGATGTTGCTATTGCGCAACCTAAGATTTTGGATGCCTTAAATAAGGCATATTTTGAATATGCCGGAGCTGCCGGAGGCTTTATAGACCAACTAGGCTATCCATTTTGTAGAGGACGTATTTTTCAATCTCTGGAAAAAGATCAGGGTCAATACGATGATATACGGGAGATATTCTGGGCAACCGGAGCTTGTATGTTCATCAAAAGTGCTATTTTTAAGGAATTGGGAGGCTTTGACGAAGACTATTTCGCCCATCAAGAGGAAGTGGATTTATGTTGGCGTGCAAAAAATAAAGGGCATAAGGTTTATTACGTAGGCAGTTCGCAAGTATATCATTTGGGCGGCTCTACATTGAGTAATATGAACCCCAAAAAAACCTATTTGAATTTTAGGAATTCCTTATTTTCAATCACAAAAAACCTACCGAGAAAAAAAGCATTTCCAATTATTTTTTTACGTTTAATACTGGATGGTATTGCTGGAATTCGATTTATTACGCAATCAAAGTTTAACCACTGTATTGCCATTCTTCGTGCACACCTAAGCTTTTATAGGCAATTTAGGCGTTTTTATAGAAAAAGGGAAACTCCTAATTTTACCTTAAAATATTATACCGTTAAGTCCATTGTGTGGGCTCATTACGTAAATCAGGTAAAGAAGTTTACTGTTTTAGTAAAAGATTAACTAATTTGCAATATCGAAGCATATCATTTTATCTAATTTTGAATAGAGAATAACAAACAATTTTTAATACTAGTTATATTATTATGAGAAAAATCATCTTAGGCTGTTTAGGGGCTACATTACTTTTAACTTCCTGTGTATCGCAGAAGAAATATGCGGAATTAGAGGCAAAACAAAAAGAAACACAGGATTTACTAAATTCAGCTACAGTAAAGTTAAATGACTGTTTGGAGGAAAAGACAACGGCAACAGCTAGAATGAAGTCGCTAGAGGATCAAGTGAGTTTCCTTAAATCCAATAATCAAACCTTGATCGATAATATGGGGAATTTGACAGATTTAACAGCCAAAGGAGCTGCTAATCTTGAAAAATCTTTAGAAAGTATCCAGGAGAAAGATCTTACCATTAGAAAACTCAATGAAGCTATTACACGTAGAGATTCTGTAAATCTTTCCTTAGTACAGAGCCTGAAAGGTGTTTTAGGGAATTTGGATGATGAGGATATTGAAATCAGTGTGGAAAAAGGAGTAGTGTTTGTTTCAATCTCAGATAAGTTATTGTTTAGCAGTGGAAGTTATAACCTTACCTCAAGAGCTAAAGAGATTTTAGGAAAAGTTGCTAAAGTAGTAAACAACAAGCCTGATTTTGATTTTATGGTTGAAGGGCATACGGATGACGTTCCTTATAGAAAAGGTGTATTATTGGACAACTGGGATTTGAGTGCAAAACGTGCTACTGCTGTAGTACGCTTACTTCAAAAAGATTATGGTGTAGATCCTAAGCGTATGACAGCGGCAGGAAGAGCGGAATTTGTGCCTGTCTCTACTACAGAAAAAGCTAAAAACAGAAGAACACGTATTGTTGTGCTTCCAAAAATAGATCAGTTCTACGATATGATTGAAGAAGGTATGAAAGATCCTGCCATCAACAATTAATAAATAGAGATAATATTATTATAATAAAAAAAACCGCATCTAATCGATGCGGTTTTTTTATGTTCTCTTGAAATTTCACATCCAATTTTAGAAAATATCTACCTCCCCTTTTCCTTCACGAACCACTTCAGGCTCTCCATCGGAAAGGTCTATTACTGTGGAAGCTACGTTATCTCCATATCCTCCATCGACAACAACATCGACCAAATTTTGCCATTTTTCAAAAATAAGCTCAGGGTCTGTAGTGTACTCCAATAAATCATCGTCGTCCCTAATGGAAGTAGAGACAATCGGATTTCCCAAACCGCGTACCAAAGCGTTGGTAATGGTGTTATCAGGGATACGTATCCCCACTGTTTTTTTCTTTTTAAAATCTTTGGGAAGGCTATTGTTCCCAGGCAAAATAAAGGTGTAAGGACCGGGCAAGGCCCTCTTTAAAATCTTAAATGTGCGGGTATCTATCTGTCGTACATAGTCCGATAAGTTGCTTAAATCTGCACAAATGAAGGACCAATTCGCCTTTTCCAATTTGATTCCCTTAATGCGTGCAATACGCTGCAAAGCTTTGGTATTGGTAATATCACAACCTAATCCATAAACGGTATCCGTAGGATAAATTACCAATCCCCCTTTCCGAAGAAAGTCAACCACCTTGGCTACTTCCTTAGGGTTAGGGTTGTCCTCATATATTTTAATGTATTCGGCCATACCTTAAAGTTAAAAAGAATTTGGGTCTATTGCTTCTAAAAAATCAATCCAATACTTCTAATTTTGCAAAACGAAGCAGTAGTTTTTTAATATTACCACTATCAAATTGAATTTCAGCCTTCTTGTCGTTTCCTACCCCTTCAATTTTCAATACTTTACCTCTTCCAAAGCGATTGTGATTTACTAGGCTGCCTGCCACTAGATTGGTATCAGTGGTTATTGCATTTCCAATAGGTTTTGCCAATTCAGGTTTTAACTTCCTGAGTTTGCGAAGCTGGCTCTCATTGGGCTTTACTACAGATGGCGGAGTTCCTCTCAAGGGTTTGTGTTGTCGCAGTTTACTCTTATCCACTTCCCCGAAGATATCCGAGTTGATCATGGATTTGTAACGATACCCATCGTTCACAGGAACCAAATTCTCTACATATTGCTCATCGATCTCTTCAATGAACCGACTAGGTTCCGCATCGATGAGTTTTCCCCAACGATACCGGCTTTGGGTATAGGTGATATAGGCTTGCTTTTCCGCTCGTGTCAGTGCGACATAGAACAAACGTCGCTCTTCTTCCAGCTCACTCCGCGTACTCATACTCATTGCCGAAGGAAACAAATCTTCTTCCATTCCAACGATATAAACATGTGGGAACTCTAGTCCTTTGGCCAAGTGAATCGTCATTAGGGCTACCCGATCATCATCACCAGTATCTTTGTCTAAATCTGTAGCCAGGGCAACATCTTCCAAAAATTCCGAAATATCTCCTTTGGCATCAGCCACCTCGCGCTGTCCTTCCACAAAATCCTTGATTCCATTTAGCAACTCTTCAATGTTCTCCATACGTCCAATACCCTCTGGAGTGCCGTCTTTTTTAAATTCCAATAGAATTCCGGTTTTTTTGGCAACATGTTCGGCCAGAGCAAAAGCATCGGTATTGGCATTCATGATCTGGAAACTTTTGATCATGGTCACAAAATCCTCCAATTTTCGTTTGGTTCCCGAATTGATTTTCAGGTTGATTTTTGCCAAATTCTCAATAACTTCAAAAATAGATCGTCCATAATGATTGGCGGCAACCGTCAGTTTATCCAAGGTACTTTGACCAATTCCCCTCGCAGGGAAATTAATAATACGTTTTAGGGCCTCTTCATCTTTTGGATTGATGATCAAACGCAAATACGACAGTACATCTTTGATTTCCTTTCTTTGGTAAAAGGAAAGTCCACCGTAGATCCGATAGGGTATGTCTCTTTTACGCAAGGCATCCTCAATGGATCTGGATTGGGAATTGGTACGATACAATACAGCAAACTGGCCATTTTGCAATTGATGTTGCATTTTATTTTCAAAAATAGAACTGGCCACATAACGTCCTTCCTCTGCATCTGTAGGACTTCGATGTATCTTGATCAATGGCCCCTCATCATTGGAGGTCCATACCACTTTTTCCAGTTGATTTTTGTTTTTTGCAATAATGGAATTGGCGGCATTCACAATATTCTTTGTAGAACGATAATTTTGCTCCAAACGATACATGCCAACATCGTCATAGTCTTTTTGAAAATTAAGGATATTACTAATATTGGCCCCTCTAAACGAATAAATACTTTGAGCATCGTCCCCTACCACACAAATATTCTGATAACGATCGGAAAGTGCTTTTACAATAAGGTATTGGGAGTGATTGGTATCTTGATACTCATCGACCAAGATATATCGAAAGCGATCTTGATACTTCATTAAAACTTCTGGGAAACGGGTCAACAATTCATTGGTTCGCAATAACAAATCGTCAAAATCCATAGCTCCGGCCTTAAAGCAGCGATCTACATAGTTTTGATAAATCTCTCCGGTTCGGGGACGTTTGGCCATGGCATCGGCCTCCACCAATTCCGGATTGTTAAAATAGGCTTTAACAGTAATCAGGCTATTTTTATAGGAAGAAATCCTGTTTTGGATTTGTTTGTATTTATAAATGTCCTTATCCAAGCCCATTTCCTTTATAATGGAGGCGATGAGGCGTTGGGAATCTTGGGTATCATAAATGGTAAAATTGCTGGGATACCCCAATTTATCCCCGTCAAAACGCAACAGCTTTGCAAAAACGGAATGGAAAGTTCCCATCCATAAATTTTTTGCCTCCGAAGTCCCCACGATATCGGCTATCCTTTTCTTCATTTCACGGGCCGCTTTATTGGTAAAGGTCAATGCCAAGATGTTAAAGGAATCAATTCCCAGGGACATGAGATATGCAATCCGATAGGTAAGTACCCTCGTTTTTCCAGAACCGGCACCGGCAATAACCATTAAGGGGCCATCCTTATGCAATACGGGTGCTTTTTGGGCTTCATTTAATTCATTGATATATTTCTCCAATAGTGTCCTATTTTAAATCTTACGGAATGGTGAATTTAGGTATAATTCATATCATCCAAAAAACATGATTTTAATAATTATGAACAATCAAAGGTGTTTTTTATTGAATTTGAATATATTTAGGTTTTTGTTGCCTTAGGCTAGCAAAAAAGGGGTTGAAATACCACTTCTAAATGAAAAAATAGCATATAATTCCATACGATTTAAAATTATTTTTTATGAAAAATATCTTATTGGCGGGCCTTCTTTTATCCAGCACATGGATGGTTGCTCAGAGTATCAATTTATCCAGCGCCTATGCTGCCGTGGAAAACAAAGTAATTGATTGGCGACATGATTTCCATCAGAATCCTGAGTTGGGGAATAGGGAATTTAAAACCGCTGAAAAAATAGCCAAACACCTAAAATCTTTGGGCATTGAAGTACAAACTGGTGTAGGCAAAACAGGCGTTGTTGGCGTTTTGAAAGGTAAAAAACCAGGAAAAGTTATCGCCTTAAGAGCCGATATTGATGCCTTGCCTGTAACGGAAAGGAATGACCTTCCATTTAAATCTACGGTGACCACAGAGTTTCTGGGTAAAAAAGTGGGTGTGATGCATGCTTGCGGTCATGATACGCATACGGCAATTCTTATGGGAGTAGCCGAAGTATTGTCCAAAAACAAAAGTAAAATAAAAGGTACGGTGAAATTTATCTTTCAACCTGCTGAAGAAGGGGCACCTCCAGGAGAAGAGGGTGGAGCCGCATTAATGATCAAGGAAAATGTGCTGAAAAGTCCGGACGTTGATGCCATTTTTGGCTTGCACATCAATTCCCAAACCCCGGTTGGGACCATTCGTTATAAATCTGGAGGTACTATGGCCGCTTCACAGCGTTTCGTTATCAAGGTAAAAGGAAAACAAAGTCATGGATCTCAACCCTGGTCTGGTGTTGATCCTATATTGATCAGTGCCAAAATTATTGATGGATTGCAAACCATTATTAGTCGTGAGGTTAAGCTTATTGATGAAGCTGCCGTTATTACCGTAGGTAAAATTACGAGTGGTGTGCGATTCAATATTATACCGGAAAGCGCAGAACTCATTGGAACGATTCGGACCTTGGATTACGACATGCAAAAATTAATCAATGATCGGATGAAAGAAATGGTTCCTGCTATTGCCAAAGCCTATAAAGGTGAAGCTACCATTACTATTGAAGATGGCACTGCAATTACTTATAACGATCCCGATCTTGTGGTACAGATGTTACCCACTATGGAACGTGTGGCGGGAAAAGCCAATGTACAAACCCAAAAGGCAATTACGGGGGCAGAGGATTTCTCTTTTTTCCAACAAAAAGTACCTGGGTTTTACTTCTTTCTTGGAGGAATGACTCCTGGAAATACCGAATCTTTCCCACATCATACGCCCGACTTCAAAATTGATGATGCAGGAATGATTTTGGGCGTCCGTACGTTAACCGAAATGAGTTTGGATTATTTAAACGCAAAATAGTGAAAACATTACCCCTTTAAATTATTCTTGATATGGATGCCCTATTCGATTTTCTTTCCCGTATTCCTTGGTGGTTATGGTTAATTTTATTGCTACTTCTGATTGCTATACGGGATATTTTTATTCAGCGTTCACATACCATAAGCCATAATTTCCCCATTATTGGGCATTTTAGATATTGGCTGGAGAGTATAGGTCCTGAAATGCGCCAATACTTTGTGGCCAATAATAGGGAGGAACTTCCTTTTAATAGAATTGAGCGAGGATGGATCTATGCCTCTGCCAAAAAAGAAAACAATTATGAAGGTTTTGGGACGGATCGGGATATTTATGCCCATCAACATATCTTTGTCAAGAATCAAATGATGGCTTATGCGGTTCCGGAAGGTCATCCCAATACCATTGACAAGACTTTCTTGCCCTGTGCCAAGATCATCGGGGCATATAACCAACGAAAAAAACCTTTTCGCCCTGCTTCCGCTATCAATGTATCGGCAATGAGTTTTGGATCCTTGTCAGCCGCCGCTGTAGAGGCTATGAACAAGGGAGTTGCCAAATCGGGAGCCTATCACAATACCGGTGAGGGAGGTCTTTCTCCTTATCACAAAAAGGGCGGGGATGTTATTTTTCATTTTGGTACCGGTTATTTTGGAGTGCGCTCTGCAGATGGAAATTTTTCCATTGAAAAATTGAAAATCTTAGTAGACGAAAACCCTGTGATCAAAGCTGTTGAGATTAAACTTTCCCAAGGTGCCAAACCAGGAAAAGGCGGGGTATTGCCTGGCTCTAAAATCACTCCGGAAATCGCAGAAATTCGGGGAGTGGAAATCGGAAAAGATGTATTATCGCCAGCTACCCATAAAGCCTTTAGTTCTATCCCAGAGTTATTGGACCTCATTGAGCAAATTGCCGATGCAACAGGTCTGCCCGTTGGCATAAAAGGAGCTATAGGAAAACTGGAACAATGGGAAGAATTGGCCGACCTTATGCTTGAACGTGGCAAAGGCCCTGATTTTATTACCGTAGACGGAGGTGAAGGAGGAACGGGTGCAGCTCCACCTAGTTTTGCAGATCACGTTTCCCTGCCTTGGATTTATGGCTTTTCCAGTTTGTACAAAGTATTTCAAAAACGGGAGTTAACCGATCGCATTGTTTTTATAGGGAGCGGAAAACTTGGGTTTCCGGCCAAAGCAGCTATGGCCTTTGCTATGGGTGTAGATTGTATCAACGTTGCACGGGAAGCCATGATGAGTATTGGTTGTATTCAGGCGCAAGTATGCCATACCAATCGATGTCCCGCCGGAGTGGCCACACAAAGTAAGTGGTTACAAAAAGGAATCGATGTTCCTTTAAAATCCGATCGTTTATCCCAATATTTCAGGACATTTCGGAAAGAGTTTCTTGAAATTACCCATGCAGCAGGATATGAACATCCTTGCCAGTTCACTATGGATGATATTCAGGTGAATGTAGACGATCACAATTTGAGTAGGACCTTGGCATCAAGTTATGGGTACAACAAAACACCAGTACCCTATACCAATATGCAGGATCTCTATGATTGTGTGCATTTAGGCGGGAAAGAATATATTGATAAAATGAAATGCTGATTTCAATTCCTAAGATCTGAAATTGTGTTCCAATCGTAAATACCTTAATTTTGAAATTAACTTGAACTTAAAAAGCAATCCCCTATGATAAAAAAAATACTCCTACTCCTTGTATTCATTGCATCTACTACCTTATTGCAAGCTCAAAAAAAGAAAGATCTCTTATTGGAAATCGATGATTTAAAAGAACAACTTGCTACTTTGGAAGGGGAATTGACCACAGCCAAAAAAAACGAGCGTGTTAGCACTGCTAGGGTTACCGATATCGAAGCTCAGCTTGCCGAACTACGCAAAACCAACGCGGATCTATTACAAAATCTAACCGATTTTACGACCAAGTCTACTGAAAAGTCAGACAATATAGGTATCGCACTCGAAAGCTTACGGGAAAAAGAAAATCAATTAAAAGTCATCAATGATGCCTTATCCCGTCTGGATTCTACTGCTATTGCCGTTTTGACCAATGTAAAGCAAACTTTAGGAGATGATGCCCAAACCGGGGTTAGTAAGGGAAGTGTTATTATTTCAGCTTCTATTGCTGCCTTATTCAAAGAAAAAGAGGTAGAGGTGGTTTCGGAAGCTGGTCAAGCTTGGTTGGAAAAAATTGCAATTATTCTAAATGCCAATCCAGATATGGGACTTGAAATTGCGGGACTTACCAACACTGGAGAATTTGATATTGCCTTTAGACAGGCAACCGCTATAGCCAATATATTGCAAAAAGAATTCCAAATTGATCCCAAACGTCTCAGTGCAAAAACCAAGGATGGTGGATTTTCCGATGGTATTCAATTAAAAATACATCCAAAATATGATGCGTTTCATAGTTTCATCAAGGAGCACATGAAAAACGCAGGGTAATCGACAAAAGTCAACTTTCTGCTTAGAAGGTATCTTTCATCCATTTATATGGCGTTCGTTTGATCCAATTTCCCCGAGTAAAATCAGGAAAAAATTGGGGTGAACCATTATTTTCAATGGAAACTTCCGATAAAGGAGTTATGGCGCTCCAAGCCGCTGCATCGTATACATCCAAAGGTGGGGCTATATTTTCTTTGGCCGACCCTACAAAGGCATTCAACACAAAAAAGTCCATTCCTCCATGGCCCGAACCTTCAGCATATTCCCCATACTTTTGCCATAAGGGGTGATCATATTCTTTTAACCAGGAAGACGCCTCGTCCCATTGATGCGGTTTTGATTTTCCCTCCACATAGATCCGATTTCCATCTACCTCCCACAATCCGTTGGCGCCCTGAACCCGAAAACCAAGGGAATACGGTCTTGGAAGGTTGCAATCGTGTGTCACAATGATGGTTTCATCCTTTGCAGTTTGAATCGTTGTGGTAATGACATCTCCTTGTTTAAATTTCACTTTGGCATTAGGATGATCTTCGCCTCCCTGTTTTACGATATGATTGTGCAACCCTATAGCTTTTGTGGCATTGGAAGTTAAGGAAACAAATCGGTTGCCCCTATTGATATTGGCCATAGTAGCTATAGGTCCTACTCCATGCGTTGGGTAAACATCCGCATTTCTGGTTATGGAATGATAGGTGCGCCATTTTGCTTCGGAAGTGGCCTTTTCTCCAAATTCAACCCCGCCTCCATAAGGCTGTTTCCCATTATTAAATTTCACTTCCCGGAGATCATGCTGATATCCACATCGGAAATGGACCAATTCCCCAAAGACTTCTTTTTTTACCATATGCAATACCGCCATAATATCCCTACGATAGTTTACATTTTCCAAAATCATTAAATGGGTGCCCGTGCGTTCATGTGCATTCACCAAATCCCAGCATTCTTCCATGGTATTGGCGGCAGAAACCTCCAACCCCACATATTTTCCAGCCTCCATAGCGTCTACGGCCATACGACTATGCCATAACCATGGGGTGGCGATAATAACGGCGTCAACCTCCTTCAAATTCAACAAATTTCTATAGTCCTGTTCATTTTTTCCAAAAACTTTGGGCTTGCCTCCATTCTCCTTAGCCATCATTTTCAAGGCGATATCTATGCGAGCAGGATCAATATCGCATAGTGCGGTAATACGGACATCCGAGCGTTGCAACAAATTATTCAAATGATTTGTTCCTCGCAATCCAACACCTATAAGTCCAACATTTAACGGTTCTTTCTTCTTTTCATTTGAAAAGCCATAGGTCATTGAGGGAGCTAGTAAAGCTCCTGCTCCGGCCACCGTACTTTTTTGAATAAATTTTCTTCTGGAATTCATCTGATTTGACATAGTATTGCAGTACTTGGTTGATTTCGAATTAGGTTAGTTGAAATTATGAAAATCTTTGAGAAGAATTCGTTTCTAGGGATAAAAACTTAATTTTACGGGAAAGACCTAAAAATGACTTTATTGATCATGGCGGCCGGTAGCGGAAGTAGATACGGTAAACTTAAACAGTTCGATACTTTTGGTCCACATGGGGAGTTCTTAATGGAATACAGTATTTATGATGCCATATACTGTGGATTTCAGCAAATTGTCATTGTCACCAGAGAAGAACGTATTCCTTTTTTAGAAGAACACTTTAATGCAAAATTGCCCTCTGGGATTTCTTTGACCATTGTTCCTCAATTGATACAGGACATCCCTATGGCCTCCAATTTATGGAAAGTGCGCGAAAAACCTTGGGGAACCGCCCATGCCATTTGGGCAGCGAGAAAGGAAATCAACACCTCTTTTGTGGTGATTAATGCAGATGATTTTTACGGTAGGGACGCTTTTAAAAAAGCGGCCTATTTCCTTAGAGAAAACCCTGAGGAAACTACTTTTGGATTGGTTTCTTACCCCCTATTGAACACCTTATCCCAAAATGGTGCGGTTTCCCGTGGTATATGCAGCATCACTCAAAATCAATTATCATCTATTCGCGAAGTTGAACGGATTGCACAACAACAAGATATAATCATAGATTTAGATACGCAGGAACCTTTTAGTGGAGAGGAGTTGGTCAGTATGAATTTTTGGGTCTGCAAGCCTTTGTTATTTAGAGAAATAGAAAGTTATTTTCTTGAATTTCTTCAAAGTAAAGATGCATTGCAATTAGAAGCATATATTCCTTCCGTTATTCAGGAACTTATTAAATGGAAAAAGATTAACGTCAAGAATATGATAACGACATCGCAATGGTTTGGAATTACCTACAAAGAAGATCGCGACATTGCCCGTTCCCATATACAGGACTTAAGCAGCCAAAATAAATACCCCCAACCTTTATGGTAAATACGCCATATTCCGAAAATACCTTACAGGAACTACTGCAACAGTTTAAGGTCGAAGCCGTTTCCTATCGGTTTAAGGGCATTAAACAAGGGTATATCAATGACTCTTTTTTTGTTTTGCACAAGGATGCTATCAAATTTGTGTTGCAGCGCATAAATACGGGTGTATTTACGAATCCAAAAAGGGTTATGGAAAATATTTCTACCGCACTGCCCTATCTCCATGGGGAAGACTATGTAGGTATTGATCTTATAGCTACCCATGATCAACGCAATTATATCTATAGCCCTCAAATGGGGTATTGGCGACTTTACCGTTACATACCGAACAGTTATGCCCCAGCGGTAGTCGCAAATGCTGAAATGGCCTTTGAAGCAGGGAAATTGTTAGGTAATTTTCACGGCTTGGGTGCTTTGATCCCTCAAGGAGGGATTCAGGAGATTATCCCTAAGTTCCATGATTTACAATGGCGAGTGGACCAATTTAAAACTTCGTTGTCCAAAGCAACACAGGTTTCATTACATGCCGCAAAAGATAGTATTGCCATGGCCAAAGCCACTTTCTCCTATTTTACGCCGCTTTGGGAGGAAGAAATGCCTTTGCGTATTTGTCACAATGATGCCAAATTGAACAATATGCTATTTGACCAAAGTACCAATACATCTCTGTGTTTTATTGATTTGGACACCCTCATGCTAGGACATTTCTACTATGATTTTGGCGATGCGGTACGTACCATAGTAAATGCAACCCCTGAAGATGAAACCAACTTGGACTTAATCACCTTTGACAAAGCACTTTTTGATCATTTTTTAAACGGATTGGTACAGACCAACGCAGCTATAAGTCCATACGAGAAAGAAACCCTGCATCTAGGAATCCTTTATATGCCGTTTCTTCATGGCCTTCGGGCATTGACGGATTATTTGGAAGGGAACATTTATTATAAAGTCGCCTATGAGAATCAAAATTTAGATCGGTGTAGAAATTTATTCCGTTTTGTGGAAGTCGCACTTGCAGCAATGGAAACGATTAAAGACATGATTAAGAGGAAACTTTAATGACCTCTCAACTGCGCTCGAGGAAACCATTGTGACAAGAAATTCTATAGCTTTTTTAGCATTAGATTTTTCCACTTTATCTTAATTCCGCCACCATCATGAATTTGCAAGGCTACAGACCCTTCACCCTTCCCAATCTTTTCATCTTGCAGTTGTATCATTTGGGTGCCATTGAGCCAAGTGGTCAGGGTATCATCGACCATTCTAATTTTTAAAGTATTCCACTCCCCTTCCTTTAAGACCTTTTCTTTCTCGGCTTCAGGTTTTATCAGCCATCCTCTACCGTAGGATTCATAAACACCTCCAGTATGTTTTCCTTTGGGCGCTACTTCTACCTGCCAACCGGAAACCTTGGTGCCTTCTACCGTAGAACGGATAAAGACCCCGCTATTGCCATCTGCCTCTTGTTTAAATTGCGCCGTAAGTTCAAAGTTTTTATAGTGTTTATCTGTGCCGAGGTATCCATAGGCCTTATCCGGCCCACTTTCTGAAACCAATAAGCCATCTTCCACATACCATTTTTCAGTACCATAGATGGTCCAACCCTCTAGGTTCTTACCATTGAACAAAGAGATATCCTGACTTCTCAAGGAATTGGTAAAGAACAATACAAATACGGTAACTATAATTGGATAGGTTTTCATACAAAAAGCTTTGCTCTAAAATACTAAATTAAATGTATTGAAAAATAGATGTACTTGTTAATGCTACGTCTTTTTCTTTTCCTTTCTTCTATATTTTTTAAGCTACATACTTTGTAAGATACTGGTGTACATCCTAAAACCTGCGATTATCTCTATTAGAACACATTCTTTCTATGCAATATTCGAAAAAGTATTCCTATAGTAAAATCTGTGTTTTAGTCCTAATGCAACAAAGGAATTACATGTTTTTTTCAACCAGATAATTTTTTTATAAATCCATCGTTCTATCAGAACAACCAAAACAATATCTAGCTAAAAATGGACGACAATCAATTGTATCAACTCTTTGCGTATTTAATTCCAACCGTAGTTACTGGCTTAATCGCTTTTTATTTTTTCCGTGCCCATACCCGAAATGAAGAAGGACGCAGGCGTTTTCTATTACATAAGGATTCTCAACAGAGCACTTTACCTATTCGCCTTCAAGCTTATGAGCGTTTGGCCTTATTTTTAGAACGTATTGCAATCCCTAGTCTTGTAGTCCGCGTTGCTCCAAAATCAAACAATAAAAACGATTATGAAAATCTTTTGGTAAAGACTATTGAAAATGAATTTGATCATAATTTATCCCAGCAAATTTATATGACGGATGAATGTTGGAACATCATTAAAGCTGCGAAAAGTGCTACGATACAGGCCATTCGAAAAGCAGCAATGAGCGAATCTGATTCTGCGGACAAGTTACGGGAAGATATTTTGAATAAGACTATGGACAAGCAGTCCCCATCGGCCACGGCCCTTTCTTTTGTGAAAAAAGAAATCGGGGAACTATGGTAGTTCCTCGTCCACAATCATGTCCATAAATTTGGATTCGGCATAATTATAGCCTTGCAACCACCACTCTGCCATTAATTTTTTATTGAAGACCAGGGAATTCTCCGTTAGCTTCGTGGGCGTATAATATAGGTTCAGGCGTACCCCATTGTGTTTTGCGGCCAGTTTGCCTTCTGAAATATCATGATATTCTATTTGATCAAGGGCAAAACCATAAATACTGAGCATTAGAGAAAAAGGGTTTTTTCCCAAAACTTTGTTATGCTCCATTTTTTCCGATTCCAAAATAATAGCATCGATTTCTTTGGCCCCTCTCCGAATGGCCTCTCTAATGGGCACTACACAGCCCAAACCTCCATCTCCATACTCAAATCCGTTCTTTTTTACTAAGGACATAAAGGGGATATAATTACAGGAGATCCAAATCCAATCACAAAATTCATCATAGGAAAATTGGCGTATGGACTTATACTCTACTCTATTCTTGGATAAATTAGAAACGGTAACCACAACATCTTTATGCGTATTCAGTATGGCTTGGTATTCTTCCTTCGTGAAAAACTTTCGAATCGTTCTTCGCAATGCTTTACTTTCACCAAAAGTCCGCTTCCGCTTAATGAATTGCAATACGGTGTTCATAAAATTGATGGAAACAAACTCCCTATCCCCTTTCTTACGTACAACAAAAGGATTTAAGCTAAAGATAGCGCGCTGATTGACATTCGTATAGATGTCGTATAGTTTTCCAATATTGTTCAAAGCCAGTTCCGGGATAAGTAAACTTCCTGTAGAAGTACCTACTAGTATATCGTAATCCCTTCTTTCCCCTTCCATAAGATACTGGGCTACTCCTCCGGCGAAAGCACCTTTGCTTCCTCCGCCACTGATTACCAATGCTCTCAACTATTATTGTTTTGGTTATTCATTTACGGAAATTTCTATTTGGCTGGTTTCGGTATTCTTGAATTTGGCATATTCGTATCCTTTCTCCCACCATCTCCCCATTTTTTCCTTGTCAAAAATAAGGGAATTCGTGGTAAGGACTGTTGGCGTATAATAAAAATTTATAATGGCATCTTGATAACTGGCTACATATTTCCCAATACGGATATTTTGAAACTCTATACGATCCAGCATAAAGTCGAACAAATTGGTAATTAATGAAAATACATTTTTGGAGGGCATTCTATTAAAATGGGTGATTTCTGTCTGTAATATAATGGCATCTACTACGGTAGCGCCTCGTTTTATGGCTTCTTCGATAGGTACCATACTTCCAAAGCCTCCATCGGAATATTCGCAACCGTTCTTTTTTACCAAACTCATAAATGGTGTAAAGTTGCAGGAAATCCATATCCATTCACAGAATTCCTCATAGGTATAGTCATTAATGGATTTGTATTCTACTTGATTTAAAGATAAATTAGACACCGTGGCCAAGATATTCATAGGACCATTTTTAAGGGTATTGAATTCTTCTTCCGTAATGGTATTTTGAATCAATTTTAGCAGGTTGTGACTTTCTCCAAAGGTTTTGCTGCCCCTGTAAAAATTCTTTAGTACACTCCAATGATTAATTCCAATAGTTTCCACTCCCTTCTTTTTCTGTACATTAAAAGGACAATTGCTGAAAATATCATTTTGGTCTACAGAGGTGTATACTTTTCTTATTTTTTCGATTTTCTGAAGCGCCAAATGTGAAATCAAAAGGCTGCCCGTTGAAGTACCCAAAAATAGATCATAAGAATGTTTTTGTTCCTCCATCAAATATTGGGCGACACCTCCAGCAAAGGCCCCTTTGCTTCCCCCACCAGAAATTACCATTGCTCTCATTATAGTTCTATTTTTGTTGTAATGTACTTCAATTCTTTTTCATTCAAACTCGTGGATAACGCTAGTATGCGTTTTTTATACGATGCTTCTTGCAGCAGTTCGTCCAATAGCGTTCGTGCATATTTTTTAAACTGCCAACTATGATGCATGCAGGCATTGATCAGATCTTTCAAATTCTGATCGGAAAATTGAAAAGCCTCCTTCAAATAAAGAAAAGCGCCCTGCCGCACTTCAAAATGATATGCTTCCCCCGTATACCCACTTAATTCATTGTAATATTCTTGTTTGAAATTATTATCGAATCCAGGGGTTAAAATGGCTAAAGTCAACCATAGAAGACGCACATTTTTGTTGGAAAAACCGGTAACACCCCTTGTTTTTTCTAAAAACCTTCCTCTTTCCTCGGGGAAATGTACCCAGAGCTTATACAATGCATTTTCTATAGTAGGATAACTGTCATCATCCAATAAAGAAATAAACCAATCCTTTTCCTTCGGAGAAACCCGATCTATGGAAAAGGCCAATGCTTGTCGAACCGCAATACTCCCATTCTTAATATCATCCAACAAGGATTTCGGTATAGATTTCGCATATTTACGGATGATTTCTTCTTTTAATCGGTCCGATTTTGTTTCATTCCAATAACGTTCAATAATTGTTCCATTAGCACCTAGACTCGTAGTTAATTCCCGCTGTAGGGCCAAGAACATTGCAATTTCCCGAGCATCTTCTTTTAAATAGGTCATGGCTTCATCGAACGGGAAATCTATTTCTTCCAACCATTTTTTCTCATAGATGCTTAAGTCTTGCTGACTTGCTTTTTCCACAGCCGTAAGAAAATCGGCAATGGTAACATTGGAAAATTGATACTGGGTCAAATAATTTTTCACTCCTTCACGAAAAGCCTTTTCGCCCACCTCGTGCCGTAAAACATATAAAGCCCAAGCGCCTTTTTCATAAAAAGTAAGACTACTTGCCTTAGGATTTTTTAGTGCTTCTCCTTTTCCTTCTCGCGATTGCTTTTGCAATTGCAGGGCTGTCCCATACAATTTCCAAAAAGCATATTCCTTCCCGAAAACTGCTCCTTCCGCCAATAGGGCGTAATAGGTTGCAAAGCCTTCATGCAACCAATGATGTTCTCCATTTTTTTCGGTTACCAGGTTACCAAACCACTGATGCGCCATTTCATGCGCATTGACATTAACATAGTTCTTATCTTTAAAACCAATAGAGTCTACCATAAAGGTCTCCGAAAAAATGGTTGTTCCCGTATTCTCCATTCCGGCATACAGAAAATCTTTGACCGGTATTTGCTTGTAGTTTTGCCATGGGTATTCCACGCCAATTTCTTGTTCCATGAAATCAAAAATAGTTTCGGTATGCCTATAAGTGGATGCTACCAATGCACTATCCTTTTCATAATAATAAAGGGATAAGGGTACCGAATTCTGGGTGCCAAGGTCTTTTTTAGCATATTGCCCAATAGCAAAAGCTAAAAGATAACTGCTCATGGGTTTCTCCATATCATAAAACCAGGTTTTCTCATTTCCTGAAATGCTAGTTTCCTTCAATTTTCCATTGGCGATTACTTCATAGTTTTGGTCATAGGCAATGGCCATATCAAAGATGACTTTTTCATTCATATCATCAAAACTGGGCAACCAATGACTGGTATATTTTCCCTGACCTTGTGTCCATATCTGTTCTCCGTTTTTTTCTCCTGGCGGTATAAAATATACGGTCTGTTGGGGAGTGGCGATATAGGTTAACTTTAAGTGATAGGTTTTTCCCTTTTTGAATTGATGGTAGACGCTGATTTTTTTTCCGTCATTCATATATTTTTTCGGCCTATCATTTAATACGACTTTTTCAAATTTCATTCCTTGGGCGTCTAGGAAAACAGTTTCTACCTCTTCTAAAACTTGAAAATGATAGGTGATTTCTCCATGAATTTGTTTTTTTTCAAATATGGGATGTAGGATTGCTTCCGCATGGGTAAAATCTACCTTATGCTGTTGTTGCGCCTTTGCCGAAAATCCTAAAAAAAGGAAAAGTCCCCATAAAACATACTTCATAAATCCAAAAATTATAAACCCATAGCCAAAATAACAAATTTGTATTGTTGCAGGTATAGGTGCTAACCATTATTTTAGTCGCATGAATCCCAATTTCCTACAAACTCCAATTGCATATCTCAAAGGGGTTGGCCCCAACAGAGCCAATGCACTTACTTCTGAATTGGGCATTCAGACCTATCAAGACCTTATCAATCTCTTTCCGAATAGGTATATTGATAAAACACAATATTATAAAATCAATCAACTGCAACGCAGTGGAGCGGATGTCCAAATTATTGGAAAAATCATCCATATCAAATCGGTATCCCAAAAACGGGGTAGTCGATTGGTGGCTACCTTTGTTGATGATACCGGGAAAATGGAATTGGTATGGTTTCGCGGTCAAAAATGGATCAAGGAAAATATTAAACTCAATGTTCCCTATGTGGTTTTTGGGAAAACCAATTGGTTCAACAATAGTTTCTCCATGCCCCATCCGGAAATGGAATTATTGGCCGTTCATGAAAAAGGAATGCGGATTTCGATGCAACCTATATACCCCTCAACCGAAAAGTTAGGTAATATGGGGATAAACAACCGATTGATCAGCAAGTTAATCCAGCAACTGTTTGTAGAGACCAAAGGTCGCTTTAAAGAAACCTTGTCCAACAGTCTTTTGGATGAATTGAAATTGCTCTCGAAACCGGAAGCGATGTTCAATATCCACTTTCCCAAAAATCAAAATTTATTGGCAAAGGCGCAATTTCGCTTAAAGTTTGAAGAACTCTTTTATATTCAATTGCAGTTAATTTTCAAGAAAATCTTACGGAAACAAAAGATTAAGGGATATGTTTTTGATCAGGTAGGACCACTTTTTAATCAGTTTTATTCCGAACAACTTCCTTTTGAATTGACGGGAGCCCAAAAAAGGGTAATTAAAGAAATTAGAGCGGATATGGGCAGTAATGCCCAAATGAATCGCCTATTGCAAGGAGATGTAGGTTCAGGGAAGACCATTGTAGGCCTAATGTCCATGCTATTGGCCATTGATAATGGATATCAGGCTTGTTTGATGGCACCTACAGAAATTCTCGCGAATCAGCACTTCAATGGAATCCAGGAACTCTTAGGAGATCTTGATGTGCGCATTGCATTACTCACGGGTTCCAGTAAAAAGTCCGAGCGGAAAATTATTCATGAAGAACTGGAAAATGGCAGCCTTCATATTCTGATTGGAACCCATGCCGTATTGGAGGATAAAGTACAGTTTTCTAACCTTGGCCTTGCCATTATTGACGAACAGCATCGTTTTGGAGTGGCCCAACGCTCCAAACTATGGCATAAAAATGAAATCCCTCCCCATATTCTGGTGATGACCGCTACCCCTATTCCGCGAACTTTGGCTATGAGTCTATATGGGGATTTGGATATTTCTGTAATCGATGAACTCCCTCCCGGAAGAAAGCCTATAAAAACAGTGCATCGTTTTGACAGTAATCGTTTAAAAGTATTTCGCTTCATCAAAGAAGAAATAAAGCTAGGGAGACAAGTATATATCGTATACCCTCTAATCCAGGAATCCGAAAAACTGGATTACAAAGATCTCATGGATGGCTATGAAAGTATTGTTCGGGATTTCCCCCAGCCCCAATATCAAATCTCCATTGTTCACGGACAGATGAAACCCGCTGACAAGGATTATGAAATGGAACGTTTTGTAAAGGGAGAAACACAGATCATGATTGCCACCACAGTTATCGAAGTTGGCGTAAACGTTCCCAATGCGTCCGTAATGATCATAGAAAGTACAGAACGTTTTGGCTTGTCCCAATTGCATCAATTACGTGGACGCGTAGGACGTGGTGCCGAACAGAGTTATTGTATTTTAATGACAGGACACAAGCTGTCCAATGAAGCCAAAACTCGTTTGGAAACCATGGTACGTACCAATGATGGTTTTGAAATCGCTGAAGTGGATCTAAAACTAAGAGGTCCAGGCGATTTAATGGGCACACAACAAAGTGGCGTATTAAATTTAAAAATAGCGGATATCGTTAAGGATAATACGATTTTGAAAACGGCTAGGTTCCATGCCCTACAATTATTGAAAACAGATCCTTCTTTGGCCAAAGAAGAACATTATATGATTCGCACCGCTTATGCTCAAATGGTAAAACATAAGACCATCTGGAACTATATTAGTTGAAGCACGACATTACGGACAGGGCTGTCCTCCACTTCCAAAATCAATGAATACCGTACGTACAATGGGAGCCAATCCGCCACCACTGGGCGTTACGGTAAACTCTAAAGTTATAGGTTCACAGGGAATTCCCGGACCTTCATAAGTACCATTGGAAACACCTATAATGGCAGGGAAATTAGTCTGCGGCGGTCTAAAGGTTCCATTGTAGGTAAAACCAGTAATCGTATTAAATGTAGTTTCCCTATAGGACATTTGGAACGTTATTCCCATATCCTGTGCAGCCTGATTTGGTGTGATCCTGAAAGTAATGGGTACAGTTGATCCCGGGTCAAATCCGTCTCCAGACGAAGGTATTGGATCTATCGTAAAATTAAAGCTTGGTGGATCGGGAGGATTTATAGTAACATCTAAAGTATCCGGCGTACTTACAGCGCCATCATCATCTACCACGATAAGCGTTACCGTATAGGTTCCTGGAGTACTATAAGTATGATTCACCGTATTAACGGTGGTAATATCCGAATCGCCATCTCCGAAGTTCCATCGATATTCAACAATACTGCCATCCACATCACTGGAATTTAGTCCGGAGAATCCACGGGACATATTGTTTCCTGCACCATTCCTAATATCTGCTGTTGGTATTCGATTAGTGTTTATGGTCCAATCTTGTGAACTACCTACTTCCGAAGTAACGCGATACCCTATTACTTGGGCAAAATCCTGTGCAACATTCCTAGCAGGATCTATGGTTGCTCCTTCTGAAATTTCAAAAACTTCGGGAACAACATTTAAATTTAGCCCCACAGGTACATTTAATCTAACCTGGGTCGTGGATGTTGGATCTATGATGGTGCTTCCAACTTGTCCCGTTATACGGAAATCAACAATGTTATTTCCTGTATTCCCTGCTGCTACATTTACAGTAACACTCCATTGCTGTTGATCTCCATTCTCCGCGGTTACGGTATAATTCTGTGGAGTACTAAAATTACGTTGAACATTGAGTCCAGGATTAATGCTAGCTCCAGTAGATATGGTAAAGGGCGCTGGAACAGTGTTTATGTTCGTTCCAAAAGGTACATTTACGGTAACGGTATGGGTATTGGTGTTAATCGTAGAAGCTCCGGTTTGTCCTGGAATTCCAAAACTGACAATATCATTTTCGGTGCTTCTGGGATCTGCTTCTACAGTAACTTGAACACTCCAGACTTGCTGATCTCCGTTTTCCGCGGTCACCGTATAATTAACGGGGGATGAAAAATCCTGGACACTGGTACCAAGCGGATTGGCTGTTGCTCCATTGGATACCGTAAATGCGATTGGAGCCGTCACCAAATTGGTATCAAAAGCCACATCCAATGTTATCGTATGATTATTTGTGTCAATATTTGCTTGTCCCCCTATCTGTCCCAGCAAGGCAAAACTGGTAATGTCATTTTCTGAACTTCGCGTGTCCTGAGCTTCATTTACAGTGATGGTCCATAGCTGTTGATCCCCATTTTCGGCCGTTATCGTATAATTTTGCGGTGTGGCAAAATTACGCTGTGTATTAATGGCGGGAGCTATATCAGCTTCTGCCGATATCACGAAAGGAGTAGGCACCACATTAACGTTTGTTCCAAAGGGTACATTTACGGTTACTGTATGGGCATTGGTATCAATTATGGTATTCCCCATTTGGTTTGGAATACCAAATTCTATAATATCATTGGCATTGCTGCGGGTATCAGCCGCCTCGGAGGCATTGATGGTCCATTCCTGAGCATCTCCATTTTCTGCGGTAATGGTATATATTACGGGAACAGAAAAGTCACGAACCTGATTCCGTAAGGGGTTTTCACTGGCGTCGGCTGAAATACTAAAGGCCAAAGGAGCTACATTAAGATTTGTCCCAAATGGGACTTCCAAGGTCACCGTATGATTGCTGGTATTAATACTACTAGCGCTCAACTGACCTGGTAGAACAAAAGAAAGGATATCATTAGCATCACTTCTAGGGTCAGGAAGTATGTTTGCCGCAACAACCCATTCTTGTGGGGTACCATCTTCAGCGGTTACCGTATAACGCACGGTATCTCCAAAGTTTTGAACAGAAGTTGCTATAGGATTTATCGTTGCCCCTGGTGAAATATCCAAGGTTATTGGAGCTACGTTTAAATTTACTCCAAAAGCTACATTCATTCCTATGGTATGTACACCTGGATTTATTACCGCCGCACCAACTTGTCCGGGAATCTCAAAAGCAAGAATATCGTTATCACTTGACTGGGGCTCTGGTTGAACCGTAACTTGACGCACTACTTGATTGGCAGCATTGCCCGCGGCATCGGATACATTATAGGTCACTTGATAGGTACCCACAACATTCGTATTCACCCCACTAGCATCAATGACAATAGCACCACTAATGTCCCCATCCACATTATCCGTAGCGGTGGCACCTAATTCGTTATACGTATCGCCTACGGTCAAGGTGACATTTCCCCCAATCAACGTAATTACTGGAGGGGTAGTATCTGGAGCAGTGGTTACAGTGACCTGCCTTACTACTTCATTGGCGGCATTGCCGGCAGCATCAGATACATTGTAGGTCACCTGATAAGTGCCCACGACATTGGTATTTATTGCACTGGCATCGATCACGATGTCCCCACTGATATCGCCATCTATATTATCCGTAGCGGTGGCACCTAATTCGTTATACGTATCGCCTACGCTTAAATCAACATTCCCCCCGATCAACGTAATTACCGGAGGCGTTGTATCAGGGGCAGTCGCTACGGTGACCTGCCTTACCACTTCATTAGCAGCATTGCCCGCAGCATCGGATACATTATAGGTAACCTGATAGGTCCCCACGGCATTGGTGTTTACCCCACTGGCATCGATCACAATGGCGCCACTAATATCGCCATCCACATTATCTGTAGCAGTGGCACCTAATTCGTTATACGCGTCGCCTACGGTCAAATCAACATTCCCCCCAATCAATGTAATCACCGGAGGCGTTGTATCGGGAGCAGCCATTACGGTGACCTGCCGTATTACTTGATTGGCAGCATTACCTGCGGCGTCAGATACATTATAGGTTACTTGATAGGTACCTACAACATTTGTATTCACTGCACTGGCATCGATCACGATATCCCCACTGATATCACCATCCACATTGTCCGTAGCGGTGGCTCCTAATTCGTTATACGTATCGCCTACCATCAAAGCAAGATTACCACCGATCAAAGTAATTACGGGAGGGGTTGTATCTGGAGCAGTAGTTACAGTGACCTGGCGCACCACTTGATTGGCAGCATTGCCCGCGGCATCCGATACGTTGTAGGTCACTTGGTAAACGCCCACCACATTGGTATTCACCGCACTGGCATCGATCGCGATGTCCCCACTGATATCACCGTCCACGTTGTCCGTGGCCGTGGCGCCCAATTCGTTATAGGTATCCCCCACCGTCAAAGCAAGGTCCCCCCCGATCAAAGTGATCACCGGGGGCGTCGTATCCGGGGCATTGGTCACCCTCACCTGACGGACCACTTCATCCGCCGCATTGCCCGAACTGTCCGATACATTATAGGTCACCTCGTAAACGCCCTCCACAGAAGTGTCCACTCCACTGGCATCGATCACGATGTCACCGCTCAGATCGCCCTCGATATCGTCCTGGGCCGTGGCCCCAAGTTCATTGTAGGTATCCCCGACCCTAAGGTCCACATTGCCCCCGATCAAAGTGATCACAGGGGGCGTGACATCATCCCCCAGCACAACGTTCACCGTCCATTCCGCCACATCGCCGTTCTCCGCCGTCACCCTATAGATCACAGGGTCGTTGAAGTCCTGCTGCTCCCCTTCCCCGGGATCCACCGTCGCCCCCATCGATACCGTGATCGTCGTGGGCGCCACCTCGATGTTCGCCCCAATGGGGATCTCCACCTCCACCGTACGCGAAGCCGGATCGATAAGGGCAGTACTGCTCTGGTTCGGAAGTACGAAGTTCAGGATATCGTTCTCCCCGCTGCGCGTATCGGCCGCAACGCTGACCAATACCGTCCATTGCGCCTCATCCCCGTTCTCCGCCCTTACCGTATAGCCCACGGCCGTACTAAAATCACGTACCACTGTCGGCAATGGGCTCACACTTGCGCCCGTGGACACCGTAAGGGTCGTCGGCGCAACGTTCAGTTCCGTTCCGAAGGCCACCTCCACCTCCACACGCTTGGTATCCGTATCGATGATCGCCGAGCGCGTCTGCCCGGGAAGCAAAAAGTTCACGATATCGTTGTCCCCGCTGGGCTCGGGACCGAAGTCCACCACCACCGTATATACCTCTTGGGAGCCATCGGCAGCCGTAACCGTATATTCCACCGGTACCGAAAAATCCTGGGCCTCCCCCGAGGCCGGGGAGATCGATGCCCCCGTATGCGTTATCTCCGGGGAGAGTACCGTGGAGGGCCTTGTCGATAGCGACACCAGAATATCCGTCCCCGTTATCGTTCCCGCAACGCCGTTGATCACAAAACCGGTGATCTCCTTGGCATCGCTCGGCGCCTCGCTCACGGAGACCGTCCATTCCTGTTGGTCCCCGTTCTCCGCCATCACCGTATAGGCCACATCTCCGCTGAAGTCGCGCACCGCTGTCGCAAGAGGGCTCACGCTTGCGCCCTCGGAGACCGTAAGGGCATCAGGGGCCACGTTCAGGTCCGTACCGAAGGCCACTTCCAATTCCACTTTATGGGCATCCGTGTCTATGACCGACGCTCCCGTCTGCCCTGCCAACGAAAAGGAGGTGATATCGTTGCCCTCCAGGAGCAGTTCCTCCACTACCTCGAAGTCAAGGGTAGCCGTAAGTTCCTGACCGTTGCTGTCCCGAAGATCGAAGGTCAGTACCGAAGTGCCGAGCGCATCCGGGACAAAGACCAGGGAATAGCTCCCGGGGACTATCGGAACGTATGTATCCAATTCTAGGGGGTCCGTGGTGGAAGCGTCCGTAAGGCTGCCCGAGCCGGGGCCTATACGGTAATTTCTTTCATAGGTGGCGTTCGCATTGTTGGCGACCGCACCAAGGGTGATCGTTATCGCGGCGCTGTCGCCGAGCTCCAGGCGCGACACATCGCTCGTGGCCATCCAGGTGGCGGGTACCTGGCGGATCGTATAGCCAAGCTCCGTTTCCTCGCTGAAACCAAAATTGTCCTCCGCAACGATGCGAAGCGAGTGCTCCCCGTCAACCGTCCCGATGTACCTATAGTTTGCCGATAGCGCCTCCAACGCTACCTTCTCCCCCTCCGGGATTCGCTCCCCAAGGGAGTCCTCGAAATAGCCCTCGCCGCTCTCGATACGATAGGTCAAAAAATATTCATAGCCCTCCAAAAGCGCCTCCGGGACCACCGTGAAAGAGGTCGTCAAGGGGGCGTTCACGAAACCCTCGTTGTCGTGTCGCTGCTCCAGGGTGAACTCCACCTCAGTCACAAGGCCCACGTCCTTGGTACAGGCCAAGAGCAATAGGAAGACCCATAGGGTGCGCAGTAAGGGACGGACAAACTTTTTCATATAGCAAAAACGGACTCCAATATATTAATTTTTGTCCGCTTTGCTTCTCTTTTTCCTTCCAAAATCACCAAAAAAACGGTGATTGTATTGTTCCTGCGTCCAGTAACACAAAATTAGAACCGAGAAGCTATAAATGTAGCTGTAGCTCCGCTCCCATTGGTCGGGTAGGTTATGGTTACGATACCATTACCCAAAGCGGCTGCGGTAAAATATACCATTCCAGTTGCCGGCATTACAAAAGTACCGGTATCTGTACCATCTTCAATCAATTCATCTCCTTCACACAAGCGTATTTCAGGAGTTTGGCCAGCGTCAAGACAGGTATACCTACCTTGAGCTTGTAAGGTGAAAATCCGATCTCCGCCAAGATTATCTTCCGTATAGACCTCAAAAAGACCATCAACTACCGTAGAGCCTACTGGAGTGGCTTGCGCAAGGAGGTCAATCCGTATCACTGCACCAATAGGAGCCGTAAACAATCCTGTATTTTGATCATAACTATAGGGAATTTCCTCTACCGTAATGTTGGCGGTAGCCAGAATATTTCCATCTTCGGCCGATCTGGCGGTCACTGTTGTACTTCCCACACCTACTGCACTCAATAACCCATTTGCATTCACGGTAGCGACAGCTGCACTCCCTGTTGACCAATTGACGCCCTGATTGGTGGCATTTGCTGGCAATATAGCGGCTGTAAATTGTTCTGTCTGACCTACAAATAAAGTGCTCGTAGTTGGAGAAATTGAAATACCAGCCACTGGAACAACGGCAGGGTTCACGGTAATTTCAACAGTTCCAAAAACACCGGGATCTGAAACGGAAGTCGCACGAATTGTAGCCACACCTTCTCCTACCCCTGTCACCCGTGCCGTATTTTCATCAATAGTAGCCACGGCTGCATTGGACGTAGACCAAGTAAAATTACGATTCGTAGCATTTGCTGGTAAGACGGTTACTGAAAGTTGCTGAATATCTCCTACTTCTAGGGTAGCGCTGGAAGGATTTATAGTAATACTCGTTACGGGTATAATCGGAGCAGTTACGGTAACATTTCCTGAATCCGTGATACTCCCATTTTCTACGGAAATGGCAGTGACCGTAGTAGTGCCCTCTGCAATAGCGGTAATATTTCCAAATTGATCTACCGTCACGATATTGGAATCTCCAGATATCCAATTCACATTTTGATTTGTGGCATTAGCGGGTATGATTTCAGCATTAAAGGTATCCGCATCCCCAATTTCCAAGGTCAGATTATCTGGACTAACCGATATTCCTGTTACGGGAATGGTCGCTGTGGTTACGGTGACATCTCCAAAATCCGTGATGCTTCCATTTTCTACGGAAATAGCAGTAACTGTAGTTGAACCTTCTGCAATAGCCGTAATATTTCCAAATTGATCCACCGTGACAACATTGCTGTCGCCAGATATCCAATTCACATTTTGATTCGTGGCATTGGCAGGTATAATTTCTGCGCTAAAAGTATCTGCATCCCCAATTTCCAAGATCAGGCTATTTGGACTAACTCGTATTCCTGTTACCGGAATGCTTGCCGCTGTTACGGTGACATTGCCCGAATCTGTAATCGCGCCGTTTTCTACTGAAATGGCGGTAACCGAAGTGTTCCCTTCTGACACAGCAGTTACATTCCCATTTTGATCTACGGTAACGATATTGGTGTTTCCTGAAATCCAATTCACTGCAGGATTGGTTGCATTTGCAGGAGTTATCGTAGCATTAAAAGAATCAACATCCCCTATACCAAGAGTAAGGTCTTGCGGAATCACCGTTATCCCCGTAACCGGAATGACTGCACCGGTAACGGTAACGGTTCCTGAATCTGTAATAGTTCCGTTTTCTGCAGAAATCGCCGTAATCGAAGTAACTCCTTCACTTACTGCCGTTACATTTCCATTTTGATCAACGGTAGCGATACCCGTATTTCCAGAGATCCAATTGACATTTTGATTGCTTGCATTTGCGGGTTGTATAATGGTATTAAAAATACCTATATCTCCAATTTCCAAGCTTAGATTATCCGGACTCACGGTTATTCCTGTTACCGGAATGGAAGGAGACAGTATGGCAAAAGTAATTGAAGAAAATAAAGTTGGATTAGCCGTGGCAGTTCCAGTGATAATTGTGCTTCCAGGAGCTAGAGCTGTTACACGTCCATTCGTATCGATACTTGCTATAGCAGGGTTGCTTGAAGACCAGGTAACCCGCTGATCTGTAGTATTTGATGGAACAAATATCGCTCGCATATCAATCGTCTCTCCAACAATTAGAGAGGTCGATGATGCCGAAATAATTAAATCTGTCGCGGGTATGTCCTCTTCCACAACCGTTACCTGTCGTACTACTTGATTGGCAGCATTGCCCGCGGCATCCGATACATTATAGGTCACCTCGTAAACGCCCTCCACATTGGTATTCACCGCACTGGCATCGATCACGATGTCCCCACTGATATCACCGTCCACATTGTCCGTGGCCGTGGCGCCCAATTCGTTATAGGTATCCCCCACCGTCAATGCAAGGTCCCCCCCGATCAACGTGATCACAGGGGGTGTCGTATCAGGGGCATTGGTCACCCTCACCTGACGGACCACTTCATCCGCGGCATTGCCCGAACTGTCCGATACATTATAGGTCACCTCGTAAACGCCCTCCACAGAAGTGTCCACTCCACTGGCATCGATCACGATGTCACCGCTCAGATCGCCCTCGATATCGTCCTGGGCCGTGGCTCCAAGTTCATTGTAGGTATCCCCGACCCTAAGGTCCACATTGCCCCCGATCAGTGTGATCACAGGGGGCGTGACATCGTCACCCAGCACAACGTTCACCGTCCATTCCGCCACATCGCCGTTCTCCGCCGTCACCCTATAGGTCACAGGGTCGTTGAAGTCCTGCTGCTCCCCTTCCCCGGGATCCACCGTCGCCCCCATCGATACCGTGATCGTCGTGGGAGCCACCTCGATGTTCGCCCCAATGGGGATCTCCACCTCCACCGTACGGGAAGCCGGATCGATAAGGGCAGTACTGCTCTGGTTCGGAAGTACGAAGTTCAGGATATCGTTCTCCCCGCTGCGCGTATCGGCCGCAACACTGACCAATACCGTCCATTGCGCCTCATCGCCGTTCTCCGCCCTTACCGTATAGCCCACGGCCGTGCCAAAGTCACGTACCACTGTGGGCGATGGGCTCACACTGGCCCCGGTCGACACCGTAAGGGTCGTCGGCGCAACGTTCAGTTCCGTTCCGAAGGCCACCTCCACCTCTACACGCTTGGTATCCGTATCGATGATCGCCGAGCGCGTCTGCCCGGGAAGCAAAAAGTTCACGATATCGTTGTCCCCGCTGGGTTCGGGACCGAAGTCCACCACAACGGTATATAGCTCCTGGGAGCCATCGGCTGCCGTAACCGTATATTCCACCGGTATCGAAAAATCCTGGGCCTCCCCCGAGGCCGGGGAGATCGATGCCCCGGTATGCGTTATCTCCGGGGAGAGTACCGTGGAGGGCCTTGTCGATAGCGACACCAGAATATCCGTCCCCGTTATCGTTCCCGCAACGCCGTTGATCACAAAACCGGTGATCTCCTTGGCATCGCTCGGTGCCTCGCTCACGGAGACCGTCCATTCCTGTTGCTCCCCGTTCTCCGCCGTCACCGTGTAGGCCACATCTCCGCTGAAGTCGCGCACCGCTGTCGCAAGAGGGCTCACGCTTGCGCCCTCGGAGACCGTAAGGGCCTCGGGGGCCACGTTCAGGTCCGTGCCGAAGGCCACTTCCAATTCCACTTTATGGGCATCCGTGTCTATGACCGACGCGCCCGTCTGCCCCGCCAACGAAAAGGAGGTGATATCGTTCCCCTCCAGGAGCAGTTCCTCCACTACCTCGAAGTCAAGGGTCGCCGTAAGTTCCTGACCGTTGCTGTCCCGAAGATCGAAGGTCAGTACCGAAGTGCCGAGCGCATCCGGGACAAAGACCAGGGAATAGCTCCCGGGGACTATCGGAACGTATGTATCCAATTCAAGGGGATCCGTGGTGGAAGCCTCCGTAAGGCTGCCCGAGCCGGGGCCTATACGGTAATTTCTTTCATAGGTGGCGTTCGCATTGTTGGCGACCGCACCAAGGGTGATCGTTATCGCCGCGCTGTCACCGAGCTCCAAGCGTGACACCTCGCTCGTGGCCGTCCAGGTAGCGGGTACCTGGCGGATCGTATAGCCAAGCTCCGTTTCCTCGCTGAAACCAAAATTGTCCTCCGCAACGATGCGAAGCGAGTGCTCCCCGTCAACGGTCCCGATGTACCTGTAGTTCGCCGATAGCGCCTCCAAAGCTACCTTCTCCCCCTCCGGGACACGATCCCCAAGGGAGTCCTCGAAATAGCCCTCACCGCTCTCGATCCGATAGGTCAAAAAATATTCATAGCCCTCCAAAAGCGCCTCCGGGACCACCGTGAAAGAGGTCGTCAAGGGGGCGTTCACGAAACCCTCGTTGTCGTGCCGCTGCTCCAGGGTGAACTCCACCTCCGTCACAAGGCCCACGTCCTTGGTACAGGCCAAGAGCAATAGGAAGACCCATAGGGTGCGCAGTAAGGGACGGACAAACTTTTTCATATAGCAAAAACGGACTCCAATATATTAATTTTTGTCCGCTTTGCTTCTCTTTTTCCTTCCAAAATCACCAAAAAAACGATGAAAAGAAATCCTTTATTTTAGGTGGTTCATCTAACTTTGTATACGTATTTATGGACAAGGCAGACCGCCAGAACTGTAATTAACCGATATAGTCCTTGTTATGGGAGACAAACCTCCTATACTAGAAGTAACCGTAAATTCCAAAACGATTCCTTCACAAGGTATGCCCGGACTTTCAAAGAAACCACTGGAATTCCCGGTGATTGCCGGAAAATTTGTTTGAGGAACGCGGACCGTCCCATTATAAGTAAAGGCCGAGATGGTATTGAACGTAGCTTCCCTATACTGCATTTGAAAGGTCACCCCTTGATTAATCGCCGCCTGATTGGGCGTAATTCTAAAGTTAATCTGAATCGTTGAATTAGGGTCAAAACCTCCTGCAGGTTCTGGCAATGGTTCTATGGTAAATGAAAAACCAGGGGGTTCAGGAGGATCTACGGTCACCTCCATGGTGCTCTGAGCCGTGATGGGGCTAAGCCCACCATCATTATCCATAACCACCAAAGTTACGGTATAGGTTCCGTCTGCGGTATATTCATGACTTACGGTATTGGTAGGCGCATTGGTAATTGCCGTATTGCCATCACCAAAATCCCAACGGTATTCCACAATTGTACCATCTGGATCCGAGGAATTCTCTCCAGAGAAAGCCTTCACGGTATTATTGCTAGGTCTCGGACTTATGATTCCTGTAGGCAGTACATTTGGAGTACTCACTGTTATAATAATCATATCAGAAGCGCTACTTCCATCATTATCGGTAACCGTTAGGGATACTTCATAAGTACCTGGATTATTGAAAGTATAGCTTGGGTTTTGAGATACATTGGAATTTCCGTTATCATCAAAATTCCATAAATAAGAAACTATGGTACCATCACTATCCGAAGAACCACTTCCATCAAAATTAACGGTCAAGGGAGCATCTCCCACAATGATATCCGATAAAGCAACCGCAGTAGGGGGCAGATTGGAAGGTTCCGTGACATTTACTTGCCGAATCACTTGGGGGGCAGCATTCCCAGCAGCATCAGAGACATTATAAGTGACCTCATAATTACCGGCAACATCGGTATTTACGGCACTCGCATCGATTACAATATCAGCACTGATATCACCATCTTCAATATCATTTGCTGTCGCTCCCAATTCGGTATAGGTATCCCCGACAGTGAGCGCAATATTTCCTCCGATCAAGCTTATTGTTGGGGCATTCGTATCTGGCCCATTGTTTACCATTACTTGACGCACAACCTCCGTAGCTGCATTTCCTGCTGCATCCGATACATTATAGGTCACTTGGTAATTGCCGACTACATTGGTATTTACCGTACTGGCATCAATGACAATATCAGCAGTGATATCTCCATCAACCCCGTCAATTGCCGTAGCACCCAGTTCATTATAGGTATCTCCCACGGTTAACGTGATATTTCCTCCTATTAAGCTTATCGTTGGTGGATCGGTATCCGGAGTATCATTTATGGTTACATTTATGGTCCAATCTTGACTAATTCCGCTTTCGGAAGTAACCGTATAGTTCACAATCTGAGAAAAATCTTGTGAAATATCCCTAGCTGGTGTTATGGTTGCGCCTGGGGAAATTTCAAAAACATCCGGAACCACATTAAGATTGGTACCCGAAGGCACATTAACACGTACTTGAGTTGAACTTGTAGGATCTATAATAGATTGTCCGGTCTGTCCTGGAATATGAAACGCTACAATATTATTTTCGTCACTGGGAGGACCAAAATTCACTGTTACCGTATATACTATTTCAGAACCATCTTCTGCCGTTACCGTATATTTAACAGGGCTACTAAAGTCTTGTTCCTGTCCTACTCCTGGGGATATTGACGCTCCTTCGTATTCTATGATCGGCGTCTGCACCGTAGAAGGTCTTGTATTTAAATTTACAGTAATCACGGTGCCATTAATTGTACCTTCGACACCGTTGATGACAAAACGCGTAATTTCTTTACGGTCACTTAATAGCTCATCAACTACCATAAAAGCGACACTGCTGGAAAGTTCTTGCCCATTAGTATCCCTTACCTCAAAATTCAACATCACATTTCCTAGACTTTCGGGAGTGTATTTCAAGGTATAGGTACCTGGTATTATAGCCACATATTCATTTAGAACAACTGTAGTATTGCTGTCTACGTCTAATAACCCTCCATTGTCATTGGATATGCTGTAATTTCTTTCATAACTGGTAGTGGTATTTGCTTCCCCGGAAGCCAAGGTAACCATGAGCTCCGCACTGTCGCCAAGTAAAATTTGATTGACATTGGCGGAAGCTGTCCAAGTAATAGGTACATTGTTAATTGTATAAACCAACTCCATTTCCTCCGTGAAACCAAAACTATCTTCTGCCTGAATGCGCACGCGATGTTCCCCTATACTTGTGCCAATATACTGTATAGAAGCGGTAAAGGGGTTCAATGCAATCTTTTCTCCTGAAGGTAAAGGTACTCCCGTGGCATCTTCAAAACGTCCTTCTCCTTGTGATATGGTATATGAAAAGGAATAGATATACCCCTCCAATATGGCTTCAGGAACAACGGTCACCGTAGTCGCTATGGATTCATTGACAAAACCTTCATTCAAATGCTGTGCAGCCAGGGAGAATTCCACTTCCGTAACTAAATCCACATCCTTGGTACATGTCAATACTAATAGCAGTACCACGATGAAGTAAGGTACTATTCTAGCATTATTTCTCATATTATTTTATCAATTAAAGTAATATCGTAAACCTGCCCCAGAATAATTTGTAAACTTGCCAAAGTCACTGTTGGCATGGTAAAACTCTGCCGTTTTTACTACTGCAGAAAAATGCTCACTAATAATAATATCTATTTCAGCGGTGACTACGCCTCCAAAAATAAACTTGCTTTCCCCATCCAATGATACAATATTGGATAGATCGTTGTTTCCATTATTTGCCAATTCGTACCCTACCAGAGCCCCTCCACCAAGACTAAAGGACTTTTCCCGTCGCGCAGAACTGATCACAGTCCTGAAGTAGGAATAGGAGAGCGTATAACTCGAATAGGGAACTGACACTTCTCCCGATTGAAACGTATCAAAAGAAACGTCCAACGCAATCTGCGTAAAGGTCAATTCACTCAGGTTGTGGTTCAAGGCGATTTCCCCTCCATAACCGTCACCAAAAATACCTCCACTTCCCATAAAAGTTTTGTTATAACTTTGGGCTATTCCGAAGAGCGGAAGTAGTATGATACATATATATACGTAAAATTTCTTCAATTGGTCGGGGAGTTAACTTGTTTATCGGTCAGCGGCAATGATACGGAGCGATTACCATTCAATTCATCCAATACGATATTGATTTCCTCCTTGTTTTTTAAGCGAAATCTTTTAAACACATAAACCAATTCATTAACACTCTCTGGGTCTATGATTTCCTGGAGGTTGAATTTATATTCTGGTGTCATTAATTTCGGAACTTCTGCCGTATTTGTATCCAGAAAAAAACCAAGGCCATTGACATAATATTCCCTTTTGGAGTTATTCTCTATTTGCAGGATAAAATAGATTTCTTCCCTATCTACCAGAATATTGTTCAGTTTTAAAACAATACGCTTGTTTTGCCTAAAGTTTCTTCGAATAATAGTGCGTTGGAGATAATTGTTTTCACAGAAAATGCGGTAATATTCCTCTTTATCTTCGTCATAAAGGTCATTTTCTTCTTGATTTTGGTTGGAGACAGGATTTTCGGGCAAAGCATCCTCTTTTATTGCTCCTTCTTCCCCAACCGAGGAATCCGGTTTAGTTTCTGTTGTAGAACCCGAGTTAAGCTTAGTATCCTTATTTTCAGATATTTCTTTCTTTGAAGTATCTTCTTGTATGGGTTTAGCTGCGGTATCTAAGGTATTTGTTTGTTTTGGAGGAACTGTTTTTCCCACTGCATCTCCTTCTGAAAGTATAAAATTAAAGTTTTCTACTTTTTCGGAATACTCCAGAATAAAGGAATAGATATTCCCTTTATCTGTTATCACCGTAAGATTGCTTGGAGTTCCTTTTCTTGCTTTTAAGGTACCAATAGCTTCTCCAGGCGCATAATCAAATTTATAATTCACTGCGGGAGGTATGACTTTGGCAATGACCGAAGGAAAAAAAACACTTACGGTTATGTGATCATTGGCGCGTATGGTTGCAGGTTGTCCTCCTGAATTCTGGGCGATTCCCCATAGAAAACAGTTTAAACATAAAAAAAAGAAAACATAGTGTTTCTTCATACGTAGGATTTGGTTAAATACGCCTGCTTCTCTTCTCTTATTTCATAACGAAACAAAGCTCAATATAATATGTAAAAATAAAATTTCAATCAAAAAATGAAAGAAATAATCGGCATAAAGATGCATAAATGGGTTTGTTGTCATTTTAGTGCTTGTTTCCATACTACAGAAAGCCTGTTTCCAAGTGAAATTAGGTTCCATTTAAACTCAGGAGTGACACCTTAAACAATACATATCTTCTTAGGATCGGACAGTTAAGGATTCCAAAAGAAGAAAGCTCAAAATGAGCATGGCCAGCGTAATCACAAGGTAGATTACAATATGGGTGGTTCTCTTTTTTTGATGTATTGTAGGTTCAAATTCCTCAAGGAATTTCAAATGTCTTTCGCTATAGGTATAATAACGATTTGTAAGAAAAAGAAGCATCAATGCCGCTATGCCGAAAGCAATTTTTCCACTTTTATGAAAAATACTGTTCCATAGGTCCACTTTTAGAACAAGATGGATTATATCCAAGCCAAAAAGAAATTGAATGCCATGGGTAAAGGCCATTGTAATGGAACTGGATAATTTAGGCGTGCTGTTATTTTTGGTCAAAGCCGCTTTATAAAAGCAGTAGTAAAGCAATCTTAAGGTTTTTGGAGGGTATAAGAAATTCATCGGAAACTTGTCTCAAAAATAACTTTGGGCAGTACTACTCGCGTATTATCTCGTTTTATACTTCGTTCTTCCAAATAAAATTCTTTGAATTCATGTTCAATAGTAGGAACATATTCCATTTGAAATTCAATAGCTGGTAGCTGATCCCGGTATTGGTTTATGATCTCTTCTCTTTTGATGCGGTCGTATTCACTTTGTGAAATACCTTGTTGTTCTCCCCAGTCCCCGAAAGCACCAGAGACATCCAGAATGAAATAGGTGCCTGCAATGGCCCATCCAACTGGGCCGCCCCATACACCAACGGCTCCAATAAAAATATCTACTGCCGCTTTGGTTACCACTTCTCCCCTATTTGCATCATTATTCACTATAGCTTCCCGGGCATCATAAATACTGATCGCAGCTCCAACATAGAAGAATTTTTTTCCCAACCTATTCCATTTGCCTGATTTTTTAAGCGCCCTTTGTGCACTTTTTTGATATCCACCAGCTCCTCTCCCTTTTTGTTTGGACAGTTGTTCATAAATTCCTTCTTTATTGCGATACCAGCCAGATGCGTTTTTAAAGGAACTTCCGGTACGCCAGGGGGTCATATTACCCACTTGTCTAATTTCAAGAGCTCCTGCTGTAATTCCACCCACCCCAATGGCATTTTTGGCCATATTATAGGCTGGAGATTCCCAATAGCTATTTTTAGGGGGAAGCAATTCTTCAAGATGATCACCTGTGTGGGTAATACTTAAATCCCAACCCGGAGCCGTCGTATCACGATCCACAAACAGCACCTGCGTCTTCGTTTTTTCATCGTATGCCCAAATGCGTACAGCACTTTGACCCTTAGATTCCCAATCTTCAATAATATCTACTTTTATATTGGCTTGCTTAGACACAAAAACCCATCGCATACCATCCCAAACTTCATATCCATTTTGTAGTTCCTTAATATAATCATTGGCATTCACTTGAGGGGAATGCAATTCATTTTGTCCTAAATAGCTATCTACAAAATCGCAGGAAGCCCTTTCAACACTGGTTTTGTAAGATTTTTGAGCCAGGTTGAGCTTATAAAAGGTATCAGATAGTGCGACCTTTGTGTTATCTATTTCTACTTTAATATTTTCTAGAACAGCCTCGTCAAATGAGCTCGTATGCTTTTGACGTTTTGCAGAAGTAAAAGCCCGCTCAATAGCAGGCTTTAAAATACTGTCCAGTTCTTGTAGTAGTTCGTCTTCCATACTTCCATAGAAGGAATTATTGGCCCCAACGATTTTGAAAGGTCATATCGCCAACCTGAATCGTTTGCGCACTGATTACAATTCTCTTTTGCATGGGAACAGCGCTGACGGCATCAAAATTTTCGACAAGTTTCACACAAAACCCTTTTTTAAAGATGACCTCCTGTAAACGGGACATGGCATCGCGTTTAAAGAAAATTATAGATCCATCCTTTGTTTGATCTGGAGAAGCCATCCAATGGAACAAATCATATCTTCCCTGGGATTCCAAAGTAATCATGATTTGCCCCCCTAAGGGCTTTCCCGATGGTTTTCCTGTATGATCCATGGGCTGTTCAAAGTTGTAGGTACAACTCAAAACATTGTACTCTTGCCCGTCTACATATAGTTTTGCTAAAAATGACATTTAGATTTGGGTCTTTAGTTAATCCATTACCTTATTGTTGTTCATAATCCGTATCCCATTCGGCACCTTCGTCCCCTCTTTGACCATCCATTTTGATCAAGAAATTCTTTGCAGGAAAATAAGGCTTAAGACGTACATCCAAATGGATGCGATCCTTTTGATTGGGATCTTGTTCAAAACGCTTTACCTCAAAGTTTTCAATCAATTTTCCCGGGCCGGTAATTCCATCCAGGAAACGTACAATTTGGCTGTGTATTTCTTTTCGTGTCCTGGCATCAAAGTTTTCAAAAGCCCTACGATTTAAGAAATCCATAAGTACCTTAGTGACGTAATCAAATACACGTACCACGGAATAGGTCTGCAGGCCAAGGTTTTCCCCATTAAAAAGTGTTTTGGCAGAAAAAGCCATGACTTTTCCATATTCATTGACCATAGGCACCAATCCGAGGTTCTCCAAATTGGCAATCTCACTTTTCTTCAAGTCGAAGCGAACACCATCCACTTCACTTAAGCCTCCGTGTTTTTTTCCTGCGGTAACCTGGGACATCAGGGTTTTATATATTTTTCCTGCTAAAGCGCCTGAAGGAGGAACATGAACATCATCTTCTTCTCCTACATCTTCATTTTTACCTCTTCCTACCAACCAATTACAGGTCATTATGGTATTGGAAAGATAAGCGTCTCCACTAGCAAGATTGGCACTTTGAAACATTTCCATCACATCGTCCGGTTCATCCAAATGCGCAAAATCCGTTATTAAGGTCACTTTATTATCATGGGCGACCTTGGCCCATTTATCCACAACCGATTTAGAGCCCAAATAACCGGGAAGTACCATTAAAGAGTAATTCTCCCTAAGATCCAAACGATCATATTTAGATACCAATTCTTCTTGAATATGATCAAAGAAACGCGTATTGTCCAAATCGGTCAATTGGTCCAATTCTGCATTGATTATGGAAACATTTTTTAATGAGGGCTGGTCAGTATTTTTAAAGAAAAGAGCCACGGATCGATAGGAGGTTTCCAATTCCCTTGTCTCATCCAAAGCCAATTTTAAATTTTTCTTTAGCACATCTTCCGATTCTTTGGCCTTATCATCGGCCGCTTGCACCTGTGCAATAATATCATCGCCCGATTTTAAGGTATCGGACCATAGTTCCAATATTTTCTGAAGCGCTTCACGTTCTTGTTTTTTATTGTTCTCTGTTAAGAACATTTTTCGTCGTGCTTTACGCTCGGGATTTAAATTTTGTACATCATCAATAGCAGATTCCAAGAGGTCAAAGCCTCCATATTTTGCTAGTGCATCTGCTTTTTCCTTAATCTGATCGATAAAAGGTTTATCGCTTGACTTCGAAGATTGTTTATTATTGGATGTATTGGCCATATTGTTAGCTGTAATATTATTTGGTCGTTTTAATTTCGTTGATCAGGGCATCTAAAGTCTCAATAAGGGCTTCTTTGGCATCGGCATCCTCTAATGCCGCTTTCAAAATCTTATTGGTCTTTAGTTGCTTGATAATTTTTTTGTATTGATCACTTTCTATTTCCAATTCTTTCAAGAAAACACTGTTATTCACCACACCTTTCTTACCAAAATCCCCAAGATTGCTAAACTTCAGGGTTTCATTCACTGTTCCCCCATCCTTTCCTTCAAAGGGTATTTTTAATTCTGGGTCAAAATGTTCGAAAATATCATCTATCGTATTCAACCCCTCTACAACCTGAGGTTTTACCGGAGCATTGGGCGTCAATTTTCCTGCTATAAGTGTACGGTTCTGCGGAATTTCATTTAGGGCTTCACTGGCATCGCCTTTTACTTCAATTCCACCAATACCTAAGTTATTATTTGCCATAAAATATTGTTTTATGTGTTAAATTTAATGAAAAAATGTATACTCGCAAGGTATATAATCCATTATAAAACGTAAAAAGGAGGCCTTAGTATGCCTCCTTTTCAAATTCAGTTTAAATTTTATTTAAGGTTATACCCATTCATTAACGTGCTCTCCATTACCCACTCCTATACTTCTTGCGGAGATACATACGGTTTCCGTAAATGGATTTTGCCCTGAAGCCTCAAAATTCTCTTTGTACTTGATCATATATCCCTCTACAAAGTTAACTTCTTTCAAGGTGGCATCTGTATCTCGTTTTATATATACGATACTACCATCTTTTCGTTCAAAGTTGTTGCACATCCATTCGAAAAAACCAGTGTCCCCGGTAGATTCAATAGTTAAATAAATTCGCCCACCTCTAGTTACGGAAGAGGGTCTTCCTGTGGGGTCTACTTCCTGGGTCAGGTCATAAGAGCAATGCAAAACATTAAACTCTTTGCCTCCTACTTTTAATTTTGCTTTAAAAGACATAATAAATTGTTTTTGTGGTAAATACTACCTGATTAAATATATATAACGTCACATAAGGACATGTCTAAAGTAGCAAACCTCCTATAGAACGCAAAATTTTTTCGATAAAAAACATGGGCTGCCCATAAAATATCTAGCGCTAAGCACTACTAAATCATAGTTTTACAATGTGATTGCGGTTAAGAATGGAAGATTTTCTTCGAAGTATGGAATTCCTTAGAAACTTTTCCAAAAAACACCCTTTTTGGTGCGCATATCTATGGTCATACTTTTAATGCACCCCGTCTTGGAGTCCTTGATCAAGCGAAGGTTTTTGACTTCGACCCTTACATCGCGAATTTGGCCAAATAGTTGACTCACCGTAAATCGCGTGCCCTTTTTGTTAAACACAGGAATATTACTGTAGCAGAAATAATTTCGAATACTTAAATCATCTACTTTTCTTTTGGAATAGTCGAGTAGCAATTGACGAATTTCATCGGATGACACTACAATTCTCTCAGGTTCTTCTTCTACGGGAGCATCGGGAATCACTGGTTCTTCCGGTTTATCATCAATATCTTTAAGTACAGTTTCAATAGGGTCAACCTTGTTCTTGATAACTCTTTTCTTTTTCTTCTTTTTAGCTGGAAGTACCGTTATCCGTTGCTTGGCCTCATGTCTTAAATCTCCATTGACCACCAATAGAATTGTTTTTTCTCCAGGCGTCTTAAACGTATACTTTTCTTCCCTATCCCTACCATCTATGGCCAAGGTTTCCCCAAAACTCCATTGCCATGACTTAGCGAATGATGAATTGTTGGAAAATACGACTTCATCGCCAACCCTAACATTTTTCGGAAGGATAATCTCTGGAATTAATTCAGGGGAAATCAGCATTCTTCGCTTAGATACCACAACTTCCTTGCTTGCTACACACTTGCCATTACTTTCCAAGGTCACCGTATAGGTTCCTGGGTTTTTGTATCTATGGACTACGTTGGAACGAAAAACTGGTGTTGAACGATCTCCAAAATCCCAGGTCCAATCCACTGCTGCCGGGTCAGTACTCTTAAATTCAATGAGGTCCTCCGTAGTAAACGAAGTAGATATGATCTCAAAGTCAATTGCAGAACAATCTACTGTCGTATTCATTTTGAAAGATAATAGTGACGATCCGAAAATAATCAATACTAAAAAAGTAATAAATACGTTACGATCAAAGTGTGTTTTTATACTTTTGTTACTCATTGTTCCACCAAATGTATGTAAGACGTGTTATCCAATTTTAAAAATACAAATCTTTTTATGAACGTAAAACTATTGTTTTTATTAGTTATTGTATTTCTTTTAAGTTGTTCCAGAAAAACTTTTGACAGTGTGGATTATGCATATTATAAGGAAGAACTCACCAAGGCCAAAGAACAGGAAGGTGAAAAAGGGACCACTGTAAAGCAAAAAGAGATTGCAAGCAAGGAACCTCTCTATCTCACCACAGAAGAAAGGAAACGCTTTGCCGATCTTTTGGGGATCTCTGTGACCGATCTAGAAAATGAAAAACTCTACAGCACCATTAATCAATGGTTGGGGGTTCCCTATTTATGGGGCGGTACTACAAAAAACGGCATAGATTGTTCTTCATTTGTACAGCAAGTTTACAAAGATGTCTATGAAAAAGAACTTCCCAGAACCTCTATAGAACAGTTCTATGTAGATACCAAAGCACATTTTAGAAATCAAAAGTATTTGAAACAGGGCGATCTTATTTTTTTTAGATTGCGTCATAAAGATAAGGTGGTTTCCCATGTTGGTATTTATCTTCAAAATGGTAAATTTCTTGGTTCCAATTCCCCTAGGGGGGTAGAAATCGTGGATCTCAATAGTGATTACTGGCAGGATAAATATGTAGCTTCTGCTCGATTATTGAAAAAATAGACTCATGGCAAACGCATCAGGGAAAAATATAAAAGATCAAGTTTTAGATTTGGGTTTTGACATCAAAGCGGAAACCTTTGCCTCTTACTTAGAAGGCAAAACTCCTCTTAAGTTTGCTTTTTCTGATTATTTTAAACGCCGCTTCAGTCATGATATCGTCAACATTTTAGAGGATTTGGACAGCCCAACCCTACATCATATTTCCTTGAGCAGACGTAGTTTATATGATATCTTTCCAGAACGTTTCTTTCATGCCATTTATAGTAGCACTCACGATGTGAACACCATGGTGAACGATTATAAAAATCGTAAACAGGAAGAACAACATTCACGTAAGTTTTTTAGTCCGCTCGAAGAGGAATTCTTTCTTCAGAAAGTTACGGTTGAAAACGAAGAAAATGATATCTTTAAGTCTTTGGGAAGTTCGGAATTAATCAATTTTTTGACCAATCTATGGAACATAGATCCAAAATTTCCTAAAATTATGGCGGCAAAAATTCTAAAAACCATGCCTTTTATGCATAAGATTGCTGGAAATTTGCCGTTGTTAACCAGAATACTAGAAACCATAATTCAAGAAAACATTACAGTGAGCAAGCGCTTTTCTACTTTGAACACCACAGATCATAAAAATAAGACTGAACTACGGTTGGGCGTAAACCTAGCGACTTCAGGCAGTGGAGAAACCTATTTACCACACTATATTTTCACCATAAAAGATATTAAACAACCGAAAAATATTGAAGATTACCTACCCAATGGCCGTATTAGATCTGTAGTGCTCTTTTTCTTGGAACATACCTTGCCCTTTGAAGCTAGCTATGAGGTAGATTTTACCCTAGCAAAGAAAAAACAACAATTTGTAATGAGTGAGGATGTATATGCATCTAGACTTGGAATATCTGCAACAATATAGGGAGTATGTCAAGAAGTTATTTGAAAAACCTGATCAGTTTTGAAGCATTGGTTCCCTTTGCGATCATTGTAGTACTTGTACTTCTTATCCTGCGTTTATTGGCATCGAAAACGCCGGGTTACAAGCCTCAACGTAAAAAGTATTATTTCTATTTGTTCATTAATATTCTCGTTGTTTCCATAGTTGTTGCAATCCTGTACAACTTAAAACAAACTGGGGTGGTATTACGACACTTTTCATTATTGTTCTTTTCGCTGATTTTGGGAGGACTTCACGTATTTTTCTTTCGTTGGAGTTTTAAAAAGTTCGATACAGAGAATAAGTTTAAAGAAATTTTATTTGCAATGATTACCGGTTTTGTACTTGTTGTTCCCATTATTATGATTTCGGCATTTTTCAATGATTTAGCCTATTTACCTTATTATTTTTTGACCGTTGCAGCATTCTTACTTCCTACTTGTTTCTTTATCCTGTATCTTTATTCAGTATCCATACCTGTAAAGTTGTACTATAAATGGTATTATCCATTGGAAAAAAAATATGAAACCCCATATCATTATGAATTAAAGAATATGATCGTGCTTAACTTTATGTTTCATAAAAACGCTAAGGAAAGTCATGTAACGAGTTTTAAGGCCAAAGCCCCTAAGGATATGAATTATGGCAGGCTTTTCTTTTTCTTTATTAATGATTATAACGTTAAAAAAACGACAACAAAAATTGAGCTTACAGAAGATTCCGGTGATCCCTATGGGTGGTATTTTTACACCAAACCAAAATGGTACGGTGCTTCCAGACATATTGACTCTGAACTTACTGTAGAACAGAATAATTTAAAAGATGGGGATATCGTTGTTTGTCAGCGTATCTAAACAACCACATTATGATAGAAGACCTTAAGAATTTTAAAATAAATTGGATTGACGGTATGAAAATCTCCAAGGAGCATTTTCAGAACCTTCAGGATTATGCCGCCAATAGAAGTAAAGATGTTTCCAGTGTACATATGCATCGTCATGGGTACGGGCTTTTGGCCGCTTATCTTAGTGAACCACATGAATTTGCGGTAAACATTGATGCCCATAAAAGCCTTAAGATTTCCATTAAAAAATTAAGGGCTATCACTCCAAATGGAAATAGGATAGCGATTACTGAACAGACTCCCGCAGTAAAGCAAGAACTTATTGTTGAAGAGTTTGCCGATAAAAAGTTGGAAGAAGGGTACGTCTTATTGAATTTAGACGTTGAAAACCCCATTGCTTTTGGAGAACAAGATCCTAAGGAGATTCCTCCAAGACATCCTTTTTTAACAGACGGTCATTATTTCACTTTTGCCAATGCACAGCAATTGGCAAAATCTGACTTGGGTGGAAACCAAATTCCCATCGCCAAAATAATTAAAGATGGAAATGCTCTAATCACCGATACTGCCTATATTCCCCCGGCAACAACCTTGGGTGCACATTCAAGCTTGATCGATTTCTACAACGAAACGGAAAGCTTTTTGAAGATGGCAGAACGAAATGCCATTTTGATCGTACAAAAAATCATGACCAAGCAAAGCGACAATCCTATTGCAGATGCCATGCATATTGTGGTTGACAAGATATATGCTTACTTGGCCCAGCAAATTACCATGGTAAAGTGGGAGGAATACCATTTGCATCCCAAAAAACTTATGGCAGTCCTTGTGAGTTTTGCCCGCCTGTTTAAAGGTTCTGTAGACGTTTCCTCTCCGCAAAACAAGGAGGAACTTTTCAATTACTTTGGGGAATGGACCGATTTAAAAGGAGGCGATTATGAGAAACTTTTTACTGATATTATCAATTTGGAATACGCACATCTAGACATCAATCAGAATATACAGGCGCTAAGTGCTTTTATGAATACCATTGATCGACTGTTCACCATTCTTACACAAGTAGATTATATTGGAAAAAGAAGGGATATGGGCATATTTGTCAATGAAAATAAAGTAGATCAAAAATCCGGAAAATCCAGGGGAACTTCCTTTTTAGCGGAATAAATCAATATTTGTATGGAGATCTTAAATAAAAAAGAACGCGTATCCTCATTTTTGCTTTTTCTATTGATGTTTGTTATCACCGTAGGCATCTTATTTGTTGGTATTTTTTTCAGTTATAGGCTTCCTTGGAAAGAGAATGCGGTACTGCGTGCCGAGAATCAAAAAATTCAATTTGAATTCCGATACCAAAAGAAATTTATTGAAGAATTGGAAAAAGTGGATGTCCTCATAGATTCACTGGACAAAACACAGGAAGGATATTTCTTTTTGGAACAATCCATCAATGCAGATCTGATCAATATTAAAAGTAGTATCCCCAAGGATTCCTTGGACGATAAGACCATGTATGAAAACTTGATTCTTACCTACAAGAAGCTCATGGATTCCAAGCGCAATTTAAAACAGGTGGAGAATGCCAGAAATGACATTGATGCCCTAAATGATCAATTGGAAGAATATGAACGGGAAATTAAGCAATTGGAAAAGGCTTTGGATTTAGCACGTCGTTTAAATTAAACCTTATTTAGATGAATACGGAAGAAGTAGATAAGGCCATACATATTGCACGGCAGATTGCAGAAGAGCATCAGCAAGAAAGCTTTGGTCCTGCCCATATCATAAAAGCTTCTTTGAACAGAGATCTTTCTTTATTACGGTATCTTCACGATACTGGTGTTGATGTGTATTTTATTGAAGAATGGGCAGAAGTAAATATCGCTTCTTACCCCAAAAGATCTTCCAGAAAACCCAAGATTGAAGCTGATTCGGGCGCAAAGGCTATTTTTATTGAAGCAGAAAGCATCACGACCACTCTTGGTAAAGAGGAAATAGATATCCTTGCTGTATTTATTGCCGCCATAACTCCCGGGGTAGGTTTCAATTATGATCAATTAAAATCATTACCTGTAAGTCCACATGAACTTATGGACCAGGTAAAACCCTCAGGTAGGCCATCGCTTCATTCAGGGCCCGAGCCCAAAGGAAAACCGTCTAAAACATCAAGCGATTTTCTAAAAAAATATACCTTGGATCTTCTAGAAGAAGTAGGCAAAGATCGTTATGCCCATTTGGTGCCTCGCGATCGTGAATTAAAAAAGATTACCGAAATCTTAAGCCGAAAATCCAAGCCAAATGTCATTATACAAGGTGAATCTGGAGTAGGTAAAACCGTTTTGATTCACAATTTAGCTATGGAAATAGCAGCAGGAAATATTGTAGAAACACTGGGCGGAGCAACCCTATTGGAAATTGATTCCGTTGCCCTACTTGCTGGAGCATCCTATAAGGGAGAGGTTGAAGATCGATTGCAGCATATCTTTAACGAAGCGAAAGTGTTGGACAGACCTATTTTGGTCATCGATAATTTCCATACCTTATTGCAGGATTCAGGCATGAGTCAGGGCATTCTAAATGTTTTTACTGCAGCCTTGAGTAAGGGCGAAATTATATTTATTGGAGCTACGACTGCCGATCTTTATAGAAAACATATTGCCATAGATGACGCTTTGAGCAGACGGTTTGAAGCTGTCATTTTGGAAGAACCAAATGACAATCTGGCTTTCCGGATTTTAAAAAATGTGGGAGAGACGTATAGCAAGCATCATCGTTTAGAAGTATCCGATCCTGCCCTGAAGGAAGCCATACAGTTTTCAAAAAGATATCTTAAGGAAAGGAGTTTACCAGATGCTGCATTGGATTTAGTAGATCGTACCATGGCCGCAGCCAACGTATCCAAACAGTCGCTTCCGGGGGACATTGCAGATTTACAAGAAAAACTGAATGCCCTGATACAAAAAGAAACGGCGCTATCCGAGGATGAATTGCTGGAGGAAGTCAACTGGATCTACGTAGGCCTCAAAAATAAATTAAGCCCTATCGTATTGGGAAAATATGATACCGAAGATGCTTTGTCCTTTCCCACATATCAGAAAAAAAAGGAGTATCTCAATGCGCTGTTCGCTTCCATTAAAGTATACTCCGAACAAGAAATAAATGCCATTACCGAAGATGATTTGGCGGCTATGGTTTCCAATATCACCGGTATTCCCGCAGGAAAGGTCCAAAAACAGGAACAAGACAGGCTTCTTGAAATGGAAGATACGTTAAAGCAAAGGGTAATTGGACAAGATATTGCAGTAAAAACGGTTACCGAGGCCATCATTGAATCCAGATCAGGATTGTCTAAAGCAGGGCAACCCATTGGATCTTTTTTCTTTTCCGGGCCCACGGGAACTGGAAAAACAGAATTGGCAAAATCCTTGGCCGAGTTCCTTTTTAATGATGAAAGTGCCATTGTGCGTTTTGATATGTCTGAATTTAAGGAAGAACATTCTGCCGCCCTCTTATATGGAGCACCTCCAGGTTATGTAGGTTATGAAGAAGGTGGAATGCTAGTGAATAAGATTAGGGAGAAACCCTATTCCATTGTATTGTTTGATGAAATTGAAAAAGCACATCAATCGGTTTTTGATGTCTTTTTGCAAATATTGGATGAAGGAAAATTGAGTGATCGACTGGGTAAAGTTGGGGATTTCTCCAATGCCGTTATCCTTTTTACCTCCAATATTGGTTCTGAATTCATTGCCAACGCTATTCAGGATGGAAAAACGCCTACCTCTGATGAGATTCTTGAAATTATGGCTCCCTATTTTAGGCCAGAATTTTTAGGAAGAATAACCGAAATTATTCCTTTTGCTCCTATTTCAAAGGAAATCGCACCTCAGATCTTCAATTTGCACTTAAAGAAAGAACTGTTGACTTTAACAAGTCGTTTGGGCATTACTTTAGAGATAGATGATGCAACGAAAACCCATTTATCCTTGGAAGGTTTTTCTCCCACCTATGGTGTACGTCCCCTAAAAGCAGTAATTCGAAATAGATTAAAACGCCCTTTATCCAAAATGATTATTTCTGGAGAAATTAAAGCCCCACAAACAGTAAAAGTGCACTTGAAGAATAACGAAGTTGTTTTTAACCTTATTCCTTAAATACGATTCAAATGACCAAACCCTACTATAAAGCGCCATTGGATTTTAAACGTTTTTTTGAAAAGAAAGAGCTCAAAAAAATTAGTTTACAAGAATCTATTTCGCAGTTTATCAGTATTATTATCACCACCTATTTTGAGGAGTATAGTTTTGATGATAATTTTGGCAGTGAAATTTGGGAATCCGATTTTGATCTTTTGATTAATGCCAATGTATTAAAAGAGCGCATAAAAAAGTCATTGATCCAGCAAATACAGGTCTATGAAAAACGTTTGACCAAGGTTGATTTAGCCATCGATTTAAGGGAGCGCGTTTCTGGAAAATCCAAGGCCGTGCGCTTAAAAAAATATTTGAATATTCATATCCGGGGCACCATTGTCAAAACCGACGAACCCTATAGTTTTGTTGGAGATTACTATTTAGCCCCATTATCCTATAAATAAATTCTGGCGCATGAAAAGCCTAACAAAAGAAGAAATAAAAGAACGACTGATTCGAAGAGCCGCCGAGACCTGGGGTATGGACGAAATGGAAATAGAATATTCCTTTGACCCCATTGTAAGTATTCTTTTTGATGCCTGCGCACATGAGTTTGAACGCGTCTCTGATAGTATAAAATCGAGCAGAACGCGAATTACAGAACGTCTTGTAGACTTACTAACCCCTGAAGTATCGGTTGCTGCACAGCCTGCCCATGCCATTTTACATGCTGTTCCTACGGAAGATCAGATCGATATCAATGAACGATCCCTTTTCTATCATCGCAAGCGTATGCCTCTTTTTCGTGAACATGGAAAAAGCGATTTTGAGGATTTTTTCTTTTGCCCAGCCGGAAGCTTTAAGCTCAATGATTGTCAATTGCGCTATATTGCATATCCAGATAAGATAGTTTCCTATAAAGACCACAGGCCCTCTCCCCTATTCACGGCCGGGGATTTTATGGGAAATCCAGAGAATTCTTGTATGTACTTAGGAATTCAAACGGGAAAGGAAATCGCCTATTTAGAACAGTTGCTATGCTATTTTGATCTATTGAATTTTTCTCAAAAAGAGCTATTGACCCATCATTTGGGAATTTCACATTGGACCTTAAATAATGAAAAACTTCGTATTGTAAAGGGATACCATGAAAAGAATGCCCATAAAGACGATATTAGTGCTTATATCAATGAATCTATCCAGAGCAAAGGAAAATTCTATCAAAATTATATCAAAGAATTCTATGAAGACCATTTTTATACCATTGATAGTAAAATTCCAGTTGCTGAACATCAAAAAAAATATCCTGAAAATTTTGCCGATTTTCTGTCCGCAAAATCCTTAGACGTATTTCAGGACGAACTTATTTGGATCAAGATATCCTTCTCTACAGTAGTCTCCTCGCAAATGTTGGAAAATTTGCATTGTCACATCAATGCCTTTCCTGTCTTGAACAAAAGACCCTTTCACATCAATAGAAGGCTACAACCCTATTTTAATATCTTACCGCTAGATGTAGGTGATGATTTTTTCTTTGATGTGCAGAAGGTGGAGGGTGATAGCGGCAACTACTACTACGTTCAAGATCGTGACAAAAATGATCAAAATAAAGCGCAGGCTTATCTGAGGTATGGCGGAGTTTCCCGTTTTGATGAACGCGATGCTTCAGAACTCTTAAACTACACGCTAGACCTTTTAAAAGAGGATGGCGTTGCTTTTTCTGCGATCAATGACGATTTCATCAACTCCAATTTAAAAGATTTAAAACAAATCATTTCCAGGATAGAACAACAAATTGAACTACAGGATTTTACCAAAAATAAGATTCCCTATTTGATCATTAACAAGAACAGTATTGATAAAAATAAAGATGAAACCGTATTTGCTTCCTACTGGACTACAGCGGGTAAACGTGCCAATAAAATAAATCCTTATGTGCGGCTTCACCAATATACCGGAACAGCCTTCGTCCCCAATTCCATTGCGTTGATTACCGGTACTACGGGTGGGAAAGATGAACCAGCCCCTAGCGAGAAAATCTATGCATATAGGGAACACGTACTGTCCAAAGGAAGAATTGTCACCCGACAAGATATCATTCAGTATTGCTATAATATTTACAAAAATAGTATTACAAAAGTGGTCATTGAAAGAGGGACAATGGTTGCCCTAGAGCATGGAGTGGGCTATACCCCAACGACAGATATTTATGTTCATAAAAATGCAGCGGCCAAATATGATGAAGCGGATTGGGATCATTTAAAAAAGGAAGTATTGATAGGGCTAAAAGCTAAATCAGCCAATGTTTTACCTTTCCGTATTTTTTATGTGTAAAGCAAAATGCGGTAACGCTATATTGCATCAACCCATCTAAAACTTGCATATACTGGAATTCTGGTAACAATGGGCCAATGCCTTATTTGTATCCATAAACAAATCTTCGTGCCAGCTAGAATGGCTTCCTTCGATTTTAAATGTAGTAAAAGGCTGTTTTTTAACGAAATTATGCGCAATTATTTGCGTTCTTGGCCATTTGTGTTTACTTTAAATATTTAAAATAGATAGCTTTATGCCTAAAATTGTCACGACCACTATTTTTATTGATGGAACCGATTTTTTACCAAAATCAGGTTATAGTATAGCAATTGATCAAGCTATAGGTGCGCACAACTCATTTCGTGTTGTTTTTCAAACAAGTGCAACAGAAGGTTTTGGAGGTTCTTTAATGGACAACTCCATGAAATTTGTCGGTAAGAAAATATCTATAGGTGTAGACGGAAACGCTCTTGAATTTACCGGAATCATCACTTCTGTAGACCTTCAAAAAGGAAATAACGCCTCGGGAATTATCGTGCTTTCGGGATATGGATCAAGTATTTTGTTGGCAAAATCCACACAATGCTTTAGTTACGAGGAAGGAACTTCCTTTAGTCAAGTAGCAACAGATACCTTTAAAGACCATAATGCGAGTCTGTTAAAAACGGCCATAGGCAGTGAAGCTGATATAAAATTGCCTTATACGGTACAATATAATGAAAGTGATTTTGCTTTTTTGCAGCGTATGTGTGCTCGTTACGGCATTTGGATGTATGACAATGGAAAGGACTTATGTATAGGGCATAGTGGAAATAAGCAAGTAAATGGGGTTTATGGAGAGAATATACAAGCCTTTAATTTGTCCACTAAATTACAGGAACAAGTATTTGGTATCATGGGCCATGACTGGGTCAATAATACTTCCTTTGAAGCAGAATCCGCTGCTTTTCAGCCTAGTGGGTCACATCCCTATCTCAATGCTGTTAAGGGAGAATCCAATACTATTTTTTCCAAGAAAGGAAATTATCATTGGATGCATGATCAAGGAGAATACAGTGGCCAAGGCGGAGTAGATCGTGCCGCTAAAGTAAATAATAACGGGAAAGCTTCTGGAATGGTCATTGCTTCGGGCTCCTCTGAATTGACATCTTTGAGAGTTGGGGATACTTTGGCTGTAGAAGGACTCAATTTTAGTGATCCTACGCGAAAAGACCCTTTTGGATCTTATATCATTACCAAAGTCTCCCATCGCTTTGATCATAGCGGGCATTATTCCAATGATTTTCAAGGAGTGCCCGAAGGAACGGAGCATCCACCATATAGTAATATATTCAATATCCCTAAAGTTGGCGCCCAAAGAGGTATCGTATTGGATAATGCGGATCCCGAAGGGCTCGGTCGAATCAAAGTTCAATTTGGCTGGCAGCAGGCTATGGGAACTTCCACGCCATGGATTAAAATGGCAACTCCCTACGCTGGTGCAGATAAGGGCTTCTATTTTATTCCTGAACTAACGGAGGAAGTATTGGTAGGCTTTGAGGAAAACGACCCTGAAAAACCTTATGTGCTTAGTGCGGGTTATAATAAAAATGCCAATAGTTCCTTTTCGGACCCGGATAACAATATAAAGGCTATAAAAACCCGAAGTGGCCATATAATTGAACTAAAAGATACCGATGGAGGGGAAATGATCACGATAAAAGATAAAAATGAGAATCTGTTCCATATAGACACCCTAAACAATGACATTACCATCAATGCGAACAATAATGTCACGATCAATGCCGTAGAAACCATAAAACTCTCTGCTAAAAACATACAACTTGAAGCCGTTGAGGATATTATGGCCGATGCAGGGAAAAGTGTGAGTCAGACAGCAGGTGAAAATCATAATACCCAGGCAAAAAACAAGAATGAAATTATAGAACAACAAACAAGAATACAATCCAAGGCACATGAAAATACAGCGGAAGAAATTGTAGTAAACAGTACTTCCAAAAATATGACGCTCTTTTCTCAAAAATCCGTGGATATACAGAGTAACGAGAAGGTAAAACTATTTTAACGCTATACCCATTGAAGGATACTGCTGTATTTCAACTTGATCATAACCTAATTCTTAACCCTCATGATCTTAGACGAGTTTATGGGGTTACCATAGTTTTTGATCAGGATGGAAAGGAGCAACAACATATTCGGTTTGAAATAGAAGTGCTGGTAAAAAAGGATAATGCCACTAAAAATTGGCTCTTTCAGTTTGATAGGCGAAATGTGTTTATCAATAGAAAAAAACCAAGTGGTGTTGCAGAAAAACTGGCCTATGAATGTGGGCAAGTTCTATATCCGCTACAAATAGAGGTATCGGGAAATGAGGCCGAAAAAATAATAAAGAGTAGGCATTTTGCAATAAAGCAATTAAAAATGCTCAGAAAGAAAACAAGCATGACACAGAAAAGTGTAGTGGTCGACAATTATTTTGCCAAAGCATGGGATACCTTAAAGGAACCTTCCTCCTATGTCAAGGCTATTGAGCAAAACATTTTCTTGTCATTCTTTTTCGCGCCGATCTATGGACGTTATAACGTCCTTTCGAATTCAAAAAATAGCACGATGAATATTCCCATGATTCCTTTTTGCAAAGGGGTTGCCTATAGCGTGCAACAAAAGGTGAATCCCCAATATTCATCTTTTAATACGATAACGGTATTACAGGAAGGAGAATTAACGGATCAACGCACCCAAAAAGACTTTATCCATCGTTTGGATGAACCGATATTTATAGGAAAAGAACAATCCAAAAAAACAGAAGGGCAAATGACGGCAAAATATGAATTGGATACCGATACAAGAGTTATACGATCGATCCATGCTAAAAGTAGCATTGTGCTCCCCAATAATCAGGGAAGGTCATTTGAATTTCAAGCCTATTATTTACCGGAAAGAAACAAACTCATAAAAAATAGTCTTATCCAAGCCCATAAACCCTTAAAAGATAATCCTCATGAGCAGTGAAAAATTTTTGGTATGCCAAGGAGCCATGTGCCAATGCAAGCAGGGATTTGCTCCTGATAAATTTAAGGTGTTGAGCCATAAAAAATACTATATCAATGATAGTGGTGGAAGTGATAAACTTGTAGGAAATACGATGGATTTGGCCATCCCATTCGAAGCAGGCACCTTTGGACAATGTAAGCTTCAACCTTCTGGTAGTAGTTATTTACCTTGTGTTCCCAATATCGTAAAATGGGATGGATTCTATGAAAAAGTAGAATTGGGGAACGGTGGAATGATTTTAACGGAAGAGAGCAAAGGCGTATGTGCTATTGCCGGTAGTCCCGTAGTAGAATTTATGACCAATGGTCAAATGGGGTCTCCACAAGAATCCAATTTCCAGGAAGAGGATGAAAATGTGCAACATGAGATGAATCCCCTTGTGAATATAGAAGAACTAAGTAGTAATGATCCTTTTGAAGGGATAACCGTAAAAGATCAGTAAAGTACATTCAATGAAAATTGGAATAGAAACATTATATCTTATCAATGAATCCGATGGTGTAAGTCTTGAGGAGGATGTGGCCATTGAAAATGGCACACATAAACTGCTTAAGATAAAACTGGGACATAAGGCCCATATGGGGATTGATGTGTACTTAAGAAGTTTCAATGCTACTAATGAAATACGGCACAAAGCAAAATGGATATGGGCCGTTCAAGATGAACATACCGGAGAATGGGATTTAAAAGGCTGGACGGGAAATCGCGATTTACCATTGGAAATACTTGGGGAAACAACAACGGATTATGCAGATAGCCCCACTGTATTGATTACCAGTGACAATGAAGATCAAGTAGGTAAACTTTATTGGTTGGAAGCCTTTATTCATTATCCTGAAATGCCGGATGCAGCCATTCCAAAAGGAGTATATTTTACTTTCGTGGACTCCCCTACCCTCAAGGATGCATGTTTTACCGATAAAGGTTTCTGTAATTTCTCTAATACGGAGAAGCAGTATGTAGCGATTACGCAATATGGAAAAACCATCAATTTATTTCTTAAAACCTATAAACTTCCCGATCCAAGACTTCCTTATCATAATTATGGGGTGTTCAAAGTGGTCATCTTTTCCAAGAAAACCGGAGAGGCCGTTGGGGAAGAACTTAAGTTTGAACAGGAAGCGGCAGGTGTAGAGGGTTATCTGGGAGTAACTAAAATATCCATATTAATTTCCGAGGAATGGCGAAAGACCATAGGCCATGAACCCAAAGAAGTAGAAGAATACTATGCCGAAATTACACCTGTACTCTTTGAGAATAAAAATGCAAGTCTTGTTGGTGAAGGTTTTCCCAATAGGCCCTATTCCCCTTTCGCTTCAAGGGAGGGATATACCGAAATCAAGGCGCCAAACGATGAAGAAGTACTCATAAGACATTACAGATCAAGAAGGCTTAGTTTAATAGGAGCATTCAATACAAGTCAAATTTTCAACGAGAACAAGGAGTATGAACAAACCCTACTTCCCACTGAAAAATCTACCAACACCTTTAAAGTCCTTTATAATACAGGAGAAGAAATACAAATGGAACGCCAAGAAAAGGTTGGCGAACAAATGGCTAGCATTTTGGATACCAACCATGAGTGTATTCCCAATAATTATGCATGTAAATATACCAGCATTACGGTAAATGAAAAGGAAAAAGAGGTCTTCACGGTTCTAGAAGAAAAAGAATCCGGAGAGGTAGAGGATAATACGGAAAGAATATTTGGGGTAATTGCCGGGGATACCAAAAAAACAGATGTTATTATCACCTTGAAGGAATTGACCCATGCCGGCAGCAGTGAGCCCGTGGAGTGTCTTTCCATTGGTGGAACGAAGCATGAATCTTCCGAAGATGTTTTTGTCATAGATGAAGCCATGTTAATTGCCCAGTCCATAACCAAGGAGGATGTAAAAATTGAAAATAACACCCTTACGCTTTCAACGAAGTATCGTTATAATAGAAACTACGAATCCAGAGCGCAATTGTGGTTGGGTACCGCTGCCAATACGATTTCGGGAGCGGCCAACTTAAGGACCAGCAATTATGATATTGCCTGGGCTGTACGCTATTTCATTATGAAGGATGAACATGCCCAACCTTATTTTATTCCTGTACAAACCTGTCGTTACCCACATCAAGTCGTTCGTTTGCACGTATTCCCGGATTTTGAATGGTGGGTAAATTTTAAATACAATGCCAAAAACCCTGTGCATGTAAGGCAAACACCTAATTATGGGTATCGTGTTTTTACCACAAGGAAAAATCAAAATCAGAGAAATGCCGGAGCCTTGAGAACCGACCGTGCAAACGCTAGAAAATGGGAATACAAGTTTGAATTTGAAGCTGGGTTTAGTCAAAACGGAATTAAAGAAGAGCTAAAGTTCGCAGACGGTTTTCCTTTGATCAATGCGATAAACTTTATCCTTAAAGCCTATGATTTATACAAAAAACTGACTTTTTCTGATGAAACCGAAGAAAAAGAAGCTAGTATAGCTTCCGGGACGGCCAGAACTTCTTCCGGGGATGTTGCAAGATCAATGAGTAGGCGATACAGTCAGCGTAAAAGTAAAGGTTTTCCTTTTAGAATAGAAGTATCCCGACCTTCCTTAAGTGGAGGGATTCATGGAAAATATGCTTATAGTGAGACGCAAAAAGGAAGTGTTGGAAAGTATTATAGCGTAAAACTGGCCGCCAGTCCATTATTTGGAGTTACAGGTAAGGTAGACCTTCTTTACTTTGCCCAATTCATTGGCCCCATAGGACAAGCCATGCATAGAATCAGTCAAGTGGTAAAACGTGTCAATTACCTCACTTTGGGTGCCGTTCATATTGATTACTACCTATACATTGCCGCTGAAGTACAATTTAACCTCTCCGTAGATGCCTTGGAATATCACTCTATAGATGGCTGGGGAGGAGGTGATCTTGCCTCCCGAATCGACATTAAACTTTGGTTGGAAGCAGGGGTCAACTTAGAAGTCAATATACAGGGCGTTGGTGGCGGAGAAGCTTCTGCTGCAGTGCGTGGAGAGGCCAAAATGCATGTCAATATCATACATGAAAAGAATACCAACAAGAGTGAAGGCATGTTTAAATTTGATGGTTTAGATGCGAAAATATGGGTGAAATTAGCAGCGAGGCGCGATGAATCCTCTATTGAAGAAGATACTTCAGAAGCACCTTCGGGTAGACCTACAGCGGTGAAAAAAATCCTGGATGCCGCACCAGCATGGAAAATCAATATTTTGGGATAATGAAGAAAATAGGACTTCTTTTCATACTAACACTGCACCTGAGTTGTGCCCAAAACAATAAAAAAAAAGTAACAGAAGAAATGATGGAAATTAGCATAGCCCCTAAAGAAAAGCAGATTACCTATGCGGTTCATATCAATGCCAAAACCCCATATGAACTATTTTTGGACGATATTCCCATCTCAAGTTTCCATGAAAGTGGCATGAATACGACTATTGAACTCAACCCCTATTTGTTAGAAAATGGGAATCATGAATTAAAAATAAAATACTTGCCTAGGCCCGATGCTGAGGATGGACTTTTACAGCCAAGGCATGTCTACAGTTCCAAAGATTCCAAATGGAACATTTTCTTTATTGACTTTATAAAAAACAAAGACAAACCTTTGGGATATGATGGAGAAATCGATTATATCAACAGTGAATTGGAAGTTGTACCACCTCCACAAGCTGTTCCCTTTTGGGAGCAGGTTTTTCCGATCGAAGTCAAAGATCTGCCCTTTGAGTTGGAAGGATGGAGCAATGCCCAAGATCTTTCCAAAATGGATGAAAAAGAATTAAAGAAAGAGGTGGTCGCATTTTATCAAGAACTTCGAAATCTACTGAATTTAGGAAAAATAGATCAATTCTTGGAAATGGGAAATCAAAAGGATAGCGAAATCATTATCGCTACGTATGATGAGGATCAAGCTTGGTATCGGTCGGAGGAAAGAATCAATGGCCTGAGAACAAAGTGTGAAGGAAATATGCTCCCCTTGGAAGAAAACCTTAACCTTAATCTATATGCCAATGGACGTTTGGTACTATTAAATAGAATATCTCCCGAAGGGAAAAAGTTGTCTCCTTTGGTCGCCCGGGCCAACGGAAAAAAATATGGTTATCAATACTTTTTATACAAACCTTTGGGAAAGGAGAAGTTTGTCATTATTAGGAAGTAATATTCCTAGTTGGTTTTTACAAAAAAACCTTGACAAAATATTGTCAAGGCTTTTCATATACTGATGAAGGTAGCTATCGCTTAGCTTGCAGGAGTATTGATATCCTCACCTTTCTTTAAACGTGCTAAATTGGCCTCTAACCTTGGCTTAAAGTTAGCCGGCGCTACTTTAATGGCCTTCGTAATGGATTTAATCGCGTTTTTATAGTCCTTTTTTGCGGAATAGGCTCTAGCCAATCCAAAATTACTTGGAAACGCCCCTTTACTATTTTTAACGTTGGCTTTCATTACTTTTAATGCTTTATCCGCATCACCAGCTGCAAGCAACTGTGCTCCTATTCCATATACTTCTCTAGAAGTTCCCATAGGAATTGCCTTTTCCATTAAAGCATCTGCTTCAGCTGTTTTTCCTTGTTGGGCTAAAATGCGTGATTTTAAGGACAGGTTTCCAAAAGTCTCCTTGCTAAAAAATTGCCCTTCAATAGAACTGTTTACCCATTCCAAAGCTTTATCCAATTTTCCTGCATTGAATGCGTAGTTGGCCGCTTGATCCCAAGTAGATTGCTGAAATCCTGTAGGGTTTCGCAAATCATTGCTAATGCCTTCCAAAACAATATTCTGAACATCCACTTCTATTTTAAATGGAATCTCTTTCTTTTCCCATACCAAGGAAGCAACAGTACTAGTCGCATCTGCGGTATTGAATTCATAGGTCAACATCTCTGTTGAAGTTTCCAAATCCTTTGATTTTACCTTAAAGCGCAATACATCTTCCTTTTCATCATAAAAGAAACTTCCCCAAGAAGTAGTGTTGCTGGAAAGAACCCCAGTAACATCCCCATTCTCTTCAGGAGCAAAAAATAAGGCATACTTTCCAGCCTTAACCTCATTTCCTTCAATTTTTACGTCATGCGTAAACTCTATAGTGGTGTTGTAATCTGCTCCAGACCTCCAAGGTGCAGATTTGGAAGTTCCAAAACCAGGATCATTGAATCCATACTGTACAATGCCTCCCCATACTTTTCTTCCTCGTACATAAGGTCTGTTGTAATGGATGGTAATATCGGTTATACCCACTCTCTGGGTGACTTCTGCTTCAGGACTTGTTGCCGGCAATGTTAACTGGGCAGATAGGGTTGATGTTAAAAATAAAAGAAATAAAAAAGCAAGACCTGTACCTGCTTTAAAGTCGATGTTCTTCATGACAAATTTAAGTTTTTAGTTATTGTGAAATCGTTAATGAACATGAGAGTCAAAAGTGTATAAAAAATGTCCTCATCTTCGCTATTTTGCAAAAGTAGCCATACCGCTACCCTTTAACAGTTACTGTTATGTTAAAGTCCATGGTTTACATGTTAAACTATTTTGGCCATATACAAGGTTTGGACATCGTAATCTTGGCATGGTTGGTACATCCAGTTTTGGGCTATTTTTTAGCTTTACGTCTTATTTTGGTCCCTCCGTTCATCAAATGCTCAAGAGGGTCCGTAATTAAGATAGAATCAATCTAATTCTTTAAGAATATAAAATGAAAAAGACACTATTTGATAAAGTTTGGGATTCTCATGTGGTACACCAGATTAAAGATGGTCCAGATGTTCTTTTCATCGATCGTCATATGGTACATGAAGTAACTAGTCCTGTCGCTTTTTTAGGATTAAAACAACGTAAAATTGGTGTAATGTACGCCGAGAGAACCTTTGCTACGGCAGATCACAATACGCCCACGATCAATCAGCATTTACCGGTTAAAGATCCTTTATCGGCCAATCAATTAAAAGCATTGGAAGAAAATGCCGCTGCCCATGGCATTTCCTATTGGGGATTGGGCCATGAAAAAAATGGAATTGTGCATGTCGTAGGTCCAGAATATGGAATTACACAACCTGGAGCCACAATTGTATGTGGCGATTCCCATACTTCCACACATGGCGCCTTTGGTGCCATTGCCTTTGGCATAGGTACTTCTGAGGTTGAAATGGTATTGGCAACACAATGCATCATGCAACCAAAGCCCAAGAAAATGCGCATCAATATCAATGGGAAGCTCAGCAAAGGGGTAACCCCCAAAGATGTGGCATTATTTATCATATCCCAACTATCTACCTCCGGAGCTACGGGCTATTTTGTAGAGTATGCCGGAGAGGTTTTCCGTAATATGACCATGGAAGGTAGGATGACCGTCTGTAATTTGAGCATAGAAATGGGAGCGCGTGGAGGAATGATCGCTCCGGACGAAAAAACCTTCGAATATATACAAGGAAGGGAATTTACGCCCAAAGGAGAAGCCTGGAATAAAGCGAAGGCCTATTGGGACACCCTGTATACCGATGAGGGTGCTGTGTTTGACAAAGAACTGACTTTTAACGGAAGTGCCATTGAACCTATGATTACCTATGGGACAAATCCAGGAATGGGTATGGGAATTTCAAATGCCATTCCTACGGCGGAAACATTGGAAGGTGGGGTGTCCAGTTATAAAAAATCCCTTCAATATATGGCCTTTAATGAAGGGGACGCGATGTTGGGCAAAAAAATAGATTTTGTATTCCTTGGGAGTTGTACCAATGGAAGAATTGAAGATTTTAGGGCTTTTGCTTCCATAGTAGAAGGCCGTAAAAAAGCAGATCATGTTACGGCTTGGTTGGTCCCTGGATCTCATCAGGTAGAAACCGCCATAAAAGAAGAAGGCATTTTGGACATTTTGACCCAAGCGGGTTTTGAATTGAGAGAACCCGGATGCTCGGCTTGTCTTGCCATGAATGAAGATAAGATTCCGGCTGGAAAATATGCAGTGAGTACTTCAAACCGGAATTTTGAAGGAAGGCAAGGCCCTGGTTCCCGTACGCTATTAGCTAGTCCTTTGGTTGCGGCTGCGGCCGCGGTTACGGGCAAAGTAACGGACCCCAGAACCCTTATGGAAATAGAAATGGCGTAGTACGCATTAAAAAGTAAATAAAATGGCATACGATAAATTCAATATATTAACAACAACAGCGGTACCGCTACCTATAGAGAATGTAGATACCGATCAGATCATCCCTGCACGTTTTTTAAAGGCAACAGAACGCAAAGGATTTGGCGATAACTTATTTCGGGACTGGCGTTTTGATCCTGAAGGAAACCCCAAAGAAGCATTCCCACTGAACAATCCGAAATACAGTGGAAAAATATTGGTGGGAGGAAAAAACTTTGGATCGGGTTCTTCCAGGGAACATGCCGCTTGGGCGGTATACGATTACGGATTCCGTTGTGTAGTATCTAGTTTTTTTGCAGATATTTTCAGAAACAATTGCCTCAATATTGGGGTATTGCCCGTACAAGTAAGTCCCAGCTTTTTAGATCAAATTTTCAGTGCAGTGGAGGAAGATCCAAAAACAGAGATAGAGGTCAGCCTTCCAGCACAAACCATTACCATACTTCGTACCGGAGCACAAGAATCTTTTGATATCAATGCCTATAAAAAGGGTAATATGAGTAATGGGTATGACGATATTGATTATCTGTTGAACATTAAGGAAGATATTCGGGCTTTTGCTCAAAATACCCCATTATAATCTAGGATGCCCTAACGTATTCTTATGTAAAATAAGCCCTTCCGAAGAACAATATTTGAGCCAAGATGGAAAAAAGGACCATTGAAATTATGGATACTACACTCCGAGATGGGGAACAGACCTCGGGCGTGTCTTTTTCAGTTTCCGAAAAGTTGACTTTAGCTAAGCTTTTATTGGAAGAATTGAAAGTGGACCGTATTGAAGTTGCCTCTGCAAGAGTGTCCGAAGGAGAACTAAAAGCGGTTCAACAAATAACCGAATGGGCAACGGCTCACGGATATATTGATCGTGTAGAAGTACTCACCTTTGTAGATGGAGGAACTTCTATTGATTGGATGTTAAATGCGGGAGCAAAAGTTCAGAATTTGCTTACCAAAGGTTCCTTGAATCATTTGACCTATCAATTGAAGAAAAGTCCCGAAGAACATTTTTCCCAGATAGCGGCTAGCATTCACGCTGCCGAAGAACAAGGTATTGCTACGAATGTGTATTTGGAGGACTGGAGCAATGGTATGCGCAATTCCGAAGACTATGTATTCCAGTATCTGGATTTTTTGACCCAACAACCCATTAAACGCGTATTACTCCCAGACACCCTAGGGGTGCTTACGCATACGGAAACCTATGCCTATATTTCCAAAATAGTAGCGCGCTATCCCCATATACATTTTGATTTTCATGGACATAATGACTACGACCTCAGTGTTGCCAATGTGATGGAAGCCCTAAAGGGAGGCTGTCATGGATTGCACCTTACGGTAAACGGTATGGGAGAGCGTGCCGGCAATGCTCCCTTGGCTAGTGTTGTAGCGGTTGTGAATGATTTTATGCCTCAATTAAAAATAGGGGTATGCGAACCCGCTTTACATCGCGTGAGCAAATTAGTATCGGCCTTCACCGGCTTTGGCATTCCTGCCAATAAACCTGTTGTAGGGGATAATGTATTTACACAAACTGCTGGTATACATGCCGATGGAGATAGTAAGAAGAATTTATACTTTAACGACTTGCTCCCAGAACGTTTTGGTAGAAAAAGAGTATATGCCCTTGGAAAAACCTCCGGAAAAGCCAATATTCAAAAGAATTTACAGGAATTGGGGCTTACCTTAAATGATGAAGAGCTCGGTAAGGTTACCCAACGGATCATTGCATTGGGGGATCGAAAAGAAAAAGTGACCAAAGAAGACCTTCCCTTTATTATCTCCGATGTTCTTGGTAGTGATCACGAAGAGAAAGTTCTTGTAAAATCCTATGTGCTAACACACTCCAAAGGGCTAAAGCCTTCGACCACCGTGGCTGTTGAAATCCATGGAGAAGCCTTTGAAGAAAACGCTCAGGGCGATGGACAATTCGATGCTTTCATGAATGCCATTCGCAAAGTATATCATAAAAAAAACATACAATTGCCCCATTTGATCGATTATGCCGTGCGAATACCTCCTGGAAGCGATTCGGACGCCTTATGCGAAACCATCATCACTTGGCAAAAGGAAAATAAGGATTTTGTGACCCGAGGTCTCGATGCGGATCAAACGGTATCGGCAATAAAAGCTACGGAGAAAATGCTGAACATCATTTAACGTAAAACTGCTATTGTACAGAAGGAGCAAAACAACAAACTATTAACTGAACATAGAATACAAGCATATGAAATTAAATATTGCCCTCTTGGCCGGAGATGGAATAGGTCCAGAAGTAATTGATCAGGCGGTAAAAGTGTCCAATGCCGTTGCCCATAAATTCAATCATGAGATTCAATGGAGCCCTGCGATTACCGGAGCGGCGGCCATTGATGCTGTGGGTGACCCTTATCCCGAAGAGACGCACCAAACCTGTGTGGAAGCGGATGCGGTGCTTTTTGGAGCCATAGGGCATCCAAGGTTTGATAATGACCCTTCCGCAAAAATAAGGCCAGAGCAAGGCCTCCTAAAAATGCGGCAGAAATTAGGGCTTTTTGCCAATGTTCGTCCTACCTTCACTTTCCCTTCCCTCATTGATAAATCTCCCTTAAAAAGGGAACGTATTGAAGGAACGGATCTGGTATTTCTGCGGGAACTGACCGGAGGCATCTATTTTGGAAAAAGAGGACGGGAAGATAATGGAAATACAGCCTATGACACCTGTACATACACCAAGAAAGAAGTTCAACGCATTGCAAAAAAAGGTTTTGAACTGGCCATGAAGCGTTCCAAAAAGTTATGTTGTGTGGATAAAGCCAATGTGTTGGAATCTTCCCGTTTATGGAGAGAGACCGTGCAAGCTATGGAAAAAGAGTATCCGGAAGTAGTGGTTTCCTATGAGTTCGTTGATGCCGTTGCCATGCGTTTGGTACAATGGCCAAACGAATATGACGTATTGATCACAGAAAATCTTTTTGGAGATATTCTAACCGATGAGGCTTCGGTAATATCCGGGTCTATGGGCTTGATGCCCTCTGCTTCCGTTGGCACGCATAATGCCCTGTATGAACCCATACATGGGTCATACCCACAGGCTGCTGGAAAAAATATAGCCAATCCATTGGCTACGGTATTATCGGCTGCAATGCTCTTTGAAGATCAGGGACTTTCGGAAGAGGCCGAGGCGATCAGAAATGTAGTTCATAAATCCCTTGCCGAAGGCATGGTTACCGAAGATTTGGCCAATGGCAGTAAAGCCTACGGCACTAAAGAGGTCGGCGATTGGTTGGCCGCACATATTTAACCCCAATTTTTAATACTCAATAAAGCTGCAAAAATCGAGCATTTTTGCAGCTTTTTTTATTGGATCAATTCTTTTAAAAAATCTATAGCAATTTAATTTTTGGCATTGATTACGGCATCGGCAATATCCGGGCTTATCCAAGTTAGTGTCCTTCTATTAAAAATTCTGAAGTTTCCTCCATCATCCCACCAAATAGGCAGCATGCCACGGGATACGGCACCATTGGCATAATAGGTGGCATGTTCCAACCGATCGTTCACTGAGGTTACGCTGCCAAATTCTCCCATAATCACCGGGATACCATTCGCAATGAATTTATCCCGTACCCTATCCAACTCCGCATCCAAAGCCTGCCGATCTGCATCGGTCCCCCAATCCCGGTCTTCTCCTAAAAGAGCATATTGAAAGGGAAAATAGGTATGGACAGATACAATAGTTCTTTGGTCGTTATTGGGAATGACCAAATCATTCATGGCATTGGGATGGGTACTTGCAGCATAGGTAGGAATCATAATATGACGCTTTTCATTGTTTCCTCCTGTGGCACGGATAGCATCCAATGCTGTTTTAAGGTATTGGTTCAGCACTACTCTTTCCTCTGCCGTACCTCCATTCCATTCCTGGGGTGTTCCTTCATGTCGGGGTTCGTTCAGAACTTCAAAAAGCAAAAAATCACTATAATTCCTAAAACGATTGGCTATTTGAGTCCAAACTTTTCCCAATCTGTCTCGTACGGTACTTGCATTTTCTGGAGTTGGTACCGTCCATTCATTATCGTGATGTATATTCAAAATTACGTACATGTCATTGTCCAAGCCATAATTTACAATCTCTTCCACATGATCCATCCATGTGGTTTCTATAGTATATTCAGGAGGGTTCCCCGTATGAGATCCCCAGGTTACTGGAACACGCAGCGTACCAAAGCCTCTTTCCCGGACTTTATCGATCATTTCCCTGGAAGTAATAGGGTTTCCCCAAGCAGTTTCATCATCACCTGGTACATCAAGGGAATTTCCCAAATTCCAGCCTGTGGGCATCTCTGCAACCAATTGCATTGAGGTTAAATCCCTGAAAACACCTGGTTCTCCAGTAGGTTCTGGCATAGGTTCTGGTTGTGGGTCTTCCATTTCTTCAGATCGTTCTACACGAGTTACGGTGACCTGATCTCCGCCAGAGCATCCTATGAAAAAGAGTTGAAGTGATATGATAGTAAAAAATGATAAAAAAATATTGCGCATGGTATTTCGTGTTTAAATGAGACCACTAAATTATAGTGCCCTTAAAAAAAATCATATAACACATGATGCGGTGACTAGTATATTTGATGTATGTACCCTAAAATGGGGCTAAGAAAGCTGCTTCTTCGGGGGAAAGTACTTCATACATTAAATATCTTTTTCTTACTATTGCAAAAAATAGCGCTAAAATCTAGATCACTATGAAACGTATTTTTCTTCTATTATCCCTTGCTACGGGCATTATCGCTACTGTAAATGCTCAGAATTTTGATAATGTTCAAATGAAACACACCAAGATAAAAGACAGTATTTACCTCATGCAAGGTGCAGGGGGCAATATTGGGCTATTAATTGGTCCTGAAGGGGTCTTTATGATCGATGATCAGTATCGGGAATTGGGCGAAAAGATCGAAAAGGCCGTAGCGAAAATCACAAACAGGCCCATTAAATATGTCTTTAATACCCATTGGCATTTTGATCATGCCGGGAGCAATGAAGCTTTTGGAAAAAAAGCACAGATTATTGCCCATGAAAATGTACGCAAACGCCTGCAAGAAGATCACACCATTACTCCTTTTGGTTGGGATGTTAAAGCGATGAAGGCCTCCGGTTGGCCCGTCATAACTTTTGATGAAGGTTTTAAAATGTACCTAAACAATGAAGAAATCCAGATGATTCACGGTCCGGCGGCCCATACGGACGGTGATGCCTTTGTATATTTTAAAAAGGCCAATATTATCCATGCCGGAGATACTTTTGTACGTTATGGCTTTCCATTTATAGATGCCTATTCTGGCGGATCTATTGACGGAATGATCGATGTATTGGGGAAAATCATTGCAATGGCCGACGAAAATACCATAATCATCCCGGGTCATGGAGCTTTGGCTAAAGAAGCCGATGTAGCAGAGGTACGGGATATGTTAATCGCCACCCGAAAAATCATCGTAGATGCCAAAAAAGCCGGACGTAGTAAAGAAGAATTAATGAAATCTGATATTCTTGCAGACTATGAGAAGCGTTGGAGTGGAAACTTTATCAATACCGAACGTTTTATACAATTGGTATACGAAGGTTTTGATAATCATATGAACGAATAATTTCATCCCCAGATATAAGGCAATCTGTTTATTTCTTGATAAAAAATAAACAGATTGCTAACATTTTACCCTCAAACCATCTTCCTTTTCAAGGATTTTGGCACAAAGTGCATTTCTTTGTTAATGCCTTGTTTTATGGGATTTCTACTTCTCTAAAGGTTTATTTTTTCCGTTTTAAGTGCTGTTTTTCCTTTTGAATCCATTTTATTGGCATGAAGCTTGTATCTCTTTTTTCTTTGTATAAAAATTACAATACAATGAAAAAAGTCATTTACTTTATCCTGCCCTTGGCCTCCTTTATTATGTCGGCCATTATTCTTGTGACCCTATTAGCTATTCGTACGGGAAAACTATAAGTACTACTTATAAAATATAATCTGTACTTAGAAAATTACTCACTTTAGCTTCCAATAATTGTTCTACAGTTTCATTGTTCAGATGGTTATCCTTAAAGGCTAAAAAAGTTCGTATGGAAAAAGAACGCAACGCATCATGGACGCTTAAGGTAGATTGTGCAGAATCTTTTCGCCCTGTAAAAGGGTAAACATCAGGACCACGTTGACAAGAACTATTTAAATTTACGCGACAAACCAAATTGGCCAAGGTATCGATCAAAGGTGCCAAAGCATATACATCTTTTCCAAATAGACTCACCTGTTGTCCGTAATTGGACGCCGCCATATCATCCAAAGGCTCTTCAATATCCTTAAATGAAACTATAGGTATCACCGGTCCAAATTGCTCTTCTTGATAAACACGCATATCTTTAGTAATGGGATGCAATACCGCAGGCCATATAAAATTGTTGGTTTGCTGCCCTCCCTTTGTATTTATTATTTTTGCGCCTTTGGCAGTAGCGTCGTCTATTAGCTCTTGTATATAGGCAGGCTTTCCAGGTTCCGGTAAAGGCGTCAATTTTACACCTTCGTCCCAAGGGTTCCCAAAACGCAAAGCATCCACACGAGCGGCAAAACGTGTATTGAATTCTTCTAGGATATCCTCGTGAACATAAACTACTTTTAAGGCAGTACAACGTTGACCATTAAAAGACAAAGTCCCTGCAATACATTCGTCAATGGTGAGGTCCAAATCGGCATCCGGCAAAACGATGGCCGGGTTTTTGGCTTCCAAACCTAAAACCAAACGCAAGCGATTGCTCTTTGGATGCTGATTTTGTAGCGCATTGGCCGATTTACTATTTCCTATTAAAGCTAAGACATCTACTTTTCCGGTTTGCATAATGGGAGCAGCAACGGCCCTTCCCCTACCAAAAATAATATTGACCACACCTTTGGGAAAACTACTTTGAAAGGCTTCCAGAAGTGGTGCAATAAGCAATACTCCATGCTTCGCCGGTTTAAATATGGTAGTATTCCCCATAATAATTGCAGGAATCAATAACGCAAATGTTTCATTTAAGGGATAATTGTAAGGACCTAAACATAGGACCACACCGAGAGGTCCTCTACGTACATGGGCATAGACGCCCCCATGCTTCTCAAATTTGGCAGAATTGCGATCCAGTTGTTTATAATCTTCAATGGTATCATAAATATACTCTACAGTACGATCAAATTCCTTTTCTGAATCCGGCAAGGATTTTCCGATTTCCCACATGAGCAATTTAACGACTTCATCCCTTTTGGTTTCCATCTTCTTGACGAAAGATTCCATACACTCCACACGATCTTTCACCTTCAATGTAGGCCATACCCCTTGGCCTTTATCATAGGCATTCAGGGCGGCGTCCAAAGCCTCCAATGCCTCTGTTTCTCCCATTGTAGGTATAGACCCCAAAGCAGTTGGCGCATATTCCATGGTGGATGATATTGAAGAATGTACAGCGCTTGTCTCGCCATTCCATGTTCTTAATTCTCCATTGATCAAGTAGTTCCTTTGATCGATTGTTTCCGTAATCTGAAAGGCTTCCGGTATTTTTAGTTCGTTCTTCATAATAGGTGTTGTGTTCTTATACCAAATATTGAAATAATTCTGGTTTGTTATTTAGGTAGTCCCCATAAAAATTATTGGCTTTCATCCGATGTATCAGGGCTTCTAGATTCTTTGGTGTCTTTAGCTCTATCCCAACTACGGCAGAGGCATTTTCCCGGCTCGACTTTTTTGAATATTCAAAATGGGTAATATCATCTGTAGGTCCCAATATGTTGACCACAAATTCTTTTAAGGCACCGGGCCTTTGTGGAAATCGCACAATAAAATAATGTTTCAAATTTCCATATAATAGCGCTCTTTCTTTTATCTCTGCGGTTCTGGCAATATCGTTATTGCTCCCGCTTACGATGCATGCCACACGTTTCCCCTTTATAACATGGGAAAAATAATCCAATACCGCAATAGATAACGCCCCTGCTGGTTCTACTACAATAGCATCTTTATTGTAAAGGTCCAATATGGTCTGACAAACTTTTCCCTCTGCAACGGTGACCATATCATCTAAATGTTGGGCGCAAATAGGAAAGGTATGATCTCCTACACGTTTTACAGCTGCGCCATCGATAAACTTATCGATTTTTGCTAGGGTTACGTTCTTTTTTTGGGCTATGGAGGTTTTCATAGAGGGAGCACCAAGGGGCTCTACCCCTATTATTTTGGTTTGAGGAGATAGGGTTTTAAAAGTTGCGATGAGACCCGATGCCAGACCGCCTCCGCCAATAGCCACAAAAACATAATCCAAAGGACTTTCGGTTTGCGAAATGAGCTCTATTCCAACTGTGGCCTGTCCTTCTATGATCTTAGGGTCATCAAACGGATGAATAAAGGTCATATCATTTTTCTTACAGTAAGCATCGGCCGCAGCAAAAGAATCGTCAAAAGTGTCTCCTTCCAATACTACGTCTACCCATGAGCCTCCAAACATCGTCGTTTGTTCTACTTTCTGTTTTGGAGTTACCATAGGCATGAAAATACTGGCCTTTATTCCCAAATGGCTACAAGCAAATGCAACTCCCTGAGCATGATTTCCGGCACTCGCACAAACTACACCACGCTCCATTTCCGCTTTGGAAAGGGAACTTATTTTGTTGTAAGCCCCCCTGATCTTATACGATCGTACCCGATGTAGATCTTCTCTTTTTAAAAAAATAGCTGCTTCATAGTGTTTTGATAATCGTATGTTATGTGCCAAAGGCGTCACATCCGTTATTTGCTGAATAGTGGATGCGGCCTTATGTATGTCCTCAATAGCTGGAAAATAAGTCATATTATGTCTTCTCTTCTAAGAAGATGTATTATTTCTCCTATACAATGGGTTTCATTGCGGTCATGGATGCACGCAATCTCGCCCCGACAATTTCTACAGGATGCTCTCTAAGCGCTTTATTTACAGCTATTAAACGTGCATTATCTACACCATTACTTTTTTCTGAGCCATACGGTTTTCCAATCACATCTGTTTGAATGCCTTCCATAAATGCTCCCAATAGGGGTTTACAGGCATGATCAAAAAGATAGCAACCATATTCGGCAGTATCCGAGATGACCCTGTTCATCTCAAACAACTTCTTTCTGGCGATGGTATTTGCGATCAAAGGAGTTTCATGTAGGGATTCATAATAGGCCGACTCAGCAATGATTCCTGATGCTGTCATCGCTTCAAAAGCCAGTTCTACCCCTGCGCGGACCATGGCTACCATGAGCACCCCATTATCATAAAATTCCTGTTCTTCTATCTCATCAGTACCAGCCGGTGTTTTTTCAAAAGCTGTTTCTCCAGTAGCGGCACGCCATGTCAACAGGTTTTTATCGTCATTGGCCCAATCTTCCATCATCGTTTTTGAAAAATGTCCGCTCATTATATCGTCCATATGTTTTTGGAACAAGGGCCGCATAATATTCTTTAAATCCTCAGAGAGATCAAAGGCCTTGATCTTGGCAGGATTGGACAAACGATCCATCATATTGGTAATTCCTCCATATTTCAACCCCTCGGTAATGGTTTCCCACCCATACTGGATCAATTTTGAGGCATAGCCAGCATCTATCCCCTGCTCCAACATCTTATCAAAACAAAGAATGGATCCCGTTTGCAATAGTCCACATAAAATGGTCTGTTCTCCCATTAAATCAGATTTTACCTCGGCCACAAAAGAAGATTGCAATACTCCGGCTTTGTGCCCTCCAGTGGCTACAGCATATGCTTTGGCATGCATGAGTCCTTTCCCTTGGGGATCATTGTCTGGATGAACGGCAATCAGGGTAGGTACACCAAAACCTCTTTTATATTCCTCCCGTACCTCGGAACCTGGACATTTTGGGGCTACCATAATTACGGTAAGGTCTTTTCTAATCTTCATCCCTTCCTCTACAATATTAAAGCCATGGGAATACGACAACGTAGCTCCTTGTTTCATCAAGGGCATGACTGCATTGATAACTTGGGTATGCTGTTTATCCGGGGTTAGATTAATCACCATATCCGCTTGCGGAATCAATTCCTCATAAGTTCCTACCTTAAAGTTATTTTCGGTGGCATTTTTAAAAGATTGCCGCTGTTCTTTTATGGCAGCTTCTCTAAGGGTATACGAAATGTCCAAGCCCGAATCCCTCATATTTAGGCCTTGATTCAGGCCTTGGGCGCCACAGCCCACGATTACAATTTTGGCACCTTTTAAAGCGGTTACACCATCGGAAAACTCGCTTAATTCCATAAAACGGCACTGTCCCAATTGGGTTAATTGATCACGTAATGATAGTGTATTAAAGTAATTTGACATGGGTAATTCTAGTTTTTATCCTTTTTATACTTGAAGGATGGTTGTATTATTCGTTTAATTGAAATTCATTCAATAATGCAGATATCTGCATTTTGGATTTGGATACCGCTATTCTACCGGAACGTACAAATTGCATTATTCCATAAGGTTGCAATTCATGATACATCTCATCGATTTCCTCTTTCCTTCCTGTTTTTGCCAGCACAAAGAATTCGCGGGTTACCGTGACAATCTGCGCATGACTTTGTTTGATGATATTTTGTATTTGTCGCTCATCAAAAAGCAGGTCTGATGCTATTTTGAATATGGCCGATTCCTGATAGATCGTCTCTTCATCTGTATGATAAAAGGCTTTGATCACTTCGATTTGTTTTTCGATCTGTCCAACAATTTTTCGTGTCCAGTCTTCTGTAGTACAGACTACTATGGTAAATTTAGAGACATGATCTATTTCTGATTTTGACACATTTAAGCTCTCTATATTGATATGTCTTTTCAAGAAAATGCCCGAAATTCTATTGAGCAATCCTACATTGTTTTCCGAATAAACGGAAATGGTAAACCACTTTTTTTCCATGATTTCATTGGTATAATGCTCTCCATACTATGAGAGGGTCTTCATTTATTTTTTACTGCGATGATAAGACCAGTGGCCCATTTCATCTTTGTCATTGTCATATCGTCACGTTGTTCCAAAACTTGAATCAAATTGTTTGCTTTTCGCTGGTGTCCTTCTGGCCAATTTGCTTGAGGTTCCATATCGTCAACTACATAGAAACCCCCTATTTTCAACAGTTTTAAGGTTTCTTCCAGGCCTTCATATTTTCCTGGCCAAGTATCCGCAAAAATAAGATCGAAAGGCTCTCCAGCATAGGTTGAAATCCATTCGAATCCATCTTTACAGACAATATTGACACGTTCGTCACCCCCAAAAACTCTAGAAACCAAGTGGCTTAATTGCCGATCATTATCCACACTGACCAGGCTTGCTCCTTGATCTAAACCGTCAATCATCCAGCTGAGGCTTAAACCTGTTCCCGTACCGAGTTCAAGTACATGGGCATTGGGTTTAGATGCAATCAATGTCCGCAACAAACTGCCCACTCGAACCTCCGATGGCATTGTAAAACCCACTTTTTCCGATAAAGCAAGAACAGAAGAATATCCATTTGGCATTCCTCCTTGATTTTGATCGTTCACCATCTGACTTACATGATTTACTTTAGTCTGATATCGGAAACCGAAGCTCCTGAAGGAATCATTGGAAATACGTTATCTTCTTTTTCCACGCATACTTCCAAAAAGTAAGCTTCATTGGATGCCATCATTTCGGCAACAGCGCTACGCAAGTTTTTTCGTTCTTTTACGCGCTTTGCTTTAATGTGATAGCCTTCCGCAATTTTGACAAAATCAGGATTGGTCATTACTGTAGAAGCATAACGGCTTTCAAAAAATAGTTCTTGCCATTGACGTACCATTCCCAAATGGTCATTATTCAACACGACAATTTTAACTGCTGTTTTATTTTGGAAAATAGTGCCTAATTCCTGAATGGTCATTTGATAGCCTCCATCGCCAATAATTGCGACGACTTCACGATCCGCTGCTCCCATTTTGGCTCCAATTGCCGCTGGTAGGGCAAAACCCATTGTTCCCAGGCCTCCAGAAGTAATATTACTTTTACTCTGCTTAAATTTTGCATAACGGCAAGCAATCATTTGATGCTGCCCTACGTCCGAAACGATTACGGCCTTATGTCCCGAAGCTTTGTTGATTTCTTCTATGACCTCCCCCATCGTAAGTCCTTCCTTAGTGGGCGCAATATCCTTCTGAATAACCGCATCGAATTCTACCTCATATTTTTCTTTGAATTGATTATGCCAAGCCTCATGGCTATTCGCATTAAGCATCGGTAAAAGTAGTTCTAGGGTTTCTTTGGCATTTCCTAGAACGCCAACATCTACTTTTACATTTTTGTTGATTTCGGCCGGATCGATATCAAAATGAATAATTTTTGCCTGTTTGGCATAGGTATCCAGGTTGCCGGTAACACGATCATCAAAACGCATTCCTATGGCGATGAGCAGGTCACATTCGTTGGTCAATATATTGGGTCCATAATTCCCGTGCATTCCCACCATGCCCACATTAAGTGGATGATCGGTGTCCATTGCAGAAAGTCCAAGAATGGTCCAGGCAGCGGGGATTCCTGTTTTCTCCACCATCATTTTCAATTCCTCTTCTGCTTTACCCAAAATAACGCCTTGTCCAAATACAATGAACGGTTTTTTTGCCGCATTGATCAAAGCTGCAGCCGCTGTTATTTGGGCCACATCTGGAGTAGGCACTGCAGTATAGCTTCGAACACCGACACAAGCTTGATAGGAGAATTCAAAACTCTCGAATTGTGCATTCTTGGTAATATCGATCAATACAGGTCCAGGGCGTCCCGATTTCGCAATATAAAAGGCCTTTGCCATAACCTCCGGAATCTCAGAGGCTTTTGTAATTTGATAATTCCATTTGGTTACTGGGGTAGAAATACCAATAATATCGGTTTCCTGGAAGGCATCCGATCCCAATAATGCCCTAGGAACTTGTCCTGTAATACATACCATTGGCGTAGAATCTATTTGGGCATCTGCCAATCCTGTCACCAAATTGGTAGCTCCAGGCCCAGAAGTAGCCATAGCCACACCTACCTTGCCACTGACCCTTGCGTATCCCTGTGCGGCATGGGTAGCTCCCTGTTCATGACGGGTAAGAATATGTGTTAATTGATCCTGAAATTTATATAACTCGTCATAAATGGGCATAATAGCACCTCCAGGGTATCCGTAAACCAAGTCTACTCCTTCTGCCAATAAACAATGAATTATGGCTTCGGCACCATTAATCGTTGTGCTCGCCATTGTTGTACTGTTGCCCTTTGCTTTTTTTATTGTTTCCATACTCATTCTTTTTAAGACATCCTCTTAAAATTCATCGGTTACACATCCTTTAGAGGCCGATGAAACCGTCTTTGCATATTTGTATAAACTTCCCCTTTTTACTTTTAGTTCGGGTTTCTTCCAATGCTTTCGGCGTTCTGCCAGTTCTTCATCCGATAAAGCCACGGTGATGTTATTTTCTTCAGCATCAATAGTAATCATATCCCCATCTTCCAATAAGGCGATTGTTCCTCCATCCTGAGCCTCTGGCGCTACATGCCCTACTACGAACCCGTGTGTGCCGCCAGAAAAACGACCATCTGTAATCAATGCTACCTCTTTTCCCAGACCTGCACCCATAATTGCAGCAGTCGGCTTTAACATTTCGGGCATTCCCGGTCCCCCTTTAGGGCCTTCATACCGAATCACAACAACATCTCCCTTATGCACCAGGCCTTTTCCAATACCCTCATTGGCTAAAAATTCATCATCAAATACTTTCGCTGGTCCCGTAAAGTGTACTCCTTCCTTTCCTGTGATTTTTGCCACCGCACCTTCTTCGGCCAAGTTTCCATATAAAATCCGGATATGTCCTGTGGCTTTGATAGGGGCATCTAAGGGCTTTATGATTTCTTGGCCCGATGTTAAACTGGGAACATCGGCCAAATTTTCGGCCATGGTCTTTCCTGTTATGGTCAAACAATCTCCATGCAACATTCCATTTTCGAGCATGAACTTTAATACGGCCGGGGTCCCTCCCACCCTGTGAACATCTTCCATTAAATATTTTCCACTAGGTTTTAGATCGGCTAGAAAAGGGGTGGAATCACTGATTTTCTGAAAATCATCCAAGGTAAAATCTATTGCAGCAGCCTTGGCAATTGCCAAAAAGTGTAATACCGCATTTGTAGATCCTCCCATTACCGTAATCAATCGGATGGCGTTCTCAAAAGATTTTTTCGTAATAATGTCACTGGGCTTTATATCCTGCTCCAGTAGATGTCTTAAGGCCTTTCCTGAATTGAAGCAATCCTGTTTTTTTTCATTGCCAATTGCCGGGTTGGAAGAGTTATAAGGCATGGCCATTCCCAAGGCTTCAATGGCAGAGGCCATCGTATTGGCCGTATACATTCCGCCACAAGCGCCCGCACCTGGGCAAGCGTTTTGAATAACGCTTTTATAATCTTCCTCATTAATACTTCCTGCTACTTTTTCCCCCCAAGCCTCAAAAGCGGAAACTACATCTAATTTTTTATCCTTGAAGCAACCCGAGGCAATGGTTCCTCCATATACAAGAACAGAAGGTCTATCCAATCGGATCATAGCCATAAGGGCTCCTGGCATATTTTTATCACAACCAACTACAGTCACCAACCCATCGTAATTCATAGCCTGTACCACGGTTTCCATAGAATCTGCAATGATATCCCTGGAAGGCAATGAATAGCGCATACCATAGGTTCCCATTGAAATTCCGTCACTTACCCCAATAGTATTAAACACTAAACCTACTAGGTTTTCTTCTTGTATTCCTCGTTTTACTTCTTGGGCCAAATCATTCAAATGCATATTACAAGGATTTCCCTCATAACCTGTACTCCCGATACCAATAAGCGGCTTTTTTAAATCTTCTTCGCTTAACCCAATGGCATGGAGCATGGCTTGTGCCGCAGGTTGTGTTGGGTCTTGTGTAACGTTTTTACTGTATTTATTTAATTTCATTAAATGATTTTCTTAATTTCTTTAATTCTGTTACATAAAATTGGTCAATCAAAGATATATCTTTCACATACCCTAAATTTTTAACATTCAGGACAAGTCTAAATTCAATAATCACAATATCTATTTAATATATTGATTATCAGTATTTTAAATTGCAAAACTATATCATATCCAATTGTATCAACTAAATTCAATATTTCATTATTCTCAATTTAGGCCATAAAAAAAGCCTGTATCATTATCTTCTGATACAGGCTTTTAAAATCAATATAAGTCCATATCATTCCTGTTGAGGAATAATAATGACCACAATATTGGTATTGCTTTTGATTTTCATAGGTACAATACTAGCTAAAAATTAAATACCTTCAAAAAAATTATGTGATTTCTCCATTAACATCACTAAACTTAATGCTATCCCCTGCTCTTTTTTGCGCCAAAATGGCAATAGCACGGGCAGACAATTGCAAAATACGCGGATAACCTCCCGTGGTCTGCCCATCCTTCATGAGGGCAATCAATTTGCCTTTGGGGGTAAGTTGTATTGTTCCCGGCAATGTTGCAGAAGTAAGAATGGCATGTTTATGTGGCGTTATGGTTTCTTCTATTTGATACGCCATACGGTTATTTTCTTTGGCAACGGAAAAATCCCTGCTAAACAATTCTTCCAATTGCTGTTCTGACAAAAGTCCGTATTCCGGACCTTTGCTCACCTCCAAAACTTGTTCTTCAAGGAAATTCAAATCTTCTGGAAGTTGCAATTTCGGTTTATGAAAAATACAGCGATCATAGCGCAAACTTTCCTGTCCTTTAAGACATCTATTCGGCGTAATGGGGTTATAAAATGACCTACTGCCCAATATAACGGTAGTTTGAAATCCGCCCTTAACGGCCAAATACCCTCTAAACCCTTTAAGCAGTTTGCCATAAGACAGAATATCACCTTTTTCGATTTTATAACATTCATAATTCCGTATGGGGCGATTATTCAGTGTTGCCGATAATTCAGCCCCTCCCAGGCAGATGTAAGTATCTTCTTTGAACTCAAGGATAGGCCCTGTCATGGTAATTTCCAAAACTGCAGCATCCATTGTATTCCCCAAAATGGCATTAATGGCCTTTGCAGATATCTCATCCATGGCCCCGGAAATGGGTACTCCATTATTTCGATAATGAAACCTTCCCGTATCCTGAACCGTGGTAAAAAAACCTGATTTTAGTAGTTTAAGCATCCAGTTCTTGTTTTTCTAATTTAAAAACACCCACTTCATTTTCAATCTTATAAAGGTCATATTCCGCTTTGGAAATTGCATAGAACTGAATTTTATCTCCCATTCCAACAAAACAAGGAGGGTCATTTTCTACATTAAAAATGGTCACGGGACAGTTCCCTATGATATTCCACCCTCCTGGGGATTCTTGGGGATAAATTCCTGTTTGCCGGCTAGCAAGGCCAACCGCACCTTGTGGAACTTTTAATCTAGGGGTTTCTTTTCTCGAGATTTCCAAAGCTTTGGGCAAGCCTCCCAAATACATGAATCCTGGTAAAAAACCAATACCGTAGACCGTGTACTGCTGAGCGGTATGTAGTGCTATAATTTTATCTATGGTATGTCCTAAATGCCCGGCAACCTCTTCCAAATCCATTCCAAAATCCGTATCATAACAAACCGGCAATCTCCAGAGGTATCTTTGGGCCAATGACACATTTTTAATCTCTGCATACCATTTAAAAACGTTACGCTCCAAGCTTTTAAAATCAATAGGCTCCTTAAGCGCTACAAGGGTGATGGAATTATAGGATGGAATACATTCCCAAAGCGCCATATCCAAGCAGTTCTTTTTTAAATGATGTTCAAATTGGAGGATATCATTAAGTATTGCCTCGTTCACTTCATTGGGCCATTCTATTAAAATAGCTTGCTTCCCAAAGGGTTTTATAGAAACCGAAAATGTATTCATTTACTGATAGCGATATTATGTAAGGATAATCTTTCCGTAAGATACATTAATATTTCCAAAGCAGTTGGTGTATCTCCATGGATACAGAACGTATCTGCTAAGATTTCAATTTTTTCTCCTGTCAGTACGGTTACTTTGGAGGTATTGGCCATGTTTACGAGATGCCATAATACTTCTTCTGGATCATGAACCATCGCATGGGGCTGTTTTCTGGAAACCAAACTCAAATCTGCATTGTAATTCCGATCGCCAAAAGCTTCCCACTTAATCTTAAAGCCCTGTTCAATAGTCAAATCTGCAATAATGGAGTTAAAGGGAACGTACAAATAGGTATTTTGTTTATAAGGATGAATGGCTTCTAAAAAATGTTGGGCCCTAACCCTATCTTTGGCCACATCATTATATAAGGCCCCATGAGGTTTTATATGATGGAGCAAGCCACCTTGATTCTCCAAAGCCTCCATGAAATCTAACATCTGCGATCTAAGACTCTTGAGCAATGCATCTTTTGTTATAGGCATAGAAACTCTGCCAAAGTTTTCCTTATCAGGATACGAAGGATGCGCCCCGATTTTTACGCGCTGCTCTTTAGCCAATTGTATGACCTCTTCCATGCTATTGCGATCTCCTGCATGACCTCCACAGGCGATGTTACAGGAGGATATAAGAGGTAATAACTGTGTTTCGTTCCCTATTCCCTCTCCTACATCGCAATTGATATCAATATATTTCATTTAAACCAGTCCAATTACTTTTAAAATACTTTTAATGCCCAGGATAAAGGACAATACAATGATTACGATTCCCATAATATTCTGTGTGAGGGTATTTTTATAAGCCCCCATTACCGATACCCTATTTACTACCCAGAAAAGAAAAATGGCAATTAAAGGTAAAAGAATACCATTGGCAATTTGCGCAAACTGTATGATGGTAATGGGCTTAATATCGAAAGAAAGAAAAAATACGCCCAATCCAAGTATGATCATCCATACTATTTTAAATTTTATATCCTTTAAGCCGGCATTCCAGCCAAAACAACTATTGACCACATACGCTGCCGCAAGGGGAGCAGTGATTGCAGAAGTGATTCCCGCAGCAAATAGGCCTATTCCCATAAAGTAAGTGGCACTATTGCCATATAAAGGTTCCAAACCCTTGGCCAAATCCAACACACCAGATACACCTTCAGCGGGAATCGTGGAAGCCGCAATAATAATGGTCATAGAAACGAGCCCTCCTAAGCCTATGGCCACAAAAGTATCTCGTTTAGCTGTTTTAAGGTCCTTCTCCCCTTTCCATTTTTCACTGACCAAAGAGGCATGTAAGAATAGATTGTATGGAACGACCGTAGTTCCCACCAAGGCAATAATGGTAAGTAAACTCTCTTTGGGCATAGAGGGAATCAATAAGCCTTTGGCAACTTCCAAAAGGTTGGGTTGGGTGATAACTGCGGTCAGCACAAAGGAAAGGCTCATAATTAGAACCAAGGATACCAATACTTTTTCCAAAGCTTTATAATTGCCCAAGTACAGTAGACCAAAGGCAATTGCACCAATAATCAATGGATAAAAGGAAGTGTATTCCGCACCAAATAAGGCTTCCATTCCCAAACTTGCACCTCCAATATTACCAGCCTCATAGGCTGCATTGCCTATTACAATGGCTCCCAGAATAATTCCTATAACAATATAACGTACCCAAGATGTTTGTATTTCGGCCTTAATAACATCCGCCAATCCTCTTTGTGTGATAATACCAAGACGGGCAGACATTTCTTGTAATACTATGGTAGCAATAACGGAAAGTAACATGGCCCATAATAATGCATACCCAAAGGTAACACCTGCAAGGGTACATGCCGTAACGGTACCCGGACCTATAAAAGCGGCAGCGACCAAGACGCCCGGCCCTATTTTTTTAAACATGATATTCTTTTCAGCTCGTTTGTATTCCTTATCGTTCCCAAAATTGTCCTTTACCCTTACTCCTATACTATGTATCATAAGGGAAATGGTTCATTTGAGCTTTGTAAATATAATGGGTTAGGAATTAATTATGTGTTTTATGGGGATTAAATAGGTGGATATTGGGCATTTTTTGTGCAGTTCATCTAAAAAAATGCAGTTCATCTAAAAGTGGGGGTCCATACATCGATAATATATAATATTCTAAAAAATACACGGTTATAATAATCCCAAATCAAAAATTAACCTACCTAATGACCTGTTTAGAATGTAACAAAACGCTAAGCTATATCGACCACAGAAACTCCATGGACAACCTTGGAGTGGAGCTGTGCAAACAGCACCAAGATCGACTCGAAAAGCTAGTTGAAACCAACAATACGCCCATTGAAGCTATACAATTGTATTATAGTTTAAAAGAAGTGGGGGTAAATCCAATGTTAGAATGGTGGGACGGCAATAGATTTATAGATATTGCCATCTCAAGGGTAAAGCTCAATATTGATATTGACGCCGAATACCATATGATTACCCATGAACAAGCAATAAATGACCTAGAAGAGGCCATGCATTCCTTTAAAAATGGGTTCACCACCATTAGAATTCCACATGACCTTATAAAATATCACCTTAAAGAAACGGTAAGAAACATCTTAGGCATCATGGAAGGCCTAAAAGCGAATATCAAAGTTATTTGATACCGAGAATACATAAAAAGATTTTAACCTAAACTACTTATGCAATGGCTGCTACAAAAAAGGTTTTAAAAATCCCAATACGTATAGGCATCGGAGTCCTATTATTGGGTATCTTATTCAAGATTCAACAGATTACTCCCTTTGCGAACCACATTATTGTTAGTGCCCTAGCGGCAATAGCAGTACTATACACCATACGTTTTTGGAAAAAGGAGAAAAAACAATTTTTGGATTACATCAAATTAATACTAATCGATGTTTGGTGCCTCAATGTTATTTTCTCGGTATTGCATCTCCCTTACGATACCATATTGGAAAGTATTACATTTATTAGCTTTCTGGTCTGGGCCGTATTAGAGGGTACTGCCTATTTTGCAAAGGAAAATGAAGAGACCGATATCAGCATAAATCAAATTCTTTGGAATGGGATGGTGGTACTGGGTTCCTTATCCGTAATTGGGGGAATCATGTTCAAAATTCTCCATATTGGATATTCCGACTTATTGTTGGGCATTGGCTTGTTGCTCATTGGTGCCTATATTTTTCGAGATACCTTTGCCGGCGTTCTGGAAGAAGAAGACCAGTAAGTAACCCAAAATCCATTTATTGAAAAACCTGCAATTTCACTAGTACATGAAATTGTATAGATTTTCTATTCCTTTTATTTAAGAAAATATGAGAAAAGATAGCTTATTCCTTATACTATTATGTCTGTTCATTAGCTGTAAGTCTGAAAAGAAGGACAATTCATCCGAAGAAATCGCCACAGATCTAGCTTATGATTCAGAAGCTTCTGTACGACAAGCAAATTTAGAGCGCTTGGAACATGATATCAGTTGGATGCATCCCGAATTCTTTGGTTTTAAAAATTACAAAGAATACCGCATCAACGATACCATTTCTATAGATTTGAACGGAAATGGAATCTTGGAAAAAATCTACTTTAACCGGAATAATCATCATCAATTATATATTGATGAAAAAGGAGCACAACGCATTGTACTAGGAAATAAAAGTGGAACATTTTCTGAATTTCCCAGTACCATGGAATGGGTGAACTTATGGTCTGTAGTTTCAGATGATCAGGTAACCCAGGTACTATTTGAGGAAAACGGCCCCGTATTAAAAGATAGTTTGATAGCTATGGAGGGTCCTGGCATTTATATTGGAAGGGAAGTCCTTGGAGGAGGTATCATTACCTATCGAAAAAACAAACTGTCCTGGATTCATCAATCTTACGAGGAGCATCCCGAAAATCCATAAAGCGAACATACGATTACTTTTTTTCATAAATTGAAGGCACTGCATTTCCTACTGCCATAGGTGATGTGGTGTCTTCTTCATTTTATACTTCCCATACCCAATGCCATTGTTTTTCAACATCGTTTAGCATGTTATAGTTTTTCCTTATCAAAATAACAAAAACAATACATTTTAGCTATTCAACTATTACTACAAACGATGCTATTTCCCCTATTCATAAGGGCATAGCCTTACCTTTGTATTCAATAATTAAGAGAGTGCTATTTCTCATTTGATGCCATCTGGAAATAGTATCATACCAAAAAAATAAAGACATGGAACATACTTTAAATCATATCGGGCTCGACAAAGAGAAGTCCAAATTACTCGCTGAAAAATTAAATTTACTTTTAGCGAATTATCAACTATTTTATATGAATGCCAGAGGTTTTCATTGGAATATTAAAGGAGACAAGTTTTTTGAACTACACTTAAAATTTGAAGAATTGTACAACAATTCCCTCATTAAAATCGATGAAATTGCAGAAAGGATATTGACTTTAGGGCATACGCCTTTACATACGTATACGGATTATTCTGCCATTTCCGAAGTAGCGGAAGCAAAAGGTATTTCCAATGGTATTGAAGCCATTAAAGCGGTTCTTGCTGGGTATCAGACCCTATTGCCTCTAGAGCGCGAATTGTTGGAAATTTCAGGAGATTCGGATGATGAAGGTACAAATGCTTTAATGAGCGATTATATCCGGGAACAGGAGAAGTTGGTTTGGATGTATTCGGCCTACATTCAATAAGAATATATGCTATTATAATAAAAAGTCGTATCTCCTGTTTTAAAGATACGACTTTTTTGATTTTTGATCTTTGCACTGCTTTTAGATTGTAAAACAAAATACTTAACTTTAAAAAACATTTATTTTAATCCTTATTGATCTTTTAAAATTATGAAGTGTACTACCCTTGGCCTAAAAAAATATGTTGTATTAACCTGCATAGGATTCGGACTATTGGTCGCTTGCGGCGAAAAGAAAAAAACGGAAGCGGAAGCAGAAAAAATTGAAATGGAAGCTAAAGCTAAGGCCGAGGAGAATGCAAAAAAGGAGGCTATGGAAAAAGCCGAGGCTATAAAAAAAGCGGAAGCTGAAGAAATAGAGAAAGCAAGAATGAAAGCGGACAGTATTCGTCAGGTCAAAGAACACGGTCACGCACACTAACTATCGCTCCATGTTCCAATCTCTTAAGACACGTATAGCACTAATTGTCCTATGCCTCTGTTCTATAGCGGCATTTGCCCATGGCGTTGACGGGGCTACCCAAAGTTTTTTATCTCAAAATAAAGGTGTCGCCTTTGGACCATTTCTGTATATCGGTGCAAAACATATGATTACGGGTTATGATCACCTTCTTTTTTTAGTAGGCGTCATTTTCTTTTTGTACAAAACCAAAGAAATTCTCTTGTATGTGAGTTTTTTTACCTTGGGTCATAGTCTCACCCTCCTATTTGGTGTCATGGCCGACATCAATGTCAATGTCTACCTTATTGATGCCATTATTGCCCTATCTATTGTATATAAAGGGTTTGATAATTTAGGTGGGTTTCAACAATTCTTTGGAAAACAGCCAAATACCAAATGGGCCGTACTCATTTTTGGCTTGTTCCATGGTTTTGGCCTAGCTACGAAATTACAAGAGTTTGAATTTGATAGAGAAGGGCTTTTTGTTAATCTTCTAGGATTTAATCTCGGTGTGGAAGTGGGTCAGTTTTTAGCCTTGGGGCTGGTACTCCTGGTATTGGGCGTATGGCGGCAATATCCTAGTTATATCAAATTTTCCAACCTCACGAATATTGCATTAATGACTGCCGGATTTTTATTATTAGGATTCCAATTGACGGGATATTATTTTAGTTTCTAAATTATGACATCAGATACTTCAACTACTTTAAGTAAAAAACAACTCCTTAAATCTATATGCATTGCCATAGCGATTAGCCTTATTGTTTATGTTACCGCTGTATTACCAGCTGAATATAATATAGATCCCCTGGGAACTGGAAAACTTCTAGGTTTCAGCAAATTATATGTTGAACATGAGGAAAGTACAGCGGCTCCCATTTCCAATGTTTCAGGCCATATTTTCAATTTTAGAAAGATTGAACTGGAAAAATTGGGATCGGGCCCCAATGTTCCCAAACCTGTAGAGGCCAATGATCCTGTTCCAACAACACAATATTCCCAAAAAGAAGATACCATTAGGGTACTTGTCCCGGCAGGGAAAGGGGTAGAATACAAATTCAATGCCTTAAAATTGGGATTGATTCATTACGAATGGCGTACCGATAATAATGCGGTGGTCTATATTGATTTTCATGGAGAAGTATTTCAGGAGAACCCTCCTGCTGATGTTTTCTACGAAAGTTACACCCTTGCCTATTCCAACAATATGGCAGGAAGTTTTACAGCTCCATTTAAGGGCAGGCATGGTTGGTACTTTAGAAATGATACCAAAGAAGATATTACCGTTCGTCTACGACTAAAAGGGGCATACGAATTGTTTAAAAAATAAGCTCAGGGATAGGTGGCATCTCGGTAAAAATAAAAAAAGGAAACATTAAGATAAGATTCTCATGATTTCCTTTTTTATGACTTGTCGGAAAGATGTTCCGCCTAGTCGTTTCACATTGGGTAACAAAATATTGTTTATCCACTGCTCCTTCTTCTTCTCAAAGCAACGCCAACTCTTCTCACTCTTCTTCGAGCACCGCCTTGTATGGATTCTTGCTCTTTTTTGCTTAATTTTTTAATACTGCGTTTTTCCATAATTACTGTTTGTTTGAATGAAGTGCCTAAGCAATTTGGGATAAGCTCCATAACATGCTTTGGCAACGGTTTCTACTGCCATCGAATATAGATAGGTTTCTCCTTAAAGCATAAAAGACAAGACCCAAATAGGTATACTTGTATCCAGCTACACCTCTTTCCATAAAGCAGATTCTGTATCATTACACATCAGCGGACCATTTTGAGCTATCATTATGAAAATAATTCGTGTTAAATTTCCTATAAAAAATAACTAAAAAACTTATATTATTTCCTTTATTCTATATATTGTACTACTCTTTTAAAGATTCACCCATGTGGTTTTGATGAATTAAAGAGCGTTCTTGCAACTATCCAAACCAAAGCAAGCTCATACCAAGAGTACCGCCAAAACGAATATTTAAATCGATGAACCGAAATTTGGGTTCAAAGAAATGGACACAAAACCTTGAGTGTCTTTAAATGTTCAGGGTCCCAATAATTTTATATTTCTACATCATGAAAAAATTAACAAGTTTAAAAGGTGCCAAAGTGCTCAAAAAAGAAGAACAAAAGGTCATTCTAGGTGGAATGCTCCGTAAATTGACGTGCCAACAGCTATTTGTAAGTGCAGATTGCTGCGATCCCAGATGGACTGCCGTTTGTGGCTTCCCTCCCCTACCCTGCGTTAATGGCGTATGTATCTTTTAAATTGAAAGTCGTTCTGCGAAGTCTAGGATTTCGCAGAACTTTAATTGTTTATATAGGCATACATTAACCCCATTTCTTCAGCAAACTCCATCAAAAAATATCTTGTCATTTCATTTCCTTCTTTTGCATTTTCCTATCTTGGACTAAGTATTTAAAATGCCTATTTAATCTTGGTTTCTGTTTAAGTATCGAAATGAACAAATTAAATTTATCCATCAAACATCATCTTTTCATCGGGTTCTTTCTTAGTATTTGGATTTTTAGTTTTGCCTTTTTTATAAGACCCTTTGAAAAAGACTATTTAACCTATAATTGGACAGCCATTAGTATTGGTTTTGGCCTGATCGCTTTTCCTTGTTATGCCATCGTAGCACTACTACAAAGGGTTATATATCAGCGATTTTTGCGATGGCATATCGGTTTTGAACTATTCATGCTTCTTCTTTTTTACCTCTTGTATTCCGTCGGCACCTATCTATACGCTATAAGTCCTATATTCAATGGAGGAATTTATACGTTTCCCGAATTTTTCTATTTGATCATCTTCAAACCCATATTTATATTTACGCCTATTATCCTATTGGCAAGAATATATCTGATCCGATTGATTCCCGTTAAAGAAGATAAAATCACTATTACAGGTGAAAACAAATTGGATATTTTAAAAATCAGGCCATCCGATCTTATCTGTATTACCAATGCCCACAATTATGTGGAAATTTTCTTCATGGAAGGAGGTCAGTTAAGTTCAAAACTTATACGTTCTTCCTTAAAAACAATCAAGGAAGATTGGGATTTTTTAATTCAAGTACACCGATCCCACTTAATAAATCCAATCCATTTTAAATCCTGGAAAGATGCCAATACCATTCTCCTCACCCAAATTGAAATTCCAGTCTCCAAAAATTACAGACATCACGTATTGTCATTATAACTTTCCCAACTAAAAACCCGCTATTTTATTCGTGAATCATGGGTAAAAGTTAGTATTGGCCCTTAGGCATTTAACCTGCTGATTAGCTGTTCCTTAAAAATTCCTCCAATTGGAATTTCGATTTTCCCAATTTCAATATCCTGTTGTGTAAATGCCGTGATTTTGTCCAAGGCTACAATATAGGACCGATGCACCTGCGCAAATTGATGTTCCGGCAGTAGCTTAATAAAATTAGAAATACGTTCCTTGATTAGAATACTCCTCGTTTCTAGATGAATCTTTAAATAATCCCTATGGCTTTCTACATATAGGATATCATTTAGAACAACTTTCAGGTGTTTTTTATTGGCTTGAACAAAAATATGATCCGAAGTTTTATTTTCTTCTGTTGATACCTCATTGGAACTTATATTTAATTTACTGATGGCCTGAAAAAATCGCGTAAAGGTTATGGGTTTCAATAGATAATCCAATACCTGCAGTTCATAACTTTCCACCGCATACTCCCTATAGGCTGTGGTAAAAATGACCTTTGGTGGATTTTTGAGTGATTTTAAGAAGTCAATCCCTGTGAGTTTGGGCATTTGAATATCCAAAAAGATAAGATCTACGGCATTATTCGCTAAAAAGTTAGCTGCCAAAACTGCATTTTTAAATGTCCCCAGACATTCCAAGTAAGGAACCTCCAGTACATGCCCTTCTATCAAAGATCGGGCTAAAGGCTCATCATCAACTATAATACATTTGATCATTGATTTTTTCGGTATTTATTTTCAGTGCTACGTGATACCATTCCTTTTCATCGGTCACATGATACGAAAAATCTGGATATAATAAAGCCAATTGTTGTTTAATGTTGCTAAGGCCAATTCCTCTGGAATACCCCGTTTCATCTTGTTGCTTTGTGGGATTCTTACTGTTCTTTACCTCAAAAAATACAATTTCTCCTTCCTGATAGAGCTTTATATGTATACTAGGTATTTCAAGACTTCCACTAGCTCCATGTTTGAAGGCATTTTCCACAATGGACAATAAAATCAATGGAATTACCCTAGTGTTCTTTGTATAGGTTTTGTTAAAACTAATTTCTATTTCCTCGCCATAGCGCAATTGCTCCAATGCAATATAGTTTTCCAATAATTCCACTTCTTTATGAAGGAACACTAGTTTTCCGTTGGATTGATATAAGATATAGTCCAGCATATTGGATAGGGTGGCTACAATTTCTGGTGCTTTATCTGATTTTTGCAAGGTTAATGTATACAGATTGTTTAAGGTATTAAATAAAAAATGAGGATGCAATTGGGATTTTAAGGCCTGTAATTCCGCAGTATTCTTATCCCGTTCCAATTGTAAGTTTTTCTTTTCTATCTGTCGTTTCTGGCGTAATATGCCTTCAAAGGCCATAACTGCGGTTGCCATGACCAAGGGGGATAAATAACCTACAAATAAGAAATAAACATCGGATAATATCTCTTGGATCGATTCTCTTTCAAAAGGTGGTTCACGGAACAAGGTTTCATATACATATATATTGATCAATCGGTCTAGAGCTGTGGCCAGATAGAATAGGAATACGGTAAGCACCCCAAAAACAAGGTACTTTTTGGTACGGTAATACCGTGGCAGCAACAACTCATTGAATACATGTGCTGCAAGGAGCATGGCCGGCAATCGCTTGGTGTTTTCGAGCAACAATCCTAGTAAAGGCTGACTGTTGTCGTCTTTAAAAAATTGAATTAAAGTAAAGCTGATCAATAAAACAGTCCAAAAAATGATATGATCTTGCAAAGGTTTTTTCATTGCCTAGGTATACTATGATTGCTTAGGTTGTTTTTGCCTTAGACACAAATTTCCCTGTTATTAAAGTTTAAAATTAAGCTTTATATAATCACCTTGAAGGCAATTCGACCAAACAGGAAAAACTGAAGACCAATTTGAGTTTGGCGTAGACTAAATCGTTGGGCTTTTTATAAAGGCTATTGTCAGTAATCTATCGCGTTTCTGTCGATATTTTTAAGAGCATCATGGCTTTTTCTCCAGTTTTGAAGTATGAGAAAATTCAAACTGAACAAGACCGGACGCCGCATCTGCAGAATATTGGGAGTGATATTCTTACTATTGGTCCTATTTAATATCTATTATGCTTTTACCTTAAATCCTTTTCCCCAGGAATCGCTTCCTTTGACAGAAACGATATATGATTCTGCTTATGAAGCGGAGATAAGCCGGGCAAGAAGGCATTTAAAGAATGTTAGTAAAAGGTTGCAAGTGCCTTCATTTTCCATTGCAGTGGGGCATCAGAACAAAATCATTTGGTCGGCCGCTGAAGGTTATCAAGACATGGAATCCCGCACTATTGCAACACCTCAAACCCAATATCGCATAGGAAGTACTTCGAAGTCATTAACAGCGACCGGTGTAGCAAATGCCTTTCAAAAGAAACAATTATTCATGGACGCCTCTATTGGAGATACCATCATCAATTGGAAAAGGAAACAATGGGATTTCAGCATGCGTCAACTTCTAAGTCATACTGCAGGTTTTGGTAACTACGGGGACTTTGGTATGTCGTCCTGGAAATATACCTTATGCAATTGTTATGAATTCAACACCGTAACAGAAGGATTGAATGTTTTTAATACCACCGACCTCCTATATGAACCTGGAACCGATTTTGCCTATTCTACTTTTGATATAAATTTTGCAAGTGCTGTTTTAGAGCAGGCCACAGGAATGCCTTTTCCTAAATATATGGAGCAAGAAATTTTTACCCCACTGGGCATGAAGCATACCTACGCCGATCATACGAGGCCTAAAAGTGAGCACTTTGCCACTTTTTATGAAACGGATAATGGATATTACCGAGAGTTTAGAAGTTTTGGATTTAGGTATGATATCAATCTCAGTTACAAATGGGCTGGCGGGGGTTTTATTTCAACACCTAGTGATTTGGTCAGGTTGGGCAATGCCTGGGTCAATGATACTACCTTTATCCATACAAATACCAAAAAGGAATTCTGGAAACCTGTTAAATTAAAGAATGGTGAAATCAATGAACAACAATACGCCCTAGGTTGGCGATCTTATTTGGATTTTAACTACGAGCATCTGGGAGATGGAGAGACCTCGTATTGGGTAGTACATCATGGAGGGGTCAGTAAAGGGTCGCAAAACTTCTTGGTCCTGTTTCCAAATTATAATTTGGTTATCGATGCCTCCATCAATGCCAATGTAATGCCATTTTCGAAATTCTTTGCTGAAGTAATGCAAATAGCGACACCCTTTTTAGAAAGCTTGGAAAAAGAGGAATCCCAGTTGTTCCTCGATATCAAAGAAGTTCAATAAGCTTCCTATCCAAATATGCATGAGTTCCTTAAACAATTTGATGTGCTACATCGTAAAATGAATTACATGAAAAAAACGGCTTTAATCCCATGGCTTGTATTCCTTGTCCTTTTGCAATCTTGTTCTATTCAATCGTTTAAACAAAATCTTCAGGCAGATCCATCTCTCCAGGGATTCCATGAAAAAGTGGATGCCATGGTGATACAGAAAATGAACGAATACAATATTCCTGGACTTTCCATAGGCTTGATTCACTATGACTCTATAATTTATACCAAAGGTTATGGTATTCGAAGTATTAAAAACAACAGTTTAGTGACAGAAAACACGGTGTTCCACACCGCTTCCATAAGTAAACTTTTTACTGCTATGGCCATTATGAAACTCGTAGAACAACGCAAACTATCACTTGAAGATACATTGACCTCCCTACTTCCCAAATTAAAATATACGGATAACAGAATCAATAACATAACCATAAAACAGCTATTGAATCATACTTCTGGATTACGCGATATTGGCAATTACCATTGGGGCAATAACAATAGATTCGATACCAGTCTTGAAGAATTTGTTTTACAACATCATCTTAAACTGGACGCAAACCCTTCATCTACATATCAATACAATAATCTTGGCTATGATATCTTAGGCCATGTCATAGAAAAAATTTCTTTTTCCACTTTTGATGATTTTTTAAAGGACAATATTTTGGCACCTAGCGGGATGGATAATAGTGATTTTAGGTATTTTAAAATACCAGATTCATTAAAAACATCTCCTCATTCCAAAAGATGGATCACAAAGCATGTCTATGAAAGAAAAACCTATCCGTATACTAGGGAACACGCACCGAGTAGTACTTTAAATTCATCCTCAAAAGATTTAAGCAAATGGATGATTTCTTTTATGCACAATGTAAATAATTTGGAAGACAACAAGGGGTATCGGCAAATGATATCGCCTACTTTTAAACCTAATGAACGTATTGGTCTAGGATTTCAGTTGGGAAGTATAATGTCACAAAAAACCATTAGTCATTATGGCGGGGATAAAGGGTTTAGAAGCTATTTATTAATGATTCCAGAAAAAAGAATTGGATTGGTACTTTTGGCAAATTGTGATTACAATGAGCACTTTAGGCAAGAAATAGTACATCCTATTGCAAAATTTTTGCTAACAAGATATGGCCTGCATTGAACTTTTGCAAAGTTCATAACTTCACAGCAAAATATCACTAAAATTTACGCCATTAAAACTCCAGTATTAAGTTGCCTCACTGATATGACTCTCCGTTCAACTGCAATTACAAAATATACATCACTTCTAAATATCTTAAAATAGGCAAATCAATGAACTTAGCTCGCCTAACGGATTTTTATAATGTTGTCCCTGGATCTGTATTTTGAGTATCAATATGAGTACAAGGCCTGCTGGATAGTGGTCTTATTGGATTAGAATCCGTGTCTATGGTATCCGTGTCAGGATCTATGGTGTGATTTGGTCCTGGAGCTGTATTTACGGTAGGAGCACCATTTGGGTTGCCAGTTCCTCCTCGTATTGTGTTCAGGCTTTTCAGTTTGGCAATCTGAATTTTTTTCAATTGTAATTTGTTTTTTTTCATAGGTAAAGCAATTATATTAACCTTTTCAAGATATCAAATGCGAATTACTTCTAAAATCCATTTTCAGAACGAATTCCTATCGATTCATGAATCAATAAAAATAAAATGAAAAACAACTAACTTATTTTCAATGACTTATCACGCATTCAGAATAAAAGTGTTTATCATAAGGGAAATGGCAACATCCTTGGTTTCTTTTATGGGTTTACCTAAATTTCTTCAACTCTTTTAAAAAATAGGAAGGGTTTATTCCCTTGTTTTTGTAAAATGCTTTGGCAAAGGCTTGTACATTATTAAACCCCACTTCTTCTGCAATAGCTTTTATGGTATACTTACTATACATAGGGTTTGTTTTCAATTGCTCAATGGCATATTCTATCCGCAAACTATTCAGGTAATTTGTAAAGGAACTTTTTTTGTAGTGGTTAATTATTTTGGACAAGTAGTTTGGATTGGTTTTTAATTTTTTGGACAAGCTAATCAAGGTGATCTTCTTAGAAGTAAACTGTTGCTTTTCTTCAAAGTTTTCCAAGGATTTTAAGATATCATCGATAAGTTTTTCGGGCAAATTGAGCTTGGAATGGTTATTTTTATCAAGATGCTTGTTTACTGATGCATCCCCGAGCTTAGCCTCAATAATTTCGTCAAATCTACTTTTATAGATTTTACGTTTCCGATATTCCCTTCTAGCCCCTATACAAAGCAAAATAATCAGGAGCACCAATAAAATTATCATATTTCTATACCTACCACGTTCCTGCTTCATTTTAAATAATACGCCCTCTTTTTCAGCCTTTAATTTTGGGATATCATATTCCTGTACAATTTCATTATTCAAATAAAACTTATCTGCATTTAGGGTACTATCCACTGCAATAAGTCTACTTATATAGGTTACATAATTTTCATAATCCCCCTGTTCTTTATAGTATTTCACTAAATGTCCGTACCCTTCCCTAAGCACTGGAAATAGGTTCCGATCTTTTAAAAAAATAGAATCTACTTCCTTAAAATAGGCCATTGCCCTGACCGTGTTCTTTTCTTCTAAGTACGATTTCCCACAATACAGAAAGGAGAGCGCCAGTCTGTCTGAATCGGATAATTGTTGTCTCAGATCTTTAATACTTTTTAAATACGGAATATGTTTTTCGAAACTATCGATCGCCACTTTAAAGTGTTTCCTATGAAAAGCGGTTATTCCTTCATTTAATGCAAAATTGGCTTGATATAATCGACTCCCAAACTTTCTGGCCTCTCTACTTCCATAGGCATTATAAAAGGAAGCGGAGTCAGATTCTTTTCGATCATTATACACATTGGCGATGGAGGCTATTGAATATAGATATTCCTTTGGGGTTACCGCCTTTACATTTCTTTGCACATATTTTAGATTTTCTTTATAGTTTACCAGTGCTTCATCATATTCGCCCAATAGCCTTTTTAAATCGCCAATACTCTGCTTGGAACGATAGATCATATGGTTATCCTGCCGCTTCTTGGCATAGAGAATTACGGATAAAAAATTTGTTATTGCCTTCTTATAGGCCTTGTGGGTATAATAGTAATCCCCTTTTGCTTGATAAGCAATAGCTGGAAAACCCGGGATATCTTGATCTTTAGTGATTTCAATAATGCTATCTGCATAATGTAAGGCTCCTTCTTTATTGTACTGAAGATTCATTAAAAAATGATATCCTATGACCTTTTTATGAGAATCTTTATCCCTATTCCCCATCTTGACCATTTGTTTGGCATAAAAATCTTGTGTGACTGAATCCGTCGCTTCTTCCGTCAATTGAAATACTTCCCCAAAAGATAGGTCCATAACCTCTTTTATTGGTGCATTGTTTTGGACTGGACGCGATTCATTACAGGCTACCATACTTAGAATGCAAAAAAGAAGGTAGGTTGCCCTAACTTTTAGATACATGTTGAAGATATTTCTGGTCAATATGTTGATTTTAATCTGTTCACTATATATGAAAAATGGTAAATAAACTAAGATATTATATTCACAATTTTACAAAAAAATACTACAAAGCTTATCTCAATTATGAAATAAGGAATGCGTATAAAGGCGCTACATTTTTGTTCTCTACATTCAATTTTCACACTCTCGTTTTTAACTATCTAAATACAAGCTACTTATGACTGTTACTGCTTATATAGATTCATGAATCGATAGACTAAAAATTTGTAGAACCCTTTTTTCTTTTTTTGATTTGAGTGAGAATAAGTTCAAAAAAACAACAATTAAATTCTTCAATCATGAAAAAATCACTTTCAAATCTTGGAATTATTTTAAGTAAGCAACAATTAAAAGCCATCAAGGGTTCTTTGGGCGGGCAAACATGTACTGCAATGTGTCCCAATGGAGCCCCAAGTGTCACTTGCTCCGGGGATAGCTGTGAAATAAAAAACAATCGATGTTATTATACTAAAACGCGATTTGGAACTTTACAAACGGACTATGTACCCTGTCAACTAGGTATTAGCCATATCGCTCCAGTTTAAGAGCGAATCCTCTACCAAAACAGGATTTGGCAAAATGTAGCCTATTCTTTTGTCAATTGCCTCCCCTGCTCTATTTGCTTTTCAAGCTATACTACATTAGAAGTAGACACAGACCTTGAGTGTCTTTAAATGTTCAAGAGTACAATCATTTTTTTAAATCTTTAATTCATGAAAAAATCACTTTCGAGCCTTGGAAAAATTTTAACGAAAACGCAGCTCCAAGAAATCAATGGAGGAGTTGTTTTTTGCACTTTCCCCCAACCATTTTGCAATGAAGATTGGTGTGCAAATTCCGGCGGTATATGGTATGCTTGCGCAGGAGAATGCCTCGATGCCGGATTAGCCCACTTTCCGCCTTGCTAATTGCATTCAGATTTTCAAAACACATTCGAGCACTAGTAAAAGACATAGGCCTTGAGTGTCTTTAAATGTTCAAGGATACAATCATTTTTTAAATCTTTCATTTATGAAAAAATCAATTCAAAACCTTGGGAAGATCTTAAGCAAATCCGAGCAAAAAAAGGTTGGCGGAGGGCAATATAATTGTGGTCCAACAGTCTCACAGATGAACTGTGATGAATATTGTGAACAAGTGTCATTCATTCTCCAACATGAATGGCTCAATGAAAATACCCACAACGTTAGAACACTCATGCGATTGATGACTGATGTTTGTGGAGGATATGATCCCAATGATACTCCTCCTAGGTTTAGTTAATTCGTTAAATCACACATATACATTACAAACAATACTTAAATCATATAAAAACGGGGAAACATCCTTCAAAATAGAAATCAGGTGTTCATATTCCCATCTCTTTTTGAATTCCAATGATTTAGATCTTTCAGGAAAATGTTTTCTCACAAAGAAAAGACACAGACCTTGAGTGTCTTTAAATGTTCAAGGATGCACTCATTTTAAATCTTTCATTTATGAAAAAAACATTGGTAAACATTGGTAAAATTTTAAGCAAATCGGAACAAAGACAGATTAGTGGAGGTAGTCCTTATACCTGTAGTAGAGGTTCGCAAGCAAGTTGTGATGAGTACTGCCATTCTCTAATGATCATCTATACAAACGATAATCCGCAAGAAGCCAGAGACGGGGCTCTTCAGGCTTTAGAAGATAATTGTGGCATTACCGTTATTGGAGGACCTTCATTATTTTAATCCAATACTCAAAAAAAAACATAGGAATCATAGAGGTTCCTATGTTTAAATTTTCATGCCTTTGTTTCATCAACTATACCATACTACAAAGCTCAAAAGGAATCTTCCAAGCCATGCATACCCTTCTTTCCTCATCCAAAACGCTGCAGTAAGTTACTTCACTTCCCTATTTCTAGGGCTTAAATCAATGTCATTTTTCTGTAACCTATTGTTTCAGGTATTTATTTTCTCTTCGTTCCATTAAAACTTGAGTTGTACAGTTAAAAAAACAACGTATTGAAAATCATAACCTTAAGCATATAAGGTGTTTTTTAAGTAAACACAAACCCCACTATTCTTCTATTCCGGTTTGTAACACTCCCATTTTTTCTTGTCCAAACTATATAACACATGATATAATGTTTAATCTATTTAAAAAAAATCAAAAGAAATGGGAAAATTAGATGGAAAAGTAGCCGTTATAACGGGAGGTAGTAGCGGTATAGGGCTAAGTACGGCCCAGGAATTTATAAACAACGGCGCTAAAGTGGCCATATTTGGGCGCAGTCAAGAAAACTTGGATGCTGCAACCCAACAATTGGGAAAAAATAGTTTTGCAGTGCAAGGAGATGTCACCAATTTGTCCGATTTAGAAAAATTATATGCTACCACAGCAGCAAAATTTGGTAAAATTGATGTTTTGTTCATTAATGTAGGAAAAGGGAAGCTAGCTCCTATTGCAGAAACCGATGAAGCCTTTTTTGATGATATGATCGACGTTAACTTTAAAGGTTCTTATTTTGCCCTACAAAGAGGTATCTCCTATTTAAATGAGAACGCTTCTGTAGTCATTACTACTTCTTGGCTCAATGAAATTGGGTTTGCAGGAAGCAGTTTGTTAAGCGCCAGTAAAGCAGCGCTACGTTCCGTTGTGCGGGTAGCTTCTGCAGAATTGGCAGAAAGGGGTATACGGGTAAATGCCATAAGTCCTGGGCCTATTGGGACGCCTTTCTGGGGAAAAATAGGATTACCAAACGATGTGCTTGAAGGGGCAGCTGCTGCCATTACAGAGCAAACTGCCTTAAAACGCTTTGGCAATCCGGAAGAAGTAGCAAAGGCGGTATTATTCCTAGCTTCTAACGATTCTTCTTATGTTATTGGAGAAGAAGTTGCTGTACATGGAGGAATCAACTCCATTTAAATCCTTTTAAAAGTTTATAAAGCCCTTCTTTTGTATTTTTATAAAAGTTGGGCTTTGATATCAAAGACGTATGAAGAATCCTTTTGCTATTGATTATCCGGATATTGAAGACAAGGAATTGATTCAGCTAGGTCTCAACGGAGATAAAAAGGCATTGCAGAATTTGATCCTAAGGCATCAGGTTTTTGTGTATAACCTTGCCTTAAAAATGAGTCGAAATACCGAAGACGCAGAAGATTTAACTCAAGAGGTGTTCATCAAGGCCATCACCGCTTTATCCAAATTCAAGTATAAAAGTAGTTTTAGGACTTGGCTCTACAGAATCACCGTGAATCATTTCTTAAATACAAAGAAAAGACCATCAGAATTGGTCATCTCTGATTTTGAACACTATTTTCAATCCATTGAGGCCATGCCTAGTTACGATCTTAATGAGCAAGAAAAGGAAGAATGGGGAGATACCATTGAGGAAATCAGAATTCGCTGTACGGCAGGGATGTTGTTATGCTTATCTAGAGAACAACGCATGATTTATATTTTAGGAGAAATGTTTGAAGTAGACCATAAACTTGGGGCTGAGATTTTAGAGATTTCTCCAGGAAATTTTAGAGTCAAACTCACGCGGGTACGAAAAGATCTTTACAATTGGATGAACAAAAAATGTGGCCTGATCAATAAAGAAAATCCATGTCGCTGCTCAAAAAAAACCAAAGCTTACATCAAGTCGGGGAAAGTAGATCCAAACCATCTAAAATTTAATAGCCAGTATCGACTCAAAATAGGGGAATTATCCAAAAAGAAAGCAAAAGACATTACGAATACTGTGGAAACCTTGCATAAAAAAATATTCCAAGACCATCCTTTGCAAAACCCAAAACAAACGTCCAAAATCATGGATGAAGTGTTCAATAACGATCTTATAAAATTTATACTCAACCTATAATATCCCCCTTGAAAGTTACCACTTTGCCGTAACCATACTAGATCATTGTCTTTGTGAAATCTTCTGTTTTCAATCTTAAGCCTAGTTATGGTATGCTTAATTCTGTTTCACAATACGTAAATCTCTTTGTATTAAAACATTAACCTAAAAACTGATAATGACTACATACCATCATTCTCATGCATTTTACACATAAAATCTTACAAATTGTACATGTATAAAGCTATATTCCTTACTATTCCACTATATTTAGTACGGACTCAGGGATGCCAATGTAGATGCAAAAAGATACCTATGCGCTGTAAAGCATAGCTTTCTATTATTTTGCCCCATACGCATAGCATTGCTTTTTTCCGGGCCAATAAAATTTTTAATTTAAAAAAGTATTTTATGGCAATTATTCTAAAAAACAATTTGGATGGTTTAGTAACCTATGCTACAAATGTACCTGCGGGTTCGGGTTATGTAAAACCAAATGGTCAGTCGACTTCCATGCCTCAAGGAACTAACTTAATTCATTGGACTGTAGAGACCGATGCTCCCGTCGGTAGTTTTCGAACAAATGGCGTTATTAAAGCGGAGGACGGGCATGTTTATACTATTGATGTCTCTAAAACGCCCATTTAATAGTTTGTTGGCCTACAGCTATACTGCAGAACTCTTTAAAGGATATGATTTAATTGGTTTCAATTGATTCCAATATGCGTAATCCATGGTAGCTAATACACAAAATGACAAAAAAGCCCTGCATTTTAATTATTGGAGATGCTGTTGCCACAACAGGATTTGCACGGGTTATTTATGAAATTTTTGTTCCTCTTAAAGAGAAATTCAATCTTGTTCAATTGGGAACCAATTATTTTGGTGATCCCCATGACTGGCCTTGGAGGATCTTTCCTGCCGGTATTGATCAATATGCCCTCGGTGCGCATCGCATTAAACCCCTGGTAGCCAGTCTGCAACCCGATTTGGTTTTTATGCTACAGGACCCTTGGGCATTGGTTGAATATTTTAAGGAACTTAGCGCGTTTAAGTCCATACCCACGGTAGTTTATGCCTCTTTTAATTCAGGGAATATCGATACCACCTTGCCTCCTTTGCTCAAGCAAGCAAGTTATATGGCGGTATATACGCAATTTGCAAAAAAAGCACTTAAAGAAGCTATTGCTTCTCATCCTAAGCTATCCTTCCCTAAAATTGATGTCATTCCCCATGGCGTAGATTGCGAAACCTTTAAACCTCTGGGGGAAAATAGGTCAGTCTCCCAAAAAATAGCACGTCAGGCCATTTATCCTGTGGATAATACGCTTTTACAAGATGGTTTTATTGTTTTGAATGCCAACAGAAATCAACCTCGGAAACGCATAGACCTTTGCATGGAAGGTTTTGGTCTATTTGCCAAAAATAAACCAGAAGGGGTATTCCTGCATTTACATATGGGGTTAAAAGATATTGGTTGGGATATTAAAGGCTTGGCACGACGATACCAATTGGAAGACCGACTCATCTATTCTACCGATGAAAATCAGCAACCACAAGTTACGGATTCCATGCTCAACACCATTTTTAATGCCGCATCCATTGGCATCAATACTGCTTCCAGTGAAGGATGGGGCTTGTTAAGTTTTGAACAGGCTGCTGCCGGTCTTGCACAAATAGTACCCGCGCATAGCAGTGGAAAGGAGCTTTGGAACGAATGTGCCTATCTTCTACCCTACGATATCACTTTGGTTAATCCCCATTCCAAAATCAACGAGCATATCATTAAACCAGCATCTATTGCCGAAGTGTTGGAGCAAGCATGGGGCAATTCAGAAGAATTACAAAAGAAAGAAAAACAATGTTATCTCAATGCACAAAGGAAAGCCTATAGATGGTATGAAATATCCAAGTATTGGGAAGGTATTTTTAATGATCAGTTGGAAAAGAAGGAATTAAAAAAACAAAACTCCTAGTATGCCATTCAACATTTCAAAGAATTCCAACACCAAAACTCACCCCAGTCATGCATCAACAATACAAACCGGAATACCGAATAGATTCATGGATAAACTCTAACTATGAAATTTTCATGTACAACCATACATAATTACTGCTTTTTTAAGCTCTATCAGCTTAAATTGTAATTAAACATACATCAAAATGAAAAATTTAAGAAAATATGTTCCCTGGATTATTACTATACTATTATTTACTTCAGGTCTTACCTACTATTTTTCAAAAAGATTAGGAAATGCGATTCCGATAACCATTTCTGCAAACAAAAAAGAATTATGTGTAGATGAATCAGTTATGATTTCTTGGGGCTCAATGATAAATAAAAAGTTTTGTTCTCCACAAAATACAGAACATAGTATAAGTATAATTAATCAATTAGAAAGTGCATTGACCACTTTTCGTTCAGCTGGCGAAAAAGGAGTAATAATATCTGAAGATATTGACATTTATGTAATTAATGAAACAGTCGCTTGTCTTCCCAAAGAAGTGCCTATAAATCATATGGGAAAAATAACGATTAGAACAAGGACATTAGATAATCCTGTATCATTTAGATATGAATGTGACTCCCCTCTTAAACCAATACCTCTCAATTGGTCCTTGCAAGATTCCAATAGATATATTGTAAAGATAAAGAATGAAACCAATTACCCTATAAGAATATTTGAATCAAATCACTTAGGTGAAAGTATTGGTGGAAACAGCATTAGTTTAGAACCAAATATGGAAATACCATTGGATAGAACTAATCGAATGAAAGCTAAGGGTTATTTTTTTGCGGTATACTCTAGCTTTGAAAAACCCGAAGCTACAAGATGTGAAGGACTGGCAAGTAGTATTTTACCTCCAATCAGAATGATTTTGACTACGGATTGTATAACACATTGAACACAAAATATGTGGCTGAGCGATAGTGAATTTAAAATTACTCAGAATAGGATAGCTCTCTGGCCCTGAGAAGTTTGCAACTTCACAGCAAGCTCCTACTCAACCTCACCCCAACCACCCCTCTCGATCCAAACTCCGATACTGGATCGCCTCACTGATATGTTCTTCATTGAGCTGAGCACCACCTGCTAAATCGGCTATAGTTCTAGCTACTTTTAGAATACGATCATAAGCCCTTGCCGATAGGTTTAAGCGTTCCATAGCATTCTTTAATAAATTTTTCGAAGTTTCATCTAATACACAAAATTCCCGTATTTGTTTGGTATTCATCTGTGCATTGTAATGTACATGTTCCAATTGTTCAAAACGCCTCGTTTGGCGTTCCCTGGCCCTAGTTACCCGCTTTCGAATGGTACTACTACTCTCCCCCCTTCGATCTTCGGATAGTTTATCAAAGGGAACCGGAGTGACTTCAATATGAATATCGATACGATCTAATAAGGGGCCTGATATTTTGCCCAAATAGCGTTGCATTTCCACTGGTGAGGATTGCACCGGGGCATCGGGATCATTAAAATAGCCTCCGGGACTGGGGTTCATACTGGCCACCAACATAAAACTGCTTGGATAGGTTACCGTAAAGCGTGCACGGGAAATGGTCACCTCCCTGTCTTCCAAAGGTTGCCGCATGACTTCCAATACCCCACGTTTAAATTCTGGTAACTCATCCAGAAACAAAACTCCATTATGGGATAGGGAGATTTCTCCCGGTTGCGGATAGGCCCCTCCCCCTACCAAGGCTACATCTGAGATGGTATGGTGGGGACTTCTAAAAGGGCGTTGACTCATTAGTCCCCTATTCTTTACTTTCCCCACGACACTATGGATTTTGGTAGTCTCCAAGGCTTCATGTAAGGTCATGGGAGGCAATATGGAAGGTAAACGTTTGGCCAACATGGTCTTTCCGGAGCCCGGTGGTCCGATCAGGATAATATTATGTCCGCCAGCGGCTGCAATTTCCATACAGCGTTTAATACTTTCCTGCCCTTTGACATCCGAAAAATCGAACTCTGGGAATTCCAGGTTTTTATAAAATTCGGCCCGTACATCCACTACGGTTCGCTCTAAAGGAATGCCTTGATCAAAAAAAGCGATCACCTCTTTAATGTTTTTTACGCCATAAACCTCTAAATCGCTTACAATGGCGGCTTCAGATGCATTTTCCTCGGGAACAATACAACCTTTGAATCCTTCCTCTAGCGCTTTAATGGCAATAGGTAAGGCTCCTTTAATGGGTTGAAGACTACCATCTAGGGAGAGTTCGCCCATAATGATATACTGTTCCAGATCTTTGGATTGCATTTGCCCCGAAGCCCTGAGAATACCAAGGGCTATCGTCAGGTCATAAGCAGAGCCCTCTTTCCGCAAATCGGCCGGAGCCATATTGATGGTGATTTTCTTGCCGGGAATGCGGTGTCCATTATTCAATAAGGCCGCGGCAATACGATAATTGCTTTCTTTGATGGCATTATCCGGCAGGCCTACCAAATGATAACCTACTCCCTTATCAATATTTACTTCTATAGTAATTGTGGTGGCTTCCACGCCAAAGACGGCACTTCCAAAGGTTTTGATCAACATATCATTAGATTTTTTTCTAAAATTAAGAAAATAATCTAATATTTGATAAAGATTGGAGAAGTCCTACTTTTTAGGCTTTAAGGTTAAGACGGAGGCTGCACTTTCCGTGATTTCCGTTTTATTGAGCATCATCTTACGGAATTGTCCGTTTACAAACATTTCCGCCTGGTCTTCATAATACTTGCTAAAGGGGTTGCCCGATTGTCCTGTAGGGAGAATACTCATGCTATTCTCAATATCTGAAAAGTCAATGATTCTACGTGTAGATGGCCCTCCTTTTACTTGGTACTCTCCAGAGGGTGTATACGTAAATCCCAAGTTATTGATCACCTCCCTACTTCCTTCTATGGGAAAAGGCCCTACATTAAAGAATTTGCGTAAGGCCGCTACCCGACCAATGGGATGCTCATGTTCCAGGCTATGCACTTCTCCCCATTCCCAATCATCCATATCGTCCCCCAATTGCTCCCTAAGTGCAGCAAAAGCTTCCTTATACGACTTATTGACAATGTCCTGTTTGGTTTCTTGCTCGTTCTCTGTAAACACATTATCCCACCAAATGGAATTTTCTTTTTCCGCCATACTGGCAATGGCTCGTTTCATTAAATGTGTATTCATCAATTGTTCGAACATCACTACGCCCAACTCATCTTCAAAAGTGTTTTTCAAGAAAAGGTATAGCCATTTATGAAACAAGGCTGCCTCTAGACTTGCTATAGGGTAATCTCCCTCCCAAGCGTTCAATTTATCCAGACATTCTATTTCTTCGTCCGTAAAATCTTCCACAACAATTAGTTTTGCCAAATTCACTACAATATCAGGATTCACTGCAGAAGTGACATCCGTAATCATTTCACGAGCTGCTTTACCATCCCAATCATCCTTAGCCTCCAACAATGTTACGATCCTCTTGGCCCTATTTTCGGAAAGGTAATATCCCGGATATAGCATTCCGGCAATGGAATCGGGTTGATTGTTTGCTGAATATACATAATTCCAAGGCGGATTTACGGCCTGTGGGTTTTCCGAAAAATTAAGATAACGCAAGGGTTCTTCCTTCCCTGAGCTACCATTGAGAATAAACTTGGTGTGGGTACTATCGGGCATTTGATACAATTTTGCACTTGCCCACCAAGCCACATTTCCTTGTGCATCCCCATACATCACGTTCAAGCCGGGCGCATGGATATTGGGCAAGCCTTTTTTAAACTGATCAATATTGCGCGCATGGCTCATCGCATATATGGCATCCATTACTTTATTCTCCACTTTCGTATAAATCCATGACATGGCAATGGGGCGTTCTCCGGTCACTTGATCGGCAATCCCATTAAGTATAGGGCCATGCACGGATTTCTTATAGGTAAAAGTTACATCGGTACTATCCTTTACTTTTATGGTTTTGGATACCACAGTATAATTTTCCCAGCCTGCAGCTGTTTTATACTTAAGGTTATCTGTAGGGTGATTTTCTTCATAATAAAAATCTACATCGTCATTCTCGAACATCGTCAAACCATAGGCCAAATTCCGATCGTGGCCTAACAATGGAAAGGGAATCCCGGCCAAATGATATCCATATTTCTCATAATTGGGGGCACTGACATGGGCTTCGTACCATACAGAAGGTTGACTAAAACCTATATGCGGGTCATTGGCAAAAATGACTTTTCCATTTTTCGTTTTTTCAGGAGCTATTACCCAACTATTACTTCCAATAAATTGCGGTACGGCCAATCCTTTAAGGGCTGAAGAAACCATACTTGTAATGGTATTGGGCAAGGTATCCAAGGGATTGGGAATCTTATAATTTTGGATCCAGACGGTATTGGTGTCCACATTAATTTCCAAATCCTCCAAGTAGGCTACTCCCAATTTATCTTTGATATTCGTTAACAAAGGATCTGTTTTATGGGCCATAGCGAAGCTAAAAGACATATATCCCAGTGTATTGTACATATCTTTTAGTGTGAATGGTGTTTTTTCAATACCGGTAAGATAAAATTCAATGGGCGTTGGCCCCACTTCTATAAACTGATTGATTCCATCCAAATATGCTTGGGAGAGTTGTACCACTTCTGCATTTACATCCAGATTGGCAACAGTCATCTCCGAGTTTTCATCAATACCTAAAGACAGAAAAAATTTATCGGTAGATACTACATCAGGACCAAAAACTTCAGAAAGCCCTCCCCTACCTATTCTTCGCAACAATTCCATTTGCCACAAGCGATCTTGGGCATGGACGTAGCCTAAAGATCGGAAAGCATCTTCCTTGCTTTCTCCGTAGATATGAGGTATTCCATAGGTATCGTAATATACGTTGACCTCGGTATTTAATTTGGCAATTTCCTGAGTACCGCTATAACTAGGCTTTAATGTTTGGATAACTATGAAGATAATCAAAATAAACAGCCCCAGTATGGCCAATAAAATTAGGCCAATCCTCTTCAATTTTCTCATTCGTTTTGTTGTGTGTCCAATTGTAAAGATAAATTTATTTTAGCGATAAAAAAATTTAAACTTCAAAGGTCTTATTTCAACTAAAGTCAATAAAAACCCTATGGGAGGACGGAAAATTCAATCTGGGAGCTATGGTAAACTCTATGCAATTGCTTTTTAAAATCAGTAGTTTTCGCATAAAAAATATTGTCTACATAGGTCTGTGGATTAATATCAATATAGGGGAACCAGGTACTCTGAATCTGCACTTGAATCTTATGTCCTTTTTTAAAGGTATGCAGCACATCTTGCAACTTAATATTCACCGTGGTCTCTTCATTGGGTACAAAAGGTTCGGGAGTAGAAAAATCATTGCGAAAACGTCCTCGAAGTACTTCACTTCTCACCATTTGATGATAATTCCCCATTTTTAGATAGGATTGGGTCTCTTCATAATCAGGATGATCCGCAGGATACACATCAATTAATTTAACAATCCAATCGGCGGCCGTTCCAGTAGTAGACACCTTTAATTTTGCCAAGATATCCCCTGCCAAAGTCATTGGGTTCTCCAAAGCTTCCGTCTCAAACACCAATACATCGGGTCTTCTTGCCGCAAATCGTTGATCGTCCGTCATGAATTTCCTTGGCGTAAACACCACTTTAATGTCTTCTGAATACGGAACGGGTTTCCTGGGGTCGCTGATAAACTCCTCAAAGGAAGCTACTTCCTTTTCTGTACTTTCCAATTGCTGGTCGGCTCCAAGGAAATACCTTTCCTTAGTGGCCTTCGTGGGCGGCCAATGTTCAAAGGTCTTCCATGCCTTACTTCCCGTATCGAACATATAGGCCTCGGGCAAGTTGGTTTCTCCATTTGCCTGGCCCTTTAGAAAATGGTTGAAAAACTTGGTTTCAATTTCCTCTTGATAAAAAGTAGAAATATCATCTCCAAAATATACATTTCCAATAGCCTGTCTTTTTGCATTTCTAGCCCAGTCCCCATGACTCCACGGGCCCATAACAATCGTATTATAGGTATTGCTCCGATCTTCGATGCCCTTGTATATATTTAGAGGACCATAAAGGTCTTCTGCATCGAACCAGCCTCCAACCGTCATTACGGCGGGTTGAATATTTTTAAGATGCTGCACAATTCCACGTTTTTGCCAGAAGTCATCATAATTTGGGTGATTCTTCAATTGTTGCCAAAAAACGTTATCCTCCTTGTAGTACGCATCTAAATTGGATAGTGGGCCAGCCTCCAAAAAAAACTGATATTGATCGGGCGTGCCCAAATCCGGAAATTCGTACCAAGGCGTTGTCGTAGGGGTATCTTTGATATGCCCAAAGAGGGAGGTTATTCTCCAATAACTTAACAAATAAGCACCATTGTGATGAAAATCATCAAAAAAGAAATCCCCTATGGGTGCCTGGGGAGATACAGCCTTTAATGCCGGATGACCACTTAACGTAGCATAAGCGGAATAAAATCCAGGATAGGATATTCCCCATATCCCTACTTTTCCATTATTATGATCTACATTGTGAATTAACCAGTCAATAGTATCGTAAGTATCTGTTGCCTCATCGGTTTCTTTCCCTTGCTTGTTTGGAATGTAAGGCCTCATATTGTCATAGGTTCCCTCACTGTTCCAACGTCCCCGAACATCCTCATATACCACAATATTCCCTTCCTTCATCATTTTTTGATTGGGCCCAATTTGTTTTTTGAAGGTGTTGGCACCGTAAGGACGGCTACTATACGGCGTACGCTGTAAGAGGATGGGATATTTTTTGGAGGTATCTTTAGGCGTATAAATGGTAGCGTGTAAGCTAATGCCATCCCTCATGGGTATACGTACTTCCTGCTTCGTATAATAGTCCTGAGGCACTAAGGCTGTATTCTTCTCAGAAACGCGCTTTCCACAGGAAATCAAGAGCACTAATGATGCCCATACTAAAATTTTACGCATAGTAAAAACTATATAGTGTTCATTTATACTAAGGCATGCTTCTATACCTCGTCAGGCCCTTTTCTAACCAGGCTTTATAGGTATCGCGATCCGTATACTGCACTGCCGAATTCAAGAGTTCCATTTCGGGGGATAACAAAACGTAATAGGGTTGGGAAGCTGCATTAAAATTCAACGTTTGAAATGTCCCCCATTTTTGACCTATTGTCGTTATTTCCTTCACTCTTCCTGATTGGTATTTAAAATCGAATTGTTGATTTTCCGGCAATTCTTTTCGATCATCAATATAGAGCGAAATTAAGACATAATCTTCTTTTAGTATGGAATAGATATCTGATTCGCTCCAGACATTTTCTTCCATTTTTCTACAGTTCACACAAGCCCAGCCCGTAAAATCCAATAAAATGGGTTTGCCTACACTTTTGGCATGTGCTACTCCGGAATCAAAGTCCTTAAAACAATCAATACCCAAAGGGCAATCGCTTTCGGTCTCAGCTACACTGTAAAAATCGGGAGGTAAAAATCCAAATAATTTTAAATCATAGGCTTTGAATGCTCCAAAGGCCAGGTATAGGGCAAAAACACTACTAAGAAGGCCCAAGCCCAAACGTGGAATTGTACTTTTCTTCTTAGGACCATCATGTGGAAAACGAAAGATTCCAAATAAATATAGGGCCATAGCGATAAAGACCACCACCCAGATGCCGATGAATATTTCACGCTTTAAAATTCCCCAATTCCCTACCAAATCTGCATTGGACAAGAATTTAAGGGCCAATGCCAATTCTAAAAAGCCCAAAACAACTTTTACAGTAGTCATCCAACCTCCTGATTTAGGAAGGGAGTTCAACCAAGCGGGAAAAAGGGCAAATAATCCAAATGGAAGGGCCAAAGCAACGCCAAAGCCTAACATTCCCGCCGACAAATTATAGGCAACGTCACCCTCGGCAAGAGCCGTACTCCCCAAGAGTCCCCCTAAAATAGGACCTGTACAGGAAAATGAGACGATGGCCAAGGTTACTGCCATAAAAAATATTCCGATAATTCCACCAGCCTTGGTAGAGGCTGCGTCCATTTTATTGGCCCAGGAACTAGGAAGCGTTAATTCATAATATCCAAAAAAAGAAAAGGCAAAGAATACAAAAATGGCAAAGAAAAACACATTAAGCCATATATTGGTCGCTATGGTATTCAATATCTGTGAGTCTACCGAATCAAATAGGTGAAAAGGCAAGCTCAATAGAAAATAAATCAATACGATAAAGAAGCCGTATAACAGCGCATTGGTAATTCCTTTCCCATTAGAACTGGATTGTTTGGTAAAAAAGGAAACCGTCAGTGGAATCATTGGAAATACGCAAGGGGTCAACAATGCAATGAGTCCCCCTAAGAAGCCTAAACCAAAAATCATCCAAATACTGGAACCGGAAGCTGCTCCTTTATTGGCCCCTCCCAGAATCTCTTTATTTTTTATATCCAGAACCAATTCCTGTCCCAGGGCTTCACTGCGAGCATCGATTGTTTTTTCTTCCAATACAATAGCACTACCGCTCAGGGATACGTTAAACTCCTCATCTGCCGGAATACAAACCTCTTTACATACTTGATAGGTCAACTTTACATCGATACGATCAAGACTGGCATCCAATAGTTTGATCCTTTGGGTAAAGACGGCCTTATCTTTAAAAAAGACTTCGTCCATTTCAAAGGTATCGCTATACTCCGTTTTTGTTTTACTTTCCTTTGTATCTCCTACAAGTTCGTAGGTTGTTCCCGCATCTATGTATTCCAGTTCGCTAGGCCAGGCCCCACCCTCCGGATTATGTTGGGAATACACATGCCATCCTTCAAAAATGACCCCAGTAAATACCAAATCATATTCTGTATCTGATATCTTGTTGACGGTATGGGACCACTTTACCGGATCATCATCGGTCTGGGAAAAACCGAAGAAAAGGCCAAAGAATAAAAATAAAAAGCTAATAAAATGTTTCATTCCAGTATTGTGAATTTTACGATTCTTTTTGTTTTGTCCGTAACTTTAAAACGGTGGTCAGACCGTTTTCCCATTATCCATACGATTGCTCCTTCCGAACATAATAGCCACTGCGCTTCTTTCTGGATTTGACTCATTTTTTCATCCTTGAAAAACTTACTCAATTTTTTCACTCCTCGCATACCAAATGGATAGAAATAGTCGCCTTTTTCCCATTTTCTTACGGTTAAAGGGTACTTTAATTTCTCCTTGGGGACATATAATACATTATTCGATTTCTCTTGTAAGGCATCGACTTCATCGACCTTAAGCGGAATCGGCAAGCTGACTTCAACATCTTTTTCATGGATCAGATATCGTTGTGGCTTTACTAAGATTCTTTCTTGCAAGAACAAATATTCCCTATCCTTTAACAATCGATGTGTTTTAGAAACTACTTCCTTACCACTCATAGCTGTCAAAAGGTGGGCAACATCATCCCATTCCTTAAACCCATATTCTTGAAATAAATTGTACAGATGTGCCTTTAAGGGAGTTAATTGCAGTAAGGGCGCAATGGCAATGGCAATTCCATTATCCCCTTCCTTAAACAGACGCTCTTTTAAGGCTTTCCCGTATTCTTGGGAAAGCGCAGATGTTTGCTTTAAATAGTCCTGGGTATGCGCAAAATTGGATAAAAAAGTAGGGTGTAATTCTTTTAATCGCGGAACAATCTCTTGTCGGATTTTATTTCTAAGGTATTTGGTTTCAGCATTACTGCTGTCCTCACGCCATTGCAATCCATTTTCAATGGCATAGGCTTCTATTTCAGTTCTCGAAAACAAGAGTAAGGGTCGTGCCAAGGTGGGCGTTTTTGAAGGAATTCCCAAAAGGCCGTCAATACCAGTGCCGCGCGAGAGGTTTATCAAAAAAGTTTCCAAATTGTCATCCGAATGATGCGCAGTAACTATAGTTTTCAAAGCTTTCTTTTCTATCAATTTCGAAAACCATTGATAGCGTAATTCTCGGGCAGACATCTGAACAGATACTTTATTCAACAATGCATAATCCATTGTTCCAAAATGTTTTACCACTAAATCTCTTTCAATCTTCCTTGCAAATTCGCGTACAAAATCTTCATCACCATCACTTTCCAACCCTCTCAGGTTAAAATTGCAATGGGCCAAAAGAAAATTCATGCCATTGCGCTGGCACAGATGCGATAATACAATACTATCAATTCCACCACTACAAGCCAAGAGAAAGGGGTGCTCCATTAATTCCGGGAATACTTCTTCTATATGTTTTTTAAATGTACCGAGCACCATACAAAGGTAAGTAGAAAAGCTTGTTGATAAAACTTAGGAAGCTGTCAATTGTTCTTGAAACCAATCCTGAATATGTGCCAGAACTTCATCTTTGCAGCGGTCATGATGCAATTCGTGATATCCTCCTTCGTATAGCTTCAGGCTGCTATGATTCGCCATTTCATGAAAGGATATGGTAGCCTTATGATCGATTATAGGATCGGCTGTACCATGTAGCAAAAGCGTCTTTACCTTAAGCCTGTTGGCATTTTGAATAACCCACTCCCCTGCATCCATGATAGGAAAGGAAAACATAGGGCTTACTTTATCATGTATGAGTTCATCGGCCTTATATGCTTTGACTTCTTCCGCTATTCTGGAAATTCCTCTAGCATCCAAACCAGAGGGTAATGTTAATGAAGGGAATATATGGAGCATTATTTTACCTAAGACCATTTTCCATTTTGGAGGAACAAAAGCCAGACGCAGGTATGGACTGCTTACCACCAGACCATCAATCTCGAAATCATGACGCAAAGCGTAATTCAACACTAAATTTCCTCCCATACTATGTCCATATAGAAACAAGGGTTTCTCTGAAAAAAGCGTTCTTGCTTTGAGCAATACTGCCTCTAGAATATCCATTAAAGCCTTATAATTAGGGCAATGTCCACGTTTACCCCCTGATTTCCCATGGCCGATATTGTCGTAGGCCACAACGGCCATGCCACTTTCCAATAATTTGGGAATTACGCTGTTTAGATATCTACCAGAATGTTCCCCCATGCCATGCACCAACACGACCACCCCCTTTAGGGTGTTGGGTTGCGTATACCACCCATACAGGCTGGTACCATACAGTTTAAGATCAAACTTTTGATACTCCATTTCTTAAAGCTACAATATTCTTACTAAAATACGATGCGCTTTAGCAATTTTCCAATACTTCCCGCATCGCTTTGGCCTTTAATAGACATTCTTCGTATTCCCTATGTGGTGTGGCCTTTGAGGTGATGGCACTACCTACGGAAAAGGAGATATACTTACTGGAAGCATTATACAGAATACTGCGTATGACCACATTAAAATCAAAATTGCCCGCTGGCGTAAAATACCCTACTGCCCCACTGTATAATCCACGTTTGGTCGCTTCTAATTTTTCTATGATTTTCATGGCAGAAACTTTGGGGGCACCGGTCATACTTCCCATGGGAAAACTATCTCTAATGATCTGCACAGGATCGATATCTTTATCAAATTCAGCCCTTACGGTCGATATCATTTGGTGCACCTGGGGGAAACTGTATACTTTACATAGTTCTGTAACGGCCACACTACCTTTTTGGGCATTTTTGGACAGATCGTTCCGAACCAAATCCACGATCATGATATTCTCTGCCCGCTCCTTTTCGTCCTGCGCCAATGCCTTGCCCAAGGCAACATCTTCCTTGGGATTTGAAGAGCGTTTTGCAGTCCCTTTTATAGGTTGGGAAACAACGGTGCTTCCTTCTTTTTTTAAATAGCGTTCTGGAGATGCTGAAAGTAAATAACGTTCTCCCACTTTCAGAAAACAGGCAAAAGGAGGTTTAGAAATCGTATTCAGCTTTTTATATACCGTTATAGGCTGTATTTGGGTGTCTTCTGCATAAAATTCTTGACAAAAATTGGCTTCATATACATCCCCTCTATGAATATGTTGCAAAAGACGTTCTACCCGATTAAAATATTCATCTTTAAAAATTCTCATTTTAATGCGGATATCTGTCGTTCCTTTTTTGGCTTCTTCTGATATCCCCAATGCTTGGATTTCATTAAAATCATGGGTTATTTCTTCACCCACCATATTCAAATAAAGGAACTCCGCTGTATTCCCTTGAATCCGAATGATTTTTTTGGGTTGAAAAAAGAAGAGGTCAGAAAATCCAAGTCCATCCCTATTTTGCGACTCCAATTCCTCCACATCATTCTTTAAGTCATAGGATAAATATCCAAAAATCCAGTCTTGCGTATTGGAACGATAGACCGATAAATCCTCAAAAGCATCGGAAGTATCCGTTACTATGGAAGTTAGCGCATCTACTGCCAAAATACAATCAAAAGCGCCATAAAGATCTTTAACCCCATTCCCATCGAGCCATAGGACTTCGTAAAATTGCTGTGCCCAATCTTGTAATCGCTCCTTAAATTTTTGGATATCTGGAACCGTAAAGGAACTACTTTGTCGCAATAGACTCTATTTTATTCATAAATAGCGTTATGGCATCCGCATGGCCTTGGGCCAATTCAGCATCCAAGATTCCTTCCGTTTCCTTAAAATTGATGTGAAAAGAAGGCAGGGAATAGGTGGTGACTACTGTAGCTCCAAACCTTCCCAACATACCACTCACAACTTCCAAAGCCCCAATACCTCCTCTTTTTCCTGGGGAAGTTGCCATCAACAATACGTTTTTCCCATCTATAAATTTTCGGTCCAAGCGAGACAACCAGTCCAATAGATTCTTAAAATAGGCCGATGGATAACTATTATGCTCGTTTACAGCTATAATTAAACCATCTGCGGCGGCAATATCGCCTTTAAATTCTACCAAAGAATTCGAAAAGCCTTTCGCTTTTTCTTCATCTTCACTATACATTGGGAAAGGATAGTTTGCCATATTCAATGTCGTAACATCATGCCCGCTAATCTTTGACACGGTATGTTTTATCAATTTGAAATTCAAAGAATTGGAAGAATTACTTCCTGCAAAAGCCAATATCGTTCCCATAGTTACGTTAGTGTTTTTATTCCTAGCGAAAATAAAGCAAATACGAATGAATTGCGAGTATTTTGACTAATTTTGCAAAGGAAACATCCAAAACTACTGTTACACAAGTATATAAGGCAGTAATCTAGATCATGAAAGCAAAGAGCAACAGATTGTATTTTGTAGATGCCATACGGGCATGGGCCATACTCATGATGCTTCAAGGGCACTTTGTAGATGGTCTTCTAGATCCTATTTTTAGGGACAGTAGCCATACGGGGTATAAGATATGGCTCTATTTTAGAGGTATTACTGCTCCAGTATTTTTCACGGTTTCCGGATTTATCTTTACGTATTTATTGATAAAAGTACCCGAGAAAGGATTAAAAAATCCTCGGGTAAAAAAAGGAATAAAACGAGGTTTGCAGTTATTACTTATTGGTTATGTATTGCGCATGAACCTCTTTGGGCTACTGTCCGGACATATTTATGAGTCATTTTATATTGTAGATGTACTCCATTGTATTGGATTGTCTATCCTTGGCATTGTTGGAATCTACGTTCTTACTGCAAAGCAAAAAGCCGTTGTATTTCCCTCCTTTTTAGTACTGATTACTGTAATCCTTTTCTTTTTTGAGCCGCAATATGCCAATCTTGCGCACACCTACCTTCCCAAGGGAATTGCCAACTATTTCACCAAAATCAATGGTTCTGTATTTACTATTTTTCCTTGGTTTGGCTATGCCACTTTTGGAAGTTTTCTGGCTTTGCTTTTTTCCAAATACAAAAATGTTGCATTTCTGTATCCCAAGGCCATAAGTATTTCATTGATCAGTGGTTTTTTACTGATTTTTTATTCTTCAGCGGTTTTACTTAAGATTGGGGATATTAGTGGAATATCATTATTTACGGATGTTTATTACAATAACTACTTATTTATTAGATTGGGTGACGTCTTGGTTGTTTTTGCCGTATTTATGTTGCTCAGGCGCTTTATGATTCGCCCAACCCTATTGAAGATTGGGCAGAGTACGCTTTCCATTTATGTCATACATTTTATTATCCTTTATGGCAGTCTAACCGGTATAGGGTTGTATCAGTACTTACACCATAGCTTATCGCCGGCAATAGTAATTGTAGGCGCTCTTTTGTTCATGATTGTATGTACCTTTTTATCCTTGCAATACGAAAAGAAAAAAGAAGGCATTCATTTATCCATAGCCACTTTTTTTCGCTACCTCAGAGTACAACTGGAAAGTATCCGTCCTGTGGTGCTTCGTTTTTTTAAAATTGCCTATCACAAGGTGAAATTGCTGCTTTTGCGTTTATTTAGATTAGCTAAAAATTAAATCCTTACTGTTTTTTATGCGCTTCTTTTTAGTATTTTGGCATTCCAAAAAAAATAAACCATGGAAGAAAATAAAGAATATTCCCCTATTGCTGTTGATTTAGTAAAAGATAAAAGATACGCTTGGTGTACCTGTAGTCACAGTAGTGACCAACCCTTTTGTGACGGTTCCCATAGAGCACATAATGCGACACCCTCAATGAGTTTTTCTGTAGAAGAAGACAAAACAGCTTATTTATGTACGTGTAAAAAAACTTCGAACCCACCTTATTGTGATGGTTCGCATAAGAATTAACTAACTAACTCATATTTTTAATTCTCAAGTAAAATGGAATCCTAGGATTCCATTTTTTTTGCTTCCAATCTATAAATTCTTGTTAAAACCGCATCTATACCGCTTATCAAGGGTAAAATAGCTGTAATCATCACTTCCCTTCCCCGACAGAAAAAGTATCCTTTATTTCGATACGTATGGTTTCCTATATAAAATATGCTAGTTTCTTCTGTTTTTTATTGAGTTCTATAACCCTTACCTCCTATTTTATAAAAACGGCAGAATCCGAAACAACATCCAAGTTTAAGGCTGAAGTCACACCAACTTCCATTTCTGTAGCCAAAGAAGAAGTAGTCGCTAACTTTCTAAACCTTCTTCGCGCTACCGATGAAGTATCTTTGGGCAAATCCCTTGCCTATATTAATGGCCATTGGGAGGAAAGTTATGAGATTATGCTGATCGAAAGTCTCTATTTTACCCAGAACAGGAGATTTGGGAATAAAATAGTCCGGTTGTTGGAAAAGAAAACCAAGAAAAATTACGGCTATGATTTTGACAAATGGTTTCAATGGATATGGAGTAAAGATGCGGCCTATTCCGATGAATATTACGAGTTTAAGGCAAAATCCCATTCCCTTATCGATACAAAATTTAGACGATATTTTGAAAATCGCGCCGATCAGAGTACAATCCGTTTGGACGAAGTTCGATGGGGCGGTGTACTGCAAGATGGAATTCCTCCTTTGCGAGGCCCAGAAATGATCAATGTTGCGGAAGCTACCTATTTACGGGATAGTAATATTGTTTTTGGTATTGAGGTCAATGGAGATGCACGAGCCTATCCAAAAAGGATTTTGGCTTGGCACGAAATGTTTGTGGATACTGTGGGCAATGTTCCCGTAGCCGGAGTTTATTGTACTCTGTGCGGTACCGTTATCCTATATAAAACAGAACATAAAGGTGTAAACCATGCCATGGGTACCAGCGGGTTTTTATACCGTTCCAACAAATTGATGTATGACAACGCCACCCAATCTTTATGGAGTACTTTGGATGGGGAACCTGTTATAGGGCCCTTAGTAGGAAAAGGGATTCAATTGGAGTATTTAAGTGTAGTCACCACCACTTGGAAGGAGTGGAAAGAACGGCATCCCGATACCAAAGTATTATCGCTAAATACCGGCCATAGAAGAGATTATGGGGAAGGTGTTGCCTACCAACAATATTTTGCTACGGACGATTTAATGTTTACCGTACCCAAGATCGATAGGAGTTTAAAAAACAAAGATGAAATCCTAGCGATCCGTCTTCCAAATAGTAAGGATAATTACGCTATTTCCAGTAAATACCTACGTAAGAACCCCATTTTTGAATCAAAAATAGGCGCAGTGAACTATGTTGTTTTTACGGATAAAACAGGCGCACATCGGGTATACAAATCCAAAAATTTACGCTTTACATCCTATGACGGGAAAAGTACCGCTTTAGATAACAAGGGTGTTTCATGGAATTTAACAGAAGAAGGAATGGAAAATGCCAATGGGGATACTTTGGAACGTTTTCCATCACATAATGCTTTCTGGTTTGGCTATAAAGCAGCTTATCCAGAGGTGCAGTTGATTCATTAAAAAATGAATTTCCCTGCGAAAAGCCACTTCCGACAAGGAATGTGGCTTTTCATTTGAATATTAAAATCCCGCTCCATTAAGAAAATAGCTCTTTCTATTCAGGGAAATTAAATTTTCCATTATGATGCTTCCACTCAGATTCGGGCGCTATTTCCTCCACAACATCCCAATGCTCTACTATTTTTCCTTGGGCAACACGGAAAAGATCATAATAAGAAACTTTGACACCAGCAAAGCTTCCTTCGCTAATTGCCAATACAAAATTCCCTTCCCCTAGCACCTTATGCACCTTATGGTACACCATGGCAATACCATTCTTTTGCATTGCTTCCAAAGCTGCTCCAAGGCCGGAAAGCCCATCTGCAATATCGGGATTGTGTTGCAGGTATTGATCTCCTTCAATAAAATCCCCTAATCTATCCATTTGACCTTGAACAAGAATGTTGGAAACAAAGTTCCTCACCAATGTCTTATTTTCAGCGGTTTTCTCCAAATCCGTGATCGTCGTTTCTCCGTCTACTTGCGTGCGACCACTGGGATTTGGGGATTTCATCGCAATGAGATTGTCCCAATGCTCCACGATCTTCCCATTTTCAAAACGAAAAACGTCAAAGCCAATTTTTGGTCCAAAGAAATCATATACGGTATGGGCAAAGGTATAATCACCATCTTCAAAGGTTCTGATAACCTTCGCTTTGAATCCACCATTGGGCGCATTCTGTAGCACTGCACCAAAACCTTCCAAACCATCTGCCACCCCCAAATTGTGCTGAATGTATTTTTCTGGATGAATATAGTTCACGGCAGTTGAATCACCTGTTTCCAGACTTCTTAGTAAAGCTTCCGTTTTTTCTCTCTTTGTTATTTCCATTTTTTCTTCATTTTTAATTGTTACTTCTTTTTTTTCTGATTTGCAGGATGCAAAGCCTATCATTCCAAGGATGATGTATGTTTTATAGCTCATCTTGTAGTGTTTTATTTCAGGTACAAAAATATTTGGTACCACAAGAAGTAATTTGGTAGAAATGAAGTTAAAAATGGTTAATATCGAACCTATATTACTATTTATACATTTTTTTAAAGGAATTTGGGGTTAATCCTGTAAATTTCTTAAAATACTTTACAAAATTTGTAGGCTCTTCGAAGCCGAGGAAAAAAGAAACTTCTGTACTTTTCATAGAAGAATTCACTAATATTCTCTTGGCTTCTAAAATGACGAATTCATCGATATAATGTTTGGCGGTCACCCCAATGCTCTCTTTACAGATATGATTCAAATGTTTATAGGAAATGTGCATTTCTTTTGCATAAAATAGGGCATTTCTGCTTTTTGTAAAATCGGTTTTCAATAAGGATTGAAATTTCAAAAAAAGCTGTAGTAGCTGTGATTCTTTAATTTCTTGGGTCTGATATTGCTTTAGTTGCTCCAATTTTGAGAACAAAATGGTAAAGAGGGCATCAATGATATTTTTCTTATTGAAGGTCCCTCCCTTCTTATAGAATTCTTCATGGAAGAATTGAAAATAGGAGGTTACATTGGATGCAAGGGGGACTTGTATCAAGGGAGTGAACAAATGCGGTGTAAACAGACGTACGATGACGTTTTTTGGGAGTTTGTTCAATTGTTCTTTAAAATATCGTTCTGTAAATAGTATGATATACCCTTTTACCCCTGGATCAAATCTAAAAGCATTGATCTGCCCTTTGGATAGATACAAGAGGGTGTTCTTTTTTACTTTATGCCATACAAAGTCGATCAACTGTTCTGTCTCCCCCTGCGTATAAAAGACCAACATATAAAATTTTAGTTGATGGGCCTTATTCGGGAAGTGATCTAACTGATGTTTCCGTGCATTTAAATCCTCAAGGGTTATGATTTCTATATCCTTTACATCGGGGTGACTGCTTTTAAACGGTATTTCTGGCAGTTCTTTGTTCATGGCCATTGCCTGTTCGGTACGGACTTATGGCGCTGCAATACTATTGCGAGTATGCCTATATTCTTATTTAAGGTGTTCAATTGGAGGTTGATTTCGCTTTTTTATAGGTGTACTCTTCTCCTAAAGGGAGTTCATGTAATGCTTTGGCAATGTGGGTTGGAGGCACTGTCAACTTTCTTTTTCCCAGATCCATCCATGCGCCTTTTGTAGTAATATGGGCACTCTTTTCCCCATTGTGATTAAAAATTTCATGGTGCAATATCCATCTGGAGGCATCTTCTGAAATCTCTCCTTTTAAGAGGTTGATTTTTATCGTATCATCAGGATGCAATTCCCTAATAAAGGAGCATTCTTCCTTAAACAAAATAGGTCCTAGCTCTAGTTCGTTCATCACTGTAGAACTAAATCCTAATTCGTTAAAAAACCGAATTCTAATATGCGCTCCATAATCATAATAGGCCGAATGTCTCACATGCCTGTTCTGATCGCAGTCTGCCCATCGAATTACTACTTCCTGTTCAAATTTCTTCATGCTTAAATATCTACAATCGTATTTTTTTTCTGCCGTTAAAAATACGACCAACTTTCCAATTACAGCTCAAGATTCTTAACTCATTTGAAAGCTTCAATCTTCAAATCCATATACATTTCATATACTATGGCAGAAGGAGGAACATCATTCGCGCACACTCCATATTTCATGGATAGGATTTCCTTTACTGGAAAGGCCGGAGTGATGCCACTTACCGTCAATAAGTTCATAGTTAAAATTCAACTTAGCTCCTACTCTGGAATCATCCCTTGAGAAAAATTCGATCTGCTCTGTATAGGTGCCATCCACGGTGGTATAAGTTCCGCCCCCCGTTCCCATAAATTGCTTTGTCTCGGTATTATAGGCAATCCATTGAAAACGTGTTCCCGATAGTATTTTCATTGTTTTTCGGGGTCTGTTCACATCTCTTGACTGTGTTTTACCATCTCGAATTCTCCCCGACATCAACCACGCGCCTTGCAATTTTCCCGGCAAGCCTTTATCTATCCGTTTTAATGTCATTTCATGACCTACAATCCCCATGATACTGTCCTTATTGTATACTTTAAATTGTATTTCAGAACCAACGCGCTCCGCATTCTTTGTATCGAACTCCACTTTTTCGGTCATCATATCCCCTTCTAACTTCCATGTACCCCCATTAGAACTCACAAATTTTCCGGTTTCTGCTTCATAGGTGCTTATTACCTGATGTTTCTCCGAAAAAATCACCACACTTTTAAGTTTCACTCCTTCTTCAGAAGTATGATATCCTTCCCAAGCCCCTATAAAACCCTGTCCCTTGACTGCAAGGACAAAAATTGAACAAATAAGTAAACAAAGTATTTTTTTCATGACTTTATGTGTATTTAATTCTTGAATCGGTACTATCTTTCTACAAGCAAGAAGATGGCTAACTAAAATAACAAATAAAAAAGAAAAGGAATGGTCCTAAGGATTTCCTTTAAAAATTAAACCTACGCTTTCTTCCATTGTTAACGAAGTACAGCCATATTCACTTAGGTTCCCCTATTTTCAATGTCCTGAAAATATGCCATCACTTTTTCCTCACTTTGTACTTGCAAGTGAATAGTATCATCAAAAAGTGTGGCTCTTAAACTTCGGTACAATGTCACCGTCTCTCGTAGGCTTTTCAATAAGGAAGTCCGATCATAGGTTGGAATAGTGCCTTTTAAATCCATAAAATCCAGAGTATTGAGCTCTGTTTCTACTTTTCGTACGGCCCTCGGAAGATTCCCGTTTTTTATATGAAGTAAGGGTCCCAACACCACCATTCTCAAAAAGCCAAAAAAATCAAAGGCTTCCAAGTATTCTCCTCGACCAATCTTAAGTAAAGCATAGTGTATCCATGTCCAAAAACGATCTTCGACCCACTGGTAATCGGGCATAGGAAATTTGGCTTTCGATTGATCCAGCACCTTTTGAACCTGCCCTTCCCGATCCAATAGAAGGTATGGTGTTTCCACACGTTGATCAAGCTCCGATAATGTCAGAAATTTAATATCCACATGAAGTAAAGGGGCATCATAAAGACAAATCAATACTCTAGGTTCTCCTACATGTTCACCAGTAAAGCCAGACAAAAAGTTTCCCAGTTTGCCTGCATATTCCAACATTTTATCTTTATCTCCAGATACCTTCTCTTCAGTGATCAAAATCAAATCAATATCCGAAAATTCATCCATGTCATTGGTCAACCAGGAACCGCCAACGGCCAATCCAATAACCGCTTCCTCTTTTTCCAAAATCCGGGCCGCATTGCGGGCAAACTCCTTTTGTATCAAAACAATTTAATTTGTGTTAAAGCATTCGTGACATAGGGACGAGCAATCTTACCATGCTGATACATCCTAGACTTAAAATTAATAAACACAAATTGGTTTTGTCCTCTTCTGCCGTTCTTTTTTGAAAACAATTCATTTTCTGTCCTGATAGTTCTCAATACCATCTATCCGATAGGTAGAGATCCACTCCTATCTTTTTCTCTATCAAAATTAGTGCATCCCGTAATTCATAGGGGCGCATATTTATTTTTTCCCGTAATGCATTTGTTTTTGAAAGCTTAGCGGGTGTAGGCCGATCAAGAATACCATAAGTAGGTTCCTTTCTATTGTATTTCACGGAAAGATACCAATCGTCTATCACCGCAAATTCATAGGGTGAAATCTGCCCATTCTGTAGGCATACCATCAATTTTGGTTTCAATTTAGGATAGCTACTATCTTTTTTAGTGTAGGGCGTAGAAATGGAATTGTGATGACTCAATATGGTAGACATCCAATACCGGTTCCCAATTAATCTTTCACTTGGAAATCCGTAGGCATCCAGAATATTGGAAAATTCTTGAATTTGTTTTTCACTATGGGGGGCAAATCTACGTTCTGCATATCGCTCCTTGGCCTTTGAACCAAATTTGAACAATGCCTTAAGCGCCTTCCTTTGGTCTTTGGAATACATTTTCTTTACTTGTTTTCGGATTTCACTGTTCCATGTAAACGTGTGCTGTTTTCTAAGATTCCTATATTTCTTTCTGACAAGCTTCCAATCTTCTTCTTTTCTTAGTGGTTTTAGGAAGTTGTTGTTCTTTATAGATTTCATTGTCCAACCAGAACGAATTCCTTCCTGTAGATATGTTATTGCTTTTTCTTTATCCCCTAAGTAAAATGCCAGTTGTGTTGCCACTTGATATTCTCTTAAGAATACAAAATCATATTCTCCCAACAAACGATCATAGATGCGAAGTGCATCTTTATAATTTTCAGATGCTATGAGTTCTTCGGCTTCAATAACCGCTTTATGATAGACATTATAATCAAGGGGCTTGTCCGCATACACTGAGGTACAGAAAAAAAATAAAATTAAGGTCAATTGCTGTGAAATTCCAATCATAAACGCCTTTTTAATGCTATTCCAAGGTTCCAAATCTTGTTCCCTATACCTATAGACGAGTTGTTGTTGGAAATCGTTGCCTGTTAGAAAAGAATGTTATGTGCATGCATGGAAAAGTCCTATGAAAACGGTAGCGGGGTTTTATAGTAACGGAAGTACTGTACTATTCAAAAACTACCTCATCAATATAAATATCTTGTGGTAGGCCATAACTTCTTGAGAATACCACCAAGCCAGAACGAATACAGCTTAAATCTAGCTGATTGAGCTTGATTGTATATTTTTTCCATTTTGTATTTAAGGTAATTTCTTTTGATTTCTTGGCAGAATCCGGAAATGGCTTATCCGTATCGATTAATCCAAAACCAACCGTAGCTACTACCTTTTTTTTACTTGCTTTTGCCCAAAAACTAAATTTTTTCGCTCCGCTAAGGTCATATCCCCCTAATTTTTCTCCCCAATCATTGGGAGGATCCACAAGGCCCACTCCATACCAATCATAATTTGCCGTATACGCAATTTTAAGGGCAGATTTTCCAGCGTATACCTCATTTTCATGTTCCAAATCTACTTTTAAGGCTTTATAATTTCCCATATGGGCCGAGGGACTAAACGGAAGGTCTCCCCCATCTTTATACACATAAAAGGGAAGCTCTACTTTTGCCGCAACAAACTTTTTATCCTTCACTTCTTCATCCAAAACAATAATGGAGGATGTTGCAATGCCCAAATTTCCAGCGGTATCACTGACATGGGCATATATTTTTATGGGACCATTTTCCTTGGGTAAAAGCAGCTTAAAACCATCCTCTAAACTTCCTTTGAAATTGAGTGTATTGATTTGATCTCTTCGTTTTCTACTCCCACTTCTTTGATTGTAGTAAAAGCTCACCGCTAAGTTTTCCTGTTCATTATCAAATACTTCAAGCGTTATTGGAATCCAAGTTCCACTTTGCACTGCAGTATCCGGAAGTTCAAATTTTATGATTTCAGGGGTGTTATTCAAAGGTTTCTTCCCAGTATATGCTTCTCTAATTGCCCAATATTGCGGACGAATCTTATCCCTATGATGCGTGAACAACCACGGAGCGATAAAATCTTTACCATTGGCATAGTGAAATATGTACACTCCCAAGCAATTGGGTTTATTCTTGATCCAATTTTGATATCCAAGGACAATGGCATCATACTTTTCCTGATCTGTTGGTTCTACAACAACGTCATTTAGTTTTTCCTTGATGTCCCATTCCCCAGTAACCCCAAATTCCGTAATGATATAGGGCTTATCAATGGCTCTTTTTTTTAGTTCCGAATTTAAATACTGGGCTCCCGGGCCGTAACTATTTAATCCGTAGATATCAATGGAAGGCACAAACTTCTGCCACCAATCCAATCCAAAAGTCCAGGCTTCCACGGAAACTATGGGGTGGTTTTTATCTGCATCTTTAATACTACTACAGATACGTTCCAACAATTTGGAATAGGCCTCTTTTTCGGCATCCGTGGCTATATTAAGATACACTTCGTTTCCAACACCCCAACTAAGCAAAGCCGGATGGTTTTTGTACTGCTCCACAATAGTAAGTGCATTGGTATACATGGTTTCCATTCCTTCCTTGTCTTCCAGATAATTGAAACTGTCGTCCGCTTCCATCCCAGGGCGACCGTGTCGCATCCAGATACCCACCATTACTTTAATGTCATAAGCATGGGCAGCATCGAGCAATTTTGCGGTATTTTTATTGGTGGCCCATATCCGAATGGTATTTACGCCAATGGATTTTAAATCTTTAAAATAGGTTTCATAATGATCCACTTCCCGATCATACCCAAAAGTCACCCCTTTTACATCAAAGGATTTTCCGTTGACCAATAAGGTCCAAATACTATCTTGTTTAACTACCGTAGTCTGTGCATGCAAGGTGCCCAATAAAAAACAAGATATAAGATACAGGAAGGGGTATACTTTTGTTTTCATGAAAATGTCTTTTTTTCACTTCGTTTTACTTCGATCATTGCCATTGTTGCAATGCCATTTAATTATATCATCCGGCCAATGCACGGTAGCTATCCACTCTGTTCCAATGTACAAAACTAAACTGGTACTTACATCCATAAAAAAACCACATTTAAATAAAATGTGGTTTTTTTATGGTTACAGCTTAGAGCGCTTCCTTATTTTATGAATTCTCATCAATCAGTCGCATCTCCTCTTCTGTAAATTGCAATTGTTCCAAAGCGGCCATGTTTTCTTTTAATTGCCCAGGTGAACTTGCACCTATTAACACAGAGGCAACGCTTTTTTGATTCAACAACCACGCAATTGCCATTTGCGAGAGTTTTTGCCCTCTGGCTTCCGCAATTTTAGCGAGATTCTGAATTTTTACAAGATTTTCTTCTACCTGTTCCGTATTGAGGTAGGTAAAATTCTTAGCCGCTCTAGAGTCCTTGGGAATTCCCCCAATATATTTATTCGTCAACATTCCCTGGGCCAAAGGGGAAAAGGCAATACAACCCACGCCATTGGCTTCCAAGGTATCTAACAATCCTGCTTCCGGACTTCGCTCAAAAATGGAATACTTGGACTGATTTAGAATAAAAGGAGCCTTTAATTCCCTTAAAAGTGCAGCTGCCTTTTGCGTATCTTCAGGTCCATAGTTAGATATTCCCACATACAGCGCCTTTCCTTGACGCACCATATCGGCCAGGGCTACCATGGTTTCCTCCAAAGGAGTATCAGGATCTGGACGATGATGGTAAAAAATGTCCACATAGTCCAAGCCCATACGTTTCAAACTTTGATCTAAGCTTGCCATTAAATACTTTCTAGACCCCAAATTTCCATAGGGCCCGGGCCACATATCATAACCTGCTTTAGATGCTATAAAAAGCTCATCGCGATAGGGCAAAAAGTCCTTCTTCAATAAAATGCCAAAATTCTCTTCGGCGCTACCATAAGGTGGGCCATAATTGTTTGCCAAATCAAAATGGGTAACGCCCATATCAAAGGCCGTTCGTAGAATGTCCCTTCCATTCTGAAGACTATCCACAAAACCAAAGTTGTGCCATAAGCCCAAAGAAATTGCTGGCAATAATACCCCGCTCTTTCCAGAACGGTTATATTTCATGCTATCGTAACGTGTGGAATCTGCGGCATAGGCCGTAGTTCCTGTTTTATCCCCTATTTGCATATTGTAATTTTTTAAGCTGCTAAAATTAAAAAATATAGTGTGAAACGGGCCACCCGAAATGAAAAAGCTTTCCTAAAATATAGGAAAGCTTTTTGTCTTATAATCATTATACGATTTTAGATATGTAATGCTCTATCTTCCGTTGCCGCCAGCGCTGCCTCTTTGACCGCCTCGGCATAGGTAGGATGAGCATGGCTCATACGGGCAATATCCTCTGCAGATGCCCTAAATTCCATAGCAGTTACCGCTTCCGCAATTAAATCGGCTACACGTGCCCCTACCATATGTACGCCCAATACTTCATCGGTATTGGCATCGGCCAAAATCTTTACAAAACCATCAATATCCATACTGGCTCTTGATCGTCCAAGGGCGCGCATCGGGAACTGACCCGCTTTATACGCTATTCCAGCTTCTTTCAACTCTTCCTCCGTCTTACCTACTGCTGCTACTTCAGGCCAGGTATAGACTACACCGGGAATTAAATTATAGTCAATATGCGGCTTTTGCCCGGCTAGCGTTTCCGCAACCAAGGTTCCCTCTTCCTCAGCCTTGTGGGCCAACATAGCCCCTTTAATAACATCGCCTATGGCGTAAATATTTGGGGTACTAGTTTGCAAGTGCTCGTTGACGTCTATCCTACCACGATCATCCAACTGTACTCCTGCGGCTTCCACATTCAATCCTTCGGTATACGGTCTCCTTCCTACAGCAACCAAACAATAGTCTCCTGTAAAACTAACTTCCTCCCCTTTTTTATTGTCTGCGGTAACGATAACTTCATCTCCTTTTCGTTCTACAGATTTCACTTTATGGGACAAACTAAATTTGACCTTCTGTTTTTTCATGGCTTTCATCAACTCTTTGGAGAGTCCAGCATCCATTCCCGCAATAATGCGATCCATAAATTCCACAACGGTCACTTCGGCCCCAAGGCGTTTGTATACCTGCCCCAGTTCCAAACCAATTACACCACCTCCTATAATGATGAGGTGCTTCGGAATTTCCTTTAACTTAAGGGCTTCGGTAGACGTAATGATACGTTCTTTGTCCAAATTGATAAAAGGCAAAGTAGAGGGTTTGGAGCCTGTAGCAATAATCGTATTTTTAGCCTCGATGGTTTCTTTACTACCATCATTTTTTGCTATGGCTATGTGGGTAGCATCTTCAAAACTTCCAAGACCTTCAAAAACATCAATTTTGTTTTTGTCCATCAAAAACTGAATCCCCTTGGTGGTCATATCTACAACTCCTTGCTTTCTAGCAATCATTTTTTCCAGATTCACCTTGATCTCTCCTGGTATTTCAATACCGTGCTCCTCAAAGTGTTTTACGGCGTCTTCGTAATGATGCGACGAATCCAACAAGGCCTTGGAAGGAATACAGCCCACATTAAGGCATGTACCTCCCAAAGTGGCATATTTTTCAATTATTGCAGTTTTCATTCCCAATTGGGCGCAGCGAATTGCTGCTACATATCCACCGGGGCCAGAACCTATTACGGCCACATCGTATTGCGTCATAGTATATTTTATTAGATGAGTTGTTCTATTTTTTAGCAGTACAAAAGTACTGAATGTTTTGTCGTTGAACAATACGTAAAACTTACCTGAAAATCCATAGAAATGCTAGGGGTTCCCTAGCTCGAATTCAAAACTATGACAACGGACATTTTTGTGTTGATTTCAACTTTGTCTCCCAAGATTTAACGTATGGCTATGGCCGTAGTATGCTTTACCTGCCCGATCATAAACGTACTATGCGTACTTCCAATATGGTGTATTGCCGTAAGCTTGGTAATCATAAAATCGCGATAGGTCTGCATATCATCTACATGTATTTTTAGGATATAATCATAATCACCGCTTACATGGTAGCATTCCGTAACTTCTTTTAACTTTCCTATTTCCCGTTCAAACTGCCCAATAAATTCTTTAGTGTGCTGTATGAGGCGTACATGGCAGAACACCATATAGGACTTGTTTACCTTTTTTTTATCTACTAGCGCTACATATTTGGTAATTACCCCAGTGCGTTCCAGACGTTTTATACGTTCATAGACTGCGGTTGTAGATAAGTTGAGTTGATCCGCATAGGCCTTATTTGTTTTTTTACTGTCGTCTTGCAATAATTCAAGCAATTTCTTATCCGTTTCGTCCAATACAGGCATGATATATTTTCTTTAAAAATGAACACTTAACGCAAAATATAGAATTAAAATCAAAATAAATAAAAAATACTAGATTTTAATTCTATAATGAAAACATCACATTGTTTTTAAAACTAAATAGAAATATTTTTATGGTATAAAAAACTAACAAAATGGATTACAAAGCATCAGATAACATTCAAGATTTACAGTATTTCGGGGAGTTTGGAGGTATTAATCCTTCCATATCCGATTCTTCAACCTATACTTTTATTTCCGCGAAGACAATGTTTGATACTTTTGAAGGCAATACGGAAGGTTGCTATCTCTACAGCAGGCATTCTTCTCCTTCCAATCTGTATCTAGGGGAGGCTTTAGCGGCTTTGGAAGGCACGGAAACGGCCAACGTATATGGGAGTGGTATGGGAGCGATTACTTCTGTTTTGTTGCAACTATGTGATAGTGGAGATCATATTGTAAGCAGTAGAACCATCTATGGAGGCACTTATGCCTTTCTTAAAAACTTTATCAAGAAATTCGCTATTGGAACCTCATTTGTGGATATCACAAATATTGCTGCGGTTGAACAAGCCATTACGCCTACCACAAAAATGATCTATTGTGAAGCCGTGAGTAACCCGCTACTGGAAGTGGCGGACTTAAGGGCGCTATCCCAATTGGCCAAGAAGCACAACCTTCCTTTGGTCGTGGACAATACTTTTTCTCCTTTGACCATATCTCCCATTCAATTAGGAGCCGATATTGTAATCCATAGTCTCACCAAATTTATCAATGGAAGCAGCGATTGTGTGGCGGGTGTAGTTTGTGGTACTACCGAATTTTGTTTGCAACTAAAAGATGTCAATTCTGGAGCAGGAATGCTTTTGGGCAGTACCTTGGACAGCCTAAGAGCCGCTTCCATTCTCAAAAACATGAGAACGCTACATATCCGTATTCAAAAGCATAGTACCAATGCTCTGTATTTAGCGGAGAAATTTGAGCGCGATGGCCTAAAAGTGGTTTATCCTGGTCTTGCCTCCCACCCAGGTCATGAGGCTATGAGCAAACAGATGAATGCAAGCTATGGATATGGGGGCATTATGACGCTTGATGTAGGGTCTTTGGATAAGGCCAATGCGCTGATGGAACTCATGCAAAAAGAAAACTTGGGATACTTGGCCGTTAGTTTAGGATTTTACAAAACTCTTTTTAGTGCTCCGGGCACCTCTACCTCTTCTGAAATTCCTTTGGAAGAACAAGAAGAAATGGGCCTATCCGATGGACTAATCCGATTTTCCATTGGCTTGGACAATGACATACACAGAACCTATGAACGCATGCGGAATTGTATGGAGGCCTTGGGAATCTTGCAAAAAGAAGTGGCCACGAGCTAATATTTTAAGCGACTTGGGGCTTGCAAGGCAAATATCAAAATCGTAATATTACGAGCAAATACATTAAAAATACCTATGCAGAGTCAAGATATTACCCCTCCGGAACCCCAAGATGAACCTATTGTAGAAAACAAAGAATTGAACATCTGGGAGGCCTTGATTCCTGTGTTTGCCCTGGTCGGGATGTTGGCATACAACGTCTACGTATTTGGCGATGATGCATTAAGCGGAAGCAATCAATTTATTTTATTGCTGGGAGGAGCTGTAGCGGCCATAGTTGGTTTTTTCAATAAGGTGAGCTACAAACAAATGATGTCTGAGGTGGCCGAAAATGTAAAATCCACCACAGGTGCTTTACTAATACTTCTAATGGTGGGAGCTTTAGCCGGTACTTGGTTGATCAGTGGTATTATTCCCTCTATGATTTATTACGGCCTGCAGATTTTAAATCCTACGATATTTCTGGCGGCATGTGTTATTATATGCTCCATTATATCTATAGCCACAGGAAGTAGTTGGACTACCTCGGCCACCGTGGGTATTGCCTTGATCGGTATTGGGGATGCCTTGGGAATTTCCTTGGGGATGACCGCCGGAGCCGTATTGTCCGGAGCCTATTTCGGCGATAAGATGTCTCCCTTAAGTGATACCACCAATTTGGCTCCTGCCATGGCGGGAGGAGAATTATTTAGCCATATTAGATATATGGCCATGACGACCATACCCACTGTTGTGGTCACGCTTATTGTTTTTATCATTATCGGATTTACCATAGATACTACGGGAACTGCGGATACGGATGCTATTATTGGTTCTATAGACAAAACTTTTAATATTAATGGATGGTTATTCATTGTTCCCATTGTAGTGGTGCTATTGATTCTGAAAAAGGCCCCTCCTCTACTGGCTTTGTTGATTGGAAGTTTATTGGGTGGGATTTTTGCCATTATTTTCCAACCTGAAATTGTTGCTGGTTTGACGGGTGCAGATCATCTAAGCTTTCAATCGGCCTATCAAGGTGTTTTAAAAGCAATAACAGTAGATACGGCTATCGCCACTGAAAATGAAGCCCTGAATGATTTATTTTCTGCTGGAGGTATGAGTGGCATGCTGGGAACCATTTGGTTAATTATCTGTGCTATGGTCTTCGGAGGCATCATGGATGGTATCGGAGCATTGTCAAAAATCAGCAAAGCATTGTTAAATTTAGCCACAACAACATTCGGTCTTTTCGCCAGCACCGTAGCAAGTTGTCTTGCCTTGAATGTCACTGCATCAGATCAGTATTTAGCCTTGGTTGTTCCTGGAAAAATGTTTTCTAAAGCCTATAAAGACAGAGGTTTGGCCCCTGAAAATTTAAGTAGAACTTTAGAAGACTCCGGAACCGTAACTTCGGCATTGGTCCCCTGGAATACCTGTGGTGCCTACCACAGCGGCGTATTGGGCGTGAGTGTAGCGGAATACTTTGTATATGCCATATTTAATTGGTTGAGTCCTTTTATGACACTACTCTTTGCGGCCTTTAGAATTAAGATCAAGCAATTGGCAACCGCCACAAAATAAACCTCTTTTATTCTTATTTTAGGTTTTGAAAAAAAACTGATAAATCCGCTTAAAAATGCTTAGGTATCCCTAATATATTGACTAATTTTACGGGATCATAAAAAAATAGAACTATGGCTAAATTAACTTTGCATGGAAATGCAATCAATTCCTTGGGAGATTTGCCTGCGGCAAATAGTAGTGCGCCTGACTTTACATTGACCAAAGGAGATCTTTCTTTAACTACCTTATCCAATTATCAGGGCAAAAAAGTGGTCATGAATATTTTTCCCAGTGTAGATACCGGCACCTGTGCCACCTCTGTACGTGAATTTAACCGTGAAGCCTCTGCCTTGGACAATACTGTAGTCCTTTGTATTTCTAAAGATTTACCCTTTGCCCAAGCCCGATTTTGTGGAGCGGAAGGCATCGAAAACGTTGAGATGTTATCCGATTTTAGAGATGGAAATTTTGGAAAAGCCTATGGACTTGAATTTACAGATGGTCCCTTGCAAAGTTTGCACTCCAGAGCGGTTGTAGTACTTAATGAATCCGGGAATATCCTTTACACGGAACAAGTTCCGGAAATCGTAGACGAACCCAATTATAAGGCAGCGCTTGAAGCACTGAAGAATGCCTAAGGAATCTTTCATAAAAAATAGGATCTTAAGCGTGGGCTATGCCTTAAAAGGGGCATGGTTATTAGTACGCACTGAAGCCAGTATTAAGATACAGGTGGTCATTGCCATGCTGGTCACCGCTTTAGGATTCTACCTCGATATTTCCAATATTGAATGGATATTGCAAATTTTTGCAATATCCATGGTATTGGGTGTTGAAGGTGTCAATACGGCCATTGAAAAAATTGCAGATTTTGTACAGCCAGAATTTGACCAAAAAATTGGTTTTATCAAAGATATCTCTGCCGGAGCTGTTATGCTGGTATCTATAGGAGCAACCATTATTGGGCTGATTATTTATATCCCAAAACTTTTTTGAAGCTATAATCCCTTCTCCTTCTTTGGTAAATTTGTACTTTTGTTTGAAGAATCGATGATTTAATGGCAAAGAAGGCACGCAAATCAAAACCTACAACTACTAAAAAAAAGGGATTTTCCCTATCCAAACAAAATAAGATTATACTGGGAAGCTTATTGATGCTCTTTAGTATTGCTTTGTTCTTTTCCTTTGTTTCCTATTATTTTACCTGGCAAGACGACCAAAGTACCTTAGGGGAATTTGCCAACAGAAATGAAGATGCCAAAAACCTTTTAAATAAATTTGGGGCTACAGTGAGCCATTTCTTTATCTATAAAGGATTCGGGATTGCTTCCCTAATTTTCACCTTCTTAATTTTTGTGACCGGTTTAAATTTGTTTCTCAGCAGACAACGAAAGAATCTCATTCGGCAGTGGATATGGGGATTGGTCTTTATTATTTGGATTTCTATTGCCCTAGGCTTCTTGGCACAAAGCAAACCCCTCCTCGGAGGATCTATTGGCTATGAAATGAACGATTTCCTGCAGGATTTTGCGGGGAAAATTGGGGTGACATTATTGCTCTTATTTGGCCTTACCATTATTTTGGTTCGCCTCTTTAAATTTACTCCGGACGGCGCTGCAGACTATCTCAAAAAGAAGAAAAACGCTATCGGCTCTGAATTTAAAGCGCCAAAAACCGAAAAAGCTGCAGTGCAGGACGAATCTTCGGAAATACCCCTTGAAGAAAAAGAGGAAGAAACTCCCGTAGTTTTAAATACTTATACCCATAAAGAAGATATTCCTCCTTTAGAAACACCTGTTGACGATTCCTTACCTATGGATATTGTGGTTGAAGATCCAGAGCCTACGGAAGAATTGGCTATGGAAGTAAAACAAGTGACCGAGGAAAAAGAAGTAAAAGCCAACTTGGCGGAAAAATTGGTGGAGGACTTTGGGGAGTTTGATCCTACTTTGGAGCTTGGAAATTATAAATTCCCCAATATAGAACTCTTAGATCAACATGGGGTCAGTGGCGGGATTACCATTAATCAGGAAGAACTTGAGGAGAATAAAAATAAAATTGTCGAAACGCTGCGTAATTACAAAATTGGTATTGCGCAGATCAAAGCAACTATAGGCCCTACCGTAACGCTTTACGAAATTGTGCCCGAAGCAGGAGTGCGTATTTCCAAGATCAAAAATCTAGAAGATGATATCGCCTTATCCCTGGCTGCGCTAGGAATACGAATCATTGCCCCTATCCCTGGAAAGGGTACTATTGGTATAGAGGTGCCCAATAAAAATGCGACCATTGTTTCCATGCGTTCGGTTATTGCTTCCAATAAGTTTCAAAACGCGGAAATGCAATTGCCCATAGCTTTTGGAAAAACCATAAGCAATGAAACTTTTGTGGTTGATCTTGCCAAAATGCCGCATTTATTAATGGCTGGTGCAACGGGTCAGGGAAAATCCGTAGGATTAAATGCCGTGTTGACCTCTTTATTGTACAAGAAACATCCAGCGGAAGTAAAATTTGTATTGGTAGATCCTAAAAAAGTGGAATTGACCCTATATAATAAGATTGAACGACACTTTTTGGCAAAACTTCCCGATTCTGAAGAAGCTATTATCACAGACAATAGTAAAGTGATCAGTACGTTGAATTCCTTATGTATTGAAATGGACAATCGTTATGAGCTCTTAAAAATGGCCATGGTCCGTAACCTTAAAGAATACAATGCGAAATTTAAAGCACGGAAGTTAAATCCAAACGACGGCCACCAATTTTTACCTTATATTGTTTTGGTCATTGATGAGTTTGCTGATTTGATCATGACCGCGGGAAAAGAGGTTGAAACCCCTATTGCCCGATTGGCGCAATTGGCACGGGCCATTGGAATACATTTGATCATTGCGACCCAACGTCCTTCCGTCAATGTAATTACGGGAATTATTAAAGCCAACTTCCCGGCAAGAATTGCTTTTAGGGTAACCTCTAAGATCGATTCCAGAACTATTCTGGATACCCAAGGAGCCGATCAATTGATCGGTCGCGGGGATATGTTATATACGCAGGGGAACGACGTTACACGAATACAATGTGCTTTTGTAGATACGCCCGAAGTAGAAAAAATCACGGAATATATCGGGGCGCAGCGCGCTTATCCAGATGCACATTTATTGCCGGAATATGTTGGAGAAGATTCTGGCACAAGTATTGATTATAATATTTCGGATCGGGATGCCATGTTCAGGGATGCCGCTGAAGTCATTGTAACGGCGCAGCAAGGTTCTGCTTCGTTAATTCAGCGAAAATTGAAGTTAGGGTACAACCGAGCCGGAAGAATCATTGATCAATTGGAAGCTGCGGGTATCGTGGGTCCATTTGAAGGAAGTAAAGCAAGACAGGTCTTAGTAACAGACCTCTATGCCTTGGAACAATTATTGAACAACGAAACAAAGTAATATCAAAAAATGAAAAAAGTAGTAGTACTAACCGTTTTATTCATCAGCAGCTTTTCTTTTGCGCAAAATTCCCAAAAGGCCAAAACCTTATTGGATCAAGTGTACAGCAAGGTTAAAAGTTATGACAATATTTATGTGGACTTTAAGTATACCTTGAACAACACAGAAGCAAATATCAATCAAGAGACACGTGGGGATGTTACCATGCAGGGAGACAAGTATCTTTTTAACTATTTGGGATCCCAGCAATTATTCGATGGCAAAAAAATATATACCATAGTACCCGAAAATGAGGAGGTAACCATAGAGGGACAATCCACCGAAGAAAATACCATCACTCCTTCTAAAATGCTGACCTTCTATAAGCAAGGGCATAATTATGAGTGGGATGTGCTCCAAAATGTACAGGGACGTAAAATACAGTTCGTAAAATTGATTCCCATAGATTCCGATTCCGAGATCAAGTCCATCTTATTGGGGATCGATGTAGAGACCAAACATATCTATAAACTCATTGAAACGGGCAAGAATGGTACTAAAACGACCATTACTGTTAATTCTTTTAAAACAGATCAGCCTTTATCGAAAACCTTATTTACTTTTGATGAAGGAAAGTACAAAAATGAAGGGTACTACATTATAAGGAGTTAAAGATTGATACTATTAGACCGCTATATATTAGGGAGGTTTCTATTTAATTTTTTCAGTTCGTTTGTGATATTGATGTTCATCTTTATCTTTCAAACGATCTGGTTATTTATAGACGATTTAGCAGGGAAAGGGCTGGATATTATCATTATTGGTAAATTCCTATTCTATTTGATGCCCAATCTTACGGAAAAGGTATTGCCCTTAACCGTGTTGCTCTCCTCTATCCTCACCTTTGGAACCTTTGCCGAAAATTATGAGTTTGCCGCTATGAAGGCCTCTGGGATTTCGTTGCAACGGGCCATGCGCAGTTTAATCGTATTTGTGGTATTTCTTGCCTTTGTCACCTTTTATTTTGCCAATAGTGTGATTCCCGCCTCTGAACAAAAAATATATAACCTTAGAAAGAATATTGCCAAGGTAAAACCCGCCGCTATCATTACGGAAGGGGTTTTCAGCGATTTGGAAGGCACCAATATGAATATGAAAGTAGATCGTAAATATGGTGAGAACGATCGCTTTCTGGAAAATGTCATTATACATCAGAAATCAAAAACCGGGGTCAATACTACCGTAATAAAAGCCAAGGAAGGGGAATTGATCAGTAGTGAAAAGTCCGATATTCTTCAATTGGTACTTAAAGACGGAAACTATTATGAAACCTCTCCCGCCAGAACTGCCGAGGAGAAGAAGACCAATCCCTTTCGGAAATCATATTTTAAAGTTTATACCATCAATAAGGATATTTCTGGTCTGAATGACGTTGATCTGGAAGAAGAGCGCAATGTGAGTACCGATAAAATGAAGAACATTTCCCGCTTGGTAAAAGATATCGATTCCATTAAGAAATACAATCTAAAGGTGGTGAATTCTTTTTCCCGAAACATTTCTTCACGGATGGGCGCTTTTATCAGTGTGGCCAATACAGGACAAAACGACACTTTGGGCAAAAAAAGAAATGTCGCCACCAATAGTGCCTTCATCCAGGTGAAGAAAACCATAGATTCTGTGGCTCAAGATACTACGGCTCTAGCCCTTGAGATGGAAGAAAAAACCTATGATTCCATTCCCAAAGGAGAAATACCAGATATTCCTGTAGAAGATGTTGTACGCCTCTATAAAGACTGGCAACGGGTACAATTGGTGACATCGGCAAAGAATTTTACCACCAATGCATTGAATACCATTGAAGCCAAAAAGAAAGAAATTCAAAATGGCTATAAACGCTACAATTTGCATATTCTATCCTATCACAAAAAATTTGCCCTTGCCCTATCTTGTATCATTTTATTCTTTGTTGGGGCTCCCTTAGGGGCCATTATCCGAAAAGGAGGGCTTGGTTTGCCCATGGTTATTGCCATTATTTTATTCTTGACCTATTACTTTCTGGGCGTGTTCTCAGGGAATTATGCCAAGGAAGGAAATATCCATCCCATATTTGGCGCATGGTTGCCAACATTAATAATGTTACCTTTGGGTATCTTTCTTACGAGAAGGGCCACTGCCGATCGAGGTTTGGTAGATTTAGGAGTGATTGGAGATTTCTTCAAAAAATTGTTTAAAAAGAAAAATAAGGTTTCTGAGATATGATTACAAGTACGAGTAAAAAAATTGAACTGGATACCATAGAAGATGCCATTGCCGATATTAAGGCAGGCAAGGTAATCATTGTCGTAGACGATGAAAATCGAGAAAATGAAGGGGACTTTATTGCCGCTGCCGAAAAGGTGACCCCGGAAATGATCAATTTCATGGCCAAAGAAGGACGTGGGCTTATTTGTGCCCCTTTGACCGAGGATCGTTGCAAGGAGCTTCAATTGGATATGATGGTACAGAACAATACCGTACTGCACCAAACACAATTTACGGTCTCTGTGGATCTCATCGGACATGGTTGTACTACAGGAATTTCCGTACATGATCGTTCCAAAACCATTAAATCTTTAGTTGAGGAAGATACCAAACCCCATGACTTGGGAAGACCAGGACATATTTTCCCTTTGCGGGCCAAAGAGGGCGGAGTATTACGTAGAACAGGACATACCGAGGCTTCTATTGATCTGGCACGTTTGGCCGGATTTAAACCTGCCGGAATCTTGGTGGAAATTCTGAACGAAGACGGTACCATGGCTCGTTTGCCCCAATTGATGGAGGTGGCCAAAAAATTTGACCTTAAGATCATCTCTATCGAAAGTTTGGTGGCCTATCGCATGGAGCACGACAGTCTGATTGAAAAGAAAGAAGATTTTACCATTACCACCCGTTTTGGGGATTTCAGATTGCGTGCGTATAAACAAACCACCAACAATCAGGTGCATATTGCCCTGACCAAAGGTACTTGGGCTGCCGATGAACCTGTCTTAACGAGAATCAATGCCACTTTGGTCAATAATGATATTTTGGGGACCCTGACCAACAATCCGGACAAGAAATTGGAGGAAATGTTCAAGGCCATCAATGCCGAAGGAAAAGGAGCCTTTGTTTTTATCAATCAGGAATCACAAGTATTGAATCTCTTGGGACGCTTATCAGAATTGAAGGCATTGCAGGATACCGGAGTGTACAAAGCACCAAAAATAGATATGGATGCCAAAGATTTCGGGGTTGGGGCGCAGATCCTTCACGATATTAGAGTATCCAAGATTCGCCTATTAACGAATACCGAACAAGCAAAACGCGTGGGAATGGTTGGTTATGGCCTGGAGATTACCGAATATGTCCCCTACTAGCCCATCTCGTGAGCTTTAAAGTTTAGTCGCCCAAAGTTTTCGGATTTTAGGAAAGTTCCAGAATACTTTCCTCCATGGTTTTTCGCACCTTTTTAAAATCAGCAAACATATCGTCCGCTGCCCGGTACCCTATGGGCAAGGCCAAAACCGCATTGAGGTCGTAAGCTTCCAATCCAAGAGCCTGATCGTAAGCTGCAGGAACGAAACCTTCCATGGGGCAAGCATCTATTTTTTCCACTGCACAGACCGTCAACAGGTTTCCAAGGGCCAAATAAGCCTGATTAATGGCCCATTGTTTGATTTCTTCTTCAGTTTTAGCAGAAAAGCTTTTGACCAAAGAGGCTTTAAAAGGATCCAGAATCTCGTCACTTGTATTTCGTAATTGCTTTACCCGTTCAAAATAGGTGTTGATATAGGGTTCATCAATGGTTTTATTGATACAAATGACCAAAAGATGGGAAGCCTGGGCTACTTGTTGTTGGTGATAGGAATGGGGCACCAATTGTTCCTGCAAGGCCTTATTCTGAATGACCACGAGTTTTATGGGCTGTAATCCATAGGAAGTGGCCGTAAGATTAAAAGCTTTTTTTAAACGATCTAGCGCTGAAGCGGGCAATATTTTAGCTGCATCAAACTTTTTAACCGCATAGCGCCACTCCAAATATTCAATTGTATCCATCCCAATTATTTTAAATCACGTATTAAAAAACCATAGTTTAATGGCCATGGCAATCACCACGACCACTAAAAACTTTTTTATAAATCCATCTCCTTTGGAAACGGAAAATCTACTGGAAAACCAAGCTCCAGAACCATTTCCTATAGCCAGAATCAATCCCACTTTCCAATCGACCTTATCGTTCAAAGCAAATACGGCAATCGCCGATAAGGTATAAATAAACACTACAGACACTTTGGTAGCATTTACGCGTACCAAGGACATATGATTCACATAATGTAAGAATAAAATCATGATAAATCCCAGTCCGGCATTAATGAATCCGCCATAAATCCCAAAAAAGAAAAAAGCTAGGATGCCCAACCAGAGGTATTTACCCGTAACACGTTCCTGGAGGTTCTTCAAATCTACCTTGGGCATAAAAATAATAATGAGCACTACGGCGACCATCACAATGGCCAGAATCTTATTGAAGGTTTCTCCTTTAATATCTACGGCAATCGTGGCTCCAATAATGGCTCCGATCAAGGCCGAAATCCCTAAATAGACATTGAAGGGAAAAGTGGATACGCCCTTGCTCTTGAATCCTGCGGTGGCCAAGGCCGTTTGGATCACGATCGCCACTCTATTGGTACCGTTGGCCACACTTGGAGGAAGTCCCAAAAATATTAGTACCGGAAGTGATAATAAAGACCCTCCCCCAGCCATGGTATTGATAAATCCCACAGCGAAACCCACTGCAATTAGTAAGGGGTAATGGTACCATTCTTCCATACCACAAAAATAAGGGCAAAAAAGCAATTAATATTAGATATCGGACAAATAAAAAAGGAAGAAAATTTTTAGGAAACAGAAAAAGGTTATTATATTTGCACCCGCCTATGGGGAAGTAAACTTTCCTCTTCTGGCGGGCAAGTCCGCCAAAAGGCAAACGCAACAGACACTTGGAGAAATGGCAGAGTGGTCGAATGCGGCAGTCTTGAAAACTGTTGAGGGTCACACCTCCGGGGGTTCGAATCCCTCTTTCTCCGCTTAGAGCAAAGCTCAATATCCCTTGGATATTGGGCTTTTTTATTTTAAGGAATGTCGCAAACGCAGTTTGACTACATGGAATAAGATGAAAAAGTCGAAAATTGCCATCGCAATTTTGAGCTTTATTGTCACGAGCTAAGATTGAGGGAACACAGAAAGTAATCCCTCTTTCTCCGCTTAGTACTAAACTCGATTTTCTACCGATTGGCAATTGTATCTTGTACTCTGAATTATAATTTCATATTTGAATTGGTTGTTTGCCTCAAAGCCTTGGGTGGTACAGGTGCTTTTATATTTTCTATTATCGTTGTACTAAAAAGTTGATACATTATAATTAATTTCCTACACAACAATATATGTATTATCAGAACATTTCAAACCGATTTGTTCCTCACATAAAAGATATATAGATCATATGATCCATATTCCTAAGTTGTGCTTAATTTGGCTCGATATTTGCCGAATAAATAGAATGAAAAATACAATTTCATCTATTCTATTTCTTTTATTTATTCATACTGCAATTGGACAAAATAGTTCCTTAAAACAGTCGGATTTAATTGGATGCTGGAAACACTATCCTGAAGAAAGTGAGCTTTTTGACGATATGACTGTTTACAGACCTTGTAACAATGAATCTTTTCCAAATAAATGGGCAATGAGAGCAAGGAACCAAATGAATTTCAATGCAGATGGAAAATGTAATTATCTAAGGATTGGACCAACTGATATAAATTCAATGAAGCCAGGGAAATGGATATTGGATTCCTCAACTAAGGAAGTAGCAATTTTTGATTTAGAGATGAATTTAATTAGAAAATTTGAAATTGTAAGATTAGAAAAAGAACTACTTGGCGTTAGGTCAAAATAAAAAAACTAAGCACAACAATGTATAACTGCAATTACGGCGGATTCGACTACCTCCGAATCCACTTATAATTACTAAAGTCTGTGTTTAATCCGAAAATTAACACATATTAAATCGTAACTGAGAGTTATACGAAACCGTTGTACTTCATTATGACCAACCATGAACCAATGATAAAATTCTTTAGAAAAATTTACCAAAACATAATTTCATTGACAATAATATGATTACTAAATATATTTTTGTTTTCATTTTGTCGAATTTTGTTTAAAAAAGGGTAGTTGCGACTGCTTCTACCCCTTTAATTGCTAGCAATATTAGTCACAATCCGCTGCAACATCTCTTATCTCACTTTGAGTATGTACCATATTGTCTAGTACAGATGTTCCTCGAAGCGTAACCTCTATATAATCCGACGCAATTTCGGTTATAGTTCCTCTAAAATTGGTAACTCTTAATTGAGTTGCTATTTCAGTCCCAGAAAGATTGCCGGCTAATGCATTATTGTTAAACGGGTCAATCTGATTTGCAAATATTCTGAACCGTTTAACAAAAGGTATTTTAACATTTGAATACGTCTGGTAGGCATCATAAACCAAAGATGCGCTTCCCGAGGGAACATCGACGGTACGAAGAGAAAAGTATGAATTTGTTTCTTCTGAGCCCATCTCTTCAAATTGTGATTGTGAAGAAGTTACTTCTTGTGAAAAGTTATACGTCGAGGTAGCTTCAGCATTTGCCGTTACAGAACCTCCAAAGAAATTAGCTTCTGCTTCTACGCCAACTGTTATTGAACCACCGAACTCTTCTCTAGAACTAATTGAAATAGACTCTTCCCATCCAACTGTTCTAGAAGTAGTGACCTCTCGTTGTATGCCTACTTCTTGAGATAAACTGCCATTTCCGCAGTTTAATAACGTACTGTTAAAACCAAATGAAGTATCTACTGATGGCAAAATTGGGTTTAAATATTTAGTTTCAAGTTCTTGAAAATCCCATTGTACATCTAAAGCCAATATTCTAAAGTATTGAATTTCATATTGGTCGAGTGGGTAGGCTATCCAATATAATAGGCCAGTGCCATTAGGTCTGCGTCTCAAAGGCTCATTAGTACTATAGCGTCTTATAGTGTATAAACCATTTTCCTCTCTTTTTATCCTGAATTTATAATCATCACCAAGCGTATTGTTTTGTATACCATCAGGATGAACCGCATTACCATTTTGTCTAAAAGTTAATTGCTCATTGCTAATCTGTAAATACCTATTTGTATGCTTACTCCAGATAGAAAATACATTTTCCTCATTGGGATATTTATAAAAATAGTATTGGTGGTTTGACCAAGTAGCTTTAAATTCTGAATAATCTTCAAACAAAGTAGTACTCGTCGTTACAGCACTCGCAGGTTTCTCTACTACATTGATGCCATAATTGCCATTAGCATCTACGGTTTGTAAAAAATGTGGCATATCTAATTTAAATTCTAATTCAACATTATTATATGCTAACTCGTTCCCATCTATATGGACATCGTTACCATTTTCTTCTAAAGACAAAATACTATAGGATTCAGAGACAATTTCTGAGTCATTCTCATCGAGTATAGCAACACTTAATGGCACCCCATTTCTTAACTCATCCTCTGCATCCTTAGATAAATCTTCCACTCTCACGGAATATTGTATAATGTTGGTATATGGGTCTATTGTAAGTTCTTGGTCATAATCTCCTGTAGATGCATCAAAATCCAAGACAGCCTTTATAGGATTATACCCTTTCTTTATCAAACTCCTAACATCTATACTTAATCCGATATCTCCTTGGTAATTTTCGAGTTCATCTGCCGTAATACCACTTAGTTCAACTATTTCGCCGTCACCAGGTCCAGGATTAGTGACATCATCTTCACTACATCCTACAGAAATGATAAATAAAGTACTCATAATAATACATTTCAAAATTGTTACAGTTGTTTTCATAATAAATAAATTTTGCGAATTGTTTCTGATTCAAAACTAGACGCACAAGTCACTAAAATCTAATTTTAGGCATGGACAAAGTATGGACATCACCATTAAAAAACCATATATCCTATATCTAAAACAGTACATCAAAAAAATTACAAACATTTGTAAATCAACATTTTATGTTTGTATTATTTTATTTTTAATATGGACAAACTGTGGACAAGACATATTCAAAACTATCTCAAGGGACGATTCTACTGTCAAATGCACTTTAAAATAAGTTATCTTCGTTGTGCTAGATTACTAAACCAACCCATTATGACTATACGCGCTCTTGTAATCATTGCCTTATGCTTTTCGGTTAATCTATTGGCTCAACGTCAGCAGAAAATTGACAGCTTAATAAAACTCGTTGAAAGCACTAAAATTGATTCGATTAAAGCCAATTCCTATTTACAGCTTTCTAATCTCACCATGTATAATGATCAAAAGAAGACAAATGATTACCTAAAAAAAGCAGAGAATTTATATTCAACCTCAAATAATGAAAGAGGATTAGCCAAATTATTTGCACAAAAAGCCAATTATTTTTATGGCTTAGGGCAGATCGATTCTGCTATGTATAATTTGAATAATTCAGTGAATAAATACCTTAAAATTAGAGACACACTACGCGCTGCAGTAATTAGACATAATATTGGAATTACAGAGCATTATCAAGGGAATTCACAAAAAGCCAAAGAGATAATGGAAATCAATATTCCTGTTTTCCAAAAGTATAACGATACGCTTCACCTATGCAATGCGTACCTCATTAGTGGTAAAATTGCCATGACAGAAGGTTTTTTTGAAATTGGTCTTAGAGAAAGCTTCAAGGCTTTGGATGGGCATAGGAAAATAAAGGATGATTTCAGAATCGCAGACGATTTATTACAAATAGCTAGATTGTACAATCTCACAGAGAATCACCAAAAAGCAATTGAAACCTACGAAGAAAGTATTTCCTACTATGATAAAGTAAACAATGTTAAGAATAAGGCTCAAGCGCTTAATTTCATTGCACACTCTCAGATAAACCTTAAGAACTATAAGGATGCAGAAGAAAACCTTAAAGAATCTTTAATTCTATCTGAACAGCTGAAGTACAAACCAAATATTGCTAGGATTTATAAAAACTATGGTGTTATTGAATTTGAAAAGCAGAATTATGATAAATCCATTAACTACTTAAATGACAGTTACGATTTATGGAAATCGATTGGATCTGTATCTAATGAAGCAACGACATTAGGACATTTAGGAAAATCTTATTATGAGAAAAAGGAGTATGCAAAGGCCATTAAATACTTAGATGAAAGCATTATCATCTCCAAGAACAATAGCTATCCAAATGTATTAAGAGCATCTTATTTAGATAAATCCATAGTGCTTGAAAAAATGAATCAACACAAAGAGGCATTAATTAGTTATAAGGAAAGTAAAAAAATAAATGATTCTATTTATAATATAGAAAAAATCAATGCTGTTGAAGAACTAAAAACCATTTATGAAACAGAGAAAAAGGAAGCTGAGATTGCATTACAAGATGAAGAAATAAAGACTCTAAATGCGCAAGCAAGAAACGACAAGCTCACCAAAACACTATATGGTATTGGTATGTTTTCTTTTATTGCCATTGCTGGGCTACTTTATTTTGGGTTTAAGCAACGTATTAAAAAGAACCGGATAGAGCGTGAAAAGCAAGAAACCATATACAAACAAGAGATTGCCTTTAAAAAGAAGGAACTAGCCTCTCAGACCTTGCATCTGGTACAAAAGAGCACGTTTATCCAGGAGCTCAAAGAAAACTTGGAAAAGATTAAGAAATCACCAGAATTGTTTCAAGTTGAATTTAGACGCTTGGTAATGCTTCTTAAAAAAGAAAGTGCCGAAGATAAAGATTGGGAAGTGTTTAAAAGTTATTTCTCTGAAGTGCATAATAATTTTGATGAAAAAATAAAATCGATAGCAAAAGATATTTCAGAAAAGGAAATACGCTTAGCTTCATTTTTACGCATGAATTTAACAACAAAGGAAATCGCCTCAATGTTAAATGTATTACCTGATAGCATATTAAAATCTAAGTACCGATTGAAGAAAAAACTGAACTTAAATAAAGATCAGGACCTCAATACTTACTTGAATACTCTTTAAATTCTTAAAATATGATTAACTATCCGCAACAGCATTAAAAGGTTGAATTAAGGTTCCTCTCCTATTTTCTATCCTATTATTTATCGCAAAGAAATCATGCCCAAACCGCTGTGCAACATACCCAAAAACCGAATTGAAATTTGACAAGAATATACTCTTACGTACTTAGATTTGATGATGGTGCTGCACCAAATCCATTTTGGAAAATCTGCACTTTGACAATTTGTAAACCTGCCATAAGACGAACAGCTCGAATTGGTGATTGGGTTATCGGAACAGGTTCAAAAAATTCAAAACTTAAAGACGGAAAAACATATGATTTATCAGATAGCTTAGTGTATGCAATGCGCATTACTGATAAATTGACGCTTTCCGAATATGATGAATTATGCTCTGAAAAACTGACTGAAAAAATTCCATCATGGTTTAGTAAAGATTGGCGGAAAAGAATGGGAGATTGTATTTACGATTATTCCAAATCGAACGAGCCAACTTTAAGAAAAGGAGTTCATAATGAATTAAATGTAAAGAGAGATTTAAGCGGTAATAATGCTTTATTATCAACTGAATTTTATTATTTCGGAGAAGAACCAAGAGTAATTCCCCAAAACCTTAATCGGATTATAAAGAAAAATCAAGGCCATCTGAGAATTGAAGACTTCAACATACTAGAGGATTTTGAAAATTGGATAAGCCAGTTTAAAAAAAATAAAATTTACGCTGAACCACAACTCGGATTTGAATTTAAGCTTGAACCGAGCGAAGAGCAAATAAGCAAGTGTTCGACAAGACATAAGGAAACTGACAAAGACGAAATTGAAGAAACAATATGCTAAAAAGTACGTTGCATGACAATGTACAACTACAATTATAGTATATCGGTCTACGTTCGAATCTGAAGACTTCTCCCATTCTTCATACCTTTTAAAAGTCATTTTTTTTAAAACAAAGACTTCCCTATACAGAAGCACCAAGCATCCTTTACACTATTTAGCAAATATTACTAAAATTCTTTTTTAAGTAGCTCTTAGGCATCATCCCTGCTTGTGGTAATAAACCGCGGCAGTTCCTTTGAAATTTTGTTTTTAGCTGTCCCAAAACGCAATTTTGACACATCTGAAATAAAACGATATCACAGAATTAAACCTATTTTTATACTCCTATTTTTCTTTCAATTTATAAAGAAATATAATACAAGTACTAAAAAACAAAAGGGAACAATAGTAGTTAACAATAACCCATAGAATTCCAAAATAGAACTACAGGCTTCAAGTAACGGGAAGACCAAGATCATCAAAATTATAGCCCTATAGACATAGCATGTGAGTGTCTTTAAGTGTTCGCATATCGTATTTATTTAAATTATTCATGATGTTAAAACAAATTTTAAATCTGCAAGGCGTAAAACGATTGGAAAAAAAAGAGAAAGTGCGTATCAAAGGAGGCTTTTTCATTGATTGTTTGGACGATTCCCCACTCTGCTTTTTACCGGGCTGGGGATGTAATGGACAAGGGGAATGTGTACCGCAGGAGTAAGCTTTAGGTATTCCGTTCACTTTTAATCCCCAAAATGATGGATTCCTATGGCCGTAGACAGTAGCTTATAAGGTTAAACCTGTAATAGGTTTTTACTACATGCCATAGCCATTCATGATGTGGTTTAAAGGAAAAATCCCGCCCAGGATACGCTGGGCGGGATTCTAATTTTTAGGATCTTGGCTTTAAGGAAAACTAAAATCGTACTGGTATTCCTAGGATGTTCGGAGGTACACCAAGTGCCTCTTTCTCCTATCCATACTACTCGACGAGTTCAAATTCCTGTGCCAATTGGGGCAATCGGATAAAAATTTCATCGGAGAGCTCCGAATTGTCCACTTCTACCCGATTCTTGCCTTCCACAAGGGTCACGGGAACAATTTTTGCCCCTAAATTATTAAAGGTTAGACTAAAGGTCTGTCCATTTACATTAAGGGTTACCGTGGTGGGGGGTTTGGCCCCAGCACCAACCTCGGTAACCAACAAGCGTACCCCATAGTCCAAATCTACCCGTGCACAATCATTCACATCTATTGGAGAACCATTGGCGTTGACAAATTCAATAAATCCGAGAATGTCGGTTGTTGGCGCTTCTGCGTCTTTTGAACAGCCCATAAGTAATAATAAGCTACCTATTAAGGCATATATCTTGATCTTCATAATTCGCACTATTTTTTATTCAATTGTAATTTCTTTAATGATATCTCCAACTTCTACCGTATAGGTGCCCGCCGGCACATCCCTGAAAATTGTACTGCCTTCAAATATGGGCTGTATTTGGGTATCAAAATTATCGGCCCTTAAGCTTACGGATTCGTTTTCAATGGAATATTCTACTTTGATTTCCCCATTTAAAAAGCAAACCGAGTTTTTACGGTAAAAACGGGCTACAGGCTCTGGGCGTACACTTACGGTAACCATCCAATCCTGGGTTGAGGAACGGTCTTCTGACCGCACCTGAAAACGTATGGGGTTGGAGAAATCAAGCTGTTCTTGCCCCGAAAGCAAGGCTTCTTGCTCCAAGTTGAACAATTGAGCTCCGTCACTTAGCACAAAGTTGGGCACCAGTTGGGTAATTTGACTCTCGTCTTCTATCTCTATGGCAATGCTCCCATTTTGTATGCTCAGCGTATTCACCTCTGCATTATCAAAACCAAAATCAAGGATCGCTGTTTCATCATTTAAAACTTGATCGGATATGATAAGGGGCATAAATCGGGAACCGATATTGGCATCGATTTCGAAGGTGATACTCGTAGCGGCTTCTACCACCGTATTGGTTGCAGCATCATAAATTCTAAAGTTGATCTCTTCGTCCGTGGTATTGGAAAAAATCGTCATGATGGCAACGTAGTCACCTTGGCCCGATTGGATTATAGGGGACGAAACCCCTCTGATCTCGTTTCCGTGAAAGGCCGCTACCCTATGGTTGGCACCCGCAAGATCATTTCCATTAACATGAAGAAATGCGGTTAAGGTCATGGTAAATTCATAGGAGTTTTCATTCACCTGCCAGTCGGGCACCTGCGCTTCAACAGGCGCCGCTAGCGTAAAAAGTATAAGGACGATGATGCTTCTAAATAATGGTGTCATATCGTTTAATTCTTAATTAATTTAATTGTAATTGGAGTATTGTCCACAGTTGTTTTCAGGAAGTATACCCCTGATGGCAGTTGTGGATAAATAGGAATGCTATTCGTTCCTTTATGGGCTTCAACCCCTTTTGTAAATACGGTTTTACCGGTAACATCATGGATATACACCATGAGCCGTTGCGCCTCTTGGGCGACAAAATTCAGGGATACTTCGGACTCAAAAGGGTTCGGGTAAATCTTGAACTCTTCTGTGGTCCCTTGTATGGTTTCTGGAGCCAGTTGGATAGGATTTTCCAATGACCCTAGTAACTGATCTGCGGTATAGCTTACGGAGGTTTTAACCTCTACTTTTTGGTCTGCATTGCCCAGTTTAAAATAGATGTCATCCCCTTGATTACCGTACAAGGTCATAAAATACAGTTCACTATCCGGAACATCCTTCCTATGTGCCTCTCCCCTTAGGTTACCCTTATCGTCATAGGCATAAATGGCGCTAAACGCATCGGGAATTTGTAGGATAGCATTCATATTTGTTGAATATTGGGCAAAATCAACATTGGATTTGGCACTTAATTTTCCATCCAAGCCTGATGCCTTATCGGCCTTGGCTATTGTAGCCGTATAGCGCGCACTTCTGGAAAGTACCAGGGCCCCAGGATATTTAAAATTCTGTGCTTGGGTGGCCCGGATCAAATACCCTTCTCCGGATCGCAAAGAGGTTAAGGTTCCCCTCCATCCCAAATCTGGATCATATATCGCAAAACTATTCTGTGACTTGATCAAATCGCCCTCACTGGCACTAAATAATGCCATGGCTTCATTAACAGATACATTTCGGGCTATTGGATAAGGCAACCAATTCCAATTTTCCTGTATATCAAAACTGAATTCATCGATATCCACGGGCTGACCTTTTAAGTTCAGGGTCTGCCCCTCTGTCAGGCGAACACGGTACATTTTTGAAGAACTTAAACCTCCGTTGGCACTAATAGTACCCGCCCATTCCCCATTTGAGGGATCGTTGGGGTTTTCTTCATAGATATCCGTTTGTGCCGGAGCATGGGACAAGATGCGATCTCCTGTGGCCAGGTTCAATCCTTCCGTCAATAGATTCAGGTCGGAAAATCTAGGGTCATTGGTGTTCAAGGACACCCAGGTCCAACCACTATTCAAATGAATCTCCTGCTCTACATTTTGGGTATTGCTGAACAGGGCCGAATTGGAAAGCGTACCGACTACTTGATTGTTGATAAACGGAATAGAAGCGTCCCCATCCAAAGAGGCCTCCAGCACTTGCCCCCTAGAGGCATCCCAAATCCTGAAGGTCAGGGTTTCCCCGGCGCTAATATTACTGTATACGGTTAAGAATACAAAGTATTGCTTGAAATCTGGATCGAAGACCAAATCGGCCACACCCCGTACTTCATCCCCCACAAAGGCAGCCACATTATCATAGACATCTTCGGAGCGTATCCCATCTACCTGTATCCCTCCTATGATATTCATCCCAAAATCAAACTGATTTGGATCTACTGCCCATTCAGGTTCTTCAGCCAATACACGAACATCCAATATCAGGTTTTGGTCGAAACCAAAATCGGTAATCAAACGAATATTATCCAAATACTCGCCCACACTCAACTCAGCATCTATCCGTGCCTCTATTTCTATGGTGCTGTTGGGTTCTATGAAACCAGCAGTTTCTTCCAATACCAACCAACTGGGGATATCAGCTATTTCATAAGCTTGCAGTTGCCCTCCAGAATTCATGAGGGTAAGCGTAAAGGAGGTTGAAGTTCCCAAGGTCTGTGTGGCATCCACAGTTTCTCCTACAAAGCCATTCGCAAACCAATCTATTGGATTTCTTTCGTAAAAGGCCGTCCAGGTAATGGGTGATAACTGTTGGTTCCCTGCGGCATCGAACATACGATGCACAGTGATGTCCAAAATCTGTCCTTCTACCAAGGCCTCACTGGCCAATAAGGGCTCTATGATCATTTCATCCCCATTGATGATATGCGATACACTGAAGTTTTCAATATTCCTCGCCCTCCTAATAGGAGGCGTATTCTCCGAATAGTTTTCATTGCCTATGATATCAAAAGTACCTAAGGATATCACACCTGTACTTAAACGCTGGGCAAATGTAGGCGTACTATCCCCACTTTGGGTCGGGTCCGGTGCATTGAAACGGCTATTGAAAATAAGTCCGATCGTATTGAAATCCACTTCGTTAAAACGGTCTCTATCAATTTGACTTGCGGATCGCAGGGAATTCCAAATACGAACTTCGTCCAGTTCCCCGCTAAAATGTTGATCTATGGTTTCCTGATTGGCCAAGTTTACAAAACCTCTTGCGCCCAGCCATAAGGCGTTACCGGAAAAACCTCCAATATTTTCTATACTATTGGAGCTTACCAAGGAGGCATCGATATAGGTTTGTAAGGCGCCCAGTCTATTGAAAAGGAGTGCCACATGATGCCATTGCCCGTCATTAACGGATTGATTTATGGCTAAATCGTACTGCCGTCCTTCACTGTCAAACACCAAATCTCCATTGGTATTCAAGCTAATGGCCCATTTGTTATCATTGCCATCGGATTGGTCTGGATCTTCCCCATTCCCTCTACCATTGGATAGTAAAGTACCGCCTTGTCCACTGCTGGCCCTGACCCAAAAACTTACCGTGGCATCCATTTGATCCGTTAATACTACGGATCCAATGCCCGAGGCCTTCAGGTAATTCGTGGCGCTAAACTCGTACGAATTTCCATTCGGGAAAATATCCCAATTTGCATTGACAACCGCATGGTTAAAGCGTGCCAAATCTCGGCTAATGGGACCATGTCCCTCATGCATGGACCAATAGCCCAATAGTCCCGCCTCATTACCAATCAATTGTGCATTTTGATTGGCCACGGCTCTATTTAGGGTGATAAACTCACCCCATAGGCGGAAATCGTGTAGGTTTCCAATAAAATTACTACCTCCAATTTCAATGCTTTCATTATTGGCGATTAAAATTACACCATCATCAAAGCTTTCCGAAGCCACAACCCGATCATCTCTATAGATAGCGAGTTGCTGATTTTCTTCACTAAAGGTAAACGTATAGTGATGGAAAAGGTCATCAGCGCGGTTATATCCTCCGCTGACCGTTCTGTTTCCAATGGTAAAATAGATCTCATCCGCATTCAGGCCGATTTCAACTCCCCCTTCCTGACGTACTAGGGTGGCCGGGAAGGAAGCCGTGTCATCCTTCATCCAAAATTCAATACTAAGATCTCCATTTTGAATGTTCGGTCGTTCAATTCGGACTTCACTAGCCGAATCTGCAAAACGTACGGATACATCATTATTTACGGCCAATTGATTGGTCTCTCCCATAATCTCGATTTGGCTAATGGCCGAATTAAAGAAGATAGGTTCATTGAAACGTACCCTTAAGTCCTCCCCTGCCGATAGGATGCCATCAATAGGGGTTGGGGTTTCAAAGCGGCGTGGTTCATTGAGATCCACCGTACCTCTGGCAATCTCAGAAATAAACTCGGAACCATCGGTACAATGGCTTACCACTCGGACTTCATAACTCCCGTCTTGTAGGTTTAAACCAACGATATCCCAGTTGAAATTTACCTCTTGATTGGTATTGTTCAAATGACTCACACTTGTAGGATCAGCGCCATTATCATTGATTTCCATCGTTAAACGGGCCTCATCCCTGTAATAGGTTTGTAAACGGGTCCAGTTGGGTGATGTGGCCGAACGGAATTCCAGATCAATATGATCAAAAGTGGAACTGTTCACATTAAAGCCATTAAAACGAATCGCCTGACTATTGGTAAGCTCATCCCCATCATCAAAACCAGCGGTAGGCCTGTTAAACACCCAATTGTCCAAGGGCGCTTGTAGATTTACCGGGGTACAGACCGGGATAAAGGTGGCCGATATTACAATTTCACTGCTCACATCATCCCCATCGCATAAGGATTCTAAACGGACCACAATATTCTCATAATCAAAGACCTCAGCAGAACCAGGTTCCAAGGTGAGCAAAAATTCCGTTTGTTCACCTTCTGGAACATGTAGAATAGTCCCATTAGGTTCCAGGTTAAAAATGGCATTATCTGGATTGGTGGTATTGTCCACAATCAGTAAAAAGTCGGAATCCGCTCCAGTATCGCTAACGGTATTATTCTCTAGTATTAATCGATATTCGGCCTTCGTATCTACAGGAATTCCCGTTACACTAGCCTGTCCTACAGTCACCAAAGGTACTTCGTTACGTTGAGTGGCAAAATTTAACCGCTCTCTTGTCTCACCGATCAATTCTGAAATAGGAGACGCATCCGTTAATTGGGGATAGAGTCCATTATTATAAAACACGGATAACTCTGGCCCTTCATAGGGACAAGAAGTTCTCCCGCCCAAGGTGGTAAATATAGGTCCATTCCCATCAAATAGATTGATCACATCAACACTTAAAAAGTTCCCTAAATCATTGTCTTGCAAGGTGTAGCTAATGGTGGTCGTGTTTTCCTGTTCTTCCGTATTGGTTTCTGTATCGTTATTTGAGTTCGAAACCGAAGGACTCACCAAGAAACCAGTGTCATTAAGGGCAAAGCCTAGGGTACCCGCTAAAGAAGCATCAATTGCTACACTAAAAGAGGATTGGTTAGATACTACAGAAGTAGTTTCAACACTACGGGTAAACTCGCCCACCCCAGCATCAAAAGAGATGTTATCCTGAAAATTATTTTCAATAAAAGTAGTAAAATCTGGGTCCGTATTTGCTGCAAGTACCTCAGCGCGTACCACTTCACGATCGTTCAACGCTCTAAATTTACTGCGCTCATTTTCCAAGATCACCTTACGCCATAAGCGAATCTGTTCTGCATAAAATGGTCGGGGTTGTACGGTATCATCCGTTTCTGGGTCTATTTGCCCATTGTCTATAGCCATAATAATAGCTTCCAGTTCGGGAATGACCGTTTCCAACAATTGCTTTTGGGAGAATACAAAGAAGGTATTTGTGGGTTCTTCTACAAATTGAAATCCTCTTTGTAAACTAATAAAGATTTCTTCATTGGAAGCATTGGTCAAACGTACATCATCATTTCCATTCAAATTAGTGATACTGGGCACCACATTGTTAAAGGTGCCATAAAAGAAGTTCTTCGATTGTCCGATGTACAAATCCCCATCGGCCCCAACAAAATTAGGATCACTGCTAGTAGCAATGGTTTGAGAAAAACTATAGGTTTTGGTGGCACTGTTCCCGTCTTCTGAAGATAGGGTAGTACTGATGCCCGTAGTAATGTTATTGGTAGACTCACTTTCAATAACAGGACCAGCCAAACCACCGCCAGCAGCTACCGTTACACCTGCCTTAATTTCTACATCTAGACCTATAGTATTTTCACTTGCTGAATTATACTCCGTGGTAAAGGAAAAGGTGGTGCCTTCTTCAATAGCCGCAAAACTATTTGATCCCGGAGGGTCACGTAGAATGATGTCCGGAACGTCCGGCCCAGCGGTAACAAAGGTCTGACTGCCATCAGAAGCCCCTCCTAGGATAATGCCTTGAGGTACAAACAAATTTCCACCAACCGGGAAATCCATGGTACCTATACGTAAATTGGCACTGATCGCTCTAGTAAAGTCACCACTTACTGCCGGGATTCCTGCTTTAAAGCTATAGATGCGCAGACTATTGTCCTCTTCATCGGTTACTACACGTTCGGAGCCTGCCAAAGCCAGGTTATTGGTCACATTAAGCTCGCCATCAACAATGGGAACTAAATCCTCCACAGCATTGCCCGGACCATCATTATTGACGTAACGCTCAAAACTTCGCAATTCAATTTGATATTCCGCAAATTGGGTATATACATTGACCGGATTCCCCCCGATCTGAATGCCCGCGGTATTGAATTCGGTGATGGTTTCATCTTCCTGCCCCCTATTCTCTACCAGACGCACTACCTCATCGGAAGTCTGTTGCACCACCTCTATTTCAGGGTTGGAACGATAGATAAAGTTTTGCTCATAACTATAAGCGACACCCTCTAGGGTTCTTTCCTCTAAAAGACCATTATCATAGGTTTCATAGGTGAAACTTGGTACCGTCAATAGCTCTTCGGCCGTCACTTCTTCATAATTGACCAGTTCGGTAGTTCCATTGTCAATTAATAGGATAGCATCATTGGTGTTAATCGCCACATCGGTATGCCTAAGCTGGTATTGCAAGGGCAATAAATTTATACGATACTCCCCAGATTCAGAATTGGTCTGTACTGTTGCCGTAGTAGCGGGCTGTATGGTCCCGGCATTCGGTTGATAGCCAAAACGTATCGTAGCTTGCCCAATATTATTCACAGAGCTTACTTCCAGAGGATCTCCCGGAATACCATTTTCATCAAAAATTTCTACGGTTTCCAAGCCATCAGCCCCAAAACCTATGGGTTTGGCTCCTTCTACAGCACCTCCGACCACTTTACCTACCACGGCTACTCTTGTGGTATCTATAAATTGTACCGGGCTTACTGCATCTTGAAAGAAATTGAACAAATCTGTACCTGCCGGAAAACGACCGTTGTGTACCAGCGTATGGTTTGCTTTCCGTACTTCAATAGCATGCTCACCTATGGGCACTTCGATTACAAAATTTCCATCGGCATCCGTTACTATAGGCTGGTTTTGGGCATCCAGTACAATTTGTCCATCAATAAAGACATTGGCCCCTTCTACACCGATTCGTGCATAACGTTCAAAAGTCACGTTACCCATACTTGGCGCATCTATAGTCTCATCCGGTAACCAAAACTCGCCCTGATTCAGCGTTCTGGTCTGGCCGTTGTCATTTACCGAATAGTTGTTATATCCTCTACCGAGCAACTGAAAGTTAACTTCGCTATCGGGTACGTTGCTAATATTTGGAAATACCCCTCGACTGTCATAAAGTACCCTCCCTCTAAATTCAAAAGAAGAAATATCTACAAAATCAATATTGTTGGCCACAGAAGCATCCGCTCCCAAAAACACCAATTGTTGATTGGGATCAAATTCATGCAGGCCAAAACGGGGCGTAATCGTAAAGGATTCCCCATTACCAGAATACGGGATGGCACTAATTTCATAGTTTCCATTTTCGTCGGTAACCCCCAATACGCCAAACTGCGAACTGGTGGGCCTGCTGGCTTCATTGCTCGTATATGTAACGTTTGAGGCAAAGGCTACATGATTTTGATTAAAATTAAACCCGGTACGGGATAGGTCATAGGCTTGTGTCCCCAATCCTTCATCAAAACGATAATAGGCCGCCAGATCAGCATCGTTCCCTCCAATATAGCGTAGATAATTGGTAGCAATAGTCGCAGGTTGTAGGGCTCGTTGCCATACCCGAACTTCATCCATAAATAAGGCATTGCTACCCGCTAAACGTAGCTGATTGGTATTAAACGTTGGGAAATTTTGTGTATTAAGAGCAACTTCAATTTCGGTCACATTGGTATTTCCATTGGCCGCTTCATTTAAAAATTCATTTACCGTAGTTTCCAACGCTTCATTGATCTCCACTCCATTTAAATACAATCTAGGCGCACTTCCCGCTTCTACAGTAACCGTGTAGTGCACAAAACGGTTGGGGAAATCACTGATGGGTGCCAGAGCAAGATTCCCTTGGTCATCTACACCTCCTATTGGATAAAAATTCGTCAATGTAAATTGACTTTGCCCAATGGCGATGGTTAGTTGGTTGGCCGTTATGCTCGCAATGCTTACGGCAGCATTGGATAGCTCGGGAAGATTGAATAGTGAAATAGGTCCCGGCAGATTCGTTGGTTGTTTTGCCCAAGCCTGTAGACTAAATGCATTTTCAAGTTGATCATCGGCCAAGGAAATTCCTTGTGCCGTATTTGCAGGAATAAGAATACTACTGCCTGCACTCACCGACGCTCCTTGGGGTTCCGCCCCTACAATAACGTGCTGTACCGGAGTACCACCGTCAAAGCTAATATTACCGGTAACTACGGCAGTGGGGTTACGAAAACCAATACCGCTGATGAAATTTTGCAGAAAGACTTCTTCTCCTTCAGGCAATATTCCTAAAGCCAATAGTTTGTATTCATATAAAACCCCGCCTTCAATAAATTCATCATCAAAACGAGAACTAGAGGCAGATACATTGGCTACAAATTCAAAGGGAGTAGTGTCATTGGGCACTCCCGTAAATTCTCTACGTAAAATTTGAAAACCCGTAATTAGATTTTGATTGTTCAATACCTGCCAATTGAGTTCTACACGATCTCCATAAAAGCCCGTAGAAACGCTAAATTGCTCTGGCAATTCCCCAAAGGTAGAAGTGAGGTATAATACATCCCAGGGGAATCGTATATCCCTTTGAGAGTTTCGTGCCGCCGTTGGGGTACTTACCCCAAGGTAAGGAACACCTACTTGTAAGGTGTATCCTTGATTTTGTATGGCCTGTGCAGCCGTAACGGGCCGCGGACCTTCCTGCGCATAGGTAATAGCGCTTATTGCCAAGGCGAAAAGCCCCAGCCAATATTGTACTGATTTCATAAAATTTGGGGTTTATAATTTTATGATATAGGTTAAGGCATAATAGGGAGGTCTGTTCTCATGGGCTTCCCCTCCCCCTTGAGCCGTAATGGTATGGGAATGTGCTCCTGCATTCAGAATTAGCTGTGAACGTGTTAGCCCCGGTTCTTCTCCATTGTTATTACCATCAATAGTGGCTGCAGTATCATTACTTCCTAATGTTAAAAGCCTATCATATCTTACATCTACACCATTCTCATTTCTTGTTGGTGCATGATTATGATCACCATCGGTACTGGTACTTCCACCATGATTGTGTGAAGGCATCTGATTCGTGGTTAAGGCAACCGTATCGGCACCTCCAACATTGGTGACCTGGTATTGATTACCCGCACCAACTATAAATCGGTTAACAAGATTGGGCGTACTATTGCCCCCGATCACTGCCCGTAAACCATCTCCTGCTGCACCTGTAGGGATGGCACTTCCATCACATAGTACCCAACCTGCAGGGGCGGTATTGCCCGCATAAGGCATAATGGCACCCGTAGGTACGCCATTGGCCGCTGCAATAGCATAAGGCACAAATTGTAACGGTTCATTGGAGATTAAGGTGTTACCTTCCCTTATTTCCAGTTCGGCCCTTTGGTTGGCAATGCCCGGGTAGTTGTTTTGGTTCACATCCAACACAAAAGAAAATACCCCGAAGTCATCGGTCTGTACTTGTATGCTCTGCTGTGGTACAATATCCGTACCTGCTGCATGTATACGTACACTTAAAGTAATGGATGTATTTACTCGAGCTGTATTACCGCCGTCCCGAGCAATACCTTGTACGGCAATACCTGCTTGGTTGGCTGTGATTTGTGCAAAAGTCATTGAGGTGAGCATTAAAAATAATGCGATAAAATAATTGGTGGTTGGTCGATTCATTTTTATAGACTTATTTAGTTGATTATTCAATGAAATTGGGGTTAATATTTAGTTCACCGAAATTAAATGGAGTACCTCTTGAAAAAGTAACCCGATAAGTCGTCAATAGCCCGAAAAGACGCTTTAGCATTCTAGGCTGTTATTTACAACACAGATTGTTATTTTTTAATATTTAAATTAAATATTTGTTTAATTTATAACATTTTGATGCGAATTTTTGAGCTATAACGGGAGTTTTTAGCCCACAAAGTTGTCAATGCCCAAATTCTTAGGGTGATTGTTGGAAAATATGTTGCGAAGGCGAAATCGGCGATTTTTAAAATTAGATACAATAAAATAAAACTAATTCATAATCAATGATTTAAGCATTTTTAGCAAAATCATCGAAAACTTCATTTTTTAATTTTTCACTAAAGAAATACCTCCAAAAAGGACATTTTAAAGCTTTAAGACTAAGTTTTAGACCTTGATGTAGCGCTTGATCGGTCATTTTGGGATACCAAAATGGAAAGTTTCATCTTTCCGCCAAAAAAATAAAAATCAAATTAGTTTATTTCCGAGGGAAGTTTGCCATGGATTTTTTTAAAGGCTTGGGAAAATTTACTTTTATTCTCATACCCTAACATTTGGGCCACTTCTTTTATTTTTACATCCGTTTCCATAAGGTACTTTAAGGCCAAATCCATTTTTCCTTTGGTAAAATAGGAAAGCACGGAACTCCCGAATACATTCTTAAAGATTTTTTTAAGTGTGGTGGGAGATATTTTATGTTTTCTGGCCAAAGTTTCAATTCCAGGGAATTTTCCATGTAAATTCTGCATCAGCTCATGCTCGATCAGTTTTATCTTTTTCAAATTTTCAGAGGAGGATTCTCCCCTACTGGTGCTATTGACCTTGGTATAGGAGGTATAAAAACTTTCCAGATACCTTGGCACCAGTTTTTTTAGTTCAAAAAAATTGGGTTTACCATCTTTGGTGAGCGCATCAAAAATAGCATCAGTTATTTCCATATGTTTCGCATCGTCAACTGCATAATTTAAAAAAGCAATATCGTCATTTTTAAAAAGGCTCTTAATATGTTCCGGTGTGGAGGGGGAATCCAAAATATTTTTTTCGGCCCATTCTTCATTAAAGTAGAGCATATATAGAATCTCATTGGAGTTTTTAAAATGAAAATTCTGGAAATCCTTTCCTGGTTTACAAAATGAAATTGATTTGTTGGCCACGGTCATATTGTTGATACGATAGGTAGGCACACGATGTACATTAGAGATCTTGCTCGTTGCCACAAAATAATAATCGACACTCAAAAATTTATCGTAAATGGGGTTGAAGGAAAGATTGTTTTTATAATAGGAATCCGTAAGCAGTACCCAAAGTCCCTTCTCCAATTCCGCATATAAAAAGTCGCCCTTCATAAAAGGGGTATTGGAATGGATCAATTGCTTTTCCGGATAGTGTTTCATAAAAGGCATTTTTATACAACTTTTTACGATGGCTTCCGGGCAATTGGACACATACGACAGGTGGAAAAAATTATCCTTATAGGTAAAAAAGAATTGCTTGGATAAATTAAACCAATTGTTGATTCTGTCTATGACCATAGATTGCAAGTTTTAAAACACAAAATACTATTTAACTGCAATACTTTCCAAAAATGACTTCTTTTTTTTCCATTCATTTTTTTCTAGCACGAGAATTCTAAAAAAGAAACCCGAAAAACCTCTACACAGTATAAAGTGGAACATTTTGTTGGACTGCAATGGAACAACTATTGAAAATGGCTGTTATACCTTATTCTATGGAAAACTTCAAATCATAAACTGACCTTGAATCCGCCGTTCACCACGAATCCATCCACCGGCGCATAGATGTCCAAAAACTGTGGATTATTTAAATTCCCTGTAAAAACAGCTCCAAAACGGGTCTGACGGGTATCCAGAAAGTTTTCAAAATTGAGAAAAACCGAAAATTTAGGTCCAAGTTTTTTTTCACTCATCAATCCCATTATCCAATACGATTGGCCCGTTTCACCATTTCCAAGTAACTGGGGACTGTAGTAGTACGCTTCCAGTCCTACCCATAAATCATCTTCCTCTTCGTACACCAGCACATTGTTTAAACGGTGTTCGGCTACTAGTGGGAAATCAGAAATCATTCCATTTTCATTTTGTCTCACCTTGGCATGGGTATAGCCCGTAAACAACTTAAAATCTCCATACTTCACCTTGAGATTCACTTCCACACCACGGGTGTCTACATAACCCTCAGGTTGTTCAAAACTAAAACGACCAAAACCCTCGGCATTAAGTATAAAAGGGTCATTAATTCTGGTGTAAAAAAAGAGGGTATTAATCGACACCGCCAATCCTTCTAGGGGAAACCAGTGATAATTAAGATCAAAGTTGCCTCCCAAGGAGCGTTCCAGACCAGCTCCATCCGTTTCAATAGGCAGTACATTTCTGAATTGAAGTTGCTCTGCTTCCTCAGTAAACACTGTTGGGGTCTTATACCCCAAACCACCGCCCAATCTAAAAGTCAAGGCATTGGTGGGCTCATATAGTAAAGAAAGTCGCGGCATAGCAATGGCTCCATAGTCCGAATGAAAGTCCATACGGAAACCACTTTCCAAGGTAAAAGTCTCATGAATGGGCCATATGTTTTGGGCAAACAGGCCAAAAATATTGTAGTTCTCATTGAGCCTCTCCGCCTCATTTTCACGTGCATCATTGAAATTTTCGGTCCAAAGGTTCGCCCCTAAAACCCATTCCACTTCTTTTTTAGAAATAGAGGAAAAATTGAGCTCGCTAAACGAAGAACGCTGCACTCCAGAAAAGTTAAAATCCGGTATCTGGATACTACGGTCGTAAAAACTAAAGCTATTCTTGACCTCCAGACGGTTCTTGTCATTAAAGACATGCTTAAGCCCCAATTGGGTAGAGGTGCGTTTGGTCTCATTAATTTCAAGGTAAGGGTCTTCCACTGTAGCTCCCTCAAGAAAATCAATGTTCCCTCCCTTACGGTTCTCCCAGATTGCATTGATTCCGATCAGTAGTTCTGTACGTTTAGCAGGATACAAGAAGAGCTTTGGGTTTAGGGTAAATCGACCAAACTCAGGAATAGCCGTTAATCCAATATCAGCAGGGTCATAGGGTGTTCCCAAATTGTAGGAAGCAAAGACCGTAGTCCCTACTTTATCGAACTTTTGGGAATAAAAACCATTAAGGTCCAAACCAAGAACCGAGGTGCCGTTGGCCATAAACTTAAGCTCGGTCTCCTCCTTTGGAGTCTTGGATATCAGATTGACCAATCCGGCAATAGCCCCTCCTCCATATAGTGTAGAACTGGAACCCTTGATGACCTCCACTTGTTTTAAGTCGAGAGGCGTTATTTGCAGGAGACTTAATCCACTAGCAAATCCTGAATATAAAGGAAAACCATCCCGAAGCAATTGCGTATACCTGCCATCGAGCCCTTGGATACGTATACTGGAATTATAACTGGTAGCAGAGGTTTGCTGGGTGCGAATACCAGTGCTCTCGTTGAGCAGCATGCGAATATCCCCTGGTTTCATATTCCCCTTTTCCGAAAGCTCCTCCCCTGCAATGACCTCTACTCGTGTTGGGATATCGGCAATGGTACGGGTACTTCTTGTAGACACCAAAGTAACCTCTTCCATTTCCTCAGTTTGGGGAGAAAGGAAGAAAACACTGTTTTGTAGGCTATCCTTAAGCGGAAATGTTAAGCTGAGATCCAATGTTGCATAACCGATATAGCTCAACCGAAGTGTAAAAGTACCATCTGGAATATCCTGTAAATGGATTTTTCCTGCCTTATCGGACACTGCCCCTTTTTTCAGGGGTTCCAAAAGAGCAGTGACGCCCACTAAGGGTTTCCCATTCTGGAAGTCTTTCACAAATATATGCAGTGCGTTCTGCGCAAGAATGGATACCATTCCGAAAAAGAACAGTATCCCAAATAGTCTGTATTTCATGTATTGTTTTTTGAAGTATGACGAATCATGGCCAATGGAATTTGGCCAAAATCATTTTGGTTCTACGACTGTTTATACTTCAAAGGCGCGAGGAGGCTTGAGGGATAAAAAATAAACCTCTTTGGGCAGGTATTCCATATAAGGAACAGGTTTTGTTTCTTGTTTTATTATAGGAATAACAAAATTCAAGCTGCTGTAGTTAATGGTAAATCCAGTACAACTGCCGCAGCTAAGGAAAGGGGAGCATGGCATATCCTCATCATGGGATTCTTCTTCCGAGCTGTCATTCCCGCAATGCTCCACCACAAATGGAACTTCCGAACAAGAATCGGACTCCTGGCAACATGGGAATGATGACAAGAAAATTGTTAGCATAGACAAGATTACGGCAAGCATCTTCATAGTATAAAGATAAGGAATATTCAGCTGTTTTGTTCTTTATGGAAAAATAAAGAAGGTTTGACTTTAGTGCTAAAAATACCAAATGAATTTGGTATCACCTATAGCTCAATTTGCGCTCTACAACCAGAAAGAAGAAGTGCATTAGGAAGGACATTGGAACAAAATCTCTCTTTCACCGCTTAGGGCAAAACTCGATTTTCAATAAAAAATCTAACTTCTTCTTTTAGTAAAACTTTCAAAAACAGCCAGGCAAAGCACATTTCTGGACAAATGACAGCAAGGTGACACCCAAATGTCGTCTATGCGGTAACGCCTTATCCATAGCTTTGTTTGCATAAAAACCTAGTTCATGAAAAATCGATCAAACAAACAAAATTATTTTTACGTTCTAAAGAAAGGCTCTTATTACCTGTTCAACATATCCCTTTTAAAATCTAAATTTTGGAAAGGGCTATCTCCTCTCCTACTCGTTCCAGTTCTTTTATTCGCTTTGGCGAATTGTGCACCACAAAAAAAGGATACGATTAGCCGTTTGGATGGTACTGAAATTTCAAAAGATAGTCTGACCTACAGCATTAATCAGTTGATGAACAAAGCAGAAGTCCATGGGATGGCCATTACAGTTTTCAATGATAATGAGCCTATTTACCAACATACTTTTGGGTATAAAAATGCGCCTAAAAAATTAGTCCTTACGGATTCCACAAATATGTATGGCGCCTCCTTGAGCAAGGCGGTATTCAGTATGCTTGTGATGAAACTTGTCGAAAACAAGGTCATTGATTTAGATACGCCGCTTGAGTCCTATCTCCCCAAAAAAATTCATGAGTATAAACAGCTAACACGTTGGCACGATAACTATTCCGATTTAAAAACCGATAGTTTGTACCACAAGATTACCGCCAGAATGTGCTTAGCCCATACCACAGGATTTGCCAACTGGAGGTTTTTTGAAGCCGATAAAAAATTGAAGGTGAACTTTGAACCCGGTTCAAAATATCATTATAGTGGTGAAGGCCTGGTATACCTTCAAGTTGTACTGGAGAAACTTACCGCTAAAGGTCTTGATGAATTGGCCCAAGAATTGGTTTTCAAACCTTTGCACATGGATAACTCTTCTTATCAATGGCAAACACGATTTAAGGAGGATTTCGCTCACGGTCATAACTCCAAAGGTGAAATCTATGGTAAGGACATCGATAACGAACCGCGATCGGCCAGTACATTGGAAACTACTGCTGCGGACTATACAAAATTCTTAACTGCTGTTTTAAAGGAGCAGAACTTAAATAAAGCCTCTTATGCTGAGATGTTTAGTGCGCAAATCCGTATAAAATCGCTACATCATTTTGGTCCTGGTGCCAATACAGTTACGAATAGGTACGATGCTATTAACTTGAGCTGTGGTCTTGCCTGGTTGTATTTTGATACCCCTTATGGGAAAGCAGTCACTAAAGGCGGTCATGGTGACGGATTCCAGCACTATTCCATACTATTCCCAGAGACTGGGAAAGGGATTTTAATCATGACCAATAGTGACAATGCAGAAGGTATCTATAAAGAACTATTGGAAATTGCCTTAGCGGATGTCTACACCCCTTGGGAATGGTCCAACTTCATTCCATATCATTCAAAAACAAAGAAATAGCCGACATTAAAAATAAGGAAGGTTGATCGTGTAAAATAAATAATGGGAATGTGCTGCATGAATAACAAAACGCTTCTTCCCGTACAAAGGAACCGGCAAGGTTATTCTAACTTCAAGGAATTCCAATAATTTGCAGAAGCATGGTGTATACTTGTTCACATATGTGTAATTTAGGTATCACTATTGGTAATAAAAAGCACCATGTTTACATGCAAAGCATAGAACAAGTCATTCTACTATTAGTATCTGGTCAAGGTATCCTTATTAGCCTAGCACTATTGACCTCTATTTTTAGGCGGAATTATGCCAGTTTTTGCTTAGGACTCATCAGTTTTGTCATTACGCTTGAAATTTTAAATGCTTGGGCCACCGGAACATCGTATCACAATTCGGAGCATCCTTTTCCTTTCTGGATTTTTGGATCGTACTTGATTCTACCTCCCGCCCTATGGTTGTTTCTCCGTGCCAATACGATTTTCAACTTTGTACTCCGCCCTAGACATGCTTTACTATTTCTTCCAGCATTGATAGAAATTCTTGTTGAATTTTTCCTATTCTACTGGAACAGCTATTTCGGTGGCAGTTATCGGCTTATCGATAATGGGTTTTGGTTCTTTTTCACAGAGGTGTGCCCTATTATTCTTATGGTTATTACCCTTATTTCATTTTTGAGGGCACTTTTAAAAATGTCGAGAAAATCTGCGGACACTTTAACGATGGGATTTTCCAAAGAAGCGATCAAGCTTTGGGGTTTCTTTGGTGTTTTTGCCCTTTTAACCATCTTTTGGGTTCTACAGGGGCTTTTTCAATTTCAGGTTTTTTGGATTATAGAAATCATTTTATTGCTCTTCTTGTTTATAATAGCCTACTTAGGTTATTTTAAACCCTCATTTTTTGCAATTCCCAAAGCTACTCAAACCAGAAGCGTCAAAGAGAAGTATCCACAATATCAGGATACCGAGGAATTGGCACGTTTAGAGCAATTATTTCGAGTAGATAAGCTTTATAGGCAACAAAAGCTGAATGTAAAGGATGTGGCCACACAATTACAACTTCCGCAACGCTATATTTCAGAACTGATCAATACCTACCACCATACCAATTTTAATGCCTATATCAATTCCTTTAGGGTAGCCGAAGTGTTGGAACGCATCAACGACCCCAAGGAGAAGAACAAAACCTTATTGGGCATTGCTTTAGAATGCGGATTCAATTCCAAATCTTCCTTTAACCAGATTTTCAAGGATGTTACCGGGAAGAAACCTTCGGATTTTCTCAAGGAAACTTAGGCCAAAATCGTGATTTTGGACGTCCAACATTTGTTTTTGGGCGATTTGCATGTTTTTTTCGAATTGTTTTGGAAAAAACAAAATCATGAGAACTATTCTTTTTTTTACTATCAGCTATTTTATCAACTCTCTGATGCTATTTGGGCAAGAGCACTTTTCAAATGATCCCTTGGATGCAAAATTTGTCGTTAGCGACTATAATAACTTTTGGAAGGCTTTTGACCAATTGGAAGATACCACAACCAATCCTTTCGAGGCCTATATTGAAAACGCCTCTTTAGGCTTACGTCCTTATGTACCGTATTTGACTGCCGAGGAAGTGTACCATACCGTAAAGGCAAGAAAAGGGGATTATTTAAAATCACGACATGTTCTTGACAATCTGGATATAGAAAAGAAGAGGGTGCAAGGCATTTATGCTGCCATGAAGTATTGGTATCCACAAGCCGTATTCCCTCCCATATATTTTGTAGTAGGCGTATTTAGTTCTGGGGGCACAGTTTCGGAAAACGGCCTTCTCATTGGTGTTGAATTATTGGAAAATTTGGAAAACCTTGATGGATTGATCGCTCATGAACTCATTCATTATCAACAGCAAGTACAAGGCACAAATACGCTTTTAAAACAAGTTTTAAAGGAAGGCAGTGCAGATTTCATTGGAGAGCTCACTTCCGGGGTACTCTTGAATAAAAAGCTGCCAGAATATGGAGAGGCGCACGAAGAGGAACTGTGTAAGGAATTCGTACAAGTAATGCATGGGAAAGATTTTGGGGATTGGCTGTATCAAAAACCGAAAAATGAAAACCAACCAAAGGACATGGGCTATTGGATGGGTTATAAAATTGTAGAAGCTTACTTTCATAAACAAGAAAACAAACGAAAGGCCATAGATGCCATTTTACATATTAAAGATCCGGAAGTTTTTCTGCACCAAAGCGGGTACTTAGAGAAATACAATAAAAAAGGTTCTAAAAACTAACATGATCAAGATAAGCGGTATACTATGGTAAAAAAGTAGGGAAACACTTCTCAATGCGCTTTCAACAGTGTTGTTTTCTACAATAAATACGGTGTTTTTTGTAGCGCCAAAACCCCTTTTTAATAGGACCTTTGAATCTAAGAGCAATACTATTAAAAGGTTGATTATGAAAAAGAACGCTTTATACTTTATGCCAGACATCAGTGGGTTTACAAATTTTGTACACGCCAATGAGATTGAACATAGTAAACATATTATCTCCGAATTACTGGAAGCATTGATAGATACCGATACCATGAATCTGCAGCTGGCCGAAATTGAAGGAGATGCCTTATTCATGTATACTTTGGATATCCCCTCCTTTGCTACGGTAATGGAACAAAGTCAAAAAATGCTTGAAGAATTCAGCTATCAAATCGCAAAGTATGAAACGCAGCGAATTTGTCAATGTGGGGCCTGTATCAACGCTTCAAATTTAAAGATCAAATTTATTATCCACTATGGGGAAATTTCTTTTATGCGGGTTAAACATATGGTAAAACCTTATGGTATAGATGTCATTAAAACCCATCGTTTATTAAAAAATAGTGTTTCGGTACATCAGTATATCTTGATATCTTCAGAAACGCTTGATTACTGGAATGTAGATACGGCAGAATTTCCCTCATTTAAAGCAATGCAAGATGATTATGATTTGGGAAAGGCGGTCTACATGTATAAAGATTTGTCACAATTTAAAATAAGTTCGGAAAAAACAATACAAAAAATTGGTATTCAAAAACCGGATTCCCCTCCTGCCTTTCATTTTTCCACGGTTTTGGAAGCTAATGTGTCAGACGCGTATACGCTTATTACCGATTTTAGTATTCGAACAAGCTGGTACAAACTCGTAGACGATTTGTTATTTGACGCGTATCGGATAAATAGAGTTGGAACACGTCACAATTGTATTTCAGGTTCAAGCATCTATAAAGTAGCTACTTTAGGGGGTAAAACCAAAGAGGAACAGCTTGTTTATGGCGAAAAAACAGAAGACATTGAGCACTTGGAAACCTTCTCCTATTATATGACGTTAAATGCAATTGCTCCCGAGAAAACGTGTTTGACCACCGAGGTATTCTTTACCTATTCTACTAAAGATCCAGGGATACAACATCAGATTCGGCGGACATTGGATCATGTGTGGAGCGATAGCCTTGATCGACTTGCAGCACTTTTTGTTCCGGTTGAAGTTTAAGTAGACCATACGATTATCTCTTTACATTGAAAAAAATGCTGTTAAAGTTTACATAATTACCAATCTCCAGGAGCAACCTTTAGAAAGGTTGTCGAAATACAAGCTAAGAACCGCTATTATTATCGTTCAATCTTAAATGGAACGATCATGACAATTAAATGTACAATTACGCTTTTCTTTTTGAGTATTATGACCCTCCACGCCCAAAATGCTGAAAAGATTTTAAAGACCTATACCAAAAAATCCGGAGGTCAAAAAAACTGGGATAAAATCAACAGTATGCAGGTTGAAGGCACTGCTAAATTAATTTCACAAGGAGGCATGGAACTACCTTTTAAAAGAATCATGAAAAAAGATGGAAAGCAAATCACTTCCCTTGAAATTAATGGTATGGACTATATTTCTATTGCCTACGATGGCACTATAGCCTGGGGTTCCAATGCACAAATGGAAGCAGAAGAAAAAGATGCCGATATGACCAAGAATACGATCCTAAGTCGGTTCGATTTTCCATATCCCGGTCATAATTGGAAATCTAATGGCTTCAAGGCGGAGTATATTTCCAAGGTGACCATTAATGACATATCCACCTACAAATTAAAATTAACCAAGCGCCCACAATGGGTAGCGGGCAAGGAAATTGAAAACATTCTCTTCCTATATATCGATACGCTACGTTACCTTCCCGTACTTTCGGAGTCCAAAGTAGTTGCAAAAGGTCCTAATCAAGGGCGAATGATGAAGTCCTATTTTTCAGATTACAAGGCTGTTGATGGGTATTGGTATCCCTTTACAGTTACCATGAAATACGGAGAAGAAACGTTTCAGGTCCTAAAGACAAGCCGATTGGAATGGAATCCAAAAATAGTGGATACGGTGTTTCAATATAACCCCTGACATTGCTTTGGCAGGACTATTCAAGAACTTGCTTTTGGTAATCCTTACAGTCCTCAATATCAAAAATCTTATGAACATTCGTAGATTCCCAATGCCCCAATTTACATCCTAAAACTAGCATAGGCCGCCCCCATTACCCCATTTCACAATAAAAATTTGCACAATCGGTGCATTTTATATTTGCCATATCATTGCTTTTTAAAGCAAATAATGGGATATTTTCCTACCTTTTCCAGAATACTAAGGTGAATGGCAGGTATCTATAGATGGATGTTACATCTCAGTCGATTGACAATTCGTTTAAAGTGCTTCGGCAATCCGAGCTTGCAAAGCCGGTAGCACCTCTGTTTTAAACCATTCGTTTTTTGCCTGCCAGATATTATTCCGAGGAGAAGGATGTGGCAATACAAAATATTTGGGCAAATAGTTCTTATACTGTCTTACGGTTTCTGTTAAAGTGCGCTGGGCCGTTTTGCCTAGGTAATACTCCTGAGCGTATTTCCCAATAAGTAAGATCAATTGCGGTGCATCCATCTGCTCAAATAAGGCATTGTGCCATTTTGGGGCACATTCCTTCGTGGGCGGGTTATCTCCAGATTTCCCCCTTCCCGGATAGCAAAATCCCATAGGGATAAGGCCTATTTTCTTTTCATCATAAAAAACAGTTTCATCGATCCCCATCCATTTTCTCAAATTCTCACCACTTTTATCATCCCAAGGAATTCCGGTTTTATGTACTATAGAACCCGGAGCTTGTCCTATAACAAGAATTTTACTGCTCGTATGGGCCGAGACAATGGGACGTGGTCCAAGGGGCAGCTTTTCACTACAAAGCGTACATTTTCTTATTTCAAAAAGTAAGTTATCCATCTATTTATTTTTTTATGACCGTCCTATACGCTGATAACCAAGAGAACAAGGCCATTTGCTGTATGTAAAATTCTGTGAATCGCATATATTTTTTCATTCATTTGCACCCATTCCCCATGATGTGGTTGGGTTTTTAAAATGAGTTCCCCCAGGTCTTTTCGAGTATTATTAGCAATAATACGTACTTTCATAATATCGTTTTCCATGATTGCTTTATACGAAGTGTTTTACTTTAGTTGATAAATGGCACTCCAATTCCTTTTAAAAATTGATCGGGGGGTGTTCTTTAATATATAGTTCCTTGGCCATACCCCATATTTCCAGTGCCCCATTTTGCCCATCATCCGTGATTGTTTTACAATCTGATCTACTTTTTGTTTTCTCTGGGCCTGAAAGTTTTTAAATGCATTATTTGGAGCGTTCACAATGGCATTTGCCAAATAATACGCATCTTCAATCGCTTGCGCTCCTCCTTGGCCCATATTAGGTGTAGTAGCATGGGCCGCATCCCCTATAAGACATACGCTCCCTCGATACCATTCTTTTAAAGGTTTTACATCATAGAGATCGCTTCTTATGATGTTTTCTTCCAAAGATCCGTAAATGAGTTCGTTGACCATAGGATGAAAATCTGCAAAATAAGCCGCTAATTTTTCTTGAAGCTTTCCTGGAGTATCTTTTAGGCCCGGAGGGCTTAATTGAACGGCAAACCAATAAAATTTATGCGCTTCAATTTTGGTGATCCCAAATCGCAATTGCTGACCCCACATTTCTATTCCTCTATGCTGATATGCCTCATGCAGGGCTTTACTCGTACATATACCCCTCCAACAACTTTGTCCGGAATATCTGATTTTGCTTTTGGGAAAGAGTTGTTTTCTGATTTTTGAATGAATCCCATCTGCTCCGATCAAAAAATTGGTTTCAATGCTTGTACCATCCTCAAACGAAACTTGTACTTTATGATTTCTATGTTCAAAATGCTTAAAAGATTTTCCCAAATGGATTTTATGCGCTGGAATTCGCTGCAATAGGCAATTTTGCAATTCCCAACGATGAATGGACAAAGCATAGTATCCGTATTTTTCTTTAACATCGTCTTGAACATAATCAAACAAAGGGGACATATCTGGTTTTGTCAAGGTGATTCGTTTCATGGCATTTCCTTTAGCCATTAAATCGTCCAACAGGCCAAGCCACTCATAAACTTGTAATGCATTTGGTGGCAAGAGTATGCCTGACCCGATAGGAACTAATACTTCGGATTTTTCAAAAAGTTGATATGCTATTCCCAGTTTTTCAAAAGCCAAAGCAGTTGTCAAGCCACCAATACCTCCACCAATAATACTATACATCTTAATTTTTTAACGATAAGCGATTAAAGCATACCAATATATCATTGATATGCTTTAGCAATTTAAAAGGAAATCAAGAATTTTTTAGAATCATTCTTTTTTTTCTCGTTTCTAAACGGCAACTTCGGGTTTATGTAAACTAACGACCACTAGTACTGCAATACCATTGATCCAATAGTAGTAGGCATCCATACCTTCAAAAGAAAAGATAAAAGGAGCCAGAATAAAAACGATAGCCACCGCAAAATCCACGATCAAGTGAAATTTATAAGGAATTACGCGCAATGCGCCCAAGTGATGATCGGTCAGTAAGGTTAAAACAAATGCTGCGATACCTGTGGCTACAGATAAGTAAAGTGCCATAGTGTTTACAGCCCCCAAGCCTAAAACAAAAGGTAAGACCATTAATGCAAGGGCTACGGGATAATCTAAGAATGCATGTATTCTTTTAGTAACAAATTTCATGATGATTATTTTTAGTAATTAATATGGCACAAAGATGAAAAATGAACTAAAATGGGTTGCTACAAAAAAGTTCCTATTAATTGTACTTTTTTATTTTGAAGTCGGTTGGCGTGATTCCCGCATAGTGTTTGAAGAATCTAGAAAAGTGATTGGCCTCTTCAAAGCCCAATGATTGTGAGATTTGAACCACAGTCTCCCCTTCAATAAGCATTAGTTTGGCCGTGTTGATCAATTCTAAGCGAATGAGTTGCCCTAAGGAGATATTCATTTTTGATTGTACTTTTTTGGCTAGGGTCTTAACGGAGAGGTTCATTTTATCGGCATAAAATGCCAAAGAGCGTTCTTCGGTATGATACTCTTTTAATAGAGCAACAATATCTTGTGTAAAAAGATCCCTATTTTTAAAATCGAAGTTCTCCCGGAACTGCCTAGGCGTTTCTCCCGTTGCATTCTTAAAGACCCGATTGAAATAAGCATCATCTTTAAACCCAAGTTCATAGGAAATCTCTTGAATACTTTTATCCGTAAATGCAACTTCTTTTTGACTTTCCTTCAGTTTTTTAGCACTGAGGAGCTTCTTTACGGATAAGCCCACTTTGTCTTTGATCAGCGCCTGGGCATTATACCCCCTTTGATTGATGAGATCAACCAAATCCCGATTGGACATATGGTTCCTATATTCCTCATCAATGATTTCCTTGGCATCAAATATGATCTGATATTCCTCTTTGTTTGCCTTAAAAGGATTTTGCCAATACCATTGTTTGGAAGAAATATCAATGATATTGGTAGGGTTTTCGTTAAATACAGATTCCGATAAGAAGGCTTTACATGCAGTACATTCCTCTAAATCAATATAACCCAAGGAAATAAGGTGTTTGAACAATACCCGTACCTCATTGTTATAAAATTTATCTTCATCCGAGAATTCAATTTTGCGTACGGTAAAAGTGTCGGATAAAAATTTGATATACTGCCCTTTTTCCAGAAAAATCCCTTTGTGTTGCCAATCAAAATAATTGTTGAAATCCACCTGAATTCCCCCAGTACCCGATAAAACATGAATAAGGGAATGTCTTTCTATCTGATAGACTTTATTAATTTCTGGTGAAAATTTTTCGACATTCAATTGCTGGAAGTTCTTTAAAGCAAATTATAGCAAAACAAAGATACAAATTCAATAGTTTTACAGATAATACCTAAATTCTATTTCCTCAGCTCAGACAATTTTCAAAAATTATATGGACTTACTTTGCCGTACGGGCAACTTTACTTTTTCTTATAAATGGAAAAGCCAAAGGGTAACTACATTTCAGGGAATTGGTCACTTTTATAATATTGAACAACATGATGGAAATACTACATGGGATCACTAGTATAAAAAATAAAAAACCCCATTTCTCAATGGTCACCAATGCGATGAGCGATAGTACGTACATTATGGTCATGCTAATTTGAAAATTGATGATGATCCGTCCGTGTCTAGCGTAAATAGGATTATCTTCCCGTTTATGAATCCAGAGGAACAGCGGAATTAGAATATTGGCCAGCGGAATGGCAAATCCTATAAACGGAGATCCGTGCAATAGTAACAACCATTTTTTTTGAATCGTTTCTTCTTTAGGATTGTGCAGGGGCATTAAGGTTTCTATTTCGATATCTAATGCACTTGCCAATAATTTTACCGTCTGCAAATGTGGATTTACATCTCCTTTTTCAATACGCTGAATGGTCCTAATGGTGACTTGGGTCTTTTCTGAAAGTTCTGCCTGGGTGTACCCCTTTAATTTTCTTTGGTAAATTAAATTCTCTCCTATTGCTTGTTGTTCCATGTCTTAATTAGTTGGGTACAAACCTAGACGTAAATCGTCCTTATTTAGACGACACCTATATGTCATATCACTGTCATTTGCCCTATTTAGGGTTTTTAAGCTAGTTTGATATTATATATGATCATTTGATTTGGGTATCAGGAGAATTCCTGAAATTCTTCCAATGTACGTTTTATTGCTTTAATTTGACGTATCCAATTTCTTCTGGAGAAAAGCAGTACTGCTCCTAAAGTAATGATCATACCTAGTAGCATACCATATTTTTCCCTTGTAAATACGATAATGGATGAAAAGAAAAGAATCAATGCCACAGCAAATGAAATAGAAGCTATCGTATTGGATATCGCAATATGTTTTAATCGAATATGGAGTGTTTCCAATGACTTTTTTAAATTGTTCGCTCTAATTGGATTTCGCAAAGCGTGCCACCCCAAAATCCTGGTCAAAACATAAGCTATAGCGGAACCTATCAAAAGGATATTGGCCCATAATGGTTTTGCATGACCATCAAAGCCATCATAATAAACTGCGGTAAAAAGAATCAGGGCAACGCCTTCTACCATAAACTTGATCCGCATTCTTTTTATATCTGCATGATTCTTGATTTTGGTCATTAATCGTAAAGTTTCTTTATTTTTTTTTGTTATCGAAATTTTTTTCCAATCCGATTGAAATTCAGTAATATCCATCTTCTTTAATTTACTATTTTCTTTAATTTATTTTTAATCCTATTGATTCGTACACCTACATAATTTTCCGATATACCTGTTATTGTCGCAATCTCTTTATGTGCATAATCTTCCAGATACAAGGCGGTAATGGCCCGTTCCACTGGATTCAGTTTTCGTATGGCCTCAAATAATCTTTCTTCGTTCTCCGATGGTTCTTGGGAACTATCCACAGTTTTGGAATTTTCAGAAACCCTTTCCTGATAATCCAAGGCAATACGTTTCTTCCGAAATAAGGCCAAGGCAGTATTCAAGCCTATTCTATACATCCATGTACTCATTTTGGCAGTTCCCTTAAAATTGGGATACGCCTTCCATAATTGAAGTACAATTTCTTGGAACAAATCTTCTTGGTCTTCTTTAGAATCCCTATACATTTTACAGATCTTGTATATAATGCCTTGGTGTTCTTCCACACTATTTAAAAACTCTTTTTCCATTATTTCAATTCTTTTTTGAAATAAAAGCTCTTTCCCAAGCGCTTTGCAGTACAGCCTGTGATGCTATCGTTTTCATTTTCAAAAGAGATCGTAACTGCTATTTTTTTACCAAAAAACTCGTAGTCGCCTTTAGCATAAATTTCAAAGCTTGGTTTTTTCCCTAATTGTGCAAAAAGACGATCATCCTTTCTTGAAATAGAGAGCGTTGCCCCCTTGGTAATTGACCGATAAACCCCGGTATAATGTTCCAGTAAGGTAGTGTTAATGGATTGTTCCTTCTGCTTTCGTGGAAGGTCAAAAGCAGCTCCAAATACGATTTTTTCAATATCCCTAGCAATATTGCCCATGGGAAGCCTTGAAATATTGCTTAGAATCACAATGCTGATTTTTTCTTTGGGGTATATGGCATTATGTGCAGAAAAGCCCCAGGTACCCCCGCCATGTGCATAGCTTTTATGGGGTTTTTGAGCAACATACCATCCCATTCCGTAGCCCAAGGTATTGATTTGTTCCATGTCCGGGTTAAAAATACGTTCTTTCGTTTTTTCCTGAAGTAAATCATTCGAAAAGAAACTTGTATTAAATATATGCAGGTCGACAGTAGTGGAATACAAATCTCCGGCCCCTTTAAGCATGGAATAATTGCGATAAGGCGCCATAATTACACTGTCATCTTTTACCAAATGATATCCTGATACCATTTGAGGTCGTATGGCTAGGGAATTCAGACTACCACTACGGGTCAGTTGCAATTTCTTGAAAATTTTATTTTGCAAAATATGGTCGTATTGCTCTCCATAAATCTTTTCGAGTACAGTAGCCAATAAGTAATACCCTAAACTTGAATAATGCTGCCCGGTACCAGGATCAAAAAGCAAATCAAGTGTATTTATTTCATGTAATGCTTCCACAGTATTCACATGAAGTTTTGACTTTACGGGCCAATACTTCGCAATTCCTTCGTTATGAGGCAGGCCGGAAGTATGATGTAACAATTGTGCAATGGTGATATCCTTAAATTTTGGGGATAATGTAGGTATAAGCTGAATTACTTTGTCCTTGAAATTCAGTTTCCCCTCCTCTATTGCAATACCAATGAGTACCCCGGTAAAGGATTTTGTAATAGAGGCAATCTTATATTTTTGCCCCGGTCTTAAGCTAAGTTGATGTTCACGGGCACTGTACCCCTTTACTTCTTGAAAAAGAATCCGATTCCCTTTTGCTACCAAAACTTCGCCATTAAAATGAAGATTGTCATGGATCAGGCCCAAGTAGGTCTCTAACTTTTGTGCAAAATGTGCTTCAGATTGAATTTGAGCCTTGGCACTCAGCGAGGCAAGCAAGAAAAAAATAAGAACCGCTATACATTTTAGAATATAATACATGGATCAAGTTTTTGATTTCCCTATAGGTTGCTTTAAAAGCTGAAAATCTTACACCCGTGCATTTTTAATATGACCTTAGTCCATTTTCAATTCCATGTTTCGAAGGTTCCTCTAAAGATTATTTTATGTATGATCAAACAATTAAGCAAGGCATCCTTAGGCTTGGCTGATGAAAAAAAGAAGACCGGCAAATGCCGGTCCTCCTTGAATCATACCATAACCTTGCTTTATTTAATCACTATCCTTATCCGTCCAAGGGTTTGCTCCTCCCGCTATGGTCTGAGCTTCCTCTTGGGTAAGTTCGGTTATGTTAATTCGTTGAATGGTTTTTGCTAATTCAGCCATAACGTACATGATTTGGTCTAAACTATGTCTATTTCTATGATCCTAGGTGGTATTAAGTTGAATGACACCTCTTTTTGGAAAAAAAATTACCTTTTATTGGTCAAAGCTTCATTTCAATTGTTGCAATACCAGTGAATTTCCATCGGGATCATAGATACCAACACGATAGGCCTTATCATCTTCTGAAATCTCGGCCATACAGCTCCCTTGATTTTCTGTTACTTTCTGAATACAGCTATGAATATCCTCCACCAGAACATCCAATTGATGTTTATTCTGGGTGGCCGAATTCCCTGCGAGCTCGGCAGGACAGAATTGGAGCGATAAAGCACCCCATTTTCCATGATAAAGGGTATGCCCCATCATTTGACTTGGGGTAAAGTGCAAATCGAAAACAGCAGTATAAAACTTCAGCATTGCCTCCATCTGTACTATCGCAATTGTCATTCCGGTTATCGCAGCCATTTGTTCGCTTAATTTTTAAGTTTTTTCGCTATATCCTATGCCTTCCCAAAAAGGTGGTAGGTGTCGTTGGTCAAAAAATAATCTTCCACTTCAACGGTTCCATCAGTGGTGAAATGGTATACGGTCTTCCCTTTTTCTGTTTCTTGACTTCCCCAAGGAATAATGAGCATAAACCACTGTTCCAAACATAAAAATTGTAGTGCTTAAAATGGTTTTTTGATAGGTTTTCATAATCATGTACTGTTTGCCCTATTCTCCTTTTTGAAACTGCTTTTCAAGACTTTATAATACATTAATTTTTAAAGATTTCCAACTCAATCCGTATCTCCTCTCCTACCAAGGCATCCAAAGCTCCAAAATGGATATTAAAATCCGTTCTGTTCAGAACGGTTGAAATGTGTATCGGACCACCTTTTTCATAGGTCGCAGCATAAGAATATAACATATGAATTTCCTTTTTGATGTCTCTTATTTGTAGTGTTCCTATGATCAGCTTCGTATCCTGTTCCGAGATAAGCTTAGAGCTTTTAAAATACATATAAGGAAAGCTTTTCGCATTCAGGTATTCTTTGTCCATTAAGGATCGATCTCTAGTTTTATCGGCCGTATCCATACTTTTTACTGCAATTTTACTCTCTATAGCAACCAATTCCCCTGTAGCGTCCATGGCTAGTATTCCTGAGAAATCAGAAAAACTTCCTACTACTTTTAGGAATCCCATATGGGTGACGGAGAAAGACAGTTTAGATTTTTCGGAATCTATCCTGTAGCTTTTGAATTGCGCATTTCCGTATAGGAATATCCCTAAGGTACTGTACAAGATCCATCCTTTTCTTAGCATCCCCGGCATATTATTCCGCTAGCGCCAGTATAATCAGGGTAATCTTTACCTCATCTCCCACAATAGAAGTTCCCGAAGGAAGCTTGGCATTAAACCTAATCCCGAAATCCTGTCTGTTTATGGTAATGGAAGAAGTAAAGGCAATGGATTGTTTTTTCGTAGGAAGGTCCAGTAAAGGCCCTTTGATCGAAAAAGGCAATTGTACTTCCTTCGTTATGCCATGAATAGTGAGATCTCCCCTAAAATACTGCTTTCCATCCTTCACCATGGTTTCCTTGGCAGAAAAACGAATTTCCGGATAGGTTGCGGCATCCAAGAAAGCTTTGCTCTTCACTGCCGCTTCGCCCCCAGCATTATTGGCGTCATAGCTATCTACCTGTATGATGGCATTTGCCATAGTTTTGTCCGGGGCATCCGCATCATAGGCAATGGTGCCCGATATGGCCTTAAATCTTCCAACCACATCGACCACCCCAAATCGATCTACCTGTATTTGCACTGTACTGTGACCACTGTCTATCGCATAGTTTTGTGCGCTTAGTATGGAAGAGAAAAATAAAAGAACTGGAATAAAAATACCTTTGAGTTTCATTATTGCTATGTTTATGATGATGTCCCAATGTTAGGGAATCCCATAGCACTTATCGACAATCTTTATAAAAGTTGTCCCTTTATTATTGGAATTGATAGAAAATTAACACCTAAAGTCCTTTTCTATAGGCCGAAGGTGTTTTTGATGTAAATTTTTTAAAGGCGTTGACAAAAGAAGTTTTATTGTTGAATCCGGCATCAAAAGAAATCTGCAACAAATTCTTTTCTGGAAAAGAACGCATCAGGTATTGGGCCTCTTTTACCCGATGCTTATTGATAAAATCAAAGAAGGAACAATGATAATGCTCGTTGATCACTTGTGATACATGATGGGCACTTACCCCGAGTTTTGTAGCAAGATCTTTTATCCTTAGGTCATTAAGCAAATACATTTTTTCCTTATCCATAAGAAGCGTCAGGTCTTTCAATATTTTGGCTTTCTCTTCTTCTTTTAGATTTGAAGCTTGATATTTTTGGTTGGACGAAGGTACTTTACGCCAATGGAGACCGGAGAGGTAATACCCAATGGAATAGATGAAAAAACCCATGGGAACGGCATAAATATAGTCCAAAGACCTGCTGTAAAAATCGCTTTTAAATAATATATAGAGATATAAAGAGGCGAAGACCAAAGTAATGATCAAGAGCGCATTAAAAAGGTGTAACCATACTACTTCATTGATATTGGAATATTGGTTTTTCAATTTCCGATTGTAGGAAGTTATCATCTTAAAATTATACAATAGATATGCTCCCAGATGAAGAAATTGTAGGTAAAACACCGTGGAATATAAATATTCAAAGAAGGTGGTGGTCTTTGGTCTATGATCAAAAACGGCCAACATACCATAATGTACTTGTCTTGTACTCAATAGGGAATCATTTAACAAAGGAATGGCTAAAACAAAAACAATGAAGGGCAATAGATGCAGGGCCGCTCTTATCCCAAACTTCCAATCGGTCTTGGTGAGGGCACTATAAAAATAATAGACCAATGGCCCTGCCAAAAGCCAACTCCCGTAGCGTGTTCCGTAAAAGGAGTTTAGTGGAATACTAAAACGTGTTCTAATGGACAGGAATTCCAATAATATCCAAACCATGAATGCCATGAGCACCCCTAAATAGACATTTGCCCTAACCCCTTTTCGTTGCTTAGAAAATAGAAGCACGCTAAGGGTAAACAATCCTTGCGCTACAAAAATTAAGATTACTATTGACCAAACATCCAAAATACACTATGATTTTATACCGATTGAAATGTATAAAATAATTGTGAAAACAGCTTCAAATTCGTATGAATTAAAAGCATTTGGTGCTTAAGTATGATATAATTTGCTTACAACGCTCTTATACGTTCTTCCAATAGGCACTATATGGGTATTGATCCGTATTCGATTTCCCTCAATTTGCCGGATTTTGTCCAGAGCGATGATAAAGGATTTATGTACCCGTAAAAATTGGGCGACCGGCAATACGCTTTCATAATACGATATCCCTTCGTGACTGACGATGTACTCTTCCTGAATATAAATTTTCGTGTAGTTCCCATAGGCTTCAACAAACAAGATTTCATCTAGTTTGATCTGGTGGTATTTTTTATCCCCTTTGACAAAAAAACTACGTTGTTGAGGCGAGGATTCCGTATGCGGCAATGGGGTAACCATTGTTGTTCCCTTATTGACCGCCTTAACAAAGCGTTCAAAGCTAAAGGGCTTCAATAAATAGTCTGCGATATTTAGCTCATAGCCTTCAAGAGCGAATTCCTTATAAGCTGTAGTCACAATGACCTTTGGCGGAAAAGAAAGGGTTTTCAAGAATTCAAAGCCTGTAAGTTTGGGCATATTTAAATCCAAAAACATTAAATCTACGTTAGTCCCATTAAGAAACTGCATGGCTTCCAAGGCATTGTAACAGTTCTTTTTGAGTTCCAAATGAGGTAACATACCGCAAAATTCTTCAATCAATTCATGGGCCAAGGGTTCATCGTCTACAATTATATAGCTGATCATTGTTTTTTAAGTATTAGGTCTACCTTAAATTTTGTAATATCCCTATCAATATGCAGTTGATGGGAGTCTGGATATATCAATAGCAATCTACGTTTTAAATTCTCTAATCCAATTCCTTTCTCTTCTTCACTTTCCGAATCATCAAAGTTGTTTTCAATAAAAAAATGGATTTGCTTTTGGTCACTGTACAACTTAATCTGTACATATGCACCATTCGTCAACTTCTCTACCCCATGTTTAAAGGCATTTTCCAAAAGGATGATAAATAATAAAGGAGCTATTTCATCGTCAGGCAAAACATGATGTTCAAACTGAATACTGACATTTTTTTGATGTCGAATCTCATGAAGTGCAATATAATTTTTTAAGTAGGTGATTTCTTCCGAAAGTTTCACACGTTCATTTTTGCCCTCATAAATCGTATAGCGCATCATATCGGACAATTTCAAAATCACTTCAGGTGCCTTTTCGGAATGTTTTACCGTCAAGGCGTACAAATTGTTCAAAGTATTAAAAAAGAAATGGGGATTCACCTGACTCTTCAAAAGTTCCAGTTCTGCTTTGGATTTTTCTGACTTAATCGTATTAAACCACTTCCATTGTTCGTATAACCATATCCCAATTAGGATTGGAATAGGTAGTATTAAAAGGTTGAAAGCTCTTTGATGATACAGTATTTCATAATTTTCCTGAAGTCTCAGGTAAAAAAAATAAGCCAAAATTAAGCCATAGCCTACTAAGATCAATACTTTGTATTTTATAAAAAAAGAAGGAAAGAAAAGATAGGAAACTCCTAACCAAAAGAGCACCATAAGGAAAATAACTATGGGATGATCAGGAATCTTAAAATAATCATCCGCTCCAAATATCATAAAGGAAATGACAAACAATACCAGAATTTTAATCAGTAGACTCTTCTTCCCTTTGATATATTTAAAATGATGTAATCCAAAAGAGACGAGTAGCCACCAAAACCCAAAAATAAGTGCGGTTTCCAAAGGTTCATCTTTGGGAATTCGGATAAATCCCACATAGGATAGGCATAAGACTACTAGCCCTACTATAATTGCTCCTAACCCATAGGCTATATAATTTTTCAGAAAACGTATCATATCCCAAAATTACAGTTGTAAAATTGGCAGCGCAAACAAATTGACAAATAGCATCAATTTTTGCATCAACGACCTGCTTTCTTCCACAAGATTCCTTTCATATGTCCTAGAGCACCTTCCATGTACAAAAGAGTGACAGAAATCAATTTTATTAGTAAACGTTGATGTTCAAAAATAGATTTGTCATAAAATATCAAACCAATGAATACACTTAAAATTACGAACTTGTCAAAAACATATCCCAATGGAGTAAAAGCTTTGGATGCCATTGACTTGGACATTACCAATGGGATGTTTGGTCTTCTAGGCGCCAATGGCGCAGGAAAATCCAGTTTAATGCGTACTATTGCTGCGCTTCAAGAGCCTTCCTCCGGTGTAGTCCTATTCAATAACACTGATATTATTCAGACACCTCAAGAAGTTAGAAAGCATTTGGGATATTTACCTCAAGAATTTGGTGTCTATCCTAAAATATCTGCACAAAAACTTTTAGAACATTTGGCCATTTTAAAGGGTGTTTTGAACAAAAAGGAACGTAAGACCCAAGTAAAGGCCCTACTACAGCAAACCAATTTATACCAACACCGTAAAAAATCGGTATACACCTTTTCCGGGGGAATGAAACAACGTTTTGGAATTGCCCAAGCGCTACTTGCCAATCCGCAACTTATTATAGTGGATGAACCCACAGCAGGTTTAGATCCAGAAGAACGGAACCGGTTTTTAAATCTTCTTAGTGAGATTGGTCAAAACATCATTGTCATCCTTTCTACGCATATTGTTGAAGACATCAAAGAACTATGTACTCAAATGGCAATTTTGGCGGAAGGTAAAATTATAGCAAAAGGACATCCCAATGCTTTGGTCCAAACGATTTCCAATAAGGTATGGAGTAAGATTATCCCTAAGGAAGCATTGAACGTTTATCAAGAAAACTATCAAGTGATTTCCACAAGACTTATTGCCAGCGAAACCCAAATCAAAGTATTGTCAGAAACAGCCCCTGGTCCTGATTTTAATTCGGTCAATGCTGGATTGGAGGACTATTATTTTACTCAAATGTATTTTCACCATACTATAAAAAACGACTAATATGCTACGATTATTACTAGGTTTTGAAGCATTATACCAATCAAAACAACGTGCCCTGCCTTTACTTGCAATCATTTTTGGTTTTTTTGGTTTTTTTGTCGGAGGCGTAGGTCAAGCTCCCGCTTTAGTAGACTTTAATTCCGCCTATCAAATCAGTTATTACACGAGTACTTTTTCTTTGTCAAGTGTTTTTATTATCATGTTCTTTTCAGTCAGCGGAGTACTTCGGGACAGCAATTATCAAATGGATGTACTCATTTACAGTACTTCCCTCAAAAAAGGATATTTTTTCTGGAGCCGCTTTATAGGTATATTTTTATTCAGTGTTCTCGCATTTAGCCTTTTTTTACCTGGGTTTTTAATGGGGTTATCCATTTCTGATCTAGATTCTTCCCGGATTGCTCCTTTTGAAATAAAAAAATATTTGTGGGTATTCTTTGTCATTATTGTGCCTAACATTTTCATTTGTACATCGCTTATTTTTTCAGTCAGCATTCTTTCAAAAAATGCACTTGCCACATACTCCAGTGCCGTATTGATTTATATTTTATACTTCTTAAGTGCATTTTATTCCAATTCCCCTTTACTCGCTGCTTCAGTACCGGCATCGCCAAGTCAAATGACTGTTGCGGCACTGGCAGACCCTTTTTCCATAACTACTTTTTATGAACATACTCAATTCTGGACTCCTGCAGATAAAAACAAAAACATGTTATCTTTTAGTGGTTTATATTTCTGGAACAGAGTACTTTGGACCGTATTCTCTTTTTTACTTTTAGCAGGGACCTACCGTTTGTTTTCCTATAGAAAATCGCTTCAGAAAATCAAGAAAAAGAAACTTGAGGCTATTGTGCAACCCCATGTTCTGGCTTATTTTTCTGTGTCCGCACATATAGATTTGAAAACCCAATGGCTATCTTTTTGGTCCTCCCTTTGGATAGACATCAAAGCCATTTTTAAAAGCCTTCCCTTTCTTGTCATCGTGTTGATTCTTTTTAGCAGTTCCGTTATGGAGTTATATTCAAGGATATTTGAAGGTGGTTCTTACGGTGATAGTTGGTATCCTTATACCAATTTGCTTATCGAAATTGTTATGGAGCTTGTACCTATGCTCGGACTTATTCTTATTGTCTTTTACAGTGGAGAGTTAATTTGGCGAGCGCGAAACTACAAATTTGAGGGTATTCTGAACACCACCCCGGCCTTAAATTGGGTCTTTTTCTTATCCAAACTTGTAACTTTGCTCTTGCTTCCCGTATTTCTGATATTTACCGTAATTCTAGTTTGTATTGCTTTTCAGCTAACCAACGGACATTTTGATTTGGAAATAGGGCAATACCTCGCCCTCTTCTATTATTACGGTGTTCCAATGTACATTGCTGTAATGGTTGCTGTTTTCATTCAAGGAATACTCAACAATAAGTATTTGGGTATGGGGATTGCCGCCTTTGTATTGTTGTTTTTAAGCACTCCCCTTGCCAGTAATCTGGGGATTGAACACCCTATGCTTCGGATTGGAAGTTTTCCAAGACCCATATACTCCAATATGGCCGGTTATTCCATTCATACCCAAGCTTTTCATTCCTATACGGTATATTGGTTCGCATTTGCAGCACTATTGTCTATCGTTGCTTTTAAAGTATGGAAACGTGGAATCATTGGTAGTGGTTATACCATAAAAAGTATACATTTTAAAAATTGGAAACAATGGGAAGTGGTTAGTTTAAGTGTTGTTGTTCTTTTATTTTTAATAAGTGGATTTTTGCTCTATTCGGAATTAAATGTCAAACAAACCTATAGGAATTCTAATGATAGGCTAAATTATTCGGAAAATTACGAGCGTAATTTTAAAAAATATGACACTATTCCCAGACTGCATTATATTGACCTTAAGACAGAAGTTGCCTTATACCCCAATACTGAAAAATATGCGGTTTTCGCCGATTATCAGTTAATCAACAAGAACAATGTTCCCGTAACCCATTTGTTTTTAACAGAACGAAATACCTTAGCAAAGGTCAGCGTAGCTAATGCAACTTTGATTCTTAAAGACACTGTCTTTGGTACCTACCTTTTTAAATTCAACACTCCCATTCTTCCCAAAGAAAGGGCAAGATTACGTTATAATTTTGTAAAACAATCCTCTCCTTTTCAGATTGACAGACGCATCGTCAAAAATGGGACTTATATACGGCATGAAGAATTTGAACCTGTCTTGGGGTATTATCGTTCCTATGAATTATTTGATTCTCATGAACGTAAAAAACGAGGCCTTCCTCCAAAAGAAGTGGAAACACTAAGGGATCAACACCTTTTTGACCCTAAAGTAGGTTATGGCAATATTTGGTTTGAAACTATTGTATCTACTTCCGGAAATCAAACGGCTCTAGCGCCTGGCAATCTTCAACGTCAATGGACAGAAAATGGGAGGAATTTCTTTCATTATAAATTCCCTGAAAAAAACGTGCCATCACTAGCTTACTTCTCTGCAGATTACACTTTAAAAAAAGATAAGTATCATGATATTTCATTGGAGTATTATTACGAAAATGGACACGAAATGAACCATAGTACCATAAATAACAGTACTAAGAATACCTTGGCCTATTGCATAGATCAGTTTGGAAATTATACCTTAAACCACTTAAGAATTGCAGAGATTCCCTCTTATCACAGTTTTGGAGGTGCTGCACATCCCGGATTGATCAATATGGTGGAAGACAATTTATATCTCATCGACATTCGGGCGACTCCTACCTTTGATTTGGTCTCCAAACGCACCATACATGAAGTTGCACATCAGTGGTGGGGTATGATCCTGACGCCAAAAAATGTGGAAGGAGCTGCTTTTTTTGTCGAAGGTTTTGCGAAATATACCGAAAGTATAGTCTTGGAAAAAATGTATGGAAAAGGCGCTTTGTGGCAGCTCAATAAACAATCCAATAATAGCTATTTCAGTGGTCGTACCTTTGCTACCGCTAAGGAACCTCCCATGTATTTGGAAGATGGAGAATACTATCTGGCCTATGGAAAGAGTAGTCTTATTCTACAATCGCTTCGAGATCTCATTGGAGAAACCAAGTTAAATACCGTATTGAAAACACTTACACAACGGCATGGCATGGAAGATGAGTATGAGGTACATACACTAGAGTTTATGGAGGAACTCTATAAAGAAACACCTTTGGAATATCATAAACTTGTAGACGACTGGATGAAGGAAGTGATACGCTATGATCTTGCTATTGGAGATACTTCTTATAAGCAATTGGCCAATGGAAATTATGAGCTTAGTATAGCGCTCCAAGCAAAACGTTTTAAACAATTGAACAATGGTGAAGAAAAAGAGATTCCCATTAATGAACCCATACAAATTGGGCTCTTTAAAGAACACCCCAAGTCTTTACAGACAGAGGATACGCCTATTTATTTAAAAGCGCATATCATAAACAAAGCAGAGACCCTGTTAAAAATAGAAGTTGAAACACTTCCTAAAATGATTGCCATAGATCCTTTTTTAACACGTATAGATCGAGTATTCATCGATAATATAAAGGAACTCTAAAGAAAACCCAAATACCCATCTTGCCAGTATAGGTATATCCTGTACTGGCAATCCTATGGAGTATTGATATTGCCCTAAATATATCCTTAATAGCAAGTTTCTGTACTGAGATCTCTATAGAATCCTCTATCATTTGTGTATATCTCTCGCCATTCTTTTCGCAATGACATAATCCAATCCAAAACGACCAGAGCCCAAAACCAAACTATAGAGCATTACCCATAAAAACCCCAATGCAGGAAGCATCCCCCATACTCCCTGATCCCATTTTTGAAAAAATACGGCCACCATCATCGTACAGCCGATAAAAAAGGCTGCTACCCTAGTCTTAAGACCCAAGGCTAGAAACAGACCACCGATGGCTTCACTAGCCGCACCGAGCCATGCAAAAAGGACGGGGCTTAGGGCAAAGACTCCGCCATATGACGCAATATCCTCCACAAACCAATCCGAAACTTCAAATAGGGATAAGTTTTTATCTGAAGGAGTCCATGGCATTCCAAATTTGGAAGCCCCAAAATCAAGAGCCAATAGAAGTCCGCAGCACAGCCGTGGTATTGCCAATATACCATCGTTTAGAAGCGTGTTTTGCAAGACTGGTGTTAGTACTTTTTTAAATAGCGTTTTCATTTTTAACTGTTTTTATTTCGCTTTTCAAAATTGCGAAACAAAGCCGCTACCAGGGATTCAATTCGTGAAAATGAAGGCTCACCCACGAATTGAGACTCCTTAAACGAAGTAACTATTTTAACGTATTGATAAATTCAGATGGAGAAGTTCCTACCATTTTTCTAAAGACCCTATTGAAGGTGGCCTTACTATTAAACCCGCATTCATACGCTATTCCACTCAGCGATAATTCAAGGTGTTTCTTTTCGCGAAGCATTTGTTTTACGGCTGTAATGCGATATCCATTTACAAAATCATTAAACTTCAGGTGGAAACCCTTATTAATGACTACCGAAAGTTCTTCGCGGGACATTCCCAATTCCTTTGCCAAACTTACCAAAGTCAAATCAGGATTTAAATAGGGGCTTGCGTTTTGAAAATACCTGTTGATTACTTCTTTCTTGGCTTTCAATTTTTCCGATATGCCTCTTCCTTCCCCGTCCTCTTTTTTGGTATGCTCTGTCCTACTCCTTTTTTGAGTGAAGTTGAAATGATCATATTCCAGACCCAAACCTCTTAAATTATCGGTAACCGTAAAATATCCTTTCACGCCAATATAAATGATAGCAATGGTTGAAAAGAAATGATACCACCATTCCTGAGTCCAGCTTAAATCCAACATCACATCATTTACAAGGGTTTGTATGTTGTGGAAGACAAATAAGAACGTATAGATGTATAGAAAGTTTCGAAGCCAATTTAATTCCACTTTATAGGTATTTGAAAAGAAATCTTGTATTCTCATTCGGTACATGAAGAAAAGCTGAAAGCTAAGGACCAAATAGGTCAACATTTGCAAGGTAGAAAATAGACCAACAATGGGATCTAAATAGGGCCACTGAAAATTAATTACAAGAAATCCATTTTGTGCATTCCCAAAATCTGGCAAAGAGGCATCATAAACAAGAATAAACCCTTTTATTAAAAAATAAATTCCCCAGGGAATAAAGTGGGCGTAGTACTTTCTTTTAAATCTAAAGGTCGCACTTGTTATGGCCCGTACATAAAAATAAATTAGTGGCGCCATCAACATTGAAAGGTCAATTAAATAGTAATTGATCTTCGTATTTCTATAGGTATCGTACCAATCCATAAAACCAATGGTATAGGTAGTTCTATGATAGCAGGTTATTCCCAGAATCAATGCCAGTATAATATCCGAAAGTAGCTTCTTTTGAAGGTACCTTCCAAAAAGCAAGAAGGCAAAAATTAAACCTTGCACAGATAAGATGAGTAATGGGGTGCTGTATATGTTAAAATTTGGAAAACTTAAGAAATACATGTACAAGGCGTGGGTTTCATTATAAGGCTAAAAATAGGGGAAATATATCAGTATATTAAAGTACCGTATCGGGAAACGATCTTGTAATTATCAAAAAACAACGGTAAAACATCCATAAAATATGCATCTTAAGTACATTTGTAAGGAATCCTATCTAAATAATACTAAATTTGCAATAATTCATTATTCAATACATCATTATGCAACCCTTGATTCTTCATCACGAATCTATGCTTTCAGGAAATTTTAAGCGGTCTTCCGTGAATTTTTTATTTGTATTTCAAGTCAATTGTCCGGGCTGTTTTTTGTACGGTATTCCACTAGTGAACGCATTGTACGAAGAATTTGGGAATGAGGTTTCCTTTTTAGGGCTATCTACGGCCTTTGAAGATTATAACTATAATACCTCGGACAATACCAAGGCGTTGATTTCAAATGGGGAACTTATTGGGGAAACCAAAAAAGCTTTAAAACAACATGGCTTAGATAGCTATCCAAATCCCCTTGTATTTCCTATTGCTATGGACAAAAAATCCGATGATTCCTTCAATTTTAAGGAAGCTGCCGAGCAAATTTGCCAAAGCAGTTCACGGTATCAAATGTCAAGCGAAGAGGAACAAATTCCATTTTTAAACCAAGTCATCCATTATCTAAAAAATCAGCCCCAGCTGTCATTGACCTTTACCCTTAATCAACTTAGAGGTACGCCAACATTTATTATTTTCAATGAAAATTATGATATGCTGTATCATCAATTTGGCCACGTAGAATACCAGACATTACAGTTGCAATTGAAAGAATGTCTTACCAAAACCAAACCATAAGTTCTCTTTAATACCTCTGGACCCAGATTTTAATTTTTATTTTTGTTTTAGGTAAAACAATGCCATAAAATGAATAATCAACTCAAAATGATGGAACAGACTATGCGCTGGTTTGGGCCCAAAGATGTAGTATCCCTATCCGATATTCAACAAGCTGGGGCAACAGCTGTAGTTACTGCGCTTCATGAATACCCAAATGGTCAGGTATGGGATGTAGCGGCCATTAGGCAAAGAAAATCTATGATCGTCCAACATGGATTGAAATGGGCTGTTGTGGAAAGTGTTCCGATCCATGAAGATATCAAAACAAGAAGTGGAGACTTTGAAACCTATATCGATGCCTATAAAGAAACATTGATCAATTTGGCTTCTGAAGGCATCCGGACCGTCTGCTATAACTTTATGCCGGTTTTGGACTGGACCAGAACACATCTCTCCTACTCACTTGCACATGGAGGGAAAGCATTGCGTTTTGAGCCTATTGCCCTAGCCGCATTTGATTGTTTTATTCTGGAACGCGAGAATGCCAAGAAGGAGTATTCTCCCCATATTTTGAAGGAGGCCGAAGCATATTTCTCCGAAATGACTCCAGAGCACAAAAAGGAGTTGATTCAAAATTGTATTGCCGGTTTGCCCGGGGCAGAAGAGGGATATACATTGAAGGACTTCCGGAATGCCTTACTTAGGTACAAGGATATTGCCCCTGAAAAACTTGCTGAACATTTGACCTTATTCTTGGAAGCAATTATTCCTACTGCAGAAAAGTATGGAATACAGATGGCCATACACCCCGATGACCCCCCTTTTCCTATTTTCGGATTAGCCCGTGTAGTGAGCAGCTATAACGACCTAAGCCGTATTGTGAACCACCCTCCTAGTCCTAGTAATGGCCTTACCTTTTGTACAGGCTCTCTGGGAGTTCGGGAGGATAATGACCTCACAAAGATCATTGAGGACTTGGGGAAACATATTCATTTTGTACACTTAAGAAGCACAAAGCGCGATGGGATCGGGAATTTCTATGAAGCCAATCATCTAGAAGGCGATGTACCCATGGTTTCTGTAATACAGATGCTTTTACAAGAACAATTGAAATCCAATAAAGTAATCCCAATGCGACCTGATCATGGACATCAACTTTTGGATGATCTAAGTAAAAATACCAATCCTGGATACTCTGCTATTGGGAGGCTCAAAGGATTGGCCGAATTGCGAGGGGTTATGCATACGCTTGTTGAGCTTCAAAGATAAAGGGGGCCTAGACAAATAAATCTAGCACCAAAACCCCGATCAATCCCATTACCCCAACCGTGGTTTCCATGACTGTCCATGTTCGGAAGGTATCTTTTACGCTAAGGTTAAAGTATTCCTTAAACATCCAAAAACCACTGTCATTGACATGGGAAAGCATTAAACTTCCAGATCCAATAGCCAATACCATTAATTCTGGGCTTGTTCCCCCTTGCGTAACCAGAGGCAGTGCTATCCCGGCTGTGGTCAGTCCCGCTACGGTGGCAGACCCCACACAAACACGTAATACCGTAGCAATTAGCCATGCCAATATTAATGGGGACAATCCGGAACTTGCGGCCAGCTCTCCAATATAGGTACTTACTTCGCTATCGATCAGTACCTGTTTTAGTGCGCCTGCCCCTGATATCACCAATAGTACCATAGTAATACTGGAGACAGAATCTGTTAAGGAAGACATGAGTTCCTTCATGTTTTTCCCCTTAGACAGGCCCAAGGTATAAATAGCGACAAGTACGGAAATGAGCATGGCAATAACAGGGTTGCCAAGAAAAACCAACACTTCTTTAAGTACAAAATCATCTGGAACGAATTGATCCGATAAGGTCGCCATGATAATTAACAATACCGGCAATAAGGCCGTAAACAAACTTGCGCCCAAGGAAGGTAAATCTTTTTCTTCCAAAACAACGGGATTGTAGAATTCTTTTAAAGGGCTCGCCTTAATATGCTTAATGGTTCGTGCAAAAAGAGGCCCAGCAAGAATAATGGCTGGGATTGCTACAATGATACCATAAATCAATGTTTTCCCAATATTGGCTTCAAACATGGAAGCCAAAGCCGTAGGTGCAGGATGTGGCGGAAGATATCCATGGGTTACGGACAAGGAGGCAAGCATAGGCAGGCCAACATATAAAAGGGGCAATCTAGTAGACATGGCAATACTAAATACCAGAGGGATCATCATTACAAAACCTACAGAATAAAACATGGGAATACCTACAATAAAGCCGGTGAGCACTACCGCCCATTGTACATTTTTAATCCCAAATTTCTCCACTAATTTAGCCGTAATTCGTTGTGCGGCACCACTGTCGGCAATCAACTTTCCCAGCATGGCACCAAGGCCAAGGATCAACACCAAGAAGCCAAGAATGTTTCCTATTCCATTTTGAATCGCCGTAACCACACTTTGCAATTCCATCCCCAATGCAATCCCTACATAAAGAGAAACAATGATAAAGGCGATAAAGGCGTTGAGTTTAAATTTTATGGTAAGTAAAAGCAAAAGCAGGATTCCCGAAGCAATAATGGCAATTTCCATATAGGCTATGAATTGGTTTTAAAAATTGGAATTAATGGTATTAGAAGGGGGTAAAAATAAGAGAATAAATGAAATATCAAACAAAAGCGGCATAGAATCTCATATAATGCATAAAATGGGATAAAAAATTAAGGTATCATCGATCCCGACTCTATTCTGCTTATAATCCTTTAGGAAAATGTTTGGCAATAAAGGTTTTTGCCGTTTGTATGGTTTTCGTATTGGCCATATGATCATGGCGAACAATCCATAAATAATGTTTATAGGCCCGTTTTTTTTGATCGGTCTCCATATAAGCATCGGCCAACATTCCATGCATCCGCGCTTCCGTACCCCAATCCATATCCGGTACATTGGCGAATCCTTTTTCCAAAGTCTCAATAACTCCACTAAAATCTTTTGAAGGGAATAAGAAGCTAGCTTTATACAAATAGCCATCTACCACATGAGGAGCCGAGATAATTAGTTTTTCCATAGCGGGAAGCCCATCTTCCGGTTTTTTAGATGCGCGATAAGCCGCAAAACCCTCATTGAGCAATGCTAGTGCTTCATAGTATTCCCGAGACCATTCTTTGACATCCTTAGAAGGTTGAAATACCAGAATTCCAGATTTTACCCCTTTACCTCCCAATTCCAGGGTATTGCTATCCAAACGCTTTACCTCCTTTTTATCCTGGAGCCAATCATCTACCGGTTTCATCCAATTGGTATGCTTCGTAATTTCAGGAAGCAAATAGTGATTGGGAATATAGGTTGCTTTTTTAAAAAGTTCGTAATAGGCATCATTGGCCGGCCCTATAATATAATCCACTCCATCCAAAAGCGCCACTTCTGCTGGAGTCAATACTTCATTATCCCCAAGGTGGGCAATTTTGGTAGTTCCCACCGTTACTACCCATATGATATTGTACAACTGATTTCCAGAATCCTTCATCCGTTCAGCTCCAGCATGATTGCTAGGAATACCTTTAAATTGAATATCCTTAAACTGGTAGGTTCCCGCTTCTCGAAACACGGGCGTATGCTCACCTAAATATTTACTGGCATCATGATCAAAATGGGGGTGTGTAATCAACACAAAATCTGTTGTGACATTATCCGGAAAGGTATACCCCATTTGATTGTAGCTATGATAGGGATCTAAAAGCACCTTTGTTCCCTGATCGGATTCTATAAGGAAAGAAGCATGTGCAATATATTCAATTTTTGCTTCTTGAGCCTTCATAGAAAAGGCATATAACAGCATTAAAAGGAGCATTAGCGGAGTATTGGTGCGAGACATTTTTTCAATTTAAGGTTAGTAATATAGCTTAGAGCAGCCTAAATATAGTCGCTTTATTGTCGTATTAGAGAAAAAATAATGTTAATATCCTCTCAACTATACGAAAATAAACGCCAGTTTATGGTATACTACGTGATATAACGATTAAATTGATCACTTTAACCGAATTGCATCAGATTTAATAGTAAAATATCGTTATTCGTAACTATAAAACCAATACACAAAACAACTTCAATTTTATGGAAAATCACCCTAACCCAGAGTTTCAAATGGTCAGTCAACTTGCGAATGAAGATCGCGTTGCCTTCTATAAAAAGACCTATACACATTTAGCCGGCGCCGTACTGCTCTTTATCCTAGTAGAAACTATATTTTTTCAGATTCCGGCCGTTGTGAACTTTGCCTTATCCCTGATTGGCGGTTACAGTTGGTTATTATTATTGGGCGGATTTATGTTGGTGACCAACTATGCAGAGAACTTAGCCTTGAAAAGTCATGATACTACCAAGCATTATATTGGATTACTCCTATATGTAATTGCGGAGGCTTTTATATTTATCCCCTTAATATTTATTGCCATGACGGTTTCCGAAAATGGAACCTTCAATATTCTCAATCAGGCCGCCATACTTACTTTGTCCCTATTTACTGGACTTTCGGCTATTGTATTCATCACTAAGAAAGATTTTTCATTCTTGAAATCGGCACTGACCATTGGGTTTTTCATTGCTATTGGTCTTATTATTGCTGGAACAATATTCGGATTTAATATGGGGCTATGGTTTAGTGCCGGCATGATTGTTCTGGCCTCTGGATCCATTTTGTATCAGACATCCAATATGATTCATAAGTATCAACAAGATCAGCATGTGGCCGCCTCTTTAGGCTTGTTTGCCTCGTTAATGTTACTTTTCTGGTATATTTTGAGTATCCTTTCGAACGACTAATAAGATACCATAACTATGTTAGACGTCCTGCCCATATGCAGGACGTTTTCTTTTGGGATAGATTTCTGCAGTATCTTCTCCCGCATTCCCTTTCTTTTCCTTATTTTTGGGAAATTTTGAATACGATAATCATAAGATAATGAAAAATTTAATCTGGGTAGTCCTTGGATTTTCCATGGCCTGTAATCCCACAAAAAAAACGGCCACTACTGCGCCCGAATCTGTAAAAACGGCAGTAGAATCAACGATGTATGCCAATACCATTACAGAGGCAGAATTGAAAGAGCATTTGTACACTTACGCTTCTGATGAATTTGAAGGAAGGGAAACCGGGGAGCCGGGACAGAAGAAAGCTGTAAATTACTTAAAAGCACATTATGAAAGCCTAGGAATTAAGGCAGCGCAGACCAATGGAAATTATTTTCAGAATGTTCCCTTAGAAATTAATAAACTCCCTGTAGGGGACATTAGTATTAATGGAACGGATTATCCCATGGGAGAAGACTTCCTAACTTTTTCCAAAGCCAATGGAAACTATGCGGATGTTGTCTATGTGGGTTATGGTATTGAAGACGGGGATTATTCTGATTATAAAGGATTGGATGTTAAAGGAAAATTAGTACTATTCAAGGCAGGGGAACCTATGAACGCAGATGGCACTTATGCCGTATCCGGAACTTCTGAAAAATCGGTTTGGAGCAATGCCAATGAAGCTATAGGAAAACGTATGGAGTTAGCGGCTGAAAAAGGAGCTAAAGGGGCATTTTATTATGACAGTGCCAATTTTAGTCGCTTTAAAAGACGTTTTGATTTCATGAAGAAAAATGATAGCGGGCGTATGGGATTAAAAGATACTAGCAATGAAGAGTTTTTTGGTTTTTATATCAACTCAAAAATGGCGAGTACCTTGTTCAAGGATATTGAAACGGACCACGCACCCAAAGTAGTAACGGCTTCACTGCAATTAGAGATTGAAAGTTCCAACGAACAAGTAAATTCAGAAAACGTGGCTGCTATTTTAAGGGGTAGCGAAAAACCAGAAGAATACCTTATTATTTCTTCGCATTTGGATCATATTGGTATCAGTGCCGATGGACAGATCAATAATGGCGCCGATGACGATGGTTCGGGATCTGTAGCTCTTTTGGAAATCGCTGAGGCCTTTAAAAAAGCAGCTGATGCGGGTCACGGCCCCAAAAGATCGGTGGTATTCCTACATGTTACCGGGGAGGAAAAAGGACTTTTAGGCTCGCGATACTACACGGATATTTCTCCTATTTTTCCTTTAAAGAATACCGTAGCCAATTTGAATATTGATATGATTGGGCGCATCGATCCCAAGCGTGAGGGAGATCGTAACTATGTGTATTTGATCGGTTCCGACAAATTGAGCACGGAATTACATGAACTTTCCGAAGAAGTCAATAAAAAATACGGCAATATTGAATTGGACTATACCTATAATGATGAGAACGACCCTAATCGTTTTTACTATAGAAGTGATCATTACAATTTTGCAAAAAACAATATTCCGATTATATTTTATTTTAATGGTACTCATGACGATTACCATAGGGTAACCGATACTCCTGACAAAATCAATTATGATCTATTGGAAAACAGGGCCCGTTTGGTTTTCCATACGGCCTGGGAAGTTGCGAATAGAGAAAAACGCCTTGTAGTAGATAAGGCTACAGAATAAGTAATTCTTATATTTTATACAAAAAGCCATCGGTGTTCATACTGATGGCTTTTTTATTTTATATTTCCGTGGCAAGAGGGTTATATCATTAGACTGGGATCTATTTTAGATAAACTTCTAAACCACAATAGTATGGGAATAAAAAAAGTCCCCACATTAAGAAGGGACTTTTCGTCAAGTTAAGGGTGGAAGACCGGTTTCGAACCGGCGACCTCTAGAACCACAATCTAGCGCTCTAACCAGCTGAGCTACAACCACCATTTGCAAGCGGTGGCAAAGGTAATTTTTTTCCCTAATCTGTCAAAATAAAAGTTGCTATTTTTAAACATTATTATCTTTTTCCTATTTTCTGCGAAAATCCGTTAAAAATGCTAAAATCATCCATTAAATGCATAAAATATCGATGAAATGCATATATTGTAAGAGTAAACATACATAAAAACCTATTTCACAACATAAATTAGAAATAGCTTTACGTTCGCTATATTTTTATGAAATAATGATTGTCGCCCAATGTCATTGAACATAACCTGTAATAATTTTTTCTGCTGCCGTATTAAGGGGTTATTTTTCCTTTTAATACCGGTTTATTTTTTTCTGGGCAGTGTTCAAGCACAAGAAAACGAGGAAGAGGATTTGCGGTCTTTGGTTCGTAAATTGGAAGCCCGCAAAGATTTTTCTACTACGGATACGGTATACATCAACGCCTTAAACGATCTCTCCCTTCAATTTCGTTTTTATAACAATGACAGTTTAATGTTATATGCTAAGAAAGCATTAAAATACAGTAAAGCAGCTTCTTTCAAACAAGGTGAAGCGCGATCCTTATTCGGTTTTGCTTCTTATTATTCTGGAGAAGGCGGTCATGAAAAGGCAATCAATTATTACAATAAATCCCTTCAAATTGCAGAAAACAAAGGTCCTTCATCTTTCTCGTTGATCATAAGGAACGGACTTTCCATTGAATATGCTGAAATTGGGGATTATACCAGAGCCTTAAAAACACATCTGGAAAGCATAGAAATTGCCAAAAAACTCAATGATTCTGTGATGTTATCGGTGAATTATGGAAATATTGCCGAATTATATCGATCGGAAAAAGATTATACAAGGGCCCTGACCTATTACGAAAAGGGGAAGGTGATATCCGTAGGGCTTGATCGAGATCCCGGTATTGCGGAAGCCATGAGTAATATTGCCTCCGTTTATGCAGATACGGGAAACTACAAAGAAGCCATTATCAATATCAATAAGAGTATCACCATATTTGAAAATTATGAGATATTCGATTGGCTCGCCTATGCCTACGAGGTAAAAGGAAAAATTTATCTAAAACAAGGAAAATATAAGTGGGCCTTGTATTGGTATAACCAATGTAGTCTATTGCACAATAACCTGGACGATAAAAAAGCCAAGGTGGATTTATTGAATGGCATGGCAGAGGCCTATTACGGTTTGGAAAAAGATGATCTTTCGCTTCAATATGCCATGGATGCCAATGTCCTCTCCCAAAAAGTAAAATTGATAGAGGGGCAAAAAATGAGTGCCAAAATTCTATATAAAATATATAAGAAGAAAGGAAATCATACTCAAGCCCTAGCATATCACGAGGTTTTTCAGGAATTATCCGATGAACTCAATGAGGACGACAACAAGAAAAGTTTAGACCTACTACAAGCGCAAATAGACTTCGATCAAAGGCAACAGGAATACATTGCGGACAATAATAAAGTCTTGGCAAAACAACGAGCCTACATTTATTCGGCCATAGTGGTCTTAATGATTTTAACAGTAATCATTTTTATTACAAGGCGGGGAAGAAATGTACAAAAACGCCTGAATACGGAGCTCAATCTTCAAAAGCAAGCCCTTGAGAAAAGAAAAACCGAACTTAAGGAAATCAATGAGGTAAAAAATAAATTATTTTCCATCATTGGTCATGACCTACGTGGCCCTATTGGGGCCTTGAAAGGGCTGCTCAGTCTTTTTAATAAAAGTGAAATAGGGAAAAAAGAATTCATGGAATTCATTCCAAAATTAAAGCACGATGTAGAATACATTTCCTTTACATTGAACAATTTGCTTTCCTGGGGACAAACCCAAATGAAGGGAGCGGTGACCAAACCTTCCGTCGTTGCCCTGAAAAGTCTTGTGGAGAACAATACCAACTTACTTTCGGAAGTGGCCAAAAACAAGTCCATAACCATTGTAAACAACCTTTTGGAAAATACACTTACCTGGTCCGATGCAGATCAAATTGATATTGTTGTCCGTAATTTAATCAGTAATGCCATAAAATTTACCCCTGAAGGAGGTAGTGTCACCGTAGACGCTTTGGATTGTAATAAACATTGGGAAATTTCAATAAAGGATACCGGTATTGGCATGGATAGAGACACAACATCCAAATTGTTCCAAAAGAATGTCAACTTAAGTACCTATGGTACCAATAATGAAAAAGGAACCGGTTTAGGGCTATCGCTCTGTAAGGAAATGGTGGAAAAAAACAAGGGGACCATCTGGGTAGAAAGTATACAACACCAGGGCAGTACGTTCTACTTTACGCTCCCCAAGGCCAAAGTTACAAAGAGTTATAAAAAAATTGCCTAAATTAAATCGCCCAAACTCTTAACGCCTACATAACGCTCTACCGTAAAGCCTTCCGCGTGTTCCACACCGATAAGTCTTCCCATATCATTGGCTCTAAATACAATGCTATTTACAAAATTCTTATCGCTTATAGGTGTACTGGGTTCTTTGCTATTTGGATCGTAAAACTGGGATTTATAGGCTAATATGGCTTCCGTTTTTTTCTCGATAAAGCCAGTGACATCCACTACAAAATCGGGTTCCAGGTTTTTCCATTGAATGTAATGGTATACTTGTTTTGGACGCCAAGCTTCTTGATCTTCGGTTTCTACTTTTTTCAAACCACTCAGGAAACAGGCATCAGAAACCAATTGACTGCCTTTTCCGTGATCAATATGACGATCATCAATAGCATTGCACAATACGATTTCTGGTTTGTATTTGCGCACCATTTTAATCACTTCAAGCTGATGCGCCTTATCATTGGTAAAAAATCCGTCAGCAAAACCTAAATTTTCCCGAACTGCCACCCCTAGGATCCTCGCGGCCTCCGCTGCTTCCTGATCTCGTATTTCGGCAGAGCCCCTGGTTCCCAATTCTCCCCTGGTAAGATCAATAATACCTACTTTCTTGCCATTGGCAACTTCTTTGGCAATCGTTCCCCCTGCCCCTAATTCTTGATCATCTGGATGGGCCCCAAATACTAATATGTCTAGTTTCATGTATTCTTTCTTCTTAAACTTACTATAGAGTCGTAGTGCTAGCCATAGACCTTACTTTATGTAAGGCCTGTTCAATATCAGCGATCAAATCTTCGGTTTCTTCAATTCCCACAGAGAATCGTATTAAGCCATCTGCTATACCCTGTCGCTCCCTTTCTTCAGCGCTTAACAAGGCATGTGACGTTTGCGTTGGAGATAACAAAGTACTCTCTACTCCTGCAAGGCTCATCGATGCTTTTATTAATTGTAGGGATTTTTGAAACACACTACTATCCAATACTTCATTCAGTTCAAAAGAAAGCATTCCTCCAAACCCTTTCATTTGACTTTTTGCCAATTCATGATCGGGATGTGAAGTCAACCCTGGATAATACACTCTTTGAATATCTTCATGGGCATCTAAGTAAGTTGCCATTTTCATCGCATTTTCATTCTGGGCCCTCACCCGTATCCCCATAGTTTTAATACTTCTCTCCAAAAGCCATACGGTATAGTCGCTCAAGCTACCTCCAAAATTTTTGGCCAAGTTAAAGATACGTTCCATATTTTCAGAAGAAGAAGCTACGGCTCCTGCACAAATATCGGAATGTCCCCCCATATACTTTGTCGCACTGTGAATCACCACATCAATTCCAAAATCTATAGGGTTCTGATTTACGGGGCTCGCAAAGGTATTATCGATCATGGACACCATACCACGGGATTTCGCTATTCGCGCAACTGCTTTTAAATCGGTTATGGTCAATAAGGGATTCGACGGAGTTTCTATATAGATCACTTTTGTATTTTCCTTTAATTTTGCTTCAAAATCTGCCGCTTCCAGACCATCGGTAAAATCATAGGCTATTCCAAATTTCTCAAATTCCTCAGTGACCAGATTATACGTTCCTCCATATAAAGTCTTCTGTAATACCACATGATCCCCTGCCCTCAGGAAAGCCATTAAAGCCGTACTCACCGCAGCCATGCCACTCCCAAATATCATAGCGGCCTCTGCGTGCTCCAAAGCCGCTATTTTCTTAGAAAGTCCCACTTGATTTGGCGTGTTAAAATAACGTGGATATCGTTTGACATCTACATCCTCAAAGGCGTAGGAAGTGCTCATATACAAGGGAGAGACCGCTCCTTTAAATTCTTTATCTTTTAGCTCACCATAATGGGTGCAAATGGTATTTAGACCTTTATTTTTTTGATTCATTATCGCTATTTTTTAAGGTTAAAACAGTGGAGAGAACTGTTTTTTCAAACTATTCCAAAGTTACGAAATTCACTTATACCAGTGTTTTTTTCCAATGTCCTTTTTTGAACCAAATTATAGCGATGACTGCAGAGAGTACTTGTGCTATTGTAATGGCTAAATACACTCCTTGTGCTCCCAGTTTAAAGGAGATTGCGGCCAAATACGCAAAGGGTAACTGAAATATCCAAAATACCACAAAATTAATTCGTGTGGGTGTTTTTGTATCCCCTGCACCATTAAATGACTGGATGACCACCATGCCATACGCATAGAAAACATAACCCGCAGCAATAATTCGCAAACAAAGGGAGCCATTTTCAATAACCACCGGAGCCGCATTGAACAGACCAATAATTTGAGGCGCAAAAACCAAATAAATTATAGAGACCAATACCATAAAGTAGGCATTATATCTTCCGGTTTTCCAAACCGATATTTCGGCCCGGTCCGGTTGTTTGGCTCCTAAATTTTGTCCTACTAAAGTGGCAGCTGCATTGCTCATACCCCATGCAGGCATTAAAGTGAACAAGATTACGCGAATGGCAATGGTATAGCCCGCCAGGACCTCACTCCCAAATTCCGACATGATACGCATTAAAAATACCCAGCTAGAAGTACCAATAAGAAATTGGGCAATACCCCCAAGGGAGACCTTTATAAGGTTCAGCATGATCTTTATATCAATGATAATATCCTTTACCTTGATTTTGATTACACTCCATCCAAAAAATAATATCCCAAGTTGAAACAGCACTGCCGTTCCTCTACCAATATTGGTGGCTATGGCAGCTCCTACCACACCAAATTCTGGTACAGGCCCCCATCCAAAGATGAATATGGGGTCTAAAATAATATTTAAGCCATTGGAAAGTACTAAGGTCCACATGGCCACGGAAGCATTCCCGGCTCCCCTAAATATGGCATTGATCAAGAATAACATGAGAATAGTGATATTTCCGCCGATCAATAATTGCGTATATCCATGGCCTTCCTCGATCAAATCTTGCTTCGCTCCCATTAGGGCCAGAATCTCTTTTGAAAAGAAGAAGCCAATAGCTCCCACCAATAGTGCAATGACAACCCCTAAAAGGATTGCCTGAACGGCTGCTTTTTGCGCTCCTTGCACATCTTTCTCCCCTATTCTTCGGGCCACTATAGCCGTGGCAGCCATACTTAAGCCTATGGCCACTGCATATACCAACGTGATTACGGATTCTGTTAATCCAATAGTGGCTACGGCATTTACGCTCACCTGGGATACATAGGCAATATCTACCAATGCGAAAATAGATTCCATGAGCATTTCCAAAATCATGGGAATGGAGAGCATAAAAATGGCTTTCCGTATGCTTCCTTCCGTAAAATTTGTTTGTTTACCGGTAACCGCGTCAATAAAAGAATTGCCGATTTTTTTAAATGTAAGTTTATTGTGATGTGTCATTATGGTCAAATTATGTTAAAAAAAGAATATAAAGCTATGTCATCGAATCAACCAAGTGTGTTGATTCTTATCCGGCAATCTCCGTGATGACAGCTATAAAAAACATAATTCGTTTACTTCATAATGCTGCAAAGATGCATTTTTTTTCAAAAATTCCAAAACATGGGCTCAAAATATCTTAAAATTTTAAATCGTCCCTATCTCAAATAAAAAATGCACCCCATCCCTTTTTATATAGGATTCAGGTGCATTTATAGCGGAAGTCTTTTGAGGTTTAGAGACTACTCCCACCCCAAAAAATACCGTATTCTTCACAGTGAATAATAATACTTTTATATTCGCTTAGTTTTACGGAACCCGACAGTTTATAGGATTGTCCTCCTTTTGCGTTTTTCAATTTTGAAACCAAAACAGCATCCTTTGTGGCATTCTTTCCTGTTATCGTAGACAGGGATTTCTTGGATAAAAAGATTTTTAGATCCGGTGCACTTTTAGTTTTAAAATCGTCACTCAGAACAATATAAGTACCACTCTCTTTTTTTACGATCTCAAAAGTACCGTTAATGGATTTATTTTGTTTTTCCCACTTTGCTTTTTTCACTGTTTGCGCTACAGTAGTTTGAACAGCAAAAAAAAGGAGAAAGGAAAAAATACTTATCTTCATTGGGCTTAAATTTTTCATCTGTTGTTTGTTTACCCCTTTGGTCGTTATGAAATAGATATACTGACATGTCCTCTTTTGTGCATAGCCCCTTATCCCAACGGTACTTGAGGTTTATTTGGAATAATTGACTCTATAACGCCATAAACTTACTCCCCCAAGAATGAATACGCCCAATACCGTATACCATATAAAAGTAGGTGTAATGACCTTGGCTCCACTGGCATAACTATGTAAGCCCGCCAAATAAAAATTAACCCCAAAATAGGTCATCATGATACTGGCGAAAGCCACGATACTGGCGAAATTGAAGGTCCATCTTCCTCGAAGACCTGGAACCAAGCGCATGTGGATAACAAAGGCGTATATCATAATAGAGATTAAAGCCCAAGTTTCTTTTGGATCCCAACCCCAATAACGCCCCCAACTCTCATTGGCCCATTGTCCCCCTAAAAAATTCCCTATGGTCAACATCACCAGGCCAACGGTCAAACTCAATTCATTAATGATGGTCAACTCCTTCAGGTTGACATCCATTTTTGCTTTGTTCTTGGTATTCGTTAGAACAATCAAAATCAACGATACTACGCCCAAAATCATCCCTACCGTCAGCGGGCCATAACTTCCCACGATCACCGCTACATGAATCATTAGCCAATAACTATCTAAAACCGGTTGCAAATTACCAATAGCTGGATCTACCCAACTTTGATGTGCGATCCACAACAACATGGAAGTCACAAATGCTGCAGAAGCTATGGTCATATCATTCTTTCTTCCGACCAATAAGCCCATACCCATAGTAGCCCAAGAAACGTAAAGGATACTTTCATAGGCATCACTCCAAGGTGCATGCCCGGAAATATACCAACGGGTAATTAAACCTAAGGTATGTAAAATGAAGAAAAGCCAAATGATAATTTTAAATCCTTTAATACCTCCACGCCATACTTTACGGTCCTTAAAAATTTGAAAAATCAAAAAGAAAAACATGAGAATCCCCACTAGGGCATACCCTTTATAGAGGTTATTGAAAATATCTACCCTGTTGTAAAATACTTCAGCCTTGATCTTGTTTTCTGCAGGAAGCACCTCACTTCCATGATTTACCTGATTCTTTTTAAAAGCTTCCAATAATTTATCTGCCTCTGTATAATCTCCGGTGACCTTAGCTTTTCTCAAAGTAATAAGGTAATAAGGCATGGCATTTCTAATAAAATTGGAGTATAGGGAATCGGAAACTTGGAAATTCCCGGAACGAAATTCTATGCCCGAAATCCATTTATTATTCTCATCATTGAGCAATGGGAATATTTTGATCATTTGACCGCTCAAGGCCTGATCAAGTAATCCAAGGCGCTCACTTGCATTCTTAAAATCCTGCTCAAATTTATTGGGATTGGTCGTAGAAGTTGCCTCCCTTAGATAAGGTGCGAGTTTATAATTTCCTTTGGCATCAAAAAAATCTACCGCCTTTACGTAACGCTGATCTACAGGGATACCTATAATTTTCCGTATACTATCATTATCCCCCTTATTGTCCAAGGCCATGAATTCCATATTGTACCATATCGCAGGGTTTTGCATCATCGATAAAAACACCTGATCCGGATTCATGTCCTTGAATTTATTCCTCCTGCTCAATTTTCGCAGAAGCTCAGAAGCAAAGGTATTGATCGGTTTCATTCGTCCTCTTCCATCCTGAATAACCAATTCCCCAAATTTAGCGGCATGTGCCTTATCTACAATCGTGGTTTCCAATACGGAGTCCATTTGTGCTTCTGTCGGAGGTGTTACCGTATGATCGTGCCCGTCATTTTCAGAATGTTCCTGTCCGCTCATTTGGGTGGTCAAGCCCAAAAATAATAGCAATACCATGGCACTACGTTTGGCTTTGATTTTCTCCAGAGCCACGGTGAGGTCCTTAAAACGTGTTTTCCCAAAGAACATGATTCCCATTAAGCCAATATAGAGCAGAAAATAGCCAATATAGGTAATCCAGGTTCCCCACCAATCGTGATTCACCGAAAGAATGGTCCCTCCTTCATCCGGATCAAAACCAGATTGAAAAAAACGATAGCCTTTAGTATCCAGTACATTATTCATAAAAATGTCATAATCATAAGCGCGTTCCTCATTTACGGTAACCTTGCTCATAAAAGAGGCATAACTATTTTCCGTTCCAGGGTTTTTCTCTGCAATAAAGTCATTCAGCTTTATTCCAAAAGGAAGCTCATATACCTTTGAGCCGTATCTCATGGTGAAATCCAATCCTCCTACCGTAAATTTATCCGAGAAATTTGCGGGTCCTTTGCTGCCCAATAACTTCTTCTCCACCGTCTCCCCGTTTGAAGATATGGCTACAATCAAGGCATCTTGGGAGTTTTTATTGATTTCATCTTTTTCCAAGGGAATTACTCCATAAGACCCCTGAATCAATGGCTCCGGAATTACAAATTGCATTCCTGCCGTGGAATACAGGGATCGCAACTGTAATTGCTGCAGACTATCCTTGGCCAATTCCCCTTGAAACTGATCGGCCATTCGCAGGTAATTGCCTTCAAAAGGGGATTTGATCTGATAGGTACTGTCCGTTGTAAAAATATTGATGGCCCCAGAAGTTTCCTTGTTCAATGAAAATAGCACATTGTGAATGCTGGCCAATTGCCCATCTTCCAAATAATGGTCGTGACGATTTCCATCCCCTGCCTCTACAATCTTCAGATAGCTCTTGCCGTTGGGATCTTCAATAAGCCCTTCCTTAGCACCTTTGATAAAACCAACATAGGAAACCGTAAATTCCTGACCGTTAAAATCACTTTTCCAAGGCAAATTGGATTTCATAGCTTCCGAAGTCACAATAAGGTCGTCTTCCAAAATTTTTCGTTTGGGGCTCCCATTGATTTCTCCATCGGCATAAAGGGTAAGAAACGTTTTATCCGAATAAAAAATGTTTTCCGTAGCTCCCTCACGAATGGGCATCACTCCTTCAAAACCAATATATCGTGTAACAAAAGCACCAATAATAATCAGGATCCAGGAAAGGTGCAAGACCAAAACAGGCCATTTCTCCTTTCGCAACAGGCGGTATCTAAAAATGTTGCCTGCAAAATTGATTACAAAGAATACCATTATGGCTTCAAACCAGGTGGTATTGTAGATCCAGATTCTCGCGGTATCAGTACTATACCAACTCTCTATAAATGTTCCAAAAGCCATGGCAGTGGCAAAAAGAATATATAGAATGGCCATTAATCGGGTAGAAAAGAAAATCTTTTTGAGAAGTGCTGTCATCGACATATCCAACGTTTGTTTTCAGCGTACAAAAATACGGCCTTTTTATGATTTTCAGCATTCTGGGCATGGTAAAAGATCCAACAAAGTTGTTAAAAAGAAAATCGCCCATACCCATAGGGATATTGACGATTTTTCATCCTATACTACTATGAAATTATAAGGCATTTAAGTATTCCTCAAGATCTGATTTTTCTTCCGTGGTCAATTGTAAATCAAAATGATTATCGTAATGATCGATGACCTCTGTTAAATCGGCAAATCGTCCGTCATGAAAATATCCTTCCGTTGCCTTTGTAAAGAGTGCCCGTAATGGTGGAGTCCTGTACATGCCAGAGGGAAACCTGTTGGCCTCAACGGCATCAATTCCTATTTCTTCCGGGGTCCGCAAGATATTATCCGCAAATAAGGCTCCCGAATGGCAGCTAGCACATTGCGCTTTTCCATTAAAGAGGTTTTGACCTCTGATCGCCGCAGCTTCCTCAAAGCTATTGGCATTGGGCACAGGAGGATCTAAAGATAAAATATAAGCCTGTAATGCCGGTAGCACAGGATCTACCAAGTCTTCTGCAACTGATCTATTGAAAGCGCTGGTTTGAACAGCAATAGGAAATCTGGGATCATTTAAACGTTCATCTACAAAATTCCCTTGTCCCCCCAGTTCAATTACCGCTACAAATCTTGCCCAATCTTCAAAATTGCCAAAGCCGGTATAGCTTACCGGATTTACCCCTGAAAGACCAAAAATAGAAGGAATTACAGCTGCAGGAATCAAAGAACCATCCTCCGCCACGGGTTGTCCATCCAATAAAAGAGCTCCATCAAAACGTCCTCTTCCCCAATTGGTCAATACGGTATTAACCGTGGCGATGTCTACCCCTAACAATTCTGCAAAAGGCTGGGTGTTTGCCGAAGCAATAATGGTCCCCACATCAATATCCCTGTTAGGCCATCCGTCCAATCGGTTTCCTATTCCAGGCGCAAAAGAATCATCTACTGTAGAATGGCATAACGCACAGGAAATTCCCACTGCCGTGAGTTCACCATTATCATTAAAAGTACCTTGTACACCTATAACTGCATTTAAGCTTAAAAGTGCTACCGTTGTAGCCGGGTCGTCCAAATCTATTTCCCCGGCAACAATTGCATCTACCACAGTTTGTGGTAAGGCCGTAGCATCTACCTTTACCCCTAGAGACAATGCCAGGCTTGGAGACAGCCCGGGACCAAAACCGCCATTGGCTTCTCCTAATATTGCCTTGTCCAGTTGTAGGGCTCCGCTCCAAAATGCTTCATCCCCAAAAGTTCCTGTCCTAAAAACATCCCTCCCTTGTGCCACTAAAGCAGGGTCGGAATTCGTCCGAATTGGTGGTGGAATATTTAGTGTATTTTCTGAATTGGGGTCGTCTACATTAATCACAGGATCCTCTATCGTAATCGTAGGGTCATTAATTATAAAATCGTTTTCGCATTGGGTTAAAAATAGTCCTGCCGAAAAAGCAAGAACAACAGTTTTTATCTTGTTGAATCTCATTTGTTGAATTAGGTTGAAAGTTCGTAAAATCAATGGGAATATCGTATCTCAAGAGAAATGAGATAGAAAAACCAATTATATGTAGCCAGCTATAATTTTAGACGCGGGAATAGAAAAAGGATTACTTTTTTTTTGACATTTAACAGCTGGGAAGAATGTATAAAAAAAAGGGAAGAATTTACAATCTAGCCTATTGCAGCAATCATATTCCAAAGTCGTATAATCCTACTTCACTGTAAGACAGCAGTTAAGCCAGAAATCTTTTTTTAGGGAGTCCTTTTTTCCTAACTCCCGCGTGCTTTAAAAATGCTTAGGTAAAAAAAAGTACTCATATTTCGAGCCCTATTTTTGGCTATGGTGGCTTTTTCACCATGGTACAAGTCGTTTATGGTTTGAAACCATAGGTTTAACCACCTGCCAAAATGGAGTTGCTCCAGGGTGTAGTTTTCGGAAGCATCTACCTCTTGATGCTTTAACAGAGGATTTCCGGAATACTTTTTTACAAAGAAAAGATTGCTTTCCCAAAAATCTGTCAATAGCTCAAAATGCGCTTCCCAATCCTTAATATGGGTATTGAATATAGGCCCCAAAAGATCATCCTCCCGTATTTTACCGTAAAACATAACGACCAGCCGATATACATCTTTTCTTGTCTCTATTTCTTTTGTCATTACTTTTAAGCTTTGTTTGCCTTTCTTATAAAATTCATGGCCGGAAGAAAATCATGGGTCCTGTAAAAATAGACATTTCATCTGTTTGGATCATTAGGGTTTCAAAAAGTCCAAAACCCTAAATTTCCTATTTACCATTTAAAATAGGACAGTATTCAAAAAAACTTCGACGTCTACACCCAAAAATTTTTAGGTAATACGTACTTTCGTGCTATGATGAAAGTGGTTCTTATAGGCACAGGCAATGTGGCCAAACACCTATTCAATGCGCTCCTGAAATGCGACGATATTGCTGTTCTTGAGGTTGTAGGGCGTACCACAGAAAAACTATCCTACTTTAAGCAGGATACTACAATTAACACCAATCCGAAAAAGATTCAGGATGCAGATATATATATCATTGTAGTTAGTGACGATGCCATATCAGCCGTATCACGTCATCTTATTGCAAAACAAGGGTTGGTCATGCACACTTCGGGCAGTATCCCAATGGAAGCATTATCCGATGTAAAACGAAAGGGTGTTTTTTATCCACTACAAACGTTTCGCGAAGGACAAAAAGTCAATTTTAAAACTATTCCTATCTGTATCGAGGCGACACAAGCGTCCGATCTGGCAAAGATGTCCCTATTGGCCAATGCCATTTCCGATCATGTGCATGAAATTAACTCTGCGCAACGCAAATACCTGCACTTAGCGGCTGTATTTGTAAATAACTTTACCAATCATATGTACCATATTGGTCAAGAAATCTGTACAACGCACCAATTGCCTTTTTCCATACTACATCCCCTATTATTGGAAACTGCGGAAAAAATAAAAGAATTCAGCCCCTATAATGTGCAAACCGGACCAGCCAAACGAAAAGACAAAGGCACGCTGGAAAAGCAAAAGGCATTATTGGAAAATGATATGCATAAAAACATCTATACCCTACTAAGTCAGTCAATTCAAAAAACCTATGGAGAAAAGCTATAAACAATACCTTAACGATATCACCACCTTTATTTTTGATGTTGACGGTGTTTTTACCGACGGCAGCTTATTGATTACCGCTACAGGAGATATGTTGCGCACCATGAATGTGAAAGATGGATATGCCCTAAAAACCGCATTACAAAAAGGATATCATGTTTGTATCATTACAGGAGGCACCAATGAGGGCGTTCAAAAACGTTTGGAGGGCCTGGGAGTCAAGGATATTTATATGGGTGCCCATCATAAAGAAACACCTTTGAAAACCTATCTGGAAAAGAAGAATATCAATGCCGCAAATGTATTGTATATGGGCGATGATATACCCGATATTCCACCGATGCAGCAAGTAGGTTTGGCCTGTTGCCCCCAAGACGCCGTAGCCGAAGTGAAATCGATCGCTAACTATGTTTCCCATAAGAACGGAGGGGAAGGTTGCGTTAGGGACGTTATTGAACAAGTATTGAAGGTTCGGGGAGACTGGCATGGGAATTTTAGTGCTAAGAACGATTGATCCATGTTAGAAAACATCCTAGAGCACTATCATGTAATCCTTGCTTCCGGCTCTCCGAGAAGGCAACAATTCTTTAAAGAACTAGGGATTCCATTTGAGGTGCGATTAAAGCCTATCGATGAAATATACCCGCCAAATCTAAAAGCGCATGAAATATCAGATTACCTTGCCCTCTTAAAAGCCAATGCCTTTAAAGCGGAATTGAAAGATAAGGACATCTTGATTACTTCAGATACCGTGGTATGGCATAAGGGTCATTCTTTGGCCAAACCCATGAATTCTGAGGAAGCCCATAGGATGCTCCGTACGCTATCCAATGATTGGCATGCGGTAATTACTTCTGTTTGTTTTAGTACGAGCACAATGCAAAAAGTAGTACATCAATCTACCCGAGTGAAATTCAAGGCCTTGAGCGACGAAGAAATAAGGTTCTATATAGACACCTATAGCCCTTATGATAAGGCAGGTGGCTATGGTATTCAAGATTGGATCGGTCTAATTGGCATTGAAGAAATTCAAGGGACCTATAGCAATGTAGTAGGCTTGCCCACCAATTTGGTTTACAAAACGTTAATAGCTATGGTAAGTTAATGCTTTTTAGGTAATTTTGATAAAAACATCGTCTTATGAGGTCATTTAGCACTATCGGAATATTAGGTTCCCTTGTTTTGAGTTTTACAATACTTTCCGCTTGTGGAGAAGCTCCTGCAAAGGAAGTAAAGGAGGTAGCAATGAATACTTCTTCCCCTAAAGCAAAGCCAACACCCAAAAAACCACTTTCCGAAGCCTTTAAAAAATACTGGTATGCCGGCAATGCCGAAATTACGTCGTATCAATTGGAAATGGCCCGTTATGGCGAAATCAGGGAAGGAAAGGCCGTTATGGTATATGTTACGGAACCTTTTGCTGCCGGGAAACAAGTGAAGGCCGATCGCAGCAATCCCAGCAATATTCCAGTATTAAAACTAAATACGACCAAAAAGTTCCTTACGGGTATCTACCCCTATTCTATTATGACCAGTAGTTTTTACCCTGTGAGTAATGATCAACATGCCATTAAACTAACCAATTCCGTACAAGAATGGTGCGGACAAGTTTTTGCACAATTGAACAACAAAGAACAATTTGAAGTGGCTTCCTTTTCTTATTTCGAAAGTGAGGGCGATCATCAATTCAAACTGGAAAAAGAGGTTTTAGAGAACGAGCTGTGGAATCAATTGCGTATTGACCCCAAAAGTCTTCCTATGGGTGAATTTAAAATGATTCCTTCTTTAGAATACATCAGATTGCGTCATAAGGAGGTTAAAGCCTATACCGCAACTGCTTCTATTCAGGAAAGAGGGCCGCTAAGTACGTATACTATTGATTATCCGGAATTGGACCGAAATTTATCCATCACTTTTTCCAATGCTTTTCCCTATACGATTGAAAGTTGGACAGAATCGTACAAGAGTGGCTTTGGCCCCAAAGCCAAAATACTCACCAATAAGGCCACTAAAATAAACCGTATTAAGAGTGCTTATTGGGGTAAAAACAAAAATAAAGATTTGCATTTAAGAGATAGTTTGGGGATATAGGTCCAAAATCTTCAATAAATATGGGGATAAAGACCATCATGTTAAAGAAGTTCTAAAACCTACTTGGTAGGCAACTAATCTTTCTATCTTTGGCTCACATCAACTAATGCCTTACAACTATGCGTAAATTTTTGGTATGCTTCACCGCTTTCCTATGCTCAATTCCGTTAAGCCATGCACAATCACCAAAAAAACTTTCTTCATCTGAAATATATCATTCCTTACAAAAATTAAATTTTTTAGGTACTGCACTGTATGTAGCAGCGCACCCTGATGATGAAAACACAAGATTGATTGCCTATCTTTCTAATGAAGTAAAGGCAAGAACGGCTTATTTATCCTTAACCAGAGGAGATGGTGGACAAAATTTGATCGGTCCTGAATTACGCGAATTGTTGGGGGTCTTACGAACCCAAGAACTATTGGCTGCACGTGGTGTGGATGGCGGAGAACAATTTTTTACCCGAGCCAACGATTTTGGTTTTTCCAAACATCCAGACGAAACTTTAAAAATATGGGATAAAGAAGCTGTATTGGGTGATGTTGTCTGGGTTATTCGAAATTTAAAACCCGATGTGATCATCAATCGTTTTGATCATAGAACTCCTGGAACTACGCACGGACACCATACTTCCTCCGCAATGTTAAGTAAGGAAGCTTTTGATTTGGTCAATGATAAAAATGCATATCCGGAGCAATTGAAGTATACCGAGGTTTGGCAACCCAAAAGACAGTTCTTCAACACAGGATGGTGGTTCTATGGCAGTCAGGAAAACTTTAGAAAAGCGGACAAAACCAATTTATTACATTTTGATGTAGGAGTATATTACCCTATGAGAGGACTTTCCAATAATGAAATTGCCTCCATTGCCAGTAGCCAACATTTATGTCAGGGCTTTGGGAGAATTTCTACCAGAGGCTCACAAGACGAATACATTGAATTGATCAATGGAGATCTGCCCAAGGACAAAAACAACATTTTTGATGGAATCAATACCACTTGGTCTCGTGTGGAAGGGGGAAAAGCTATTGGAAAAATCCTGTATGCCTTGGAAAAGGAGTTTGATTTTGTCAATCCCTCCAAACATTTGCCGGAGTTGGTAAAAGCACGTCAGTTATTGGCAAATATTAAAGATGCCCACTGGAGAAAACTTAAATTAAAGGAATTGGATGATTTAATATTATCCATCACGGGATTGTATTTGGAAGCTTCTGCCCAAACCGCTTATACCAATCCAGAAAGTACGGTAAAAGTAAACATTGAAGCTCTTAATAGAAGTGAGGCCAATATTACTTTAAAGTCAATAAAAATCGAAGAAACAGGAGAGCAACTTACTCCTAATAGCAAGCTCCAAAACAATCAAAGGAGTACCTATGAGATTTCCTTAAATGTTGCTAAGAATACGGGATATACCAGTCCTTATTGGTTGAGCGATCAAGGTAGTTTGGGTATGTATACCGTAAACGATCAAAATCTTATCGGGAAAGCGGAGACGCCACGGGCCTTTCACGCAAATTTCACTTTAGATTTTAATGGATACCCCATTTCTTTTACTAGACCTATTGTCCGTCGCTATTCCAGACCAGATAAGGGAGAATTGTATCGTCCTTTTGAAATTTTGCCAGAAGCAACGGTAGCTATGCCTGATAAAGTAGTCATTTTTGCAGATGCCTCTACGAAGGAAATTCCAGTGACCATTACTGCTGGCAGAAATGACCTTAGCGGGAGTGTACGATTGAATTATCCGGAAGGATGGCAGGTCAGTCCTGAAAAGATCGACTTTAACATTGCCCAAAAAGGGGATGGACAAACGGTAACTTTTAAAGTAGTTCCTCCATCCGGCGAAAGTGAAGGGAATATTACGCCTATGGTAAATGTCGATGGAAAAGTATACTCCAAAGAGTTAATTTCCATTACCTATGACCATGTACCGCAGCAATCTATATTATTACCTGCCAAAACAAAAATAGTTCGTTTAAACATCCAAAAAGTAGGGGAACATATTGGGTATATTGTTGGTGCCGGTGACAAAATACCGGAAAGTTTAGAACAGATTGGGTACAATGTGCACCTCATTGACCCAAGTACAATTCAAAAGGGAAGTTTGGATAAGTATGATGCTGTTGTTGTAGGGATCCGTGCGTATAATGTGGTTCCTGAATTGCGGTTTAAACAACGTTTCTTATTGGACTATGTCAATGAGGGAGGTAATCTTGTTATTCAATACAATACTGCTGGTAGAAGAGGGCTGAATATAGACAATCTTGCCCCCTACCCCATTACCCTATCCAGAGATCGTGTGACGGATGAAAATTCGAAAGTGGAGATCTTGGCAAAAGATCATTCCCTTATTAATTATCCCAATGCTATAAAAGAAGGGGATTTTGATGGCTGGGTACAGGAGCGAGGACTTTATTTTCCAAATAGCTGGGACAAACAATTTACGCCCATTCTTTCCATGAACGATGCCGGGGAAAGTGCAAAAAAAGGCAGCCTTATTATTGCACCTTATGGGAAAGGAAATTATATTTATACGGGACTCAGCTTTTTTAGGGAATTGCCTGCGGGTGTTTCCGGCGCTTACAAATTATTCGCCAATATGCTTTCTATAGGAAAAGAAAAAGTAGAGAAGGAAAATGCAATTAAAGGCTAATTATGCACAATAAATTTATTTGGAAAAAAGCATACACCATTGTGCTTGTTCTCAATATACTATACTTTATTTTTTTCTATTATATAATGACCGCACACCGCTAATATGGAAAGAATAGATTGGATCATACTCTCAGGGACATTACTATTCATTGTTGGCTATGGAGTATGGAAAACACGAAAAAACAAAAGTGTAAATGATTATATTCTTGGCGGAAAAGAGGCAAAATGGTGGACTATAGGCTTATCGGTAATGGCTACACAAGCCAGTGCCATCACTTTTTTGTCTACACCTGGGCAAGCTTTTCATGATGGAATGGGTTTTGTTCAATTTTATTTTGGACTTCCGATAGCAATGGTCATTATCTGCATGGTCTTTGTTCCCTTGTACCATCGTCTAAAAGTCTATACGGCCTATGAATTTTTGGAAAAACGATTTGATCTAAAGACGAGAACCTTAGCGGCTATTCTATTTTTAATACAACGGGGTTTGGCTGCAGGGATTACCATTTTTGCGCCCGCTATTATTCTTTCCGCTGTTTTAGGTTGGAATTTAAGGCTACTTACCGTAATTATAGGCCTTTTGGTTATTGTATATACCGTATCGGGAGGAACCAAAGCCGTAAATGTCACCCAAAAGCAGCAAATGTTTATTATCATGGGAGGTATGTTCGCTGCTTTTTTCTTTATTATGAATTACCTGCCCAATGATATCACCTTCACCAAGGCTTTGAAAGTTGCGGGAGCAAATGATAAATTGAACATCCTGGATTTTAGTTTTGACACGGATAAAAGATATACCTTTTGGAGCGGAATTACCGGGGGGCTTTTTTTAGCGCTATCCTATTTTGGTACAGATCAAAGCCAGGTACAACGCTATCTCTCCGGGAAATCGATTCGCGAGAGTCAATTGGGGCTTATTTTCAATGGAATTTTAAAAATTCCCATGCAATTTTTTATCCTTTTGATCGGGGTGATGGTATTTGTGTTCTATCAATATCATCCCTCTCCCCTGAATTTTAACCCTTCTGCAACAAAAATTGTCATGGATTCGCCTTATGCTGGGGAATATGCTGCATTGGAAGCGGAACATCAAAAATTGGAAGTGCAAAAAAAAATTGCGCAAAATCACTATTCCAATGCCTTAGAACTGAAGGAGTACGCGGCTATTGAAGGGGCAAAACAAGAAATCATTGCCATAAACAAAAAGGAGAAATACAACAGATTGGCAGGAAAAGCCCTGATCAAACAGGCGAGTGCCGTGGTGGAAACCAATGACAAAGATTATGTTTTTATTCATTTTATCCTGAATTACCTTCCCAAAGGATTGGTAGGCCTTCTGCTTGCGGTAATTCTTTCAGCAGCCATGTCGTCCACTGCTTCCGAACTAAATGCCCTAGGTACCATAACAGCATTAGATCTGTATAAAAGAAATACCAGGGGCAAGTCCGATAATCATTATGTAACCGCTTCTAAAGGTTTTACATTATTATGGGGGATTATTGCTATTGGAATCGCCAGTTTTGCCAATCTCTTCGATAATTTGATCCAGTTGGTGAATATTATCGGTTCTATCTTTTACGGGAATGTCCTAGGTATTTTTTTATTGGCCTTCTTTTTTAAGTTTATTCGCGGGAATGCCGTTTTCATTGGGGCCATTATTACCCAAGTCATAGTTATCTTAGGATGGTACCTGGATTGGATGTCTTATCTATGGCTCAATGCCTTTGGATGTGCATTGGTTATCGCTATTGCCTTCGTAATAGAGCTTATTGAAAGAAATACTTCGGAAACCCCAGTTTAATACCTAGTTTGTTTCAATAAGAACGGATGTTGTATTTCCCTAACAAATGCAAATTGAGGAATGAGTACAATCAAAACCATCGTATTTGACTTATATCATACTTTGATTGAGATAAAGGAATCGAACCATTTCTTTTTGAGATTGTTTAAAGATTCCCAAAACGGCTTCGGTATGGATGTTTCTAGCTACCTCCAACTTATTATGAAAACTAAGCTTAATGATTTAAGTACTATTCTACCGCCAGAGTTTAATATCTTATTTCATAAAAACTTAAAACATCTAGAAGAAGAACTGAATTCTATTATCGTTTATACAGAGGTCTTTAATGTTCTTCAGGATTTAAACAAGGAATTTCGGATTTTTCTAGTTTCAAATTTGGCATGTCCCTATAAAGCTCCAGTTTTTCACCATAATTTAGATCAGTATTTTGAAAAAATGATTTTTTCGAGTGATGTTGGGTATTTAAAACCCGATAGAAGGATTTTTTCTGAAGTTGAAAAACTAACAGCTAATATGCCCAAAGAAATACTAATGATTGGAGATTCCTTTAAATCAGATATTGTCGGAGCAAAAAATATGGGATGGAACTATTTAAGGGTTAATCGTTTTACTTCCATCTCAAAAGATTATGAAATAAAGGATTTGAACCTTATACGGAAACACATTTTATAGTTGAATCAAATATCCATATTCCATGTATGAAAAAGGCCGCTATGATGATAGCGGCCTTTTTTACTATAAAAATACTTTTACTTATAGTGCACCCCATTCTTTTAAGGATGCCTTGTTTTGGCGTACATAGCCTCCGTTATTTGCAGCTTCAGCAGCAGCTAGGGATTTTTTGGCAGCAGCGATAGCTCCTTTTTTATCTCCCAACTTGGCATAGATCAAAGCTTGTCTTCTCATGACCCAGAACTGCCTTCCTTCCTTATCCATAGCTACAGCCTTGTCAATCCATTCTTTGGCTTTTTTCAAATCTTTTCCTTCTTCATAATAATAAGAAGCTGCAGCGTAGTAGTCTCCTCCAGAAGGGCCATTCATGACATTTTCAATGCTTGCAACCGCCTTTTCTACCGTTGGCACCTCAATTTTTACCCCTACATAGGTCTTTTCCCAAAGTAGGCCCAATACCCCAGCGTTATTCGTTAAATCATCAAAAGAAATCGTAAAGGTTTCAATAGGCATAGGCATTGGATATACCTCTACCGTTGTTTTGGCCACAACTTTGCTGTCATCCCATTTCCTAGGGGTACCCCAGTTATTGGTATCTGCATAGAAATACACTTCCCAAGTGGTTTTGCCCGGTCTTGTATAAAGGGCATAAGTACCTGCTTTAAGGGTTTGACCATCAACTTTTACATCATCGCTAAAAGCCACTGTTGTATTGGCATTGGCTCCGGTTCTCCATACTTCTCCATAAGCTTCCAAACCTCCAAAAATAGTACGTCCCCGCATGGAAGGTCTTGAATACTCTACGGTAATATCAGTAAGTCCTACGGTTTGCTTCAAGGTGGAAGAAGGACTTGGTTGTGGTGTCGTAATTTGCGCCTGTACTCCTACGGCAACAAAAAGTAAACACGCTAAAAGTGTCAATTTTTTCATTTTAAATGGATTTAATAGTTTTTTAGCGAAATTAGATAAAACCAACCGTGAATTTGTTAACAAATCCTTAAAAAGTAGGGTGAAGACCACATTTTTAATAGCGTGCAAAGCCTTTTGAAATAATTCCAGATCGTAAGTAAAAGGTCAGATAATATATGCCGGTGGACAAAGCAGAAATAGCAATGGTATTAGCGGTAATCTGATTGGGTAAGGCAAACTCTACCATTTTCCCGCTACTGTCAAAAATAGCTCTCCCTAGAATTTCGGAAGTGGTTTGCAACTCATATTCCAATGTTTGGGAATTTGGGGAGGTAAAAATTAAAAATTGTTCTTCTTCATTTTCAGGAGGCATTTCAATTTCTAAAATAGCATTGAATGCAAACAATCGCGAAGGTGATGTAATATTAAAATTGGAATTGGAAAAGAATTCCGAGGAAAAAAAATAACGTCCATCACCTATGGCAGCTAAAGCTTCAACCTGAATTGTACCCAGGTTTAAATTTGTCCTTTCCGTGGTTCCTCCAAAAATAGAGGTAGTCGTCAATCCCTTTACCTCAATTAAAAAACCTTGTAATAAGGAAGTATAACCAATTAAAAACAAGGTTTCGCCCAAAGGGTCAAAAGTTGCTCCCGTAACCAATCCCCTGCTATCATATTCCTCCATAGGCTGAGCAATATGATTTCCAGGTAGTTTTGGAATTGAATACACTACAGTTCCGTTACCTTGCCATTGTTTTGTAAGCAGTACCAATTGATCATTATAATGGAACAAGGCTTCTGCATCCCAATTACTATTTGGAGCCCTATCGAAATTGGTTTGATCTTGATATGAAAAGTCAATGCGATCGGCCATAACCGAAGTATTGGCATCATAGGCCGTTTTAAGAATCCTGTAAATCACCAAATCCTGCCGGTCTCCGTTAAAGTTTCCAAAGTCCCCTATATAAATATAGTTTTCATCTTGTGTGATATCTTCCCAGTCCACATTGGTTGCATTTGCAATGCGTATTGTTCTGGTTATGGCTAAAGAAACCGTATCGATCTCGTGCAATAGCGCTTCATTCCCCGAATCGTTATGGGTGATCAGTTTCCCATTGTAAAATAGTAATCCAGAGCTCTCGGTCAACGCATTTGGAAGCTGGCCAATTTCTATAATATCTTCTTGGGCAGATACTACAAAAACACCTAACAGAAAAAGCAGATATAAGCGTTTTATTCTCAAGCTTGTATAAAATAAACAGTAGTTTTGAATGCTAACGAAATAATAAGGAAATCCGTATACCCGAAAAAGTAGGGATTTCAAGTTTTAATTTACTTATTTTTTACGACAAGCTAACATTTAGTTCATATGAAAACAATTAATTTTGCGCTTACGTATGAAGAACAAACCCTATATCGCTGAATTTTTTGGAACCTTTGCCATGGTTTTTTGTGGAACGGGAGCAATGACCATCAATGAAATCACCGGAGGAAGTGTTACCGGAGTGGGAATTGGTATCACATGGGGTTTCATTGTAATAGCAATGATCTATGCATTTGGAGATATTTCCGGTGCCCATTTTAATCCAGCAGTTACCTTGGCCTTCGCTTTTGCCAAGAAATTTTCATGGAAAAAAGTCCCGGTTTATATTCTTATCCAATGTCTCGGTGCCCTTGTAGCCAGTGCCGTTTTATGGTTTCTTTTTCCGGAAAGTGAATGGTTGGGGGGAACCCAACCGTCCGTAGCCCCATACTTTCCTCCCTACAAGGCCTTTATTTTGGAGATTTTACTGACTTTTTTCTTGATGTTGGTCATCATTAATGTTTCTACTGGTGCCAAGGAAATAGGAATTATCGCTGGTTTGGCAATTGGTGGAGTGGTCATGCTGGAGGCTATATTTGCCGGTCCAATGACCAATGCCTCCATGAACCCTGCACGGTCTCTTGGTCCTGCCCTAATTTCCGGGCATCTTGAAAATCTATGGCTATATCTCAGCGCTCCTTTCATTGGAGCTATTTTAGCCGTAATTAGTTGTAGGTTGGTAAAAGACGAAAATTGCTGCAATGATGACTGTTAAGAGCCCAAAGTAATCCTTTTTTTAATTTTGTTTATTTTTTTTAGTTTTTTGTTAAACAAAATCGTGCTATTTTTGTAAAAACAGATAGCATGAAATTGTATCAATTGCATTCCAAACAGGCCTTGCCCATTTCCAAGGAAAAAGCTTGGGGTTTCCTTTCCAGTCCCAAAAACCTTCAAGTTATTACTCCGGACCATATGGGGTTTCATATTTTATCCGGGGCCGACCGCCCGATGTATCCTGGGCAAATTATTCAGTATAAAGTATCTCCTTTCCCAGGCTTCACCACAAAATGGGTCACCGAAATCACGCATGTAAAAGAAGGAAGTTATTTTGTGGATGAGCAGCGATTTGGCCCCTATGCGCTCTGGCATCACAAACATTTTATTAAAGAAATTGATGGAGGTATAGAAATGGAAGATCTTATTGATTATAAAATTCCAATGGGGATTCTAGGACAATTGGCACATCCTTTCCTTGTAAAAAAACAACTTCTTAAAATATTTCAATATCGGGAAAAGCAACTTAGCAGTTTGTTTGGAGAAATAGAAGGCATTCCCAATCATTTCAGTTTAAAATCTATTTAAGTATTCCCCTATGACGACAAAAGAGCAGTTGGTAATTTTTTGGTTTCGCAGAGATCTACGCTTGGAAGATAATGCTGGTCTATCCGCCGCTTTAGCACATGGTTTACCGGTTTTGCCCCTCTTTATCTTTGATACAGAAATTCTGGATAAATTGCCCAAAGACGATGCTAGGGTCCATTTCATTTACCAGACCTTAAAGAGGATGCGCAAAGAACTGCAGGAAAATTATGGAAGTAGTATTGCACTCTATCATGGCAGCCCCATGACAATATTTGAAAAAATCATACAGAACTATACGGTCGAGGCCGTATATACCAACCACGATTATGAGCCCTATGCGCAGAAAAGGGACACTTCAATAGCTACATTCCTTCAGACAAGGAATATTGCCTTCAACACCTTTAAAGATCAAGTCATTTTCGAAAAGGATGAAGTTTGTAAAGACAATGGTACTCCTTATGTGGTATATACCCCATTCATGCGAAAATGGAAGACCATTTTTAATGCCAATCATTGCAAATCCTACACGGTTCCTTTCTCTAGGGAAAACTTGATCCAAGATCTACAATTGCCCGATATTCAATTATCTGAACTCGGTTTTGTGCCTTCCTCTATACAAATCCCCCCCTACCATGTTACTGCAGGCTTCATTGAAAATTATGAAAAAACCCGAGACTATCCGGCACTTAAACAGGGGACTTCGAGATTGGGAATACACCTCCGTTTTGGTACGGTATCTATTAGGGCTATGGTACAAAGGGCCATTAAGACTAAAAATGAAATTTTTTGGAACGAATTGATTTGGAGGGAATTCTTTATGCAAATCCTTTGGCATTTTCCTCATACCATAAACAAGGCTTTTAGATCAAAGTACGATCGCATTGCATGGCGAAATCATCCTCAGGAATTTGAAGCCTGGAAAAATGGACAAACGGGATACCCTTTGGTAGATGCCGGAATGCGCGAATTAAATACTACCGGACATATGCACAATAGAGTGCGTATGCTTGTGGCGAGTTTTCTGTGTAAGCATTTATTAATCGATTGGCGTTGGGGAGAAGCCTATTTTGCCGAGAAGTTGTTGGATTATGAATTGAGCAGTAATGTAGGGAATTGGCAATGGGCCGCTGGAAGTGGCGTTGATGCCGCCCCCTATTTTAGAATCTTCAATCCTTTGACTCAAATCGATAAGTTTGACAAAGAAAAGACCTATGTAAATACATGGGTTCCCGAATTACAGGAACTCCACTATCCCTCCCCCATAGTAAACCATAAAATGGCTCGTGAACGTTGTTTAAAAGTCTATAAGACTGCTGTGGGTTAGTGGCTTTTTAGTATATTTAGGTCTTATCTGCCTAAAGAACATGTCCAAAAATAAAACAAGACCGAATACCAATTCAGTAGGTGCATTTCTGGATACTATTGAAAATCCCATTAAAAGGAAGGATTGTAATACGCTATTGGATCTCTTCAAAGAAATAACTAATCATCCACCTATGATGTGGGGTGGCAGTATCATTGGTTTTGGTTCTTATCATTATGTATATGACTCAGGAAGGGAAGGCGATATGTTCCTCACAGGCTTTTCCCCAAGAAAACAAAATATCTCCATTTATATCATGGCCGGCTTTAAACGCTATGGTGAGCTCATGGAAACTTTAGGTCCCCATAAAACCGGGAAATCATGTCTTTATGTCAAACGACTAGCCGATGTTAATGCAGACGTGCTTCAATCCCTGATTCAACTATCCTACAATCATATGAACGAAAAATACAATTTAAAAACCAACTAAAAATGAAAAATACAATACTTCTGGTCCTGGTGTTACTTGTATCGGTATCACTCCCTGCCCAAAAAATGAACAAGAATAAAAAAGCTGCCATAGCTTCTGTGGAAAAACATAAAGCAGCACTCGTACGTCTAAGCGATTCTATTTGGTCTTTGGCGGAAACGGCTTTTGAAGAAGATCTTTCTTCCAAAGTATTGGCAGATTATGCAGAAAAGAATGGCTTTATGGTAGAAAGGGGTGTTGCCGGAATGCCTACAGCCTTTGTAGCTTCCTATGGATCTGGACAACCCGTTATAAGCGTTTTGGGGGAATTTGATGCACTTCCCGGGCTTTCACAAAAAACAGTACCCACTAAAAATCCATTACAGGAAGATGCCGCTGGCCATGGTTGCGGGCATAACCTTTTTGGCGTTGGAAGCTTGGGTGCTGCCATCGCTGCGAAAGAACTTATAGAGGCAGGAAAATTAAAAGGAACCGTCAAATTCTTTGGGACTCCTTCAGAGGAAAAGTTTTTCGGCAAAATATGGATGGTACGGGATGGTTTATGGAATGGTGTGGATGTCAACCTAAGTTGGCACCCAAGTGCCAGTACTAAGGCCGATGTACAAAGTTCGTTGGCTTTAGTAGATTTTAAAGTAGAGTTTTTTGGACAGGCGGCCCATGCCTCCGCGGATCCTTGGAATGGGCGCAGTGCATCGGATGCCCTTGAATTATATACCACTGGAATCAATTATTATAGGGAACATATAAAACCAACGGTTCGTATACATTACCACATACAGGACGGAGGGCAGGTCGTAAACGTGGTCCCGGATTATTCAAAACTATGGGTAAGGGTTCGTGATACCAAAAGAAGTGGTATGCTACCGGTTTATGAACAAGTCAAGAAAATGGCAGAAGGGGCAGCCATCATGGCCAATGTAGATTATAAAATTTCATTAATATCGGGAATCTACGAAGTACTCGTCAATCGTTCCGGGGGAGAAATCATGCAAAAGAACTTAGAACTCTTGGGGCCAATCACCTACACGGAAGAAGAAACCGCCTTTGGAAAGAAAATACAAGAAGTTACAGGAAAGCCCCAAGTAGGCATGGATAGTACGATAAATCCATTGGAAGATACCAAAGAACATCCCGGTGGAGGCTCTACAGATGTTGGGGATGTCAGTTGGAATGTTGCCAACATTAATTTGGGTGTTACTACGGCCCCCAAAGACACGCCATGGCACTCTTGGGCTGTGGTTGCCTGCGGCGGAATGAGTATTGGCCACAAGGGGATGACCTATGCCGCAAAGGCCATGGGGATGACCATGGTAGACCTTTTTGAGAATCCCAAATTGGTTCAGAAAGTAAAAGATGAATATGTGCAGCGTAAAGGGAATGAAAAATATGAAGCTATTGTCCCTGAAGGCCCCCCACCGATCAATCAAAAATAATTGTTAGGAAGTCACGCACAGAAATCCGTTCGCATAGCCCGTATTCAGGCAGAATTGACCTGGTCCATACGTCAGCAGGTGATGTGGCCCAATAAACCTTTGGAGTATGTACAATTGCCCAAAGACCCAGAAGGGATGCATTATGGTTTCTTTCTGGATATGGATTTAGTGGCAGTGGTTTCCTTATTTATTGTGAATGGTGAGGCGCAATTTAGAAAATTTGCCACCTTAAAAGAGCAACAACATCAAGGATATGGTACGCAATTACTTTCGCATATCATGATGGTGGCCCGTAAAAATCATATCGATCGCATTTGGTGCAATGCCAGGGTGGAAAAAGTTCATTTTTATCAAAAATTCGGTTTAAAAAAAACCAAAACTACATTTTCAAAAGGAGGTCATAATTATATCATAATGGAGCGCTTATTTCCTTAGAAAAACTAGTTTTTAGGTATCTTGCAGAAGACAAAAAATCATACATTAAAATGAAAAAATTAATAGCAGCATCCCTTTTTATTTATACCCTAACACTACCTGCCCAATCCTTTAACTTTAAATATGATCATTTTTCCATGGTCGTTGATGATGTTGATAGAAGTGCTGCATTCTATGGTGAGGTGCTCAATTTAAAAGAAACACCGCATCCGGATAATTCGCCGGGATTTCGATGGTTTATTGTCAATGGAAATTCGCAGATACACTTGATCCAGAAGGAATTTACGCCCTTTGAAAAGAACAAATCCATGCATCTCTGTCTGGCCACTGAAAACCTGGATGCCTTTATTGCGCATTTAAAAAAGAAGGGAGTTGTATTCTATGACTGGCCGGGCAAAAAGAATAGTATTACAAATAGGTCCGATGGGGTAAAGCAAATTTATATCCAGGATCCAGATGGTTATTGGGTAGAGGTCAATGATGCCCAGCATTAAATAGGCTTCCATTTTAATTTTAAAGCTTTGAATAATGGCAGTAAAAGAAATTTTTCAATTGGGTTTTCCATGGCAGACGCAGGACCCCTTTTTATTTTGCGTATATCATTTAGATCATTATCCTAAAGGCAACGCACAAATGGGGCCGGTTGCTTCCTTAGAAGGGCGGAATTTAGGAAACGATTTCACTATCAAAGATGGTTGGAGAATGTATCACGGACAGACCGTTCCTGGTTTCCCTTCACATCCACATAGAGGTTTTGAAACCGTAACCATTGTGAATAAGGGATTTTGCGACCATTCTGATTCTTTAGGGGCTGCCGGCAGATTTGGCGAAGGTGACGTTCAATGGATGACTGCAGGCCGCGGCGTGCAACATTCTGAGATGTTCCCCTTATTGAAAAAAGAGGAGAACAATCCTTTAGAGCTTTTTCAAATTTGGCTCAACTTACCTAAAGCAAATAAATTTGTAGATCCACATTTTGCCATGCTCTGGCACGAGGACATTCCTGTGATTTCTAAGGATGGCGTAACCATAAAAGTCATCGCTGGCAAATATGAAAATACTGCGGCCCCAGATCCCGCACCAAACTCCTGGGCCGCTAATTTAGATCATGAAGTAGCCATATGGAATATTCATGTAGATGCCAATACCAGTTTCTCCTTGCCCAAAGCCAATTCTGACGTCAACAGAACTTTGTATTACTATGAGGGCAATGAAATTGGTATCAATGGACAAAGCTTAGCTCCCAATCATGGAATAGCCCTAGATGCTGAGGCGTCTTTCTCATTTACGAACGGGGCTGCTCCTTCTCACTTTCTGCTATTACAGGGAAAACCTATAAAAGAGCCTGTTGCAAAATATGGGCCTTTTGTCATGAATACGGATAAGGAAATCCAACAAGCCATGCAAGAGTATCGACTCACGCAATTTGGTGGATGGCCCTGGCCACATGCGGATAATGTACATGATCGGGAAAAAGGACGGTTTGCCAAGTATCCCGATGGGACATTAGTGGAAAAATAGTTCTTTATAATCGGCCCAAATCATGATAGTAGTTCCCTTGGGCAGCAACTAGCAAGCATAAAAAAATCGTTCAAATATGAACGATTTTTTATCACAAAAGGTTTTATCTGGGTCCCTATACCCTAATAATATTAGCTCCGATTGCTCTTAAACGAGTATCAATGTCCTCATAACCCCGATCAATTTGTTCGATATTATGTATGGTAGAAGTCCCTTTTGCGGACAAGGCCGCAATCAATAGGGAAACTCCTGCTCTAATATCGGGAGATACCATGGTAGTCGCTTTTAAGGTAGACTTAAAATTATGTCCCATAACGGTAGCCCTATGTGGGTCGCACAAAATGATTTTGGCTCCCATATCGATCAATTTATCTACAAAAAACAAGCGGCTCTCAAACATTTTCTGGTGAATGAGCACTTCTCCTTTGGCTTGGGTAGCCACTACAAGAATAATACTGAGCAGATCCGGAGTTAAACCGGGCCAGGGCGCATCAGAAATCGTCAATATAGAACCGTCAATATAATTTTGTATCTCGTAGCCATCTTTATGCTCGGGAATATAAATGTCATCCCCACGACGTTCTAGTTGAATTCCCAATTTCTTAAAGGTAGTTGGAATCTGACCAAGGTCATTCCAACTTACATTCTTTATGGTCAATTCGCTTCGCGTCATCGCTGCCAGGCCAATCCAACTTCCTATTTCGATCATATCTGGAAGCATGGTATGTTCGGTTCCGCCAAGTTCATCCACGCCTTCAATAGTAAGTAGATTGGAACCTACACCTGATATTTTGGCCCCCATTCTATTGAGCATCTTGCACAATTGCTGTAGATAAGGCTCACAAGCGGCATTATAGATGGTTGTTGTACCTTCGGCCAATACGGCAGCCATCACAATATTGGCTGTTCCTGTTACCGAAGCTTCATCGAGAAGCATATAGGTGCCTTTTAATTTTTTTGCCTCTACCCCGTAGAAATACTCTTCTTTATTGTATCTGAACTTGGCTCCCAAATTGATAAATCCTTCAAAGTGGGTATCCAGACGTCTACGCCCAATCTTATCACCTCCAGGTTTGGGAATGTATCCTTTTCCAAAACGGGCCAATAAAGGCCCCACGAGCATGATAGAACCTCTTAGGCCCCTACCATCTTGCTTGAACTGATCGGATTGCAAATAATCCAGGTTAATATCATCCGCTTTAAATGTATATGAACCCTTTCCCTTCTTTTGGATCTTGACACCCAAATCTTCCAATAAAGAAATCAATTTATTGACGTCAACGATATCAGGAATATTGTTAATGGTGACTTCTTCAGGGGTTAATAGTACAGCACATAAAATCTGTAATGCTTCATTTTTAGCCCCTTGTGGTGTGATCTCCCCGCTTAAATGTAGACCCCCTTCAATTTTAAATGTTCCCATGTAGGATAGAAAAAATTAGTACCGTTTCTTATTACGATTATTATTGTTTCTAGAATTCTTTTTTCCGCTATTGTTCCAATTGGATTTTGCTGGCTTATTTTTAAGAAATTGACCACTATCTGTAAGGTTCTCCCCTCCAGAAGCCAAATCAATCTTCCCTTCACTAAGTTCGTAAAGGTGTTTAAAAATAGTGCTGTCATCAACAACATCCTTATTCCAATTGAGGTAGCATTTTTTCATATGATTGGCAATGGCATATTCCAAGCCATCGCGCATATCTCCTTCTTCCCATTTTATGGCAACATCGATCATCTTTTTGATGTTGTTCCCATAGAAACGGTATTTTGGAAAATTCTGAGGATATTCCAAGGGTTCAGGGCGTTCCTGTAACATCTCCTTGGTGGTAATAGGAAAGGGGGAATCCACATCCAATTTAAAATCGGACATGATAAACAACTGATCCCATAATTTGTGCTGAAAATCGGGCACATCCCTCAAGTGGGGTTGAAGATTTCCCATTACGCTAATAATAGCCTTTGCAATCTTATTGCGTTCTTCTCTTTCGGGAATGGAAACCGCATGATCCACCATCTTTTGGAAATGACGACCGTATTCTGGAATAATAAGTTTTGTACGCTCAGTATTGTACTGTAAGTTTTCGACTAGATTCAAACTAAAAAATTTTGCTTATGAGTTTAGATAAAAGGAAGTATCTGTAAAAGCTGCAAATTAAGAAATTTATGCTACAAATGCTACTTTATAATGATATAACCCCTTCAATTTTACCAACTTCTTGGTACTTGGCAATGACTGCATCCGGGTTTTTTAAGTTTACGGTAATGGAAATACTGGTGTATTTTCCATTCTTGGATTGCTTGGATTCAATAACAGCCCCGGTATTATCGAACACTTTATTGATCAAATCAATCTTGTTTGTAGCCGTAGGAACTATAAATTTATAGAGATAATTGGATGGCCATGTATTGCTTTGCTCTAATTGTTCTTTGAGCCTTGCATAAAATTCACTTGATTTTTCTTGATCCATGAATGCATTTTTTGCAAATATAGCCTTTCAATCCTAATTTTTATATCTAGTAGGGATTTCCTTAACTTTGCTTATCATAAACATATACTTTGAATCCGAAGAGAATTGTCATTACCGGGGGACCTGGCACCGGAAAAACCGCCGTCATCGATGCATTGGAAAAAAAAGGGTATTTCTGCTATCAGGAAATTATCCGTGAAATGACGTTGGAAGCAAAAAAAGAAGGAAAAGAAAAAATCCAAGTGGTTAATCCGCTACTCTTTGTGGATGACCCCATGGAATTCAATAAAAAAATATTGGAGGGGCGATTGCAACAGTATAAACAAGCCTCCAATCTTTCGGAAGCTATTGTTTTTTTTGATCGAGGCCTTCCAGATGTTTTGGCATACATGGATTATTTTGATCAAAAATATGGGGAAGACTTTGCCCAAGTATGCAAAGAACATCGGTATGATACCGTATTTTTATTGCCTCCATGGGAGGAAATCTATGTGTCGGACAATGAGCGATTGGAAACCTATGAGCAGGCCGTACAAATCCATGAACATTTGGAAAAAACCTATTCCAACTATAAGTACATCAACGTCATTGTGCCTAAGGGAACAATAGACCAACGCTTACAATTTATTGAAGAATATTTAAAACTACTATAGTGCAGCAGCCAAGGGAGATTTTGGAGCATTATTGGGGGTTTTCCTCATTTAGGGGCTCCCAAGAGCGCATTATTCATAACATTATCCAAGGTAATGATGTGTTGGCCCTTTTGCCTACGGGCGGAGGAAAATCGTTCTGTTATCAGATTCCAGCATTATACCGGGAAGGAATTTGCATAGTAGTATCTCCCTTGATCGCCTTAATTCACGACCAAGTAGAAAATCTAAAAAAACGGGGGATCAAGGCCATTGCCCTTACCGGAGGCATATCACTGGAGGAAACAATCAATTTATTGGATAATTGTCTGTATGGGAATTACAAGTTCCTTTACCTATCCCCGGAACGATTACAACAAGAAATGGTTCAAAATAGAATCCAACAGATGAATGTAAATCTGTTGGCTATAGACGAGGCGCATTGTATTTCCCAATGGGGAAATGATTTTAGGCCTGCCTATTTACAATGTGCCGTCGTCCGAAGTTTAGCACCAAAGGCTCCCATAATCGCACTAACCGCAACGGCAACACAGCAAGTAGCCCAAGATATCATTCAAAACCTTGGATTAGAAAATGGCCTTGTTATTAAGGATTCTTTTTCCAGAAAAAATATTGCCTTTGAGGTCGTATGGGAAAACGATAAATTATATCGACTACGACAACTATGCGCTGCTACATCTTCCAGTAGTATCATTTATGTAAGGAATCGCAGACTGGCTCAAGAAATTGCCCTATATCTCAATAAACATCATTGTAAAGCTGCGCACTTTCATGGGGGAATATCCAAGCAAGAAAAAAAAGACCGCCTGCAACGCTGGCTTCAAAATGAGGTGAAAATCATGGTGGCCACGAATGCTTTTGGTATGGGGGTAGATAAACCCGATGTTCGTATGGTCATCCACTATCAAATTCCCGATAGCCTTGAAAGCTACTATCAAGAAGCAGGAAGAGCAGGTAGGGACGGACAGGATGCACGGGCTATTTTACTGCTCAACGCCTCCGATGAGGAACAATTAAGGAACCAATTTCTAAGTGTACTGCCCGATAGTAGTTTTCTTAAAGTGCTCTACAAGAAGCTCAATACTTATTTTCAAATTTCCTATGGGGAGGGACATGGCACTTCCGTGCAATTACACTTTAATAAATTTTGCGATAAATACGGCTTGCATCCGCTAAAGGCCTACAATGGCTTGAAAATCTTAGATCAAAATTCTGTGATCTCCCTTTCCGAATCTTTTTCTAGAAAGACCACGGTATTGTTCCACCCAAAAAAACCTTACTTATTCTCCTATTTGGAAAAACATAAAACCACAGCTCCCATAGTACAGGCCATCCTACGGACCTATGGTGGTATTTTTGATTATGAAACCAAAATCAATCCTTTTTTAATTGCCAAAAAATTAAATATCCCGGAACCTCAAATTCTTAAGGCGCTGGAAAAATTACACAAGGACAATATCCTACAATACAAGGCGCAGCACAACGATTTGGAAATTTACTTTTTGGTCCCTAGGGAAGACGATCGGACCATAAACCGGTTTTCAAAAAAAATAAGGCAACAGCAACAAGCCAAAATAGATAAAGTGGAGCATATATTGGCATATATTAAAAATGACACACAATGTAGAAGTCAACAACTTTTGGCTTATTTTGGAGAAAGTTCCCTTGAAAATTGCGGTAAATGTGATTTTTGTAAAAGCCCGGAGACCATAAGTCCCGAAGTATATGATATCATCAAAAAAGATTTGTTAAAAGCATTGGGGCAACGCCCATTGTCGTCCAGAAATCTCGTGCAAATGTTGCCCTATCCCGAAAACGCAATTCTAAAGGTATTGCAGCAACTTTTAGAGGATGACTTTCTTAGCATTAGCATTATGAATGAATACCAAATAAAATAATATGAACAACGTACGCATTGTATTTATGGGCACTCCAGATTTTGCTGTAGCAACTTTAGACGAGTTGGTGCAACAAGGACTGCATATTGTGGGGGTCATTACCGCCCCGGACCGACCTGCAGGAAGAGGCCGTAAATTACAGGAATCCGCTGTAAAAAAATACGCTATAGAAAAGGGATTGACTGTTTTACAGCCCACCAACCTAAAAGCAACTGACTTCCTTGAGGATTTAAGGGAATTGCAGGCGGACCTACAGATTGTAGTAGCCTTTAGAATGCTCCCCAAAGTAGTTTGGAGTATGCCGGCAAAGGGAACCTTTAATCTTCATGCTTCCTTACTTCCCGACTATAGGGGTGCAGCACCCATCAATTGGGCAATTATGAATGGAGAGCAGATGACTGGTGCAACTACTTTTTTCATCGACGATAAAATAGATACCGGGGAAATTATTTTGCAAGAAAAGCTTCCGATATCAGAAAAAGATACTGCAGGTTCCCTGCATGACCGTTTAATGGTCCTAGGGGCCAAACTGGTGTACAAGACGGTAGAAGCCATAGTTAGTGGTACTGTGCAACCCAAAAAACAGGAAGTGTCCAAAATGATAAAAACAGCCCATAAGCTCTTTAAGGACAATTGTGTCATTGATTGGAACAAAAGCTTGCAAGACATCTATAATCACATTAGAGGACTTAGTCCCTACCCCACAGCTTGGACCAAACTTCAAAATGGAGAAGATAGTATCCCTATAAAGATCTACCATACTGAAATGGAAGAACGGAAGCACTCCTATAACAATGGCCACTTAATTTTTGATAAAAAAGAAATTCGGGTAGCGGTAAAAGGTGGCTTTCTAAAACTTCTAGAGATACAATTAGCGGGAAAGCGAAAGATGAAAACCCAGGAAGTCTTGAACGGGCTTTCTCTTGAAAAAAATGCCCGTGTTGGCTAAAGCCCCGCCAACATTGGGCTGCGGGAAGCGGAAAAAAAAGGGCACTTTATCAACAAACGTTCCAAGTTATTAACAAAAACGCCTATTTCCCCCTATTTTACTTGCGTTAAAGCCAAATCCGTATAAATTTGTCTACGAGTATTAAAAATTATTTAACAACAATTAATAATTAAATTATGAACAAAACAGAATTAATCGATGCAATGGCAGCTGATGCAGGAATTACAAAAGCATCCGCTAAGAAAGCTTTAGAATCTTTTTTAGGAAATGTTGAAGGATCTCTTAAAAAAGGAGGAAGAGTATCTTTAGTAGGTTTCGGATCTTGGTCTGTATCTAAAAGAAATGCAAGAGAAGGTAGAAATCCATCTACAGGTAAAACTATCCAAATTGCAGCTAAAAATGTTGTTAAGTTCAAAGCAGGAGCCGATTTAGGAAAAGCTGTGAACTAATTCATATCGAATAAAATTGGGAAAAGCACCTCAAAATGAGGTGCTTTTTTTATATTCAACATTTTGGTTTTTATTAAAATTATCTTAAATTTAATATAAACTTACAATAAACCCATGCTTAATCTTAAACCCAAAAAAGGGAAGCTCTTGGTGGCTGAGCCTTCATTGACAGGTGATGTTGCATTCAATCGTTCTGTAGTTTTGCTGGCCGAACACAATAATGAGGGCTCCGTTGGTTTTATCTTAAACAAACCTTTGGAATATAGCATTAGTGATCTGATCAAAGAAATAAAAATCCCCTTAAAACTATATAACGGTGGGCCTGTTGAGCAGGACAATCTTTATTTTATCCATAAGATACCCCATTTGATAGCAAATAGTATTGAAATTTCCAATGGAATTTATTGGGGCGGCGATTTTGAAAAAACGGTACACCTTATCAACGATGGGGTAATTACCTGTGATGACATTCGTTTTTTCTTAGGGTACTCCGGATGGTCATCATTACAATTGGATCAGGAATTGTCTTCAAATTCGTGGATTGTGGTACAGAATGAGTATCGGAGTGATATTATCCAAAAATGTTCCGATGCGTTTTGGAAAGAAAAGATCATGGCTTTGGGCGGAAATTATCTTATCTGGTCCAATGCTCCTGAGAATCCAAGTCTGAACTAGACTTCATGGTGGTTTTCCAACCGAGCCAGCGCATTTAATTTTCCCAATAATACCGCAGCTGCTGTACTTGTATATTTCTTCTTCCTGTATTTATGAATGGGTTGTATCCCTACAATGGCATTTGTGAGAAAGAGTTCATCTGCTTTTTGGAGCTCAAAAGGAGAGATACTGGCTTCTTGAATGTCATATTCTTTTAATTGTGTTAGGATACCGATTAATTTCTTACGTACAATCCCATTGAGACAGCCATCCTGCAATGGGGGTGTTTTAACCGTATTTCCATGGATTAGGAAAATATTTCCATTTAGACCCTCCACCACTTGTTTTCTCTGATTCAACAGCAAACAATTGTCATACCCATTTTCATCTGAAAAAATGCTCCCGACCACATTAATGATCTTATTGTTTGTCTTGAGGTTGGAAAGCATATCCGGATTAATGTAATAATCCTTGAAGAGTTCTACCTCGTAAGGTACGGTATTGAGCAAATAAAACGGACTGTCAAGAGGGGCGGTTTCAATGATATAGGATATGGCATTGCTTTGTGGGCGATACAAGCCTCCATTGTTTCTAAAAACGGTAAAGCGAACTCTAACTGCACTATGCTCCTGTCCATTCTCTTTAATTGTCCTTAAAAGTTGTTCCTCTAAAAATTCCATAGTGAAATTCATAGGAATCTCCATCCGCAAAATCCGCATAGAGGCCATTAAACGCAAATAATGATCTTCCCAAAACATGACTTTTCCATGGATAATGCGAAGCGTTTCGAACAAAGCATCTCCATAGCGCAGTCCCCTATTTTCCTGATTTAAAAAATGACTGTCCGTAGCGAAGAATTCACCGTTAAAATTTATCATAAAAAAAGCCTTGAAAATTCAAGGCCAAATATACTGTTAATTCTATAGAATTCTAGGCCGATCCCAAGACCTGTTTTAGGCTTGAAATCTGATTCTCCCATAACATCTTCGCTTCATCCACCTCATCATCATCGGCAAAATCGGTTATAAAAAGGGATACGTCTTTTGTAATTTCATCGACAATGATTTTCATTTCAAAAAAACTATCGTCCTCTTCTTCCAACCAACTAAATTTCACAAATTCGTCGGTCTTGCGTTTTAGCAGCTTGGCTTCTTCTTCCGATCCATCCCAAATAAAGCTGAATAATTCTCCTCTTGAATTCACGTTGTCCGCAAACCATTCGGAAAGTCCTGAGGGAGTGGCTATATATTGATAGAGTAATTGTGGCGATGCCTGTATCACAAACTCCAGTTCGTATTTCGTTTTGTCGTTCATTCCATTTGTGTTTTCTTAAAGGCAATATATATATTTCTAAATGATAAAAAAATAAATCCTCGATAATATTTTACCAATTTATTTTTTGATAAGGAAGAAATTAAACTTTATATTTGCAGCCGTTTAAAATGAGATGGCGAGGTAGCTCAGCTGGTTAGAGCGTCGGATTCATAACCCGGAGGCCGAGGGTTCAAGTCCCTCTCTCGCTACAACAAAACCCTTAGGATGATTATCTTGAGGGTTTTCTTTTTTTAATGGAATTTTCTATTACTTAGTCATACAACCCTTTTTTGAATTCAGTCGTCTTTAGTCTACTAATGATGATATCAGTCTCCGTGGTAGTCCTAATTTCCAATTTTAATTTTCCACAGCGATAGCAATAAGAAATCAATGATTTTATGTTCAAATGAAAATATGCTATCTTTTTACAAATTCCGTAGCACGGAACAACAAATTCATTTTATCGTAGTAAATCTTAGGTGAACAAAGCGCATGACAAAGCTAAAATTTGATAAAAAAGCGGCACAAAATTTATTGGCTGTATACAAAACCCCGGATATCGTTCAACAGCGAAAAGCAATCTTGGAACATCTTCAACTCCAACGAGATGAGCATATATTGGATGTTGGTTCCGGACCAGGTTTCTTAGCTCAAGACATGGCAAAGGAAGTTGGACCACAAGGATCGGTTTGGGGTATCGACATTAGTACTCACCTAATCGATATCTCAAAATCCATTAGCGAAAACATGCCCACAATTCATTTTAAATATGGGGAGGCAACGGATTTAGAGTTTGCCGATGAAACTTTCGATACCCTGATCACCACCCAAGTATTGGAATATGTAGAGGATGTGGATCAAGCACTGAACGAATTTCACAGAGTGCTTAAGAAAGGGAGAAAAGTAGCGCTTCTTGATACCGATTGGGATTCTATTGTTTGGAATTCTTCAGATGCTCCAAGGATGTCCAGGATTCTAAAAGCTTGGGAATCTCACGCCGCCGATCCTTTCCTTCCCCGAAGCTTAGCAGGTCGTATGGAAAATGCTAATTTTAAAGTGAATAAAATTAAGGTCATCCCTATTTTAAATCCGGTATACGATCCAAATACCTATAGCAATCTGGTTATCGACACCATAGTACCTTATGTCATTCAAACAGGAAGGGTAACCAAAGAAGAAGCAGATCTTTGGGCAGAAGACTTGCGTAGCACAAATAAGACATTTAGCTATTTCTTTAGCTTAAATCGGTATTTGTTTATAGGCACAAAAGTTTGAAATTCCCAGTGTTACTCCCATTCCCAGCTTATCGTATCTTTATACCAAACGAAGCTTTTCCAGATTCTCCACATAGGTTTTACTCACGGGAATCTTAGTATTCCATACAGACACTTCCCGCACTCCCTTTTTTTGTGTTACCTGATCGATCCGAACAATATAGGATTGATGCAATCTCGCATAGGCAGATTTGTCTGGAAGGCTATCATAGAAGCTGCTTAGCTTACTGCGTACCAGATATTTTTGGGTAGCCGTGTAAATCTCTATATAGTTACGAGCCGATTTAAAATACCCTATTTCTTTGGTGGGTAGCTTTATAAGCCTTCCATTGGTTTTTATCTCTACATGTATGGTGGTGTCTCCCTTTTTCCTGAGTTTATGCATAAGCAATACAACAAGTTCGTTTAAGGGATTTTTTTTGAAAATCAACTCATGATACCTGATCAATATCAATAGAACAACGCCTACCATTACAACAAGAAGTCCTTGGAACCACCATTTTTTCCAGAAGGGGGTCGCTATACTAAAAGAATGGATTAAAGCGGGGGTCCATGAGCCATTTTCTGTTTTTGTTTGCACAGAAAATTGATATGCCCCAGAATCTAGATTTGATAATTGAAGGGCATTATTTTGGGTATAATTCCAAAGGCTATCATTTTGCTTAAGTTTATAACGATATTCCCTCTTTTTCCCCTTTCTAAAGGAAATGGAATTAAAATTGATATCGAGTTCGTTTTTACTATAAGGCAACACTTTTTGTAAAGGCATTTGTGTCATTCCGCGTTTCGCAAGCGTATTTTCAAAATGAAGCCACTTTTTATGCTCTTTTTTTATCTCCTTTAACAAGGCCTTTGGAAAACTGAACAAACCTTCTTTTGAGGCCACCCATACCCTATCATCAATAATTTCGATATCTGTAATTTCAGAACAAGGCAATCCGTCGAATACAGATATTTGTTCAACATCGTGGGTATTATTTGCATACAGTACAATATGATTTAAACCTTGGTTTGTTCCTGCCCATATCGTGTACTTATCTTCTGGGAAAACCTCGGTACAAATATTGCTCAATAGGCCTTGCTCTTTAGTAATGGAAAATATAGTGTCGCTTTTCCGAATAACAATGCCATTGCCCATGGTACCTGCGTAAAGGGTGTTAAACTTATGGTCCACATCAAAGATTCTATTGGTAAAATGCCGATGTGCTACGGGTGCTATCGCAGAGATGCCCTTGGTATAGGAATACAACCCAGAGTTGGTTCCAATAAAGTATTCCTCTTCCCTTTTTGTAACATCGAAAACGCGACCCGAAGAACTAAGCCGTACAAGTTGTTCGTCTTCTGTAAGGGCTATCGCATTCAGACCATAACTTAGAGGGGAATCATCATCCGAAAATCCACGAATACCTATAGTGTCCCTTTTAAAAATTACTCCAGTATTGATTTCCCCATAGTGCGTTATATCCTTATTTTTATTATGTGCTACAAAAGCAGGTAATTTGTTTTGGGAAACATATAAGGTTGAAAGCGCATTGTTTTCCCTCTTTTTTTTCAGAACTGCCCCATTATGTAGCGCAATCAGCAATTCTTTGTCATTGGTTTGAGATAGCTCCGTAGGATAACTTTCTAAAGGGTGGAAACTAATTAAGGGTTGTCTGCAATAGAAAACTCCTTGATTTAAGGTGGAAATCCATAGACCGCCTTCATGGTCTTTGTATATTTTAGAAACAGAATAATCTTTTAGGAAATGCCCTTGAACATTGCCCTTAAGGTCAATGAGCATCACCCCACCGTATTGAAACCCTACCCAAAATAAATCTTCATTGTACTTTCCGGCAATAATGGGAGTTTCCTTTCTAAAAATGGAAAGCGGATATTCCATAATCTTGTCAGCATTTATAAAAAAACAATGGCCATTCATAAAACCTACTCGAACCTTGTGTTGTTCAAAATAGAGTACCCTGGAGAAAGAGGCTTTATTGGTTATTTCATATTCCGTCTTGGTAAGCAGTTCTAATTCATCAGGGTTATCCTTGAAATCTTTAAACATAAAATTAGGCGCTTCCTCAGGAATTTTCCACACTTTTTTAGTTGTTCCTACTGTGCCAATTTCCTGTACCTTATTATGAATCGACCCATTGTTATCAATTTTTACATAGCCATAGCGATTATTAAAACTTAAGAACAAATCATTCTTTTCTGAGACAACTAAATTATTGATGATAAGCGCATCACTTTTTAATACTTTGCTCAGCATTTTATTATGCTGGTAAGGCTTAAAGCCTTCTGCAGCATTTCTAAACGTAAATAATTTATGATTGGAAGTAGCGCACCAAATGAGTCCGTCCCTATTTTCGTAAAAATTATAGACTACATTGTCCAATAAGCCATCAGAAGTCGTAAATCGCTCAAAAGTTTGTCCGTCATAACGCGTTAGCCCGCGATCTGTGGCAAACCACAAATAGCCCATATTATCTTGGGTAATATCGTATACTTCAGAACTTGACAAGCCATCCAAAGCAGTAAAATTCTCAAAATAGGGTTCTTGAGCCTTTAGCCAAAAACATTGGACCAAAAACAAACTGAATACTAAAAGGAATTTTTCTTTTCTATAGCAAATTAAAGACATGGGAGAACAATAAAAATCGTTAAACAATGCCTGTTCAATATAGAAAAAAGGTTTTAATTTAAAGCCTGTTCATGAAGATTTTGCGCTATAAAATTGTCAGGTCTTAAAGTTTATTCCTTCAATTTTTTAAGTCGTTCATTGACAGTATTTTATTATAAGGGACTATCCAAGTACAAATTCCGGGAGCAAGGAAACTTCTTTGGGAATTGGTGTATACTTCGCATTTTTTGAGGAAACATGTCCGAGAAAAAAGGTTAAGAATGACTTTTGAGTTCTAAAAAAAAGTTCTCGATACACTTGCTTTCCACCTAAAGAGTAGGAAATCGAGCACTCGAACAAACGTATTCTTTACTTTTTGTTACTTCTAGTGTTTTTAGTACGTGAAGGGAATTAAAAATGTATCGAGAAGCGGTTCAAGACCACGACCTTTCGATACCCAAATAAGAAGAGTAAACAAATTAAAAAAACCACGGTCTTTACCTACCGTGGTTTTCTTTTCATTCTTTTTTGCCCGTACATGCTAGGAAGTCACAAACTTCGCATGCCAAGCCTATGTTGTATGGGGTGACCACTTTTAAGATTACATACCCCCCAAATAACAACTTTTAATTCTTTACTTATTGTTTTACACTCCAAGGCGGAGTTACCCCATTCGATCGGGCATAAGCAATTAACTGACCTTTGTGTTCTCCATTGTGTTCCATCACAACCAATAGGCCGCCAAGCATGTTTAATTTCGTAAAACCGAAATCTACTTCATCGCCTAATTTCCCGGTTTCTACCATGGTAATTTTTTCAAGTACAAAGGCATTCGATTTTTTCAATGCGGCAATGATGTTTGCTTTTCCTGTTATTTTGCCCAAAGCCATCATATCCACATCGGCTGGAGGTGGAAAGCCCATTTTTGAGGCAAGGAAGTAGTTGCCCCCGGCCACATGCATTAGCGCTTCCCCAACGGAATTTACCCCTTCCATGGGCCGCCAATCGTATTGTTCTTCTGAAAAGGCTTCGGCCAATTGAATGACCTGCCCTTGGTTTTGGGTCAGTATCCCTTTAATGGTCTGTTGTACCATAGTGTTTTCTTGAGCAAATCCCGCGAAAGTCACCAAGGCGAATGCGAATAAAATTATCTGTTTTTTCATTTTAAATAGGTGATTAGATTAAATCTCCCTGATCCTCAGGGTTTCCCAAAGATACGGATTAGTTGATTTTTATCACGCTTTTCTTTAGAAGCAAAAGACAAGAGGCCTAACAAATGGCTTTGAGGTATTGGATAGCTCCAAACTTCTTGTAAAAATAAAAAAACCATGGCAGTAGTGCTATGGCCTTTTTTTGAATTCCAGTTCCTATTCCTTACGCATAAACAGTGCGAAGTTGCAAACTTCGCACAGCTGATAACCGCTCTTAATCATATGCCTGCACCATCAGGAGAAATATTTAGTATCTTAAGTTTTGATAAAATCACATTTTAGTTTTTGTCACTTGTGCCTGTCTAGAAGTTACTTTCACATTTCTTCCGCCTGACTCCGAGGTTGATGTGTTAAAATTCACTTTAAGAAAAAAATTGACCTTTCCACTCAATACTTCATTAACGACTGTAGATGTCTTAGTTAAAGTTGCTCCTTTTTTATTCGATTTTGCAGTACCGGTTTCTTTTTCGGCAGATAAACTAGGTACAATTTTAATACCTAGAAATTTTAGAATATCCACTCCAATCTCACCATTTAGCCCTCCGCTTAAAGATTCTTTTTCTGTTTCGCTGGTAGTTTCGCTATTTTCTTTTGAATTATTGATCTTGTCATTAACTGAATCCAGTAAGGTAGCCGACATTTCAAAAGATGCTGCGAAACTTACATCTATATTGAGTTCAGAAACCTTTCCTTCATTATCTACAAATCCGTCACCTTTTAAATTAAAGGACACATCTCCACCCGCTAAAAAAGCATCTACTTGGTCTCTTATATCTTGCTTCTTTTCTGAGCTTAAAGTTGATCTTATGCTTTTTTTGTTACCATTAGCTACTTCTTCCACATCTCCTGTTAAAACAGAAATCATCAAAATAAATTCCTTTACCAATTCCTCCTTTTCTTTTATCCCATTGATTGTGGTTCCCGAGGGAAGTGGTTGTTCAGGTCCTTGAGGCATCATCCCATCAGGATCAATAAAATAAATCGGATTGTCAAAAGCATAGTTATAAGGAGAGTGTCTACGCATTAAATCAGCAGCGGGGTCTATATTAAACCAGCGTCCAAGAGCTGGGTCATAATTCCTGGCTTCATAATCATACCAATTAAGCCCTAGTTCTTCATTTAATTCTTTTCCATTATACTTGTAATCCTGCGCTGGATTTGTTGATGTAACTGCCGTATTATATCCTTTATGTTCTAAGCCGAATGGGTAATAATTGGATTCTTCTACAATTTCATTGGGTGTAACTCTTCCATTATCGTCAGTATCTGTATACGATAGACGCACATTGCCCAGATGATCTTTATATTGAAATATATAATTGTAACCTCCCGCATTATTGGGAGTAGTGTATCCTTCTGGATGACTAAAAAATTGTAAGTTATTGTTTTCGTAACTATAATTTCCAATATATTCCGTGATCACTATGGTATTTTCGTCGTTCACTTGCTTTTCCAGTTTTACACCAGAAGCATCATAAACATAGCTAACTTGCTTATTCGGATTGTTATTAAAAACAATACTAACCGGTAAATTCAGGTGATTGTAACTAATAGCGGTAATGCCTTTATTCCTGTCTATCACCATATTCCCATTGGCATCGTAGCTGTACTCCACCATTTGATTAACACCATCTTTAAATCCGTAATGATCATTCCCATTATCCAGCACTTTAGTAAGTTTATTTCCGGTATCATAGGTATAGACCAAAGCATCCATTATCCCAAAGCTGGTAGCATTTGTATTCGTATGTCCATTTCTGGTAAGACTTAGGATATTTCCCTGTTTGTCATAGCTAATGCCCCTAAGACCATATCTGTTGTCTGCTGAATTATCCATAGCCGTCGTAAGCCTGTTTAAGGCGTCATAACTATAGGAATAGGATCGCAGACTCTTATCCGTACTTTGACTGCGCCATTGGGTTCCTGAGATATTTCCATTGTACAAAGGCGTTCCCCTTACCGGATTGTTGTAGTCTATTTTAAAGCCGAAAAGATCAGTGGCCCGAATGCTTAAGGTATTATCGGTACCATTTTGATCATTGATCCCTTTTAACCACCCCCTTACATTATAAGCATAGTCAACTTCCTGTAAAGGGTTTTCCTGAGTGTTTCCGACCTTCTTTTGAACAAGAAGCCCCACACGATCATAGGTATTGTATGCGATTAATTCCGTTTGTCCATTAAGTTCTTGTTCTTGCTTGATCAAGCGGGATTGATGATCATAGAAGAAGACATCTGTCGTTACTATCGCAGGTCCATTCCCCTTGCTATGTGTTGTACGGGTGCGCAGTAATTTCCCGGCAAAATCAAGTTCAGATTCCGCAATATCCTCTGAATTTAGATAACTATTGTTTGAATGTGCATATATTAGTCGTCCTTTTTCATCATAAGCCGTGAGGGTCGTAATCCAATCATTGGTTTCTAATACACGTACTTTGCTTGCTGTGGGCAATCCCACTGCCTGCGTAGTTACCGTTTGCCCCAAAATAAGCCCGACAGGAAGGGAAAGCCCATCTCTTGTTGTGTTATAGTCATCATAATAATTGATTGTCAGGATTTCATCCATTACGATGGGTATTGCAGTACTTGTATAATATAATGTTGAACCGGCAATGGTATTAGGGCTAGTTGTTCTTTGTTCAAAATGCGTTGTTGTTGTCGAGTTTCCTATAATGTTTTGAAAGTTACTTCTTGATATGTTTATATTCTTAAAACCTGTATAAACTATACGACCAAAAGCATCATATTTAGTAAATAACCACTTGTTTTGTACTCTAAGATTGGCATCCTGGGTAAGTATAGGCCAATCCAGTTTGTTGTAAATAATAAACTCCCAACCTTTGCCGGGTATTTTCCTTTCAATAAGCCTATTTCTATAATCATAACGGTATTGATAACAGAGGTTATTCAATTCATCGGTACTTATCCCGTTCTCAAGGGTAACCTTTGGAGGAATAACGTAGACCAAATTATCATAATCATCATATACATAATGTGTGTCATGGGGGATATTTTCATTGTAGCTTCTTTTCAATACTACCCTTTCCAATTTGTCTTTGTATTCTATGGTCGTATGATCATTGGGATGCGTTTGATCGGGGCTCCAGTTTTCATCTTTAGTAATACGTACATACAATGCATCTCGTGAATAGTACCCATTTTCCACTAGGGAAGGGATTTCGGTATTTCCTCCAGCATAGCTTACCCGAAAAGCCCGTACTTCTGAAGCGTTGTTGGTCCTCCAATCAAACTTTATCGAATGATCGGTCTCACTGGAAGGGTTTGCTTCCCAGGCTTTTCCCGGAGCCCCTTGTTTGGTAATCCTATTTAATGGAGATGGTTCAAATAATTGTTCGGAATAGGCATTTATGTTAGCTTGGGCAACACCTACAAAATCGGCAGCATAGGTATTTTTATAATAGTTGTTGATGGTATTGCTAATGTTTATATTTTGAAAACCGCCAATGGCCGTCTGGGATTCAAAGGGCAGGTATTGTCGTGCCTGTCTGCCAAAACCATCATAAGGAATATGGGTTACAATATCTCTACGATTGGGTGAGGCTTTAATATCCCGTTGTTGTATCGGCCTTCCTATCCCATCAAAATAAGTAACTCCTTCAATAACATCATCTTCTGTATTGATTCCATTAGAAGAATTGATAGCTTGTTGATAGGTACGAATAAAAGTATAGTTTTTGGAATCATCCAAATTAACAGGCTGGTAAGCCACTGGTAATGAAGGGTCTATTCGTGCTGAGAAGGAACTGCCCGATTTGATCCAAGTATTTGGTTTTAAGGTAATACGCTCCCCTGCAATCAAGGTCACCATTCCATTTACTTCATAGTTTCCCTCTTTTACGATTATAGAAGCTTCTTCTTTAATCGGTAATCTTCCGCCGCCAATAACAGCATCTTCTTCGTTTAAAATAATATCATCCGGGATTTGGGCATGGATGGTTTGATTCGCAAGGAAAAGGAATAGTGCGACCAATAATGATATATGAGTATAGGTTTGTTTTGCCATTTTAGCTTATTTTAAATGGGTTTTAATGGATAACATTGCTTCAAAAATCAATAACAACAATTTACATTAAAGGAAGCCGGGCTTCCCAATTGCCCTATTGAAGTGCTCTTTAATGAAAATGAGATGGTACCGGATATGATACCCGAAGGCGCATTCTTGAATTCTAGGGAACAATTAACATAACCGGATGCCGGAATGGTCACCTCTGCTGTTTTTGTCTGATAACTAGCTATAGTAGATGAAGTGCCTCCTACTTGTACGGTTCCGCTTTGATCTCCACGTGGACCCTGTAAGGTAAACGTATAGGATACATCCGATCCTGGCGAGCCATAAATGCGTGCTGTTCTTTTTCGATCGGATACGGTTACCACATTTTCAATACGCACATCTTCTCCAGGTATAGGAGGGGTTTTCAAAATTCTAATATTTGTATTTCCAGTCACAAAACTGTTCTCGCCAAAATAAGCATACAACCTAACATTTAGCATCCCTAAAGTGGTATAGTGAAAGGAAAATGACCCTGGTAGTGCTCCGGTACCTTGATCTAAAGTTGTTCCATCACCCGCCTCAAGACGCCAATGGGTTATGGGAGGAATTCCAGATGGTAGGCGACGAGTAATTGTGATACTTTCCGTGTTGTAAAATTTATATTTGATTCCCTTTAAAACAATATGGGAACAATTGGTGCAGGGTACGCCCTCATTCAATACATTATAAGCATTTTCAGAAATAAGTGCAGCGCTGTTATCCCTAACTGCTGTCAATCGCTCCATTAGGTCATAACTGAAACTGTGGGTATAATCCCTTCTAGAACTATTCCAAACCATCCCCACACCTGGTTCATATGCATAGGTCTCTATTTGACTTTGTTCATATTCCGAATGATTCTTTATACGTTGTATCTCCGTATTGACCTCTGAAAATTGAGTTTCAGGATTTTGAAGTATATGGGTGTCAATAATCTCATTAATAGGAGTTGCTCCATCCTGTGTGGCCGGAGCATTATGGATTTGGGCAATAGGATAATCCCCTTCATAGCCATAGACATACTTTGTGGAATAGCTATTGTCAACCGTCATTTCAGTTAAATTACCAAAAGAATCATAAGCATCATAGCGCATGCGTTCTTCAATATCTTCCAGAGGGGCGTCCCCTTTCTGATAATGTACAAAGGCGGGCAAGAGGAGTGATGGCGAACTACTGAAGAAATTAAAAGACTGAAATTCATGGCCTACAAATCGGTTATCCCGATATCGTCGCACATATACAGGAGCTTCTATTCTGTTTCTCAATCGTAAATCATTCATTCTAAGATATCTAGAAACATTATACTCGGTATCATACGGATAATAGAATTCTACTTTGTCTGTGTTAGTTCCAACTCCATGAGATAAGCTCTGGGAGGTGGAGCGCAGTCGGTTTCTGAGATTATAGGTGTTTCGTGTGGTGGATGTAAAGCTATCCCCATTTAAAAATTCTGTAGTCTTTGTTTCGGTCAATTGGGGGACAAACTTTCTAATGGGATAGGGGTATATTCCAACAGGCGGGTTGAATTGGGTTGGAATCGCCAGTAAAAAATCCGTGATGCTACCGTACATGATTTTATAACCGTTGCCTACAGGGTTTTGGAAGAGTTCATAGGAGTTTTCTATTTTTCTTACGAGCAGATTCTGCTTATCCAATAGCATCTCTTTTAAGACGCGTCCATTGGCATTTGCATAGTGATAAGGGGGAATTTCAAATTGAAAGCCATTAAATACATCCGTGAGGTCAGGACTTGGGGTATTGATATATTCCGTAATCCGTTTTCCGTTGGTGGCATTGTCCAAATTGCTCTCGATTATCTCTTCCACACGATCATAACCTACATGAGACCCATTGGCAGAATTCAAGATTCCCAGCTTATTACTACTTGAGGTTTCTAGACGAGACCATTGGACATTTCCTCCTTCCGTAAATTCATAATAAGTATCAAAATGATAGAGCTTACTCATTAAACGCCCCTTAGATACAGGAAGAGAGGAGTTTTCTGTAGATTCATAGCGGTACGTTTTTTCAAGCAATAACGAACCCGTATGGTCAAAATTTTTAACCTTGCTGATACGCAAACCGCCTATCTTAAAAGTTTTTAAGTTAGGGTCTCGCGAAGATACTAAGGGATAACCTGCTTCCAGATTATTTTCATTGAGGTAGTAATAACTAAAGGGATCATAACGTTCTGAGGTATCATCTAGCGAAACAGAAGCAGTATTGCTCTCATAGGTATAGGTAGTATATCCTCCCGTGGGATAGGTAACTCTCTTAAGGCTTCCTTTTTTTGCTGTGCCGAACTTACTCCCTAATTTGCCCCCATTTATTGATGGATTCGGATTAACAAAATCTGGAGTGTCTATTTGACAAAAATCTCCATTCAATGCTATTCTCGGATATCGAACCGAATTTCCTGCATTATTGTAAAATCCCCAAAAATCTACATCTATAGAATTTTTCTTGGGCAATTGATTGGGGCTATCATATTCAAAGGCGTATTCCAAACCGTCTACAGACACCCCATCCAATTTTAATCGTAGATTCTTTTGTGGGAATGCATCATTGGCATGTTGTGCATTAAAATAGGAATCGTTGTCAAACACAATATGCTTCACTACTTCCCCGGTACTGGAAAAAACATCCAACCGACTGAGCTTTAACAATTCTTCATTACCCGAATAACTTCCAGTCACCAAGCTTAGCGGATGATGATCTTGGGTACTCAGTGGCACCAAATCAAATCTACTTGAAGTATTGAAAACAACACGCTTTCCCGTACTTAAGTTAATAATCTCTTTAGGAATTACCGATCCTACCCGAGAGATTACAGCACTATACGTGCCAAAAGGGTCGGGATAATTGCTTCCATCAAAAGTACCATTGTTCATTTGTTTCGCGCAGCTAACAACGGATCTGCTTTGGGAAAAAGTAGGCATGCTTACATGATAGTAGCCGTCGCGGCCTTCATCTTTCCCATAGTAAGTAAACTTCAATTCCTTAGCATTAGGGGATATGATTTTATCAGGATACCAAGCCTTTGGGATATTGGCATCGATCGTAGTATTAAAAGCATCTCCATTTTGAAAAAAAATATCCTCGGGTTCTGGTTCCCCTTCTCCCATCAACGAATCGCCCAGAGCAATTTGAGAAGTTAGTTCCATATGCGAAAAATGATATACAAAACCACTTTCATCCGTAATGACAAATGTTCTTGTATCTTCTTGAAAATCAATTTGCGCATTGCTATCATTCAAAATACGGGCTTTTATAATACCATCAGTTACTGCTTTTTGGGTCAATTGAAAAATAACGGTGGAGCTATAAAGGGTCGCAATAAATACATCGGGCTGGGTATCATATAAACTGGTTAAGGTATAAGGAGGGCCTTGACTTAATTCTTGCAAATCAAATCCGCTGTGATGGAATGGAAGGGCAGGTTCAAAACAGTAACCCGTTGATAATCCACCTTCTCCGCCATAACCTGGTCTTCCCTGGCCAATATCGCTTGCCTGATTGATAATATGGGTAATGGTAGGAATGCCACTTAAATTCCAACCCAGACCTACCCATGATGCTTCTTGAGCTACGCGTATTCCTCCAGTATCATAGGACAGTGTAAATGGAATTTGCTTCCCATCAAAATCCATAGTATACAAGGGTATGGAAACATCTGCTTTTCCCACATATTTATTGACCGGGGTTAAATCAAACCGGGTCATTTCAAATGTGGTTGGGTTATGTGCAGAGAATTCGGCTGTTCTAATATATTTTTGTGAAAAGCTCTTGTTTATTCCCAAAAACAATAGTGAATAGAATACTATTAAAAAAAAGTTTTTCATATTGGTTATAACTTTCAGTGATTATCAAAATAGGGTTCGTGGTTTTGCTCTGATGGTCTACATAATCTTGTGTTGACTATTTATCGACCTTGAACATTTTTCTTTACTACTTACTTCTTTTCTGAAGAAATACTGGCGATCCTCTTTTTAATAAGAGCTAATGCTTCAATTGTTTAAAGGGGTCGCAGGAAATCGGAATTATTTCTTTTCGAGAAGTAACAATCGTTCTTGTAAGGCTTTATTGTTACTCTCTAATTTTTCTAGCTTTTTGTTTTGCCCTATGAGATAAAGCGTAAGCTCCTCTATTTTTTGCAGTAATCTAGCGTCCATCTCTCCTAGCAAGATGCCGTTTTCTTCTACTTCTTTTGCACTCGGGATGTCCTTTAAATGCCCTTTTTGTTTGATGTGGTCTTCCACTTCTTTAAGCGTAGGTAATTCATAGGTATCCTCAAATACAAAATCGGACCACCCTGTTAGGTCAACCTTTACTTCTTTTGTATGGATATCTCCATTGACCGCAAGAGTAGCATCAGGGTTTTCTATGCCTATACCGACCCTACCTAAGCCATTTAGGGTCAGTACTGCCTGTTGATCTTCAAAGTTGGTATTATTGCCATTGTGAATTCTAAACTGAAGATTATTGGTCTCAGGATTCCCTGTGTGATTGGTATAAATGGAATGATACCTAATATTTTGATCCAATCTCCCAAAACGCAACTGTTCTGTAGCAATAGAATGAGTAGGTGCATTCCTTAGGTAAGTAAGTCCAGAAATATCCAATTTGCCCACTGGCGCTATTAGACCTATTCCTATTTTCCCACTTGCACGTAAGCTAGTATTCGAATTTTGGGCATTGGGAAAAAAAATAATATTCCCAGTCCCACTATAAAAAGAGAGATCTCTATTACCACCTGTATATAAGGAGATACTATTGGTATTACCGAAAATGGTTCCATTTACTTTGGTCAGGGCCAGACCTCCATAGGTCGTATTTCCCGTTTTAAAACCAAAACTATCCAAAGAGTTCGATGTGCTTTGGGGTATTATACTCGTAACGGGCACATCCTGTGCGAAAGAGGTTAGATAAACGGACATTACTAAAATGGTACATAGGATACTAGATTTTCTTGTTCTCATAAGGAATAGTTATTTTATAAATAATTGATCAAATGAATTTCTGGGGAGATGGTCCCACTTAGGTCAATTCAAAATTAGAAGTACTTCTTGCAAAAGATTTGATATCCCTATCGATTGTGATTTTTAAGCTTGAAATGAGGATAAACCCCATATTGGAAATAGAATGTCCCTAGGCATTTGGGACCAATTCCATGAAATCTGGGACATTTTATTTTGTCTATCCAATGAATCGCCTACCCTTTGGCCTGTAGAAGATGTAAGCATATTCTGAATTATCTCAAAAAAAATTGATAAAAATCATAGAGGCATACTCTTTTGATTTTCAAGGTGCTAACGTTAAAATCTTTAACAAAATCATCGATGAAATGCAGAAAAATCCGATTTTCTGCACTTTTCGACATCCAAATCGAATTCATCAAACGTATATCCCCATGGTCAACTGTTAAACTAAAACTAAATTACCCTACAACAACAATGAAAACCCTACAAACCTCGATTTTTGCATGCTTATTATTTTTTTCTTTTTCCACCCTTTTCTCCCAAGTCACCATTTCCGGTGAACTCCGGAAATGGCATACCGTAACCCTTCGCTTTAATGGTCCTAACAGCTCGGAAGCGAGTTCCAACAATCCCTTTCTCAATTATAGATTGAATGTCACTTTTACCAGTCCTAGTGGAAACACTTTTGTGGTTCCCGGTTTCTTTGCTGCGGATGGAAATGCTGCGGAGACCAGTGCCATTTCGGGAAATCAATGGGCTGTTCGCTTTACGCCCAACGAAACGGGAAGATGGACCTATAATACCTCCTTTCGGCAAGGGACCAACGTAGCCATCAGCTTAAGTCCAACAGCAGGTTCTGCGACCTCCTTTAATGGTACTACCGGGGACTTTACTATTGGAAATAGCAATAAAACTTTCCCTGATAGCCGAGCAAGAGGGCGACTGAATTATGTTGGAGAACGTTATCTAAAGTTTGAGGAAACCGGAAACTACTTTTTAAAAGCGGGTTCCGATTCTCCTGAAAACATGCTTGCTTACGAAGATTTCGATAATACCAGAGCCATTAAAAGTTGGGCTCCACATCGAGGGGATTGGAATTCCGGAGACCCTTCCTGGAAAGGTGGAGATGGTACCGAAATTATAGGTGCTATTAATTATTTGGCCGAAAATGGGATGAATGCCTTTTCTTTTATCACCATGAATGTCATTGGAGATGGAAATGATGTATGGCCATGGAGAGCCACTACTAGTTCTGCCTTAGACGGAAATTCTGGCTCAGATGCAGAAAATAGAACACGCTATGACGTATCTAAATTAGAGCAATGGGAAATATTGTTTGCCCATGCCGAAACTAAGGGTATGTTCCTACATTTTAAGACGCAAGAGACGGAAAACGATCAATTACTGGATCGTGGGGAATTGGGTACCCAAAGAAGATTGTATTACAGAGAACTCATTGCCCGTTTTGGACATCATTTGATGTTAAATTGGAATTTGGGAGAGGAACATGATTTGTACGACTTTCAAGAATTGGGTGATCGGGATAATTCACGCGTAAAGGCATATGCCCAATACATTCGGGATTTAGATCCCTATGATCACCATATGGTTATTCACTCCTACCCCGAAAGGGCTCATCAAAACTTTTTGTTCACGCCTTTATTAGGAAATCAAAGTGAATTAACAGGTCCTTCTCTTCAAATTCAAATCAATGATATCCATGAAGATGTAAAACGTTGGATCACGGATTCTCGAAATTCCGGAAAACAGTGGGTTGTCACCAATGATGAACAAGGAGATGCCGAACGCGGTGTAACCACAGATGCCAATTTTAATGGAGCAAGGGGAACTGTCGGTGACAACAGAAATGATACAAGAAATAAAGTACTTTGGGGAACATTAATGGCCGGAGGTGCCGGAGTGGAATATTACTTTGGGTATTCTACGGGAGAAACCGACTTAACTGCGGAAGATTTTAGAAGTCGACAGACCAAATGGAACGATGCCCGAATTGCCCTGAACTTCTTCAATACCTACCTCCCCTTTTGGGAAATGGAATCCAATGATGAGCTTACTTCAAGTTCATCGGATTATGTGTTAGCAGATATCGATCAGCTATATGCCATTTATTTGCCCAATGGTGGTTCTACCAATCTCAATTTATCTGCCGCGAATGGCACCTATCGCGTACGCTGGTTCGACCCAAGAAATGGAGGAAGTCTCAGAACCGGAAGCGTTTCCGAAATTGGAGCCGGTGGTAACCGAAATATTGGTACGCCCCCTAATAACAGTGCCCAAGATTGGGTGGTGCTGATCGAAAAAACAAGTGACACCAATGAGGTTCCCGATACTGAAGATTGTGCTACCGATTACGTAGAACAAAACAGTCTGGTGGTGATTGAAGCTGAAAATTTAGAATTTCCTTCAGGCTGGGCCGTAGCGGACAACGATAGTGGATTTACAGGGAATGGTTACATTACCTGGAATGAAGAAGATCATTTTAATACCCCGGGAGAAGGTGTAATCTCTGCCACTATCCAGATCAATGACCCTGGAACCTATCGTTTTCAGTGGAGAAGTAAAGTAGGACAAGGCACTAGCAGTACCGATTTTAACGACAGCTGGCTTCGCTTTCCCGATGCTGATGATTTTTTCGGAAGACGATCGGATGGACGCATTGTATATCCACATGGCAGTGGAAGAACACCAAATCCCGAAGGTGCTGGTAGGGACGGATGGTTTAAAGTATATTTGAGCGGTACCACCAATTGGACCTGGTCTTCTTTGACCAACGATGGTTCCGGATACCCTATCTTCGTTACTTTTGATAATCCCGGACAATATACCATTGAAATCTCGGCGCGATCCAATTCCCACTTTATTGATAGAATTACTTTGAGCAAGAACGCCGGTGCAGCTACAAACTTAGCTTTGGAAGAAACGCTTTGTACGCCGGATGATGCACCTGATGATGATCCCGAAGTACCGGTCACTAGAATTCGGGTAACACCACAGAATGGCGCCGTAGATGAGGGAGATACACTTGCGTTAAGTGTCCAAATTTTCCCTAGTAATGCCAGCAACCAAAACCTAACTTGGTCTTCGGCCGATAATGCCATTGCTACGGTCGATCAAAATGGTAACGTTCGGGGGATTCGTCAGGGTACAGTGCGTATCGCGGCAAGAAGTGAAGATGGGAACTTTGTCAGTGATGCGGTCATCACGGTATTGGATGCGCCACAAAATGATATTCCTGTTAGCGGTATTGTCTTAAGCCCTTCCTCCCTATCCCTGGACGAAGGAGAGAGTGCCAATCTCACTACCCAAATTTTCCCCTCCAATGCCACCAATCAAGATATTACTTGGTCCTCTAGCAATTCCAATATTGTCACAGTAAATCAGAACGGACAACTTGTTGCCCTACAGCAAGGAACGGCAACAATAGGTGTTATTACCGCTGACGGAGGTTTTGGAGATACCACAACGGTCACTGTAAATGGAGCAGTACAAAATTTAATTCCTATCACAAGAATTCGTGTAAATCCACAAGCAATCAGTATAGATGAAGGAGATACCGTTAATTTGAGTGCTCAGATAAGTCCTAGCAATGCCACCAATAGAAATCTATTATGGTCATCGGCCAACCCAGCTATTGCCACTGTAGATCAAAATGGACGAGTTACAGCTATTCGGGAAGGTAATGTCAGGATTGCCGCAAGAACTCAGGATGGTACCAATCTATTGAGCGATGCCCAAGTAGAAGTCCTTGATGCCCCCCAAAACACGGTAGCGGTAAGTGGAATTTCGACCAGTCCAGATACGGCTTCGATCAATGAAGGAGAAGGTATCACCCTCAGTGCTCAAATTAGTCCGAGTAATGCCACAAACCAGGGTGTTGATTGGAGCAGTAGCAACAATAATATTGCCTCCGTAGATCAAAATGGTAGGGTTACGGGAATCGCAGCAGGTAACGTCATCATTACGGGTAGAACCGTGGACGGTGGTTTTGTTGACACGACTTCCCTTGAAGTTGTAAACAACAGTATTCCCGTTACAAGAATACGGGTGGAGCCGCAATCCCTTACCATGAATGCCGGTGAAAGTACGCTACTAAGTGTATCCATCAGTCCTTCCAACGCCACAAACAGAAATCTGCTTTGGTCTTCTGCAAATAGCGCCATTGCCACCGTAGATCAAAATGGAAGAGTACAAGCACGTCGGGAAGGTGTGGTACGTATTGCGGCCGTAACACAAGATGGCACCAATCTTTTAAGTGATGCCGTAGTGCAGGTCTTGGAGGCAGATTGCGAGGCAGATTATGTAGAAGAAAATAACCTTGTGGTCATAGAAGCGGAAAATTTGAATTTCCCCGCAGGATGGTCGCGAGAAACAGCTACCTCAGGTTTTTCCGGGGATAGTTATTTGGAATGGGAAGGCGGCAACAACTTTAATACTCCTGGAAATGGGGTAATTACTGTAGCTATCAGCATAAACGACCCTGGAACCTACCGTTTCCAATGGAGAAATAAAGTGGGTGAAGGTACCCGTACCACTGATTTTAATGATAGTTGGTTACGTTTTCCCGATGCGGACGATTTCTTCGCCAGAAATTCTAGCGGTTCCATTGTATATCCAAGAGGAAGTGGAAAAAATCCTGTAGCCCAAGGTTCTGGTGCTGATGGATGGTTTAAAGTCTATTCCAGTGGCACTACCAATTGGACCTGGTCTACCTTTACCAATGATGGAAGGGGACATAACATTTTTGTCACCTTTGATCAGCCTGGAGTGTATACTATGGAAATATCAGGAAGGTCGAATCGTCATTTTATCGATAGAATTGTTTTGAGCAAAGATGCTGCGACGAGTACCGCTACGAATTTATCGCTACCCGAAACTACTTGTTCCGGAAATTTAGCGGCTCTTGGTTCCCTTCCCAACCTGAGCATTTCCAATGCAACCGCTGTGGAAGGAGAACCTATGGATTTTGTATTCCAATTAAGTCAACAAAGTAATGAGCGCATTACTTTGGATATTTCATTTTCCAATAATTCTGCCCATAACAACGATTATGTATTAGATCATACTTCTGTTACTTTTGAACCGGGAGAAACCTCTAAGACCATTGCAGTACCCACGCGGGATGATAATACTATTGAAGAAAACGAAACTTTCTCACTTGCTGTTACGGAAGTAATTCAAGGTAAGGTAGCCAATTACAAGGCAACGGCCTTAGGAACCATTATCGATGAGGATAAGGCTTTTATAGTTTATCCCAATTCTGCGAAATCCGGGGAAACCATAAGCCTAGAAGGCATAGCGGAAGGCAGTTATCAATTATCGCTCTTTTCTATGACTGGAACCTTGGTACAATATGAAAAAGTGGATATGAAACAGGCCTCCTATCAGTTTTCCTTAAAGAACTTAACCCGAGGCGTATATCTTATGAGGGTCGATGGTTTGGCTGGATCCTATACCAAAAAGATTACGATCGAATAAAAAGGATATTGCAACCCTACATATGCTCTATCCAAAACAAGCCCCGTGACTTTAGTGTCACGGGGCTGATTTTTTTAGTCTTTCTCGGATGCTGTCAAAACACAGCCATACCCAAAAACTTGTATTTTACGGGATGTTTTAGGCGAGATAATCTAGAACATGTTGTTCAATACGCGCCTCAATATTGGAGATATCCGCTTTTATAAAGGGGGTTCCCGTGATATTTTCATACAATTCTATATACCTATTGGATACGGAAGTGATGTATTCATCGGTCATTTCGGGTATCGTTTGTCCTTCTAGCCCTTGAAATCCGTTGGCTATCAGCCATTGACGCACAAATTCCTTGGAAAGTTGTTTTTGGGCTTCTCCCCGCTCTTGTCGTTCTGTATAGCCTTCGGCATAAAAGTAACGTGACGAATCTGGGGTATGAATTTCGTCAATAAGGACAATCTCCCCGTTTTTGGTTTTCCCAAATTCGTATTTTGTATCCACGAGAATCAATCCCTGTTTTGCGGCAATTTCCGTTCCTCTTTGGAACAAGGCTCTAGTATATTGCTCCAAAATGACATAATCTTCCTCCGAAACAATTCCTCTTTTCAAAATATCCTCTCTGGAAATATCTTCATCATGATCTCCTTTCTCGGCTTTAGTGGCCGGGGTAATGATCGGTTCCGGAAAGGCATCGTTTTCTTTCATCCCATCGGGCATGGGCACACCACACAACATTCTTTTTCCCGCTTTGTATTCCCTTGCCGCATGTCCGGACATATAGCCTCGGATCACCATTTCTACCATAAAGGGCTCACAGGCATGGCCAATGGCCACATTGGGGTCTGGGGTAGCGATCAACCAGTTGGGAACAATATCTGACGTGGCCTCCATCATCTTGGTGGCAATCTGATTCAATATCTGTCCTTTATAAGGAATTCCTTTGGGCATTACCACATCGAATGCGGAGAGACGGTCCGTGGCAATCATCAAGAGAAGGTCATTGTCCAAATGATATACTTCCCTTACTTTTCCCTTATATATTTTTTTTTGCCCCGGAAATTTAAAATCCGTCGCTATAATCGTATGGTCACTCATCTATTCTTCCTTAGTTTTGATGTTCTATAGTCTTATATGCATCGATCACCTTTTTCACCAATCGGTGCCTAATGACATCCTTATCATCCAAATAAATAATGCGGATACCTTCGGTGTTTTTAAGAATCAATAAGGCCTCTTTTAACCCAGAAATCACTCTTCTTGGCAAATCGATCTGCCCAGGATCTCCGGTAATCAAAAACTTTGCATTTTTCCCCATTCGTGTCAAGAACATTTTCATCTGGGCATGGGTAGTATTTTGAGCTTCATCAAGAATTACAAAGGCGTTGTCCAAGGTTCTTCCCCTCATGAATGCCATAGGCGCAATCTGTATGGTTCCATTCTCAATAAAGTGTGTTAACTTTTCTGAAGGAATCATATCCCGTAAAGCATCATACAAAGGCTGCATATAGGGATCTAATTTTTCTTTAAGATCCCCAGGTAAAAATCCAAGATTCTCTCCTGCTTCTACCGCAGGTCTGGTCAGGATAATTCGTTTTACCTGTTTCTCTTTTAGTGCTTTCACGGCCAAGGCAACCCCCGTATAGGTTTTTCCCGTTCCCGCCGGTCCAATGGCAAAGACCATATCGTTGTTCTTAGCGGCATCCACCATTTTCCGTTGATTGGCAGTCTGGGCTTTGATAAGCTTTCCGTTCACGCCGTGTACCAGCACATCCCCACTACTGGCAGAAGATTCATAATCTTCTTTCCCATTACTGGTCAATACCCGTTCAATGGCGTTTTCATCCAATTTGTTGAATTTCGTAAAATGTGCAGTGAGCATATCAAAACGTTTATCGAACTCCTCTAAAAGTTCCTCATCGCCATATACTTTTACCTTACTGCCCCGGGCAACAATTTTTAATTTGGGAAAATATTTTTTTAAAATATCAATATTGGAATTCTGATGTCCAAAAAATTCTCTTGGACTAATTTCCGTAAGTTCTATTATAAGTTCGTTCAATACCTTCTTGTTTTGTGGTCATCAAATTTTTCAATAGTCGCCAATAGACTACTTTTTTATTCAATAACTTGTTCTTATTCAGACAACTATATTTAGTTTTTAAACTGAGTCATCCTAAAATTTCCGTTCGCTATTTTTTTGTGTAATTTTGTTCAACAAACTTAAGTAAAAATCGGTTTGTACAAGGAAAAACATATCAACAGTGTTGCATGCCAATCATTACTTTAACCACAGATTTTGGACATAAAGATCATTTCGTAGGTGCTATAAAAGGGACTATCTATCGCGAGCTGACCGATGTTAAAATTGTTGATATTTCGCATAATATAAGTCCGTTCAATATCCATGAGTGTGCTTACATCCTTAAAAACTCCTACAAAGCCTTTCCTGAGGGTACCATTCATATCGTTGGAGTGGATTCTGAACCTACAGTAGAAAACCAACATATTGCGGTCTTGGTAGACGGACATTACTTTATCAGCGCAAACAATGGTGTAATCTGCTTGATCACCGCCGAAATACAACCGGAAAAAGTCGTGGAAATCAATATTCCCAATCCACTTCATGGTTCTTTCCCTGTATTGGATGTATTTGTACAGGTGGCTTGCCATATTGCAAGAGGAGGCACTTTGGAGGTTGTTGGGAAGCCCTTTTCCCAACTCAAAGACCTGCGTGAATTTGCTCCTAGAATTACGGATAATGGAGCTACCATCATCGGCAGTGTCATTTACATTGACAATTACGGGAATGTGGTGACCAATATTCAAAAAAGTTTATTTGAAGCGTATAGAAATGGCCGCCCTTTTGAATTGAACGCCAGGAACAAAAAAATTAATACCATACACCATAAATATGGGGATATCATAAATTTTTCCCTGGATAAAAATCAACGTAAAGGCGCCGGAGATCTCTTGGCTTTGTTCAACTCTTCGGACTATATAGAGTTGGCCATTTATAAAAGTGACCTCAATACCGTTGGAGGAGCAGCCACCTTGCTCGGGTTGGATTTTAGGGATACCATTGTTATAAATTTTAAGTAAATGTTGGTACGAATCGTCAAATTGATCATTAAAAAAGAAAATATTACTAGTTTTGAGCAAAACTTTGAAGAAAACAAGCATCGCATTCGCAATTTTAAAGGTTGTTCCCTGTTAGAGTTATATCAGGATCGGGATGATCCATCCATTTTTTTCACCTATAGCTACTGGGATTCGGAGGATAGCCTACAAGCGTATCGAAATAGTGACTTGTTCCAGGGAATATGGAAAAAAACAAAACTGTTGTTTGCAGGCAAACCGGAAGCTTGGAGCATCAATAAAAAGGTATCACTTAATTGATTCATACATGTTAGCCATTTTTAAACGGGAGATTCAATCCTTCTTTACTTCACCCATTGGATATATGGTCATTGGCCTCTTCTTGACGCTCAATGGACTCTTTCTTTGGGTATTTAAAGGTCCCTTTAATGTCTTTGATTATGGCTTTGCCGATTTGGGGAATTTTTTCTTATTGACCCCTTGGGTCTTTCTTTTCCTGATTCCGGCCATTACCATGAAAAGTTTTTCGGAAGAGCGTAAAATGGGGACTTTGGAACTCTTGTTCATTAAACCTATAAGTATTTGGCAGACCGTCCTTGGGAAATTCCTCGGAACCTTGGCATTGGCTTTGATCGCCTTAGCGCCCACTTTACTGTACGTATATACTGTTGGTCAGTTGGGTACTACGGTCAATAATTTTGATAGTGGTATTGTCATTGGTTCCTACCTGGGTCTATTTTTTCTCTTGACCAGTTATATTGCCATTGGCCTGTTCTCCTCTACCCTATCCAAAAACCAGATCGTGGCCTTTATCATCAGTATGGTGCTAAGTTTCTTATTGTATTATGGATTTCAGGGATTGTCCACTTTAATAGATTCTGGAAGTGTTGCTTTGACCATTCAAAATTTGGGCATGCAAGCCCATTTTGAAAGTATTGCCAGGGGGGTTATGGATACACGTGATCTGCTCTATTTTATGAGCATGACCCTTTTCTTTCTCTTCTTGACAGTAACCCAACTTAAGCATCATAATCAATAATGAAAAAGAAAAGTTCGGCCATAGGGATTGCCATAATCGCATTCGTCATCATCAACCTTCTTGGAAGTCTTTTGTATACGCGTTTCGACCTTACGGAAGATAAGCGCTATACCTTATCCCCATCTGCCATAACTACCGTAGATCGATTTGAAAAACCCATTATCATAGATGTATTGTTGGATGGAAACCTGCCTCCAGAATTTGCCCGGTTAAAGGTAGAAACCCAACAAATCCTGGAAGAATTTGCCTCGCAAAACAACAATATAAAGTTTAACTTTTTCTCTCCCTTGGACGAGGAACCCAATAGAGAGCAAGTTATTGGAGAGTTGCAAAGCATAGGCCTTACTCCCGCCAATGTTACCGTAGAAGAAAATGGGAAAGTCTCCCAAGAAATTGTTTTCCCCTGGGCCATGGTGAATAGCGATAGTACTACCGTAAAAGTGTCGCTCTTAAAAAATAAGTTGGGAGCTTCCTCGGAAGAATTGGTGAACAATTCCGTACAACATTTGGAGTATGCCTTTTCGGATGCTTTCTCTAAATTGGATATCCCGGAAAAAAAGAAAGTGGCCGTCCTTAAAGGAAATGGGGAACTCGAAGACATTTTTATGGCCGATTTCCTATCTACCATAAACGAATATTACGATATTGGTGCGATTACCTTAGATTCTGTAAGCAGTAATCCGCAGCAGGTTTTTGATCAACTTCGTGATTTTGATCTGGCCTTGATCGCAAAACCTACGGAAGCGTTTTCCGATGCCGAAAAATATATATTGGATCAATATATTGTACAGGGAGGGAAATCCATGTGGCTTATTGATCAAGTGAGCGCCGAATTGGATAGTCTCTATAATGAAACCGGCAGCACTTTTGCGGTTCCACGGGATTTAAATTTAACGGATTTCTTTTTTAAATATGGGGTGCGCTTTAATCCGGTTTTGGTGAATGACCTCTATTTTACCGAAATTATCCTGGCCAAAGGCGAAGGAAATGGATCGCAATACAGTCCCGTTCCTTGGTACTATCACCCCAAAGTGTTTTCTAGGAACGATCACCCCATCAATACCAATTTAGAGGCATTGCAATTTCAATTTGCCAATACCCTGGACACCTTGCGCAATGCCAACACAAAAACCATTCTCTATAGGAGCTCTCCCTTGTCCAAGGTCGATGCAGCCCCAAGACGAATCAGTTTTGATATTCTCAATGCACCACCAGATCGCACTACATACAACAATGGCAATCAACCTATGGCTGTTTTGATTGAAGGGGAATTCAATTCCGCTTTCACCAACAGAAGCAAACCGGTTTCCCTTGAGGGGAGTCTGAATCAAGGAGCTGCCAATAAAATGTTGGTGGTAGCCGATGGGGATATCATCAAAAATCAAGTGAGCAAAGGAAGGCCTTTGGAATTGGGTTATGATAAATGGACCAATAAATTCTATGGAAACAAAGAATTTATGATAAATAGCATGAATTATCTTTTAGAGGATAACGGACTTATAAACATTCGCAGCAAAAAAGTAGCGATACCTTTTCTTGATCAGGAAAAAGTAGTAGCGCAAAAAACAAAATGGCAGTTCCTAAATATTGGGCTTCCGGTAGTATTGACCTGCGTGGTTGGCCTTCTTTTTAGCCTGTATCGCAGGAAAAAGTACAGCAAATAAGTGTTAATAAGTTTGTTTCCTTAAAAAGGACATTTAAAATATCTTTGTTTTAAAGTATGTCTTACTTTTAAAACAGAACATCATGGAAAATTCACAGTTTTCCAGAGATCATATCGGAAGAGATTAGGGCACAAAATATATAACGAATGAAATTTATAGTATCGAGTACGTATTTACTGAAACAATTACAGGTTTTAGGGGGAGTGATCAACAATAGTAACACCCTTCCCATTCTGGATAACTTTTTATTTGATCTGGACAAGACCAAACTCACCGTTTCGGCATCTGATTTGGAAACGACGATGAGTTCTGTTTTAGAAGTGGATTCCGAACATGAAGGTACTATTGCTGTTCCGGCACGTTTGTTATTGGACACCTTGAAGACCTTTCCGGAACAACCTTTGACTTTTGTAGTAGAGGATAATAATACGGTAGAAATAAGCTCTAATCATGGAAAATATGCCCTGGCCTATGCAGATGGTGCTGAATTCCCAAAGGCTATTGAGCTTTCCAATCCAAGTTCTACCACCTTGCTCGGAGATATTTTGGCCACGGCGATCAGCAAAACCATATTCGCTGCTGGAAATGATGATTTAAGACCGGTAATGAGCGGTGTCTTCTTTCAGTTCTCTACCGAGAATCTTACTTTCGTAGCTACCGATGCCCATAAATTGGTAAAATACCAGCGCACCGATGTGGTCGCCTCACAAGTTGCAGAGTTCATTATGCCTAAAAAACCTTTGAACTTATTGAAAGGCATCTTGGCGGGCAGTGAGACCGATGTTACTATTGAATATAACGATAGTAATGCCAAGTTTAGCTTTGACAGTACCGAATTGATCTGTAGGTTGATTGATGGAAAATACCCCAATTATGAAGCGGTTATTCCAAAAGAAAACCCGAATCAATTGGCTATTGCCCGAAATCAGTTTTTGAGTTCCGTAAAGCGTGTTTCCATATTTTCCAATAAGACTACCCATCAAATTCGACTCAAAATCGCTGGGGCCGAATTGAATATTTCTGCAGAGGATATTGATTATAGTAACAAAGCGGAAGAGCGTTTGACCTGTGCGTATCAAGGCGACGATATGCAAATTGGGTTCAACTCCAGGTTTCTAACGGAAATGTTGAACAATTTGAACTCCGATGAAGTTTCTCTGGAAATGAGTTTGCCCAATAGAGCGGGAATCCTAACACCTGTAGATGGCTTGGATGAAGGGGAAAATGTAACTATGCTCGTCATGCCAGTGATGTTGAACAATTAGAAGGATTTCTAAATTTTTCTGACTTTCAAGACTTAGCTATAATGGTAGTACTTTTCCTTGAATATGGCTCTATTCATCGATGAAACGTGCTTTTGCTCGAAAAAATCCTGAATTCCATTTTTCCCATTTCGTTTTTATTCTGTTTAAGAAAACATTATCTTATCTTTAATTTTAGGTAAATATCTTAAACAAAAGGCATTTATTTTATCCGTTGCCAATATAGTATTCTTCCTTATGCTAAAAACGATATCATCCTTGGTCTTCAAAGATAGAACATGGTTCTTAGGGTTCTACCTTCTGGCCATTGTACTACTTATAGGCCTCGTGATTTTTAGTGTTAAGGCCGACGTCCATTTTGGGGATTTGACCAGAGACCCCTCCGCTATTACCGCATCTTCTCCCTACTACGGCGTGCTTTCCAATCTTGGGGCCATTGTCTGGAGTTTTTCCGTTGCTATTTGTTTACTGACCTATGTCATCTTGAAAACCTCGTCAACTTCGTCCAAGGTCGAACGTTTATTTGTACTTTATGGAGGGATGTTGGGATTATTATTGCTCTTGGACGATATGTTTTTATTGCACGAAGAGGTTGTTCCCAGAGTATTGGGCATTGATGAGAAAGTAGTATATGCAGCCTATATCCTTAATATTCTGGGGTATCTCATTTCTTTTAGAAAAATCATTTTAAAATCGACCAACTATGTCTTTTTAGGGCTGTTTTTAGGATTTTTAGGGTTATCTGTAGGTATCGATATGCTCCCCGAATTCTCTGAAAAATGGCATTATCTGTTTGAAGATGGTGCAAAGTTTATGGGTATTGTAAGCTGGTTGGGCTATCAATTCCTTGTAGCTAAACAATTGCTTACCCAAAAAAGAACATAAAAAAATCGTCGTTAAGGCTTCATGATTCATGACTGTTCTGTGCCTTAAAGACGATTTAATGTATATTTTACAAGCCTATGTTCTTTATACATCAGCTATAATGAGTTTCCTCTAACTACTCCTATTTTCACCTACATAATAGACCTGTGACTTATTAAAAGAATCGTATGGTCATAAAGTAACTCGGCGATTCTCCATTATTGGCTCGTATGGCATTTACAATAGGAAGGACAAAACTGATGATTCCTACAAAAATCAGGAATAAGATGCCCAGACCAAATAATAAAATCCCAGGGATACCAATGATAACATATAAGATAAGACTCAATTGAAAGTTTACAATAGACTTTCCATGTTCATCCATATCTTCTACTACATCCTTTTGGGTAAGCCATAGAATGAGTGGAACGATGAGTCCTCCAAAGCCTGTGACAAAGGTGATTAATTGACTCAAATGTGTGATAGTCAATAAAGGTCTATCGATTCTTTTTGTGGATTGATTGATGATTTCCATTTTTTGATTGATTTTAAGGATTGATGCCTATAGGTAGCTTTTTATCTTAAAATGTTACAGCAAAAATGGAAAAAAGGGCATGTTACAATTTGGAAAGCCGCCGTTGATGCCGGGCAATACTTTCGCTCAACTTGTCGATTTTTGCATTGATTTTTGTAATCTCCACTGGGGATAAGCTGCCATTTTCCTGACCTTTTTCCAATTTTCGTTTCAAGGAGGCCATTTTCCTTTTATCTTTTTGAATGGCTTTTTTTTGGCTTTTTATCGCCTTTTCCCTTTTGGCCGCCGCTTTGGCCTTTTTTGCTTTGCGTTTTTCCCGCTTTGCTTCTCTTTTTGCCTTTTTAGTTTCTTTTTTAATTTCTTTTTCGACTAATTTAACAGCTTTCTTCAGTTCTCTTTTGTCGGCAGCATCCATCTGTGCCTGTAATGGTAGCGTCCCTAGGAAGCATACCAATAGTAAGGTTAAAATGTACTTCATGTTATAATGGTTTATGTGTTTGGGGCCAAGATAAAAAACTTTAGGATTTCAGCCGATATTTTTAACGTATCCGTTCTTTAAGGCCAAAATAAAGGTTTTGCCTATTTTTGTCCCATGCTTGCACAAGAACCCATTATTGCCCTAGCTACTCCGGCCGGTGCCGGTGCCATAGCCGTCATCCGTATCTCCGGTACCGATGTGATTCCTTTGGTGGCTCCCTTTTTTGAGTCGGTCCGAAAAAAAGATTTAAAAAAGCAAAAGAGCCATACCCTGCATTTAGGGCATATTGTGGATGGTACACGTAAGCTAGACGAAGTATTGCTCTCTATTTTTAAAGGCCCCAATTCCTACACGGGTGAGGATGTGGTGGAAATATCCTGTCATGGGTCTCCCTATATTCAGCAAGAAATCATCCAATTGTTTTTACGGAATGGTTGTCGCACCGCAGATGCCGGGGAGTTTACCTTAAGGGCATTTTTGAATGGAAAACTGGATCTGAGTCAGGCAGAAGCCGTGGCCGATCTCATTGCCAGTGATAATGCGGCCAGCCATCAGATTGCCATGCAACAGATGCGGGGCGGTTTTAGTTCAGAGATCAAAAAATTGCGAGACGAATTGCTCAATTTTGCCTCGCTAATCGAATTGGAGCTCGATTTTGCAGAAGAAGATGTGGAATTTGCCGATCGAAGCCAGTTTAAAGACCTCTTGGGCCGGATCGTTGAAGTCCTCAAACGTTTGATCGATTCCTTTGCGGTAGGGAATGTCATTAAAAATGGAATTCCCGTGGCCATCGTAGGAGAACCCAATGTGGGAAAATCTACCCTGCTCAATGCCCTGCTCAATGAAGAGCGTGCCATTGTGAGCGATATTGCAGGAACCACCCGGGATACCATTGAAGACGAGATCGCTATCGGCGGGATTGGTTTCCGATTTATTGATACGGCAGGCATTCGGGAGACTAAGGATGTGATCGAAGGTCTGGGCATTCAAAAGACCTTTGAGAAAATGAAGCAGGCCCAAGTGGTGGTCTTTCTTTTGGACAGTGCCCAGGTGATGGCACAGGATACGCTGGGAGAAGTACAGCTGGAACTGGAAAAGATCAAGAATCAATTCCCGCAAAAACCGCTTTTGGTGGTCGCCAATAAAGTAGATCAGATCAATGCACAGCAACAAAAATCCTTGGAAACCACCATTCCCAATATACATTTACTCTCCGCCAAACAGCAAATCGGTGTAGATACTCTCAAAGAAGCCTTATTGAATTTGGTGAATACCGGTGCCTTGCGCAATAATGAGACCATTGTCACCAATACCCGCCACTATGATGCCCTCTTAAAAGCTTTGGAAGAGGTAGAACGGGTACAATTTGGGATGGATGAAGGTACTCCGGCCGATCTGTTGGCCATTGATATCCGCCAGGCCCTATACCACTTTGGGGAAATCACCGGAGAAATCACTTCGGATGATCTGTTGGGGAATATTTTTGCCAATTTTTGTATTGGGAAATAATAGCTGAAAAACAAACGCACTACTTTCATAATACTTTCACTAATACTTTCATATTACTTGTATTTAAAGGCTTTTAAGAGGTCTTATTGTTTTTTCAGTATTATAGTTTCTTTTTCTTAAGAATTGTATCTAAATTGTATCTCAACTTTTGAGGTACAATTTTTTTTGTTTTAGAGTGAAATTATGTCTCTTATTTACCCTTAAGTTGATTTAAATAAATCTAAGGTCACAAAATGAGTAGTAACATACGTATTAAACGCATCTGCCAGCATTGTAGTCAAGAGTTCACTGCAAAGACTACTGTAACTAAATACTGCGGTGATAACTGCGCTAAAAGAGCCTATAAAGCCCGTAAAAGAAATGAAAAACTTAACAATAGTGACACAGAAGTAAAAGCGGTCAAGACGACTAAAATTGATAATGTCCAAACTAAACAGTTTCTTACAGTAAAAGAAGTTGCTTTATTATTAGGGTGTTCTTCTAAAACTGTTTATCGCTTAATAGACCGAGGCACAATTAAAGCAGTCAATCTATCAGAGCGTATGACGCGTATAAGTCGTGCTAGTATTGAAAACGTATTTACTCACAGTGATATGATACAGACCGAAATACCTGATTTAGAAGACTGCTACACTATACAGGACATCACTAACATCTACGGTATATCCAGTAGTGCATTATACGCTATACTCAAACGCAATGATGTGCCAAAATTCAGAAAAGGAAAGTATTCGTACGTAGAAAAAAAACGTATTAACCAACTTTTTAAATAAACAATAACGAATATAATTTTATAGATGGCGACTAAAGTTACAGTACGAAGTAAATCAATTACCAAAGGCAGAGAAACACTTTATTTAGATTTTTATCCCCCAATAATTAACTCAAAGACAGGTAAGAAATCAAGGCGTGAGCATCTTGGGTTGTATGTAATTACAAAACCAAAAAATGCCCTTGAGAAACAAGACAATAAGCAAACTCGCCAATTCGCAGAGCAAATAAGGCAAAAAAGAGAAAACGAACTTAATAAGCCTGAAATTTATACAGCTTTTGAAAAAGAGCAATTACGTTTAAAGGAACTCGGTAATAAGTGCTTTGTAAATTACTGCAAGACTTTGGCAGAGAAAAGAGATGGTGCAAATTATAAGGCTTGGCTCTCTGCATTAAACTACTTAGAAGATTTTACAGGTGGAACTTTAAAATTTGTCGACCTAAATGAGCAGTTTTTAGAAAATTACAAAGAGTACCTTCTAACGGCAAAGAGTAAGCGGAGCTCAAAAACAAAGCTATCTAAAAGTTCTGCGCATTCTTACTACAACAAAATTAAGGCATCGTTAAAGTCTGCTTACAAAGAAGGTATTTTACAGACCGATTTAAATGCTAAAGTAGACCCTATTAAAGAGCCTGAAGTGCGTCGTGAGTTTTTAACCCTAGAAGAACTCAATAGCTTAATTAAGACCGATTGCAATAATCCATTAATGAAAAAGGCAGCTCTTTTTTCTGCTTTAACTGGTTTGCGTTTCTCAGATATTAAAGCTCTCACTTGGAAGAAGATAGGTCATATTGACCAACAAGGCTGGGTTGTTTACTTTAATCAAGAAAAAACGAATGGCGTAGAGTATCATCCCATTTCGCAACAAGCACGTGACTTGATAGGAGAAGCTCAAGATGAAAACGAAAAAGTATTTTTAGGGCTTAAATATTCGGCGTACCATAATAAACACTTGTATCAATGGATAGGCGCAGCAGGTATTACCAAAGACATCACATTCCACTGCTTCCGTCATACGTATGCAACCTTACAGCTATTCAATGGCACAGACCTTTACACTGTTTCTAAGCTCCTAGGGCACAAGAATATCAAAACGACTCAGGTATATGCTAAAATCACAAATCAACGCAAGTTTGAAGCTGCTGAGCGTATTAAACTAGATTTTTAATAAATGAACCAAGAAAAGAAAATAGAGCTTCTTGCTAAAGCTATTGAGGAAAGAATTTTAAATGATTTTAAGCAACATAAGCCAGAAGTTGACCACTTGTATTCTTTACAATTTTTACCACAAGAGGAAGCCCTTATTAATGTTAATGAAACCATTAAAAACCTAAATGACTTTGTTACTGTTCATTATAACTACATCTCATTATGTATATCTCCTGATGGGGTATTTTGTGAACAAGAGTTTTTTAAATTCATTCGTTATGCACTAGAGTTAGAGATATTTGACGAAAAGCTAAATGAGGAAGTGCTTATCGCTTTATCTATGGGTGATGTGGTTGACGTCTATAATAATGCGCTAATACAAAAATTTTATGGTCGTAAGTATTCAGCCTTTATAATGCTAAAGAATCTTGAGCGACACTTAAAATTTAAAAATAGTTTGGTCGGTAATAATGACTTGAGCATTAGTATCAAGAGTGTCTTGTATGAACCTGAAATCACTTTCAAAAACAACTTTGATAGTTTACCCGAAAGTAAAGTACGAGATTACTTCTTTAATAAGCTCGTAAGTAGTGGATACCTAAACGAAGCTGAGCTTAATGAATATTTATTCTGTGTATTTGAGCAAGGTATAATCACTTCTAAGTTTACCTTAAGAAAGCGCACAACTAAAGGTGATGTTATAAGTATTTTTAGCAAGTACTATGAGGACTCTTATAACCCAAGGGGGCGTAAGCGAGAATACGTGAGGTTATTAAGTGACTACTTTATCGGTTTTGATGAGCAAAAAGTGTTCAATAATTTCCGTACTAAGCTAAAGTAGAATACAGATAAGATACTCAAAATACAAACTTTACAGACTACAATAAAAACATAAAACATACCACTACCATTGCGGCATCAAACAATAAAATGATACCAAAATGGAAGCAACAATTACATTCGAGCAACTGCCGTCAGCAATAGTGTTTTTAACACAACAGGTAAAGGAGCTCAAAGAGTTATTACTACAAAAAGAACCTCAACAATATGTTGAGAACAAACCAATCTCAATTAAAGAAGCTTCGGCACTTACTGGGTTGAGCGTACAAACGCTATACGGTTATTGTCACCGCAGTGAGATACCGTATCACAAAAAGGGTAATAGGCTTTACTTCTTTAAGACAGAACTTATTGATTGGATTAAGGAAGGAAGAAGTAAAACACTTAAAGAGCTTAATAATGAAGCGGATGTCTACCTTTCACAAAAGCGTAGTGCATAAATCTTCTCGCCTCCCGACATTCAAGCTCAAGAAAACTTCAGGGAGAGTCATTAAGAGCCTAAAAACGAAACAACTTATCAACCCTAACAAAAGACGGTCTTACACCACTTAAGACCGTTTTTTTATCTCCTATTTTATGTTCATCTACATTCCTACTAGTGTTGATGTCGATACTCTTATTAAGTTGCATAAGCCATCTTTTAAAGGCTTTAAGAAAGATTTTCTACTATACGTTATTCATACCATTGTGTGTCGCTCTCAGCTTGTAAAAGACAATGTTTACTTTGACTATGTATCACTTAACTCAAGCGTATTACAAAGTATCAAACACAATTACAAAGCACACCTTCTATACCTTGAACAGCACGATATAATTAAGTCAGATAAGCAGTATATAGCAGGTAAGAAATCAATCGGATACCGATTATGTTCAGAGCATCAAAAAAGTAAAATTCAATGCTCAAGAATAACTGACTTCAAAATAAAACAAAAGCTGTCTTTCTTTCAAAAAGAAGCAGATAAGACAGTCAGAGGACTTGAGCATCTTACCAAGTGGTTCAACGACAAACTTACAGTTGATGCAAACATAGCAACATCATTCGCATCTCAAGAACTAATGATAAAGAAGAAATTTAAAGCACTTAGAGACACCAAGCGTGCTCGGAACAAAAAAATATGATTGTGACCGTAAGCAAACACCCGTACAAACAATATCAACATACTTTAGTGAACATATTGAAGATAAGTAATGGCGATTTTTATATTAATAGAGACGCTAACGTTAAGCGATTACATCACAGCATTGTTAACATCCCTAGTGTGATGCGAAACGTTATTAAATACGATGGTAAGTCTTTAGTTTCAATAGACATCAAAAACTCACAACCTTATCTAAGTTTACTGTTGCTGAATCCTGATTTTTGGAACAAAAAAAGTTCAAAATTAAAGTGCGAAGCCAAAAATTCATCAAAAATTATTGATTTAGTAAATTTTTCAATTATTACTAAATATCTATCAAATAATAAACATCATTCTACTTACACTATGCTAGTAAAAACTGTGAAACCCCTTATCAATAGTGGTTTTGAAGAATATATAGACTCTGTGACTTCAGGTCAATTTTACGAAATCCTCAATGAGCATATTGCAGCAAAAACAGGGACAAAAATATCTTCAAGAAAACAACTTAAAGCAGTTATGTTTTTAGTTTTGTTTAGTGCTTATGGATACAGAGGTTTGAACAAAAATGACACAACTTTTAAACGATTATTCGAGCATAAGTATCGACAGGTATCTAGGGTCTTTAATGCTATTAAAAAAGAAGGAAAAGAGCTATTACCGTGCCTACTTCAGTCTATAGAAAGTTACTTGATATTAGAAGTAATAACCAAACGCATAAGCAAAGAGCATCCCGAAGCGCCGCTATTTACCATACACGATAGTATAGCCACAACTATAGATTATGTTGAGGTTGTAAAAAATATAATGCTTGAAGAGCTCACAAAAGCAGTAGGTTACGCGCCTCAACTTCACATTGAAGAATGGCAGTTAGAAAATATGCATAAACACTTAAACGAATTAAGGGACAAAGCAAATTCCTTGCGTAGTGCCTAGTATGATATATAAACAGAAATAAGGGACAAATTCTCTTGTCGCAATCTTCATTTTTTTTAACTTGACGAGTTTAAAGAATTTTATGACTGCTGACCACAAAAGAAAACTTAACCAACAACTCTGGAACATAGCTGATACCCTTCGTGGTAAGATGGATGCTGACGAGTTCAGAGACTATATACTAGGCTTTATTTTTTACAAATATCTCAGTGAGCGTATGGAGATGCACGCTGATAAGATTTTAAAAGAAGACGGAGTACGCTTTCGCGAAATAGAAACCGATACCGAACACGGTAAAGCCATCCTTGAAGCTGTTGAAGAAGATGCTATCCAAGAGCTAGGCTATTTTTTACACCCTAACGATTTGTTTAGCGAGATTGCCCGTCGTGGCAACGCCGAAGAAAGCGATACTGAAGATAACTTTATCCTTGGTGACCTCGCCCGTATCCTTAGAGATATTGAGAATAGTACGATGGGTACAGATTCTCAAGACGATTTTGACAACCTTTTTGAAGACCTTGACCTGACCTCAACCAAACTAGGGCGCACCGAAAAAGCCAAAAATGACCTCATTGCAAGAGTGTTACAACATTTGGACGAGATAGACTTTGAACTGGAGAACAGCGATATAGACGTGTTAGGCGATGCTTATGAATACCTCATAGGGCAGTTTGCCAGTGGTGCAGGTAAAAAGGCTGGGGAATTTTATACCCCGCAAGAAGTAAGTATAGTACTTGCTAAGCTTGTTACAACAGGGAAAAGTAAGCTTAAATCTGTATATGACCCTACGTGCGGAAGTGGCTCGCTATTATTACGTGTAGCCAAAGAAGTAGACGACGTAGGCGAGTTTTACGGGCAGGAACTCAACCGTACTACCTACAATCTTGCACGTATGAATATGATACTGCATAACGTACATTATCGTGACTTTGACATTAAGCAAGAGGATACGCTGGAAGAACCGCAACACCTAGACAAACGCTTTGAAGCCATTGTGGCAAATCCTCCATTTTCTGCCAAGTGGAAAGCAGACCAGTTGAAGATAAACGACGACCGTTTTAGCCAGTACGGTAAGCTCGCACCTAAAACCAAGGCAGATTTTGCTTTTGTGCAACATATGATACACCATCTAGACGATAATGGGCAGATGGCAGTGGTGTTACCACACGGAGTTCTCTTTCGCGGAAGCGCAGAAGCACACATACGGCAGTACCTTATAGAAGAGCGTAACTATCTAGATGCGGTAATAGGCTTGCCAGCTAACATCTTTTACGGTACAAGTATCCCTACCTGTGTTCTCGTGTTTAAAAAATGTCGTGAGGCAGATGATGATATCCTATTTATAGATGCCAGCCAACATTTTGATAAGGTAAGCAGTCAGAACTACCTACGTGATGACGATATCGAAAAGATTATTACTACATATAAAGAACGTAAGGCAGTAGACAAATATAGTTTTATAGCTAGTCTAGACGATATACGCGAGAACGACTACAACCTTAATATACCGCGTTACGTAGATACTTTTGAAGAAGAAGCCCTAGTAGACTTGACAGCTGTTGCGAAAGAACTCACCGACTTAGAGCAAGTCATTACTGAAAATGACCAGACCATTGAAGGCTTTTGTAAGGAGCTGGGCATTAATACCCCGTTTTAGTATGAAGGAGGAGCGATTAGTGCCAGAGTTGAGGTTTAAAGGTTTTAAGAAAAATTGGCGAAATTCATCTTTAAATAAAGAATGCGTGGTAAATCCCAAATCACCAGAACTGCCTATTGAATTTATTTATATTGACCTAGAAAGTGTCAGTAAAGGAATTTTAGTTAGCGAAAATAAGGTAAAAAGAGAGGGTGCCCCTAGCAGAGCACAGAGGCTATTGAAGACAAATGATATTATCTTTCAGACTGTCAGACCGTATCAAAAGAATAATTATCATTTTAAATTTAATAAGTCAAATTACGTTTCTTCAACGGGATATGCACAACTAAGAACGGAGAATGAATCTGCATTCATTTACCAGATGTTACATACAGAACTTTTTGTAAATAAAGTATTGTTGAGAAGTACAGGTTCTAGTTACCCAGCGATAAATTCTAGTGACTTGGGTAAGATTAAAGTCAATTTACCCAATCTAGAAGAACAACAAAAAATAGCCACCTTCCTCACCTCTGTAGATACACGTATAGAACAGCTTACACAAAAGAAGGAATTGCTTGAGCAATATAAAAAAGGCGTGATGCAACAGCTCCTCTCGCAACAGTTACGTTTTAAAGATGATGATGGTAAGGGGTTTCCTGAGTGGGAGGAGAAATCAATAAAGGTTATTTCAAGTTTAATCAAAGATGGTACTCACTCAACTCATAAGGATTACCCAAAGTCTGGTTATTTGCTTCTCAGTGCGAAAAACTTAGTTAATGGTAAATTGTCTTATGATGAAAATGATAGGGAGATTTCAGAAAGTGACTACAATCAAATTTATAAAAACTATAAACTTAAAAGAGATGATATTTTATTATCTATAGTAGGTACAATTGGCAGAGTAGTAAGATTTGATGGTACACAAAATATTGCATTTCAACGAAGTGTAGCTTTTTTCCGCTTTGAAACTGAAAACCCATCTTATGTTGAGCAGTATATGAAAGCTGAAGGTTTCCAAAGGGAATTGCTTAAGAGGAAAACAATTGGTGCTCAACCGGGCATATATCTTGGAGACCTTTCTAAAATAACAGTTAAACTTCCTAGCCTTGTCGAACAACAAAAAATCGCCGATTTCCTGTCGAGTATTGATACCAAGATTACACAGGTAGCATCACAAATTGAGAAGTCAAAGGAATTTAAAAAAGGGCTGTTACAGCAAATGTTTGTTTAAGATGAGTAACAGGGAACAAATACTTATAAATCCTATAACCGAAGAGGTAAGAAAGAGTACAGTTAAAAGCGTTAAGCACTTACTATTTGCTGTTCCATTTATAAGTGGTTTTGCCAAGAAAATTATTGATGGCGACACTATTAATCAGGTTAAAGACAAAAGAATAATAACACGCTTTAACGATAGTAACATTAATACATTTAATATCCCTGCACTATCTTACTTGTTAGACTGTGGCTTTAAAATACTCATCAATAACAACGTTCACTTAAAATTATATATAACAGACAATGATACTTATGTTACTTCATCAAACCTTACGCAAGGTGGCTTTGTGAAAAATGATGAGTTAACGATACGAGTTGCCCAAGAGAATGAAAGCAGATGCAAATCTATCTTTAATGACTTATGGGCAAATCAAGATGAAGGCTTTGTAAATAAACAAACAATTAAGGATAGTTGGGATAAGTACAACAGCCTAAAAAAACAAGATGATTTCTCAAGGCTCAAGAAGCCAAAAACAACCACAAAGTCACTTGAAGAATTAAGCCTAAACAAACTGGATACTATTGCCTTGTTTAAAACTATAGCCACCACGAGAGAAGTATATGAATGGACTTTAGAACGAGAAATTGAAGCTAATAGAAAAAGAAACATAGTAAAGAAACAGCTAAAGGAAAATGGATTTGACCTTGAGTTGTTTTATGTTCCAAAAGAACATCATAAAAGAAATGAAACGTTATTTTATGATTTTGTGTACGGTATAGAGTCGAAGCTCGCTGGAACAGGTTTATGGGAGAAAGCATTTAAAACAAGTTTTGAGCACCCTAACTTTAAAGAAGTAGTAGGATTTGTTTATCCTGAATCTGTAGGATTGCCAGCTTGGAACTTAAAGAATGAAGAAGAATTAATGAGGTTTTGCAAGGGCTTGTTTAGTTTTAATATATCGCATTTCAGCTCAGCTCTCCCAATTCGGATAGCTTCGTATTTTCATCCTGAAATTTTCTTTCCAATATTTAACCTAGGTCATCTTAGAACAACCTTTGGGGCATTGCAAAATAAAACGAATGCAAAGGATAATTGGGAGCTTCTATTCGTGTATACGAATACATTTACTCGTCTTCTTAAAGACATTAGTATAAGCCTTTATGCTAAGTCTTCTATTTTATATCAACTACACTACGCTGTTGAGTTGCATAGACTAATTGACGAAGGCGTTAGATTTGAAGATGCGGTCAAGTCTTTTGGAGAAAAGTGGAAACAAAACTATGGAAGACAAGCAGTGAAATATCTAAAACAAATAAATGCTATAGACTAATGAAACATCAATTCCTTCTTAACGAAATTTGGATACTCACCTTCGGTGGTGCGTTTCAGCGTTCAGGAGTGTATAGTGCTAATGTTTCAGAAGATATGCGTAGCGAGATAAGAAACGCTCTTAGAAGCTTTGTAGATGAGGTGCTCGTACCTAAATATGTAAATACTGTGCCAAGCGATATAGAGCACGTAGATAACATAAAATCGCTTTGTGAAACCTCTACTGCATACAAGAAGTATCTAAGTAATGGTGCTATTAACTTTGGCGTTAGTCAGAAGCTTTTAAATCTGCATCTAAAATACCGCTGGTGTATAGGCGATATTAAAGAACCGCCTCACTTTCCTGTAGACAGAATCATTCAAAAGAAACTGCGCTACCCTATTGTACCGTGGACACAGATGAAAGATGAAACCGATTATATGAAGATTATTGCTTTCGCGAAAGCGGAACTAAAAAACCATAATTGTAAATCCCTTGCCACACTTGAACTAAAACTATTTGACCGCAGAAATTAAATGACCACGCAAACTGAACAAATACTTGAGAATAACCTTGTAGCACAACTAGAATCGTTGGGCTATGATAGAGCCATTATTAAAGACGAATCAGACCTGTATAGTAACCTCAAAGGGCAACTTGAAAAACACAACAAAGTTGCTTTAAGTGATAAAGAGTTTGAGCAGGTATTAAATCACCTCAACCGAGGTAACGTCTTTGAGCGAGCTAAAATACTCAGGGATAAGTTTCAGTACACTAAAGATGATGGTAGCGCGGGATACCTTGAATTTCTCGACCAAGTGCACTGGTGTAAGAATCAGTTTCAGGTCACACAGCAAGTAAGCATAGAAGGAAGCTATAAGAACAGGTATGATGTTACTATTTTAATAAACGGTTTACCGTTGGTACAAATAGAACTCAAGCGTCGTGGGCTTGAGTTAAAAGAAGCCTTCAATCAAATAAATCGTTATCAGCGTCATTCATTTTGGGCTGCTTCAGGCTTATTTCAATATGTACAGCTATTTGTGATAAGCAACGGTGTGAATACTAAGTATTATGCGAACAACCGCAAGCAGGAGTTTAAACAAACCTTCTTCTGGGCAGACAAGTTCAATAAGAAAATCACACAGCTTTCTGAGTTTACAGATACCTTTCTAGAGAAGTGTCACCTCAGCAAGATGATTACAAAGTATATAGTACTTGCGGAGACACATAAGGTATTGATGGTGTTACGCCCTTATCAGTACTATGCTACGGAAGCAATTATCAATCAAGTAAAAAATAGCGTGCATAATGGGTACATATGGCACACTACAGGCTCAGGAAAAACGCTTACTTCATTTAAAGCTAGCCAAGTACTCAAAGACCTCCCAAAGGTTGATAAAGTTGTTTTTGTAGTAGACAGAAAAGACCTAGATTATCAGACAACAAAGGAGTTCAATAGCTTCTCAAAAGGCAGTATAGACGGTACAGATAATACTAGCATACTCGTACAGCAGTTTACGAATACCTACAAAGACGACAAAGGTGAAATCAAGAATACAAAGCTCATCGTCACGACTATTCAAAAGCTTAATAACGCTATAAGTAAGAGTCGTTACAAGACAAAAATGGAAAGTGTAAAAGACAGCAATATCGTTTTTATTTTTGATGAGTGTCACCGCAGTCAGTTTGGTCGCACGCACAAAGAGATAACTGAGTTCTTTTCAAATAGTCAGATGTTTGGTTTTACTGGAACGCCTATACTTGTTGAAAATGCAGCAAGCAATTCTGAGTTCGGGAAACGTACAACCAAAGACCTTTTCGGAGAATGCCTACACAAGTACGTGATTACTGATGCTATACGTGATGAAAACGTATTAAAGTTCTCTATTGAATATATCAACACCATAAAGCAAAAAGACGGAGTAGAAGATATTGACGTAGAGGCCATAGATGAAAAGGAAGTAATGGACTCGCCTAAGCGTATAGAAGCTGTGGTAGACTATATCATCAAGCACCATCCTCGTAAAACACATCAAAAGAAATTTAGTGCTATGTTTTGTGTAAGTAGCGTAGATGCTTTGACTACCTATTACGACATCTTTAAAAAGAAGCGTGAAGCTGGCGAACACAATCTGCGCCTAGCAACTATATTTTCATATGTAGCAAACGAAAATGATTCAGATGCTAATGGTTATATCGAGGCTGACCTTCCTGTAGCTGCCGAACCTCAAGCTAGCTATGGTAACTCTCACACTAGAGATAAGCTAGAAAGCTACATAGGTGATTATAATACCCAGTACAAAACAAAGTTTACAACTAAAGATTCGCAGTCGTTTTATAATTATTACAAAGACATTGCAAAGCGTATCAAAGACCGAGAGCGTGAAGACTTTAAAGATGTAAACCGTGTAGATGTGTTACTGGTTGTAAATATGTTTTTAACGGGCTTTGATGCCAAGAAGGTTAATACTCTTTACGTAGACAAGAACCTGCGTTATCACGGCTTAATACAAGCCTTCTCGCGTACAAACAGAATATTAGGTGAAGAGAAGTCACAAGGGAATATTGTCGCCTTTAGAAACCTAAAAGCAAGAACAGACGAAGCTATTACTTTGTTTTCTAACAAAGATGCAAATGAAGACATCATCCTTGAGCCATATGAAGACTATGTTCAGAAGTTTAATCTCGCTTTCGCGAAATTATTAGGCATTGCGCCAACAGTTCAAAGCGTAGATAACCTACAAAGTGAAGATGACGAGTTAGACTTTGTAAAAGCCTTCCGTGAGCTTATCCGTATAAAAAACGTATTACAATCATTTACCGATTTTACCTTTGATGATATCGCCTTAGATGAGCAAACCTTTGAGGACTACAAAAGTAAATACTTAGACATCCACGATAAGGTACGCAACGACAATGCTGTTTATAAAGAAAGCATCTTAAATGATGTAGATTTTGAATTAGAGTTGATTCGCCGTGATGAGGTTAATGTGGCTTATATCTTAGAGCTTCTCGCTGGAATGAAGGACACTACTACAGAAGAGAAAACTAAGAAAGAAAAAGCGATTAATGACCTCTTAGAGGGTGAAGCACACCTACGTAGCAAACGTGAATTAATTGAGCGCTTCATACAAGAACAAATGCCACTCATAGCAGATGCAAAAGACATACCAGCCGTATTTGCTACTTACTGGACAGCAGAGCGGAAAAAAGCATTAGTAGCGATGTGCGCCTCTGAAAGTTTAGTGCCTGAAAAACTTGAAGAAGTTATAAGCGATTACCTTTTTACAGAGAAAGAACCACTGCGCGATGATGTACTAGGTGCATTAGAAAAGAAACCTTCTATACTACAACGTAAGACCGTTTATGAACGCATCCTAGGTAAGATTACCAAATTTGTAGAAACCTACATCACAGGGCTTCCTGAGGCGGCTTAAAAGAATTTATTATGACATTAGCAGCTATATATATTCACGAACACTTTTTATTTGACAAACCAGAGGTTATAAACTTTGGTGGTGAAAAAAAATATCACTTTGAATTTGATGAAAATAAAAATGCCATAACAATAACTACGGTATTAAATGACTATTATATTCCTGATTTTTTTGGTGAAAAAATAGCAAATATATCTGCGGTTGTTGGAGCAAATGGAACAGGTAAAACTACTCTAATGTCGATAATAAATAAATACAAAGATGATGCTAAAGCTTTGTTTATTTATGATGATGGAACTGAAATACCTATAGTGGAAAACAGAACAGGTAGAAGGGATGATAACGGACGTCCGACATCTGAAAATCAATTATTTGTTTATTACGAAAAGAATGAACTTACATCAATAGCGCGAGATGATATTTCAAAGTTATACTATACTTCAATACCTGACATTGAACTTGATAATTTTTCTTCGGCGCTAAATATAAACCCTCAAAGAAACCAAACACTAGATGATTATCATTTTGAAAAGATTGAAAAAAATGTAATGTTTCTTAGTAGTGAATTGAGTATAGATTTAAAAAAGAAAAATAATGAAATACCTTTATACGATAAGCTTTTTATATCTGCTAAGCCGTTATCAAAAAGAGACTTAAGGAATACCTATGGCGGCTTTGAAGTTGAAGGGGATATCGAATCTACACAAAAGTTAAACCTTGATGACTTATGGAAAACCTATACTGTAAGAGATGAAAATAAAACTCATCTAACAAACGATGGATTGGATTTTTTTAGCAACCTTGAGGTTAACATTCTGTCTTATGTGCTAATCGACGCTACTTCAATGCAAACAGAGTACAACGGAAGACCAGATACGACTTTTGAAGAGTTTATAAAAAAGAAAGATTTTGAGGACAAGCTAATTGATTTTTTAAATCACAAAATTGCCTTTATTGACAGATATATTTACCTGCGTATTAAAAATGAAATCGATGCCTTGAATTTTACGGTGTGCCTTACCTTAATAGATGACATTGATATCAATGCGGAGTTAGATGAAAAAGAAGACCGAGTAGTAAGAAGACTAGATAAAATACTTAAGACTAGTACATCTTTAGCTAAGCCAAAAGATAATGTAGGAGTACTTTTCAAACAACTCGAATCACTTGTTAATGATGAGCTTAACAGCAATGAGTTCAAGCATTTCAGGGATGGTATACAAGAAGTACTTAAAAGATTAAACACTCCTACTTCAGTCACAATAGAGTCTATTAATAGAGAGATATTAAGCTCAATTAAAGAAATTAAAAAAGGAATTGAACTAACATTTAAGGCGCTAAGAGAGAATAGAAAAGAAATAAAAACCCAAATCACAGGTAAAGCTAAACAAGCTATCAAGCTGTTTACTAAAATCAATAGCTTTTATAAAGCTATGACAATAGTAATAACAAGAGATGGTTTTAACTTAGATAAGGGAGTTTTAAGTTTAGACCTACAAACGCTTAAGTTTACTGAGTTTAAAGAACTGATGCAAGCTTATAGATTAATGATATCAGCCTTTAATGAGAACTCAGTAATCAATGCTCAGGTACTTCAATTCACCCCTTCAAAGAGGCTCTCTTTTGGCGAGAAATCTTTATTAAACCTATTCAGTAGTTTTTACGGTTTTACACTTAATAAGTATAATCATCTTCGTCGTAAAAAAAATCACATTTTATTGTTGGATGAAGCTGACTTAGGCTTTCATCCGTTATGGAAACGCCGATACGTTAGTTACCTTATTAATGTTTTACCTGATATTTTCGCCAATCTATTCGTTATGCTCGAAACACACTCAACTATGGAGGAAGCCGAAGCAGAAAATATATCACCAACAATTCAAATAATCTTTGCTACCCACGACCCTCTAGCTCTCTCTGACATCCCTAATGATAATGTAACCTATCTGAGGAAGGGTGACAATAATAAATCAAAAATACTTTCGGATATAGCAGATGATGAGCGACCGAGCAATTCTTTCGGAGCTAATATTTCTGACTTGTTATCTCATTCTTTTTTTGTGGATAATGGACTAGTAGGTGACTTTGCAAGTAAAAAAATTAATGAAACTATAGCCTGGATTAATTATAAGAATGGTCACGAATACGATGAATCTGTAAAGTTTGAAGATGAGCCTGACTATCATAAGAAACTAATCGAGTTAGTAGATGAACCTATTGTCAAGCATAAATTGCGTCAAATGTATATTGAAGCTACCAATGACAAAGAAGCTATCGAAAACGAGATAAATCGTTTAAGGAAAAAAATTAAGCAAAAATGATTAATATTAATACTAGTCATACCAAACGAGCTTTAAAAATTCATCAACAAGGATTAAAAGGTAAAATTGTTGTAAGAGCTAAAAGACGTTATAAGGATAGAAAGAATTCAATCGGACGAATTCCTTTTAAGCTTTTGATTGTTTTTTTAATAGAAAATGAAGAAAAAATAATAGGTAGTGAGTTGACTATTGTTAAAGATATACAACAACAATTGTTTGAGCAATTTGGGGACACCTCTGAGCTCCGTATGGATTTAAATAACATTATTAATTACAAGTGGTTTCGCAAGTATAAGAAGAAAATGCACGATGGTTTTAAATTAGCTAAGGCGCTATCGGTTGATGTCTGTCCATATTGTAATAGAAATTATACTACATCGCATAAAGTAGAGGGGAAAACAAAAAATGTATTCCCTGAATTTGACCATTATTACCCTCAATCCGATTATCCTTTATTAGCACTTTCATTCTATAATTTAATTCCAAGTTGCAATATTTGCAACACTCATTATAAAGGGGATGACGACCCAAGTGATGCTGAACATAATATTCTTTACCCTTACTCCAAACTTAATGCTGTTAAGCACTTTAATTTTGCTTTCACACCATTAGATTACACTAGTCTTATTGGTAAAACCACTAATTTTAATACTTCAGTTAACACTGCTAAGTACACTTCGCCTCAGCATATAAAAGACTTAGTTGAAGGTTCGCTAAATTATTTTGATATAGTTGGTACATATAACGCAAACCACAAGGGGCTTATTAAAGGGCTAATTAATAAGAGAATTAACCACTCGGACGCATACATTGAAAGTCTATTCAGGAACTATAGCATAACAAAGGAAGATGCCTATCACATATTATTTGAGTCTTACTACGAAGATGAGAAGCTTATCAAGCTACCTTTTAGCAAATTAAAGAAGGACATTTTTGATGAGATTGAATCACTTAGTTAAGAGCTGAGTAATATTTACTTCTAAGGCCTCTGCGACTTCTTGAAGTGTAAACACGCTCGTGTTAATCTCACCACGTTCAATACGACCAACCTGATTTTTTGGAATTTGAGCAATAGAAGCTAATTCGTGCTGAGAGTAGCCTTTATTTTCTCTAGCTTCACGTACTTTTTTACCTAAATCTTTTAGGTATTTATCACGTCTATTTTTCTTCTCTTTATCCACACCGAAAGATGTGAATAGCTCAAAATAAAATCGGACACATATTTGGGGTATTCGTTGAATTGTATTATTATTGGTTCACAAAACGTAAATAACTTTATGGAGATAGCATATCGAGTGAAAAATAATAAAGAATATAACGATGTTAGAATTAGTGTCGTTACTGATGGAGGAAAAACAGTGAGTGTTTCTACAGGTCTTTCAATTAAAGAGGAACACTGGGACTATAAAAGAAGCATACCTAAATCTGTAAAATCTTTTACTAACTATACTATTATCCGAATTGCTCTAGCTAAAGTTAAATCAGCTGTTTACAGTAGGTATTGTGATGAGTTGGGAATGAACATCGAAATTAATAAGGACTGGCTTCACAGAACTGTGATGACTGTATTTAAGCGCCCAGTGGATGAGTTAGAAAAGTACAGTCAATAAGTATTTATCTCACTAAATTATATGAAAAACAAACTTTTGCTTCCTATCATAGGAGGCATCATCTTTATTGCCTCAATAATAGCTTTTATTTCATTCGCTCATTCATTCATCTATGAGCTTAAAGAAGGGAACCTTGATGAGAAGGGCTTGATAGTTTTCCCACTTGTACTACTATTGTTCATCTCGTCAGCTTACTATGTTTATGCAACTAAATTTGGTCGCCAACTCAAGTCTTCAGTAGACCAAATGAAGGAAGAAAAAGAGAAGCTAAAAGAGCTTATTGAAATAGAAGAGTTAAAGAAAAAATTAGAAACCGTTAAATAGTTATCCTATTTTTTCTTTTTCATCTATGCGCTCACGTGTACGCCAATAGATATATACAAACACTGCTAACGTGTAAACAAAAGTGTTCTAATAATAACTAACTCGTCTACCAGTATTAGTAGAGTTATAAAACCTAAAAGAATAGTATAGCGTTATTACATACTGTTTTTACTTTGTAATGAAACTGCAAGTAAATCATCAGCTGTAAATATATCTTTATCAAGCTCAGGCTTGTAATCATCTATGAATACTTTCTCTAAGCCTTCAATAGTACCATTTATAGCTATGCTATTGCATTTAATTTTTCTTGAGTTATCTAGATGCAGTGAACGCCATAGAGCTTTATTTGTCCCAATATTTTCAAAATAAAATGTAGCACCTGTATTAGGTAATCGATAATCCTTGATATATAGTATAAGTTCATCCCACTCCTCAGGTTCATCGATAAGGTTATCAGTTAAGCCATTCTCTAACTCTTTAAGCAAAGCATCATAAGCATAGGTGATTGTTAGTTTACCATTGATATACTTACCAGTATCATAAGGCAATCGCTCAGTGTATGTTCTTAATTCTAGCTCAGGTTTATTTGGGGTGTCAGATTTCTTTAATAGTATCCAGTGACTTTTAGTAAGGTCTACTTTATCCGTTCTGACGAATTGTAATTTGTTAGTCGTATTCATTTAAAAAAATAGTATCTGAGCTTGTATGTCATTCTATAGTCCTAAAAAAAGATGCGACCCTTAAAAAGAAAACGAAATACTTTTTGGGGGTGGGGTCTTTTTAAGGAAGACTTTGATTCAGTTTTTTAATTTTTTACTTGTCGAGACTAAATCACTTTATAAGCTTTTTTCTTATAGAGTATAAAAATAAGCTGAATGATGATTACCTTGTGCTTGGCTAAAAAATCTTGTTCACAGGATTATGAACTTTTCACCTCTATTAGTTAGTTTTATTGTTGCATCTGTATCTCATTTGTATCACTTTATCGTAACTCACTCAAGATGAGAGGTTGTTATTTTCTGTATCGGGAAGTAGGCCGTATTTACATTATTCAAGCTATGATTATTAATTTACCCTATCTATCCCCTATTCCGTGCGTAAACTTTTTACAGGATTAATAGTTGCCGCTTGGATGGCCTGATAACTTACCGTACAAAGCGCTACCAACAATACGCCCAAAATCGCCACCCCAAAGACCCACCACGGGATTCCGATACGGTAGGCGTAGTTTTCCAACCAGGATTGCATAAAATAATAGGCCAATGGAATGGCAATGAGACCAGAAACCAATACTAACAAGGCAAAATCCTTTGAAAGCATTTGAAATAGACTCCCAATAGAGGCGCCCAATACTTTGCGGATCCCAATTTCCTTGGTACGCTGTTCGGCCATAAAAGTAGCCAAGCCAAAGAGCCCCAAACAGCTAATAAAGATAGCCAACAAGGAGAAGATTTCCGATAAGCTTCGCATCCGCTCCTCTGTTTTGAATTTGCTTCCAAAAGCCTCGTCCACAAATTGGTATTCAAAAGGAACATCAGTGGCAAACCCTTGAAAAACCCCTTCGACAGTGGAGAGGGATGCCGCTAGGTTCTTCCCTGGCGCCAGTTTAAGGGTAATCCAGTTGGTTTCATTATAATTTATGGAATAGATGGCCTGTTTTACGGCTTCAAAAGGGGATTCCGTCAACAGATTTTTCACCACCCCTAGGATTTTATGCTCTCCATCATACCATTGGATCGTTTTCCCCACCGGGTCCTGCAGCCCCATATACTGTACAGCTGCCTCATTGAGGATATAACCGGTGGAATCCGAAGCAAAATCCCTGGAAAAATCTCTTCCTTCTTTTATTTGCCAGTCCACTGTCTTTCCATAGTCGTGGGATACATAAAAAGAAACGATATTGGTGACAAAATCAGGATCTTTACCCTCCCACTCATAGCCGCCGTTGCTGTTCCAAACCGCTGTCAACGGACTGGAAGATTCCGCCATTTCCACCACTGCCCCACTTTTTTTCAGGGCCTCTTGCAAGGCATTGTATTTTCCTTCATAGTCTTCGGTGCTTTTTTCAACCATGATCAGATTACTTTTGTCATAGCCTATGGGCCTATCTTTGGAATGTTGAATTTGCCGATTGACCACCAAGGTACCGACCACTAAAATGATGGAAACCGTAAATTGGACCACCACCAAAGCTTTACGGAAAGATAGCACGGTTTTCCCGCTGCGAATGGTTACTTTCAATACTTTTGCCGGGCGGAAGGAAGAGAGATATAGTGCCGGATAACTTCCCGCCAAAAGACTGGTAAGCAGCACTAATCCCAGACCCGCGGACCAAAACAAGGGGTTGGCCAAAGGAAAGACGATCTGTTTATCCGCCAACTGATTGAACAGGGGCAAAAGCAGCCCAAGAAGCATGCAGGCCAGGGCAAAGGCACACAAGGTGACCAGCAATGATTCTAGCATGAATTGCCCCACCAATTGATTTTTATTGGATCCAACCGTTTTTCGAATGCCTACTTCTTTCGCTCGTTTCATGGCCCGGGCCGTAGCCAAATTCATAAAATTGATACAGGCCAACAGCAACACAAAAATTCCAATAATACCGAACATGCGCACATATTGAATCGCTCCTCCAGTAGGTACCCCATTCTTAAAATTAGATTTTAAATGCCAATTCTTCATCGGATGGAGAAAGATTTGGGGGTTGCTCCGTTGGGTTAGATCGGGAACATGGTCGTATAAGGTATTCTTAATCTTATCACTCACGCCCAACATATTGGACCCATCGGCTATTTGTACATATAATTGATAGGAATTATTGTCCCATAGTTTTCGGTCACGTGCCACTTTTACCCAGTCGTACATAGCTACATAAAGGTCCCAAGGAGCAATAAATTGGAGTTCTTCTAAGCCCGAAAAGGCTGAGAGGGCATCAAAAACGTTTGCATTTTGGGGCAGGTCTTCAAAAACTCCTTTAACGGTAACATAGCTATGATTGTTTAACTTCATGCTTTTTCCCATGGGATCTTCGGAACCGAAAAATGCCTTGGCCATAGCGGCTGAAATTACAATGGAAGTGGGATCATCAAGCGCATTTTGATCCCCTTTCAACATGGGAAACGAAAACATACGCAGCACATCTTTTTCCATAAAAGCCCCATAGGTATTCAAGCTTTTTTCTTCCACCGATAGTACATTATCCCCTGGGAAAGAACTCATGACCACATGTTTGAAATCGTCCGCATAGACGCTCCGCAATTCATCGGCTAAAGGATAGGGATGATTGTACCGGGTGCGAGTCTCCCCATTGTTGGTCTTGTTCATCAGCACCTGTGCAATATTTTCGTAGTTTTTGAAATTGGTATTAAAACTAAGCTCGTCATGAATCCACAGTCCTATAAGCATGGTAACCACTAGTCCAAGGGCCAGACCGCCCACATTAATAAAAGTGTATCCTTTGTTTTTGAAAAGGTGGCGCCAAGCGATTTTTAAATAATTACGTACCATGATTCTCCTTTTTTATGTGTTATGGTTGCTGATAAATAGACGAATACGTTCAGGGGTTTGAATTTCTTGTTTCCATTTTCATACCATAACATTAATGTACTGATAATCAATATAATAAATAATACAATTTTTTATTTGGTGTAAAAAAATTAGACAATTTTTGTCAAAAGTATTTACACTAAAAGGATAGTGGATTTCAGCTAAAGGATTAAATCCGTTAGTTTAGCAGGGTCAATATCGTGTTTGTATGGAGCAATTTATTGTTGACGATCGTCCGGATAGTATTGTAATAGATTCTTCTATTTGGAAAGTGAAGGCGCTCCCTAATTTCTTTGGATGTATCACGAACGTACCAACGTTCTATGCACCGCCTGCCCTAGCCTTCAATCCGACTTAAATTATTCATCTTTTCAATCAACTAGCCTTGTATGGCCACTACGGCAGGTTTAGGGATCTTATCCCCATCAAAAGGCCATTGGCTGGTGGGGTTTTCCAAATCCCTGGTTTGTTCTCCAGGGTGCTGCACACTTAAAAATAAGGTCTTTCCATCTGGGGAAAACCAAGGGCCGGTCAGTTCGGCATCCCGCGGGGCCGATACCACACGAATAACCTTTCCGGCATCTTTTCCATGCCGGGGAATAAGAAATAAGCTGTTGTTTTTAAAGGGTAGATAAGCGCCTTTATTCATGGAACGTCCAGACATATCTGAAGTAAACCACAGGTTTCCGGACAAGTCAAAGGCCAGATTATCCGGGCAAGAAAAGCCATTTTCTTCCCCTCCGGCCATATAGGTAGATGCTGTAAAGGTGAGCGCATCGAACTTGCCTTCCGTCTCCTCAATTTTTAAGATGGACCCATGCAAATCGTTTTTCCCCTTATTGTTGGTCAAGGAAACCAATATATTTCCGGTAATCGGGTCAATTTCTATATCTTCTGGACGATTCAAAGGAGTCGCCCCTAATAATTTCGCAGCTTCCCTAGCCCGCACCAATACCTCGGTCTGGTCTTTGAACGTACTTTTCAGCACTTCCTGACTTTTCCAATCCAAGGGCAGCCATTTTCCATTGACCGTATCCGCTACATAGAGGATCCCTTCTTTTAAAGAGCCTGGTTCTGAAGAAATAAATTTGTAGAGATGTTCATCACTTTTATCATCACCGGTATAGGCTACTACACGTTTGTCCTCCAATTCATATAGGGTACAACATTCATGGGCAAATCTTCCCAAAGCAATATGTTTTTGGGCGCTTCCATCTTTAGGATTCACCTCTACTACCCAACCATAATGCTCTGGTGGATATTCATAAAAACCCTCCCATCCCCACCTACTCGGTTTGTGGGTGGCGACATTATTTTCATCATAGGTGGTTTCTCCAAAAAGGGCATCATAATTTTCCTCACAAGTCAAAAAGGTCCTCCAGGGCGTAATGCCTCCCGAGCAATTACTGTGGGTCCCTATGACCGTGCTAACTCCTTGTACAGGGCTATCCCAGTTCAAAGGAATAGGGGTTTTCGCCGTGATACGCCGGTTATGCGGGTCATTTTCCACAACCTTCCATGTTCCATTTTCTTCCTTGATCCGTACAATACTCCCTCCTACATCGTACATTTCCCGATCTACTTGTTCCCGAGTCCTGTGTTCTTCGGGATTTTTGAATTGGTGCCGATTAAAACCAGAAACAAAAAGCGGATTTACATATTCATGATTTACCCATAAAAGGCCATCCTTTGGATCATTTTCATCGAAAGGAAGAAAACAAGTAAAGTCATTATTGAATCCAAAGGTATCTTGATCGCTGATCTTATCTCCCCATTTAATGATGGTTTCATAGGTCAACCCTTTCGTAAGCACCAAGTCGTCCTTATCGGTGGGCGCTAAAGCTTCAATAATCACCTGCCCCAAACGTTCCAAATCTTCGGAGCTTGCGTCCTTGGCAGTAGCAGGTGTCGTGGTATTTCCACAGCTTATTAAAAACGGGGTAGGTATCGCGGCACCTAAACTTGCTTTCCCTAAAAATGAAATAAATGTTCTTCTATCGTACTCCACCATACTATGATTTCCTGGTTTGCTGATTATAAAACTCTAATTTAAGGAATACTTTTCAACACAAGTCAAATCAGCATGGATAGGATGAAATGTGTTTTTTTGTTTGTTGTAGATTTTCCCTCTCACCTTAATGGACTCCCTGAAAAAAAGATTAAATTCCCGTTGCAATTCCTCAACTTTCTTTTTTAAGCAATAGGACATCATGGAGAATTCCGGGTTCGCGCTCTGTTTCAATAAAACGGTATATTTTATTTGTTGGGTGATTCCGCTATACAAGTTGTTCAAACTTCGAATCTCATGAAAATTTTGATTCCCAAGGGCATCCAAAACAATTCGGTTCTCATTGGACCATACTAAGAAAACCTCCTTGATGTGATGCTTTTGGATCATTTCTTTGATCTCGAGCATCACATCAGCATCAAATATCGCAGCATTACCTAGAGAACTATAGAAATAGTTTTTACTCCCGAACCTATGATCTATGATTGTCTCTAGGTGGTCTGTTGGACATAAGAGGTAGAGGGATTTCTGCATTAGACGGCTTCTTCTGTTATGGTATATGGAAAAGAAGAATGGTGAAGGTCTATTTTGAGTTCCCCTTCAATAAGCCGATAGCCAAAAGTATATTCTACTTTGACCTCATTTCCGTCCAAATCGGTAAAAAAATAATCTCCCATGGCAATCGCACGATCAGTGTCCAAGATCATTCCCGCATTTTCAAATCGCACCTTTGTCCAAGGTTGTATCGCAAAGCCCTTGTCTTCCTGACAAGCACGATCGTCACCAGCGATAAAATACGATAATGCTTGTGCTTTTGAAGGTCTAAATTGTTCTATGGCACATTTGGTAGGTTTAAATAAAACCGTCCCTGCTTCAAAGGCATATAATACATCTAAAAATCCACTGGCATACACTTCGCACTCTGTTCTATTATCTTTTAAAGCTCCAATGCTAACTACGCCTTGCCCCCATGCGGTCTGGGCATCCAATACTTGTTTTTCTGAGATCATGTCTATGCTTTTTGATGAGTAATTACACTTAAAAATTCTTTTCTGTTTTCCTTATGTTCAAACACTCCCCCATATTCTATGGTGGTGGTTGTACTATCCTTATCTTTTATTCCCCTGGAGGATACGCATAAATGCCTTGCGCAAATCATGACAATGACATCTTCGGTATCCAGAATACGCTGCAAGTCCTTTAAAATTTGCAGCGATAGTCTTTCCTGTACCTGCGGTCGATGCGCATAGTAGTCCACTAATCTGTTGATCTTTGATAGCCCAATGACTTTATCTTTGGGAATGTAAGCGATGTTGGCATGTCCTGTGATCGGTAAAAAATGATGTTCGCAAGAAGAATCTATAGTAATATTCTGTTCGACAAGCATTTTATTGTAGCCGTACTTATTTTCAAATACGGATAATTTGGGCCTATTTTTCGGGTCTAGCCCATAAAATAATTCCTTCACGTACATTTTGGCGAAGCGATAAGGCGTTCCAGATAAGCTATCATCAGAGAGATCAAGCCCCAATTCCTCCATTATTTTACTGAAGTGATGCTGGATCGCCTCAATTTTTTCATTATCTGATTTTTGGAAGGCCGTTTTTATCATTGGTGTTTCTACACTGGTAGAAATATGATTGTCTCCTATTAGTTCTATCTGTTTTTTATTCATAGGTTATCTAACATTTACTAAATTTATGCCGATGATAATGCAGTAACTGCTTTACATCCAATTTTAAATTAATGCAACTCAGTTGCAAATATAAGCACACTATTTGTTATTGCAACTTAGTTGTAATAAATTTACACTATGGGAATTATTAGAAAAACACAGTCCGCCGGAATCATCTTAGCCGAATTCGCCAAAGAAAAAGGGGCCATTTCTGTGGTGGAATTGGTAAAACGTCTTGGTACGATTATGAACAAAACCACCATTTATAGGGTATTGGACAAATTGGAAGATGATGGTGTTCTACATTCTTTCCTTTCCAATAATGGTATAAAATGGTATGCAAAATGTAATGGTTGTTCCACTTCGGGTCATATTGATGCACATCCGCATTTTGAATGTTTGGATTGTGGGAAAGTAGATTGTCTGGAAGTGCAGATAACTATCCCAAAAGTACCCAATCGTAAGGTGGTCGCTTCCAATATCTTGATTAAGGGGAGGTGTGAGCAATGTTCCGCCTAGAAGTTAAAAGTCCCCTATACTCATTTCCAAAACTTTGTGGAAAAACTTTTTACGCATTTTTAGCGTAGAAAACCCTTCTTATTCCGGTTGATTCTATTGCTAACGCGTTCTACGAAGCACAGACTCAGGAAGTTTTCACAAATTAGTTGCCTTTGTCATAGAAAATGAGGAACTTCATAACATAAAATATAGTTTATATTCAATATCCGATGCTATACTAATTTTGCCTCGAATTTTAGGGGGTATGGGATTAAAGTATCGTTTAAAATTAAACACCATGGAAATTACATTAAGGGACACCACATTTACCGGAGACATTCTTCATGAAATCACTATTGCCGTACAGCACGAAAGAACCACGGTCAAGGAATTGATTGCCGCAAGGGTAGAAACTGAAGTTAAAGCCTATAATGACAAGTTGCCCGAGTATTTTAAGGGGTTGATTCAGCCTACTCAGGCCGAAAAGACCTTAAATGGGTATAAACTTAAGGATCGGAAAAGAAAGATTGATGTGGAGAAACAAGTGTTGATTGCTTGGGAGGCGTTTCAGCAGAATGGCTACTTTGTATTGATCGATGAACAACAGGTAGAGAACTTGGAGCAAGAAGTACTGATCCGTAAAAGTACCGAAGTAAACTTTGTTAAATTAACGCCATTGGTAGGAGGATAAATTATGAGCTTTATAGACCGATTCACCGCTCTTTTTCGCGGAGAAAAAAACCAAACCGACCCAAAAGCAGCCAAAGCATTCGACAGCCTATTGAACGCTGTACTCTTAGAAGTGGACAAAGATAAAAACGGCCAAAATTGGTGGTACAATGTTTCTTTAGGGAAGCTGCTATCCTATCAAGCCATTAAAGCAAAGGACAATGCCACCAAAAGGGCTTTAGTGTTCTATTTGATCGAACAAGTAGCTGCACTTCATAAAATAAATTATAAGAAAAAAATATGGTCCAGCAATGATAGGCACAGATACAAGGAAGCGGCATATACGGAAATCCTAAGTGGATTATTACGCAGCAATCTTGAGTTTTCTATTGATGAGATCATCTTCATTTTAAATCAATTTAAGGAAGCTGATGAATATCATACGAAAAGATTTGTGGATTGGCCCATAGGATTCACCATCCAGCAAATAGAACGTTTGGTGAAGAAGCAAGGACTAGAAGATTCCCTGAAATTATTTCTGGAGAAGTTTCTAAAATGGCCCCAAATGTCGCAAAAACGCAATTACTGGGGGTCGGATTTAGAAAAGGTACGCGTTAAAATTGAAAAACTGCTGTTCGAAACCAACAATACGGAAGGTAGAACAGCGCCCTATCATCTGCCCGATGACAGGCTTGGAAAATTGATTAATGGGGCAATAGAAACCTTGCCAGAACGTCAAAAAGATGCCTGGTACGCCCTATTTCATTTATGCATCAAGGCCAATGCTTCCAGGCCTTCGCAAAAATACCTTAAAAGTACCAGTGCTGCCATTGACGCCATAGGCATAGCCAAATATAAGGCCATGGTTCATCCTTGGTTGGACTATGTCATTGGATTAAAAGAGATTGAAACTGTGGTGGAGCAAGTTTACAATAATCATACCTACACCTATAGCACGTATGAATTCATGCATGAAAAGACTTCGGTATTTTTAAAGGGCCTGGTATGGAGTCTTTGCAAGTTTCACGATAGCAAAACATTGAACCTTGTGGGGCAACTTGCCGAGCGGGCGTTTAGAAAAATTCCAGGAGTAGGACCTGCAGCTGCGGCCGTAGGCAATGCCTGTCTGTATGTACTGGGACATACTAGGGGATTGGAAGGCGTTAGTCATTTATCCCGATTAAAACTGAAGATCAAACAGAACGGTACCAAAAACCTTATCATAAAATATTTAGAGGAGGCTTCCAACAAACTAGGTGTTTCCGCTGCAGAAGTGGAAGAATTATCCATTCCCGACTTTGGATTGCAATTGGGTAGAAAGGAATATGAATTCAAGACGTATACCCTAAAGCTCGAAATCCAAGAATTGGGTAAAGTTGCTTTAAACTGGGAAAAACCAGACGGATCTTCACAAAAGACAGCACCGGCATTCCTCAAAGATTCTACTACTTTAAAGGAGAAATTAAAAAAAGTGAAAGCGGAGGTGGCCCAGATAAAAAAATATTTAACGGCCCAAAGAGATCGGATAGACCGATCTTATCTGGAAAATAGGGTATGGACCTATGAAAACTTTCAAAAGCATTACTTAGATCATGGATTGGTAAGTTTTATTTGCAGACGCCTTATTTGGCAGTTCAAAAAATCAAATACTTTTGTTTCCGCTATCTTTAGCAATGAAGGATGGAAGGATGTCCACGGAGAACTTATTCCTTGGATTTCAGGGGAAACAGAAGTTCGGCTATGGCATCCCATTTATGCCGAAATTGATGGGATTATCCATTGGCGAAATAGCTTGGAAGAACTCCAATTAAAACAGCCGTTGAAGCAGGCGTACCGCGAAGTCTATTTGTTGACCGAAGCAGAAATCAATACCAAATCCTATAGCAATAGAATGGCAGCCCATATCATTAAGCAACATCAATTTAATGCCTTAACGGCTTTAAGAGGGTGGCGGTATACGTTGTTAGGAGCATTCGATAATGGTATGGATTCTGGGAAAGCCTCTATCACCATTAAGGCACACCAATTGACGGCAGAATTTTGGATCAATGAGCTGAATGATGACGATGCATTTAACGATGCGGGAATATGGAATTATGTAGCCACCGACCAGGTCCGTTTTTTAAAGGAAGACCAAACACAGGATTTGATTGATATTCCTAAAATTGTGTTGTCCGAAATTATGCGGGATGTGGATCTGTACGTAGGGGTGTGCAGTGTGGGCAATGATCCTGAATGGAGAGATAATGGTGGATTGCCACAGTACAGGGACTATTGGACCAGCTATTCTTTTGGGGATTTGACCGAAGTAGCCAAGACGAGAAAAGAAATCCTTGAAAAACTGGTACCGCGATTAAAAATCGGTAAAGTCGCCTCATTTGATGGGAAATTCTTAAAAATCAAAGGCACAAAACGCACCTATAAAATTCATATTGGAAGTACAAACATCTTGATGGAACCTAATGATCAATATCTATGCATTGTTCCGTCACGGGGAAAAGATCGAAAGACAGAAAATATCTTCCTACCCTTTGAAGGAGACCGAGGGCTTTCCCTAGTATTGAGCAAAGCGTTTTTATTGGCAGAGGACCATAAAATTGAGGATGCTACCATATTAAGTCAGATCAATCGGTAAATAATTTGCCCGAAACGGCTACAAACGTATAAACTTCACAGCGCAAGAAGTATGGCTGGCATTATTCCAAAAAACTAATGCACATCAGGGTGTCATCAATATTTACCGGAGGTGTGGAAACCTTATACAGAATGGTTCCCGAAACAGGCGCTTTAAAGGTTGATATTTTGGTTCCAAATTCATCGGTAATATAGCCCACAACAGCTCCTCTCTCTACCTTATCCCCCGCCTTATACCTACTGTAGAAAATACCATTTCTATCTGCTCTAAGATATTTTTGATTATTCAATGGAATCAATTTTTGATTTGAAGTTTGGGTGACTTTAGGATACATGTTCATCGTATGAAGCATATTGTACACGCCATTTTTGATCAAGCGGACCGCTTCCTCCTGAACATTGCCCAATTTACCGCTCTCTATACTCAGGGCAACTTTTCCATCTTTACAGGCTTGTTTGAACACATATTTTGCAGGATCGTGGGCTTTTAGGGTATACGCATAGGAAACCACATATTCAAATCCACTGTTTTCCGAAAGCGCTTTAGCCATTTTAGTCTGTTCCGGATAGTTTTCATTGTTGTAGTAGCAGATAAAAGGAAGTAAGTCCTCGGAAGCATCCCCACCATGAATATCTAAAAAAACATCGCTCATGGGAATCACCTTGGTATGGATATAATGGGCAATTTTTTGTGTTACGGATCCATTTGATTTTCCTGGAAAGGCATTATTTAAATTTACCTTGTCCTGTGGATTCATAAATGGGGTCCGGGAATAGAAGGAGGCGGTATTAGCAATAGGAAGTATAACCAAAGTCCCTGCCAAGTCGTCCAATCGGATTTCCTTCAACAATTCCTGGGTAGCCACTATGGGAGGGTACTCAAAACCATGAACTCCAGCAACCATGGTAAAAACCGGACCTTTCTTCTTTCCCTTTAACAACACTACGGGCAAAAAAGTCCGGTTGTTTTGTGCATCCTTAAATTCAATTCGTATATCTTTCCGCAATGGCCTTGTTTCACTCTCATAAGCGCCTTGCAAATCGTCCTGAGCGGTCACCCAAGAAGGGATCAGAAGAAATATAATACCGAAGATGATCTTATTCATAGTATTGCCTTATAATTTCTCACAAAAATACATAAAATCAATGCCTCCCCGGCACATCAAAATAGTAATGCACCAGCTATAATCTGGGCGGTTCTTTATAATTTCCTCGATTTTGGCACCGCTGCCACAAGGATAAGGCCTATAGCTAAAAGCAAAGGCAATAGGGACTGCATGGGCAAGACCTCCTGATCGGGCTTGTAATATTCCGGTGTCATTTGTTCCCAATCAATAGATTCTGCCTTCTGGGATTCAAAGATGCTCGGATAGAAAAATAAACGTAGTTTTTCATGAAAAGCTTCGGTAGCATTCAAAAAGGCGATATGCTGCCCCGAACTGGTTCCTGCCAATCGATTCAAGGCCAATTGCATGTGCATATTGGGCACCCATGCCGCCATGCCCCTACTGGCTTGTTCCCGCAGGGCAATCTTGGTACTCAAAGACTCCCGTTCTTTTTGGGAATCGTCATCCCCCATCTGTTGCATGGCATAATACCAAAGCCAGTTGAATCCTTCCGTAGGATATCCATATTTTTCGAATTGCGGGTAGTGGGTGTAAAACTTTTTAATGGTCGGTAGCTTATCTGTATCCCATTTTGTATGATATCCATCGCGCTGTGCAATGGCCGAACTCAAGGCCTCCGGTACAGGGTATTTTGCGGCTAAGTAGGCATTGATGCCTGCAGGCAATACGATAAGCATCCCCAACCAAATGGATAAGAGCATCAGAGCATTAAACCCTGAGGACTTCTTGAAAACAATTACAAAAAACGAAAGCGAAAACCAAAATACGATATACAATAGCGTGAGCAAAAACATCACCAACAAATTCGTATTTAGGGGAATGTCCAGTACTAGGATGGCAATGGCAAACAACAAAATTATGACCCCCATTAATAAGGCAAAACGCACTAGGAGTTTGGCAATAACAAATTGTAATTTTGACTTGGCCTGAACGGCTACCAAACGCCAAGTACCCGTTTCCGTTTCCTCGGATATCACATTGAAGCTAAGTACGATGACCAATAAGGGAATCAAATAAATCAACACAAATGAAAAATCGAGATTGCCCGACTGTAAACTCATGGGGTTGATCAAATCCGTATCGTGTTTTTGCCCCTCAAAGGTTTTTATGGTAATCCGATTAATGGAAGGGTTTACATCGGACTGCCCTATGGATAGCCCCGCAAGCGAATTCGATGGTTTAATAAAAGCAAATTTCACATAATAGAGCAATAGGCCGATATCATCGTTATGCAGCGCTACATGACGTTCCAAATGTTCTTTTTGGTGGGCTTCCACCTCATTGATCGCCGCCTGTTGCTGGGTTAAATGCTGATTTCCTATAAGGATGGCCACGATTCCCAAAAGGCTTATTAATAGTAAAGCCAAACGCACCTCTCTGGAACGTATACATTGGTATAAAAACAATTTATTTTTCATAATGCTTTTGCTCTTTTAGCGGTGAACAACAAAAGTCCTATACTGAGGAATACCCATAAGACCAAGGAAACCAATGCAGGGATAGCCTCATTCATCACCTGTTTAAAAGGCATGGGTTCATGCTTAAAATCTGGGAATTCTTCCCAATGTTCATGACCTACGACATGTGTTTTTCCTTCAGAACCACTTTCTCTTTTGGGACTGATGTACTGCATCTGCAAGTTGTTCATTTTTTGGGATAAGGCATAACGATAGGTATCGGCCTGCTCCTGAAAATCTACATAATTGAGAAAGTCGGTTCCCGAAAAGGTCATTGAAAGTTGCTTGATAGCCATATAAGGGTTGATCAAGGCTATTAATCTTGTGCTTTTATTTTGGTTCTCATAATTCTCCAATAAGCCTGCATAATGTTTTTTATAGAGATCCGCACTAATTTTCTCCCCTTCACGCATCACAAAACCTGCATAATTAAAGGGCAAATCGGTTACTTTACTCACCTTGTGCACCGCTAAAACGGAATCTCGAAGATCGTTGTAATACGGATCATTGGGGTTATGACTATCTCCTTTCCGTATCACTTCCTTTTCAATAGCCGATTGAAACGCTAATTTTGTAGGCGTAGGATACTGATAACTTCCCAAAGCCTGAGTGGATTTGGGCAATAATACAACCATCAGAAGCCAAATCCCCAATAAACGCAGCAGGGCATCCTTTGGCGCAGTGGCACTTGCAGAAATCAAGATTACAACATTGGCCACAATACCCAAAAAACCAATATACCCCATAACAACGAACAAGAAACGTGACCAAAGATAGCTTTCGGTCACAGCTCCCCCATATAGTAGCAATGCAATGGCAACCACTACTAATACAGGTACAACAAACAAAAGTGCTATCCCAAAAAGTCCAAGGGATTTGCCCAATAGAATGTCCAACCAACTCGCATTCTGTGCAATCAGTATTTTAAGGGTACCATTCCTTCGATCGGCAGCAATGCTCGAAAATCCTACAAAAATTAGAATCAAGGGCAGCACCAATTGCAATAACAAGGCCATACTCAAGGCTCCGAAGCGCAAGGTTCCTGTAGAAAAGGAGGCCTCAGAAAAATTAACGCTGTTCTGTCTATGGGCTTCCAGAAAAACAGCATTTCCAGTAAAACTCTCCAACCCATAATCAAACAGGCTCAAAGGTGAACTTATTCGAAAGGCAAAAGTTCCAAAATGCGCCATGCGATGCGGATGTTTATCGGGGTTGGCCTCCCAACTTTGTCTGGCTTTCAATTGATGTTGCTGATGGATGTCATGCTGAGACACATAGTTTTGAATACCGCTAACAGCCGCATAGACCGTTAGCAGTATGAATAAAATACCAATCCCATAAAATACTTTTGACCGTGTTGCATTTCGAAAAAAATGCGAGGCAAAAAGCTTTACGTTTGAGAATTTCATGGTTTAAAATTTATAGGTAGTGGTCAACAGCACATTTCTTGGAGCCCCAGGAAACAATCTAGAACTGAAAAGCGCACCGGTCCAATACCTTTCATTGAACATATTGTTGATTTTTAGTGCAATCTGAATGTCACTCCCCGTAGGACGATAGTACACTCCTGCATCAAAAACGGTATAAGCTGGCAATAACAAACGATCACTGAACCAAGAAAAACGCTCGTCTCTATAGCTCATACCCAGTCCGACACCAAAATTTCTTAGCGCCCCGGCATTAAAATCGTAACGACTCCAGAGGTTGGCACTGTGCTTAGGGGCACCTCCTATACGCTCTCCGATCAAGCTAGGGTCATCATCTTCTACAATTTCGGCATCGATAAAGGCATAGGACGCACTCAACTGTAAGTTGGGCAGTATATAACCAGTCATATCCCACTCAAATCCACGACTCTGTTGCTCTCCTCGTTGCGTTAAAATAGTTTCGTCAATAGCATCCTGGATCAGGAGGTTTTTCTGAGTAATCTGATAGATAGCGGCATTCATAAGCAACTTACCTCCCAAAAACTCTGCTTTGGCGCCAAATTCAATATTGTTGCTCTCCAAAGGATCAAAACTCGCGGGGGATCCAGCGAAAAAGAAATCTCCTGTAAAGGGAGAAAGAGTTACGGTATTGGATTGGGGCTGAAATCCTTGAATATAAGAACCATAGACGCTAATGTCATTAGAAACTTCATAGGTCAATCCAATTCTTGGAATAAAGGCTTCGTTATTAAAGATTTGTTCATCATTGGATTTATAATCAAAAATGTCTCGGTACCACTCATAGCGAAGATTTAACAAAGCTGAAAACTTCCCTAATTTAAATTGGTTTTGAAGATAAATACCGTTAGACGTTGTCAGGTTGGCGGGGATAGCAAATTCTGAAATGATATATCCCGATGTTTCCCGAGCTGTATTATTGGGGTCGGCAAGATTAAAATGATCAACATTAGGCCTTGGCGCAAGAACGCCATTAATTTCTATAGTTTCAAATTGATCTGCCTCTGCAGGATTGAAACTGGTTGCCGTTCCATCGAGTCTTCTATAACGACGTGCTCCATTGGAAGCTCCACCCACAGTTCGTTCCCAACGCGTACCATCATAGCCTACCAACAATTTGTTGGTCGCCGCACCGGTATCAAAATCAAAAGTAAGAAAGGCATTGTAATTGTCCGTTATCCAAAATTGCTGGCGTTCGCCATAGCGTAATTCGGCCAAAGTTGGTATGGGGTTGCCATCAATATCAACGGCGGCAGCACCGGCTACCCTATGTTCGGCTAAATCTTCTTCCCAGGTCTGTTTCATATAAGAAGCATTGAACCCTATATTGTCCGTGATTTCTTTGGAAAAATTACTGATGACCATGAAATCGGTAGAAGAATAAAAATCATTGGCAGCGCCCACATTTAAGGAAATTGGAGTACTGTTCAAATCAAATTCTCCATTGATCGCTCCGAAAAGTGGCTGGCCCCGATCTAAATTCCCCACACCACTACTGTAGATCATTTCTACATTTAAAGCAGTAGTCTCATTAGGAAGAAAGGTTATCGAAGGTGCGAGAAGAAATTGGTTGTTTTGTACCAAGTCCCGAAAAGATCGCGCTTCTTGAACAGCAGCATTAAAACGATACAATAATGTTTCGGATTCGTTCAAAGGCCCTGTAAAATCTACTGTGGTTCTTAAGGTGCCAAAACTTCCGGCCGTAGCACTTATTTCATTTCTCTTTTCCTTTAGTGGTTTTTTGGTCACTAAATTGACAGAACCTCCTGGATCCACACTGGAAAAAGTCACCGAAGATGGGCCTTTAATGACTTCAATGCGTTCAATATGTGACGTAATGGGCTGTAAGAAATAAAATTGTCGTGTTCTAAGGCCATTGATCAATTGCCCTTCCTCCGCTTGCAGAAGACCTCGGATATTAAAATGATTATAAAAGCCCGTATGGCTCACACTACTGGCAGTTCGTACCGCATCGGCAATTTGGAAAGCCTGCTGGTCATTGATCAGCTCCTTGGTAATGGCTGATACCGCTTGTGGCAATTCCCTATTCTTTATGGCCACTTTGGTGGAGGAAAAGGAATAGTCACTGTTGTAGTCGGTTCTGGCCCTACCAACGACTTCAACGCTTTGCAATTGTTCGGTACCTTCATTTAAGGTAATTGTTCCAATTTCTATCGGAGTAGCTTCATTGATCTCCAGTTTATCCTTAAAGGGTTGGAATCCTAAATAGCGTATTTCCAAATCATATTTTCCCTGGGAAACACTAAGCTCGAATTTTCCATTGTTATCCGTAAGTTTTCCATAATTGCCTTCGCTGCCTCTGAGGGTTATGGTCGCCCCAGCAATGGGGTCATTTTGTTGGTCCACCACGGTACCCGTGATGTTTACTTGGGACCAACCTATGGCGGAGGTCATTACCAAAAGTAGTACTAGTATTGTTTTAGGTGTTCTCATTTTTAGATTGTTTTTAGGTATAAGTCTTGTAATTCGTTTGCATTAATGGTATTTGTATTTGCGGTATAGCCCAGTTGCCCCTCTTTCATGATCCCTATCTTGGTCCCTACATTCACGGCATTGAATATATCGTGTGTGGCCATAAAGATGGTTTTTCCGGCAGCACTGAGCTCTTTGCAAACTGCAGTGAACTCTAATGTTGCCTTAGGATCGAGGCCAGAAATGGGTTCATCCATAAAAATGTAGTCTGCATTTTTAGAAAGGGCAATGGCAATACCTACTTTTTGTCGCATTCCCTTGGAATAGGAAGCCAGTTTTAGATGGTGCGCAGCTTCCTGAAGTCCGGCTTTCCCCAAAAAAGCGGCCAATTCGGCATTGGTGTATCTGAACCCTGCCAAACGACTAAAAAAGTTAAGATTTTCTATCCCGGAAAGATTCCCGTACAACTGCACCACTTCAGGGATATAAGCAATCATTTTGGTAGTGGCCCCGTTATTGCGTTTTACGGGAACCCCGTTGACCAAAGCTTCTCCGCTTGTAGGCTCAATGAGCCCAAGAAAGAGGTTAATGGTAGTTGTTTTACCTGCTCCATTTTGTCCTAACAGACAAAAAATCTCTCCCTTATCTACAGATAAGTTTAGCCGACTCAACGCTTCGTGCTTTCCATAATTTTTTGTAAGATTAATAGCTTCTAGCATATTGTTTTTTTCTATTTGTGTGCTGTGATCTATCCACCTTTTAAAGAGGTATGGATTTAAAAAGGGGAGGTACATGAGATTTTTAAACTTGGAAAAAAATTAAAAATCCGATATTCATCTAAAGAAGTTGTTACATGTATTATTCTAAAAAAACAATAGCATAGTACAGTATAAATAAATACAATACTTCTTCCCTTATCACAACGCGGTTACTTCATTTCATTTTCTTTCTTGTTTATCTGTATCAAAGGAGTGGTGCCTTACATGAATCAGCGTTAACAAGGGACATCCCCTTAAATAACAGCCCATGACAAAGGCAGTTATTTGATGCTTTTCATTCTTCTAGTGCACAGAATTAGGCCCACTCCTTTTTCTACAGACAGTAAGTGGTTGGTCAATTGGCAACATTTCACATTTAATTGCACTATTTTTCAATTATTTAGTTACTACGATTACGTTCAAATTAAAGGAGCGGCGCCACAAATGAAATAGCGTTAACAAGGGACATCCCCTAAAATAACGACCAATGATTATTACAGTTATTTTGTACTTTTTCATTCTTCTTGTGCACAGAATTAGGGTCCACTCCTTCTTTCACAGATTGTTTATGGTTAGTGAATAGTTCATATTTGACTTTATTATTTTTTACACATATGCCTCTATGGTATTGGCAATCTTTGCTATTCTACCGTTACAACAATTTCTTTTAAATTAAAGGAGTGGCTCCACAAATGAAATAGCGTTAACAAGGGACATCCCCTAAAATAACGACCAATGATTATTACAGTTATTTTGTACTTTTT
>NZ_JBHEQA010000002.1:975789-1271387 GCF_043678055.1 Spongiimicrobium salis
TTTCATTCTTCTTGTGCACAGAATTAGGGTCCACTCCTTCTTTCACAGATTGTTTGCGATTAGTGAATAGTTTATATTTAACTTCAATATTTTCTAAGTACCTGCACAACAGTTTTCTTCTTTACATTGGCAGTACTTTTGGTTATACAAATGCAACAATATCAGACCAATAGTGGGAAGGAAAATAACTTCCTCCTTAAGCTCCATTAAAGCGAATCGTTCATTCAAAATGATGAAGGCCAATAGCACCCAATTGCCCCATAAAGTATAGCCTATCCACAATTTAGAACTTTGGGTCACCGACCTGAATACGGCCAAAAAAGAAATCCCTAGGAAAATGATGTCCAAGCGGCTCCACCATAATGCATAATCCATTTTAGTGACAGACGCATTGGTATACCAGGTAAAAAACAAGGGGGTTGTTAAACAATGTATAAGACAGAGTGCACTAGTTGCACTGCCCCATATATTTGCTTGTTTGGTCCATTTTGTACGTAAAAGCATAATCATCGTATTGAAGATTTCAGTTTTAGTTTTGTTTTCTAAGGTTTCAAGGTGACGGTGCGTGTTACATCGTTAAAGGGTCCGGGAAGGGTATTCCCCTGGGCATCTATAAGTTCCAGTTGAATGCTTATCTCCCCCATGGGTAAGCCTTTTACAATATGGGGAGCCCATTCCGTAATTAAGAATTCTTCTCCCTGAATGGTAGCACGCACCTTATTTCCCGAAGGGGAAAGGGTAGTATTCAATACAAAAAAGTCCAATAGTACGCGCTCCGCATCCTTGCCGGTATAGGTGCCTTTGGGTCGACTATAAATCAAGGTAGGCGCGTTCATGTCCAGTTCCAAAAGATCTTCAGGATTATCCCCTACCACCAATTTCCGCACAACCACCGAGTTTTCATTCTTTACAGATTCATGGTATGAACGACTTAAAAAAGCAACCAAGTGATGAACACCTTCAGGCATTTCCTTTTTAAAAGTAGCATCGTAATGTGCTGAATAGGGCTGGTTATCCAGGATAAAATGGATGTGTTGTCCTTTGCCCGAATTCGCCAACAATGCGGCATTAGGCCCAGCGGTTTGTGCTTTCAGTTCATAATTTTTCACTTCAAATTCAAAATCGGCCTCCCCGGCTTCAGGGATGTTCATAGTTTCCGGAGTATCGAGCTTCAAAGCAGCATTCTCGTATGCGGGCGAAGTCGTTAACTTTTCCAGGGTAATTTTAGTCGTTTTCGCCTGTTCGGCTACTGGGGTTTCCTCTTTTTCCGTTGGCTGTTTTTTTTCCTGTTTACAGCTGGTTACCATTACTATGGTCATTAGAGCAGATACACTTAGGATTTTCATATTCATTTTCATCATTGTTGGATTTTAAAATTTAATAGATGTCTTTATAAAGTTCATGAAGGCGCCATATCGATTCAAAGCCGGTATTGGTAATCGTAAGATTCCCAAATCGCACCATACTGTGATCCGGATTGTTCAGTTGGCAATCAATTCGCGTAATTCTGCTAAATGGTATTGTGGCAGAGGGTTTCAAACGAAGCGTTATATCCCCGCTATCAATCGTAAGGACATCCACTTTTCTTTGAAGTTGTCTACAACCTAAATGACGCATTTCTTGTACAATGCGTTCATAATCTTTAAGGGTACAGACCATAGATATCGCAGTAATGCATTTAAAAAGCCGTTCCCGAGCATAGGTTTTCTGAAGAAAAGCCTCTCGTGTATATGTTTTGTTTTTTTGACCATACAAACGATCAAGAAAAGTTGGATTATAAAAAGCATACCAAGTATGTAGGGCCGTTCCCGCGCTGGGGGTATAGAAGGCCTTGAACCAGGTTTCTTGCTGATCTTCAATAGGCATACGCACAGTCTCCGTTGCGCTGAGAAAAGCTGTAGAATCTTTTTTTAATTTAGGTGCCACCCCCAAATGAAAGTGCTCTTCGGTTCTGTTTTGTAATGAAAACCCGATTCCACTTTTGCCTACAGGTTCATTATAGGAATTCTTTGGTCCCAAAATTTCAATATAATGTTGATGTCCTCTCAGGTAACAGGTAGTTGCAGCATGATCTAAAGGCGAAAAATGCGGTAAACCCATATCCATCTGCGCATAAGCGTTATGCCATTTGGGGTTTTTAGTGAGTTGGTCGTAGCTAATACTATCCAACACTAAATAGAGATGGTTAAAAAGCAATTGGGAGACATCCTTATGAAAAAGAGCATTGATTTTCTCCTTATCTATAACAGGTTTTTTGATCGTCTGCTTGCCATCCTTACAGGAAATAGAAAGTAAAAATGAAAAAGCAATACCATAAAAAATAAAACGCGCCATGCATCAACGGTTTAAAACGTATAATTGTTAATCCTTGAAAATGAAACGATATCATTTGCCGCTTCTTTTCATTCAGAGATGATAGGTCCTTAACGCTTCGTGGATTGAATATTGAACTTCTTCCAGGGGTAATAGGTAATTGTATGATTACACAATAACCCATGCCAAACAAACTAGCATGCTATTAGAAGAAAATCTGGGAAGGAAAGACCTTCGGAAGTATATATTATAGATGTGGCGGGGGCCTGGATAAGAGCGTACTCCAATTGTCGGAGTTTTTGTAGTTAATGCTCTCAAAATCTTCATTCAGGCTGAGTTCCTTGTATACGGGAGTTTCATTTGCTATGGCAACGGCAGGCACCAAAACTTCGGCCTGCTGACTATCAAGTGTCAATACACAAAGCTCACAGTGATTGCTATCATCTGAGGTTTCTTCATGTTCATACACATGAAACGCAGAGGATTTGATCAGCAGGAGGCTGATCAAAAGAAGCGTGCCAAAATGTTGCAAGAAATTTTTCACGTCGAAACAAAACTAAGGCTTTTTTTTAAATTTCTTACTGTTAAGAAAATCATAATATCCAAAGAATCTTAGAAATCGTATGCTATTGAAGAAAGTGCCGATCAATAGGTGCTTTTCTAGCGTAGCTGCTTTATTTGTTTCAACTCCTTACCTATAATGTTTGGTGGAGTATTTATTTTTTTACTAATAAGGCAGTGACGTCTATGGCAAACATCACTGCCCTTGAAATACTGTAATCTATACCACAAATCGTGTCACAAAACCATGATTGGTCATATCCATATACTGACCATGGGTAATGTCTGTATTACTACCTCCCGTGGTTGCTGCCATGAAATTGGAGTTTGGTCCGGTATGATTCAATCCTAAAAAGTGTCCTACTTCGTGTGCAACAATAATCCCCATGAGACTTCGTCCGCTTCCTGTAGAAAGATCTATTCCAGCCATATTAATGATGACCCCAGATCTACTTCCCCCTTTTCCAGTGGGACCATTCACCGGAGAGAACCCGCCTACACTGGCCGCACAGGGAGGCCCGGATAAACTCTCTACGATCCATACATCCAGCCAGGGGTCGTTCGGGGAACTCCAGTCATCGCGTAAATCATCAGCTTCGTCACTTCCCGCCGTACAATCACTATCCTTATTATCGTCCATCTCTATATCCCTAAACCTATGGAAATCGGCATGTGTTGAAGGCAAGTCAAAATTGGCACTTTCACTTATGTACAAATTTTGCTGCTCATAAATGGCACTGGCTTCATTGTCCACAACACTTTGGAATCGGTTTTTGGTGGTTCCTGAAAAATTCCCTACATAATTCAACGCTAACTTCACCTGTGCCATCGCGGCCCAAACATGGGAATCTATAACATCTCCTTCCGAGGTCTGTACGGTAAGTCGAATAGTGACATCCCCATAATTTTTGAATACATTATAAGTATTCCCTCCGAAAGACATATAAATCCCTATGTTTCTTGTGCTATTGGCGGGAATAGTAACCGTACTGATGGTAAAGGAGAAATTATCCTTTTCTGTTCCCCCATCTGTTACCCGGGCCCATACCAAGGGGCCCACCGTGACACTATGTTCAAAACCATTGGTGATCCGCAAGGTGGCATAGCAATAAAACCGGTTTTCAGCACCATTAAAATGTGCAGGACCTTCCCCAATGGTTCCCGAAGTTGAGGGCGTTACCGTCATCGAAATGGGATTGGGAGGCAAAGCATCCAAGGTGGTCTTATATTTTGAGGTATTGCCGCTGGTGGTATACAATTGTGCCTGCATCTCAATGGCTCCTGTAGTTGCAGCTACAAATCCTTCAATATATTTTTCTCCCTTGACAATATCTTCTTTGGTGAGCGTAAAATAACGCTCTTCCCAATTTGCTTTTGGAAACCTTGTCTTTAGCCGTAAACAAGCACCTTCTACGGCCTGTGGAATATGGAATTTTATACGGACACCAAACTTATTTTTTGCCCATATGATGCGGTCTTTGGCCGATAATTCCAAGATTACAGGGCTTGTAGTCGTTTCGGGAATCCAATATACATCTTGATATTTCCTTTGATCGCATTTTAGGCTCAAATTGAGCTTCCTTCCTAGTTTAGGGTGATACCCTTCATCATATTCCAGTACAAGTTCATTTTCATGAATACGATACACTTCAATATGGGGTTTTTCGCAAATAGAGTTTCCGATTGCCCTTCCTCTTAATTTTAATCGCAATTTCTTTGAGGCATGGTTAGGCAACACTTCATAAGACAAGGGATATACTTCGGTTTCCGTCGCCATTTCGGCAAGAATTTGATTGGCCACCACATCTTCTCCTCCAAAAGTGGACAACTCCACTCCTTTTACACTATTGGGTGTCGTTTGGGGGGGTACTCCCGTATGGCGCCCCAAAGGTTTTACAATATTCTCAATAGCCATGGTAGTCTGTGCTTTTCCTTTTTTCCTTGGACGCTTGGGCAATTTGCCGGTTTCTATTTGTTCAAGGGCGGCCGAAGCTCTATAACGCACTTCCACATCCGGGTCGCTTTCTACAATTTTACGCAATAAAGGGATGCTTTCCCGAATCCTCATATTTCCAATACCCCTAATAGCCTTTTCTCGAATAATGGGCAGTGGGTCGTCCATCAATTTTTCAATGGTCAAAGCTGCTTTTCGGCCCATTAATCGTATTAAGGATTCAGTGGCGTGTCCACGCACCTCTGGACGTTCATTGGGATTCAAAGCGATTTCCGTTATCACATCGGCAGTTCCAAAAAATGATAGGGCTCCTAGATACGATATTGCCCCTGAACGAAGACGTACATCTGTCTTATCACCTTCTTTAAGTAAAGCCAGTAATGCATCCTTAATCTGTTTCCTATAGGCAGTTAGGTCTTTCTGTGCAATGCCAAGGCGCTCCAAATTATCTAAATTTACGCCTTCCATACTTTGAAGGGCTTGCTCTATGATAATTCTGGCCCCAATACCCGGATGTTTATACCTATCAAAATCTTCCCCTTTGGGATACTTGTGTGCCGGAGCCTTCCATTTTGGCTCATTGTAATTAAATTCTGCTTGTTCCTTCATTTGTTGCTGTTTATGTTTTTGTTTACATTTTTATTGGGGGAAAACGCAATGATAGCGCCTATCATTTGGACTGGTCAGTAACCGATCAACACGGTTTTTTTATGATATATAGGGGGATATTTAAAACAAGATTTGTTTTAAATTGACAGAAAATACTACTATAAATTTATAGGAAGAATTCCCTTAGAAATACTGTAGATGTATGGATTGCCCTAATTCCTGTATAATTAGCACCTTATGATTTTCTTCCTTGGAAAAAAACATGGCAATTTCCGATATACATGAAAAATAAAATAGTCTCAAATATTTTAAAAAATTGATTATCAAGCATTTAATTATAAAAAAATACAATCGTTTTTCTATGTTCGATTTGTTTTTAAAATATGCCAAGGCTTATCTTTAACGGTAAGTATTCCCTGTAACCCCATTTGATATTTTCTTCTTGTTTTGGTTCTTTTGATTTCATTTTTACACGGAAGCCCCCACTAGGCTAATTATTGTGTCGTTCGTCGATTATCCTACTGTTTTGGCAATATAAGCGATAGGTTTATGTTACATAAACTCATAAGAAAACTAAACCAATTTGATTTTAGGTCTTGGTTTTTGCTTTTTCTAAAAAATTATTTTAGAGATAGCTTAAAACTCAAGTGCTTTTTTAGAAATCATGAAAAATACAATTCGACCAATTATCGGCAATTTGCTCTCTGCCACCCTTGGTAATTTTTTTGTCCTTGTACAACCACAAAAGGCCGATGAATTATCTAAAAAGGGAATGACGTTGATGCTGAACAGTTCTGACCTCAGCATCAAAGAACGCCTCATGCGCAGGGCCATTCTAAAGAAAACTGAAAAAAGGGGAAATCATGATGCCTTAGCATCTTTTCATCAAAATTACTGGATCAATAAAGGGCATGATTTCTTTTTGCGTAACAGGAAGAAACAGGAGCATATTTTTTTACCTGATTGTGAATTTATCTTCGATTTGCTTCAAGAACAATTGAGCAAAAATCCAAATTCATTTAACACTTTAGTAGAAATTGGTACGGGTGATGGCAATGTATTACAGCACTTAAGTACTAAATTCCCCCAAATAGAGCATTTTGTGGGCATTGATCTGAGTGAAGTGCAAACGGAGACCAATACCCAAACCTACAAAGAAAATCCAAAATTGCAATTTGTAGCCGCTGATGGTTTTGATTGGATCAAGGCCAATGGCAGCGCCAATATGATTTTTGTCACCTTTATGGGCGTTCTGGAATATTTTACAGAACAGCGTTTACAGCAATTTTTTGATATGTTATATGCTTTGGGGAATATCATGCTGGTAGCCATTGAACCCAATGGATTAGATCATGATTTTAGTAAGAACCCCAATTCCCAAACCTATGGCTTTGAGCGTTCTTTTTCGCATAACTATCCAATGCTCTTAAAGAATTCTGGTTTTGAGCTTTGGCACAATTCGAAAAAGACCTTAGAAGAAAATACAAATTTTATACGCTTTATCGGTGCAATGAATTAAACCTAAAGATGTTCATAAGAACATGAGCCATCGTAAAGTCCCCCACCCCGCCTAAACATTGGTTTGTTAAGGCCCTTTGAGAACCTAAATGAAGAATGTACAACGGATTAAGTTCAAAGAATAGTATTCTGTGGACAGCATAAACAATAATTAGAGAAATATAGTTACACCATCGTGAAGGATCAACAACAAATAACGCTTTTTAACAAAACCGATCTCGCTTTTCCCAAAGATAGGACGATCGTTGACTTATTTTTAGACCAAGTAAAACAGGTTCCGGAACATACTGCCGTGAAATTCAAGGAGCGCGAACTTAGCTATAAGGAATTGGATGCGTATTCCAATCAGTATGCCCATTACCTGATCAATACCCATCACATACAAAAAGGAGATTTCGTTGGATTGCTCCTAGAACGAAGTGAGTGGCTGATCGTAACTATTCTTGGGGTACTCAAAGCAGGAGCCGCATATGTTCCCATAGCAACAGATTATCCAGAGCAAAGAAAAAGCTATATCCAGAAAGACAGCAATTGCAAGCTTACCGTTGATGCTGAGATAGTGGAAGATTTTCGGTTAAAAAGAGAACAACTCCCTCTTACCCTACCCACAGCGCAAAGTCCAAGCCCAAATAGTCTTCTATATATTATCTACACCTCAGGGACAACTGGAAACCCTAAAGGAGTCATGGTTGAACATCGTTCTGTGGTTAACCTTATTACTTCCCAAACGCAGCTTTTTGGAATTCGTGATTCCGAAAGCATATTGCAATTCTCCAATTACTTTTTTGATGCTTCCATAGAGCAATTTTTTCTTGCCTTGTTGAATGGAGCTGCCTTGGTCATTGTTGGCAAAGAGGAATTGAAACATCATGAATTGCCTTCTTTTATGGAAAAACACGGCATTACTCATTTGCATGCTACACCGAGTTATCTGGAAACCTTGAACACGCTTTCCAATGTAAAAACACTGAAAAGAATTATTGCAGGAGGAGAACGATGCACTTTAAAACTCGCAGAAAAACTCGGAAGAATCTGTGATTTTTATAATGAATACGGCCCCACGGAAACTACGGTCACTTCTACAGTATATCACTATTCCAAAAAAGATGCTACACTAAAGGCACTGCCTATTGGAAGTCCAATAGGCAACACTCAAGCCCATATTTTATCCGAAACTCTAACCTCAGTGCCCATTGGGGAGGTAGGAGAATTATGTTTGGCTGGAGAAGGTCTGGCCAGGGGATATTTAAATCTTCCGGAACTTACAGCCGCCAAATTTGTAGACCATCCATTTGAACCGCATAAAAAAATATACCGTACTGGAGATTTTGCAAAATGGCTTCCCGATGGAAATATAGCCTTCATTGGCAGAAAAGACGAACAGATCAAAATCAGGGGGTATCGCGTGGAATTGGGAGAAATAGAAGCAGCGCTCAATGCCCTTCCAGAAGTGAAACGGGCAACGGTGGTGTTGAGTGACTATGGCGTAAAAGAAAAAAGATTGGTGGCTTATATCCAATCTACAGCAGGCAATACCGATTCTAACCTCTTTCGCAAGCAATTATTGGATGTGCTTCCAGAATATATGGTGCCTTCGCTATACATTCCTATCGCTAGTTTTCCCATGACCTCCAATGGTAAAATTGACAAAAAAAACTTACCTGACCCCGTGTATTCCAGACCAGATTCTGCCCCTGTTCTAAGAAAACCCAGGACGGCAATCCAAAAAAGCATTGCCGAAATATGGAGCGAACAATTGGGTATTCCAGAAATTGGCATTGACGACAATTTTTTTGAGATGGGGGGTACTTCCCTATTGACCCAAAAGGTCGCTGCCCTGTTGCGACAAGAACTTAAATTAGAGGTTCCAGTTACTAAAATATATCAATATCCCACCATTTCGGCATTATTGGAATCTTTGGAATTGAATTTAAATGCTGCGGAAAGAAAGGATATTTCAGCAAAAAAGAAGAAAAGACTAAAAGGAGATGTTGCCATCATTGGTATGGCGGGAAGGTTTCCCGGAGCATTATCGATCCCCGAATTATGGGAAGTACTCAGAGAAGGTAGAGAAACCATTTCTTTCTTTACTCCTGAGGAATTGGACAAGAGTATACCGGAATCTTTACGCAATGACCCTCTTTATGTTGCTGCTCGTGGCATTGTACCTTCGGCAAAAGAATTCGATGCCAAGTTTTTTGGCATCAACCCTAAAATGGCCGAAGCAATGGATCCCCAGCAGCGCTTGTTCTTGGAAATCGCTTGGGAAGTATTGGAACAAGCAGGACATTTACCTCAACATTATTCAGGGAGTATCGGTGTATACGCTGGTAGTGGTACCAATACCTATTACATTAACAATGTGCTGCCTAATACAAAACTGGTAAATCAGGTAGGCCCCTTTCAATTGACTACGGTCAATGATAAAGATTATATTGCCTCCCGTATAGCGTATCACCTCAACTTAAAAGGTCCTGCCGTAAGTGTTCATTCTGCCTGTTCCACTTCGCTGTTGGCCATAGCTGAAGCTGTTGAAGCTATTAGGAATGGCCAATGCGATGTTGCCTTGGCAGGGGCTTCGAGCATTACTTCACCAATGTATAGTGGTCATCTTTATCAAGAGGGCTCCATGCTCAGTGCAAACGGTCATTGCCGTTCCTTTGATGCGGAAGGAAAAGGAACTGTTTTTAGTGATGGTGCTGGTGTAGTCCTACTTAAAGGCTTGGAAGATGCACAAAAAGATGGAGATGTTATTCATGGTATTATCAAAGGTATTGGCGTAAATAATGATGGGGGCAACAAAGGAAGTTTCACAGCACCTTCCGTAGAAGGTCAAGCCGGAGTGATTCGCGGGGCATTGGCCGATGCCGGAATCGCAGCTTCCGATATTACCTATGTGGAAGCCCATGGTACGGCTACTCCCCTAGGCGACCCTATTGAGGTTGAAGGTCTTCATACCGCCTTCGGTGAACAGCCTTCTAATGCCTACTGTGCCCTAGGTTCCATCAAAAGTAATATGGGACATCTTACTGCAGCTGCGGGTGTGGCCGGACTGATCAAAACGATACTCGCTATGAAATACGGGGAGATTCCACCTTCCTTAGGATTTCAAAATCTCAATCCTGTCATTGATTTAAGCAATAGCCCATTTTTTGTAAACCAAAGCTTAAAAAAATGGGAAGCTGTTGGTCCGCGCAAGGCGGGCATCAGTTCCTTTGGTGTAGGGGGTACCAACGTACATCTTGTCGTGGAAGAATACAAAGCAAAGGCGGTTCACACTACCCCAGGGCGCCCGGTACAACTATTGACTTGGTCCGCAAAAACCGAAAATAGTGTAAACGGGTATAAAAATGCATTAAGAGATTTCATGCAAAACTCCCCTGAGGTACCTTTGGCAGATACCGCTTACGCCCTCCATACGACACGGAAATTCTTTAGTCATCGAAGTTTTGTACTTGCCGATAGTGTCACCGATGCCCTTGAAAATTCATTGTCTAAGGAAAAAAATACCGTCAAGACCAATGCCCTAAAAGTAGTGCCCAATGAGCTGGCGTTTCTTTTCCCCGGACAGGGCTCACAATATGTAAATATGGGGAAAGCACTTTATGATGGTGAAATCGTATTTAGAGAGGCTGTAGACCAGTGCGCAACCATTTTACAAAAGGAATTGAATCTGGATATCAAGGCTATTATTTTCCCAGACAGCCATAACCCCAATGCCGAAGACGATTTAAAAGACACAAAATTTACGCAGCCTGCCCTATTCGTTATCGAATATGCACTTGCACAATTATGGATGAGTTGGGGATTAAAACCCACGGTATTATGCGGTCATAGCATTGGAGAATTTGTAGCTGCACATGTAGCCGGTATTTTCACCTTGCCCGATGCCTTACGTTTAATTACCATACGTGGACAGCTTGTTAGTGCACTACCAGGAGGAAGTATGTTATCCGTACGAACTACTGTGGATATGCTCATGAATTTCCTTCCTGATACGCTTTCCATTGCTGCGGTAAATTCAGATCGTTTATGTGTGGTCTCTGGTCCAGATGCGGATGTTGAAAATTTTGCAGAAACCTTGAAATCCAAGAGTATTGCCCATATGCTGCTCTTTACTAGTCATGCATTTCATTCTACCATGATGGATCCTGTTTTGGAGGTATTCAAAAAAGAAGTGGAAAAAGTGAGCTTACATGCTCCTCGTCTGCCTATGATTTCAACCGTAACAGGTACTTGGCTTAGTGAGGCTGAAGCCACTAGTCCTGATTATTGGACAAATCATTTACGGGCTACGGTACGTTTTTCCGATGCCATGGAGACCGCTCAAGGTCTTGAAGATGCCATTTTACTGGAAGTTGGTCCCGGACGGGCGCTCACTACTTTAGCGCATCAAAAAAAGGGAGAAAAATCCCTACAGGCCATCGCCAGCTTACCCATTCCCAAAGAGAATGAGAACGCCTATCACAGCTTGTTGACCGCCCTGGGACAGTTATGGTCAAAGGGGGCAAGTATAGATTGGAAAGCATTTTACAAGGAACAATCAAGAGAAAAAGTGGGGTTGCCTTCCTATGTCTTTGATCGTAAACCCTGTTGGATTCCGGCTCCTTCCGTTGCCAAGGCCGGATTACATGATCGTGATGTTTCTAAAACCAGTACTCCTTTGGCAACGCCTGCGGTACAAACTGAAGACCATACGCAACAAATTCCCAAAACCACGCTTATGCGAAAAACCATTATCCTGCAAAAAATTTCAGAAATTATCATGGATACTTCCGGAATAGAACTGGAAGCTACAGATTATGATTACAGCTTTTTAGAACTTGGTTTAGATTCCCTGGTGTTGACACAAATGTCCATCACCTGTAAAAATGAATTTGGGATTCCCATTACATTTAGACAATTGAATGATGCCTTGGGTACGCCAAGCCTTTTGGCAGAATTCCTGGATGAAAATTTACCTGCGGAACGGTATGCACCCCAACAGCTTGCCACACCGCCAGCGCCACAAACAGAAATGCCTCAGGCGCCTACTATTACAAAGCTTGATCTTGTGCCCCCTCATCATCATCAAGATACGGCCTTAGATCTTATAGCACAGCAATTGCAATTATTGGGAAAACAAATTGCGTTATTACAAGGCAATGGAACTACCCAAGCGGTTCCCAGGCCTCAAGAAAAGATCTCAGCGCCTACCAATGATGCCGCTGTAAAAATACTATCGGAAGAAGAAAAGGAAGCCCATAAAAAACCATTTGGTGCCGCTCCAAAAATTGAACAACAGAAAGCCGATATAAGTTCCGAAAAACAGGCTTTTCTAGAACAACTGATTCGTCGTTATAATAGAAAAACTGCCCGAAGTAAGGCCTATTCACAGCAACATCGGGCTCACATGGCCGACCCTAGGGTAGTTTCGGGCTTTAAACCATTGACCAAAGAACTGGTTTACCCCATTGTTATAGAGAAGTCCTCGGGCAATCGCCTTTGGGATCTGGATGGTAATGAATATATCGATACCTTAAATGGTTTTGGCTCCTGTCTTTTTGGACATCAGCCCTATTTTATTAAAGAAGCACTACACCAACAGGTAGATCTTGGGTTCGAAGTAGGTCCGCAACATCCGTTGGCCGGAGAAGTTTGTGAGTTACTCTGTGAATTTACCCATCATGAGCGTGCTGCATTGTGCAATACGGGCTCAGAAGCCGTTTTGGGTGCTATGCGTATAGCACGTACGGTTACCGGACGTTCCTTAATCGTAGCGTTCTCACGATCGTATCACGGTATCAATGACGAGGTCATTGTGAGAGGCTCTCGTAAAATGAGAACATTCCCTGCTGCTCCCGGTATTCTCGCTGGAGCGGTACAAAATATGCTGATTCTGGATTATGGAACAGAAGAGAGCTTGGCCATCATTCGCGAAAGGGCACACGAATTGGCTGCCGTCCTTGTGGAACCTGTACAGAGCAGAAGGCCAGAATTTCAACCTATAGATTTCCTGAAAGAAGTACGGGAAATTACCCGGGCATCAGAGACCGTACTTATTTTTGATGAAATTATTACCGGATTTAGAATGCATCCAGGGGGAGCACAAGCCTTATTCGGTATTAAGGCCGATGTGGCTACCTACGGAAAAGTTATTGGTGGTGGGATTTCCATTGGCGCAATTCTCGGAGGAAAAAAGTACATGGACGCCCTTGACGGTGGGTTCTGGCAATATGGAGATGATTCTTTCCCTGAAGTTGGTGTTACGTACTTCGCCGGTACTTTCGTACGTCATCCATTGGCATTGGCAACAACCAAGGCATCACTGCTGCACATGAAAGAGCAAGGAGCAGATTTACAGGAGAAGCTAGCTGTCATGACCGAAGGTTTGGCTACGGAACTGAACACTAGCTTTAAAAAGCAAAGCCTTCCTCTTGAAATCACCTATTACCGCTCCCTTTGGCGTCTCAAGTTTTTGGAGGAGATTCCTTATGGTGAGTTGTTGTTTGTACTCTTAAGGGAAAAAGGGTTTCATATCTGGGATGGCTTTCCATGCTATATGACGGAAGCTTACAATGAGGAAGATATTGCACAACTTATCAATGCTTTTAACACCAGTATAGCAGAGCTCAATGAAGTAGGCATTTTTAGGTCCGCCCTACCTGATCATACCATTGAAAAAGATAAAAAACGTTCTACAGAAACATTAAACCAGCCTCCAGTACCAGGTGCACGCCTAGGTCTTGACGAACTTGGTAGTCCGGCCTGGTTTATTGTAGATGAGAAGAAAGACAATGAATATATAAAAATTGATCTTTAAAAAGCGGCTATATCATATATGTCACTTTTTAGGAAATATAACCTGTTGCTGAATGAAACAACCAAGCATCATAAAACAAAATAAAAACGCCTTTGACCCTTTTGCTGGGCCTGCTATTGAACGGGTGATGTATACCACACAGGCTCAGGCAGAAATATGGATTGCATGTAAATTAGGGGGAGAGGATGCCAATAGGGCTTATAATGAGTCCGTATCCCTTGTTTTAACAGGAGCGCTTAATCAAATTATCTTAGAGCATTCCGTAGAAGAACTTATACAGCGCCATCAGGCTCTGCGAGCAACCTTTAGTGCGGATGGACGTTTTATGTGTGTCTTTAAAGAGGTTCCCATAGACATTGTGAATCAGGACTTTTCTTCACTTCCAGAAAATGAAAGAGAAAGAGCCCTTGCCGCGTATCTATTGGAGGATGCAAATTATGTCTTTGATTTGATCAGGGGGCCATTGTTCAAAGTAGGTTTGCTAAAAATAAATCCCTTTGAACATCGATTGATCCTAACGGCACACCATATTATTTGTGATGGCTGGTCTACAGGAATCATGCTTGAAGAGTTGGGAGGTTTATATTCCGCCTATGTATCCAACAAAATCCCCACATTGCCCGAGGTGGATTCTTTTGATTCTTTTGTAGATGAACAACAGTCATTTATTGAAAGTGACGCCTATAAAAAAACCTTACGGTTTTGGCTTCAGCAATATGAGTCTTCTATTCCGCAACTGAGTTTACCGACAGATTTTCCCAGACCTGAGTTGAGAACCTATAAGAGTGAGCGGCTGGATTTTGCCATTGACCGAGACCTGCTCGCGGCCTTGAAAAAGACTGGGGTCAAGGCAGGTTGCAGTTTTGTAACCACATTAATGACAGCTTTTGAAGTATTTTTATACCAACAAAGTGGTCAAGATGATATTGTATTGGGCTTACCTTCGGCCGGTCAATCTGTACTGGGTAAAACGCAATTGGTCGGGCACTGCGTCAACTTATTGCCTTTGCGCACGAAGATTTCCCAAGATATTTCTTTTACCGATTATCTAAAACAGCGAAAATCGGCAATTTTTGATGCGTATGATCATCAACAATTAAGTTTTGGGCAATTACTTCAAAAGCTTTCCATTTCCCGGGATCCCTCGCGTGTTCCATTAGTGCCGGTTATTTTTAATATCGACATGGGAATGACCAACCAGGTTTCTTTTACCGATCTTTCCTATAAATTGATCAGTAATCCAAGAACATATGAAGCTTTTGAACTATTCCTAAATGCTACAGGAACCGAAGATGCGCTCATTTTGGAATGGTCTTATAATACTTCGCTTTTCAAAGCCACAACTATTGAACAAATGATGGTTTCTTTTAAAGAAATACTGACTAAAATAGTTGCTGCTCCCCATGCTGCCATTGGTACTATTGCCAAGGCCGATGATACCGCTTATCGCAAGCTAAACCAGACACAAGCTTCTTATCCGCAATTGTCCTTGCATGAATTACTGGCGAAACAGGCGCAACGATTTGCTAAAAGGCGGGCCATTATCTATGGTGAAACCGAGATTTCCTACGAACAATTTGAAGAACGGGTAAATCAATTGGCCCATTTGCTCACACAGAAGGGAGTTGCTACAGGGACCATCGTTGGGGTATCACTGCCCAGATCCATAGAACTTGTCATCACCTTGACTGCTATCATGCAGTGTGGAGGCGCTTATTTGCCTTTGGATCACAGTTACCCAAATCAACGTTTGGAATTTATGATGGACGATGCCGATGTGGGTGTTTTGATCAGTTCAAATACATTCTCGTCGACTCCAAAAACGGAGGCAACCACATTTTTCATAGAAGATCTATTTTCAAATCTCCATACTTTGCCTACTACTCCTTTGGCAAAAACGATTCCGAATGATCAATTGGTGTATATCCTTTATACTTCTGGTTCTACGGGGAAACCTAAGGGAGTTCCCGTAACCCATAAGAACTTGCTCAACTTTCTGTATAGCATGTTGGAGGAACCGGGCATTACGGAAAATGACAGATTACTTTCCATTTCCACCATATCGTTTGATATTGCCGGTTTAGAACTGTTTCTTCCACTTTTAAAAGGAGCAGAACTGGTCATAGCCAATGATGAAACGGCAAAAGATAGTCGTCTTTTACTGGAACTTCTTGTGAAAGAAGATATTACCATACTACAGGCAACACCTACCTCCTGGCAAATGCTATTGGATGCCGGTTGGGAGCAAAAACTACCCTTAAAAGCACTTACTGGAGGGGAGGCACTCCCTATGCGTCTGGCCAAGAAAATATTGAACCGTGTAAATGAACTTTGGAATGTATATGGACCTACAGAAACTACCGTTTGGTCTACCGTAAAGCAAATTACGCTAGACGATGATATCATTACCATTGGCCATCCCATTACCAATATGCAATTTTATATTGTTAATGAACAAGGGGTGCTCGTAGCACCGGGTACCATTGGGGAAATCTGTATTGCCGGGGATGGCGTTACCGAAGGATACTGGAAACGACCTGATCTGACCTTGGAAAAATTCATCCCAAATCCATTTAATGCTGCCCTTGGAACTACCTTATACCGTTCGGGGGATTTAGGACGATTACTTCCCAATGGAGAATTGCAATGTTTAGGGCGTATTGATCATCAAGTGAAGATAAGAGGACATCGTATTGAGTTGGGTGAAATTGAAGATGTTGTACATCGTTTGGAAGGGGTTCATAGCGCTGTGGTCCTTGTACATGACAATCGTCTCGTGGCCAATATTGTACCTATTGCTAAAGAAGAGCTGCCCGAGAACCACATGGTGCTTTGGAAACAGGAAGTCACAGCACAGCTTCCTCCTCATATGGTTCCTTATGACTTTAAGCTGTTTACGGAATTCCCAACAACCTTAAATGGAAAAATAGATCGGAAAGCACTATTAAAATCCGATTCGGAAACTACCGAAAATCATTCTTTTACCGGCCCTAGAAATAAAACTGAGGCCTTGCTCAGTCGTATTTGGGAAGAGTGTCTGGAAATGGAGAAGATTGATGTTTTTAGCGATTTCTTTGAATTGGGAGGACATTCCCTTCTCGCCTTAAGGATTATGACCCAGATAGAAAAAGAAACGGGAAAACGCCTGGCTATTTCTTCTTTATTGGAATATCCAACCATAGCGAAATTGGCTTCGTTCATCGCTATTCATGATGAACCAACCGCTCTGGATTCTCTGGTTCCCATAAAAGAGGGAGGTAACAAAACGCCTCTTTATATTGTGCATGGGGGCGATTACAATGTTCTCATTTTTCATGCCTTGGCAAAAAACTTGGATGATGACCAACCGGTTTATGGATTACAGGCCAAAGGTCTTAACGGCATAGATGAACCCCATGATTGTGTGAAGGAAATGGCTTCTGATTATATTAAAGAAATTATGAAGGCAAATCCGGAGGGTCCTTATGCTCTGGCAGGCTATTCCTTTGGGGGAGTCATTGCTTTTGAAATGGCGAGACAACTTACTGCCCAAGGAAAAAAAGTAAATACAGTTGCCTTATTGGACAGTTATGTATTTCCAAATTATTACTACGCCTCTCCTTTGAAGAAAAAAATGGTATCCGCATTGTATTTAGTAGGGAAAGTAGGTTTTGCTATAAAAACCATGTTTTACAGTGTATCACATTTTAAGCGAAGAATGCGCCTGCTTAAAAATGGCCTATACCATCATTATCTAAAACTTAAACACGGGAAGGAAAAACATCATGAAATGTTGTACAATTGGCCTTTGAAATTAGATACCATGCACCATCAGGCCATTTGTCGTTACCATATGGTTCCACAGGATATTGAGGTGGACCTATTCAGGGTCTCTACCAATGATATTTACTTTGCACATGACCCTAAGTATCTCGGTTGGAAAAAATTTGCCTTAAAAGGAGTTCAAAAGCATATGATTCCCGGAAATCATCAGGATATGTTTTCGTCTCCCAATGTGGAAACCATGGGAAGAACAATGCAAGAGATTTTAGATGTGCGTGATGGCAAAACCAAAGATAAAAGATAGTTATTTCATTCTCTTTTTTCTATAAAATGTGAAGCCTATGAGTATGGATGTGACTATCACTATACTTCCTATTAAAAATAGGTTATAACTCCTCAATGAAATCGAAGCATTATCACCTAAAATGTAAAAACTTCCCCAGTAAAAAGGATGGGACCTTGAAGAGGAGGCAGTATCAAGAAACGTTAATTTTGCATTTTGGAGAGCTTTTGATTTCGTGTATCCTTTCCTCAAGTTCTGGTAAAACAATTTCATCAATTCCGGAGCTACCTGATCCGAAACCTCCCAACTACTTAATAGTAAACTTTTGGTTCCTGCATATTGGAACGTATTTCCGAGACTCATAATACCTTCTCCCGAACTTACTTTACCCGTACCCGTATTACAAGCACTCAATACCGCTAAATCAGCAGGTAAATCCAATGCAAATAATTCATGACTGTATAAAAAGTTATCTTCAATGGTATCTGCACTTTGCGTAAAGTAAAGTTTGGAATTCTCTGGATTTACATGATCTACCTCTCCGTGCAATGCTAAATGCAATATCGCATATTTAGAAGCTTGAGATTTAAAATTAGCTTCTACCGCCTCTTTACCATAGTAATATGTTCCGTCAATAATTTTAGCGATTTCCTTTATTTCCGCTCTTGTACCTGGAAGATCGTCTCCGCTATCCCTTAAGGTGGAAAGCCTTAACACACTTCCTGAATCCACTTCAGTAAGGTCCGAAAAGGAGAATGCCAAACATTCGTTGGAAACACTCTTTTCCCTTTGAAAAGATCCGAAAAGAACATTCGCTGAATTACCATAGCTAATAGGAAACCGTTTCAAAAAATAAGAAAGTTCTTTAGGGTTGTTGGAGATATCCATTTGGGTTAACAGCAATTCGAAATTCAAGTTCCACAGTACTCCATCCGGAACAATAATTAATTCTTCCCCCCTCACTTCTTGAACAATGGGTTCCACTAGCATACGATATAATTCATGTCCTACCTCCTTGAACAGAACGATATCTTTATTTGTCATTGCATTTCTGAAAGATGTTATCTTGCTTTCTAAAAACTCAGTGTTCAACGCTTTGACATGAAATGCGTCTTTAGATACAACAAAAGCATAGGAAATACTATCTATTTGCACATATTCCAACAAAGAAGTTTTTGGAGGAAGTCTTTTTTGAATTTCATGTGGTCCCAACACATCATTCTTATATTTAAATTCAAAGTAATTGGGATATTGCACCTGAATACTTTCTAAAAGAGAATCGTGGCTACGATTGATTTTAAACAATTGTTCTTGATAACCTTTTAAGCTTTCCTGCTCAGAGGTGGAGAGCGGATTGTTCATGTTGACAATCTTTGAACTGTAATATGCTCTTTTCTTTTTTAAATTAAGTTCCGTTTCCAAAACTGTACTGGGCATGCCAGCAAAGGAACTAGCAGCATCTTCTTTAAGCAATTCCTTTAAAATATTGAATTTGCTTTTTTCTGCATAATAAAAGGCGTTTAGATTTGCCGAGTCATTTTCGGTACGGTTCATTAGACTGGTTCGTATGGCACTATGATAGATAAATTGCGTCTCTTTGGCATACCGTATTTTGTCCGAATACTGGCTATAGTATTTCCGCATATTATCAATTACCTCATCCGCCTTTCGATATTCTTTTAGTGCTTTATGAAGCATTTCAACATTTCCATCCTTTAGGTAGTTTTCCAAATGAATTTTTGCAGTTAACTTGGACAATTCAAGGTATTGTTCGTTGTAAACATACCTATCTTCGTCGCCATTATGTTCCAAACCTTTAAAATTTGAATGGGCTAATTCTACACTAGCCGTATCCAAATGCATTTTGGCTTTTGAAAATTGTTTACGTTTTAAATAACTGTGCCCTACTATAATTTCACTTGCAATACGCCTAGGATTTCCCTTAGGAAAGAGTTTTTTATTCATTTCTAGGCTTTTCTCCCAAAATATTTTGGATAAAGAATCTTGACTAAGATCATCATAACTTAACGCAAGCCCTTCATATATGCCTGCAATTCTATAATGCCCATCCGGATACTTATTTTTATAGATGTCCAATGCCTTTTCATAATAGGTTATCGACCTATTATACTGCTTGTTTTCTGCATAATAGTTCCCTAAATAATCAAAAGCGGATGCCGTTTTTTCATGATGTTCCCCAAGGGTTTTTCTATTCAATTCCAAAGCTCTTAAGGCATATGCAATAGCCTTATCAGTATCTCCCAATTCATGGTATATAATGGATAGGTTTTTTAGGGTGACTTCTGCATCAAAATGATCTCTACCATATATTTCATGCAACAAAGTCAGTGACTTTTCAGCGTATTCCAGCGCGTTCTCATATTGGTTTATTTTCCTATAATCATTTGAGATATTAATATATATTCTTCCTATAAAAGGATGTTTCTCACCATAAGCAACCAAACCTACTTCGAGTGCTTTTTTATTAAAAGCTATTGATTTTTTGTAATTGGAAAGGTTTTTATGCAACGCTCCCAAATTCATATAATTATCGGCTATTTTAGGATGTTTGGGTCCAAAAATTTGAATATTGATTTCATTTGCCTTTTCGAAATTCGGAAGGGCTGCCTCATAGTTTCCAAGTCCATTGTACGCAATTCCCAGGTTTGAATATAGATTTGCCTTTTGTCCATCGTTATCTATTTGCTTTTCTTCTAAAAGATGAATACCCTTGATAGAATATTCAAGTGTTTTTTGGAAATCCCCTTTGCGAATAGAGATATACGCTATATTGTTGATTTCTCTAACTACCGCAAGTTCTTCATTGGGCAACTTTTGAAATACTTCCAATGATTTTTCTAAATATTCCTCGGACGTATCAAAATCGGAAAGATCAAGTTCGTAGTAATATGAAATTAGGTCATATGCTTGACCTTCTTCATACGTTAATCTCCCTACCTCATTTTTAAGCGTTTTTAAACTTGTTCGCAATCTCGAATATGCCTTCTTATAATCGCGCGTATTTAGATAACAGTTGGCCTCTCCATTATAACATGATGCCCCTCTCTCCCATAATTTTGATGAAATATACCCATCAGCAGCTGTATTATATAACTCGGCTGCTTTTCTATACTTTCGTTCCTTGAATAAAGAATCAGCCTCCTTTTTCATGTTAAAAAATGGAATTGTATCCTTAGCGGTTTGGGCTTGGCTGCTTACCATACAATACATGAAGGTCATTAGCAGAAAGCTCAACCTATTTCTAGTCCGTTTATTCATATCAATTTTATAATTTTCAAGGTATTTCAAAGGCTATAAACCTCATAAAACAATAGAATTTACACTCCTTAAAATCACTTTTTTTATGCTATTGGAGATTTTTCATAAGCACTTTATACTGCAATGTTATTTTTAAGAAATGTATTCTTCTCAAAAAACTCATTACATTGATCTATTAATCAATGGTAATCAGCAATATAAAGATTAGTAATCTGTAAAAGTTTATCTCATTTTTTCAGATTAATCGTGTTGGGGTTGCGTTGATATCATACCTTATAATAAGAAACGAAGGTAGTGAATAATCTATAAAAAATGCCCGCTACATTAAATATGTTCTGAATATCTCCTCTATAAATGAACCTATTGTTTTTCTTCTTGTTAAAAATTTTCGCACGACAATTCATGGGTTTTAATTTCCTCCTTTAGCGATCCAGCCATAGTTTAAATTCTTGCGCCCTGCTATTGGAGGTAATCAAAGTGCTTTCCATAGTCCTTAAAATCACCTCTACCCTATTTTTTACATAGGGCCTGTATTGTATAATAAAATTGATGTTCACAATTTCACTGCGATTGATTTGAAAAAAATCTTTCGGATCCAATTCCAATTGGATATGCCGTAGCGATTTATTGATAATATGTTTCTGCTGTTGCTGATCAACGGCAAAGACAAAATCGCCTTGTGCTTGAAAATATGCAACCTCTTGTATTTGAAGAATATGTACTCCACTTCTTTTTTTTATTAAATAGGTATTTCTGTAGGTCCGTCCCTCCCCTTTATTTCTCATTATTTTGTTCAAATCTGAGATAATTTTGCCGTGTTCTCCTGAAAACAGTGTTTCATACTTATTCCAAATACGTAAAAACTCTTCTTCACTATAAGGCTTAAGTAAATAGGCGATCCCATTAGAAGTAAAGGCCTTTTGAAAATAGGCATTGTAGGCTGTTGAAAAGATAATGGGGCACTTTAAGGGATAACGGTCGAGCAGTTCAAATACGTTTCCATCCAATAATTCAATATCAGAAAAGAGGATGTCAGGGGAATATTTTTCTAAGTATCTTTCTAGGTCCACAACACTTCTCAACCAATGAATGTCAGCCCTCCAAGCCACTTTTCGAACAAAGCCGACCAATTTTTCATACGCCAATTTTTCGTCCTCGATTATAGCTATATGTTGGGGTAACTGCATTACTTGCTGAAGATTTTAATTTGAGGTAAATGAATGCTAAAAACAGCATCGTCTATAATTTTAATTGGACCTTTGGAAAGGTATTCATATCTCCCCATCAGGGAACTCAAACCCTTCCCCAAACGACCTTCAACCCTTTGTTTGGGACATTTCTTATGATGTACTATAATTACATCGGGCATGATTCTTATATAAATGTGAAGGGGGTTTTCCATACTCCCCGAATTGTGCTTGATCGCATTTTCTACAAGGCCTTGCAATGCTACAGGGGGAATAACATACCGGTCTATATCAACAACGGAAACTTCTTGATGAAAAATATACATTTCACCGTAGCGTTGTTGTATCAGATACGTATAATCTTCCAGGAAATTTAATTCTTTTCGCAAGGGCACCACATTTTCTTCTATCTCTTCCAAGGTATATCGATACAATTTGGATAAACTATGCAAGTAACGTTTTGACGCCTCAGGGTCTTTATCTATTAAAGTATCCAAAGCGTTTAAGTTATTGAATAAAAAGTGGGGGTTGATTTGAGATTTTAGTGCTTTAACCTCCATTTTTAGCTTTTCGGATTCCAATTTTTCAATTTTTGCCTTATTTCTAACGCGATCTTTTATGAACCAATAGAGGAAAGAAAGTACAAAAGCATTGAGCAATAACACATTTAGAGGACCAAATAGCATGCTGTTCTCTCCTAAAAACTCAGCAACGAAAAAAGTAGGAAAGCCATTGATGCCATTAAGGTAAAGGGCAAAAACACTTGCTCGAAAAGCCTCTCCTCCCAAGGCGAACAAAGCAAAATATCCAATATACAAATACCATTTCTTGGTATTACAGAAGTTGGGAGCCATCCAGAAGGCATTGCTATAAAAAATAAGGGGAACGGCCAAAGCCATATGTGGTGCAACGGACTGGGGCAGGAAGCTTTTGGAAAACCAAGTAGATGTCCAAGAAACATTGATACTCATAAAATACAGGAGCCAAAGGGCACTATGGATATACCATTCCGGTTCAAAAAAAATACGACGAATTTGTTTACTGGCCATTTCTAATAAGACGAAGAACAACTTACTTTGTAACAATACTTAATCGTCTTATACATCCAGTTCACTGCTCAAAATGCCCAGTTCAAGTAAAAGCTAAAACGCTCCTGTAACCATTACCCGATCAACTCGTGTAATCTACATGAGAAATACCATAGCCATCAAATTGATTTTCATTATGCTCCTATCCCTTTTAAGTCTAGGGAAAGAGCTTTATCCGATCCTGTCCCTATACCTTAAAACTAAAATGTGTCAAGTGCAGTTACACAAGCTCAGGGGGAACGTCCCAAATCCCCTTTTGAACAAAATCTTGGATAAAATTGACCTCAACGCCATGGAGCATAAAAAAATCGCCTACTGCCAATCTTTAAAACAAAACTTATGAGTTTATCGATACAAAATTTATCTAAAGCATACCCCAATGGGGTTACCGCTATTGACAATCTTTCTATTGAGATCAAGAATGGGATGTTTGGACTCTTAGGGCCAAATGGAGCAGGAAAATCTAGTTTAATGCGCACTATAGCCACACTACAAAAACCCGATCTCGGCACTATTCATTTTAACAATATCAATGTACTGAAAGACGAATTTAATTTGCGTAAGGTATTAGGGTACCTTCCACAAGAATTTAGCGTATACCCAAAAGTCTCCGCTGAAAAATTGTTAGACTATTTTGCGACTTTAAAAGGGGTTTCTTCTAGGAAAGATCGCCAACGCATAACGCAGTATGTCCTAGAATTGACCAACCTCTATGATGTTCGCAAAAAACATGTGAGTGGATATTCCGGAGGTATGAAACAACGCTTTGGTATTGCCCAAGTATTGCTCAACAAACCCGAATTAATTATTGTGGACGAGCCCACTGCTGGCTTGGATCCCGCTGAGCGTAATCGCTTTTTAAACGTTCTAAGGGAAGTAGGTACCACCAATACCGTTATTTTATCTACGCATATCGTAGATGACGTGAAAGAGCTTTGCACTGATATGGCCATCATGGGGAAAGGTAAAATTTTGTTGAAAAGCAGTCCGTCCGCAGCGACAGCAGCAATTGAGGGTCGTATTTGGCAAAAGTCCATAGCTCATGAAAAATTAGTCGCTGTATCCGACGAGTTCCATGTACTCTCATCGCACTATAACCCTGACAATACACTGAGTATTCGCATGTATTCAGAAGAACAACCCGATGAACATGCTATTCCAGTCACCCCCAATTTAGAAGATGTGTACTTCATAACCCTTCAAAATTTAACCGTTCCCCAATAATCTAAACCGCTTTCAAATATGTTCACTACTATATACACTTACGAATTAAAGCATTGGTTAAAAAAACCTATCGTTTATATTTTCTATCTGGTATTCTTTGGAATGGCACTTCTGGCCTTTGTCGGAAATTCGGGAGTTCTAGATGGAGTTTCCGCTACGGGAACGTCCGCACGTATTTTAAATTCGGAGTACGAAATTAATGGTCTGATACAGTATTTCAACAAATTCCTTCTCTTTTTACTCCCGGCTATTTTGGGGAATGCCTTCTATAAAGATTTTAGGAGAAATACCCATCACTTACTTTACAGTTTTCCTTTAACAAAAGGAGGATATCTCTGGGGCAAATTTTTAAGCGGATTTACCCTTATAACTTTCATAGCTTCTTCTGTAATTTTTGCCCTCATCATTGCGGCTTTCCTCCCTATATATCCCAAAGATAGTATGCTTCCGTTTCAGATCATGCGATATCTAAAGCCATTTTTTATGTATTCCTTTACCAATCTATTCTTCTACGGAATCTTTATTACGGCACTCGTTGTGTTATTTCGAAATATTTATGCGGGTTTTATTGGTGTTATTATCTTGCTTTTTATTCAAAATATCAGCCAGAATGTCTTTGATGGAAATGGATTCTTTATTGGACTATTTGATCCTTTAGGGAACAATACGACTAGTTTTTTAACACATGAATGGAATCTTTCCGCCAAAAATACCCGGGGTATTCCCACGTTTGGTTTGGGCATCTATAACAGGCTATTTTGGGGCGCCTTGGCCGGTATCATAGGTTTTTATACCCTCAAAATATTCTCATTTCGGTATCATGCCATTTTTTATTCACCATGGTTTCGCTCATATCAGGTGGCTAAAAAGGCTCCAGAGCAATTTCTAAAAGAAGAGTTAAACATTACATATGCCTATGGTTTTAAACAGGAACTTAAGGCCATATGGAACATCTCTAATTTTCACTTTCGTTTCATATACCGCAGCCGGATGTTCTATGTCCTCATAGTCTTGGGCTTATTTGCGGTAAGCTTTTCCATAGGACGAATTACCAATGCAGGAGAAATAGTATTGCTTCCCCTTACCAATATGGTACTGACCATTCCCGCATTCTTCTTCAGTACAATCAGTATGCTCATTACCTTTATTTATAGCGGTATGCTCATTCACAGAGAGCTTATGGGCAACTGTAACCACTTAGTGGACGCCACTGCGGCGAGGACCTCTACTTTATACCTCTCAAAGGTATTGGCATTACTCAAAATGCAATGCATTCTATTGACCGTGATGTTAGTAGCTGGGATAGGTCTTCAGGCTTATAATGGGTATACCAATTTTGAACTTGATCTGTATCTATCAAATCTCTTTTTTATTCAATTTTCTGGTCTTATGATATGGGCCTTCGCTTCCGTCTTCTTACATAGTTTAACACGCAACGTTTACCTCGGTATTTTTTTGTTATTGTTGGGATGGATCGGCGTTTCGGGAGCCGAACAAATTGGAATTACATCAAAATTATTACTTTTCAATTTTGCCACACCACTGCCCTATTCTGATCTATCTGGATACAACGGAGCGCTGGTAGCTTTTTTTCTGGTGAAAGCGCACTGGTTATGCTTTAGCATTATACTCTTAATTCTGGGTTACCTATGGTATCACAGAGGGTATCTTTCTGGTTTTAAGGAGAGTCTGCTTAAAATGAAGCTTAGAATAAATTGGGCAGTGCGCATTCTAGGCGGTATGGCCCTTGTAGGTTTTATCTGTGCGGGATATGCCATTTACCAAGGAGAACAGGGCCAAATTTCTTCAAAGACAGAAGATCTTTTATTCAAAGACTTTGAACGTCGTTTTAAAAAATATCGTCATATCACGAACCAGCCCATTATTCAAAAAATCTATTTAGATGCTGCCTTATACCCCCACTCACAGGCAATGGAAATCAAAGGACATTACCAACTTTTTAATCATACGTCCAAAAATATAGATACCCTACTTATCAAAAATGGATTTCAAGAACGTACCCATTTTAGTCTGAATACCGCATATGAAATTGTAGACAAAAGTGATTTTGTTCAGTTTTATGTAGTGAAATTAAAAGAACCTTTAGCACCTAAGGATAGTATTTCCCTTACTTTTCAACTTCAAAGTGATAGCGGCTCCTTGTTCAAAAATACTTCCAGGGTATTACATAATGGCACTTTTATTAAAAACAACGTTTTCCCCAGACTCGGTTATTTTTTGGACGACACTTTATATGAACCACATATGCCCAAAGCGAGGTACAGCAGCTATCATGGTCAAAACGCACATATGACCAGCATAGAAACCAAAATTAGCACCAGTAGTGATCAAATAGCCATAGCACCGGGAAAACTCCTTAAATCATGGAAAGCAAATAACCGAAATCACTATCACTACAAAACAGAAAAACCTGTTCGTAATGCTGTGAGTTTACATTCCGGAGACTTCGAACTTAAGAAAAAAAAATGGGGGCATATCGCACTTGAAATGTACTTGGACGCAAAACATAAGTTCAATGTGGATCGTATGATGAATGGCTTAAAAACTTCCCTAGCCTTTAACTCCAAATACTTTGGTCCCTTTCAATATGATGAGGCCAGAATTGTAGAATTTCCAATGATAGAAGGTTCCTACGCTACGGCGATGGCCAATAATATACCTACTTCCGAAATGCGGTTTATTGCAAATTCTGATGTGACCAAAAATAAAGTGGATCTGTCATTTTATGTTATTGCACATGAAACAACCCACCATTGGTTTGGGAAACAATTGAGTCCGGCCAAAGCCAAAGGGGCTACGATGCTTACCGAAAGCATTTCGGAATACATTAGCCTACAACTCTATGAAGCCCAATATGGGAAGGAAAAAGCAATTCAATTTCTTCGAAAACAACAAGAGCGTTATTGGGAAGGCAGTCTACGGGAAAATACAACAGAACCTCCATTATACTTAGCATTGCCCAGTCAACAATATATTACTTATGGAAAAGGGGCTATTGCCTTTAATGCGCTGGGAAATCGTATTGGACATCACAAGTTGCTGGACATCTTAGGTGCATTTCTAAATCAATATCGCTATCAAATGGCGCCCTACCCTACAACAACAGATTTTTTACTTTTTCTTAAAGAGCGGATATCTCCCTCCCATTGGCAATTGGTCCAGGACTATTTTGAAAGGGTCACCCTTTTTGAAACACAAATCATAGGAGCCGAAATGGGTTTTAAGGATGGAACTCATCAAGTGACTGTAGCTATTAGGGCTTCCAAGAAAATCAAAGGTCAAAAAAAAGCCAAGCCCCTACAGCAAGACATAGAACTTGGTTTCTATACTAAGAAAGGGAAATGTATTCGTTTGGAAACCTTTAGTCCAGAGACCATTGAAGTCCGAAAACAATTTACATTAACAGAAAAACCCTATCTTATCGTAGTAGATCCTCATCTGCTATTGCTGGAAAAGGACACACAGGACAATCGTTATAATTTTTAAAAACAAGGACCATGAAGTACATTAAAGCTCTATGTTTCAGTATTTTTATTCTGGAATCCTGTTTTGGACAAACACTGGTAAAAATTGAATCGCCCGCTAGTGTAGGGATATCGGCCAAATGCTTGCAGTTAGTGCAGGACAGTCTTCGCACCTATGTGGACAATGGCAATTTAGCTGGGATACAAACAGCCCTCATTAAAGATCAAAAACTCATCTATTTTGACAACTATGGTTATGCATCCCTTGCCCATCAAAGAAAAGTGGACGAGCATAGTCTTTTTCGTATTTTTTCCATGACAAAACCTATTGTTTCTGTTGCACTAATGCAATTGTACGAAGCGGGTAAATTTGATTTAAACGATCCATTGTCCAAGTTTTTACCTGAATTTAAACAAATGCAAGTCTATAATGCCCAAGGAAAGCTTGTCCCAAGCAAGAGGCCTATTCGTATTATTGATCTATTGCGGCATTCTTCTGGAGTGGGTTATGGCAACAGTCAAAACCAGGCACTAAATAGGTTATACCAAAAGGCGAATCCGCGTTCTGCATCAAGTTTAAAGGAGATGATTAACATCTTAAGTACTTTACCATTGGCCTTTGAGCCCGGTACCAATTGGGAATACGGCTATTCCACAGATATCTGCGGCTATCTAATAGAAGTACTGTCTGGAATGCGTTTAGATGAATATCTTCAAAAAAATATCTTTGGCCCTTTAGCCATGAACAGTACTTTTTTTAGGGTTCCCAAAGCCCGATTAGACGATTTCACGGTGGGTTATGGCTATGAAAACGGACAGCTAGTGGTGGTCGATGATCCATTGAAAAGCAGATTTACAAGGGAAATTACGATTCTTTCCGGAGGCGGTGGATTGGTATCGACAACGCTGGATTATATCAATTTTTGCAAAATGCTGCTGAACAAGGGTTCATTTAATGGAAAACAGCTCATTGCCCCAGAGACGCTGTCCTTAATGACAAAAGACCATACAAGACCCATATTGGAATATCGCAAACAATTGGGTTTTATTCCCGGGGAAACAGGTTTTGGTCTTGGTTTCTCCATTCGCAGTCGTAAAAAAGATGATGATCGGGGTATTTATGGCTGGGGAGGAGCCGTTGGTACGTACTTCCGAATTGATCCGGAAAAAGGAGCCGCCTATATTATGATGATACAACGTGCCCCATATCGGGATTTAGGCTTGCGCAATGTGTTTCAAAATCTAATCCAAAATGCGTTGGATTCATGTCATAAAATGGTTCACTAAGGTTATATTCTGAAACTATTAGGTTTATCAAAGTTGAACGAAGTTTCTATCGTAAAAGCGAAAAACCCAATCAGTTTTCAAGATTCTTTCCTAACCAATCTTCTTTTTGTATTCTTCTAGTTCCCTAAATTTCTTGAAGGCATTATAGATCCATTGTTTCTCCTCTTGACTAAATTTTTTCGCTTCAAACCAATCATGGGCTTCAATCTTTTCATTTTCGATTTGCGCATTGCGTATGGCCTGTAAAGAGACCAAATGCCAGTGTACCCCTTTTTTTCGGGATACAGAATAGCCAACACTCTCCATAATATACGACACCTTAGGCTGATTGATCAATCGTGTTCCATTTTTAAGTATGGCCAAGGTCTTGGTAAGTCCAACGACTTCTGAAAAGGAGTACCGGGCAAAATCGGTAAATCCATTTTGTGTTACATTATATACTTTATCACCAACTTTGAGTTCCCGCATATTTATCCTAAAAAATTACAAAAATAAAAGTAGCGTTCCTCCAAGAGGTCTTTCTCTTCAATTAATTATTAACAAAATTAAAATCCAAACACCCAGGCGGAACGCAGACCAATAAACGCCTGCTTTCGCTCCACTTTACAATCCTGACCAATGTCATTCTTAGCCTCCAAAGCATGGTTTATCTTGCCATGACATCACAAATCGTATAAACACCTGCTCATTACTGTATGAATTGGACTGTATTTCTTCTCATCCTCTATGTTGTATTGGCCATAGTAGTCGTATTTGGGCTATTGATCAATGGAGTGCGCCCCTCTAAAACCCTCGCCTGGTTGCTCGCAATTTTTACGATTCCCATTGGTGGCATTCTCTTTTATCTGCTCTTAGGAAGAAATCGGCGAAAAAATAGGTTATTAAAAAACAGAACCTATCTCAATACGGCAACATTGGCAGCACCCTTATGCACTGAATATGGCAAATTGCAGCAATTGATCTTAAAAAACTGTCATTTTCCTCCCACCTACAATAATGACCTTAAGATATTAAAAGACGGAAAAACTACATTCGAAAGCATTTTTGATGCCTTAGAGACTGCACAATCCTATATTTATATTCAGTATTACATTTTTGAAGAAGGCGAATTGGCAAATCGCCTATTGCGCGTATTTCGGGAAAAAATTGCCCATGGGGTCCAAGTTAAAATGATTTACGACAGTATTGGAAGTTATTCTTTGAGCAAAAAATACCTCAAGGAATTAAGAAAGATGGGCGTACAGGTCTTTCCTTTTTTACCCTTCCGATTTGGCCGCTTTTTGTCTTCTCTGAACAATAGAAATCACCGAAAAATTATCGTCATAGATGGTATTATAGGTTTTACTGGAGGAATCAATATTTCTGATAAATACCTAAAAGGAGATCCAAATCTAGGGCATTGGCACGATCGTCATTTGGAAATTGAAGGAGAGGCCGTTGAACAATTGGAGACTACTTTTATTCTGGATTGGAACTTGGTATCCGAACAGAAGCTTAGTTTTTCCAAACGAAAGACACATCCCCTGTATGGAGATGCCACCGTGCAGATCGCATCCAGCGGACCCGAGGACGACTTTCCCACTATAGAACAAGTCTATTTTTCCATTATCAACAATGCCAAAAGCTATCTTTATATCATTAACCCCTACATCATTCCCGGTCCAGAAATCCTGCAAGCACTACAAACAGCATCCCTCAGTGGTGTTGATATACGAATTTCTATCTCTCCACAAAGCGATAGTACTATTGTAGGATGGAGTGTTCAATCCTATTTTGAACCTTTACTAAAGGCCGGAGTCCGAATTTTTCTATTTCCCCATGGTTTTTTACATAGCAAAATTATGATTAGTGATGACAGGATAAGCGCTATTGGAACAGCCAATATTGATATTCGTAGTTTTGAGCATAATTATGAAGTCAATGCCATTGTTTACGATGAAGCCACTACCATAGAATTAAAAGAAGATTTCCTTGCAGACTGTATCATCAGTAGAGAACTCTTATATGCTGAGCACAAGAAAAGAGCACTGACCACAAAACTAAAGGAGGGTTTTGCCAAAATCCTTAGTCCGGTACTCTAAATACTGCTTTTTATTGCATTTGGTTTGGTTTTCAATCCCTCCGGGTTTCTAAGAATAAGGTCCTGGGATTCCAAGGATAGGACAATGAGTTTCACGTATTCCTGAACTGTTTTTGAGATGTTTTTGGGGTCTGTAATATGAATGACCCCTCTCCATATCAACTCCCGCTCCTTATCCATACATATACAGTATAAGGAAACTTCGGTATGGTATACCATAAATTGGTCATAATAGTCTGCTTCGTAATATCCCCCTTGATGGTACGAATAGTCTTCAGAGAACGTATCATAGAGTTTATCCAACATACTCATTTTTTCCCGAAAAGATTTTTTGGTTTCAGAGCCAATGACCTTCGTAAACAAGATTGCATCAAAATCTTTGGACAAAAGCTGTTTTTCAACATCATCTATCTCTTCTTCCGATTTTTCGGAGCTTGTAAATTTCACATCAAAAACATCCAAGCTCCGTACAGCTTCTACATTCCGTTTCCCAAACTCTTTTTGCAACTTTGTTTCAAACATTTCTCGTGCGGTAGTATCCTTAGTCATTCCTACCAGAAGTACTTTTTCAGCGTGGAATAGTACATGTTCTGGGTTTTTCCAGGTACTGACCAATTGAGTAGACCCACAACTTTGTATTATCAATGCGCCTACAAGGATTAGCATATGTTTTTTCATCATCTTTATATCAAAAAAATTATACAAAACAGTACGAAGCAAAAGGCCCTTGCAGCACCTTGTCCGTTCTCTTTTCGCTATCAAGCCACATCAAACAGCTACGAGTTTGCGCAATACGATGCACTAAACTTGTTTTTCAAGCTTTTTTAAGGGTTTCTATGATTTCCGTTTTCTTAATATACCACTGGCATACGAAAATATTTCTGCTTTCAGATTTTGAAAATCGGTTATACAATCTACAGTATCCGCAGTCAATATTTCATGTTTTTTATTGTAATTGGCACAACAGGCTTCAGTGGTACATTCCAATATCCCGCCTAAGTCATTTTCGTGTTTGGCAATACGTTCCTGAATTACTTTTTTTTGGGCATGAACCTGTTTTAAACGCTCTTGATATTCCTGCAAACGCTCAAATAGATTCGGCGTATCGGGTTCAAAAACATACGAGTTCAGCAATCTGTCAATGAAATTCAATTCATCTTCCATAAGCTGAAGATTGGACTTCCACTGCTGTGATTCCCAATGTAAGGATTCAAAGGTTTTATCGATTTTATTTTCCGAGGGTGTAAGCTTATAGGTATTCATATTTTTTTCCTTTATCCCTAAGATAACCCGATGCATCTGGCTATAAAATGACAAAAATCAGGAATTACTTTTTTCAAAAAACTTTCGCACTAAAGCTTTTACCTGATTATCGGTCATGCTATCTGCCTTGACCACAGCGACTACTTTTTCAGCAATATGTTTGTGACTGGCCCAAAGTTGGTCCCTAAATTTTTCATTGGTCTCTGCGGGACCAAATAATGCTATGGCTTGGGCTTCATTCAATTGATCTGCCAAGTTTTGAAAATAGGAACGCAACTGGTGTTTTTCCCGTTCAAGATAACGCCTGTCGTGAATCACATCCTGAGGTCCCCATCTGGTCTTGGACCGGGACCCCCCTTTGGGGTTAAAAAAATCTACCTTGGAATACAAGGTCTCAAAGCTTTCCGATTCTCCTGTTAATCGTACAATGTGTGCTTTTTCTTTATCTAACCAAATACCAACATTTTTCATAGAATACAATTTTAATTAGGTCTTATCATTCAATACAAAAACAGGAATCTTCGCCTCATATCCCATTTCCTTCACCAAGGGGTTGGACAAAATGCTACCAAAAAATAAATGTTTCTTATTTACAAATGCGATCATATCACTTTTGCGAATTTCCAAAAACATGTATATTCCTTGATGTACCTTAATGCCCTCTAACCGATGATGCTCATAGGGATAGGCGCCTAGGATATCTTCCAATAATTTTTTCTTTCTTTTCTGTGATGGAGTCAAAGATGATTTCTGTTCAATATGCAGAATGTGAATAGTGGCCCCATACATATCTACAATTTCTAAAAGATGCTGTAATTCCCTCCGTTTAAAATCCGTTTTATAGTTTGTTGGGAAAACAATTTCTTGAGGAGATGTAAATCGATATTCCTCGGGAATCGCCAATACAGGGCATTCTGTGATTTTCTCCATGGCCATCACTGTATTTGTTCCGAAAATCACCGCCTTGGCCCCTGTAGCCCCTTTGGTTCCCATAATAACAATATCAATATCTTTTTCGGCAATAATGCCTTTCATGGCATCCAAGAGGGAATTATAAGAGGAAACGGTATGATACTCATGTCTTTGGTTTTTAGGGCGTAAACTCAGGATATCCATAAGACGGGAAAAACCATCGGCAGATTCTTGCTTTGCTGCTTCATAGGCGTTGTCTCCAGGCTCTGGCACCATCATATTATCCAGACTGTACACCTTCACCTGATATACATTTAAAAAGTAAAATTCGCAATTGCGCCTAAGGTATAGGTCCAATCCAAAGCGAATGGCATTGAGCGCATTTTTGGAAAAATCAGTTGGAATCAAGACTCTTTTTTTCATGAATGATTTTTAAATTCTGTATAAATCTACTAGAGCTTCTTTGATACCGAAATGATATTTATCAGTCTTTATAGGGAAGGATCAAAAAAGGAACTTTTATAGCGCGACTTATTTTTTTAAATATGGGTTCACGGATCCATCGCTCAAGAATGCTTCTTGGGTGTTGCACCAATACCAAAAGGTCAATATGGGCTTCTTCAACAAATATTGCCATGATACCGGCCGAATCTGTAAAATGAGGGACCTCGTGCACGGAATATTGCCTTTGCTGTAAACGGTCTAGCAAAGCCGCCTTATTCAAGGTTTCTGTAGGTTTCAAAGGTTCCCTCCCATTGATGTGTAAAATTCGAATTGTTGCATCGGAGATTCGCTGAATTTCCTCAAGCGGCAGCAATAGCGCTTGGGTATACGGATAACGATAATTGGTAGGAAATGCAATCTCCTTAGGCGCCTTAAAATCAATATCCAAAGGGATAGTGAGTATGGGATATTTTTTCTGAGTATGCACTATACGAAGCGTATTACTTCCCATAAAAATCAGGGAAGAGGACGTTTTCCCCTTATTTCCCATCACTACAAGATCAATCTTCTCCTCTTGGATTATTGTATTTACCACCATACCCAATCTTCCTCGGATTGAAAGAACTTTGAACCGCTGAGTGGTTTCTCCTACATCTCTTTTGATTTTATGACAAGTTTCCAAGAGTCCTTCTTCAGATTCATCTTTTAGGTGACGTAAGAGGGCATGCCCTCCCTTTTTCGCAATTCTTTTGGTTTTTACCGGTGTTAATTCCGTATAGGCATTCACAATAATAAAGGTAGATGCCATTCCCTTGTACAACTGGGTACTATAATGTAAAGCGTGATATGCATTATCTGAAAAATCAGTAAGAACAAGTATTTTTTTCATGCCATTTTTATTTTTTTTCGAAAGGAAATACCAGAAACGGAATATTGACATGAAGTCCAATTTTCTTGATTACGGAACCTAAAAAAAGGCGTTCAAAAAAATTGTGTTTATTTCTGACCATGACCAGTAGGTTCATTTTATGTTCCCATTGAAAATTGTTGATTGCCGATAAGAGGTCATTGTCGGGTACATCATGACATAAATGTGTTCCCTTTCCCAAGACTTTCTTTAGGTTAGCCTTATTCCCCCATTGCATGTCCGTAAGACCTTGGGAAGAGACATGTAACACATGGATTCTTGATTTATGTAGTTGAATCAATTGAAGTAACATATTGAACTGCTCTTTGGTATAGTCGATCTCGTAATCCGTTGGAAATAGAATTTCCATAGGTTTTTCATAAGTAAAACCCTTGGGTATGGCCAATACGGGGCAATCCGATTTTTTAATGACGTGCACCGTAGTACTTCCAAATAAAATTTCCCTTGCCGCAGTAGCACCTTTTGTGCCCATGACAATACCATCAATATCCTCATGCTGTACCACCGCCCTAATTTCGTGTAGGACCGTATTAAAGGCAGCGCGACAGACAAACGTATGCCTAGGATTATTAAACTCCTTTTGTAACGTATCCTTTAAGGTTTCTAGGCGCATGGCAGCATTGGTTTGATAAAAATCGTCCAAGCCAATTTGAGAAGGGCTGTGCAAAACATATTCCGTATGATAGATCGGTGGGGTATAACTATGCAATAGATAGAAGGTAACGGTTTCGTCCTTAAATAGGTGTTGTGCATAAGCTATGGCATTCCTTGCATTTTCAGAAAAATCGGTAGGTAAGAGTATCTTTTTCATGCTACAATACTTTAGGTTGGCATTCAAAAGTAAGCAGGCCTATTTTCCCTAACTATGATATCCATCAGTTTAAGAAATATCATTTTTCTTGCTGTATCTTTGTAAAAAATAGAACAGATGAAAGGAAGCTTTTCTACTATAATTGCGTCAGAAACTCCAGTTTTAATTGACTTTTATGCAGATTGGTGCGGACCTTGCAAAATGTTATCCCCCATTTTAAAGGAAGTAAAAGACGAATTGGGAGATCGTGTTAAGGTGGTTAAAATTGATGTCGATAAAAATCAACCCCTTGCCAATACCTATCAGGTTAGAGGTGTACCTACGATGTTGTTGTTCAAAAACGGAAAACAACTATGGAGACAGTCGGGAGTTGTTCAAAAAAATGAACTGGTCAATATCATCAACTCCTTTAGTTGATCAAAAAAAGATAACCTATCATTCGTGAAGTACCAGAAATGGAATTTTGGTATGATAACTTATTTTTTCTACAGTAGGCCTAAACAACAGACGTTGTAAAAAATTGAGGTTTTTGGCTACCATGGCAATCATGGAAGTATGCTGTTTTTCACAAAAAGAATGCAAAACAACTTCCAATCGATTGCCATGAATTTCACGAAATTCATGGGGTATTTCTGTAAAGTGTTGATGAAGAAATTCTTTGTTTCTTTTAGCAGCAGGCGATAGTGCACTGGGTTCTTTTGACATATGCATTATTTGCAAAGAAGATCCATGTAATTCAATTAACTCCATAAGAGTGTCCAACACTTCAGTTTCATAGTTTAGGATGTAGTCCGTAGGAAAAGCAATAGACACCAATCCTGTAAAGGAGGCTTTTTCCGGGACCACCAATATGGGGCATTTCACTTTCGTGATCACATTTGCGGTATTGCTCCCTATAGTAGCTTTTTTTAAGCCCGTAGCACCCTTGGTTCCCATGATAATGAGACTTATATGGTGTTTTTGCTGCTTTTTTTGAATGGCTTCTACAAAAAAATCATGTGCCGCGACCGGAACAAAAGTGTGTTTTGGATTGAAATATTGTGCCGTTAAAACGGCGATAAGATCCTGTAGTCGCTTGGTACTTGCTTGCAGCATAACATCCCTACTTCCCATAAGGATAGTTTCTTCTCCGGAATAGGTGGAAATGGTACTGATATACATCACATAAAATGTACAAGGCACTTCTTTAAACAGCCTTAAGCCATATACCATAGCGTTCCATGCATTATCGGAAAAATCAGTTGGAATCAGGATATGTTTCATGATCAAAGAATTTAAGGGTATCTATTTTTATTAGGCCGATTCTGGTAAAACCAGGAAAGGGACTTTAATGCGGAACACGAGTTTTTTTACCACCTGGGATTTCCACATGCTCTCAAAAAAATGCTGACGACGATAAATCATGGCCAATAAGGAAATTTTCCGCTCTGTTATAAACCGATCTATTAGCTTGGGTAAAGGATCGGAAGAACGCACTTCTTCCATGGTATAGGGTACCTTTTGCAATCTTTTTTCCAGCAGTCCTTTTAAGGTTTTTTGATAGCCTGTCAAGGTTTCATTTCGCAGCACATGGACTACAGTTAATTTGGTTTTTTCTGTTTCTGCGATATCAATAACAGGCAACAATTCCGAGCGCTCATGAAAGTTCGAAAAATCGGTAGCGATCAAAATATGATCCTTTTCCAAAGGGCGATAGTCTTCAGGAACAAAAATCATAGGGCAAAGATCTATTTGTTGCAGGGCTCTTACCGCATTGCTGCCCATGAAAATTTCCCGGACTGCCGAGGAACCTTTTGTTCCCATAACAAGATAATCGATTTCTTTAGCCACTATAACCTTTTTCGTTGCCGAAATCAATTCATCGACCATAGGAACCGCTTCAAAACAATGCTTTGAATTCCCTTCTTCTTTTTGCAGCTTCGCTACAAGCTGCATTAGCCTGTTTTGTGCAATGTCTTTATTTTGAGATCCCATTTCAAATCGTTCATAAGCGTTACATAGGTAAAAAGTAACCGTACTGTTTTTGAATACGGATTTTGCATACTGAATGGCATTGAGGGCATTCTCCGAAAAATCTGTGAGCAAGAGTATTCTTTTCATTTTTTATTTGCTTAATGTCGTCTATTGCGGTACGTTGTCATCTAAAAAACCATATTGGGCATAACCAATAGCGGGACTTCGGTATGAAAGCCTACATTTTTAACTACGGCTTCCTGGGTGAGTTTTTCCATAAAAGTGTGCTTGTAATGCATTAGGGCCACCATTTCTGCATTTTGCGTTTTGGCAAACTGATGTATTCCTCTAGAAATATTGTCCTTTAAGGCTACCTCATGGTATTTAAAATTTATCCCCTTAAAGCGCTCTTCCAGCATTTTCTTATTTAATTTTTGGGCCTCACTTAAGGAAAATTCCTGTGCGATATAAAAAACATGCAATGCCGCGTCCCATAATGAAATCATATCCAATAGGGGTTCCAACTCGTAGCGTTCATAAAAATGAGTAAAGTCAGTTGGGAATACGATCTGTTTCAATCCTTGAAAATTATACTTTTCCGGTACGGCAATAAGAGGACAATTACGAACAGATTTCATAAGTTGAACCGTAGTACTCCCCAAAAAAATTTGTTTAGCTCCGGTTGCACCTTGGGTGCCCATAATGATGGTATCTATACGTTGTTTGCGTTGGGTGTTCTTTACAACTTCTACCAAGTTTCCCCTTGCTGAAATATAATCTATGGCATGCATTTCATTGCCGTAATGCTCCTCAAAATAGCGTTCAATTTTCTTCATTTCCTGAACGGAGGACTCCGCCATCGACTTTAAAAGCATCCCTACACGTACAGAAGTTTTAGACCCTAAACTATTGGTAGGATTTGGATCGTAAGCATTGAGAATGTAAAAATGACAGGGTACTTTCCCAAATAGTTTAAGGGCATAAAAAATAGCATTCCATGCATTATCCGAGAAATCCGTGGGCAATAATATATTCTTCATCACTAGTCGTTTTTCATGGTGATAAAGGTATTTTAGCGCCTACATATAAACTATGATAAATATCAGGATACTCCCATAATCACCAACTACCCATGAATGACATAAAAAGGAGTGGTGATCTGAAAACTCAGTTGTTCTATCGTAGAGTTAAACAAAGTCTGTTGTAAAAAATTCAGGTTCTTGGCTACCATCACAATCATATCTGCTTTATGGTCTAAAGCAAATTGCTCTATGGCCGTGGCAATTTTTGCCCCCATAGGCAAATGAAATTCATGAGAACCTAGAAATTCCTCCTTAAGAAAGTCCTTAAGATAGGTGTAGTTATGTTTTTGTTCCGAATTCCACACTTTACTTTCTTTAGCAACGTGTATTACGTGTAAACGGGCATTGTTCTTTCTTACCAATGTAGCAAGTGTATCCAACACTTTAAACGAATAAAAAATCGTATAGTCCGTTGGGAAAATAATTTCTTTGGGCAATCTGTACTGCGCCTGCTGGGGTATGATGAGTGTATTACAATGTACCTTCGTAATGACATCCCCGGTATTACTTCCTACAATGATTTTTTTAATACCACTGGCGCCTTTGGTGCCCATTACAATGGTGTTGATCTGCTTCTCCTTTACATGTCTTTTTAGTGCTTCTATAAAGGTTCCGAAATCCAAAATGGAATAAAACCGATGCTTTGTATTTTTGGAAGTTCTTTTTATTCGAATTAAAAAATCATTCAGATGCTGTTCAAAGGGAGGAATAACATCATTTTCCTTAGCTTCCGTGCCTGTTACAAGGCTAAATCCGTTAAGGCCAATGTCTGGTGCGTTGGTCACGTGTAGGACATAAAACTTGCATGGGGTATTTTTAAAAAACGCCATGGCATACACAAGGGCATTCCAAGAATTTTTGGAAAAATCGGTAGGAAATAAAATATTTTTCATGAAACTAGTTTCTACACCTCTTCAACAATTGAAAACTATTTCACTTTACAAGGACCTCAACCCATTTGCCGTTATGCTTTATCTTTCAATGCCTATCAGGTACTGCTCAAAACAAATGTATGCTTTGGCCCGTAGCCACCCTATGATAAAAATCATTTTCCTTTTCCCTTAATTTATATAACGAAGGGCTTCAAGGGCTACGATGCGTATATTTCTACCTTCCACGGCAATCAACCCTTCTTTTTTGAAATCAGATAATGTGCGTATAAGACTCTCCGTGGCAATACCGGCAACACTGGCCAAATCACTCCTGGATATCTTAATAGGGTCTTCGGTTCTTCGATTCAGGATTTCAGCAAATTGAAGTAAGGTTTGGGCGGTCTTTTTTCGCACAGAACTATAGGCCATTTGAAGCAATTGCGCTTTGATTTCCGATATGTTTTCTGTCAACAATTCCAATAGCTCTATAGAAATGTCTTGGTGCTTCGCCAAAATTTCTTTGAGCTCAATTTTGGATATTCCGGCAAGTTCCACCTCCTCTACCGCTGAGGCATTCTCTTGATGTGGGTTATTCCCCATAAAAGAACTAAAGCCTAAAAAGTCATCCGCGCGATGCAATGAAGTAATCAACTCTTTACCATCGGCATCCATCTTATGACATTTTACAACGCCTTTAATAATCAAATAAATTCTATTGGAATGTGTTCCCTCTGCATAAATCACTTCTCCCTTTTTAAACCTATAGGTTTTTCCATTGTCATCAAAGAAATTTTTAAGCTCATGGAGCGTATGCATCTGAACGCTATCCTGTGCCTGGGTTTCTCCTTCCTTATCCTGCCCCTGAGCCAAAATTTCGGCTTTGGCCAAGCGACTTTCAATGGCACTTACCAAATCTTCTTCTTCAAAAGGTTTTGTAAGATAATCATCGGCACCAAGGTTCATGCCCTTCCTAATTTCCTTATGCTCGGTTTTGGCAGAGAGAAATATAAAGGGGATATGTTTGGTGAGTTCATTGGTAGATAGGGTTTCAAGCACTGTATAACCATCTAGTACAGGCATCATAATATCGCAGATTACAATATCAGGAAGATGTTCTTTGGCCTGTGCAATTCCGATTTTTCCATTAGATGCGGTTAAGAGTTCGTAATTGTTTAACTCTAACAATTCTGCCGTATTTTCCCTTAAAACCGTATCGTCTTCAATTAGGAGTATTTTTTTCATGATAAATGCTTTTTATGACCCAAAGGAATGCTTATGCTAAATGTAGATCCTTTATCTACCTCACTTTGAAAAGAAATCTCCCCGTCTAAATTTTCAAGATGTTGCTTCACGATATTTAATCCAATACCCGTTCCCTGGTTTAAAAGAGCATTCTCTGCCCTGAAATAACGATTGAAAATATACTTCTGGTCTTCTTTGGGAATCCCCATCCCTTGATCCATGATATGAAGATCCAGTGTTTCCTCTTTTCGTTCTACCTGTATGGCAATATTGGTGTTTTCCGGGGAATATTTTATGGCATTATTAATGAGGTTTGTTAAAATCAGTTCCAAAATCTTCTCATCAAAATATAAGTTAAGGTCATCAATATTTTCAGGATACAGGATATGCTGTCCCGATTTCAGTAACATATTTGCATCATAGATCACCTCGTTAACTACTTTGCTCAAAGGGAAAAAGGTAGCTTTATAATTTACCTTACCCGATTCTAAACGTTCTACCGATAAAAAATCATTTAAGATATTATCCAGATACTTTACCTTATTCTGAATAGTGGCAATATGTTTATTGCGTTTTTCCTGTTGTTCGGTAGTTTTATATTTGGATAACAGGGCTGTAGAGGTAAGTATACTGCTCAAAGGGGTTTTAAATTCGTGGGAAACCAAAGATAAAAACCGGGTCTTAAGTTCATTCAATTCTTTTTCTTTGGTCAAAGCCAATCGCAATTGTTCCGTACGCTTTTTTACGGTTTCTTCCAAGCGTGTCATATAATTACGCCTTTCCGTGATGTCCAAAATAATAGCAAAAAATACCTTGGTATTCCCAGAAGTGGACAATTGCAGATGAACCTCTACAGGGTAGGTTGTACCATCTTTACGCCTATGAATAGTATCGAATACAATTTTTTCACGAGCCCCATCCAATAGCGGTTGTACCAGAGTCTTAAATTCCGTCAGGGAAAAATTGGGTTTAATCGCTATTGGGGTAAGTTCTCGTAACTCAGATACAGTATACCCAATATTCTGTTGGGCTCCTATATTCGCGTTTAAAAACTTAAACGTACTTACATCAAAAATAAAGATTTCGTTTAACGATTCATCGAAAATCTTTGCCCAGTGTTTCAATTCTTGCTCTGTCCGCTTCCGCTCTGTAATATCCATGATCAAGGCCATGATATATGTGGATCCTGAAATCTCAAAGGGGTTTAGCCCTACCTCCACAGGAAATTCTTCCCCTTCCTTTCTGATACCATACAAATCCTGCCCTTTCGCCATTTGGCGTTTCGCTTTCTTCTTTATAAAATGTTCAAAATGGTTTCCATGGGCATGATGATATTGTGAAGGAATGAGAACATGTAAAGGCTTGTTCCATAATTCTTCTTTCCCATAACCAAACATCTCCTCTGCTGAAGAGTTGACCCCTACGATCTGCTGCCTTTCGTTAACAACGATAACACCTTCCGAAATCCCTTCCGATAGGAGATTGAAAATATGGCTGTTTTTTTGAAATACCCTCATATTCCAAAATTACGCTATTGAGCTGATTTTAATCATATTTAAGTATGGTATTATACATTAGTTTTGATAGCATCGAAAACCCTTTATTATGCAATTGAGTTCACAAAAATTAGATCAAGAGTTTTACGAAAATCTTGGGAAACTATTTTATGCAATGGCTATGGCAGACAGGCGTGTTCATCCCAAAGAGATCGAAAAATTGCGCACGTTTATTCGGCAATACTGGCTCGATATCGATGCAAGCAAAGACGATTTTGGAGAAAGTGCCATCTATCAAATAGAAATCGTATTTGATTGGCTTATGGAAAAAGAAAAGGATTCTTCTTCTTGCCTCAAAGAATTTGAGGAGTTTTACTTGGCACATCCCCAAAAATTTTCAGTTCATAAGAAAATCCTAATCTTGGATACTGCAAACGCCATCGCTGCCTCTTTTTCAGGAAAAAACAAAGCTGAATTGATTTTACTGGGAAGGCTACAATTGCTATTTTCCTCTCCTAAAAAGCCTACATGACCAATGCGAGTCAAGACTTTCGTTGAAATACCTCTTTCCGCTTGCGCAATTGCTGTTCCAATCCATCCAAGGTTCCCACGAGGGCCTTCTCAAAATTGTCCGAAGTGGTCATCGCAAATAGTCTTGGCCCGGGAGCGCTTAATTCTATTTCGCAAATTTTTCCCAATCCTTCAGAATCATTAGCTTGTTTAAAACGTACTTTAGCGCGTATCAACCATTGATATCTTTTATTAAGCTTCTCTAATTTTGCACGAACAATCCCATTTAACGATTCACTGGTTTTCATACGTACATACTGAATTTCTACGGTCATATTATACTATTGTTTCTTCAAAACTAGAAGAAACAAATACGTATTAAAATGATATATATCAGTTTTTATCCGAGTGCAAATTTTGAATTTTGTTTCTAGGGAAAAGAACCGTTTTTTAAATCACATAAAATCCTATGAACTTCAGTTTTGCCCTTCTTGTCTATCTCGTATCCTATGGCCTAGCGGCTTTGTTCAATACGAACTTCCATGAAAGCAGTCGTAAAAAAATTAAGCAGGGTGACTAGGATGCGGGTTTCATTTCCACGACAATTTCAATTTCTACTGCCCAATTTCCGGGAATCACCATTCCAACTGCCGAACGGGCATGACTTCCTCCTGGAAACAAGCTGTTGAAAAAATGGGTAGCTCCATTGATTACCCCTGAGGTATTGTTGAAATCTTTCCCTACATTCACCATCCCCAACACTTTCACCACTTTAACAATATCATTGATATCTGCAATGGCTCCAACTGCTTTAAGGCAATTAAAGGCACATATTTCGGCGGCTTTGTACGCCGTTTCCAAAGCCACATCTTCCCCTACTTTTCCCTTGATCGGCGTTTGGGAATGGTTGGAAACCTGCCCTGAGGTATAAATTAAATTTCCGGTTCTTACCGCCTGGTGAAAATCCAATACTTCCAGAGGAGCGGGTTCGTATGCATACCCCAATTCCTTCAGCCTTTCAATAATCATATCCTTCTTGTTTAGGAGCTAAAATTATTAAAAAATATCGTAGTACAATGCCATCATACGTTTTGCGTTTGCTCGCTATACGTACTTTCAAATATTTTATCGGCATTGCCCGATTCAAAACCATCTCTGCGATGTTTTCTCTGAATAGTTTCCCGAGGTAAATCCTTGTACTGCAGAAGGGGTAAACGTTCTGCAAATTCAACATAACTCCCGGCAATCTTCATTTTTTCCCCTTGGGCAAATTCTGCCTCCACCATCTCTGCAACACTACTACTCTGTTTTAAGAGTCCATCAGGACTTGTCTTTATTTTTCCTCCCGAAGTATTTAGGACAAGGCCAATAGTTTCCAAAAAAGTATTAAACTGCTCCAAAGTATTATACTCCTTCGGTAAATCGTGTACACTAATCGTATAATGATTCAGGTAGTACCGATTGTAAATGACCCATGCGGCATATTCACTTTCTTTCAGTAAAGCCATATAATCTGCTTTCGTGGGAAGTTCCCAAAGGGGTTTATGGAAAAAAGCACCCACTTCCTCGGGCTTCGAAAAGTCCAATTGATCCACAGGGTCGGCCTTAATATTCCGGGTATATTTCTTGACAATGCCCTGAGTGCGTTCCGAAAAATCCTCCACTCGAAGCTCGCTGATAAAAATTCTAGGATAGCGTTCTTCCGGTGGTGCATACCAATGGGCATTGAGTTTCTTTTCCTCAAAGGAATACGCATCGCGTTTCTCGTAGCCATAGTGTAAGAAGATTTTTTCCAATGACGCCAATCCCAAATGTGGAACTCCTAAGGTTCTAAAGGCAATATGATCATTGTTAATTTCCATTTCATGGGCAATAATCCCTTCTGCAATCATTGCATCGCTTACTTTGTTTACATTCGGGACCCTATTTTTATAAGGTTGGAATATGGCATCCATAACCACTTTTAAATCTGTAATACCCATCACTTGCTGTATTTTATATCCTATTTCTTCACTACGGAAGTATAAGGGATCATAGTTCATATGACAAAATTAATTGTATTTTTGATCACAATCAATTCATATTAATGAACAAATGATAAGTAAAACAAATCAATTAGAATTACGACAATTGCGGTTTTTTGTGGCGCTTACCAAGACGTTACACTATCGTAAAGCTGCCGAAGATTTAGGTATTTCCCAATCCGCCTTAAGTCAACAGATCCATCATATGGAAAGCATGCTTGGAACCAAACTATTTGATCGCTCCAATAGGAAAGTGGTATTAAACAGGGCGGGTAGTCTATTTTTGAAGGAAGTTAAACCTATTCTGCAGCAGTTTGAGCAGTCCATGGTGCGTTGGGAATCTGTGATGAAGGGGCATTCTGGACAAATTACAATTGGTTTTGTGGGTTCGGCCATGCAAGCCTATCTACCTCCCATCCTTATAGCATTGGGGAAGACACATCCAGGCATTCAGTTACAATTACGGGAACTCACAAATTCCGAGCAACTTCTAGGACTAAAGGAAGGGCATGTAGATATTGGTTTTATGCGATCCAATCAGGTGACTTCAGATTTCAATATCAAAGAAGTATACCGTGAAAATTTTACTTTGGTACTGCCGAAAAATCATCCCGTAAATCAAAAAAACTTCAAAAATATCGGGCAATTCGCCAATGCGCCGTTTATCTTATTTCCCAATAACCAAAGTCAGCTCTACTATCAGCAAATTTTAAATCTCTGTGCCTCTTATGGCTTTAGTCCCCGCGTACAACATCAGTCCATACATGGTCCCACTATCTTTAGATTAGTAGAGAATGGCATGGGTATCGCCCTTATTCCGAATTCCTTAAGAGACAATCATAACTATGCCATTAAATACATTGAATTAACCGAAGTAGCACAAAAAACAGCATTATTTGCGGTTTGGAAAGGTTATAACGAAAATCCGGCACTACACCATCTCCTAAAATTCATTTAACTCCTAAGCTAAACGCTCCTAAAATTAATTGTTTACTAAACACCATGGGTTTTTGAAGCATCTTTGTTCAACTTAAATTTAAAATCCTATCGGGAATTGATGTACTTTTACGCGCAAAATATCCCTATGAGTATTGATAGAGAACTACAAAAGAGAAGCAATAATAGCTGTGAGCTTTGTGGAAACCAAGAGGATTTGGGAGTTTATCAGGTATTGCCTGCTAGAACAGGCTCCTTATCTGACAGCATAGTTGGGTGTGGCACTTGTATTTCTCAGATCGAGAATCCGGATACTACTGAAGAAAACCATTGGCGCTGTTTGAATGAGAGTATGTGGAGCGAGCAACTTGCGGTACAAGTAGTTGCCTGGCGCATGTTGTCTCGTTTGCGGCATTTAGGATGGCCACAGGATTTATTGGATATGCTCTATTTGGAAGAGGATGCTTTGGAATGGGCAAAGGCTACTGGGGAAGGTGAAGCTATTGAGGATAAGATTATCCATAAAGATAGTAATGGGGCCATTATCAATGCAGGAGACAGTGTTGTGCTTATTAAAGATCTTCCCGTTAAAGGTTCCAGTATGGTTGCAAAACGGGGAACGGCTGTAAGACGCGTGTCTTTAGATCACAATAATGCGGAATATATTGAAGGTAAAGTAGATGGGCAACATATTGTTATTGTCACAAAATACGTCAAAAAAATGCCGTCTTAAAACCTCTAAACATCTGCTTTACACTAATATATGTATCAATACGTTATATGGATGTATCCATTTTTGTTGAAATAAAATAAGGTATGTTTCATTTTTTCAGTAAGAAAAAATTTCTGGTCGATTCTTTAGAAAACCTGGTAGATATCCATAATCATATTCTTCCAGGAATAGATGATGGTGCCAAAACAACAGATGAAGCAATTGCCTTGATAAAAGGCTTTGTCGAAATAGGGATTCGCAATTTTGTGGCAACACCACATATTATGGGTGATCTTTATCCCAATACTTCAGAAACCATCCATAAAGCACTGAACTTGGTACAGAGTGAGCTTTTAAAGCACAATATTAAGGATATTGCTATAGAGGCCTCTGCGGAACACATGATTGACGTCGATTTTGAAAAATTATTAAGCGATGGAGAAGTACTGCCCTTAAGAAAGGAGTTTTTACTCGTAGAAATGTCGTATTTACAACCTTCCTTGAATTTTAAGGAAGCTATTATCAAAATAGCGGCTAAACGCTTCTATCCCATTTTGGCACATCCTGAACGTTATACTTTCTTTCATGGACATCTGTCTAGATATCAACGGTATAAAAACAAAGGCATCTCCTTTCAAATGAACTTATTATCACTCGGGGATTTCTACGGAAAAGAAGTCCAAAAAGTGGCCCATAAATTATTGAATGAGGGTTTGATAGACTATGTGGCGTCCGATGTGCATAATCTTCATCAATTGAATGCGCTAAAAGAGTTAGCTATAACACCCAAAACGGAGCAATTGCTACTTCCCGTTATCAATACTACCATTGAGACCTTTTACTAATTTCTTTAATTAAACGCTTCAATAAAAAACCCAGAATACAATGATATTCTGGGTTTTTTGTTTCTATTGGGCTCAGCCGTACTATCTACTGATTATCATCCTCAATTGATATTTTTCATTTTTTTCAGAGGTCATATGGATAAAATACAAGCCGTTGTCCATTGCACTAACATTAAAGCCATATCGTCCACTACCAACATTTACCTTGGCAGCATCATATTGTTTCACCAAACGCCCTGTAAGGTCAAATATCTGTATCGATCTCATTTGAACGGTGGTATCCGGAACCTCAATTTGAGCTTCAGCAATAACAGGATTTGGGAATAATCGCATTGTAGTATCCGTATTCGCAAAGGAAGTATTATCGATACGTGCAGCTGCTTGAGGTACAATGGTGAAGTTAAGGGCTATTGTAGGGCCTTGTGCTCCTCCTCCATTGGCGCCACTAAAGGATGTGGCACTTAGGCTATAGCTTCCAGACGGGAAGGGAACTCCTGCATAATTGCCCCCATTATCCCCAAACAAGGCATACGGTGCCACGTTTTCGGTTCTTGTGGTATTAATAGGGCCGGACATTGCCAATTGAACACTTCCAACAGGGATATTGGTATTGGCTCTAATGGCCAAATCTATCCCTTGAATAGTAAAGGCATTGATATCCATTCCGTCGGTCAATTGAATCAAATCCTGATTGGTTGTAGCATTTACCAAGGTAAAACTGACCACCCCATCTTGAACCGATGGAGCATCAACGGTTACGAGCGTTGAAGTAGTATCTTCCAACCCTTCTGTATCAACAACACGTAAGCTTACAGTATAAACTCCCGGGCTATTAAAACTATGTGTCGGATTGATTCCTGTTGAAGTATTTCCATCATCAAAATTCCACTCATAGGACACGATACCCACATCGTCAGAAGAATTACTCCCAACAAAATCGATTTCTAAAGGAGCTTCTCCGGACAAGGTGGATGCATTGATAACCGCAGAGGGCGGTATATTGGTATTGCCCACGGTATCCACAATAGAGAATTGAATGGTTAAGGTCTGCCCAGGTGTTCCTCCCAAGGCCGCCTGACTAAAAGAAGTGGCCGTAATGGTATAATTACCTACAGGGAATAAATTTCCTCCATAGTTCAATCCGGAATTGCTATCTCCAAAAAGGGCATAAGGAAAGATATTCTCTGTTTGTGTGTGATTTATGGGCCCAGATAAGGAAAAGGACACACTACCAACGGTAGCTGGGTTTGTATTGGCTCTGATCGACAATAGGTTTTGTACTGTCCCTGCTTCAATCTGCATTCCTTCCGTAAGCTCAAATAAATCGGTATTAGTATCTGCGTTGATCAAGGTAAAGCTCACCACTCCTTCTGGAGCTACAGGTTCCGTTACCGTAATTTGCACCGTAGCCGTGTTCTCGGCACCTTCATCGTCCACTACCCTTAAACTGGCATTGTATACTCCTGGGCTAGTATAGGTATGGGTAGGATTAATTGCCGTTGAAGTGTTTCCATCATCAAAATTCCAATCGTAGGTCACAATGGTACCATCATCCGTAGAATTGCCTCCTGTAAAATTGACTTCCAAAGGACTTGTTCCGGTGATTGGGGTAGCATCTGCCACAGCCACTGGAATCTGATTGCCTCCATCTTGTCCTATAACCGTAACATTATCGAAGGTATACACTTCATTATCAAAAGAAACGTCCGCTTCAATCACTATCTGTACGGTACTTCCTACTATGTTATTCACCGTAAATGTTTGGGGTTCGATATCATCCCGAACTTCACCAAATTGAATCAATGGCCCACCATCCACGCTATAGGATGCCCTGACAAAATCTGCTGTTTCCTTATTATTATCCCCATCGTTGACATCCACGGATAGGGATACCGTTCCATTGATTGCTATCAGTTCCGAAGTCCAGACACCGGGTGCATTACTATTCACTGAGGTTACAAAGACACCATTCTGTACTTCAAATTGCCCTGCATCCCTTGTTGAAGTCCAGGCAGTACTTCCATTATCTATAGTAGCCCCATTGGCCAAATCCTCAAAATCTTCTAACCAAATTATTCCCGCCGTAGGGATATCCCTATAAGTCGCATTAATGGTAATGTTAGCCGCCGGCATGGTCAATGATGTAGAAGCGCTATTAACATTCTGGATGCCACCGACATCCCCGGTCCACGCTAAAAATTCTTGTCCCGGCAATGGCGCATCGGCCGTAATGATGACTTCCTGTCCTGCTTCAAAACTACCATCTCCTGTACCATTTTCCACAAGGAGGTCAAAAAACACCGGTGGGGTGCTGTCTATCTGACCAAATACGGTAACATTATCTATTGTATAGAACTCCCCGCTAAAGGAAACGTCTGCCTCCACAATAATCTGTATGGTACTACCTGTAATATTATCTGCAGTAAACGTTTGAGGGTTAATATCACCACGCACCTCTCCAAACTGTACCAATGGTCCACCGTCTACGCGATACGATGCTCTTACAAAATCTGCCGTTTCCTTGGTATCGTCCCCATCATTGACATCAATGGTCAATGAAACCGCACCAGTGATAGGAATAATTTCTGAGGTCCACACGCCTGGGCCATTACTATTTCCATTGGTTAAAAATGCCCCGTTTTCTACTTGAAAAACGCCACCATTCCTTGTGGAACTCCAAGCTGTAGTTCCATTATCAACTGTAGTTCCATTGCCTAAATCTTCAAAATCCTCGATCCACACAATGCCTATCTCAGGCTCGTTAATGGTCCAAATAAAATCTATGGTCGATGTTCCTGTTCCCGATACCTGCACCTCCACATTATACGGACTATTTGCTGCGGCCCCATCGATCTGCGTTTGCGAAGACTCACTTAGTGCAGTCAATTGGGCATCTGAGAAATCAGGACCATCTACGCGATACAAGGCCATTTTATCTATAACGTGGCCCGCGGAACGTTCAGAAACTTCCATGGTATATGTTCCGGCATTCTCAAACCAAACGTAAATTTCATGGGCATCATTATCACTGGTCCTGGCCTGCCAATCATAAACTCCCGAGGACCCCCCACTTCTGTAAATCTTGAGATAGCCGTTAGCCGTTGCGCCCTCTGGTCTGGTTGCCGCAGTCTCTCTACCACTACCTACCGGAAAAACAATATTGTTTTGAGCGCCCTGCAAGTTGGAAATCAATGCCGCTTCGCTGATCGGATTCCCTTGGAAACCAAAGAACCATACTCCATTGGTATTTGGTAAACGCAACCAACTATCATTTTGATCCGTCGAAGAATTTCCTCCAAATAGATTTCGCCAATTAAAACGATATACCCCAGGCGTATTGATGGTTATTTCATAAGGGATCATACCTCCATTTTGATCATTAAAGTGATCTTCACTCGCTGTAATTCCAAGAGCTCCTCCAGTATTGGTCTGGGACCAGCCGGCCTCTAATTCTCCAGATTCCATTTCAATGACCAATACTCCATTTGCCTCATTAAAGGCCCCACCAGTAGTGGCACCGGAGATTGTACCCGAAATCAATCCTGTAGCGGCATCAATATTGAGTCCTGGAGGCAGGTTCGTTGCACTATAGGTCAGACCTCCATTGGCATTGGTAACCTGTATGGGTAAGGCAACTACATCTCCTTCCGTATTTTCTTGATTTCCTGGATTAACCACTTCAGGATCAACTATCAAGTCATCTGTTAAGTTAATAGAGATACTGGAATCTTCGCCATAGTTTATGGTCAACACCGCTGCATTGCCATCAAAGGTGCTATCTAGACCCACAGTAAGGGTATGGGAAAAACCGTTGGTGCGATCACCCGCGATTACACCAGTGTTCACTTCTCCACTTACCATAGAAAAATTGGCAGCGCTAGGGCCACTAATTTCCATCGATCGAATATATATCCCATAGGTATGTTCAAGAGCCGCTAAAGTAATGTCTGCTGTATCACCATTTGTAATTGTTACTGTCGCGGGTGCCGTTAAGGGTGCCGCAATATTGGTTTCTCCCACTGGAGCGTTCACTCCTAGAACTTCAAGGTTGCGTTGGTTTCCACCTCCTCGATTTGGCGATCCACCAAGGGTAAAAATACCATCTCCAGATAAAATCGCTTGGGTTCCCTGACGGGCATGATTTAAATTATCTATACTTCTCCATTCCCCGGAAGCTGTATCAAAAACTTCTGTGACATCAAAAGCGCCATTTTGTGCCAGTGACTCTCCTCCCAAAACAATCAATTGATCATTATAACCTACAGTGGCCGCTCCCGCACGTGGGGTCGGAATATTTTGATCTGCAGGTAAGGTCGTCCATTGATTGGTGGTAAAATCATAACGGTCTACTTCTGAAAGTACAGGGGCAAAAACGCCTCCATTACCACCAGAAAGTCGTCCTGCAGCAGCATAAAGCGAATCCCCGATCACCACGGCACTAAAATGGTCCCTTGGGTTTGGAGCATCCTCTAAAACGGTCCATACACCGGTTGCCGGATCATACTCATCGAACCAGGGAACAAAACCACCATCGTGACCATCTGTGTTTCCTCCTAAAATATAGAATCTATCATTAAACAGTGCCAAGCCGGCAGAACCTCGTCTTCGATTCACAGGAATTTCAGGGCCTTGAATCCATTCCAGATTAACCGGGTCAAAAATCCATATGTATTCCGCTGGTACCTCATTGGGAAAATTATTCGTCTGGAAAGCCCCGATAACCCAGATTAGGCCTTGGTATTCTGTAGCTTGGAAGTGGTTGAATTCCAATCTACGGGTTGGATCATTGGGGTCTAAAGGTGTGATATTGTTCAATGCCTGCCAACTATCGTTAGTATAGTCATATACATCTACCGTATTTGCATTTTCCCTACCGCCCATAAGGTAAAAACGATCTCCGGCCTGCACAAAGGAATTTTCATGGCGCGGGGTGTAGTTTTCGTTTTCGTTCAAATCTGTCCACAAAGGATTTATGATCCATTGGAATTCAACAACGGCATTATCTGAAGTGATCAAATCACTATCATCTACCGTAATAGAAACATTATAGGGACTATTGATATAGGCATCCGCAGCAATAGTACCTCCAATTTGTCCATTGGTTGGTTCAATAACAACGCCTGGGGGCAATCCCTCGGCCGTATATTGTAAATTGCCGTTTCCACCACTGGCGATTACGCCCAAACTACCATCCAAAGCGGTATTTACATCATTATTTTGATCAGGAATGGCGGTAACTTCTATGGGTATTTCTTCCGCAGTAGCCCTTAAAATTTCAATGGCGTTCAAAAATGGATTTTCCAATTGATGATCAAATACAATATCCAAGATGCCATCGGTTACGGGAACTTGGTAGGTCAATACTCCCCCGGTCAGGTCGCCAAAGGCAGCAATGGGATCAAAATCATCTTCCACCAGATTTCCTTCAATTAAAATATCGAAGAAACGGTCTCCTACCTGATTTGTTCCATCAAATCCGTTCCCCAAATATATTCGCACCACATAATCCCCATTTTCGACCACTGGAAAGCTATAGGTCATATCAGGTACAGCGGCATCCAAATCGAACCGTTCCGTATCAAATATGCTTAAAGGCGTGGTGGTTTGGTCAACTTCCGGAGTGAAGGTAGTAAGGGTAAAGCCAAATACATTATCCGTTCCCGCTTGGGACAAGAAAGGGGAATTGTTGACCGTAGTATCTTCTCCCCAAGCAATATCCCCATCAATTGAAGGAATTTCAGGGCCACCCGCATTTACCCTATAGAGCACATTGGAAGGCACATTAATCGTCCATATAAAGGTTGTCGAAGCGATATCTGTGGTATCGCCATCCGTATCATCTGCCGTCACCGTGACCGTATAGGGGCTATTGGCAGCCGCCAAAGCATCGATACTCCCAGTAAACTGCCCTGTATTGGCATTCAGTAACACGCCTGGGGGCAATCCTTCCGCACTATACTGAAGTGCGCCCTGGCCTCCCGTTGCCGTAACGGTCAAATTTCCATCTAGGGCAGCACCCGCAACATTCAGTTGGTCTGCAATGTCATCAATGGCAATGGGCGTGTTAGGTATGGTATTGTCTATAATTTCAATAGCATTCAGGAAAGGATTTTCCAACTGATGATCAAAAACAATATCCAAGGCCCCATCGGTTACGGTTACTTGATAGGTCAATACTCCACCGGTAAGATCGCCAAAGGCTGCAATGGGATCAAAATCATCTTCCACCAGGTTTCCTTCTATTAAAATATCGAAGAAACGATCACCCACTTGATTTGTTCCATCGAATCCATTTCCTAAATAAATCCGCACCTCGTATGCTCCATTATCGATAATAGGAAAAGAATAGGTCATATCCGGTGCTGCCGCACTTAGATCAAAACGTTCGGAATCAAAAATGCCCAAAGGTGTTGTATTCTGATCGATTTCAGGTCTAAAATTTGTAAGGGTAAATCCAAAGACATTATCGGTCCCTGCCGCCGCCAAGAAAGGGGAGTTGTTGAGGGTAGTATCTTCTCCCCAAGCGATACCACCATCAATAGCGGGTATTTCGGGTCCTCCAGCATTCACTCGGTAGAGTACATTAATGGGGTTGAATATGCTCCAAGTAAAGGTTTCTGTAACACTATCCGAAGTTGTAGCGTCACTATCATCTACCGTAATCACCACATTATATGGGCTATTCACCGCGGCCGACGCTTCAACGGTGCCAGTCAACTGCCCTGTAGTAGGATTCAATACTATACCGGGAGGCAGTCCTTGGGCCGCATATTGCAAAGCTCCTTCCCCCCCATCGGCCACTACAAATAAAGTACCGTCCAATGTGGATCCGGCTGCTGAATTCTGATCGGCAATAGGGGCTATGTTAATCAAAGAAGGTGGCGTAGGTATACTTAGAATTTCGAGGGCATTTAAAAATGGATTTTCCGTTTGATGATCGAATACAATATCTAAAACACCATCCGTAACTTCTACTTGAAAACTTAGCACACCTCCGGTAAGATCCCCAAATGCTGCAATGGGATCAAAATTATCCTGAACCAAGTTTCCTTCAATCAAGATATCAAAAAAGCGATCTCCTATTTGATTTGTTCCTTCGTAACCATTCCCCAAATACACTCTTACTTCATAATTTCCACTTTCCGTAATAGGAAAAGAATAGGTCATATCTGGAGCCGCGGCACTCAAATCAAAACGTTCTGAGTCGAATATATCCAATGGTGTCGTGCTTTGATTCACCTCAGGGGTAACACCGGTCAATGTAAAACCAAATACATTATCGGTTCCTGCCGCAGCAAGAAAAGGAGAATTGTTGAGTGTAGTATCTTCCCCCCAGGCGATTCCGCCATCAATGGCTGGGATTTCAAGGCCTCCCGCATTCACACGATACAATACCTCTGCCAATCCCGAAACCAAAACTGTAAAGGTTTGGGCAATTGAATTCCCTTCCGCATCCGTGGCCCGGATCGTTATTTCCGCTATGGCTGCAACATCTGGATAACTTAATGTCAGTGTGTTTCCTACAATGCTGGCCCCTATTCTGGTATCCGTATTTCCTTCAATGCTATAGGTCAGGTTCGCTGTATTTTCCCCATCGGCAAAAAAGGTATTTAGATCCAGCGTTTCATTGTCCGTTCCAACGGTCCGCTCAATATTGGCAATATCCTGTACAATAGTGGGTTGTCCATTAGTAACATTGAGGAATCCCCAAGTTCCTTCAACCTCGACACCTGGGGCATTGGAAGTACCGATAAATCCAACCGCCAAATCTTGCGCATTGCCTTGAATGGCATTGAGGATACTTCCCTGAGCCATCACAGTTCCAATGGTCGTGCGCTCCCCTCCATCTGCCGCAAACTGTAAATTCACCGATCCGGTGGATGGGTCAACTACAAAATACAGCACCACGCTCCCTTGGGGGCGATCTAGAGTAGGAATAGGAAAATCTACAGGAGCCTGTGGCACATCATTAATTTCCTGAAGTGCGGTAAACCCATTTTGGGTAAGTACAAATTTGATATAATTGCTTTGCGTGCCATCCCCAATAAAAAATCCAAGTTCCGCATTGGGCGCGGAAACATTTCCGTACAATTGTAATGGAGCATCAAAATTGACGATATTTCCAGCCACCGTGAAAACACCAACACTTTGATCTACCTGTACCCCGTATTGAAATCCTTTTTCCTGTGTATTGGTGCCTCCCAAAGCTGTACCCGAGGTCATTTGCATGGTCATGGCGCCAATAGCACCCCCAAGAATATCATTGGGATTGGGGTCATTGGGATCATCTCTTCTGTCGATCCAGTTCAACCAATTTTGATTGGTATCCCCATTGTTCATTAGTCCTGTCATACCAAGCCCCAAAAAACCTCCTAAGGCGGTATCCGAAAATAATTCATTGCTTATGGGAACGGTAAAAGCATCAGAGCCTCCCAGCAAGGGATCTCCCAATTGAAAGGGGTCATTCGCATCCAAGATACCATCATTATCATCATCGGTATCGTTCAAATCGGAAATTAAAGCACCTCCCGCAAGCTGGTCAAAATCATTGGGTTGAGATCCTCCATTACAGATATCCGTCCCATTATCTATTTCGTCTTGATTGCTATAGCCATCATTATCATTATCTGCCAAAGGATCATATCCAGGATCTCCAGGTTGTAAACATTCTATAAAATCTTGAGGCTCCAAAACAATAAGTCTTCCATTCAAGGTACCCACCCAAATGGTTCCTGGAAAAATATCCGTATCGCTATTACAGCTAATGCCCAGTGCATTTCCTCCCAAACCTGAGATAAAATTGGCGCTGAATCCTCCTCTGCCCCCACTGGCATTCAATTGTAATCTTCGCAATAGACCACCATTGGTACCCGCAAGTAGATCTCCTTGCATGGCCCCTCCAAAATTAGAAGCCGTATACTCATCGATACCATTGGTATTGGTACCCCAGTTGATGACATTATTATCTCCGGGACCATCGGGATTTGGAACACTGGGACCTCGCCAGTCCCCTTCATCTGCATTGGCCATGTTCAAGGGAACAGGGGGCCAGTTGGCGGGAAGGCCCAAATTTGGATCTGTGGTAGAACCGGGGGTAGAACCATCTGGATCATAAATTTGTGTTCTAAAGACTGCACCGGTATTTCCATCTTGTAAAGGTGCCGTGTACAAGCCTGCCCCTAAGGGATTTGCCCTAACAGGGTTAGGATGTCCCCCATATAGCGCTCCAAAATTATAGTTTTGTATATCTGTGGTCACCAATTGTAGGTGATCCACATTATCTATAAGTTCTCCACCAGTAGCCACGTTACTTCCCGGTTCGGCAGGATCATAATTGTTGGTCACAATACTGGTTCCCGTACCAGGGTCTAACAAACCTTCGTTCGCAGGGAGTCCTCCCCAACCCCTATTGGCACCATTATCAGTAACATATACAGCTCCACTTTCCGTTAATACCAGATCATAGGTATTTCGATATCCAGGAGAAAAAATTTGTACGGGACCATTGGGAACCAACATCGCCTGGTTTAGCCCATCATTTCCTCCAAAGGGGTCATTGACATCTATTCCATCATAACCCGGAGTATCTGGATCATTTATGCCATTAGCATTTGCCCGGGTGGGATCATCCAGGGTTGGGATATCATAAATATAGGCCCTTCCATTATCATTGAGAATGGGCATGCTTTCCAATTGTGTAAGATTAACCGAGAGTACGGCCCCTGATAATGCATATTCACAGGTGAAGACAAAATTTATGGAAGGTGCTCCGGCATTGGTATGTCCCCCTTGGGCAACAATTAAATAATCGATACCATTGATGGTTGCAAACTCCAAACCATTGGTAGCGTGGTTTTCTTCCGATCTTGGTAGCCCTCGGACCATATCCACCGCTTCCCATACACCATTATTCAATGTAAGTCTGGTGATGATACCGGAATTGGTATCCAATCCCAAATCTCCACTTCCACCTCCACTACCGGCCCCAATTCTAAAATCGCTGGAACTAACATAAATTATGGGATTTTCTGCAGTTCCCACAACCGTTAATCCGGTGGTTTCCCTCAAGGTACTAGAATCTGTAGTTCCATCATCATTGTGATTTTGGATCTCATTAATATTCGTCAGCGTTTCTGAAGCCGTTACTACATAATTGCCCGGGCCATTTCGCTCAATAGTCAACACTTTTATGGTTCCCGTGACCTCGGCCACATACAATCGTCCATCTGGACCGTACATTAAGGAAGTAACATTGGCAACCGATCCATTCCCATTGAAATTTACATTGTTTTGGCTGAAATTTTGTGCATGAACTATTGAAAAGCTCACATTAATGATAAAGAACACTGCAAATACGATACGCATTGGCACTTTGGTGTAAAGATTGGTCATAGATCCCAAGGATAAACGTTAAAAAAATTCAAAAAAATTAAATGGGGGAAAGAATTGTAGGCCTTGCAAAAATATTAAGTTTTAAAGCGAGTGAATCATCATACGACCTTAATTCGTTTAATTACCGCACTTCATCGATGAAATGCACATTCCATAGTTGAGGAAATATTGAATTTTATTTAAGAAAAATTTACATAAAATTATGATAACGTTTTGCTCCCTAAATCCCGTTGAAATCCCTTACTTTCTTTCCGGATTTTAAGGTAATCCCATAAAAAAAGGGTCTATACATTTGCATAAACCCTTCTGTATTTAAATGTTTTAATTTCTTAATTCTGTACCGCTAATTTTAAGATAATCGGTGCTCCAAAGTTCATTTCAACGTTCAGGATATAGATACCATCCGTCAAGAAAGCAATCGGTAAGGTATATACGCCATTATCCAGTATTTCCTGTGGATCATATGAAGTGATGTATCTACCACTATAATCGTGCAAATTGATTTTAGTAACTACCTTATCATCAGGTTGGTTAACCAACATGATTTGTGCTACATTGGTAGCAGGATTCGGGAATATCACGCCGTCGAACCTTTGGCTCGTATTGGCCGCATTAACAGTAATTGTAACGGTAGCGGAACTTGTTAATCCAGCAGCATCCTCAATGGTCAATGTCACCTCATAAATACCTGCTTCCGTAAAAATATGCACAGGGTCGGCTTCGTTGGAAGTACTTCCATCCTGGAAATTCCATAAATAACTTTCTATACCAATATCATCTGTAGAATTACTTCCGGTAAATGATACTTCCAAAGGTGCAGTTCCCGTCAAAGGCGTCGCCGTAGCAACGGCAACAGGTGCTTCCGTCGCAATTGGATCTGTCACTGTAATTGTTACCGTAGTGGTATCGGTTGCCCCGTCATCATCAGTCACTGTTAAGCTCACTACATAAACCCCCACATTGAAAAATGTATGTATAGGATTCTGGTCAAAAGATGTAGTACCATCTTGGAAATCCCAGAAATAGGAGGTTATTGTGGAATCGTCTGATGAACCACTACCATCAAAAATAACGGTTAAAGGTGCTTCTCCTGTTAATGGATTAGCTACTGCCACGGCTGTAGGCCCTGCATTTGTAATTAAATTGGTCGTGACCGATTGTCCATTTGCATAATTGACCGTTAACACTGCCGATCTAGAATCCGTTGTACCGGAATCACTTACGGTTATGGTATGTATGCTATTAGGCATCAACAAGGCATTGGTAAGCGCGCCTGCCGTTATACTAAAGTCCGCTGCGTTTGCACCAGTAATGGTTATGGATTCTACAAATATTCCCACATTTCCACCTGACAGTTCCACTGGAATATCGACAGTACCTCCAATACTCACAGACACCTCCGTAGGTGCAGATACCGTACTAGAAACACTTGGAACGCCCGTAGGAGTGCCGTCAAAAAGATATTCTAAATTTCTTTGGTTGCCTCCACCTTGATTTGGAGAACCTCCTAAAATAAATATTCCTCCTCCAGAAACAATAGCCTGTGTCCCATGACGTCTGTGATTAAGATTTGGCAATCTTGTCCATGAAGTCGTGGCAGGATCATAGGCTTCCGTGATATCCAATGCCGTGCTTTGATCGGGCACTTCTCCCCCTACGATCACTAAGGTATCATCAAAATTCACGGTGGCAGCACCTGCCCTAGGAGTAGGTAGGTTCTGATCTGCAGGCAGTGTACTCCAAAGTCCTGTTCCAAAATCATAGACATCCACTTCCTCTATAGTAGGGCCAAATAATCCGCCCGGTCCACCGGTCAATCTACCACCGGCAACGTATAATCTATCTTGAATGACCACAGCATTAAAGTGATCTCTTGCGTTCGGCGCATCTGCCAAAGGCGTCCAAGTACCGGTTGCAGGATCATATTCATCGAACCAGGCTACTGCTCCTTCATTATGTCCTTCGGTATTTCCTCCCACAATGTAGAAGCGATCATTATAAATACCTATTCCGGTAGCTCCTCTCCGTCTTCCCGCAGGAATTTCAGGTCCTTGAATCCACTCTCTGGTAGCAGGATCGAATGCCCAGATAAATTCAGCGGGTTGTTCATTAGGGAAAATATTGGTTCTAAAAGCTCCTATGACCCATATTAAACCTTTATATTCTACAGCTTGAAAATGGTTAAATGCTGCTGGTGCGGAATTTGTCAATGCTTCCCAGCTATCATTAGCATAGTCGTATACATCTACTGTAGTAGCATTTTCACGACCTCCCATGACATAAAACCTATCTCCTGCTTGTACAAAGGAATTCTCATGTCTTGCTGTATAATTTTCATTTTCATCAACATCCGTCCAGAAGCCAACGCCTTGAACCGTCCATGTAAATGTTGTACTTCCTGGGGAAGAACCTACTTTATCTGCCGTAACTTCTACGGTATAAATACCATTACCGCTAGGGCCGCCTGTAGCAGCACCTGGGTTAATGGTTCCCGATATTACCCCTGTAGCTGCATCTATGGTTACGCCATCCGGTTGTCCCGAAATAGCATATACAAAATCAAGAGCAGGATTTCCTCCTGTAGCAGAAGCTACCAAGCTACCATCCAGGACATCGTCCTCATTATTTGTTTGATCGGCAATAGGAGCAACAACAATTGGATCAAATGCTCCAGCGTCCAATCTAATTTCTATGGCATTTACGGTTGGATTTTCTATTTGATGTACAAACTGGATATTAAGCACACCATCCGAAACAGTAACAGGATACGAAAGCATACCGCCGGAAAGGTGTCCAAACGCTGCGACGATATCCACATCATCAATGGCCAGTACTCCTTCGATATTTACGTCAAAGACGCGATCACCAATATTTGAGGTTCCGGCAAAACTGTTCCCTACAAATAGATTAACGATATAATCCCCATTAGCCAATGGCACATCAAATTGCATTTCAAAACCATCACCATTTGTTCCAAAATCAAAACGTTCTTCGGCAAAAATCGCATTAAAAGTTGCCTCATCTATGTATGCAGGAATCGAAGAATGCCTATTCTCATATAACAAGCCAGCATTCAATATCTCTCCGGTATTCACTTCATAATTGCTTGTTGCAAAAGGTCCAGAAATATCATTGAATTCCCAATCAGATTCCCCATCCGTTGCTATTACGGTTGCACCTCCGGCATTAATCCTAAATGTTGAGAAATCATTGACGGTCCAAGTGAATTGGGTTTGTACCGTACCTGCACTTGCCCTGGTCGCCGTAACAGTAACCGTATAAACTCCATTATTGGTAGGACCTCCTTGAGCAGCAGCGGAAGCTATTGTTCCAGAAATAAACCCGCTATTCGTATCAATGGTTACTCCTGCCGGCTGTCCGTCAATGGTATATGTGGTAGCCTCTTCAGGATTACCTCCAAATACAGCAGCGGAAACCGCAGCAGCTTGACCAATAAAATTCGTTTGATCCGCTATAGGGAAAATTCCAAAATCGTCTGGAGTACCATCGGACGGTCTTACCTCTATGGCATTGATAAAAGGATTTTCCACAATACGTCCATATTCTATATTCAATTCCCCATCGGTCACCTCTACTTCAAAAGACAACATTCCCGCTCGCAAGTGGCCAAATTCTGCAATAATATCAAAATTGCTTCGTACGACGGCACCTTCCATAATAATATCGAATATTCGATCTCCAATATCATTGACACCTACAAAGCTATTTCCCATAAAGAGATTAACACGATAGTTTCCATTACCTACGGGGATAGCAAACTCCATATCCACACCTGAGGCCCTATCAAAACGTTCTTCGGCAAAAATGCCATCGAAGGTGGCCTGATCGATATAATTTGGAATGGAAGGGTGACGATTGGCATATTCTAAGAGTGTCGTCGTAATTTCACCTGTAGTCACTGAATATTCAGAGGTGGTCACAGGGCCTTCTACATCATTGGCCAACCAATCCGATTCCCCATCCGTAGCTGCTACTAAAGCACCTCCGGCATTTATACGCACTCCCGTACTGGTTACCGTCCACATAAAAGTGACTGAAACGGCATCCGATGAAATGGCATCGGCGTCATCTACGGTTACTGTAACGGTATAAGGGCTTCCTGCTGCGGCATTCAAATCGACCGTACCTCCAATTTGTCCATTGGTGGGGTCGATGTTGATACCTCCAGGTTGTCCGCTCAAGCTATAATTTAAGTTTCCATCCCCTCCAAATGCCGCGGTAATCAATCCTCCATCGAGTTGTTCTCCAACAGCATTGGTCTGATCCGCAAATGGGCCAACATAAATCGGCGTAATGGCATCATCCGCTTCTAAAATCTCAATACCATTTAACAGTGGGTTTTCAATAAGACTATGTACAAAGCTGATATCTATGGAACCATCGGTAACATTTAAAATATGGGTTATTACGGTCCCTGTCTGGTGCCCATAGGTTCCCGAAAGATCAATTTCATCCAATAATGGGTAGGTAATACCTTCTATAGTGACATCAAAAATACGATCTCCCGGCTGATCCGTCCCATCATAGCCATTGGCCATATACAGTCTTACTTCATAATTTCCAGCAGCTGCAACAGGGAAAGAATAGGTCATATTTGGCGTACCCGCAGAATTATCAAAGCGTTCCGTTTGGAAAATATCCTGAGGCGTAGTTGTTAAATTGACTTCTGGTGTAAAATTCGTTACCGGAAAGCCAAAGACTTGATCTGATGCTGCTTGTACAAGAAACTGTGAATTGTTAGGTGCGGCCAAATCGGCTTCCCAAGCGATTTCTCCATCAATTGCAGCAATTTCGGGTCCTCCTGCATTAACTCTATACAATACAGATGGAGCTGCAGCAACCGTTACCGTTATGATATGATCTTCAAAATTACCATCGATATCCGTAGCACGAATCGTAATTTCCGAAACCGCGGGAACATTGGCATAAGTTATCGTTAAAATATTATCTACAATACTGGCATCGTTGGCCGCATTTGTATTGGATAACACGGTATAAGTAAGATTGCCCACGCCATTATCATCATCAAAAACCGTATCCAAATCAAAGGTATTGTCAGCCGTACCTACGGTAACATTGGATTCCGTAATGGGCTGTACCACAAAAGGGTCTCCATCCAAAACACTCAGTACATCCCAGGTACCCTCCAATTCCACATTAGCTGCATTCGAAGTCCCTATAAGCCCAACGGCCAAAGAAACGTTAGCTTGCTGTATGGCCTGTAAAATACTGCCCTGTGCGGTCAATGTAGTAAGTTCTTCCCGTGTTCCATTATCCAAGGTATATGCCAAGGTGATTGTTCCGTCACTAGCATCTATCACAAAATAAAAAGCTATTGCCGCATTAGGTCTTTCCGCTACGGTAAATGGAAGATTTACCGGAGTTCCCGGGACGTCATTTATTTCCTCCAAGGCTGTTAGACCACTTGGGGTAAGTACAAATTTGATGTAATTGCTCTGTGTTCCATCTCCTATAAAAATACCCAGCTCTCCATTAGGGGCAGAAGCATTTCCGTAAAGCTGTAAAGGATCATTAAAATTCCCCATTCCTCCAACTACGGTAAAAACCCCGGAAGTCTGATCGGTCTGGATACCATATTGAAAGCCTTTTTCTTGCGTATTGGTACTCCCTAAAGCAGTACCAGAGGTCATCTGCATGGTCATTGCCCCAATGGCACCTCCTAAAATATCATTGGGATTGGGATCATTGGGATCATCCCTACGATCTATCCAATCGAGCCAGTTACGGTCGGTATCGCCATTGTTCATCATTCCCGTAAATCCAAGACCAAGGTATCCCCCTAAAACAGGATTGTCTGAGAACAATTCATTTTCAACAGGTATGGTAAAAGCATCACTTCCTGCATCATTCGGATTCCCCAATTGAAAGGGATCGTTTGCATCAGATATACCATCATTATCGTCATCCGTATCGTTCAAATCTGAAATCAGGGTACCTCCAGCTGAAGCATCAAAATCATCTGGCTGAGATCCTCCATTACAGGGATCCGTACCATTATCTTCCTCATCCTGATTGGTATAACCATCCTCATCATAATCTGCCAAAGGATCATATCCGGGTTCTCCAGGGGCTATACACGTAATAAAATCCTGAGGTTCTAGGACAACGATATTACTATTAAATGTAGCTACCCAGATGGTTCCTGGAAATGGATCTGTATCACTGTTACAGGTAATTCCCAAAGCGTTTCCACCAAGGCCTGAAGCAAAATTGGCCGTTAGTGTCTGTCTTCTTCCTGCCGGTGTCAACTGAAGTCTTCTCAATACTCCTCCGTTTCTACCTGCAATAAGATCTCCTTGCATCGCTCCACCAAAATTGGTGGCCGTATATTCATCTATACCATTAGTATTTGTGCCCCAATTGGTTATGATGTCATCATTATCCCCATCAGGATTTGGATCTCCGGGGCCTCTCCAATCACCCTCAACTGGATTGGCCTGGCTTAAAGGTACTGGAGGCCAGTTCGCCGGTAATCCAATAGTTGGATCTGTAGTAGATCCAGGAGTAGAACCATCCGGATCGTAAATTTGTGTTCTAAATACTGCTCCTGCTAAACTAGTGGGATCCGGGGCTGTAAAAAGTCCAGCTCCAGCAGGATTTGCTCTTACGGGATTGGGATGTCCTCCATAAAAACTTCCCGATACATAGTTTTGAATATCAGTAGTGACGAGACTTAGGTGATCTCGGTTATTGATCGCTTCTCCTCCAGAAGGAGAACTACTCCCCGGTTCTGTGGGGTCGTAATCATTAGTAACAGTACCGTCAACACCCTCATTTACAGGGAAACCACCCCAACCTGCATTGGCGCCATTATCGGTAACATAGACCGCACCACTTTCGGTAACCACAAGATCGTAAGTATTTCTAAAACCTGGTGAAAATACTTGAACCGGCCCTCCTTCGACAACCATGGCTTGATTGAGTCCATCATTCCCCCCAAAAGGGTCATTAACATCAATTCCATCATAACCTGGAGTATCTGGATCGATTATACCATTAACATTGGGCCTTGTTGGATCGTCCAAGGTTGGAATATCATAAATATAACTTCTTCCATTATCATTTAAGATAGGAAGTCCTTCAATAGTTGTTAAATCAATCGAAAGTACCGCTGCGGCAAGGGCATATTCTGTGGTCCAGTTGAAGTTTGTAGAAGGAGCACCTCCATTGGTATGTCCCCCTTGTGCTACAATAAGATAATCCCTTCCATTGATCGTAGTAAACTCTAATCCGTTCGTAGCATGATTTTCTTCCGAACGCGGAAGTCCCCTAACAATATCCACAACATCCCAAGAAGTACCGTTCCAAGTGAACCTTGTAATGATTCCCGAATTTGTATCCAAGCCGGAATCACCGCTACCGCCTCCGATACCTCCACCAATACGAAAATCACTGGAACTTACATAAAGTACCGGATTTGTAGGTGTCCCCGTGACCACCAATCCCGTGGTTTCCCGAAACACTTCAGATGAAGGACTTCCATCATCATTGTGATCTTGGATACTCTGGATTTGATTCAGTTCCTCTCTATCGGTCACGATATAATCCCCTGGAGAGTTTCTTTGAATGGTGTAAATTGATATAATTCCGGCATATTCTGCAGCATAAAGTCTACCATCCGGGCCAAACATCAGGGATGTACCCAAGTTAATTGCCTCATTGCCGTTAAAATCAAGATTGTTCTGCGTAAAACTCTGGGCGGTTACCGTAGAAGAAAATACACTTAGAAAGAGTAATAAAAGTGTAGTTTTAAAAAAAACTAGTGTTTTGGGGTAATTTTTTTTCATAATTTTTTATTTTCCGGTATTCTCAAAAAACGAATTTCAAATCGTACCAGGTAGTTTCATAGGTCATATCGCACTATGAAGCGTACGCAAAGATACTTTAATGTAAAGGACTTATCGCCTCTTCTCACTATTTTTCGTTTAAAGCAAAATCTTTTTCGGTAAAACACCTTTATAGTGCTTTTTATCCGTTTTGTTTTGGTTTAGACAGAAATCATGCCACTTCTCATTTATGAAACAATTTCATTACAAATAACCCTAATTTTAACATGCATGTTTCTTTCCAAAATTAACTACGTATTTTGAGATTGATCGGTTTTATTATTTTGCTCTTTTTTTTAAAAAAAAGGCAAAAATAAAAAACCCTTCCGAAAATATTCAAAAGGGTTTATGATATTGTATAGATGATGTTGTTAAAACTTCCACCATTTTTTTTGGACTTTTCCATAGCCGTAGCCATATTTTCCGCCATAACCAAGGTTGGATGCCTTGACATCATTTACTACAAAGGACAGGGGACTTATTTTCCCTTCCTTTTGTAGTTTTATTGGGAATTCCGCTGCTTTTTTCTCTGTTATTCCAGCTCTGGTCACATAAATCATATGATCAGCATATTTACCAATGGTCAACGTATCCGTTACTACCATTAAAGGAGCTGTATCCACGATAACATAATCATACATTCCAGAAACTTCTTCCAACAGTCTTTCCAAGCGTTCACTCATTAATAATTCTGCCGGGTTTGGCGGTATCCTACCTGAGTAAATGATATCTATTACATTGTGATCTACAGATACGGGATTGATCACGTCTTTGGTCTGTAAAGTATCGTCATACAAGTATTCGGTGATTCCTACGTTATTCCCTCTTTTGGGTTTTGCATTTGCTGCATTTTGTTCATTTGGAAAGAAGGTGTATAATTTAGGGTTTCTAATGTCTGCCCCCACTAACAATATCTTCTTGTTTCCACTGGCCAGAATCAGCGATAGATTTGTAGATAAAAAAGTTTTTCCCTCGCCAGGCACACTAGAAGTTACAAAGATCACATTTCTTCTCTCTTTCCCAGAAACATTGGTCTTCAACAAATAATCCAGATTGGTTCGAATCATACGCAAAGACTCCCCTAAGACAGATCGGTCTTCATTGACAATCGATTTCTTATCTTTTTTGCTCAATCTCGGAATCTCTCCCAGAACGGGTACATCATGCACAATTTTTTCCAAAGAGTGCATATTGTGAATTTTATTATCCAATAAAATACGCATGTAAATAATGCCGAAAGGGATTAAAATTCCCAAAATCAAAGAGGCCAGATAGATGACTTTTCTTTGAGGGCTTACCGGTATATTGCTGACAACATAAGCAAAATCAATAATCTTGGATTTAGGAGAGGTAGAAGCGACCGCTATCTGGGCTTCCTCTCTTTTTTGTAAAAGATAGAGGTATAAAGATTCTGTAGTCTCCTGCTTTCTCGTGATATCCCGAAGTGCACGTTGATTTCCAGGTGCGGAGTAAATTTTGGAATTTACTATAGCTTGCTGTCTACTCAAAGTATTGGCCGTCAATCCTAAATTATTTACTGTACTATTTAAACTGGATTGAATAGTTTGTTTAAGGCTATTGAGTTGTTGATCCAAATTGACTACGATAGGAGATCTTTCCGTAGAGCTCTCCAACAATCTGTTACGTTCCAAGACCAAATTATTGTATTGTGAAGTAGTACTGGCGATGGTACCATCGGTCAAACCGAGATTAGAAGGTAAAAGTTCAAATCCGTTTTGCTCCTCTACAATACTTTGCATAGAGGCAGCGATATTAAGCTGGTTCCTAACATTGGCCAATTCTTGCCGATTTGCCGCACCAACGTTAAGATTGATGTTGGTTTCGGACTGGATATCCGTTATTCCCTTGTCCGTTCTCAAATCCTGTGCAGACTGATCTACACTGGATAAATTGGAAGAGATATTCGCAATACGCTCATTGATAAAATCAGAAGTTCTATCCGCGATACGTTTTTTATCGGCTATGGCATTTTTATTATACACACGGATCAAGGCATCAATAATATCCCTTGCCTTTTCCTTGATCGGATCTTGCAACGAAATGTTTACAACATTGGAATAATCTTCTGTACTTGCAATGCTGATTCTGTTCCTATAATCCTGGGCAACCGCGGTTATAGGATCTATACTTACTTTTACCTTTTTGTTTTTATACCGGTCAAAAACAGCCGTATTCGGAGTGACTACCATATCTCCTATAGGTGATGGGATGGTTTTTCCGTAAGAATAGACTTTTATGGGGGCATCTTCTTCCTCTGCATAGCCAAAGGTTGTTGGGGAAGAAAGCGTAAGGTAAAAATCAAAATTAGCTTTATCTATCGTGGAGTCCGCCTCAATGAAGTTGAGTTTGATCGGCGGATTGGAGTATACCTCCGTGTTTTTAATATTTCCAAGCACCCAAACTTTGGTATTCAGTCCCAATTCCTTAGCAATTTCAATAAAATTAGATCGGGAATTTATAATCTCTATCTCATTCTCTACCTTATTGGTCCTATCCGAGAAAAAATCCAAATCCTTGAATAGATCCAGCCCACCGCCTGAGTTCTGATCTTCTACAATTTGAATTTTAGCTTTCGCGGCGTATTTCGGAATAGAATATCTTATGTAAACATACCCAATTATAACAGCAACAATAGCTGATAGCACAAACCATTTCCATTGTTTCAAATAAGGGGACATGATTTCCTTTAAATCAAGCTTTTCCATAAAAATCGTAAATTTTAATACCTTGAAAGTTAGGCTACCTTCTTTCTAAATGAATCAATTTCTAGTTAAAACGATAATGGTTGAAGTGATTAGCAAGGAAGCTATTGAAATTCCAATGGTAGTTCGGCTGTCCAAGCTCGAACTGGCTATTGCCGAGGAGTTAGGTTCTACATATACTACATCATTTTGTGTCAAATAATATACTGGAGAACTTAAAATCTCCTTATCCGTCAGGTCAATTTTCGTATATACTTTTGTTCCATCAAAATCCCGAAGTACCAATACATTTTTACGCTGCCCCTTAATGGTAAGATCTCCAGCAAGTCCCAGGGCTTCAAGAATAGTGATACGCTCTCCATTTACAGGATATGTTCCCGGTCTATTAACTTCACCCAGGACGGTTACCGTAAAGTTCCTCAAGCGAATATTGATTATGGGATCTTTGAGATAGTCCGATAGTTTTTGCTCCAACAACACCCTTGTTTCTTGAGGGGAAAGTCCAGCTATTTTCACTTTTCCGATGACCGGGAAGTCAATTTCCCCGTTCCCGTCAATCAAATAATCTACTTGCTCGGGAATTCCCGCTCCAGTAGTAGCACCCCTATATAAATTAAAAGGAGTACTGGCCTGGGGATCTAAGGTAGAGACATGGATATTGACCAGATCGTCCACTTTAAATTTTGGAGTAAATGTATTTTTACTGATAATCGTCTCAAAACTCTCAGTATTTTGAAAATAGACGATATCCTTTTTTGAGCCACATGAAGTGAGAAAAATCGATGCCAACAAAAGGGTTGTTACCACCCATTTTCCTCGAATTCCCATGCTTCTTTTTGAAATCATTTTTATATGTTTTTTTTGCAAGTATAGTAAAATTATGATTGTAAAACCTTTTTCTGTTTTCCTTTTGTTTCCTGCTTTTCATCAAGAGAACAAAACTTGGAATTATTGGAAACATACTCTGGTACAATCGCCTTCATCAATTTAACCGTATCCCCATTAAAGAACATATTGGATACGCAAAGTTCATCTATTTTTGATCGTACATCGGCATAATCTAGTTCTCTAACCTTTCCAATCATAATCTTTTTATGATAGGTTGGCAAGGTATCCTCACCATTCGCCAACAACTCCTCATATAATTTTTCTCCAGGTCGAAGTCCGGTTATCTTTATATCGATATCTTCTGGATAACGCAATCCAGAAAGCTTTATCATATTTTTTGCCAAATCGAATATTTTAACCGATTTCCCCATATCAAATATGAATATCTCTCCACCTTGCCCCATAGAAGCAGCTTCTAAAACTAATTGGGAAGCTTCGGGAATGGTCATAAAATACCGTGTGATATCTTTATGCGTAACCGTAAGTGGTCCTCCTTTTTCAATTTGTTTCTTGAAGAGGGGTATCACAGATCCATTGGACCCCAATACATTTCCAAAACGAGTTGTAATAAACTTAGTTTTGTTTTCTTGTTGCATACTACTAATGTACATTTCGGCGATACGCTTGGTTGCTCCCATTACATTCGTTGGATTTACTGCTTTATCCGTAGAAACAAAAACAAATTTCTCAACATTATAATTCAATGACAGATCCACCATCATTTTGGTTCCTGCCACATTAATTTTAATGGCTTCATAAGCATTATACTCCATTAAAGGGACATGCTTATAAGCGGCTGCATGGAACACCATTGTAGGCTTGTATTCTTGGAAGAACGTATTCATTCTGTTCTTATCCCGAATGTCCCCCACCATGGGAATGAAATTGTGAAAACCATTTTGTTTCAACTCCTGTTGAAGATCATATAATGCCGATTCTGCTTGGTCAATAATGATTAAAGACTTATAATCATAATTTGCAATTTGGCGTACTATTTCACTCCCAATAGAGCCTGCACCACCTGTCACAAAAATGACTTGGTCCTTTAGTTCTTCTGCTACTTTTGTTTTTTTGAGGTCAATAGGTTGCCTATTCAACAAATCCTCTATTTGCACCTGTTTTATCTGAGAAACCTTCAACTCTCCGTTGATCCAATCTTCAACCGGTGGCACAATCTTTACTTGCACTGGAAAGTCCATCAAACTCTCTACCAAAAGACGAAGCTTGTTATTGTCGATGTTATTGATCGATACAATAATTTCCGCAACATTGCGCTTACTCAAAAAGTATTCATTAAGAGCTTCTTTCCCATATACGGTAACACCATTGATACTTTTGCCAACTTTTTTCTGATCGTCATCCAAGTAGCCTACAACTTTGGAACTACCCGCAGAATGGTTTAGAGCATTGTATGTTAGAATTCCGGATTCCCCTGCACCATAAATCAATACATTTTTAGTGATCTTAAACTTTCTGACCAAATTAATGTAAATGGTTTTAAAAATATATCTAGAAGCAGTAAGGGCAATAAAACTAATCAAACTATGAATAATAATGATTCCCAGAGGAATCGTAAAATCATCCATTAAATTTAACTGTCGATTCACGATCACCATGAAAATGGAAAGTATACTGGACAGACAGATCGCATTGAAAATATTATAGACATCCCTAACTCCCGTATGCCGTACCACGCCCTTAAAAGAACCTGTAAACAAAAAGGAAAGGAGTCCAATAACAGCTACGATAGGTAATTGCACAAACAATTTATCGCTATCAAAATTCAAGGTCAAGTTGAATCTGATCAAGTAGGATAAAATGAATGAAATGGCAATTAAAAACACATCGATACCCAAAACCAACCATTTGGATGCATATCTATGTACATTACTTATTAAGTAGTTTTTAATCATAATCAAATATTTTTCAGAATTATGTCAACTATTCTTTGTAAATCTTCTTTTATCAGATTTGAACCACTGGGCAAACAAAGTCCCCTATTGAACAAATCTTCAGATGTCCCATCCGTAAAGTTCATATACTTTTCAAAAACCGGTTGCATATGCATAGGTTTCCATAACGGTCTGGATTCTATATCACATTCTAAGAGGGCCAAACGAATTTTCTCCCTTACTTCATAGGACGGTGTTAAAATACAGCTTAACCATCTATTGGAAAAATATCCTTCCGGTTCCTCCAAAAATTCAATGGCATTCAAGTGTCCCAATTTGGATGTATAAAAATCAAAATTGGCCCTTCTGGCCGCTACACGGTCATCAATAACTTCCATTTGTCCTCGTCCAATGCCTGCTAGGACATTGCTCATCCTATAATTGTACCCTACGGAAGAATGTTGGTAATGCGGTGCATTATCCCGTGCTTGTGTAGCCAAAAAGACTGCTCTTTTCTTCAAAGCCTCCTTTTTTGTTACTAGCGCTCCACCTCCCGATGTGGTTATTATTTTATTTCCGTTGAAGGATAGTATTCCAATATCCCCAAAGCTACTACATTTTATGCCCTTATACCTGCTTCCCAAAGCTTCCGCACTGTCTTCTATAATAGGTATTCCATACCGATCGGCAATCGTTCTGATCTCATCGATCTTGTATGGCATCCCATATAGATGTACGGAAATAATCGCTTTTGGTTTTTTTCCATTGGCAATTCTATTCATTATGGCCTCTTCCAAAAGAGTCGGAGACATATTCCAGGTGTCCCTTTCACTATCTATAAAGATAGGAATAGCTCCGCAATACATTACCGGATTCGCCGAAGCCGAAAAAGTAAAACTTTGACAAAGTACTTCATCACCAGAGGAAACCCCTAGTAATTCCAATCCTAAGTGAATAGCCGCAGTTCCTGAACTCAGGGCTGCCACATGGGTGTCTTCTTTAATGTAATCTGTGATTGCTTGTTCAAATGCATTGACATTAGGTCCTAAGGGTGCTATCCAATTTGTAGCAAAGGCCTCTGCAACATAATTTTGTTCATTTCCTCCCATGTGCGGTGAGGAAAGCCATATTTTAGTTTGAGTAATCAATGGATGTGTTTTTAAATTTGGGTTGCTTTCGAAAAGTAAAAGTAAGCATACTTTCGTTTTTAGTCTTAAAAAACTGTTATAATTCGTTTAAGACTGCAAATTATCGGTTAACTACCATTTATCCCACAAAAGCATATAACTTGTCCCCACTTAATGACCATTCATCGTCATGTCCAATATAGGTTTGGCAACAATTATATATCGACTTCTAAATTATTTTGCAATCTTTGCATCCCATAAAATAGACTTTGATGAAAGAAATAACAAAGATATGTTGTATAGGTGCCGGTTATGTTGGCGGCCCGACCATGTCCGTGATTGCTGAAAAATGTCCTGAAATCACAGTTACCGTTGTAGATATCAACGAAAAGCGAATCGAACAATGGAATGATGAGAATTTAGATAACTTGCCCATATATGAACCTGGCCTTACAGAATTGGTCGGCGCACGAAGAGGAAAAAACCTGTTTTTTTCAACGGAGGTGGATAAAGCCATCGATGAAGCCGAAATTATATTTATTTCTGTAAACACGCCCACCAAAACCTATGGGAAGGGAAAAGGACAGGCTGCCGATTTAAAATTCATTGAACTTTGTGCTCGGAATATTGCCAAGGTAGCCAAAACAGATAAAATTGTCGTAGAAAAATCTACTTTACCGGTAAGAACCGCGGAAGCCATAAAGAGCATTTTGGACAATACGGGCAATGGCGTAAATTTTGAGATCTTATCCAATCCTGAATTTCTTGCCGAAGGCACTGCGATCGATGACCTTCTTTATGCCGATAGAGTTCTTATTGGAGGTGAGGAAACTCCCTCCGGACAGGAAGCAAAGGATGCCCTCAGCCGTATCTATGAACATTGGTTGCCCAAAGAAAGGATTCTACAGACAAATGTTTGGTCTTCCGAATTATCCAAATTGGTCGCTAATGCATTTTTAGCGCAAAGGGTTTCCTCTATCAATTCTATTTCTGCCCTATGTGAAAAAACCGATGCCAACGTTCAGGAAGTTTCCAAAGCTATTGGTTTTGATAGTAGAATTGGGGCTAAATTCTTAAATTCCTCTGTTGGATTTGGAGGGTCATGCTTTCAAAAAGATATTTTGAACCTCGTTTATATTGCCCAGAGTTTTGGCCTCTCGGAAGTTGCGGATTATTGGGAACAGGTCATCATCATGAACGACTATCAAAAAAGACGTTTTGCCGAGAATATCATTAGCTCTTTATACAATACGGTTTCCGGAAAAAAAATCGTTTTTTATGGATGGGCCTTTAAAAAAGATACGAATGATACCAGAGAGTCTGCCGCTATCTATGTGGCCGATATCTTATTGGAAGAAAATGCGGAAATTGTAGTATACGACCCTAAAGTTTCCGAAAAGACCGTTTATGCCGATCTGGATTATCTGGGCACTCGGACACCAGAAGAGAACAGAAATTTGGTCAAGATTACCAAGGACCCCATAACAGCTACGGAAGAAGCCCATGCTGTTGCTATTTTAACCGAATGGGATGAATTTAAGACCTTGGATTGGGATACGATTTACTCCAAAATGTTAAAACCTGCTTTTGTCTTTGACGGAAGGAGATTATTGAACAAATCGGAAATGGATGAAAAAGGCTTTATCTACTATAAAATAGGGCAATCTTAGACCGTATGAATCTTTAAAAAAAAGGCTTTCCAATTTAGGAAAGCCTTTTTTTTAGTTTGTCACTTGTAGTGGAACGGTAGTGAGTTTATCCAGATTATCGGCTACCCTGGTGCCGTTCGGGGAAATCACGCGTATTCTTCCCGTCATGTCCAAAAGATTCCAACTCTTTTGGCTGGGTCCAAATATTTCCAGAGAAGGGTCTACACCATCATAATCGATCGTAACATTTTCAAAATTATATCCTCCCAGTGCCGGTAAAACAGGAACATTGTATCCCAACAATCCTAGATGTATCACTGGGTCTTCACTATTCTGACTCAAATTACGAAACATCGCATTGCGGATGTCTACGGTATACGCATCATGTGTTTTTTTCGACCATATTCCGCCCCAATCGCTATTTTCAACCAAGAGCCCATCAAAAACCACACTTCCTCGAATTGGGTTTTCAAAGTCACTTGTCATTCCCAGCTTAATTTCCACTGGGAAGCGCTCATTGGAACTGGAAAAGTTGTCCGACACATACACATCTTTAAAGGTCACGGTCATAGGCAAGGCTGTATTATCCGTTTTTGACAAAGAAAACAATATACCTTCTCCATAATTTCCCGTAAAATCACAATTTTCAAATTCAATATTCGCCAATCTATCTTCTGGAGCTTCCGGTTCAATATCAACTCCCGCTGCGGGTAAGGCGCCAATACTATTTTTAAAGGTAGAGTTGGTCACCCTCAACCCATCTACACTGATTATGGAAATACCCTGTCTTTTATTATTGGTACATACCACATTATCGATCACAATATTCTCATTGAATAATCCTTCTGCTGTTCTTGAGATATAAATACCATCCCCTCCACTATCCCTGAACGTAAAACCACTAACGGTAATATTCCTAGAGTCTAATAAACTAAGGGCATGACGTTGCTCCCCAGTAGTGTACTCCGATTTGTTCATTTGAAAGGTAGTATTGTTCCCAATCAGTGTTACATCGGAACAATCTATCAATTGGAACAACCTGTGGCTCGTATTTGGAAAACCGCCAACTTTAGCTCTAAGTACCACTCCAGGTTCAAAAACAATAGTTTTATTGCTAAGTCCTATAAAAGTTAAGGGGCCCACGATCCAATCCGAATTTTGTCTATCAATAATAATCACATCATTATCGGAATTGATGGCATTTTTAATGGCCAAAGTGGCATCCGTTGGATTATAACCAAAAGTTGAAGCTTTCACGCCACCCGTAATAGGATCTTCATCAGATAAGGTGGCAGTATGTACCCTTCTTCCAAAAGATTCGTTCCCAGCAGCGTCAACAGCGGTGATAACGAAGGTATATGAGGTTCCAGGTTGCAGGTCGTTTACGCGAAGACTTCTATTGCTCGGCGTGCCTATCAACGCTTCTTCATGATAAATATTATAGGCCGTCACCCCTACATTGTCTTGTGAGGCGTTCCAAGTGAGTCTCAATGAATTTTCGGTGATCTCCGAAGCTTTGAAATTGGCAGGAGTGGACGGTGCCTCCCCATCTTCCATCTCAGTGGTACTGATCGTTACCTGGGCCGCTTCAGATTCGTTTCCTGCTGCATCAACGGCGGTTACCACAACCTCATAACTTGTATCGGGATCAAGGTCGGTAAGATTGTATGACGTTTGCGTAGGCGTCGCTATATTTAGATCATCAATATGAATATTATAACTGGTAACCCCTGCATTGTCCGTAGCCGGACTCCAGGATAAATCGGCAGAAGACTGTTCTATATTGGCTATGGTAAGATTCCCGGGAGCACTTGGCGGTAATTTATCATCATCATCTTCCGTTGCCACCACAAGGATACTCATTTCTGACTCTTTTCCACTGGCATCTACGGCAGCCACTCCAAAATCATAGGCCGTATTTACTGCTAATTTTGTTACTCGGTAGGTCGTACGATCTACGATTCCTATGCTCGTGCCATTTTGATATAAATTATATCCTATAACCCCCACATCATCGGTAGCCGTATCCCATTCCAAATCCACTAAGGTCCGTCCAATATTACTATATTTAAAATTAGCAGGACTATCGGGAACCTCATCATCGTTCTTATCCGAATCAGGATTTTCATTTTCCGAAGTACCATCGATAGGCATTTCTTCAGGGAATTCTGCCGAAACAACGTCGATCAAATCTTCATCAACACAGCTTACTAAAAATACACAAAGGGGCAACCACAAAAATTTTTTCATAACTAATACCATTAAATTTTTGCCCCATTGTCACTACTAAACTCCCATTCCTCAATTTTCGTGTGATTGACTCCATTTTTTCGATGAATGACACCGTTTTATTACAATTTGACAACAATTTCGTATCGATTTATACTTTTTTCTCTTTTCTCAAAAAAGAAGGGTACGCTCCGTTTTACATAGGGCGCATATCATTTTTCAAGCTAAAAATGGATTTCTTATCCACTCGTTGTTAAAAAATCAGCTATTGGCCATATTATGAATAGGGACAATAAGCCATATGGTATCAAAAAAAAGTTGGTGGTTGTTTCATAAAGACGCCCCTAATCCACTGAAAAATGAATGTGGTAACACGCAGCGACAAGCTTCTTATGCAGTAACATAAAAAGGAGAACTATGCTCGCTGAAATCCAGACAAGCAAGGGCACTCCAAATAGATATGTAGAGTCCCTAAGGCACATCCGTTGGGGTTGCCGATTTTAAAAAACAAGCCAGAAATGAAATCTTTTCTGGCTTGTTGCTATATGGTAGTTAAAATTACCTGATAGTTAAAGGAACCGTAGGCAGTTTGTTTAAGAAATCTGCAACATTGGTACCTGTTGGCGAAATAACATTAATGTCTCCGGTGACATCGATCAAATCCCAATCTCTTCGGGGTCCAAATATTTCAATAGAAGGATCCACACCATCATAGTCGATAGTGACGTTATCAAAATCATACCCTCCCAAATTTGGTAGGTTTGGCGTGTTATACCCCAATAGGCCAAGATGGATTACAGGATCATTACTTCCCCTACTTATATTTCTAAAGGTTGCATTTCTAATGGTAACATGATAGGCATTCTGAGTTTTCTTAGACCATACCGCTCCCCAATCGCTATTTTCAACGAGCAGCCCATCAAAAACTACAGTTCCACGTATCGGTCTTAAAAATTCACTGCTCATACCCAATTTCACCTCTACAGGGAAACGTCTTGAATTTGATCGTGAAAAATTATCTGAAACCGTTATATTTCTAAATGTGACATCCAATGGAGGCGAAGAACTATTTGTTTTGGACAAGGAGAATAGGACTCCTTCCCCAAAATTACCTGTAAAACTACTGTTCTCTATAAGGATATTTTGCAATCTATCCAAAGGCCCTTCTGGTTCTAAGTCTACTCCAGCAGCAGGTAATGTGCCTATATTATCACGGAAAACAGAGTTTCTTACGGTCAATCCATCAACACTTATTACCGTCAACCCTTGTCTTCTATTATTGATACATTGTACATTCTCTAAGGTAATATTTTCGTTAAAATCCCCATCATTCAATCGAGAAATATAAATTCCATCTCCCCCACTATCCCTGAATGTAAGGTCTCTTACGGTTATATTTCTAGAGTTGATGATACTGAGTGCATGACGCTGTTCTCCAGAAGTATATTCCGATTTGTTCATTCTAAACGTAGCTCCATTTCCAATGATTTCAATATTCTCACATTCTATCATTTGAAATAATCGGTGTCCGGTATTTGGGAATGCCCCCGGTCTTGCCCGTAATACCACTCCAGGTTCAAAAACAATGGTTTTGTTTCTGATATTTCTAAAAGTTAAAGGACCTACCAACCAATCAGTACTCTGCCGGTCTACGATTAAAACTTCATGCTCGGAGTTCATGGCATTTCTTAAAGCCCAGGTAGAATCATTCCGATCAAAGCCAAAAGTAGATACCCTTACCCCATCCAGTAGAGGTAAGGCGGCCGCTTCGGTTGTTACATCGATAAGTCGTCTAGGGGATTCGTTCCCTGCGGCATCCAGTGCAGAAATAATAAAACGATATGCGGTACCGGGACTAAGTCCTCTCACCTGAAAATTAGTTGTATTGGAAACGCCTATTACTGCACCTTCACTATAAATATTATAGGAGGTAACTCCTATATTATCCGCTGGTTCCAACCAGGATAGGTCTACCGTAGTTTCTGTGATATTTGACGCTCGCAATCTTCCAGGTCTTTCAGGAGCTTCGGTATCGTTGGTTGCACTACCTAAAGTAGTAATATCGATCAGTCTTCTCGGAGATTCATTTCCTGCGGCATCCGAAGCAGAAATAATAAATCTATAATCCGTTCCCGGTGTCAAGCCCGTCACGGTATGATTAGTAGTCGTAGGGCTTGCGATAAGCACACCTTCACTGTATATGCTGTAGGACGTTACCCCGACATTATCCGCCGGCTCCAACCAGGACAAGTCTACTGTAGTTTCCGTAATATTGGCCGCACGTAACCTTCCTGGCCTTTCCGGTGCTTCACTATCGGACACCTCAGCAGTGGTAAAGATTACCCTGCGAGCAGGAGATTCATTCCCCGCCGCATCAACCGCCGCAACGATAAAACTATAGGATGTACTTCCCGTTAATCCTGTGGCTTCATAGGTTGTTCCCGTAGGCGTAGCCACCACTACACCGCCACCGTAAACGATATAACCCGTAACACCTACATTATCCGTAGCAGCCGTCCAGGTGATCGTAGCCGACGTTCCAGTAATATTCAACGCTTGTATTCTTGGAATCCCTGTAGGCGCTTCCGTATCAGTACTTTCAACTGTTGCCACACTGAGTAATTTTGTTGGCACAGACTCATTGGCCTCTTCATCTACCGTAGTAACCGTAAAGTCATAGGATTTGTTTACTTCCAATTTTGTAACACGGTAATTCGTTGTTTTTGAGTTCCCCACATATACCCCATCTTGATAAATGTTGTATCCTTCAATTTTCACATTGTCCGTACCCGGTTCCCAACTCAAATCCGTCAATGTCCTTCCCGTGTTCGAGGCTTTGACATTACTAGGACTGGTAGGCCTCTGGACATCTCCTTCAATAGCATCTGTCAATGCTGTTTTTGTTGTTAAATTAGATGGTTCTTCTTCATTACTTAAGGACAACTCCTCTTCCAAATTTTCTTCTGTACACGACACTGCGAAAATGAGTAAAAACAGTAAAAAAAACTTCTTCATAGTTAGCAATTAATTTTTAGGCGAGCAACTTAATAAATATATAATAACTCAATTACGTATAAACCTCTTTTTTAGACTTCCAAAAACCGAAAAAAATGCAATTTTAACATATCTGTCAGTAAAAAAAAGTGAGTTTTATCATTCGAATCTGACACTTCATCGAAATTTTTTGTTTTTCTGATAAAATCATCGCGCTAGACTATTGTTATTTTTTTTCCATCTTTGCATGGATTCTCCAATAGGAGTTTTAGTTAGAATATATGACAATATTAGTTACAGGTGCGGCTGGTTTTATAGGATATCACGTTTCCAAAAGATTATTGGAACAAAATCATACGGTTATCGGCATAGATAACATGAACGATTACTATTCCCCTGATTTAAAATTTGCCCGTCTGCAACAGCTGGGAATTTCAAGGACGGCGGCGGAAAAAAACAATCATCCTACAACCTCTAAAGATTCTCCATCGTTATTTACGTTCATTCGTATGGAATTACAGGATAGGCATCATTTACCTTTGATTTTCGAACAATTTCAAATCGAAGCCGTCTGTAACCTAGCTGCGCAAGCCGGGGTACGCTATAGTCTGGAGCACCCTGAAGCCTATGTGGACAGCAATATTGTAGGTTTCATGAATTTGTTGGAGTGCTGTCGTAATTTCAATATAAACCATCTGGTCTATGCCAGTAGTTCCAGTGTTTACGGTTTAAACAAGGAAATTCCTTTTTCTACCAGCGCCAAAGTAGACCACCCCATAAGTATTTATGCTGCCAGTAAAAAAAGTAATGAGTTGATGGCCCATACCTATAGCCACCTTTTTGAGCTCCCCACTACGGGATTGCGCTTTTTCACCGTTTATGGCCCCTGGGGCAGGCCGGATATGGCCATCTACTTGTTTACAGAGGCCATTTCCAAAAATAAGCCCATAAAAGTCTTCAATCAAGGGAACATGGAACGTGATTTTACCTTCATTGATGATATTGTCACCGGAGTCGTTAAAGTATTGGAAGCTCCCCTTTCAGAACGAATACAGCACAGTGAATTCTACAAAGTCTATAATATAGGCAATAATAATGCCGTCTCTCTTGCGCATTTCATTTCCGAAATAGAAAAGAACTTAAACAAAAAAGCCATTAAAGAAATGTTGCCCATGCAACCAGGAGATGTAGAAAAGACCTGGGCCAACGTAGATTCTTTGATCGAGGATTATGATTACAGGCCTTCTACGCCCATTTCTGAGGGAATAAAAAAATTCGTAGATTGGTACAAAGCATATCATTCCATATAGATTCGTTTGGCCAAGCTATCCCAACTCCTATGGCCCGATTTTAAGCCTAGCATGTTTTCCTAAGGTGTAATGTGCTGCTTTAACTATGTTGATCTCACCAGCTCCCAAATTTTCTGGATGGGTTGCGGGAAGTAGCTGATCTAGGGGAACCGTTACTTTTTCTTTTCCGGAAGGTAGAATCATTTTTTTTAACAGTACAGGCATCTCATCACCCATTCTCAAAAATTCCAAGGAGACTATTAGCGGATAACCTATATCTTTTGATTTTCTCGTAAAGGTACATTGAGAAGCTTCGGAGGTTTTTGTTATGGTAACCGATGTTCTTGGCAATGCACTATGTGCATGATATTTTACATGAACACTGTCTTGTGCATTCCCTTCAAAATTCAATTTTTTATTCCTATCCTGTATGACATCGGCAAATTTGGACACAAAAGTTCCTGTGACACTAAAGTTCTTTAATTTCCAATCAAACCATGAATCCCCGGATAGGCTGATGGACTTTTTTCCCTGTCCTGCGTCCACTAATAGATTTCGAAAATGTATCCCTCCCGCTGCCGGCTCTTTTTTACGATAATTATAGCGTTGTATTTGTATGGGAATTATCTTGTTATCTCTAAAACGGGCGGTATTGTATATTGCAAGGTCTTCAAAAGTGACCAGAAACGCATTTTCCGTTTTTTTGGTCATGAATGCATACTTGGGAAAGTTTTCAACAATGGTGCGTTTAAAAAGAACGCTCCCTTTTTGTGGATGATTAAAATCTTTGTTCATTCCGATCTGGATTTCGCCCCCCCAATAAGAACCTTGCTTGTTTCTTGGCACATTTTCCTTATTGTTCCCTGCGATATAACTATCGTAAAAAGCAACTTCGAGCGGCGAGGAATCTCCATTGGTCTTTGTCAACGCAAACAAAATTCCGGCTTGGGCATTATCGATAAAAGAACAATTCTTAAAGGTGATCCCAATCAAACATTGGGCCGGATAATTAGGTTCCAGATCTACCCCTGCTCCGGGAAATCTGCCAGATGTTCCCTGAAAAACACAATTTTCGAACAAGCCGCCCTGTAAGCTGACGATACTCATTCCTTGCCTCAAATGATTTGAAAAAACAATATCCTTAATGGCAATATCAGAGCAATAACCATAGGGACTTCGCGAACTGATCAGTAGGCCATCGCCACCGCTTTCTTCAACCCTAAGTCCTTTTATAGTAATATGGGAACAATCGTAAAGCGCTATGCTATTTCTAAACTCTGAACCCAATCGCCCTAGGCTTTCCCTATCCATTTTAAACGTAGCCCCATATCCGATAATGGTGATATTGGTAGATTTTTCCAATCGGAACAACATATCGAGTTTTCCATTAAATGCTCCTTTCCGCTGTTGAAGAATTACACCAGATTCAAAAATTATGGTCTTATCCCTAAGGTTATTGAACCATGAGGGATCAACATTCCAAGGGTTTTCCTGCAGATCAACAATAATCGTATCGTTGGCCGAACGTATGGCTTTTTGAAAGGCCTCGGTAGCGTTCTCTTTATTATAACCAAAATCCGATGCCTTCACGGTATCAGCCTTGGATACGGATACCCCTAAAATGCACCATAGCAAAGTAAACTGAAAAGATCTATCGAAAAATTTAAAATTCATAGCTAATTTTTACGAGCATTATAAATTTGACGATGGAGAAACCGGGCTATTTACCTTAAAATTAAATTCCTACAACGATTTCGCTCTTTAAATCGTGCTCCAAAAAATTCGTTTTTTAACAGGTCCAATCACAGTTGAAAGACACTTTTTTTTCGTCAAAAATCACCCAAAATGTTTTTAATCGTATTTAATGGTATATTGACATTGGCTGAGGCCAATATTAATAATATTTTTAAGATATTTGTCCACTTTTAAAACCTTATTAAGAAAAATAACATCTAACCATATGAACAATACTGATTTTCCTGAGTTAAAGGGGTCAAAAATTTTAGTAACTGGGGCTGCTGGCTTTATTGGTTCCAATTTATGCGAAACGCTTCTAGAGATTGGAGCAGAAGTTAGGGGATTGGATAATTTTGCTACTGGAAAAAAAACAAATCTTGAGCGTTTATTAAACGCCCCAAATTTCAAATTCATTGAGGGTGATATCAGAAATTTAGAAACTTGTACGACGGCATGCGAAGGTGTTGATTTTGTGCTTCACCAAGCTGCTTTAGGTTCGGTACCTAGATCTATCAACGATCCCATTACAAGTAATGAAGTTAATGTTTCCGGATTCCTCAATATGCTCAGTGCTTCCCGGGACGCCAAAGTAAAGCGCTTTGTCTATGCCGCTAGCTCTTCCACTTATGGCGATTCAAAAAGTCTTCCTAAAATTGAAGAAAATATAGGAAAGCCATTATCACCATATGCCATAACTAAGTATGTGAACGAGCTTTATGCGGACATCTTTAGTAAGACCTATGGTCTAGAGACTATTGGTCTTCGATATTTTAACGTTTTTGGAAGAAAACAGGATCCAAATGGAGCCTATGCCGCGGTAATTCCCAAGTTTGTCATGCAGTTGATGAAGTACGAATCCCCAACGGTAAACGGTGATGGCTCTTATTCTAGGGATTTCACCTATATCGATAATGTGATCCAAATGAATATACGAGCTATTGTTTCCAATAATAAAGAGGCAGTAAATACCGTTTACAATGTAGCTTATGGAGAAAGGACCACCTTAAACGAGCTTTTGGAGTTATTGAAGGAATACCTCAGCGATTTTGATGCCAAAATTGCAGAAGTTCCTGTAAAATATGGCCCTAACAGACAGGGTGACGTTCCACACTCTCTGGCTTCTATTGACAAAGCAAAAAAGATGTTACAATACGACCCCCAATTTAACATCAAAGAAGGCCTTAAGAATGCCGTAGAGTGGTATTGGCACAATTTAAAGTAACGAATTACAAAATTATATTTTCACAATATAAAACTTAACATTTTGAAAAATACAAAAATAGCGGTTATTGGATTAGGGTATGTAGGACTTCCCCTGGCCCGTTTATTTGCAACAAAATATCCTGTAATCGGATTTGATATCAATGAAGGGAGAGTTCAGGAATTAAAAAATGGGAATGATAGTACCTTAGAGGTTGACAATGCGGTTCTGAACGAAGTATTATCCGATACTCCCGAAATAGAAGGAAATGGATTGTTCTGTTCCTTTGACCTCAATGACATTAAAGATTGTAATTACTATATCGTGACGGTCCCTACCCCAGTGGATAAAAACAATAGGCCTATTCTTACGCCATTGTACAAAGCCAGCGAAACCGTAGGCGCTATTCTTAAAAAAGGCGATGTGGTCGTTTACGAATCCACGGTTTACCCTGGTGTTACCGAGGAAGAATGTGTGCCCGTATTAGAACGGATAAGCGGACTTAAATTCAACGAGGATTTTTACGCGGGCTACTCCCCTGAGCGTATCAATCCTGGGGATAAGGAACATACGGTAGAAAAAATATTGAAAGTCACATCAGGCTCAACTCCGGAAATAGCCGAAAAAATCGATGCTTTGTACAATTCCGTTATTGAGGCGGGAACGCATAAAGCAACATCGATCAAAGTGGCCGAAGCTGCCAAGGTGATAGAAAACTCACAACGAGATATTAATATTGCTTTCGTGAACGAACTTGCCAAAATTTTTAATTTATTGGATATCGATACGTCTGCTGTGCTTGAAGCCGCAGGGACCAAATGGAATTTCCTTCCCTTCAAACCTGGTTTGGTAGGAGGGCATTGTATTGGGGTCGACCCTTATTATTTGGCCCAGAAGGCACAAGAAGTAGGTTATCATCCGGAAATCATTCTTGCCGGAAGAAGAATGAATGATAGTATGGGACAATATGTGGCCAGTGAAGTAGTGAAACTAATGCTACAAAACGATATCAAGGTAAAAGGAGCCAATGTTCTGGTCATGGGAATCACATTTAAGGAAAATTGCCCCGACGTACGTAATACCAGAGTTGTGGATGTCATTAAACACTTGGGAGACTTTGGTACCGAAATTTCGGTTTATGACCCTTGGGCGAATCCAGCAGAAGTTCAGCACGAATACGGAATAACTACCGTTGATGTGCTTCCTAATGAGAAGTATGATACCGTCGTATTGGCTGTGGCCCATAATGAATTTCTAAAGATAGATATGGACAACCTTCTTATTGAAAATGGCATCTTATACGATATTAAGGGAATCATGAAATCTAAAGCGGACGGTACCTTATAAACCATTAGGATCTACATTGATAGTGTATACGATGGTCCTGCTCTTAAATCATTCCTTGTCGTAAGGTATGGTTCTCAAATTCAATGATGTGAAAGATAATCCACGTATTGACAAAATAATAACCGGGGTGTTGTTCGCCGGCTTATTTCTTGGATTAGTTTTTGTATACTTTGCCCAAGAAAGGCTTTCGCTACGTATACTGTTCGGCGCCGGCTTCTCTTTAGGGCCGGAGAAGTATATCAGAATCGGTTCGGTCATCCTCATATTTTTATCGGTCCTGCTTGCTGTCTTTCGTGCTAAAGAGAAGTATCTGATACAGATTTATTTGGCCTATATCCTGCTTCTCGCCTACGTTTTTGGCGTATATGTTTTGGGAGGAGGGAGTTTGACCAATACCACTGATTTAATGGATATCAAAGGTCCCGGTCCTTGGATATGTCTGGGGCTCATTTTTGTATCCTATAATGAGCTGAGATTTAAGTGGTTCCAATATTTTTTGGCCATAGCGGTCATTGTCATTGCATTGATGGGAATCTATACTTTTTTAGATTTCGGCATTGGGAGTTATAGGGGTCAGGCCTTGGCAAAGTACCGAGTTTATGCAGTGACCATGGTTTGGATAACGCCATATGTATTTTTATCGCTCAAAACCCATAAGACCTTGGCAAAATATCGCGGATTGGCCTTGGTTGCCGGAATTTCACTGGCATTGATCATACAGACACGATCTTTCTTGCTCATTTACTTCCTCGTCTTGTTTTTTGACTTCTATCACTCGGAGAAAAAGAGCCTCTATATTCTATCTGCTCTGATTTCTGCTTTTTTGTTCTTCTCCGTTTTACTTTCAGGAGAATTTTTAGGTGGAGCCGTAGATTCGTTGGGGCAACGTGGATTAGACGATACGCGTACCGAACAATTGCGCGCTTTTTTCAGTCAACTCGATTTTTTTGAGGTCATCGTAGGTAAGGGATCGGATGCTACCTGGAATTTTGGGGGAAAACAATACCCCTATTTGGACAATCAATGGTTGCTTTTATTATGGTGGGCAGGCCTTATTCCTTTCCTAGCTTATTTGTATTTGACCGCCTACATTCCCATTCGAATGTTCTTGCGGTCCAAGGATTACGAGACCAAAGTGGAAGCCTTTGTACTCGTTATTTGGGTACTGGCCTGTGCAGGATTGGCCATTTATACCACCATGTCCGTGGATTTCTTCTTTATCATTATTTGTATTATTCAAGGGAGGTTACTCTATAAATATAGTTTATCTAAATGAGTAGAAAGAATACTTTATTAAAAGTAGGTACGATGTACGGTGCTACTGGGTTAAAGGTCGTCCTTGGATTTTTGATCAGTATTTTCAATACTAGGGTTCTGGGCAAAGAATCGTATGGAGACCTAAAATTTATAGAATCCATAGTTCGGACCATTACAGGTTTTACCACTGCAGGCTTTTTTATTTCCATTACGCGTATTTTGGCAGTAACCAAGGATAAAGGGTTTCAGAAAAAATTGTTGGGCTATTTTGTATATATTCTGCTCATTATGGCCGCTATTAGCTCTGCGGCCATGTTCTTGTTCTCTTATGTTGAACCCATCTTTTTTGAACACGGCTTGAGCCCATTGTTTAAGAACCATTTCTTTGTTGTAATTGCTTTTCTAACGGGAATAGCTATTGCCGAAGTTTTAAAGGGGCTCAATCATATTTATACTTTGGCACTGACCAGTATTCTCCCAGCAATTATATTTCTAGTCCTTGCCTATACAATAAGTCAATTTTATGATATTGGGGTATCTACAATTTTACTGCTAAATTATGGCATAAGCTTTTTTGTTTCTTTAGTAGTAATATTGCGATTAAAGCCAAATATGCGCTATGGAAAAGAAGTTGTTAAAACTGTAGCTCAAGAAAACAAAGTCAATGGAAGACCTGTCTATATTGGAAGTTTGGCCGGTGTAGCAACAACTCACCTTGCAACCTTTGCCATATCATATTATCTAGACAATACACAAGTAGGGTATTATACCTTGGCCCTTACCATTGCTTCTCCCCTTTTAATGATTCCTTCCGTTTTAGGGACTACATTTTATAAGCAATTTGCCAACATTAAGCGCATTCCAAATAAAGTATTTTTGCTCTCTTTTTCAATTGCTATACCAGCTTTACTTATTTTTTACTTTTTTGTAGAAAAAATTATTTTGCTTTTTTATTCCGAAGATTACTTGCCGGCAGCTGCTATTGCCAAATTTATTATTATCGCATTTATCTTTCATGGCCTAGGAGATTTGATCAATCGTTTTCTGGGAGCCAAAGGACAAGGAAAATTATTGCGGAACTCTGCATTTATCGTAGGAGCCGTTAATGTAATCGGTTATCCCATCCTAGTTAAGTTTTTTGGTGTCAATGGCGCAATAATGACCAGAATATTGGCGAGTACTTCATATTTTGTTATAATGTTTATATTTTACTCAAATTTCGTTAAAAAGAATAATTATGTTCAAAAATAAAACCTTACTTATTACCGGAGGTACAGGCTCTTTCGGAAATGCCGTACTAAAAAGATTTCTTGATACCGACATCAAGGAGATTCGAATTTTTTCAAGAGATGAAAAAAAACAGAATGATATGCGGACGCAATTGAACAATGACAAAGTAAAATTTTACATTGGCGATGTTCGCGATTTCAATAGTATCAATGCTGCCATGAAAGGTGTGGACTATGTGTTCCATGCGGCCGCTTTAAAACAAGTTCCTTCTTGCGAGTTTTTCCCCATTGAAGCGGCAAAGACCAACGTTTTTGGAACCCAAAATACCATTGATGCTGCCGTAGCCAACGATGTCAAGAAAATAATTTGCTTGAGTACAGATAAAGCGGCCTACCCCATAAATGCCATGGGAATCAGTAAAGCCCTTATGGAAAAGGTAGCAGTGGCCGCTTCCCGTAATATTCCGGAAGATAACACTACGGTCTGCCTTACCCGATATGGTAATGTTATGGCCTCTAGAGGTTCGGTGATTCCACTTTTTGTAGATCAAATTAAAGAAGGAGAACCCCTGACCGTTACCGACCCTAAAATGACGCGTTTCCTAATGTCATTGGACGAAGCAGTGGAATTGGTCATCTTTGCATTCCAAAATGGACGTCAGGGCGATCTATTTGTCAATAAGGCCCCTGCAAGCACCATTAGCGATTTGGCAGAAGCCATAAAAGCCCTCTTTAAAGCAGAAAACGAGGTAAAAGTCATTGGGACGCGCCATGGAGAAAAACTCTATGAAACGCTCTGTACCAGGGAAGAAATGTTGAAAGCAGAGGATATGGGTGAATTTTACAGGATCCCAGCAGATAATAGGGATCTAAATTATAACCGATATTTTTCTGAAGGTGATGAGGATGTAAGTGATATTGAAGATTATCACTCCCACAATACCAAACGATTATCTCCAGATGAAATCAAGGAAGTGCTCCTTGGTTTGGATTTTATCAAAGAAAATTTATAATCTTGAACATGGAGCGAGCACAGATACTCGAAGGCAAAAATCATATCGATGACCGCGGTGTGCTACGGTTTTTCAATAATTTTGCTATGGATAAAATTGTGCGGTTTTATGAAATAGCACCTTCCAGTACTGAAATTGTAAGAGCCTGGCAAGGGCATAAAAAGGAATCCAAATGGTTTTATTGCACGCAAGGTAGTTTTAAGATACAGCTCATTAAAGTGGATGATTTTGACAGGCCTTCTGAGGATTTGCAACCTGAGATCTTTACTTTAACAGACCGTATTGCAGGAGTATTACATGTTCCCGGAGGTTATGCAAGCGGATTCAAGGCTATAGAGGAAAACTCAAAAATGATGGTATATTCCGATATGAACCTTGTAGATTCTTCCAATGACGACTTTCGCTTTCCAATGGATAAATGGGTAAAAAAATGGTAACAAAAAAAATAAAAGTAGGTATTACGGGACAATCTGGATTTATGGGGAGACATCTCTATAATTTCTTAGGTACCAAAGAAGAAATCAATCGCGTCCCTTTTGAAAAATCTTTTTTTAACGATTCAAAAAAATTAGAGGCATTTGTTCGTAATTGCGATGTCATTGTACACATTGCGGCTATGAACAGGCACGAAGATGCCCAGGTTATCTATGATACCAATGTGGGATTAACCTCCCGGTTGATAGAGGCTTGTAAGAGTACCGGGGCAACACCTAAAATTATATTTTCCTCTTCTACGCAGGAAGAAAGGGATAATCTTTATGGAAAATCCAAGAGAGCATCCAGAAAAAAATTGGAAGCATGGGCTTCTACACAGGGTGCTAAGGCAACATCCATGCTCATCCCTAATGTTTTCGGTCCCTTTGGGAAGCCATTTTACAACTCCGTAGTGGCCACTTTTTGTCATCAAGTCGTGGCAAACGAAACACCGAAAATCCATCAAGATGGAACATTGAACCTGATATACATCAATGAATTGAGCGAAGCGTTTTATAATGAAATCAGGAGTTCTGAAGAAGAATCGACCAAATCCTTTACAGTGCCCCATTCGGCTACAAAAAAGGTATCTGAAATCCTGGAACGCTTGCTATTTTATAAAGAAACCTACTATGATAAGGGTATGGTTCCCGATTTGAGCGATCCTTTTGAGATCAACCTGTTCAATACCTTTACGAGTTTTATCCCCAAGGATTATTTTCCACGAAAATTCACCCAACATGCTGATAACCGTGGTGCCTTTGTAGAAATCATGAGGGCCAATACCTCTGGGCAAACTTCCTTTTCTACAACTTTCCCCAATATTACAAGGGGAAATCATTACCATACACGAAAAGTGGAGCGTTTTGCCGTAATCAAGGGAAAAGCCCGTATACAATTACGAAAAATAGATTCCGACGAGGTATTTAATTATGATTTGGATGGTGATGAGCCAGCCTATGTCGACATGCCTATTTGGTATACCCATAATATTACCAATACCGGAGATACAGAACTCATAACTCTTTTTTGGATCAACGAGCCTTATGACCCCGCCGATCCCGATACTTATTTTGTAGAGGTATAAAACCTTACTAAACAATAAACCATGATAGAAAAACTTAAAGTAATCACCGTTGTAGGTACCCGGCCGGAAATCATTCGCCTTTCTTGTGTCATGCAAGCTTTGGATAGAAATGATGCCATTGAGCATATTTTAGTGCATTCTGGTCAGAATTATGACTATGAATTGAATGAAATTTTCTTTGAAGACCTTGGTATAAGAAAGCCAGATCATTTTTTAAATGCCGCTGGTAAAAACGCAACAGAAACCATTGGAAATATCATTGTCAAAATAGATCCTATTTTGGAGGCAGAAAATCCAGATGCATTTTTAGTATTGGGAGATACGAATTCTTGTTTATGTGCCATTCCTGCCAAGAAAAGAAAAATTCCAATTTTCCATATGGAAGCAGGGAATCGTTGCTTCGACCAACGAGTTCCAGAGGAAACGAACAGAAAAATCGTAGATCATATTGCCGATATCAATCTAACCTATAGCTCCATCGCCCGTGAATACCTATTGCGTGAAGGTTTATCTCCCGATCGGGTCATAAAGACCGGAAGCCCTATGTATGAGGTACTCACCAATTTTATGCCTAAAATTGAAGACTCAAACGTATTGGAAAAATTGGACCTTGAGGAAGGTAAATATTTTGTGGTTTCTTCCCATAGAGAGGAGAATATCAGCAATCCAAAGAATTTTTCAAATCTTATAGCATCCCTGAATACAATCGCTGAAACCTATGATTTTCCTATTATTGTTTCCACACATCCGAGGACAAAAAAAATGATGGATTCCAAAAAAGTGGAGACCCATAAGAACATTCAATTTTTAAAACCTCTTGGGTTTTCAGATTATAACGCACTCCAATACCATTCTTTTGCGGTTTTGTCTGATAGCGGAACCATTTCCGAGGAGTCTTCCATTTTAAATTTTAGGGCATTGAACATCCGTGAAGCCCACGAACGCCCGGAGGCCATGGAAGAAGCTTCGGTAATGATGGTAGGGCTCAATCCCAAACGTATTATGCAGGGCTTGGCGGCAGTGGGACAGCAACAACGAAATCCGAAAAGGAACTTCCGGGAGGTATATGACTATTCCATGCCCAATGTGAGCGAAAAAGTGGTTAGGATCATTTTGTCCTACACGGATTACGTCAATCGCGTGGTTTGGTCGAAAACAGAATAGTATGAAAAACAATTCTTTGTTTATCTACAGTAATTTCGATTTCAAAAAGAAAAATGCGGGGGTCACGCGCATGGAATATTATGCCAAGGCCCTGGCAGATGATACTACGGAAGTCTATTTGGTCAGTTGTTCCTCTACTCCCATTGAAAAGGATTCTTTTGAAGAATTATATCCCAATGTATACCGGTTGAAGGAGAACAAAACCACCAATGGATTTTTCAAGACCTTGGGTTTTCTTAAAAAACTATATCGTTTTGCTAAAAGCAGGAAGAACAATCCTTCCTTCCTCTTTTATCCTTCGCCCCTTGTTAACTTAGAATTCCTTTCTGTGCTTTACCTACGATTGCTCAAACGGCAAAAGGTATTTTATGAGTTTAATGAGGTTAGAAAATATAGTTCCACTTTCAGTGAACCCTATTCGCTACGGAAACCGGGATATTCCATTAAAAAAATAGTGTACAAAACGGTATTCTTTATCATGGAGTTGTTTTTATCCACGTATTCCGGCTTGGTCTGCATCTCTACATCCATAGAAAAATACGGTCATTCTTTCAACAAAAAGACGGTACGGATTCCGATATTGACCGATCCTTATCTGGAACAATCCGATTCCAGTACAGTTTATTCCGTATCCGAAGCTTTTAATATTGGTTTTTCAGGCAGTATCCATTTGCAAAAAGAACGATTAAAGGATTTTTTTAAGGTATTGTCCCAACTTAAAGAAGCGGGTTTTTTGTTTCACTTAAATTTATGCGGCCATGTCAACAAAAGACATAGGAGCCTTATTTTTGATACGCTTCTACCCGATTTGGGCATCATGGGAAATGTAACTTATTATGGCAATCTAGACGCCACGGAACTATCTACTTTTCTTAGTCAACAGGAATTGCTTGTCATTCCCCGTGGATATACCAAACAGAATAAATACGGTTTTTCGACAAAATTATCGGACTATCTAAATCACAAGAAACCTATTCTTGTTACTAAAGTAAGTGATAATGATCGCTATATTTTTGATGGAAAAAATGGTTTTATAGTCCCACCGGACGACGATCGGCTAATGCTCAATAAACTCATTCATATTATTAAAAATTACGATGACATTGCCGACCCCATAAAAGTAGCGGCCCAAAAAACCTCTAAGGAACATTTTTATTACAAAATGTATCAGGATAAACTATTTACATTTTTATTTCAATAAAGCCATGAAAATCCTCTTGATCTCCCCAAATAGTACTTTAGGCGGTGCTGAGCAATATTTGAAGATGGTTGCCGGGCATTTCCATAAGGAAAGTGTTGAAGTAATCATTCTGAAAAAGACAAATACCACGGCTTGGAAAGACATTAAGGGGGAAGTACGCTATAAAAGTGACCGTTCAGAGGGAATTGGAATCCTACTTTTGTTTTTAGAGCTGTTGTTCAAAAAAAGGAAAAAATATGACCTCATCTTTACATCCCATGTATACACTACCGGGGTTGTCGGTATTTTTCTAAAACTGGGGTTGTTACGGACAACACATTTTGTGGGGAGAGAATCCACTTCTATTTTTAAAAGATTCTCTGGTTTAAAATTAATGACCTATAAGTTGTTCTATGCATTGGGATATTCTAAGGTAGATCTGCTTATTTGTCAGACAGCTTTCATGAAAGAACAGCTCTTAGCCGCCCTTCCCAAACTCTCCAATAGCACAAAGGTGGAAGTGATTCCCAACCCTATAAACTTAGATGAAATAGCCACTCGCGGAGCGATGCCATTAGATCATCCTCTTTTACATAAGAAATATATTGTTTCCGCCGGACGTTTGATACCTGAAAAAGGATACGACCTTTTAATTCCGGCATTCAAAGCACTACTCCCCTCTTTTCCAGATGTGTCGCTAGTGATTTTGGGAGAGGGAAAAGATCGGGAGCTATTGGAGCAATTGATAGCTACATTGGATCTACAGGAAAAGGTATTCCTGCCCGGTTTTCAAAAAAATGTGCTCCCCTTCTTTAAAAATGCGGAAGCTTGCGTAGTTTCATCCAGGATCGAAGGGTTTCCCAATGTTCTTTTACAAATGATGTCCCAAAACACCAAAGTGGTTTCCACAGAATGTGCTGGAGGTATTAGCGATATCCCGGGAATTGAGACCCTTCCCCCAAAAATTGAGGAAAAATTGACTATCGCTTTACGAACGGTACTCACTCAAGATTTAACTAAAAATAGGAAAACATTTGATTCCTACTTAAAAAAGAGGGATATTCGATTTTTTATTGCTCGTATTAACAATTTTTTACATGAATCCTAAGCAAAAACTCATTAGAATTACCACTGTACCCGGTTCTCTGGTTACCTTGCTCAATGGGCAATTGAAACATATGACCCAATTCTATGATGTTATCGGAATCTCTTCCAGTTATAATGGCCGTTTGGCCCAATTTTCCGAAGAAGAACATGTTGATGTAATTCCTGTGGAAATGACCAGGACCATTTCTCCATTCAAAGATTTACGGGCAACGTACCAACTGTATAGGATTTTTAAACGAGAGAAACCTTTTATTGTACATACGCATACGCCCAAGGCAGGTACGGTGGGTATGCTCGCAGCAAAATTGGCCGGAGTACCGCATAGATTGCATACCATTGCCGGAATGCCCTTATTGGAAGCTACGGGCACAAAGCGAAAGTTATTGGATCTTGTGGAGAAAATCACTTATTCCTGTGCCACTAAGATCTATCCCAATTCCTTTGGCTTAAAGGATATCATTATACAAAACAAGTACACTGACGAAGCCTCCTTAAAAGTCATTGCCAATGGCAGTTCCAACGGCATTGACACGGAACACTTTGACCCAGACCGCATTCCCCTTAAAGAGCGGGAAGAACTAAGAAAAAGTTTAGGCATAGCAGAAGATGATTTTGTCTTTGTTTTTATTGGAAGGATCGTTAAAGACAAAGGTATTGAAGAATTGACCGCTGCCTTTGAGATCATCAATCAAAAGTTCCCAAAAACAAAGCTTTTGCTCGTGGGTCCCTTCGAAAAGAAATTAGATCCACTGTCCGAACGGGCCGAAAAGATCGTCACAGACCATAAAAATGTAATTTATGTGGGGAGTCAACGAGACGTAAGGCCTTATTTTTTAATGGCACATATACAGGCTTTTCCCAGTTATAGGGAAGGTTTCCCCAATGTGGTCATGCAGGCAGGAGCTCTGGGTATCCCAAATATAGTTTCGAACATCAATGGCTGTAATGAAATTATTGAGGATAAGGTGAATGGAGTCATCATTCCTGTCAAAAACATAGATGCTTTGGCAAATGCCATGGAATGGGCCATACAAAACAAGGAGGAAGTAGAAAAAATGGGAAAGGTATCCCGTGAAATGATACGCAGTCGTTTCGAAAGAAATTTGGTGTGGTCAAAATTGTTGGAAGAATATAGAAATTTATAGTTCCTTTCTCCCACTTTAATTTCATTGTCCCTCCTTAAAAATATAAGCGTTTGTAGGTGTCGTACGACTTTGTCGTGGATGTTTTCTTCTTTCATGATTAAAATTGCATATCTTTATTGGGACCGCACCACTTTTTACCGAAAGAAATCATGAAGCTCTTATATTTTTTTTATCTCCTTAAAAAGACCCGATTTTCTACCTTGATAAGGCAAATAAAACATTTAAAAAAAATAAAAAAATGGTCTTATTTCAAAGTTTTATCCAAGGTTTTAGGGGCATTTTTACAATATAACACTGCTTTCCTCGACTATTTCAGTTTCAAGTTTTATGAGAAATCGGAAGCTCAAAAAGCAGCGTTTATTGATCCAATATTTCTCTACAAATTTCAAAAAGCTTTAAATAAAAGGGAAGACCGGAAATATTTTAAAAACAAAGATCTTTTCTTAGAAAAATTCAAGGCCTACATAGACCATGATCACTTCCTCCCTTTTGAGAACGATCTCACCTCCTTTACTTCTTGGTTAAAGCAGCGTACCCCTGCCTCGCTTATCTTAAAAAGTAGTACCGGTTATCAGGGTGTCGGTATTGAAAAGGTCCAAGTATTACAAAAGGGAAATATCTATTTCTTTAATAGCATGAATATTGAATCCTTCTATGTCTTCCTTAAAAAGAACAGACTTGATTTGATCGAGGTGGCCATAGAACAGCATCCCATCTTAAATCATATGTATTCTGGATCCCTTAATACCATACGTATAATTACCGTGGTAGATTCCCAAAAGAAGGTTCATTTTCTTGGGGCCATGCTTCGTGTAGGTACTACGGGCTTTGTAGATAATTTTAGTGCGGGAGGAGTGAGCGCCCAAATCGATTTAAAAACGGGGATAGTTATTGCCCCTTTGGTTTCCAAGGATTCCAGATTAATACACGAGTCTGGAAAGCATCCTATTACCCATAAAGACATTATAGGTGTTGCTTTGCCATTTTGGGTAGAATTAAAGGAAATGGTTGGCCAGGCAGCACTTGTAGTACCCTCTGTACGAACAGTGGGCTGGGACGTTGCCATTACTTCAAAAGGGCCTTATTTATTGGAAGGAAATGACAATTGGAACCAAGTAATCTGGCAACGCACCTCTGATGAAGGCTATAAAAAGGAGTTAGAGGAGTTTCTTAACTGATTTTCCATTTTTTAAATACAGAACATTTTGTTTTAAACAGTTCATTTATCTAGAATTGGTTTTATACTATACGGCAATCAGAATTCTATTGTATATTTACCGAAAATCAAAAACAGAAAATAGCTGTAAAAAGCAATAGATTCGGATAAAAACAGTTTGTAATAAAGAATAAGGATGAACGCAATGATCATTAATGTATTTTTAGGTAATCTTCAAAAAAAAGGCTTTGTATAAACATTTTTTCAAAAGAATCTTTGATTTGATAGCTGCTTTGCTTGGGCTGTTGGTGTTGTCCCCTATTTTCATTATTGTTTTTATCATTCTTGGCATCAGTAATGGCGGCAAACCCTTTTTTATACAGGAACGCCCGGGAAAGCAAGGTAGAATATTTAAAATCATCAAGTTCAAAACCATGAACGATAAAAAAGATGATCAAGGAGATTTACTCCCCGATTTTGACAGAATCACTGCTTTTGGGGGATTTGTGCGTAAGTTTTCCTTGGATGAAATCCCACAATTGATCAATGTTCTTAGAGGAGATATGAGCGTAGTTGGTCCAAGACCCCTATTAGTTTCGTATCTACCTTTATATAATGCCGAACAACGGAAAAGACATACGGTACGACCGGGAATCACAGGTTTGGCCCAGGTTAACGGTAGAAATGCCATTTCTTGGGACCAAAAGTTTAAATACGATGTGGAATATACCGAAACTGTCAGTGTGTCCGTAGATTTGAAAATTATTTTAAAAACCGTTAAAAAGGTTTTCATTTCTGAAGGGATTGTAGCCAACGATAAAGTAACTATGGAAAAATTTAAAGGAAATTAGCATGTATTTATTTGGTGCAGGAGGACATTGCAAGGCGATCATTGATATGATCGTATCTGATTTGGACGAAGATATAACCGGGATATTTGACGATAATCATACCGAGACTATTATGGGCTATGAGGTAACCGCTGTGGATACCTCAAAATTCAAAGCCGAGGATAATTTCCATATATGTATAGGTGACAATATCACCAGAAAAAAAGTTTCGCAGTCTTTGGTGGTAAATTACCCTACACTCATCCATCCATCAAGCTTGGTTTCCAAATTTTCAACAGTGGATAAAGGTTCCGTAGTGATGGGGAATGTGTCGGTCAAAGCCGTTAGTAAAATTGGAAAGCATTGCATTTTAAATGCCGGAGCGGTTATTGGGCACGATGTTACTATAGAGGACTATGTACATATTGCCCCCAACGCTTCCATTGCCGGTTATGTAACCGTAAAAGAAGGTGTCCATTTTGGTATCGGTGCTTCGGTAATCCAAGGAATTACCATAGGAAAATGGGCCATTATCGGTGCTGGGGCGGTCATTATAGAAGACGTTCCAGATTTTGCCGTGGTTGTAGGGAATCCAGGAAGGATCATCAAATACACCATGGAACACAAAAACACTACCCCTTAATCATTTAACGAATTATTGTTCAAATCTCAAAGAGACATTTAATACCTGTATAGGGATTATGAAATTAAGTATTATTGTACCTGTATTCAATGTTGAGGCATATCTTCACAGATGCCTCCAAAGTCTGCTTGATCAGAATTTGGAGGAAGAGGATTATGAGATCATTGTTGTTAATGATGGTACACCCGACAACAGTATGGACATTGTTGAACAATTTTCTAAAAAACATACGAATATCGTTGTTTTTGAGCAAGAGAATAAAGGTTTGAGCGGGGCGCGAAACTCTGGCATTACCCTTGCCAAGGGAAAGTATGTCTATTTTATCGATTCCGATGATTATATCGCTAGCAATACCTTGCATAGCGTTTTATCCGTTATGGAAAATAATGATTTGGATATTCTCGGTTTCGGTACCAAAACGACGACCTCCTTGGAATTGCTCGAATCCACTACAACGGATTTCAACGCCCAGGATATCGAGATTCAAAATGGATTGGACTATATCGCTTCGCATAAGTATCTGAACAATGTCTGGTGGTATTTCATAAAAAGGGAGTTTTTATTGGCAACGGAGATCAGCTTTATAGAAGGGGTGATGTTGGAAGATGGTATTTATACGGCAGAACTTTTTTCTAAAGCCCAAAAAATAGCAAAAATCAATTTAGATGTCTATCGCTATGTACAACGGGAGACTTCTATAATGCATAACAAAAGTGAAGCTCATTATAATAAACTTATAGCAGATTTTGAACATATCATTTTTAAATACAACGATCTTGTACTTAAAATACAGAAGAACCATCCCGATCATCCCAGTTTGAAGCGACTGATTTCTAGAAAGGAATCCTATATCTTCTTTTTAATTGCCCGTATCGTAAAATCAAATCTATCATTCCAATATTTGAATACTGTTCTAAATCGTTTGAAAAAAAACCATCTCTATCCGATATATAATTTTGTCGATGAAGATAATAAGGGAATACAATATAAGATTCTTACCTTTATATTTAATAGACCACTGTTGTTAAGGATGTTTCTATTTTTCTATCGTATGCTCCTTAAACCTTAAATTTTAAAAGTAAATGCTCACTTTCATCATTCCAGTAAAAAGTGCTAAGGTATCCTCTTCATGGGATAATTTCTCAAAATTATTTGAGCGATCCATAAAATCTGTCTGTAACCAAACCGACAAAAATTTTAGGGTGGTCGTGGTGTGTCATGAAAAGCCTGCAACAAATTTTGAGCACCCGAATCTTGAATATATCCATGTGGATTTTTCGCCTCCCGATCTATCCAACAATACAGATGAAATTAATAACGGCTTAAAAGAGGAAGATAAAAGTAAAAAAATCCTATTCGGGATCGAATACTGTAAAAAGTACGAATCTGATTATCTTATGGTCGTGGATGCCGATGATTGTATTTCCAATACCATTGTGAGTTTTGTGAACAAGAACCTTACATCCAAGGTTCCAGGTTGGTATTTTAAGCAGGGGTATATCTTTAGGGAAGGTGAAAAGAAAATCTTTTTAAATAAGGAAAACTTTAATACGCTTTGCGGAACATGTATCATCATCAGGCCAGATTTGATCAGTGATATTTTTCAAAATAGGCCGCATATTGAATATTTGCACAAAACAATAGAATTGTCCAATGGTAATGTCCTGACACCCTACCCCGGAATCGGTGCTATATACAGCATGGCCAATGGGGAGAATCATTTTATGAGTACCGCCAGAATCAAAAATCTAAATAGCAAGTATCGTTATTTTAGTTTTGCTTTCATCAGTAGTGTATTTCGAAAACTGCGAAAATATCGCCCAAGATTGTTATCCAATGCCATTATATCCGAATTTGGATTGACAAAGTTATAGGGTGTTCAAATATTTGGAATGTTAGTCTTGGGCAGAGACAACCTTTACTTCACGAAAAGAAGCTATAAGATGCTGTGGGGCAAGACCTTCAGTGTAATGCGCATAGGTATTATTATGGATGTTAAGCCCATTATCCAATAAGCCCACGGAAATCCAATTGCGTTTGTTAGGTGTTATAAAGTCTTTTTTAAAGTTATCCCCAAAGTAGTAATACCTTCCGTTTTCGAAGTCCTCTTCAATCACCTTAAAATTAGTCTCACTCGGTTTTTCCGTTCCGATCTCTTCAGAAATTACGATACGATCTAAATAAGATTGTATTCCCAAGCTTTGAATTTTATTTCGCTGTGTAACCGATCGGCCATCCGTAATTACTACTAAAATCCCTCCATGTTTTTTAATGGCATCAAAGATATTCCGTATTTCGGGAAAGAGGGTGATATTGGGCTTATGGTTTCTGTACAGGGTTAAGAGTTGTTCTTTGGATATTGTAGTATAGGTTTCGGTCAAAAAGCTAAAAACATCATTTTTTTGCCGATAGAGCGAAAACATCCTAGCATAGAGGGGTTTCCAATGATGCCCTTCCAAATGTTGGGCAATTTCCTTATAGGATGATTTAAGATATTCTATTTCGTTGTATAAGGTATCATCCAAATCAAAACAAACGACCGTATTGGTATCAACCTTTATATCCATGGACCAGAATTTCATCGTCGTATCTCAGCATGAGCAATTGATCTTCCCAAACCTCAAATTGATCTTCAATGGTCTTGTCCATTAAGTGCTCCTCAATGATCCATTTTGGAAAATTAGCTCCTGCCAAATACGATAATGGATAACCTCCTCCAAATCTTGGGTTTACTTCGATACCATAAACGTTCCCATTTGTTTTATGCAGAAAAAACTGGGCCGTAAAGCATCCTAGGGCACCGGGCACAAAACGCATTTTTTCCTTGAGAAAAGGAATTAAGTCATTACGTTCCGTAACCCCCTTATTTACTTCACCATCCCTCACTTCGATTCGCTTTCTAGGCACTACACACCGCAAATGATGGGATCTGTCGTAATACATGTCACAGGTAAACTCTTCGTATTGCTCATGGTCTAAATATTCCAGAAACATGAGTTTATCATTTTCAAAGTGATAACTTCTAAAATCTTCGGTTTTGCGTATGAGGTAAATATCCTTACTCCTACTTCCATCAAAAGGCTTGATAAAAACGGGCAAGGTATAAGCCGTTTTGGTATACTCTTTGGCCGTAGCGATACCTATAGATTCAAAAAACTTATGGATTTCCCTTTTATTTCTGCATTTTTCGACAAAGTCGGCCGACGTAACAATTACTTTAACACCGTGCTCCTCAAAAAAAGCGGCATGTTCGGCCAGTATCAAAAGTTCGGTGTCTATAGTAGGGATAATGAGTTTGACGTGATTTGATCGACAACATTGCAGTAATGAAGAAATATATTCTTGATGCTCAATTCTAGGAACCTCAAAACAACCGTCCGCAACATGACAAGCGGCCGATTCCTTTGGGTTTGCATCTACACAAAAAACCTTCCCTTCCGGAGCAATTTTTTTTAACTCCTTTTGGAATGCTTTTATAAGCGATACCCTCCTCCCCGCAGAGGTTATCATAATATTCATATTTCTATACATTTACACATCACTAAATGTTATTCTCTAAATAAGGGAACAAAGAGCAAGATAACAAAATTATTAAAACAGAAATTGTTATTCCCCCATTGTTATCAACGATTTTCATTAAACGAGTAATATGGCGTTTTAGGCTATTATTTTAACTTCTTTTTTTTAGCATTAGTATATTTACGGGCATTTTTAGCACTGAAAATCAGCTAAAGTTCATAAAACATCGATGATATCTATTGTTACCAGTAAAAAAGAGTGGGATAATACACTTTTCGCTATTGAGAAGTATGATACCTATCATACCTATGAATACCACCATTTAGTGAAAGGAGATCAGGAATCACCGATACTTTTTACGTATCGCGATAACGAGACCATCATTGCCCTTCCCCTTTTAATCCGTAATATCGTTGGGGGTCCATATAAAGATGCCACCTGCGTCTATGGCTATTGTGGCCCTATTAGCACGCCTGTTACAGATTCCTATGACAATATCCCTTTTATGAAGGCTCTTCATGAATATCTTTGGGAAAACAATATCATTTCCGTTTTTTCAAGGTTACATCCGTTTATCCCTGCACAAGCCACTATCCTAGCCAATATGGGGAAGGTAGAACGTTTGGGGAATATTGTTAATATCGACCTTTCCAAAAGACTCGAGGTACAACGGCAAGCGTATCACAGACGTTTACGGACCTATATCAACAAATCTAGGAAATTGTGTGATATCCGGATTGCCACTACTGAAGACGATGTCCGAACTTTTATTGACCAATATTATGAGACCATGCGGCGTACCAATGCCCATCCAAGGTATTTCTTCCCTGAAGCATATTTTTTCAAATTAATGGCTGCAGAAGATTTTGAATGTCCTATGCTGTTGGTTTCGGATAAATCCGATGGGAGCATAATAGGAGGGTCCATGTTCTTGATCAAAAATAATATGGTCCATTATCACTTATCTTGTGCAAATGACCAGGGTTTGAAATACAATGCCATTAAATTGGTCATTGATGAAATGCGCCTTCATGCTACCGAAAAAAAATATAATTTTTATAATCTTGGAGGAGGCTTAGGTAGTAAAGAAGATAGCCTGTTTTACTTTAAATCGAGTTTTTCCAAAGATTACAGGCCATTTAAAATATGGAAATACATTGTGAACCCGTCTGTTTACGATCAATTGTGCAGTATTAAAGAACAGCAGGTCCAATCAAGTGACTTTTTTCCTTTGTATCGGATGCCCTTAAAATAATAACTTTATAGTTAAGGTTGCAGTTTTGATCCCTATTTCAAAAATTCCATAATCTGATCTGCCGCTTTTTCATGTCCAAAACAAGACCAATGCTTATCATGATCAAATGTCCAATTCTCGCCTTTTTTCACTTGTAAGCTCAGGGTTTTAAATCCAAAATTATGGGCCAGATCAATTATTTTAGGATTTGTTTCTGGTCTAAAAACCAAAATTTTATCTTCAATCTTATAGTTTTCAACCACAAACTTCAGCAACTTCCTGTACAAATCTATTTTGTTTTTGTCATCAGCTTCATTTGTTTTTTGGGGAACATCTTGTCCTTTTTTATTCTTAGCGCCCCTCTTAAAATTACTGTATAAATAAAAGGCAAATTTCCAGTTGTATAATATGTTTTTTATTCCAGGGGATTTTAGTTTTCCATGTATTACTTTCTGGTTTTCCAGATCAATTTGCGTTATTTGGGATGAAGGTCTAATTTGTTTTATACTTTCATCAAAGTCCGAATCATAGGCGTAAATAATCTGATACTGCGGACGTAATGAATCCATTTGTTTGGCGATTTCCATCGCTTCTATGAATGAAACTCCGGAACGGGAAACCTCTAAATAATTATGTTTTGGCAATTTTTTTTGAAGGAAACTCGCTTGATGGCACTCCTCCGGATTCATGAAATTTTCTATAAAAGAATCCCCGATTAAGGTAACCAGATTGTCCATTGATTTTGGCATAGGTCCGGGCCACCCCATTTCATTGATCTGCCATTTGTGCGTGCCGCCTACCCAATGCCCATCCTGATTTGGAAAATATTTCTGTATGCCTGCGTCGTCAATGGTCCTTCGTGGAATATCGGATGTAAGAAAAAATAGACGGGCTATAATCTCCGCAAGAACCAATCCAACCAGTACAAAAGCAATACAATTCTTAATAAAGTTCTTCATTTCGCTTAAAATTGAAAATAAATAAACTCCTGTTCTTCTCCCACAAAAATGAACATTAGTATTATAAGACCAAAATATAACGTCCATCTTATGTACTTGGGAAATTGCTTAATTTCCTCAATACCATATTGTGCCGATCGTCCAAACCATTCCACTAATATGAATGCAGGCACCAGAATAAATAATTCTTTGGCATAGGTTTCTGGAGCTGGCCAGTCAAAAAGGGCCGATGTAAATAAATCTTTCAAATAGGCAAAAGCATGTGTAACCGAATTGGCTCTAAAGAAAATCCAGGCCAGTACCGTCAATAAAAATGTGGTCATTACCTGAATTACTTCCTTAAAATTAGGGAATAATCTATTCTCCGCCACTAAATTGGTATTCACCCTATTCCTATTCAGTAAAAGCAAGGGTAAGAAATATAGGGCATTTAGAAATCCCCATACAATGAATGTCCAATTGGCGCCATGCCAAAAGCCGCTTACGAGAAAAATAATAAAAGTATTCCGTAGTTTCATCTGAACACCTCCACGACTTCCACCTAAAGGAATATATAGATAATCCCTGAACCAGGTGGATAAGGAAATATGCCATCTCCTCCAAAACTCGGCAATATCCCGGGAAAAATACGGAAAGGCAAAATTCTGTTTTAAGTTAAACCCGAACAATCTAGAAACCCCAATGGCAATATCAGAGTACCCACTAAAATCCCCATAAATTTGGAAGGTAAAGAATAAAGCTCCCAAGAATAAGGTACTACCAGAATAGTCTTCCGAATGATTAAAAATAATATTGGCGTACTTGGCGCAATTGTCGGCGATAACTATTTTTTTAAATAATCCCCATAAAATCTGCCGGAGTCCATCCTTGGCCTTATCGTAATCAAAAGATCTTTTAACATAAAACTGGGGCAATAAATTTGTTGCCCTTTCTATAGGACCAGCCACCAACTGGGGAAAGAAACTGACAAAAGCGGAAAAAGCGATCAAGTCCTTGGTGGGCTCCAATTTCTTTTTATAGACATCTATAGTATAACTTAGGGTCTGAAACGTATAAAAACTTATTCCCACGGGTAGAATGATCTGTAAGGTACCTACTTCTATTTCTCGACCAAAGAAAGTAAAGGCATCAACAAAACTATTTACAAAAAAGTTATAGTATTTAAAAAAGCCCAAAAAGCCCAGGTTGATAAGAATACTTATCCATAAATAGGTCTTTCTTTTCCTTGTATTCTCCTCGGTTCTAAGAAGATTTCCAATGGTAAAATCAACAAGGGAACTGAAAATGATCAAGGAAAGGAATCTCCAATCCCACCAACCGTAGAATACATAGCTGGCCAGAACGATTAAAAAATTTTGGAGTTTTAAATTTCTATTGGTAACAAACCAATAGAGGCCGAACACAATAGGTAAAAAAACAGTAAAATCTATAGAATTGAATAACATGAAGAATGTTGGTCTTTTAACAACAAGGTTGAATTGGTCTTGAAAATAATGGTCCTAATTAGTTTATATAGATATTGAACAACATTTATGGTCTGTTGGTTTACAGCTCCATTGGTTTATAAACGCAAAAGTTCTGTTTAAAGTATAATCAGTCATTTTTCAGTTTGGCATTCATTTTTTTTGAGATCTTGGTCAGTGTATACATACAAAAGGGTCGGGTAATATTGCGACCTCCGTTTTTATCTTCCTGTTCCAAAACCTCTAAGATAATCGTATTTTGTGTCTTTCCAATGATTTTCAGGGAAGGAATCAAAGTACCTTTGGTCTCCCCATGTTGATACAGCACTACTACATCTTGGGAAAAATCAATGTAAGGAACGTCTACTTCAATTTTTTTAGTGCGGTTCAATTTTCTGTAGATCAGCTCAAACTCTTTGGATTCCCGGATAAGCTTTAGCTCCTTTTTTATTCCTCCCCCATAACTGCCCTGTGACAACAGTGTCATTTTTGAGTGTTTTTCGTTTTGGTCCAATTTTACGTCAGTCGCACGACCTATGGCACCCTTTTTCCCGCTGCATGAAGTCAATAATAAAAATAAGCTTAAAAGAATACGGATGGCAATCATTTTTACACCGATCAATATGCCGTTTTATACCATTCTTTGTAGGCCCTTTCGTAAAGCGTTTCATATAATGGCAGCACATGATGGATATCAAATTTACTGGCTACTTCAAAAGCATTTTTCTTAAACTCTTCCAAAACCTCTTCATCCATCAGTATTTTAAGCGCATTTTCGGCCATTTCCCCAACATTCCCTACATTGCTCAAATACCCTGATTTTCCATGAACATTTACTTCTGGTAAACCTCCCGTATTACTGGAAATTACTGGAACTTTATTGATCATCGCTTCTAAAGCGGCCAGACCAAAGCTTTCCGATTCAGAGGGCAATAAGAACAAATCCGAAAAACATAAAATCTTATCAATTTCCCTACTTTTTCCAAGAAATGCCACTTTATCTTTTATTTGGAATTGCTCACACAATTGCTCTGCCTTGGCTTTTTCAGGCCCTTCCCCCACCATTAAAAGTTTGGCTGGAGTGTTTTCTTGGATTTTATAAAAAATCTCTATAACATCAGGGATACGCTTTACCTTTCTAAAATTACTGATATGTGTAATAATTTTTTCATCGTCATCTGCCATTAAGGATCGTTGACAATCTGTAAAACCTGCACTGTACTTTGAGGTATCTATAAAATTAGGAATTACCTCGATATCATTTTTAATATCAAAGCGTCTTAAAGTATCCTTTTTCAAATTTTCGGAAACCGATGTTACTACATCAGATTTATTGATACTAAAAGTAACTGCTGGTTTATATACCGGATGATTCCCCACTAGGGTAATATCCGTTCCGTGAAGTGTAGTGATCATCGGGATATAAATACCTTCCTCTTCCAACATTTTTTTCGCCATATACCCTGCATACGCATGCGGAATGGCATAATGTACATGCAATAATTCTATTCCAAAAAACTTTACTGTATCTACCAATTTACTCGATAGCGCAAGGTCATAGGGTTGATATCTAAATAAAGGATATTCTGGGACATGTACTTCATGAAAGTGGATCTTATTGTTCAACAAATCCAGGCGTACTGGTTGTTTATACGTTATAAAATGAACTTCATGTCCTCTACCGGCCAACGCAATCCCCAATTCAGTGGCGACTACACCACTACCTCCGAAGGTAGGGTAACATACAATTGCTATTTTCATCTACAACAAAATTAATATTTAATTTATAACAGCGTCATAAATGGCCTGTTGAATTCTTGTTCTTAACCCAGATTTAACTAAAAGGGTATTCGAAGCAGAAGGATAGGTTCTATTGGAGAGGAAGACATAAACAATTTCTTCCTCGGGATCTGCCCAGGTATAGGTACCTGTAAAACCACTATGGCCAAAACTTTTACGGGACACGCAACCACAGGTGGGGCCACTATCTCCTAATTGAGGCTTATCAAAACCTACTCCCCTACGCACATTTTTGTCACAGAAATAACAGGTATTGAATTTTTTAATGGTTCTACTTTCCAGAAAGCGTTCCCCACCATATTCTCCACCTTGAAGGTACATTTGCATGATTTTAGCAACATCATTGGCATTGCTAAAAAGTCCGGCGTGACCTCCAATGCCACCTTGCATTGCGGCTCCCATATCGTGCACATATCCTTGAACCGTCTGATACCTATAGTAATTATCTTCTTCAGAGGGAACTATTTGCTGTAAAGGAAACGTATCTATGGGATTATAGCCAGTGTGCGTAGCTCCCAATCGTTTGTATAGAAAGTTGGCAGAAAGTTTGTCCAGGCGCTCCTTATAAGTGTCCTCAATATATTTCTTGAAGACATAATACGCCACATCGCTGTAGCGGTAGCGGTTGGATTTTAAATCCTGTCTTCCTATCCTATTGTAAATAGAATCTGTATAGGCATTGGACAAATAAAGTTGATTTGCCACTTTTATAGAAAAGCCGTCTGAGGGTTGCCTCCTATAGAACTCCGTTGATGGTCTGCGTTGGGTATCTAAGGTGCTCACGTAAAAGGCGATCCATGCAGGCAATCTGCCATAATGGGACAAGGCCTTTAGGACGGTAACATTTTTTAATTCGGAGTCTGCATAGTCTGGCACCAATTCTTTAAAGGTAGTGTTCAGTTGTATCTTCTGTTCTTGCTCCATTTTCATGATCATGGGCAGAGTAGCCAATATTTTGGTCACCGAGGCCAAATCATAAATATGATGGGGGGTAATACTGTCTTTGGAGGTGTATGTTGGTTTTCCAAATCCTTTATTATATACGATTTTTCCTTTGCGCGCCACTAAAACCTGTGCTCCCGGGAACATTAAGGAGTCTAAACCATTTTTAACTAGAGAGTCGACCACCTTTAATTTCGACGAACTTAACCCTACTCTTTCCGGGATACTATATCCTAATCTTTTTAAAGATTTTAGAGCCACACTTGTATTCACAGGAAAAGAACGATGCGCCGTTACCGGAAGAATTCCTTTTGCCGGGAGTGCACCAAACAAAATTTGAGCAGCTTTCTCCTGAGCTATTTTGCTGTTTTGATACGCCATCATGACACCATCTATCTGCTCAAAGGAAGACACACCCAATAAGGCATACGGTTTTGCAAAAACCGTAAGCAAGAGATTTGAACTCCGTTGCCTGGCCAGTTCTTCTAACCAAAAAATTTCTTTTTCACTAAATTTGTAGGCTTTCCAAGGACTTTCGTTGCTCTTATGCATGCCCACGATGATGAGATTATAGCTCTTTAATTTACTCTTTAACAAGGCTATATTTTTGGCAGATACCTCAGCTACATTGGCATACTTTCGCAAACTCGCCAAAAAAGGACGATGGTCGGCATCGCCAAACTTTACGTAGGCAATCTTTTTGTTTTCCAATTTTTTAATCCCCTGCAATTGATAGTTGTTCTTTATTACGGTAATAGCATTTTCCATTGCTTCTTCGTAAATAATATCATTTTCCAAAGAATTTAAATCTTCATATAGATTTTCCAGTACCACAGGCTTGTACTTATGAAGCCCTACTTTGTATTTTGCCTTTAAAATCTTCTTCACCGAAGTAGCTAAACGTTCTTCTGAAATTATTCCCGATGTATAGGCTTTCATTAGAGATATACTGGCCTTTGGCACATCTGTGGGCATCAATAAAATATCATTCCCTGCCATAAAAGCAGATAAGGCCACTTCTCCTTCACTCGCATAGGTAGATACGCCTTTCATATTGAGAGCATCTGTGTATACCAAGCCCTTAAACCCTAATTTTTCTTTTAATAGCCCAGAGATGATCTGCTCTGACAAGGAAGAAGGGTATCCTTCCTTGATTTCTAGACTGGGAACACTCAAATGGGCAACCATAACACTGCTTAAGCCTTCTTGAATCAATCTTTTATACGGATACAGTTCTATGCTATCTATTCTGCGCTCTGAAAAATCGATTATCGGTAGAGCCTTATGCGAATCCACCGAAGTATCTCCATGACCTGGAAAGTGCTTCCCACTGGATAAAACGCCTTCAGCTTCCATACCTTTCATAAAGGCAATCCCCTTCTCTGCAACATTTTCCCTGTCTTCTCCAAAAGAGCGATTTCCTATAATTGGGTTTTGGGCATTGGTATTGATATCGATATCAGGAGCAAAGTTAATGTGTACCCCTATGCGTTTTGCATGTTTGCCTATTTGTGCACCAACCTTCTCTACAATGGAATTATCCTTGATGGCTCCTAAAGTCATGTTCCAAGGAAAAGCATAGGTAGAATCCAAGCGCATAGCCAACCCCCATTCCGCATCCATCCCAATCATTAAAGGTAGTTTTGATGCAGCTTGGAATTCATTGGTCAATCTTGCCTGTCGTACGGGGCCTCCTCTTGAAAATATGACTCCTCCGATATTATGGGAAATAATAAGCTCCTTAATTTTAGCCGTTCTTTGCTTTATTTCATTTGAGGCGACACTGACCATGAACAATTGTCCAATGCGCTCTTCCAAAGAAAGGGAGGCATAGGTTTTCTCTACCCACTGCTCTTGCAATATGCTATCTTTGGTCAATAAGGGGTCTATTTGTCCGTAAGACATAGAGCAAACCAGAAAAAATAAGAGGATAAGGAACTTTAATCTCATATTGGCATTGTACTATAAACTATAACTGAGAAAGGGGTTAAAAATTGCATTTCATCGAATTTCATAATGGCAATAGGCTTTTCAAGAGCATAAACACGACCTACATAAAGCGCCCATGCCAACTTTCCTGTGCCGGAACTTCCCAATGATTGTCATACTCGTATTTGTTGGTAACAAGATTGTTAAAGACGATGGTGTTCTTTGAAACCGCTTTGTCCTTTGCCATTTTCTTAAAGTCCTTAAGGGGCTTGTAGGCCACAAAATCTCCCTGCTTATAAGAGACATTCATTTTGTCCAATAGATCTAAATTGTATTTCTTTTCCAAAACTTGGATAAAATGCACCGAAGCGTCAATGGAGCAACCCGAAGCGTGGGTCAAACTCTGATCTAATCCAATAGTAATAAAACGCTTGTATTTGATATCATATCCGGCTTTAAGATCGCTTCCATGGGCGGTCCACGCAGCAATAAACTCATTTAAGCTCTTTTGTACTTCTACAAGTTCTTCTTCCGTAAAGCTTCTGCTTCCCTGATAGATCCAAACTCTGGAAGTATCCGGTAATTCATTAAAATCTACTAACATTCTTATTTTTTTATATCCAATTTTTATTGGAGGTTTCTACTTTATACAACAAATCATCATACAATTCCATAGCCTCTGGAAAAGGTACGGCGGGTATGACAATCAAACTTGCAGCGGTATGCACGTGAATACTGGCCACTTCCCGTCTTTTCTGAAAAAAACTCTGTTTCAATTTCAACGATTGAATCTTATGATGTTCAAAGATATGGGTAACCGTATCTATTCTACCTTCTCCGACCACCATATAGTCTTTATGCAAACTGTAATAACTTTTTCGATATCTCAACCAATGCAAAAGAAAGAACCAGGGAACGAGCACCAGATTAACAAGTCCAACTTTCGCTCCCCACAAAGATATAGCGAATACGTTTACGATAATCAAAGGGAAAGCAGTATTAAGAAAAAGTTGTGTTTTAAAATAAGCTGCCGGTTTTTTCTTTTCTAAGGTATCGTCTATAGGATAACCAAACACAAACCGTTCCAAAGTGCTCAAATTGGCCTTTTGAACGGCGACAAGCCCAATATTCTTTTTGGATTGCTCCGTAGACATCGCTTGATTGAATCTTAAGTTGAATAAGCCCAATCTTTGCTTTAAGGCATTGGTCGTATAGACCACAGATTGTATTTTGGAGGCATTCAGGGCATAGCTTATCCTATTAAACAGACCTTTATGTATTTCCAGGCCTTCCCTGTTTTTTATCACAGCCAATCCATAGTTCGTAAGAATTACTTTGAAGATTGAATATCCAATGGACGTTAGGATTACTATAACGGCCAGAACTACATAAATAAGGAAGGTATAGGATGCTGAATTCGTTGCTTTTTCCTTTAATTCTTCCATCATTCCCTCATAACCGAACATTTCTGCGACATCCCTAAAATCTACCAATACCCCAAAAAGAACTGCTGAAAGAAGATAAAAGCTGGTAAAGTGATTCTGGGTAATACCTGCCAAGAGTAATTCCTTAAAAGAAATTCTCAATACATAGTTCCTAGTATCCTTGACCTCTTCTTTGGATGTCATATTTAAAAGAACAGTTCTAAGGGCTCTCGCTTTAGTATTTTCCAATGCCTTGATCGTCACCTCGGTACTGGTATCCCCAGCAGTGTCGATAGCTACTTCCACCACGCCTACAAGCCGTTGTAGCAGGCTTTGTTTAAGGTGTACATTTTGTATTTTATGTCGTGGAATTTCTATTCGTTTCTTTTTTGTAATTCCCCTGGACAGTACAAAATGATCTTTAGATACAGAGAACTTAAAATTCTGAAAACTTAGGATACTGCGAATTAAATAAAAACCTAGAAGACCAATAATGCCAAAAATAATATATGGAAGGAAATCTCTGGAACGTTCGGGTTCCCTGAAGAATTGAATGATATAGTAAATCAAAGGAATGTAGGCCGATTTCAAAGATTTCACGATTGAAGGAAGAAGTAAAAATACAATTCCCTTTACCGATTGTCTTGAAGGGGTTTCAAAGTTAAACTCGCTCATTGATCTGCGCTGTAATATACCCTCTGATTTTCTCCGCTTCTTCCAGCAGTAACCCTTTTATAACCATATCACTTCCGCTATCCCCTGCGGTATACAGCTTTAAATTGGCCAGTCCAAATTTTTGTGATAGCAATCCTTGGCTAATGTCCAAATGTTGAATTCTCGACAAAGGTACGGTTGCCAATGAAGAGCGTAACAGTCCTTTCTTAAAGGAAATATCGTGATTTCTAAGGCTATACTTACGCTTCCAAAAACCCAGCACCGAGCTCGTAAAATGCAGAGCAATACTTCCTACTAAAAGAATACAAATGAACACAAAGTGCTGTTCCAATGGTTCAATATCGAGATACATTTTTGCTACAATAAGCAAGCAAGCAATAACACTGTATTGCAGCATATGCTGTAGAATCAATACGGTTAGGTATCTTGGGTGTATTGGCTTAAAATTAAGTGCAGCTATACCCGGCAACGAAGAGAGCGGTATTTCTTCATTTTTGAACATGTATGAAAATGCTTTATAGATCCTGGGCGGTAGCAATCAACTCGGCAATATCCATAACCGCTACTGTGGCTTCCTTTTCCTTGTTTTTTACACCATCGGACATCATTGTATTACAAAATGGGCATCCTGCTGCTATGATTTCCGGTGCGGTTTCCAAAGCCTGTTCTGTTCGCTCTATGTTGATATCTTTATCCCCTTTTTCGGGCTCTTTAAACATTTGTGCTCCTCCCGCTCCACAACACAAGCCTTTTTTGCGACAATTTTTCATTTCCACTAATTCGGCATCCAATTTCTGTATAAGCTCCCTAGGTGCTTCGTATACATTATTGGCTCGCCCTAAATAACATGGGTCATGATAGGTAATACGTTTGCCTTTATACGTACCTCCCTCCAAGGAAATACGTCCCTCTTCCAAAAGTTGTTTTAAAAATTGGGTATGGTGCACCACTTCGTAGTTCCCACCCAATCCGGGATATTCGTTCTTAATGGTATTGAAACAATGCGGACAAGCTGTGACTACTTTCTTAACCTCATAACCGTTCATGACTTCAATATTCGTGACGGCTTGCATTTGGAATAAAAATTCATTTCCTGCACGTTTTGCTGGATCTCCGGTACAACTTTCTTCCGTCCCTAAAACTGCAAATGCTACATTGGCTTGATTCAATATTTTCACAAAAGCTTTGGTGATCTTTTTAGCCCGATCATCAAAACTTCCAGCGCAGCCTACCCAAAACAATACTTCAGGTTGTTTTCCCGCTGCAAAAAGTTCGGCCATGGTAGGCACTTTTAATTCATTACCCATAGTAAAATGCTGTTTCTTTTAAGATTCTTCCGTCCAATTAAGACGGTCCATTTGATTGAAGGGCCATGGTGCCCCATTATTTTCAATATTGCCCATCATATTATTTAAGTCCGATGGAGCTGCAGATTCTTCCATGACCAAGTATTGTCGCATATCCATAATAATGGAAAGTGGGTCTATACTTACCGGGCAAGCCTCTGTACAGGCATTACAAGAAGTACAGGCCCATAGTTCTTCATGGGAGATATAATCGCCCAGTAACTGTTTATTGTCATCCACAAAGGTCCCTTTGTTTTTTTCAATATTCTCTCCAACTTCCTGCAATCTATCACGAGTATCCATCATGATTTTTCTGGGAGATAGTTTTTTTCCGGTCTGGTTGGCCGGGCATTCGCTAGTACAGCGTCCACATTCGGTACAGGTATACGCATTCAGCAATTGTACCCAATTTAAATCCATCACATCCGATGCCCCAAATTTTTCCGGTTCAGGAGCATTCTCATCGGGAGCAGCATAGGGATCTGCATCCGGGTCCATCATCAACATGACTTCATTGGTCACCGCTTCCAAATTTTTAAATTGCCCTTTGGGCTTTAGGTTTCCATAATAGGTATTTGGAAAAGCAAGTAGAATATGGAGGTGTTTTGAGTAATAGAGATAGTTCAGAAAAAAGAGAATCCCTACAATATGCAACCACCAAGCTGTTCGTTCTACAAGAATAAGACTTGAAATGGACATTCCTTCAAAAACCGGAGCTATAAAACTACTTATTGGGAATGCACCTGCTTGGGTATAGTGCTCTGCTCCTAGCTGCTGCAATTGGAAATCTGCTGCATTCATGGTCAAGAACAAAAACATAAGCACCAATTCAATATATAGGATCAGATTTCCATCTTTTTTTGGCCAGCCTTCCATTTCGGGTTTTAAAAAGCGTTGCAATTTCAGGACGTTTCTCCGTACCCAAAAAAGAATGACGGAAACCACCACCAAAAAGGCCAGAATTTCAAAGGATCCGATCAATACATTGTATAAAGTGCCAAGAGGGGCAAAGATTCGATGTGTCCCAAAAAGACCATCAATAACAATTTCCAATACTTCAATATTGATAATAATAAAACCGAGATAGACAATAATGTGGAGGATCCCTGCAATAGGTCTAACCACCATTTTAGTCTGCCCCAAGGCAATCCTAGCCATATTTTTCCATCGTTGTGGTTTATCATCGCTCACGTCCACATCCTTTCCCAATTTAATATTGCGGGAAAGTCGCTTTACATTTTTCACAAAAAAGCCTATGCCGGCAATAAGGATAATTCCGAAGATAATATTAGGCAAATAACTCATATATTAATTTTCAATTTTTTCAGCTGGATCATTTTCGGGCAAGGTATATTCCTTCTGTTTTTTTCCAAAAACAGATACATTGACATATCGTTTTGGATTGAGACGAAAGTCCTGAAGTAATAAATCCAATTCTTTGGATGCACTGGTGAGGTTGTCATACAATTCCTTGTCGTTGACCAATTTTCCTAAAGAACCATCCCCTTTTTCGACTTTTACCAACATCTGATTTAGGTTTCCAATGGTGGTCTGCAAATCTTTCATGGTTTGTACAATACCTGCTTCCGAAATGGAATCGGATAGTTTTGAAAAATTATGGGTCATGTTGTTAATGTTCATAATAGAACTATCCAACTGACTCTTATTATCTTCCAATAATCCATTTAATGCCGTTGCACTCGCCTGAAAGCTTCTGATCATCTCATTTAAGCCCGTTATGCTTTCTTTTAAATTCTTTTTGGTATGGTCATCCAAAATATCATTGAAATTGATCAATAAGGAATCGGCATTGGTTACAGCTCCTTCTACCTTCATTTGTAAAGGTGCCAGGTTTTGCTGTACCAAATCCGTTAGACCAGGTTTTATCATCGAAGTTAAAGTATCTTTGGATTGTGCCATTGGAGCCCCATCCAAAACGGGCATAATCTGTATTCCTTTACCTCCAATAATTCCGGTATCGTAGAGTACGGCCTTACTATTCTTGGAAAACTTAAAATTGTTCTCTACCGAAAAAGTCACTAAAAGTTCTCCAGAAGCATCCTTAAACCTAATATCGTTGACTTTACCGACACTTAAACCATTTATAGATACTTGAGTTCCTGGTTGCAAGCCTCCAACGCTCTCATATACAGCATAAAAAGTACGACTGTCATTAAAAATAGGGGTTGATTTAAGATAACTAAATCCTAAAACAAACAGTAGAATACCCCCAATAACGATAATCCCTGTTTTAAGCTCTCTAGTTAGTTTCAAAAGAAGTTATTTTCAATTCCTAACAAAATTAGAAATAATTTTTAGAAGAGGGGCTATTAATCAGAAAGGTATTTCAGTGCCTCCTTTATGGCAATTCGTTCTCCGTCCTTATAGGCCACAATATAGGAGCTTGTATAGCCTTTGACATCTGCATTGGATTTAAATAATTTCGCCTGGTTATAGCTATCGGTGCTCCCATACATATACCTAAAAAGGTTTTTATACGGTTCTTTGGACAGTTTATTTAGGCCCTTAAAATTCTCCGCTTTTAATGGAATTGCTTTGGCGCTAGCCAAAATCTGAACCTTAAAAAGGATGTTGGGCTTGGATTTGGGCGGGGCAATGGTTTTTGTCTCTTTGGAACTGTTGCTGCCTTCCTTGTTTTCCTGTTGCGCCTTTTTTTCTTCTTTTACGACGGTTTCCTTGGGTGTCGATATTTCCTCTATTTGAGGCTTGCTTTCTATTTCTTCCGATATCCTCTTTTCCTCTTCCTCTACTGCTTCAACAATATCCGGTGCCGTATCCTCTACCCTGGGCGTAGGCAGGTCATTGTCCAATATTCCTTTCCTATATTCTAATATGGCGTTGGCTATTGCGGTTCCCATTTCCAACTGACCCTTTTTTGAATTTAAATAAGCGCCCTCATTCTTATTGGTCAAAAAACCCGTTTCCACCAGTATGCTTGGCATAAAAGTCTGGTGCAAAACAATGAATCCCGCTTGTTTCACCTTGCGATCGTTTCTTTTCAATTTTACAGAAAAATTATCCTGCATCATTTTTGCCAATTCAATGCTCTGATTGAGAAATTCTTCCTGCATAATGGTAAGTCCGATTAGGGATTCGGGGGAATCAATATCGTATTTGGCATATCTACTTTCATAATTATCCTCCAAATAAATTACAGAATTCTCTTTTTTGGCTATTTCAAAGTTTTGTTTGTTGGCGTGGAGTCCTAAAACAAAGGTTCCAGCGCCATGGGCATTGGAGGTATGCGAATCGCAATGAACGGATACAAAAAGATCGGCATTGGCCTTATTGGCAATCTCGCCACGAACATATAAATCAATGAAGGTATCGTCTTTACGGGTATATATTACTTTTATATCGGGATTTTTTTCTAAAATCTTTCCCACCTGCAAGACAATTTTTAAGGCAATATTTTTTTCCAGATAGCCATTTCCCAAATTTCCGGGATCATGTCCTCCATGTCCAGCATCAAGAACAACAATAAATTTATCATTATCATCATTTTTGGTGTTATTTTTGCTGAAAGAAAGTAATAGAAAACCCAATACCAAAAAAAGAATGGGGCTAAACCGTTTCATATTCATAATATCTCGCTGTTTCAATGCATCCAATATGGTTAAATTTATTCTAATGTGCTGCCATGGGAACAAAAAATATATGTAAGTTTGGATTCCATTATATGATGGGTTGGATTAGACACACTATTACAAAAATAGGATTTATAGCCTTGCAATCAAATAAACACTCTCTACTTTTCCTATTACTGCTCTTTACCAGCATAGTTTCAGTATCTGCGCAAGAAGGTCGCATAAAACCTTTACCCATTAAGGCTGTTGAAGATTCTATCGTTGCCCCTACCCTTCCTGTAGATATCATTAAAACTGCTGTTGTCCAGGATAGCGTACAACAAGATACTGTTCCCAAAAAACAGGGTTTACTTTTGGATAAGATCAAATACAAGGCTAAAGATTATGTAAAAATCAGTCAAAAAGATAAAAAAATCTACCTATATAACGAAGCTGAAATTTACTATCAGGATACAGAATTGAAGGCGGGAACCATCATTTTGGATTACGAAAAAAATGAAGTCTATGCAGGGCGGATCAAGGATTCTTTAGGGAATTACTCCCAGCTTCCTAATTTTAAGCAGGGCAATCAAGAAGTAGTACCCGATTCCATTCGTTTCAACTTTACGACTCAAAAAGCGCTGATTTGGAACTCTAGAACGGAACAAAAAGCTGGTTTAGGTTCTTTGGGAAGTGATGCCATGAAGGTGTATTCCGAGCGCACGAAGAAGGAAAACGACTCTGTATATTTTTTGGACGAAGGGCGCCTTACCACCTCGCAAGACACGCTTGATCCTGATTATCATATTCGGGTCAGAAAAGCAAAATTGGTTCCTGGAAAAAAAGTCATAGCCGGGTACAGCAATCTTTATATTGTAAACGTTCCTACTCCTATAGCCTTGCCTTTTGCTTATTTTCCGTTAACCACAGGGAATACGGCAGGTTTAATTTTCCCAACCTTTGGAAATGATCCCGACCGGGGCTATTTCTTGCAGGGTGGAGGATATTATTTCCCCTTTAGTGAACATATTGATTTAAGCCTTCAAGGGGATTTCTATACCAACGGCAGTTATGGTTTCAGAGGAGAGTCCAATTATGTGAAGCGCTATAAATATCGCGGGAATATTAATTTCAGTTTTGAGAATCTCATTACCAGTCAACCCGGTTTTGATGATTTTTCTCGAAGTAGCACCTATAATATTCGAATACGGCATACCCAAGATGCCAAAGCGAGTCCCAATTCCACTTTTTCTGCATCTGTAAACCTCGGAAGTAGTCAATTTTTTAGAAACTCCCTCCAACAACAGAATTTCAACAATATACAAACAAACACCCTATCCTCATCCATATCGTATTCCAGGACTTTTCCCAATTATCCATCGGTACGAACCAGTATTTCGGCAACACACAACCAAAATACCAATACAGGAGTGGTGAATTTAACACTGCCTACTTTTCAAGCCAGTATGGAGCGGATATTCCCTTTTGCCAAACGGGATGGCATAAAAAAAGGGGCCATACAAAATATCAATTTTCAATATGATGTAAACGCCAGTAATAGCATTACCACGAATGAAGATGACTTTTTAACGGGCAGAATGTTCGATAACGCCCGGGTTGGGGCACGTCACCGTATTCCCATAAGCACCAACTTTAAGGTGGCCAAATTCTTTAGTGTAACTGCTGGGGGAACCTATGAGGATGTATGGACCTTGGAAACTTTCAACCAAAGATTTGACCCAGATCAAGGGGTCAATGGTGCTGTAGTCCGGGATACGATCAAGGGATTTGATCGTTTTAACCAATACAATTTCAACCTTAGTGTGGGAACCACCATCTATGGTACTTATACGTTTAAGGAAGGAAAGAAAATTCAGGCCTTACGACACACACTTCGCCCGAGCGTTACCTATGGATACGCGCCTTCTTTTGAGCAGTTTTATGATACTTTTATCAATGGTGATGGAGAAGAAGTCCAATTTAGTAGATTTCAAGGAACATTGAATGGCGCCCCAAGGTTAACACAGACCAATTCCTTATCCCTTAGTTTAGCGAATACGTTGGAAGCCAAGGTCATACCCAAGGATTCTACCGCTACCGAACTAAAAAAGGTCAGTATTTTAAATAGCTTTAATGTTACCACCGGCTATAATTTTGAAGCGGACTCCCTAAGGATCAGCCCCGTCAATATTTCAGGGGGTACCACCATTTTGAACAACAAGATGTCCATTAACTTTGGCGCCAGTTTAGACCCTTATGCCATTAATAACAACGGTCGTAGAATCAACACCTTTAATATTGATAATGGAGGAAGTTTATTTCGTCTTACCAATGCCAGGGCCACGCTCAGTTACTCCATTAGTAGTAGTGATTTTAACAAAAAACCGGATGATCCGGAGGATAAGGATCCTAATAATACCGAAAATCTGGATAGAGGCATTGATGAGTTTTTCAGTAATTCCAATGAGTTTGGAAACGACCGGAGAGACTTTTCCACCACAAACGATAGGAACCAGCAAAACGATGGGGATGTAGAAAACCCCTATTATGAAAACAAACTTCCCTGGGATCTACGAATGAGTTATACCACCTCCTTTACCAATACCAACAGGCAAAATGAATTTACGAACAATTCACTGACCTTTTCTGGAAACATCAGTTTGTCACCGCGCTGGAGGGTAGGTGTTTCTTCGGGTTATGATATTCGAAACAAAGGTTTTACATTGACTCAGTTTAACTTTCAACGCGACCTAAAAAGTTTTACGTTGAGGTTTGATTGGACGCCTTTTGGTCAATTTACCCGCTGGTACTTCTTTATTGGTATAAAGAGCTCCATCCTTAAGGATCTTAAATGGGAGAACCGAAGTCAACCTGTACGGAGATAGTTCTCTATGTTAGAGTACAAAGCGCACGAACATCCAGCTTAAACACTAAAATTAAAATAACGCAATAGCATGAAAAAAATAATCACAACATCGAATGCACCCGCTCCGATTGGCCCCTATAACCAAGCTACCTTGAGTGGAAACACTTTGTATATCTCCGGACAGATACCTATTGATCCCGCTACGGGAGCATTGGTAGAAGGAGACATTAAAAAAGAAACGCGACAGTCTATGGAAAACCTTAGCGCTATTCTTAAAGCTGCCGACATGACCTTTGAAGAGGTGGTTAAATCTACCATCTTCGTAAAGGATATGCATCAATTTGCGGCCATAAATGAAGTTTATGGTGCCTATTTCAACGCAGATACTGCTCCTGCCAGGGAAACCGTTGAAGTTGCCAATCTACCCAAGTTTGTCAATGTAGAAATTTCTATGATCGCTGTAAAATCTTAAAGCGTATCTCTATGGAATTCCATGAGACCTTCGATAGGTCTTTGACGGATCACCCCTAAGATAAGGTCGTTCCTTTCAATTACCGTAGCCAGTTCGTCCCTTAAATAATGGGCAATACTCCCTACAAAATTGATCGGGACTTTTGTGGCCAGTTCAAACTGCATAATATAGTTGTTCACAAATTGTTGGAACCCCTTATCGATGACGCCTTTGCAATAAGGATGCTCCTTGTTTTCTATCATGAAACGGGCAAAGGTTGCCAAATAGGTGTTTGGATTGGGCTGTTTATACAGATGTTCCTTAATATTATCCGCATCCAGATTGTATTCTTTGGCAAATTTTATACCCAGGGATTGTGGCATTTTATGAAAGTAATAATCCCGCAATAATTTTCGTCCAAAAAAGTTTCCACTGCCATCATCCATGAGTATGTATCCTAAAGAAGTTACTTTTTGAAAAAGCTGGTTTCCATCGTAATAACTGCAATTGGATCCTGTTCCCAAAATACAAATAATACCTTGGTTACCAATTTTGGTAGTAGAATAGACTGCGGCATAGGTATCTTCTTTCACTTCCGTTTTTGCATTGGGAAAGAAATCACTGAAAATTTCCTTTAAAAAGGTCTTCATACGATCCGTACCACAACCAGCGCCATAAAAATACAAGTGACTTACCTCTTCCTTGCTCTTAGAGAGCTCAAAATTATTGGCCAAACGATCTTCTATGACTTCCCGTGTCAAAACCTCCGGGCTAAGTCCTAATGTTTGTGTAAAAAATAACTCTTTCCCGTTATTATCAAGGGCGATCCAATCTGATTTTGTGGCACCACTATCTACTATCAATATCATACGCAAGGATTAAAAAATAATCCTGAAAACGAACTTATTTGCCCGTTTTCAGGAAAGATTCCAATAATTATATTTTGGTTCGGCCTACAAAGTAGAAACGTATTCTGCAATGTCTACCAACTTATTCGAAAAGCCAGCTTCATTATCGTACCAGCTTACTAATTTAAAAAATTTAGAATTCAATTCGATTCCAGCACCTGCATCAAAAATACTTGTGCGTGCATCGCTTATAAAATCCTGGGATACCACGGCTTCGTCCGTATATCCTAAAATTCCTTTTAATTCTCCCTCAGAAGCTGTTTTAAATACTTTTTTCACTTCGTCGTATGAAGTTTCTTTCTCCAAACGAACAGTAAGGTCTACTACAGAGACATCTGCGGTAGGCACTCTAAATGCCATTCCGGTTAGCTTGCCTTTCAATTCTGGAATTACTTTAGTAACTGCCACCGCAGCGCCTGTAGAAGCCGGAATAATATTGAGCATGGCACTACGTCCACCACGATAGTCTTTTCTTGAAGGTCCGTCTACCGTCATTTGCGTTGCCGTAGTAGCATGAACTGTTGTCATCAAAGCTTCTTCAATACCAAAATTGTCGTTCAATACTTTTGCCAAAGGTGCCAAACAGTTTGTGGTGCAAGAAGCATTGGAAATAATAACATCCGATGCTTTAATTTCTTTATGGTTTACTCCCATAACAAACATAGGAGCGTCCTTGGATGGTGCAGAAATCACTACTTTTTTAGCCCCTCCATCAATGTGATATTGCGCAGTTTCCATAGTAGTGAAGATACCTGTACATTCGGCAACGATATCAGCTCCTACTTCATCCCACTTCAAGTTTTTAGGGTCTCGTTCTGCCGTAATACGTACGCTTTTTCCATTGACGACCAAGTGACCATCTTTAACCTCAACGGTACCATCAAATTTACCGTGTACGGAATCGTATTTCAACAGATACGCCAGATGTTCCACATCCAACAGATCATTGATAGCTACCACTTCTACATTATCTCTCTTAATAGTGGTTCTAAAAACCAGTCTACCAATTCTTCCAAACCCGTTAATTCCTATTTTTAATTTTGACATTTTTCGCTATTTATTATTATAATTATACGGTCATTATATCTGAGACCCTAATAAGTTCTGTATCTATTTCTGTATGCCCCTTTATGGCCTTATCAATAGGGGTCAATGTTATTTTATTGTCTTGAATCCCTACCATTAAATTGGTTTTTCCTTCTAAAAGCGACTCTACCGCCTTTACCCCCATTCGACTGGCCAAGACCCTGTCAAAACAAGAAGGTGTACCTCCGCGTTGCATATGCCCCAAAACGGATACCCGAACATCGTAGATCGGCAAGTGCTCTTCTACATATTCCTTCAGCTCAAAAACATTCTTTCCGATTTTATCCCCTTCAGCAACAACAACGATACTCGATGATTTTCCGGAAGCCTTACTACGCTTTAAGGATTCCAGCAAGCGTTCCAATCCTAAGTTTTCCTCTGGAATCAAAATTTCTTCGGCACCGGCTCCAACGCCCACATTAAGGGCAATATGGCCCACATCCCTTCCCATAACCTCAACAAAAAAGAGTCTATTATGGGAACTGGCCGTATCCCTGATTTTATCTATGGCATCTACCACCGTATTCAAGGCCGTATCAAAACCAAGGGTATAGGTAGTACCAAAAATATCGTTGTCTATTGTTCCTGGAATACCAATAACTGGGAAATTGAATTCTTCGTTGAATTTCATGGCTCCCGTAAAACTACCATCGCCTCCTATCACCACAAAAGCGTCAATCCCCTCCTTGATCAATTGATCATAGGCTTTTTTCCGTCCTTCTACGGTCATGAACTCTTTACACCTGGCAGATTTAAGGATGGTCCCTCCTTTATTGATGATGTTGTTTACACTACGTGCATCCATGGGTTTGAAATCCCCCGCGATCATTCCTTCATATCCTCTATATATGGCTACGCATTCCACTTTAAGAAATGCACAAGTACGCACTACAGATCGTATTGCCGCATTCATTCCCGGAGAATCTCCTCCCGAAGTTAATACCGCTATTTTTTGTATTTCTGAGCCCATTTAAATTAGTTTCAAAAGTTAAAACTAGGAAACTTATTTTAAATATAAAGACCTAATTCTTCAAAATTATGAATCTTAAACGTCTCAAACGTTTTCGTAGAAAAAATTAGTAAAAATTACCGTATTTACTAACTATAAGCTAATTACAAAAAGAGCTTATTTGGGTATTTTGGTCTTATGTACCAGCTTGATCAAGCTATCGTTGCCGATGTAGGTTTCAGCAGGAGGGGCCTTTTTGGAATTTGCTGGTGTAGGTGGCAAAACAGGCTTTTTTTCTTGTTTCTCCTCTTTCTTTTTCTTTGCAAAAACCTTGTTCATCAATTCTTTGAAGGTATCAAAATCTACTTCATAAGACAACCCTACTCCTTGCGTATATCCTTGGCGATCTGCCAAAAACTGTTGGATCTCATTTTCCCTATTGAACACCTTTGCACTGAGCGTTCCTTCTTCGTTCAGAAGAATTTGTAGTTCGGCATCTCCGGCCACCACAGTTTCACTTACTCCTCCGACCGGAACTCCAAACTTCCCATTAAATAAAAGACGATCACTTATTTTAGTGCTGATATTAACGCCTATCCTACTTTCTGTTTGCACATCTGTGGTAGGGTCAAGAATGGCTTGATCATAGGAAACACCCCAATTTAAATTTTCGTTATCCCCAGAAAGCAATTGATTGAGATAACTGTTTGCAGACTGAATCAAGTTCCCGGTCAGCGCTTGTTGGTTAATACCACTTCTATCGTTAACAAATGTACCTTGTCCCAAAAGAAAAAATGCATTTCGCTCTTCTACCGTGGGGTCTTGTAAACGGTACTCCAATTCCGATTGCACAATGGAGTTGGTTCCAGGGAATTCAATATTAAAGTCAATCGTAGGTTTTTCCAATTCTTCGGTCAAATGTACTACCACATTTGTTGGAATACGTCTGGTATAGCCTGAATTGTCTAACAAAGGTGCCGGATTGGCTTCCAAGGAATATACAGCTTCCATATTGAGTTGAGCCGCCAAGGGGTCTCCTTCCCAGAGGATGGTCCCTCCTGGTTTTACGCTAAAGGTTTTATCTATAAATCCGCCAAACCTATAGTTGTAGGTTCCTGTTACCACAACAAATTCCCCTTCCATCTCAAATTTCCCGTTGGTATTGATCTCTATGGACAATATGCCCTCTCCTGTCCCTTTTAAGGAACTGCCTGTTTTAGGGTCTACTACGATCTCTACTTCGGCGTCTGAAGTAACGTCTAAATCAAAAGAAAGCTCTAAACCCTGATACTCTTCAAGGGTACGCTGTTGTTCAATAGTTTTTACCGTATTTTTATCCACGAAACTAATAAAGGAATAATCCCCTACACTAGCCACATCACTAATAGGGATTTTTAGGGAAGTCCCACGAGCGGTAGCACCTTCCACTTCGATATTCAAGGCCTGGGCAGGACCATATATTCTCCCTGTTCCATTTAAAAATCCGGTTCCGTAATAGAGCGATTCTTCTTCCAATTCCGTATTGAGAATCAGGAAACGGTCTTCATTGGTATCTACATTTAAATTCATATACCAATCCCCAAACGCATAATGATTGATTGTACCATTTAAAGTAGCCCTAGTATTCTCTGCAATATCCGAAAGACGAATATCCTGAAAATTAAAGGTTTGATCATAAAGCACCACTCTGGAGTTATTGGCAAAGTCATAATCTACATTGAGATATGGGATGGCAATCCCCGCATTATTCAGGTTAAGAATGCCATTAAAATCAGGATTGTTTATATCGCCCTGTATTCGTGCACTTCCATCCAAACTCCCTCTAATATTTGTAATCACCCCTTCCCCTAAAGGACTAAAAGGTTCTAAACTAAACCCACTAAAGTTGGCCAATAGGTCAGTTTTTGGTGTATCTCCCCTATTGGTAATCTTCCCAATAACACTCAATTTTTCCAATCCTTCCTGTACCAACTGCGAATTCACTGCAAATTCGGTCAAATCCCGATTTCCCAAAATACCAATAGTTAAATCTCCCAATCCTTGGTCGTTTACTGATAAGTCCGAAATATTAAGGTTTGAAGAAGGTAAATATTGGTTGTCCTTTTGATAGATATTCAACGTTCCGTTGACCTCCCCTTTGAGGCGCAAACTATCTATTTCTGGAGTAATTTTATCCAGAGATACAATTTTAAACTGCAGTTGCAAGTCTTTATAAGTAGAATCTGCCAATTGTCCCCGCAGTTTTATTTGCTCTTCCACACTATTGTTCATCACAATCTCTTCGATATAGATACTATCCAAGGTTTTATTGATAATAACTTTATTTTTGGAATCGCCATTTTTATTCAACACCCAGGTATTGCCCTTAAAGTTCACATCTGATTTTTTCAGTCCTATGACCGATTTATTATCTTTATTGAAGGTGTGATAGAAATTCAGATTATAGCTGTCATTATAGGTACTTCCGCCTTTGAATTCCGTTCTAAAGAAGAGGGTATCTTTTAAGGTCGTATTGATAAGACTAAAGTCCTTTACATCGTAATAGTTTGTAGAAAGGGCATCTACCGACACAAAAGTATTATACAGGGCATTTTTATTATCTACTTTAACATCTATATTTCTTAATTCGTTTCCATAGGCCTCTATACTTGGAGATTTAAATGTTAGTTTAAAATCTCCTTCATCGGCAACGATATTTCCCTTGATGAAGGTATTGGGATCAAATTTTACTTCGGGAAGGAATACATCTACAATTTTATTGTAAATCTTAAAATTAAAATCGATGTGTTGCCCTGAGGATATTTCAAAAGGTCTGTAGTTGGTATAAATACTCCCGATGGAGTTTTGTACAAGTTTACCCAGTTCATTTACTTTGAACTTCCCTTTCATATAACCCGTGATAATATCGGGGGAATTAATTTTTACCGACCTGATGGAGTCGTTTTCAAAGGAAGAGGATATCTTGAAATCATCAAAGTAGTACGTATCGCTTCCATTGTTGAAATTGGTCTTGGTAAATTTGATATCACCAATAATATTATCTAGCGAATTCCCCGTAATATCCATATTGACGTTTCCTTTGAAAATGGATACACTATCATTGATAAAATTCAATTTCTTCAAATCTGCATAGTCTACGGAAGCAATAAAATTGAAGTTGTTATCCTTTCCATGCCCAAAATCTGCCAGTCCTTTAAAATCTAATTTCAAATTCTCATCATTACTGATCAACGACCCATCAAAAAGTTGTTCTTTGATAATACCGGAAACCTTGAGGTTTTTATAGTCGTATCCGTTAAAGCGAATGGAATATACCTCTCCTATTACCTCGGTATTCAGGTTTTCCTGAGCTACACCTTTTCCATCGACATTGAAATCCAAAGAAGTTTTCCCAAATTGATCATCATCCAAAAAATCTCCAATATCGAAATCAATAAAGGAGACAAAGCCTTTATATGAGGCGTTATCAATTTGATCGATATCCGTAAGTTCCAAATCAGAATAACTGCTCCCTATAGCCGTATTGATATTTACCCTTGATATTATGGAGCTTTCTGTTATCTGTGCATCTCCCCTAACGGTGAACTGCCCCAGTTTTTTAAATAAAGAAGGCAGGGAATTTCCGAGAATATTGGGCAAAAGTGAGCGCAATTGATAATAACTGGTGGTAATATTCTTGATTTTAGCATCTACTAAAAACGGATTTTTACTGGAAAACAGGTTTTTAAAATTAAAATCCCCTCGAATACCGGTATTGTCTGACTGTAAAAAAAGAGATTCCGCATGTAAATCGTTCAGCACTCCATTGATTCCACTGGAAAATATGACTTCTTTCCCTTTTCCAAATTCATTGTACAGCAAATTCACTTCATCCAATGCCACAACGGATTCTTCGAAATTGCCGGTCAGCTCTACTTTATCCAAGAAATTGGCAAAATCTTCCCGATTATAATCAAAAACCAAATCTCCTTTAATTTTGGAAGCATTGGTTGCAATACGAAGAGAATCAAATCGCATCTGTTCCTTTGTATATTTGAAATCCGTACGCATTTCCTTGACCCGGAGCCCTCTTTTATCATCAAAGGACAATTGGGTAATATTGGATGTCACTTCTGGTCCTAAGATGCCAAAGTCTTTTGCGATGATATTCAGCTTTGTAAAGTCTAAACTTTCCGGATTCTCATTGTTTTCATCGGAGAGTGTAAACTTGCTATTTTGAATATTGATCTCTTCTGCTTTGAATAAGAATGGCGGAGTCCCCGGTTTTCTGGGAGTACCATCATCTAATTTGTCTATAAAGAAGCCCAGATTGGAATCTTCCGCTCCCTGATAGGTCTTTAACTTAAAGCGCAGCTGATCAACGTCTATATCCCCAAATTCCAGTTTTCCGTTCATCAAATTATTGACATTGAGAATAGAAGTGGTCAATTCGTTAATATAGAAAAGGGTGTCCTTTTTATAATCTTCTACATAGATTCCCTTCAAGGAGGTGTCCCATGAGATCAGGGACACTTTTAAGCGATCAATGTTGATATTGGTCCCAAACTCTTCATTGATAGAATCTGTTGCATAACGGGCAAACCGGGTCTGCACAGCTGGAATGGACAAGATAATAGTGCTCAGAACACATATCAGCAGGAGTACCAATAGTATTCTAATCAATATTTTTCTTAGTTTTTTGATAGGGCTTTTATGTTTTACCTTTGTGTATTCAAATTTTATTCCAAACTGAGGTGGAAAACAAAACTATTTATATTCTTGCCATAGAATCGTCATGTGATGATACTTCTGCGGCGATACTTTCTAACAATAAAAAATTGAGCAATGTCGTGGCAACACAGGAAATCCATGAGCAATATGGGGGTGTTGTTCCCGAATTGGCATCCAGGGCACACCAGCAAAATATTGTTCCGGTAGTCCACCAAGCATTGGTCAAGGCAAATATCGATAAAAAACAGTTATCCGCCATAGCTTTTACCCGTGGACCTGGACTAATGGGTTCTTTACTGGTTGGCACTTCCTTCGCCAAATCCCTGGCTATGGGGCTACAAATTCCGCTTATTGAAGTAAATCATATGCAAGCGCATATTCTGGCCCATTTTATTGAGGAAGAAGGCATGACTCCTCCTCCATTCCCATTTTTGGCCATGACCATTAGTGGGGGACATACACAGATTGTTCAGGTAAACAATCATTTCAATATGGAAATCTTGGGAGAAACCTTGGATGATGCGGTTGGGGAAGCCTATGATAAAAGTGCTAAAATACTAGGATTACCTTATCCTGGAGGTCCTTTGATCGATAAGTATGCACAAGCCGGAAATCCGAAAGCTTTTCCTTTCCCGAAGCCAAAGGTTGGGGATTTAAATTTTAGTTTTAGCGGCCTAAAAACCAGTATTTTATATTTCATTCAACGGGAAACCAAAAAAGATCCCGACTTCATTAAGAAACATAGGGATGATATCTGTGCTTCTATTCAATACACTATAGTCGGTATTCTTATGGATAAGCTAAAAAAAGCAGTAAAACAGACCGGAATCACACATATTGCCATTGGAGGTGGCGTTTCGGCAAATTCAGGCATTCGCCATGCGTTGAAAGCTGCAGAAAAAAATTGGGGATGGACGAGTTATATCCCCAAATTTGAATATTGCACGGATAATGCTGCAATGATCGGGATTGTAGGCTATCTTAAATTTATGGAAGGTACCTTTGCCGATCAAAGTATAACTGCCAAGGCCAGATATGTCATAGGATAATTCATGAATTGCCAACCTAATCAAACAAGTATTTAAAAATTAGTTTTATGTCCCTTACCGAAGATTTAGCACGCCGGGTACGTACATCCATTGCCTTGTTTCCCGAAACATTTACGGAGAAAAAAATGTTTGGGGGCATTTCTTTTCTATACCAGGGTAAAATGACAGTGGGGGTGTTAAAAAATGATTTGGCGGTACGCTTGGTTTCAACGAAGATGGACGAATTGCTTCAATTGCCTTATGTGCGTCCTATGGATTTTACAAAACGCCCTATGAAAGAGTTTATATATGTATCTTCCGAAGGTTTTAAAACAGAAGAACAACTATTACAATGGATTACCCTAGGCCTAGAACATGCAAAAAGTAAACTATAGCATCTATGCAATTATTTTATAGTCCAGAAATACAACCTGGAGATTCCGAGTTCACTTTTTCTTCGGAGGAAAGCAAACATATTGTCCGGGTTTTGCGAAAAAAAGAAAATGACATTGTACATATTACCGACGGTAAAGGACACTTGTTCGAAGCTGTAATCATGGTTGCCGATGCCAAAAGATGTAGTATTAAGATACTACAGCTTGAACAACAAAAGGGAAAAGATTATCGCTTACATCTGGTAGTTGCCCCAACAAAAATGAATGATCGTTTCGAATGGTTCCTAGAAAAAGCAACCGAAATAGGGGTTCATGAAATTACGCCTGTTATTTGTGATCATTCGGAGCGCAAAGTTATTAAGATGGCCCGTATGGAAAAAGTGGTGCAAACGGCTATGAAACAATCCCTACGCACTTTTTTACCACAATTAAATCCTCCAATAGCTTTCAGCGCATTTATGGCTCTTCCGCATACCGGACAATTATTTATCGCCCATTGTGAGGAAGGAAACAAAAAAGAACTCAAAAATCAGCTTTCCAGCCAGTCTGAAGGCACTATTTTGATTGGACCGGAAGGGGATTTTTCTTCTAAAGAAATAACTCTGGCGCTGGAAAAGGGCTTTGTTCCCGTTTCCTTGGGAGAACATAGATTACGAACGGAAACTGCAGCTATTGTAGCATGTACAACAGCTAGCTTTGTAAATATGTCTTCCTAAAAAAAAATTCCGCACTCCCTCGACTGGTGAGGAAATGCGGAATAGCAATCCAAAACTAAACACAAACAAACTTCGTTTATATCTTTAGTGCTTTATACGCTGTTTTGAGGCTGCCGTAATATCATAGGCGTTGTTTTCTACAAATACCATTAATTGAATAGCTTCATTAGGTCTCACAATATTTGGAATTTCAATCGAAGCCGATCCATTGTTCGTTGAAATACTGGAATATTTCTCGGCCACTACAATATTGCTATTGGTCAATGTTCTATTTCTGTTTTCCCCCCTTTTAACTTGTGTAGTTCTCTCATCGAGGACCAACACCGCCTTTATATTTTTTCCTGAGATATCTCCAAGAATGTCATAATCAAATTGCACCGTCTTAGCTGATGTTTTTACATTTTTCAGGCTTATTTTATTAGAAGCCTTCTTCTTTTTGTAAGCGTTGATCCTGTTATACATCTTACTGCTACTTGATCCCACAAAATGTTCTTGCCCGTTTACTACCAATTGAGGGGTATAATTACTTCTACTTCTAAACTTGATATTATAATTGCGTTGCTTATTGGTATATGCCGCTTTGCTAAACGGATCTTCCCAACCTATGTAATTCCAATAATCCACATGATAGGATAAAGCATAGACCTCTTCTTTATATTGCTTCTTCACTTTATTCAACAATACATCTGCAGAGGGGCAACTGGAACAACCCTGGGAGGTAAATAATTCCAAAACCACAAAAGGCTCATATACATCAAATTCAGAAGCTGCCGCTTCTGTCGCTCCTACTTCAGCAGAATCTGTCCCGATTTCCAGAGAGCTAAAGGCCATAAAACCAAAACTAAAAAGAACAATTGCGAAGACTATGATTTTTTTAAACATGAGATTTATTACATTTGAGTTATTTAATAGTTCGTAGCTCCATGAAACAACTTACGTCCACCATATGCATTTTAACTTTTTTTTTCGGTTTATCCGTATCCGCCCAGAAAATTGCCACCCTTAAATACAATGGAGGTGGAGATTGGTATTCCAATCCTACGGCATTACCAAACCTGATCGCCTTCTGCAATAGAAATATTGGGACAACGATCACAACGAAACCTGAAACGGTAGAGGTGGGCAATACCGCTATTTTCCAATATCCATTTTTACATATGACGGGACACGGCAATGTATTTTTCTCCCAAGAAGAGGCCGACAACCTCAGGACCTACCTTTTATCCGGTGGTTTTTTGCATATTGATGATAATTATGGGATGGAGCCATACCTTCGTAAAGAGCTCCCAAAAGTATTTCCAGACAAGGAATTGATAGAATTAGGGGCTGATCACCCTATTTTTCAACAAACCTATTCCTTCCCAGAAGGGCTTCCCAAAATCCATGAGCACGAAGGAAAACGTCCTCAGGCATTCGGAATATTTCACAACAACAGGCTTATACTCTTATTTACGTATGAAAGTGATTTAGGCGATGGTTGGGAAGATGAAGAAGTACATAACGATCCAGCTCCTATTCGCACCAAAGCACTGCAAATGGGTGCCAATATTATACAATACGCCTTTAAAAACTAGACCATGACTTCAAAAATTATTGCTAATGGCATTCTTAGAGCACTCGGTATTATTCTTGGGGTGGTACTTTTGTGCTATTTTCTCTCCAAAATAAGTGCTGTACTTGTCTATATAGGCATCGCCGCTGTAGTTTCGCTTATAGGAAGGCCCATTGTACTTTTTCTGCGGAGACGTTTAAAATTTGCCAATACCCTAGCCGTTATTATCACCATGTTATTGCTAATTGGGGTTTTAATTGGAATCATTGCACTTTTCATTCCGCTCTTGGTACAACAAGGCCAAAATCTTTCCCTATTAAATATTGATGCCCTACAGGCCAATGTTGAAAATTTATACCAACAGATGACGAGCTATTTTGGCATTAGTTCTGCAGAAATTGAGGCCAATATCAAAGAGTCCAAATTCTTTGCGAATCTCGACTTTGGTTTTATCCCTAATTTTCTGAATTCGATTGTGGGGATTTTGGGAAGTTTAAGTGTCGGTTTGTTCTCTGTCCTGTTCATTATGTTTTTCTTTTTGAAAGACAGTAAACTGTTCGAAGAAGGACTTCTGGTACTTATTCCGAGTGGCAAGGAAGGTCGTTTTAAAAAATCGATCAACACCATCAAAGATCTGTTATCGCGCTACTTTGTTGGTCTGGTATTTCAAATCCTGATCCTCTTTATTATTTACACTGTGGTATTGCTCATTTTTGGTATTAAAAATGCCATCGTAATTGCTTTTTTATGTGCCCTCTTAAATCTTATTCCCTACATAGGTCCCATGATCGGTGGAGTGCTTATGTTGGTACTTTCCATGACCAGCAATTTAGGGGCCGATTTTAGCAGTGTTATTTTGCCAAAAACTACCTATGTCATGATTGGTTTTGTTATTGGACAATTGGTGGATAATTTCTTTTCCCAACCTTATATTTTTTCAAATAGCGTGAAGTCACATCCCTTGGAGATTTTCCTTGTGATTATCATAGGTGGATTATTATTTGGTGTAACCGGAATGATCATTGCCGTACCTGGATATACCGCTTTAAAGGTAATTTTAAAGGAATTTTTAGCGGAAAACAAGATTGTAAAGTCCTTGACCAAAAACTTATAGTTTTACTTTGAATAAAAATATATTAAATACTGGTGTTCAAAATTTTATAATAAAAAATTACAATACTGACATCATGTCAGTTCTTTTAAAAAAACAGGTTTTTGAGGGGGTAACACCCCAAGAGTTGGTGCAACAGCTTGAAGCAAAGAAAAAATGCAAAAACAAGCTTCCCACATGGTTTCGTTCCCCTAAGATTTACTATCCCAAAAAACTTCAAATTGAGCAAACCTCCTCTGAAATAACTGCACGCTATAAAGCGGAAATTATTGCTGGAAAATCCTTGGTCGACCTCAGTGGTGGATTCGGAGTTGACAGCTATTTTTTTAGTAAAAAAATGGACCGTGTTTTTCATTGTGAAATTGACTCCGAACTCTCAGAAATCGCCGCCCATAATTTTAAGATTTTGGGTGCAAATAACATCCAATCCCACCCAAAAAATGGCATTGATTTTTTGTGTACTTCCAAAGCAAATTTTGATTGGATATACAGCGATCCTTCCCGAAGAAATGATCGTAAGGGAAAAGTGTTTTTGCTATCTGATTGTCTCCCAAATATTCCTGAAAATTTGCCTTTGATTTTTGAAAAAACATCACATGTTCTTTTAAAGACCTCTCCCCTTTTGGATTTTTCCGTTGGGCTAAAAGAGCTTAAAAATGTAAAAGAAATCCATGTGGTCAGCGTCAATAATGAGGTAAAGGAATTATTGTGGGTAGTAGAAAAAGAGTATTTGGGAGGTATTACCGTGAACACCATAAATTTTAGAAAAAACAGCACTGAAAAATTTAGTTTTTTACGAATTGATGAACAGGAAGCCACTGTGCAGTACAGTATGCCTTTAGACTATCTTTATGAACCCAATGCGGCCATTTTGAAATCGGGGGCTTTTAAGACTATCGCAAATCAATTCTCACTAAAAAAATTACACGAACACAGTCATTTGTACACTGCTGAAACACTTTTAAACTTTCCTGGGAGGCGTTTTAGGATTGAAGCCGTTTATCCTTTCCACAAGAAGAACATTCGCAAATCGGGCATCTCCAAGGCCAATATCACTACACGAAATTTCCCGGAAAGCGTGAGTACGCTCCGAAAGAAATTAAAAATTGGGGATGGCGGTGAGGTATATCTTTTTTTTACCAAAGATATGCACCAGAACCATATTGTGATCAAGAGTGCGAAAGCCCCTTAAAATACAGTTTTACTCCGCACAGGGCCACTTAAAATTCTCTACTTTGTAATGTATGGCCGCCGAGAGGTTGTAGTGCCACCATTCCGTTCGTGTTGACCAAAAACCATGGGACTCCATGGTTTCTTTCAATAACTTTCTATTCTCCAGAATGTTTTTAGGAAGATTCGTATTGTCGTGATAGGCACGCTTTCCAAAAAAATCAAAATCTGTCCCCATATCCAACTCCTCTCCTTCCAACGTGACCAAAGTAATATCTACCGCACCTCCTTTATTATGAATAGAGCCTTTTTTAGGATTTGCCACATATTGGGGGTTTGGTAAAATTTCCCACATTTTATATTGTACATCGTTGGGGCGATAACAATCAAAGAATTTGATCTTGACGCCTTTTTCTTTAAGTGCCGCATTTGCTTTGATCAAAGCTTTCGCTGTTTTGACCCGGGTGTAACATTCTGCACAATCGTAGACTTTGGCCTTAAGGAAATTATTAGTGGTAGCATAACGCAGGTCGTATGCAAAATCACGACTGTAATCTACCAAACGGATAAAAGTGGTATCCTTTTCGTTTTCCAAAGATTTTAATTTAGGAAGCTCCTCGGAAATTTCAGATATCCCCTCCAAAGTATCTAGGACCTGTACTTCCTCCTTACTTTTCCCTGACACCACCTGGTTTTTTGCGCTTTCCTTGCAAGCAAAGGCAAATACGGCTACCAAAACACCGATCCCGATTGCTTTTATGTTTAGTTTCATTGCCATCACCACATTCTAAAGGGAGGCTAGGTCAATAAATTTCCTTGATCGTCCCACTCTGCTATGGTTTCCCTCTTGCTATGATCTACACATTTGGCCAACCATTCTTCCTCATAGGCTACTCCGTGTTGTTTAAGCACATCTTCTGGAACTCCATCCCAAATATTCGGGGAATTCCCTTTATACCCCAGATCCTCTATCCCTTCTTTTGAAGTGTAATAGCCTGTTAAGGTCAGGTTTCGCATTAAAGAAAAGAATTGAACTTCCAAGCGTTGTTCATCATCCCTGATATCGGGTTCAGGATAAGCCATGGTGTCCAAAATCCCTTTCTGCTGTGCTTCTTGTAACGTAGCAAAACTAGCCCCATGCTTCGTATTGCTCTCATGATCCAACCACATTAATCCACCACGCAAAAGGGTTTGCATATCGGGTATGTCTTTCGCCATAAATTCAATAAAGGCAGGCACACCTGTAGCACTGGCACTCACACTGGTCTCATTTGCCGGAAGAATCAAATCTGCCAGAATACCTATGGTAATTAACTCGTGTTCATTTAAAAATTGCTCCGCTTCAAGCTTGGCAATCTGTTCTTTTTCTTCAGGGGTACGTCCAAAATGTTTTTCTTCTACTTGTTGTTTGGCCTCCTCTGCGCTCTCGCCTTCTGTCTTACATCCATGTGCCAAGAGTCCGGTTGCCGTAGCCCCCAGAATCATCGATTTTATACTTTTTCTTCTATCCATTTTCTAGATATTTTGCTGTTTCAATTGTTCAATAATGTAATCTGAAGTACGCCATGAAAGCGCTAGAATTGTCCAAGTAGGATTTTTATCGGCCTGGGAAACAAAAGGCCCCGCATCCACGATAAAGACATTATCCACATCGTGTAATTGCTGAAATTTATTGACTACCGAAGTCTTGACATTATCTCCCATTCTTGTAGTCCCTACCTCATGGATAATTTCCCCGGGTCGTAAGAGGCCGTAGTCTTGTTCTTTGGTCGGCGCCGATGACAACATCTGTCCTCCCATATTATGAACAATTTCTTCAAAAGTTTGGTGCATGTGCCGAGCTTGTTTACGCTCATAATCGGACCACTTATAATGAAAACGCAACACAGGAACCCCAAATTCATCTACGGTAGTTGGATCTATTTCGCAATAATTGTCTTTCATTGCCACAGATTCCCCTCTACCAGACATGCCCATTACCGAACCATAGTATTTCTTAACATCTTCCCGAAGACTGTCTCCATAACCCCCTACCGTTAAGCCAAAAAACTTATTAAGGGCATTGGGATTAAAACCAAAACCATAACTTGGCATGCCCAAACCTCCCCAAACTTCAATATGATAGCCTCTCGGAAAATCTAATTTTTTATTGTCCAACCACCAAGGGGTATACACATGTAATCCTCCAACACCATCTTCGTTGTACACCTTCCTATTCATTAAATCAGGGACAAATGCAGAACGGCTACTACCTGTGGAATCATGAAGATACTTTCCTACAATATTGCTACTGTTCCCTAAGCCATTAGGATGTTGCTTACTTTTTGAATTCAATAAAATCCGGGCAGAACTGCAGGCCGAAGCGGCCAATACGACTACTTTACCCTTCAATTTATATTCTTTGCGATCTTCCTTATTGATATAGGATACTCCAGTAGCTTTACCTTCTTCATTAGTGGTTACTTCCCGTACCATTGCATTGACAAAAAGATCTATTTGTCCACCATTCTTTTGCGCTGGAAATATCAAACAGGTTCCAGAAGAGAAATCGGCATATACTCCACATGCTCTAGCACACTGTCCACAATAAAAGCATACGCCCCGGTCTTTGTTTATCCGCTTTGTTAACATAGACATTCTAGAAGGTATTACCGGAACATTGGATTTTCGTGCACCTTTAATGTAGAAAAGCTCATGCAGACGCGGTTTAGGTGGAGGCAAAAAGAATCCATCTGGATCATTGGGCAAACCTTCATTGGTCCCAAAAACACCAATAAGTTTATCTACTTTATCATAATAAGGTTTTACATCTTCATAACCGATAGGCCAATTTTCTCCGAGACCATCCTCGTTCTTACGTTTAAAATCTTTTGGACCAAAACGCAATGAAATTCGTCCCCAGTGATTGGTTCTTCCTCCCAACATTCTTGAGCGAAACCAATTGAATCTAGAACCATCTTTTTGTGTATAGGGCTCTCCTTCGATCTCCCAGCCTCCGTAAGCGCTATCAAACTCGCCAAAAGGTCGTGTAGTGCCCGCTCCTCTTCTTGGAGACTCATAAGGCCATTTCAATTGTGTAGCTTGTTCTGGATCTTTGGGATCAAAAAAGGGACCTGCCTCCACAACGGCCACCTTTAGGCCGGCATCTGCCAAAATTTTAGTAGCCATTCCGCCACCAGCACCGGAGCCAACAATAATGACATCATACATCGTTGGGGATTCAATTATTTGCATATTTCGTAATTTTAAGAATGTGTTGACAATTTATAACATTTATCCAAAACAAAGGGCAAGAAAAGTTTGGTTGGTTTTTTAATTTTCGAAAAATTATCAAGTTCATAAAAAAAGGCCATCTTTTTTAAAAAACATGAAATTCGTAAAAAAAAGTGTTTTTTATTGCTTAAATCCTACAAAAACGGCATAATTTTATGGTATTCTCAGATTCATAAAATACTTTTTTTTAGTGCTAAATTGACAAATAATAGGTGCTATAATTATAGATATCCCATAATCCCAGTAGGATTTAACATTTTTTTTACATTATTTTTAATTTAAAGAAACGGTTGCTTCCTGTAAGAACTTACGTAAGAATCCTGTCAAAATATCAAAAACTACAACGTTTTCGTAAAAATCATATTCGCAGAAAGCGCCTGTAAACATCAGTAAAATCAAATTATTTTAGTATAATTACGGTGATTTTTCAATTTAAATATCATTTTATTACCATATTGATATTTTAAGGGATAAAAACATCAATAAATAAATTAAACTAATTAAACAACTAATGATTATGACTCAAAAAAGTGATTGTTATTTATTAAAACCAAAAAAGAGGAAGGTCAAGGCCTATTCTTTTGGCTTAAAGGTTTTATTATTGTTATTTTACTTTGGAGGCCAATTGGCCCAAGCGAACACGACCACCTTGACTATGGTGGCCGATGAAGTATTACAATCTACTATTACAGGTACTGTAACTGATGAAGATGGTTCCCCACTGCCTGGAGCAAGTGTTCTCGTTAAAGGAACGACCAATGGAACTCAAACGGACTTTGACGGAAATTACACCATTACGGCAGATGCCAATGCAACCCTAGTTTTCAGCTACATTGGGTATGCTTCCCAAGAAATTGCTGTAGACGGAAGAACAACGATCAACGTTCAAATGGCAACGGATGCCAGTGAATTGGACGAAGTGGTTGTACTGGGGTATAGCACGCAAACAAGAGGTGACCTAACCGGATCGGTAGCATCAGTAGATGTTTCCGAGGCCAACAAGGCTCCCATCGTTAACGTTGCGGAAGCCTTGGAAGGTAGAGCAACAGGGGTTAGTATTACGAACAACGGTGCTCCCGGAAGTACGCCAATTGTACGTATCCGTGGTTTTGGTACACCGAACAACAACAACCCGCTATACATTATAGATGGTCTTCAAACTTTGGACGGTAGTGTTTTGAACAATATCAACCCAAATGATATTGCGCAGATCAACGTACTTAAAGATGGCGCTGCTTCTATTTATGGAGCAAGGGCATCTAACGGGGTTATCATTATTACCACAAAAAATGGAAATTATAATCAGGATAAAGCCAACATCTCTTTAGATGTATATACTGGTTTTGCCAGAGCAACACGTTTACCAGACATTTTAAATGCCCAACAATTGGGTGATGTATTGTTTGAAAGTTTGGCCAATGACGGTGCAACAGTATCTCACCCTCAATATGGAAGTGGACCTAATGCGGTTGTACCTGCAACCTTACAAGGTGCCTCTTTCTTAGGAACGGGAGAAGCGGTTACCGCTAATGTTCGTCCGGGAGGAACCAACTTCTTGGAAGAAATCTTTAGAAATGCACCTACGCAGAATGTATCTGCCACACTATCCAATGGTAGTGAGTCTTCAAGATATTCTGCAACTTTAGGCTATTTAAATCGTCAGGGGATTCAGCTGACGACTCAATTTAAGAGAGGTCAGATTCGGTTAAACTCTGAATTTAAAGTAACACCTTGGTTAACCGTAGGAGAGCACTTCAACGCATCCTTTGAACAGAGCAGAGGAGGAAATACCGTACAGTTGGCCCAACGTATCAGTCCTTTGGTTCCTGTTCGTGACAGTGAAGGTCGTTTCGCTGGTACGTACAACAACGCTATTGGATTATCCAATGCTACAAACCCAGTGGCCGATTTGGAAAGAGCTGGAGATAACTTCTTCAAAAGAACACGAATCTTAGGAGATATTTATGCACAAGTGAAACTTTATGATGGACTATCCTTTAAAACAAGTATTGGTGGTGATATCAACTTATTCAATACCAGAAGTTTCTTAGCCTTAAACCCAGAGCATTCTGAAGCTCGTGGTACCAATACATTGACGGAGCAGAATTTCCAGTCCTATAACTGGACATGGACCAATACGTTGAACTACAACAAAACTTTTGGAAAGCATAACATCAATGCCTTATTGGGTATTGAAGCAAACTCCAGCACAGGAAAGAGTTTACAGGTGGCCGCTACCGGTTTCCTTTTCGAAACTCCTGATTTCTATTTGCTGAGAAATGCTTCTGGAACGCCAATTGTAGATCAAGGAAATACCTTTGATTTTGAAAACACCTTATCTTCTTTCTTTGGTTCGGTAAACTATGCTTATGACGATAAATATTTATTGACAGCTACCTTACGTAGGGACCGTTCTTCACGTTTTATTGGGGATAACCAAAGTGATATCTTCCCTGCATTTAGTGCTGGTTGGGTCATCAGTAATGAAGATTTCTTCAACCAAGACGGGGTGTTGAATCGTTTAAAATTCAAAGTATCTTGGGGTGCCTTGGGTAACCAGGAATTACCTGCCGGAGACCCTGGAAACAATCAATTTGCATTGAACAATGCTATTGCTGATGCTTCTTTTACGGGAGCAAGGGGATCTGCTGCAACCGGAGCTTTCTTTAGTCAATTTGGAAACCCTAACATTACATGGGAAACCAGTGAGAGTTTTAATGTAGGTGCAGAATTTGGATTCTTGGAGAATAGCTTAACCTTCGGGATAGAATATTTCAATATTAAGACAGAAGATCTAATTGCCTTGAACTTAAATGCCAACCCAACAACTGGAACCGATGCCAGTGCGCCCTTCTTTAATTTAGGGTCTATTGAAAACAAAGGTTTGGATATCAGTTTATCCTATCAAAACCAGACTTCTGGTGGATTCCAGTATAGTGCAGACCTTAACGTTTCCACGATTGACAATGAGGTAACGGAGTTAGCAAGTGAGTTCCAGGTAGGAAACGAATTCAGAGGAGGTTCTATTACGAGAACTCAAGTAGGACAACCACTATCTTCTTTCTTCGGAAGAGTAGTAGATGGTATCTACAGAAGTGAGGCTGAAGTTGCTGCCGGTCCTGACCAAGGATTTGCAACAGATGCTGACGGAGTAGGTAGATTACGTTATAGAGATTTAAATGGAGATAACATCATCAACGATGATGATAGAGACTTTATTGGTTCTCCTCATCCTGATTTCACTTTTGGATTGAACTTGAACGGTCAATACAAAAACTGGGATATCAGTGTATTCTTTTCTGGAGTAGTTGGGAACGATATTTATAACTTCGATAGAATCTTTACCGATTTCCCGACCTTCTTTAACGGAAATAGAAATGCTAGGGTATTGAATTCTTTTAATGCAACGACGAATCCTAACGGTACTGCGCCTGCGCTCAGTGCTTCTCTTACCAATAACGAAACTAGTCCAAACTCTTTCTTTGTGGAAGATGGATCTTTCGTACGTTTAAAGAACTTGTCCATAGGGTACAATTTTCCTAGTACTATTACGGACAAATGGGGACTTGATGGACTTCGTCTTTATGTGAATGCCAGTAACTTGTTCACCATAACAGGATACAATGGTATTGACCCAGAAATTCAACCAAACAGTGGTGCGAATAGCGCTTTAACCATTGGTGTAGACACCAATACTTTCCCACTATCCCAAATATTTACATTAGGTGCTAATTTAAAATTGTAAAAAAATGAAAAAGAAATTAATTTATGTTTTTTTAATCACGTTCATACTGCATTCTTGCGGTGATGATTTTGCTAGTACTCCCGCGGTGGGAGCCTTAAGTCCGGAAACACTGGCGAACCCTCAGGGAGTGAACTTGTTGTTGACCGGTGCGTATTCTGCTCTGGATGGAACTAGAAATAATCTGTCCGGAAATGGCTTTGCCATTAGTGGAGACAATTGGTGGTTTGATGTATGGGCAGATGATGCCCATAAAGGAAGTACTGATGGAGATCAAATTGAATTATTCCAAATAGAAACCAATGATATTCAAACTTCCAACCCTTATTTCTTAGGAAAGTTCTCGGCCTTATACGGTGCCTTGAACAGAACCAATGCAGTGCTTTCTGTAATTGCTGGTATCGACAGAGATGCCTTGACTACGGCTGAAGCTGCTGCCATTACTGGACAGGAAGCAGAAGCACGTTTCTTAAGAGGGCACTTCTACTTTGAATTGACTAAAATTTGGGGAAATGTGGCCATAATTTCTGTAGAGAATTTTGATGCACAGGAATTCAATCAGCCAAACCCAGGTCCAGCTTGGGATCAAATTGAAGCTGATTTCCAATTTGCTATTGATAATTTGCCTGCTACGCAAGGTGATCCAGGAAGACCTACAGCAGGTACTGCTAGAGCCTTTATGGGGAAAGCACATTTGTATCAAGGAGAATTTGCGCAAGCATTGACCTTATTAAATACGGTAATCAGCAGTGGAGAATTTGCCTTGGCCCCAGAGTTCTTGGACAACTTTACGGCTTCTGGTGAAAATGGACCAGAATCTGTATTTGCTATACAGTTTGCTGCTGATGGAGGACAATCCTTTAACGGTAACCAAGGAAGTACATTGAATTTCCCTGGTGGTGGACCTTTCGGTTCTTGCTGTGGTTTCTATCAGCCATCTATTGATTTGGCCAATGCCTTTAAAACCGATGCTGCTGGATTGCCCCTATTAGACACCTTTAACGATAGTGATATTGCTAATGATTATGGTGTTGAAAGTGCAGAGCCTCATACGCTTGAAGCAGGGACTTTAGATCCAAGATTGGATTATACCATTGGACGTAGAGGTATTGATTATAACGGTTTTGGGGAGCACATTGGAAAAGAGTGGATCAGAGCTGGTTTCAACGATATTTCCGGTCCTTATTTACCTAAAAAGAATGTGTATCAAATGAGTGAACTTGCAGCCAATCAAGGAACTGGTGCATGGGGTCAGCAACACTCTGGGGTAAATTATAATATTATGCGTTATGCAGATGTTCTTTTAATGGCTGCTGAAGCTGCCGCTGAAACCGGAGACTTGGCAACGGCCTTGAACTATGTGAATCAGGTAAGAGCGAGAGCAGCAAACAGTACTCCGGTACAAGCTTTGGATGGAAGTGGTCCTGCTGCTAATTACTTAGTGGCGGAATATCCTTCTTTCCCTGATCAAGCTTTCGCTATCCAAGCCGTGCGTTTTGAGCGTAGAGTAGAATTAGGTATGGAAGGACACCGTTTATTCGATTTAAGAAGATGGGGTGTTGCTACGCAAGTAATGAACGATTACTTTGCAAATGAATCTCGTACCATTACGAATTTTGCGGGCAAAGTTGCACCATACGAAGCTAGATTTGACTTGTCTCCAATTCCAATTAATGCCATTGACCTTAGTGGTAATGTATTGACGCAGAATCCTGGTTACTAAGTTTTTAAAATCCTTATAGTTAAACCTATAATTTTGAGCAGGATATCTTCGGATATCCTGCTTTTTTATGATTTCTTTTCTAGATTACATTTGAAGTAATCCTTATATTTAAAGTCAAAAAAATAGAATGAAGAATTCCTCCCCTATCCCTTTTATGGTTGCGTTTGCATCCCTATTTTTCTTTTTTTCCTGTGCCGATGACTCAGGGGCAACACAGGGCAATACACTGTTCAAATCTGTGAGCAAAGAACAATCCGGAATTGATTTCGCCAATACACTTACTGAAAATGATTCCTTGAATTATTTTACCTATGGGTATATCTATATGGGTGGTGGTGTTTCTGCCGGGGATATTAACAATGATGGTCTGGTAGATTTGTTTTTTACCGGAAATATGGTGCCTAATAAATTATACCTCAATAAAGGAAATCTAAAATTCGAGGATATTTCTGTAGCAGCAGGAGTGCAAGGAGATGATCGCTGGTATACCGGAGTGACCATGGCCGATGTGAACAATGATGGCTTCTTGGATATTTATTGTGCGGTAGGTGGTAAATTTGGTCCTAAAGAGAATCAACTTTTTATCAATAATGGGGATAGTACCTTTACGGAAAATGCCAAAGCCTATGGACTGGCCGATTCCGGAAATAGTGTTCAATCCACTTTTTTTGATTATGACCAAGACGGAGATCTTGACTTATATGTGGCCAATTACCCTCCATCCCCATTTAACGCGCCCAATCAATACTACAGAATAAAAAAAACCTTCCCTAAATTAGAAGAATCGGATAGACTCTATCGCAATGACGGCAATAGCTTCACCGATGTCACCGAAGCAGCAGGTTTGCTCAATTTTGGGCTATCGTTAAGCGCTACCGTAGGCGATGTCAATCAAGATGGATGGCCTGATCTATATGTCTCCAACGACTTTAGTTCTCCAGATCTTTTTTATATCAATAATGGAGATGGCACCTTCTCCGAAAACTTGAAAGAAGCTACTAAAAATACCTCTTTCTATGGTATGGGCGTAGATATTGCCGATTTCAACAACGACCAACTACTGGATATTTTCCAGGTAGATATGACTGCTCAAGATAATCGACGGTCTAAAGCCAATATGGCCAGTATGAATCCTGATTTGTTTTGGAGTACCGTAAACTCGGGCTTCCATTACCAATACATGCAAAATAGCCTTCAAATGAATAACGGGACGGTAAATGACGGCTTGCCCGATTTCAGTAATGTTTCCCGATTGGCAGGAATTTCCTCCACAGATTGGAGCTGGGGGCCCCTTGTTGCCGATTTGGACAATGATGGTTGGAAAGATGTCTTTATCTCCAATGGTACCCGCCGCGAAATCAATAATAAGGATTACTTCGAAAAATTGAAAAAAGTCAATGACATTCAGGAAAATTCCTTGGCCTATAGTATGGGAATGCCCTCCGAAAAAGTTGATAATTTCGTATATCGTAATAAAGGTGATCTCAGTTTTGAACAAATGAATACTACTTGGGGCCTAAGTTATAAGGGCTTTTCCAATGGGAGCATCTATGTGGATCTGGACAATGATGGGGATTTGGAAATCATTAACAACAATATTGATGATTACGCTACTATTTTTGAGAATTCAAGTGCTCTTAAAAACAATCACATCACTTTAAAATTCAAGGGAAATGCCAAGAATCCTTTTGGGATAGGCGTTAAGGCGTACGTTACTGCAGGAGAGAGCAAACAATTTCAAGAAATGACACTAACGCGTGGTTTCCAGTCTTCAGTAGCCCCTCAACTACATTTTGGCCTTGGCAAGGCCAATACTATAGATTCTTTAAGGGTGCAATGGCCCGATGGAAAGTGGACCATTCTTACTGATATTAAGGCAAATCAATTTTTAGACATTTCCCATGGCGATGCCGTTGATCGGCCTGTAGCTTCAACTACCTTAAGTTCAGAAAAAATATTTTCTACCAAAGCCGATACTACCTTTTTAGTTCAACACCGCCATATAGAAAACTTCTATGACGATTTTGATAAAGAAGTACTTCTCCCCCATCAAACTTCTATGTTTGGACCAGGTATAGACGTTGGGGATCTTAATGGTGATGGTTTGGAAGACTTTGTTGTAGGAGGGGCTTCCTATGATGCTACTGCTGTTTATTATCAAACCAAAGAAGGTTTTGTAAAACAACCTATGGATGTATTGCTAGAGGATAAGCTCCATGAAGATATTGACGTCCATATTTTTGATGCCGAAATGGATGGGGACAACGACCTTTATGTGGTCAGTGGAGGAAACGAATTTGAACCCAACTCCCCCATGTTACAGGATCGATTGTACATCAATGATGGTCAGGGTAATTTTAGCCGTTCTGCTACGGCTTTACCCGAAATGATCACCAGTGGATCCCGTGTACATCCTTATGATTTTGATGAAGATGGGGATTTGGACCTCTTTGTTGGAGGTCGTTTGATCCCTGGCAATTACCCGCAGCCCGCCAATAGTTATATTTTGGAAAATGTCAGTACTAAAGGAAGAGCTCAATTCAAGAATGTGACCGCTACTATAGCGCCTGATCTTAATAAGCTCGGGATGGTTACAGATGCCCGTTGGACGGATTACGACAAGGATGGCCAGATAGACCTCGTCATCGTTGGCGAGTGGATGCCCATTACCGTCTTAAAGAATACTAATGGTCGTTTTGAAAATAAAACCACCGAATTGGGACTTTCAGAATCCAACGGTTGGTGGTTTAGTATTGAAGAAGGGGATTTTGATCAAGATGGCGATATGGATTTTATTGTAGGGAACTTAGGCCTTAATTTTAAGTATAAGGCCAATGCCGAGGAAACTTTTGATATTTATTCCAGTGATTTCGATAATAATGAGCATAATGACATTGTATTGAGTTATTATAATGGAGGTGAAAAATATCCGGTACGGGGAAGAGAATGTTCCTCCCAACAAATTCCTTCCATCAAGAAGAAATTTGAAAATTATACTTCTTTTTCCACTGCCACTTTAGAAGATGTATATTCAGAGGATGAACTCAATAAATCATTGCATTATCAAGTAAAATCTTTTGCCAGTATTTATCTCGAAAACAAGGGCACTTCGTTTGTGTCTCACACCTTGCCGCAATTGGCGCAGATTTCCAATATCAATCGGGTATTGGTAGAAGATTTTGATGGCGATGAGCACTTGGACGTTGTTATCGCAGGAAATTTACATAATTCGGAAGTAGAAACTCCCCGAAATGATGCTAGCAATGGTCTTTTCCTAAAAGGAGATGGTCAAGGAAATTTCACTCCCATTACGGCAAAATCCAGTGGTTTTTTTGCCAAAGGGGACGTTAAGGATATGACCAAAATACGGTTTAAAGACCATACCTATATTCTTGTGGCCAAAAACAGTGATTACCTGCAGTTTATACAGGTGAATACTCCTTCTATAAAGAAAGATGAAATAGCGCTATCACAATAAATACGGCTATAGGATGTGTAATTTATGGTTCAGAATAGTATAAACGGCCTTTGGGCCTAAATAAGACAGCTTATAATGTCATATCGTACAAATGCATCCAATGCCCAACTTGTCTATCTTTTAGGATTCATTGGCATTGTTTTATTGGGATCATGCAAATCCGTTGCTCCAATAATCTCAAAAAAAGAAATGTCCATTACGAGAAAAATTGATCCTAAAGCTCAATTGCTGTATGAAAAAATCCAGGCAGTAGCCAAGAAGGGCTATGCCTTTGGGCATCAGGATGCCACTGCATATGGTATAAACTGGAAACACAACGGAAATCCGGACCTATATCGTAGTGATGTCAAAGATGTCGCAGGAGACCATCCCGCGGTACATGGGTTTGAAATTGGACATATTGAGTTAGGGAATCAATTTAATTTAGATACAGTATCCTTTGCATTGATGAAGTCCTTAATCAAAAAAACACATGCCAAAGGAGCAATCATCACCATTAGTTGGCATCCGGACAATCCGGCTTCCAATAGAAGTTCCTGGCATACGCGTAAGGCGGTAAAACACATTATTAAAGGCGGAAAATTTCATAAAAAATACAAAACTTGGTTGTCTAGACTTGCCATTTTCATGAATGAACTATATGATGATTCCGGGAAACCCATTCCTATTATTTTCCGTCCCTTTCATGAAATGAATGGTTCATGGTTTTGGTGGGGCAAGGGACATTGTTCCCCTGAAGAGTACAAACTACTTTGGCGAGAGACTGTACAAATATTGCAAAATGAGTTTAAGCTCACGCAATTGTTGTATGCCTACTCCCCCAATACTTTTACGGATAAAGCGGAGTATCTCACCTATTATCCCGGAGACGATTTTGTAGATATTTTAGGTGTGGATATCTATCAGCATTGGACAACAGCAAGTTTTATCAAGGATTTAAATAGCAATATTCCCATAGTTGGGGAAATTGCCGTGGCCAAAAATAAACCTTATGCCCTTACCGAAGCGGGTCTCAACAAATTAAAAGTGAAGAATTGGTGGACTGAGGTTTTGGATAAAAACATTGCCAATACAGGGATTTCATGGGCATTATTTTGGCGAAATGCGCGAAAAAGTCATTTTTTTGGCCCTTATCCGGGTCAAAAAAATAGCGAGGACTTCAAGCTGCTCAAGAGCAAATCCCATGTACTTTTCTTGAAGGACCTAGAAAACATCACCGTAGAAGAAACCCCTTAGAAATTCTGCAATTGCCGCATGGCCTCGTCAATGGTATTGACCGGAAGTTTACAAGTACTGTTTTGGCATACGTAAATATAGGTATCCTCCGCGTCAAATCTGTTCTTAAAGAGTGGCAAGTCACTATCTTGTGTACTTCCCACAATAAGCGTATTGGGAATATGTCTGGCATTCAAATCCTTCATGATACCTGGAGCTTTTTGCCCAACCACGGCCATTTCAAAGTAAGGATAGGTCGTATGTAATAGTAATTTTTCCCATCGTGCGTAGTTAGCCGGGTTTTCCTTAACCGATGAAATCATGGAAGAAAGCATGGATTTTGCTTCTTTCAAAGCGTCTTTATCGTAATTAATATGCCCCAATTGGAATAGGTTATGGGCCATCACGGCATTTGGGGAAGGCAAAACACCATCATCCGTTTTAATAATTTTAGAAATGAGGCTGTTGCCTTTATTGTACCGGTACATTCCGGAAGTCTTATCGGCAAATTCAGCACGGGTTTTTTGATGCAGATTTTGGGCGAAAACCAAATACTTCTCGCTTAAAGTAGTACCGTACAAATTGAGGGACGCATTCACCAAAAAAGCATAATCTTCCAAAAAACCTTCTGTACGCCTTCCTCCTTCTTTATAGGAATGAATTAATATATTGTTCTTAAAACTCTCGGTCTTTAAAAAATCAAAAATAGCTTCGGCTCGTTCTAGAAATTCAGGATTCCCAAAGGCTTTGTACGCATCGGCATAACCGTTGATCAATAATGCATTCCACGAACTTAGTATTTTATCATCCGTCCTTGGTCGAATTCTGGACTCCCTAGCCTTTAGAAGTGCATTTACGCTCCTTTTCTTCATAGCTTCCAGATCCGATACGGTAAACTTATGGTTCTTTATGAAACTAGCATCATCCAAAGAGCGATGCAGTACATAATTTCCGTGTTCCCATACTTCGGCTTCCGTAATGGTGTAATATGCTGCAAAAAGTTCATAATCCTCTCCTAAAAGCTGTTGTAGTTCCTCTTTGGTCCACACATAATACTTTCCTTCCTCGCCTTCGCTATCGGCATCTATGGCAGCATAGTAGCCACCTTCGGCCCGCTTCATCTCACGTTCCAAGAAAGCAATAGTCTCTAGGACTACTTTCTTGTACATCGGTTTTTTGAAGAGCTTATACGCCTTGGAATACAAGCTTATCAGCTGTGCATTATCGTAAAGCATTTTTTCAAAATGGGGCACTTTCCAAAAGGAATCGGTGCTATATCTAAAAAATCCGCCCCCTACATGATCATAAACTCCTCCCAAAGCCATTTTATCCAGGGTTAAAGCTACATACTCCTTAGTGGCCGTATCGTTGGTCAAAACCGCATAATCCAATAAAAAATCGAGATTGCTGGGTAGCATGAATTTTTCGCGTCCGGTATTTCCTCCCCATTCTTCGTCCCAGGCCGATTTCCATAAGCTAACACTGGTGGCAAGTACTTCTTGGGTCAATTCCTCAAAATCGGTAACGGGTTGGATCAAATTGACTTCTTGGATCCCTTCGGCCAAACGATCAGCATATTCATTGGCCTTCTCCGGATTCTCATTGTAGAGTCTACTGACATCCAACAGTACTTTATTCCATTGTTCTTTGGTGTGATACGTACCCCCATAGAGCGGTTTTCCATTGGGCAAGGTAATTACGTTTAAAGGCCACCCTCCGTTCCCTTGCAATAATTGAAGTGCCGTCATATAGACCTGATCCACATCGGGTCGTTCTTCCCGGTCTACCTTAATACTGACAAAGTTTTCATTCATCATTTTCGCAATTTCCTCGTCTTCAAAAGTTTCCTCTTCCATCACATGACACCAATGACAAGAGGAATAGCCAATACTCACCAATACCAATTTATTCTCTTTTTTGGCCTGATCTAAAGCATCTTGGCTCCAAGGTTTCCAATCAACTGGGTTATGCGCGTGTTGTAATAAATACGGACTGGTTTCATCAATCAATGCATTCGTAAATTTATGATTGGGGTCCTGTTTTTTATTTTCATCACCACAGGAAAAAAATAGGATTGAAATAAAAACTAAGGAAAAAAAGTAAATACACTTCATAATTACCGGCGTTCAACTTAAGAGGCTAAAATACTATAATATCGCTTGTAATGATGTTAGAAAGAACCTAAAAACGTCTTCTTATTGCGCTTCTGCCTCTAATACACCAAGAACATAGGTCAAAGGAGCGTTCCAGTTCAAACAAATTTCATTGCTGGCATAACTGGCTTCCTGATCTACCCAACTTTGCATGGGCGCAACATTTTTAGGATACACGGCGCCATCTATGGTATCTTGCAAGCGACTATTTGGTCCTCCGGACAAGAGGCCCGGAACCGGTTCCAGAATGCGATCGGCGGTACTTTGCCTATGATGAATATTCATGGGGCTTAGATCTCCAAAGCCTGTTAAAAAGCTATATCCCAAGGCATTGGTCCCAAAAATATAATCTACGGCCTGTTGGGCAGCTTGAAGATATTTTGGTTGTGGGTCAAGGCGATAGGCGCTTACTAAAATTGTTGCTGCGCTGAGTACATCGCTATTGGAGCCCCATCTAAAATCGTTTATGGACTGAAAATACGGCATTTGCCTCGCCTTAATAGTTAGAGAATCGGCTACGCCAAGTACGCCTTCCTTTAAATCTGCATACATTGCCGTAGAAATAATTTCTTTATGATCTAATAGATCAAAAATTCCCAAGAAACGCATAAAAGTTTTCCAATTTCCTCCTGCTTTAAAACGGTAACTTACTTCCCGTTTTTGAAGTTCCTCCAAATATGTTGGGTTTTGGGTACTTACATACAATTCGGCATTCGCCCAATACCATTCATCCATAAAATCTGTGTCTCCATATTCCCCTGTTCCCACATCATCCGGATTTCTATATACTATTTCAGGATTATCCACAGCCCATTCATAGGCTTTTTCTGCAGCCATCAGGCATTGCGCTGCATAGGCTTCATTTCTTGATTTAAATATACGGTACGCTTGTGCTGCTACTGCGGCAAAATCAAGACTGGCCGCTGTTCCTTTTCCAACAATAAAACGTTTTTGCACCGCTTTATGGGGCATCAACATTTTTTCGAATTGTAAGGTGGTCAGTTTATGGAATAACCCTCCATCCTCATCTTGCATGGACAATAACCAATCCATTTCGTACTTCAATTCATCCAAATAATCACTCCGCGAATTTCCACTTTCTGGAATATTTAAATCGCCATCCCCAATACTATTGGGATATTCTTGTTGCAATAAAAACAACTGTCCTAAAGGAAAACTTCCGTTTACCACATATTTATTGTAATCTCCTGCATCATACCATCCTTTGGTAGCTTGTAGCACCCCTGTTGTTTTGCCACTGGAAGGGTGAAATCCTATGCTATCATCTGGATGTCCCATAGCTCTATGCCATTTTCCTGCATATTTTTTTTCCAAGGCCATTCCTGCACGTTGATAATACAATCCTTTTATAGATCCTTTAAAAGCTTCCTCATAAACATGGGATTTTATTTCAAAAGGATACGAATATCCGAGACCAGGAACAAAAACCTGATACTCTCCTGTTGCCGCAACAGCACTAAAATCAGCTATCTGGACCTTTTCCCCTGCCAAGTCCCAGCTTTTAATGCTGGATAAAAGCGTATCTAAAACTACTTTTTGGGTTTGGGTGTTGATCAATTGAAAGTTATTAAAGGAATCATCCTGAACAACGACCACCGCTTTTTTTAATGCGTTTGGGTAATATCCAATTTGATTTAATCGAATTTTACTTTTCGCCTCCTTATCCGAAATTGTAGACGTATGCTTGCATCCGCATAGGAGTATGAGCACTATACAAATCCACCCCAGGTCAAATGTTTGATTTTTCCTCATTGTTTTCTTTCGTATTGTACAAACCATTCATAGAGCTCTTCATTGGCATAGGCTTTTTCCCAAGCATTATGTCCAACTCCTTTATAACGGGTATAGGTTACATTGCGCCCCATAGCTTTTAATTTTTTCACCATTTCATCGGATTCCGATACCGGAATGGAAGCATCATCTTCTCCGTGAAAAACCCAAATGGGCATATCTTTATCCAGCCAGGAAGCATAAGGCACCGGAGTCATTCCACAAACTACGGCCATCGCTGCAAATTTATCTGGATATTGAACCGCCAATTCCCAAGCGGCACTCCCTCCTCTGCTAAGTCCGGTAAGGTAAATCCTTTTAGGGTCTACCCTATTGGTCTTTACTACCGTGTCCAACAATTGCATGATGGCCTGGGTATTCCACCACTTTCTTTTATGCGGGTTCTGCGGAGCCAAGATCAAATAGGGAAACTGTTTCCCTTCGGCAATGAGTTTAGGAGGTCCATTGGATTTTACTTCAGAAAGCGTACCCCCTGCTTCACCGCCACCATGAAGAAAAAGTAATAAGGGGAAAGATTCATTCTCGTTAACTTCATACGCTTGGGGATAATAGAGATAGTAGGCCAATTTCTCTACGGTTACCGTTTCAATCTCATCCTGTATTAAATGTGTATTTACAGTTTGTGCGCTACAATTTTGTAGCAGAAAAAAACTAAGAATACTTAGATAAACAATTGCTGTTCGTATCCTAAGACGTGGATAACCCATAGTTCTGATTTAAATAGAAGACTAAATTTTATACAATACCCAAAAATAGCAAAACAAGTCTTCTTTTTTCCCAATTATTATATAAATACAAAGTTCGGAACTGAGCCGTAAATCATAAAAAAAAGTGTCAAATGTAACGAAATATCAATTTTTTTATCATTTTATATTATATTTATGAGATTCATAATGTAATGGCCAATAAATTTCACAGTAACAATTAAAATCAATCAATTATGCGGAAATCATCAATTCTGGTAAGACTGTTGTGCTTCACCATATGCTTTAGCTTATTCAGTAGTTTTGAAATGCAAGGGCAAAAAAGAAAAAAAGGAAAAAAGAAAGGAAAAACAGAGGCTCCCGCCCCTCCCAAAAAAGCACCTAAAAAGAAAACCATCAAAGACCTCACAAAAAGTAGTGAAAAAATAGAAGGTCTTTTTACGATTTACAGGGACACCACCAATAGTGCAATTCAATTATTGATTACCGAAGATCAATTGAATAAAGAATTCATTTATTTTAATCAGGTGGCCAACGGTGTTTTGGATGCCTCCAGTTTTAAAGGCGCTTATGGCGGATCACGGGTTTTCAAAATCGAAAAATATTACGATAAAATAGAGTTTATTTATCAAAACCTATCGTATTATTTTGACGAAGAAAACGCCTTATCCAAAGCTAAGAGTTCCAATATCAGTGAAGCTCCCATGGCCAGTTTTAAAATAGAGGCCCATGACAAGGAAAAAGGATTGTATTTGATCAAAGGAAACGATCTTTTCCTAAGGGAAACCCTACGTCAGGTAAAACCGCCCCGTTTTCCTGGGAGTCGGCCTACAGACTTTACTTTGGGAAATCTAGATAAGGGAAAAACAAAAATCAAAGCTATTCGGAATTATCCAGAGAACACAGACCTTTCCATATCCTATGTCTATTCCAAGCCTTCTGTATTAAACGGTGGAAGTGGAGCAGTAACCGATGGCAGAAATGTTAGCGTAACCGTATATCACAGTTTTATAGCATTGCCTAAAAACGATTATAAGGTGCGCTATGATGATCCCAGAGTTGGATTTTTCTTTACGCAATCCAATGATATGACATCTACGGAAGCTCTTAACTATAGGGATAAAATTCACCGTTGGAATTTGGTAAAAAAAGATCCCAATGCCGCAATGTCCGAACCTGTGGAACCCATTACATGGTGGATAGAGAATACCACTCCGGTAGAGTTTAGGGAAACCATTAAAGAAGGGGTCTTAAAATGGAACAATGCTTTTGAAAAAGCAGGATTTAAGAATGCCATGGTTGTAAAAATACAACCAGATGACGCTGATTGGGATGCCGGGGATATCCGCTATAATGTTTTGCGATGGACTTCTTCTCCCAACCCTCCTTTTGGAGGATATGGCCCGAGCTTTGTAAATCCCAAAACCGGACAAATATTAGGCGCTGATATCATGTTAGAGTTCATTTACCATACCAATCGTGTGCGTATTGAAAAATTATTCGATGATATTACCGCCGAAGGAAAAGAAACGCATTTGGATTGGAACAATAAGAGCCATCAGGTTAGCTGTTCCTACGGACATATGATGCAGTTTAACACACAATTTGGAAGGGCCGCCTTGCTGCTTGAAGGTGCGGATGAAATGAAAATGGAAGGCCTAAAGAAAGAATCCATGCTGGAATTGATAATGCACGAAGTGGGACATACTTTGGGCTTGAATCATAATATGAAAGCCAGTCAGTTATTTACACCCGCACAATTAAATGACCCGGCGTTTATTAAAGGAAAAGCCTTAGTAGGTTCTGTTATGGATTATACCGCCATAAATGTAGCTAATGATCCTGCGAAACAAGGGCAATACTATAGTACCAATGTAGGGCCTTATGATGTATGGGCCATTCAGTTTGGCTATCAAAATTTTGCTTCTGAAAACGAAATGCAGGCCCATTTGGCGCAATCCACAAAGCCCGAATTGATTTTTGGCAACGATGCCGATGACATGAGAGCGCCGGGAAGAGGAATTGATCCCAGGGTAAATACCGGGGATCTTTCCAATGATCAAATTTCGTACTCCTTAGACCGTATAAAGTTGGTGAATAAAATGTTTGGAAAGTTAAAGGACCGGTACACCAAAGATGGGGAAAGCTATCAAGAACTTCGTACGGCCCATGCTATCCTTATGGGGCAATATGCACAGGCAGGAAATGTGATGTCGCGCTTCATTGGCGGGGTTTATGTAGATCGGGCTATGGCAGGACAAGAAGGGGAAACACAACCCTATACGCCAGTGGCCTATAAAGATCAAAAAAGAGCCATGGCGGCATTGAATACCCATATTTTTGGGAAGAATGCTTTCCGTACGCCCAATGAACTCTATAATTATCTGGCAAGGCAGCGTCGTGGTTATAACTTCTTTGCCGGGCCTGAAGATCCAAAAATACATGCGCTTGTATTGCGTTTTCAACAGAATGTATTACAGCATATTTTACATCCCAATACCCTTCAGCGCATCAGTGATTCGGAACTCTATGGAAATTCATATGATCTTGCCGAATTTATGGGGGAATTAAATAGAGGGATTTTTGCTGCGGATATTTATGGTTCGGTCAATTCCTTCCGACAAAACCTACAAGTAGCCTATACAAAGCGGTTAATTGCCATGCTAAATGGGAGAGCCAAGGATAGGTTTACCTCAGCCGCACAATCCATGGCCCTGTACAATTTAAAGGCCATTTCCAGAATGGTAGCCAGTGGAGGGGGCAATACCTCGACCAAAGCGCACAAGGCACATTTAAAGACCTTGATTACCAATGCCCTGGATGATGTAAAATAAAAAGATACATTTCCTTATAAAATCAGAACCAGATATGTTTTCAAGGGCGTATCTGGATTTTTGTTCTTGTTAGTTTTTTTTCTTCCCAGGTGTACCCCTCATCTTATTGTATCTTTTAACAATGTTCATCAAAAATATTGGCTACTTTTACGATTAGAATGTAACATGCATACTGTTGTAGAAATGTATAACTGCAATTGAGGTAGCATGCTTGTTGAATAAATGATATCAAAATAGACTATCCTTTGAAGCCAACGACTTCGTTGAAAACTGCTGTTTTAGTTTTTGCCCTCTCCCAACAGGAGGAGGTAAAGAGAAAGTCGTTTTTATTCCACTCCGATCTACCTTCGGAATTGAATGCCCATGCCCTGAAGATAGCCCATGACTCAGGACTTGATTATTTTCATTTTTGCGAGAACGAACAGATTGGATCTAGTTTTGGAGAGCGTTTTTCCAATGCAATAGCAAAAATATATGACAAAGGCTATGAGGCCGTTATCACCCTTGGAAATGATAGCCCAAATCTAACGGTTCACCACTTAAAGGAGACCGCTAAAAAACTTGAAGAAAATACCATAGTATTGGGGCCTACCTACGATGGAGGTTTCTATTTGATGGGATTGCGGCGCGAACACTTTAAGAAAGATATCTTTGTTGATTTTTCTTGGAATACTGGTCATATTCGCCAGCAGATTCAACACTATATTGTTCAAGCTGATGCCTCGTATTTGCTATTGGATGTTCTTTATGACATTGATTCTCTTGTTGACCTAAAGCGTGTTTATAGAACACTTGATCTTTTTCAAAGAAGGTTGCGACTTGCCATACAGCAATTGTTACAAGCTGCCTTTCCTATTTTTAATCAGGAAATAGAGCCCATATCCTTTCTATCTTTTTCCCAAATTCACACCCGAGGGTCTCCCTATTCCTTTCTTCCTTAGCATTTCCGTAGGAACAATTCCTCCGGTTCATTTATTTCAATACATTTTATAGGCTGTACAGCAAGTGTACTGTGTATTCCATATACGCACAATACGAATTGTATAGGTTCTATATTATGCCATTCAACAAATCTATTATCAGAATAATTTCAAATGAGAACACTTATTATAGTACTTCTTGCCAGTATCTATGGATTATCAGCCTATGGTCAAGAGACCACTGGTATACTTCAGGGAAAGCTGGTCGATCATAAAAATATGCCCATCGCTTTTGCCACCGTACAGATTACAGATACTGAAACCAACTATACCTACGGTGCAGTATCCCAGGAAAACGGTTTTTACATTATCAACAATTTAGCACCTTCCAACAAATATCAAATCACCATATCTTTTATAGGCTTTCAAACAATTACAGAGGATAACATCATCATCAATTTAGGGAATGTAACGGTCAAAAATTTTATCCTATATGAAGAAAATGTTGCCTTGGATGAAGTGGTATTGACTTCTTCCATTATTAAACAAAAAAATGGAAATGAAACCGTTCTCGGTAAAAAGCAACTACAGGCGACCCCAACCATCAATAGAAGTATTCAAGATCTTACAAAGAACTTACCCGAAAACAATTTAAATTCTTTTGGAGGGGCAAGTAACCGTTTTAACAACCTTAATATTGATGGTATTGCCAATAATGACATTATTGGGTTTCAAGAACCTGCCAGTGGTGCTGCCGGATCCTCTGCCAATGGTACACCTGGAGGCCTTTCCCGTTCCCAACCTATAGGCCTTGGCGCCATAAAAGAGCTTTCCGTAAAGCTAGCTCCTTTTGATGTCAGTATTGGGAATTTTAGTGGAGCCAGTATTAATCTGGTCACAAAAAATGGTACCAATAAAACCGATGCAGAAATATATGCTTATGGCAATAATCAAATTCTTTTGGGCAAGTATGCCGATGGCATTGAACAAGATGTAGCCAATTTCTATGACATTCAATTTGGAGCGGGTATTGGCGGCGCTATCAAAAAGGATAAATTATTCTACTATCTCAATGTTGAACAAGCGTTGTCGGACACTCCGGTATTGAATGCACCTGGAAGTGCAACCTCCAACATTGCATTGGAGGATGTAGAGGCCATATCCAATAGATTGATCGATGTGTACAATTATGACCCTGGTACTTTTACAAATGCCTCCATAAAAACGACCAGCACAAAGATTTTTGCCCGATTGGATTTCAATATATCCAAGCACCACAAACTTACCCTTCGCAATAATTACGTGAATAGTTTTGCAGATAATCTGGAATGGAACTCTTCCATTTTTAATTTTGGGAATCAAGGATATAGACACAATAGTGTTGCCAATAGTTTGGCTTTGGAGCTAAAATCTAATTTTGACAATGGAGTATCCAACAACCTAACCTTGGGCTATAATACAGTAAAAGAAAATAGGGATTTTGATGGTAGGGTTTTTCCCCATATCCAAATAGCATCAAATTCCTCTAATAGGATATTTGCCGGTACTTATAGGGAAGCATCGGTCTACAATACAGATTTTTACACGCTTCAATTGGCCGACAAACTCAATTATACCCTTAACAATCATACCTTTACTCTAGGTGGTTTAGTACAGTTTCACGATGTGGAATACGGTTTTCTATCGGCCTGGAATGGAAGATGGGAATATCGTTCCGTAGACGATTTTTTAAATGATCGTCCCCGAAGAATCCGAGGTGTGTACAATATCAACAATAATGATTTTGACTTTGTAAGCAACAGACCCTCAGCAACGGTTTCTGTTTTGGAAACGGCCCTCTATGCACAGGACAAACTTCGCGTTTCCAATAAGTTGACCCTATCCGGTGGAATTCGATTGGATGCGCAGTTCTTACCTAGCGACCTCCCTATAAGTGATGAAGTACGCAATACCCCGGAGTTTAGTCGTTTTGACAATAAAATATCTAAAGCTCCCCAATTCAATCCTCGCGTAGGTTTCAATTACATCTTGGATAACCAGAACAACTTTCGATTACGTGGAGGTACAGGTCTATTTTCTGGTCGAATACCCTATTTATGGTTCGCCTACGTAGAATATATTTCTGGAACGGAATATTTCAATATTGATATTCGCCCGGATGAAGCCGTTCCCTTAACCGAAAATTTGGCCGACCTGAGAAGTGTACAACCCAACCTGGCCGAAATTAATCTGATTGATAACGATTTTACCTTGCCTAGGGAATGGAAAAGCAATATTGCTTTTGAAGGACGACTACCCAAGCAATGGACTATAAATTTTGAGGCCACCTATACCAAGGTGCTTAACGGACTTCTGTTTCAATCGATCAATAGAAGGGATGAGCTTGGAAACTTTCAAGGTGCGGACAATAGGCCCTATTTTTTGGAGACCGGGGAGGCTATTAAGATCAATCCCAATTTCACCAATGTCTTTCTCTTGACCAATACCGATCAGGGATACCGATACAACCTTACCGCGGGCATTTCAAAACAAGAGGGGAATTATTCTGGTTACTTAGGGTATACTTATGGCGTTAGTAAGGATATTTCCAGTACAGTAAGGAGTTCTCCCGCTGCTAATTTTGAATGGAATCAGGCCATTTTCGGGAATAACCCAGGGCTTTCTTTTTCCAATTTTGACCTAAGGCACAAATTTGTTTCAAGCCACTCCTACAACTATGATTTTGGAAAAGGGAACAATGCTTATGTTTCTTTTCTCTACAATGGACGCTCAGGGAGTCCCTTTTCCTATGTGTATCAGGGCGACCCTAATAGGGATGGTTCTTCCCGAAATGACCTCGTATTTGTGCCAAGGGATGCCTCACAAATACAGCTTGTGGATATTACGGATAGCAACGGCACGGTTACCGTAACGGCCGAAGAACAATGGCAACGTTTAGATCGATTCATTGAAAATGACTCCTATTTACGCAGTAGAAGAGGCGATTATGTAGAACGAAACGGCGCAAAAACCCCTTGGAACCATGAGTTGGATATGAAATTGCAGTATACCAAACAATTCCGAAACGGAAAGTCGATTACACTTTCCATGGATATGCTCAATGTTTTTAATTTCATCAACAGAAATTGGGGACGATTGGTATTCGTGCCTAACGTTGTGAACTCCAGTTTTAGTTTACTCAATTTTGTAGGTATTGAAAATGAACAACCCCAATATCAATTTAACATTGACGAAAATGAGCGTCCTTGGGTCATTGACTTACAAAATTCTAGATGGCGTGCCCAACTTGGATTAAAATTCAATTTTTAATGTAGCATCACGATCTTACTAGGAAAGAAGGAACGGAAAATAAAAGCTTGAAAGTAATGTACCCCATATTACGACTAAGACTGCAACAAGGATAGGAAGCATATTTCACGAATTTAAGGCCCGTTCCTTCCTAAATTTTTAATCGTTACATCACAAACAATACATCATGGAAGAAAAAAGACATTACAGCGTTATTGATCCCTATAAAAGAAAACTAACACTTCTTTATAAGGGAAAAACCATTGCGGAGACCACAAATGCCCTTATCCTTAAGGAAGTTGGGAAAAGTGTCTACAATCCGGTATTCTACCTTCCCAAAACGGATATCAAAATTCCTTTGGTATTGGAACCACAACGAACAAGTCATTGTCCCATTAAAGGCGATGCTACCTATTGGAATATAGAAGGGGATTTTACCGAAAATTACTTTGCTTGGAGTTACGAGGAAGCCCTAGCCCGTTCTAAAAAGATCCAAGGCTATATCGCCTTTAATATGGAGTATATAGAACTTGTTTCCAGTCCTATCCAATAGATGGGAATGAAACTGGATGCCATTAGCGTGGGCACGCCACAGACCAAAGTATGGAAAGGGCGTGAAATCCGAACCTCTATCTTTAAATCTCCCTTACAACATCCCGTAGAAGTATCCTTTACGGGTATCGCTGGAGATCGGCAATCGGATACCAAATTGCATGGAGGAGTAACGAGACCCATTAGCGTATTTGCCTCGGAATACTACTCTTTTTGGAAAGAGGAATTGGGCGTATCAGAATTGCCCTGGGGAAATTTCGGAGAAAACCTGAATATTCAAGGGGGAATGTTTGAAGATGAACTTCATGTTGGAGATCAATTCGCTATAGGTACTACCCTATTGGAAGTAGTACAACCCAGGTTTCCCTGTTATAAATTAGGAATGAAATTGGGCAATGACCAATGGATCAAAGTTTTTTTGGATTCCCGAAAAACAGGCTTTTATTTTGGAGTGCTCCAAGAAGGTATTATAAGCCCTGGAGATGCTGTTAGGCCCCACTATAAGGCAGAAAATAGCATCAGCATAGCCGATATTACCGAACTCTATATGTTTGATAAGACCAATATAGCACTACTTAAAAAAGCCATAGCAACCCCAAGATTGACGGGCAGTTGGAAGGATTATTTTGAAAAAAAGTTAGAAAAAATAAATAATGTGATTTAAAATTTAACGTATTTTTAATGTAGTCTTTTACTTACAATTTAATAATGATTTGTACCTTAATGGAAGTATTAATCCATTCTTAAAAATCACTATTATGAAAAAAGTAAGCACCAAATTTTTATCCATGATTGTTATGTTCGGTCTCCTATTCTTTTCCTGTACTACGGAAGAGGTGATTCCGAACGAAGATGCCACAAGTGAAATCGAAGAAACGGTTGTCACTAAAGGCCCGAACACTACCGCAAGAACAGAATGTGACGTTCTTGGGTGTACCGTAGCTTCTCCAGGAACTACAGCGACGTATACCTATACTTCAAATTTCTCGCCTAGTACGATTACGTGGACACCAAGCTCGGGAATCAGTATTCTAAGTGGACAAGGAACCAGTACGGTCACGGTGCAATTTTCATCGGGATTCAATGGTGGAAGTATTCTGGCCAACGGAGCCAATGGCAATATTGTATGTAGTGAATCCTTAGCTATTTCTAAGGTCAACCCACCTACATATATTGATATCAATCAAACTGCCGGAGCCTGTATGGGCGATGTCTTTACCTTTATGGCCGATCCCAATGAGCCCGTCAGTGGAGCATCGTATCAATGGGCCGTTTTTCAAGGTGCTACTATCATTAGTGGACAAGGAACGAATACCTTACAGGTACAATCTCCTACTTCTGGAGGTTTTTCCATACGCGTAACTGTAGATTCTACTTGTCCCAACGTAACGATCACTGGCTTTAATCTAGCTGAATTTAGCGCTTCCTGTGGAGGAGGTGGAGGTGGCCTAGGTGGCTTTTAGCCTTTTACTTTCAGGTTCCTATCAATATATTTCTGCTCGTCCTAAAAATTGCACATGATTTCAACAGGCAATGATAGGGTATATGCTGCGCATTAAAAAAGGAAGATAAAACAAAAGACTACTTTGGCTTTGAGCTCTGAAATATATGAAGATTATAATAAGAAGTCTGCTGGGAAACAGCGGACTTCTTTTTTTAGGAACTCCATATTTCTCTTGACATTTTCACCATGTTATATTATTGTAAACTAAAGGTAAATATTCTTAATTACGTAGGAATTAACTTTAATAACTTGTAATTTCAACCCAATAAATCTTTAAATAAAAAAGTATGAAAAAAATCACTTTATTTCTTAGCCTATTTGTGCTCTGCTTTCAATCCTTTGCCCAGGATGCGACTTTTTCCAATAGAGAATCTCCTGCTTCCGCCAATATTAATCAAAGGATTACCATTCGGACCGATTTAATTAATATAGGAACGGCCCGTACACCTTCGTTTAGGATGTATTATTACTTGAACAGTACGCCAAATTTAAATGGAAATCCTATCCCCTTGAATGTTATATCTAATGTAGATGGCAGCTTTATTCCTGGTTCAAATTTCGATGTGGTACGTGCTATGAACCCCGCCGGGAGCCCTGCTGCAGATGATGATGAAAACCATCATCCGCATATTCCAAATAATCTGGTGACAGGTACCTATTATATTGTTTGGCATTTGGATATCAATGATCAAAATACCAGTAACAATATTCGTACTCGAAGTATTTTTATTAATGGCATAACACCAAATCCAGATTTGGTGGTTGTCAATCCATCGGTTCCCTCAGGTACTTTGGATGTTGGCGCTTCAATTACGGCACGGGCCAATGTGCGTAATCAAGGGTCACAAAATGCAGGAAGTTCTACTTTGGAGTATTGGATTTCTTCCAATAATACCATTGGCGCTGGTGATGTACGACTGGCCACCGATCCGGTTCAGTCGCTGAATATCAATCAAACCAGCACTCAGGAAAGTGCAACCTTCAATCTTCCTGCAGACCGATCAGGCACGCAGTATATTATCTTTAGAGCAGATGGTACGAACGCTATTACCGAAACGAACGAAAATAACAATACTACTGCCGTACAAATTAATATCAGAACTTCTCCTGGTGTAATTGATATAGATAGGATTGTGGTTCGGGACGAGGCCAGTACGGTAATATACGATAGTAATAGCAGTACGACCATCCCCACACTTTTTAGAAACCGATTTTATGATTTTAGCGTAACGCTCCGAAATATTGGTGGACAAAGCAGGCGCCCACAATTTTCACACTTTTATTCCCGCAACAATTCCTTGGATTTGTTCAATGATTGCGATGTACAGTCTTTTGGCCGAGGGGACGCTATTCCCCCTAATGGCACCGATGTTGAGTCATACAGCGTTTTTATAGATAGCAACCGTTTATGTGGTAATAATACAGGAGGTTTTTTCTTCTTTTTTGCAGATAACGATCTTAATGGAAATATTCTTTCTGACGGATTTCAATTCAACTTGAGCAACCCACCGGGTATTTGTTGTGGAGGTGGGATTATCTTTCCCAATCCGTCTCCCATCGGTGTCTTTTTCTTGGAACAAGAAAATTCCAATACTACCGCGCTCAAAGCAAATATTGGTCCTAGTACCTCCGTTGCAAGAGAAATTATCGTGTACAACATGAGTGGACAAGTCGTACATTCTCAAAAATTAGCCACCAAAGGAACGGTATCCATTGACCTTTCCAAGCAACCCAACGGCACCTATATTTTAAAGGAAATCCGAGGCTCTGAAACTTTTACAAAGATGATTATCAAAAATTAAAATACCCTAGTTTGCTATAGGTATTTAAATTTTCGTTTTTTGAGCGCAGTCATTAAGAGCTTTTTGTCCATGAATTGTTCTGACTGCGCTCTACTTTTTAGGAGGTTAAATAATAAATCTTATTAAGAATACATGAACTCTCGTTTTATGTACTTCCCGTCCCTTATTTGCTCATCCGATAAAATATTTTTCCCACAATTTTCCATTGCCCATCTACTTTGAGTAAATTCATATAATCAATGACCTTGGAAGTAGCATATTCTATTTCCAATTTGGCATGGGCCGCATTACCACTGATATCAATGGAGGCAATTTTAGTTTTTCGATTTTGTTTTGGTCCCGGTTTCATTACTTTCTTAAAAAAATCGATTGCATTTACTTCCTTATACTCCCCTCCTATAAATTTCATGGTAGCCGTGTTATGAAACGCTTTTTTAAGCGTATCAAAATCGTTATTGGTTCCGCCTTCCAAATAATAATTCAGCGTTTTTTCAACGGCTTTGCGGTCTTCCTGTGCTTGCGTACTAAATACAGTCAAAAGTATAATAGCTGTTGTTAAAAGATATTTTTTCATGAGTTTGTTTTTTGATTTCAGCAATAATACGGCTTGCCATATGAGTCGCACCCCTACTAAGCGGCCAAAAACGTTCAGATTTATAAAAGTGTACCAAATTATGGGGAAACCGTTTTTCTATAGGTCGCAGGCGTCATGTCATTTTCCTTTTTAAACGCTTTGTAAAAAGAAGTTTTGGATTTAAAGCCACATTCCTTTCCAATGGCTTCCAAAGTAAGATGCGGATGGGTCTTGATCATTTGCATAGCCGCATTGATGCGATAGGAATTGATGAAATTTGGAAAATTCACGCCTAGATTATCATTTAAAAATTGAGAAAGATAATGCGGGGTAACCTCTATTAATTCTGCCAATTCTCCCAGTTTAAAATCGTCTTTTTTAAAAAATGTAGTCTCCCCTAATATATCATCTAGGCGTTTTAGCAGGGCTTTTCCTTCTGTATGGCCAATTTTTTTATTCTGATAAGAGGTTGTTTTTTCCAAGAATGCCAAGCCTCTTTTCTTTTTTACGATGAATAATAGAATAATCAAATAGATGACAAAGGAAAAAGATAGGGCTCCTACGATATAAGACGTATATGTCGTAGTGAAATAAGCCAACCAAATTAATCCTACCCCTAGAACAACATTGACCAACCAAAAATCTAAATCCGTGGATTTTTTACTTTTTGTAAAGCAAGCCTTTAGGGAATTCCGAATGAGATAGCCAGAGATGCCAATATAGCAAAACCATTGCGCAAACAAGAACCATCCGAGATATCCATGATAACGACGTTGCCATAGGTGGCGATATTCATGATAAGGGTACTTATAATGTATAATCAGCATTGCGATCAATATGGGAAGAACATGCCACAACCATGAAAATCTAGCGGTATTCATGGGCTTTTTCACTTCATTGACATAGAGGTATAAAAAAGGCCCTATCAACAAACAAGCTGTAAGCCCTATATGCAAAAAAGTATTGGTAATGGTAGGACTAAATGTGAAAAAAACCGATTTTGCCACCCGGACGCTGATGACAAACAATAAGGCAGCCAAAAAGTAGGTTGCCCTGCTCCTTTCTTTAAAGAAAAAGGCAAAATAACCGCTTAAAACAAGGCCGTTGAAAGCACCTAAAGCGCTGAAAAAAAAGAGCAGTTGTTGTTCTAGATCCATATTCTATTAGAGCTAAATTAACAAAATGTGCTGTTCCTTCTTTTTTTAGTGTACAAAATTTAAGGTAGACGAGTTGGGGATGGAGAGGTAGCAGGATTCGAACATTAAAATCGTTTTATTCATATCTAATTCTAGAAACTCTATTTGCTGGAATTTCTTCAACTTTTTGATTTTTTTCATAAATGATGCTTTCCTCTGTCTTCAATAACAAAATACCCTTTATTATCTTTTCTCTGTTATCACCTGCCCTATATTCAATCGCTATTGGGATTTTCCCACCATACTTTATGGAACTTAAAAAATGATTATAAATGGGTTCAAAAAAAATCCCTATACATACTAGACTGATAAAAAAAAGTGTGCTTATCATCGTAATGAGCTTGTTGTTTAACTGACTCAACCAAATAGAAAGAATTACGAGAAAAGTTCCTATATATAGAATTATTGCACCATAATAATACCTGATTTTGAAGGGCGCTTCATTAAAGCTTGAATAATCTTTGAAATCTATATAAAGATCTTTGACTGCATATATTATGGTAGTAAGATAGATAATCGTTATGGGAAATATGTATTTTAGTTTTGAATACTTTTGTTGATCAAAAGATAAGAATTTGAATATAGGATTAAAGACATGATGTACTTTAGAAATCCCCCAATAGACAAGAATTGTTACTGCTATCCCCACTATCATAATCATAAAGGAAAAAATTGATATTGCCAGCGTAAGATACTCCACACCCTCTACGGGAATTCTGAAATTATTGCGATAGGCATGCCAATATAATGCATAGGTATTTAAGAAACCTACAACCGTTGATCCAAAGAAGGCACCGGCAATAGATGAAATTAAGGCTCTTTGAAACATTGGCAAGGCCCAAAACCAATTACGTAACATTAAGAACCATTTTTTAATGTAAAAAAAATAGTATGTCAGTTTTGGTCCAGATTTTCTTTTACCTGTACTTATATTGGACATTATTTAGTTTAATTTTTCATTTAAACAATGATTTTTATTGTGGTCATTAATCTTTAAAAATGAGAAACTTTGTAACAAGTTTACAAAAAAGGAAACGGTTAGTTTATATTAAAACCATAGTTTTTAAAAAGAAAAACCTTTGAAATTCTATGGTTTTCATTACATACTTATTCAAAACAATCATTAAATTTGTTTGCATATAAGTAGAGACAAAGTAGTTATTTTCTTACTTATTTTTAAATATTAACAGAAACTACAACTTCATTTCCCCTCTTGAAGAGATCTGTTATAATAGTTTAATATGCGAACCAACAAATTATTAAAATGACCTTTACAAAAACTTTTAGAGGGGGAACTCTGTATTATATCTACTTCTTATTTCTAACCCTATTTCTTAGTTGTCAAAACATAGATGATATCAATTTGGATGCAACAACTGAAGGAGTGGACGAAGAAGTAATCGCTTCCTTAAGGAATAATCCAGCAATAGATTATGTCAACATTGAAGGTGCCGGTGATGTAAAACTTTCATTCAAAGGTCAGGAAATTATCTTAAAAATAAATGGCCTGGCTATCGATGCCTATAACGAAAAAGGCAACATTTTAGTCAATTCTACGTTTGCTAATGGCGATGATGGATATATCGTAGAAGAATGGAACATATTTAGCAATAAAGAAATCAGATCATCGCTAAGTGAGAGAGATCCAGAACATGGAGATCAGGATTTTTGCGAATGTTATGCTAATGATTTAGATAAGTTTTGTGATGGAGTGGCCGGATGTATAGCAGCTGCCCACCCCTTAGTTATAGTGATTATTGCAGCGCATTGCGCTAACGAAGTTGGTACTTCCTGTGATGAATAGGCTATCAAACAAGCATGAAATAACTCTAAATATGCTGAATAAAAACAAAACCCTACAAAATGAAATTCTTTAATAGTGCCATTACATTAATATCTTCTTTAATCGTTAGCGTAATTCTAACCTTGTTAAAACTAAATGATGTTATCAGCCTAAGCGGTCTTTTACTTGTATCATTAACGATATTTTCAATTAGCTTTTTTGTTTGTTCCGTTTCTTTTGTAGGAAAAAAACTGGGATTTGACAAAACGAAAGATTAACGTTACGACTCTTCTCTTCTAAGTTATTTTTCTAGATTCCATATCTGCTCTTCATTTAAGAAGATTACTTTATCTTTATCAAGGTTCTTATATTAAATTTATTTGTAAAATATCCGAGTAACTCCTTCTTACCCAACATCAATAACTGATCGCTATTAAATCTATTTCTATGAAACATGGTCTCTTATTTATTTTTCTATTATCTCAATATGTTTCATTCGCTCAACACTATGAAATTCCTTTTGAAAAAGAGGAGACGTCTAACTACATATACCTAGAAATTACAGTAAATGATAGTGCTAAAAAATTACGTTTTGTTTTTGATACCGGTGTAAAAGGCACCGTTATCGATAAATCTGTAGCAGAAGAATTAGGCATTAAACCCAAATACATTGACGCATCTGTAGGCGTAACAGGTGCTGATGTAGCCGAGATAGCTACAAAACAACAACTTCATTTTAAGGAGTTCACGCTTAAAAGAATAGATTTGGCCCTTATTGATTTAAGCCATATTAGTACATATTTAAATGAAAAAATTGATGGTATTATTGGTTCTAGCCTTATTTCCAAATTCATTACTTATGTAGATATTGAAACTAAAAAAATCAAATTGTTCCGGAGAGTGAAAGATATTTCTAATTTAGAACTATTTACGCAACATTCTATAACCCTGATCAATGAAAAACCAATATTACGAATGGGGTTTACTCCTAAAAATGGCACGTATATCGAAGGTGATTTTTGCTTTGATACTGGCTTTAGTGGTTCTTTAAGTGTGGCAAATCACTTTGTAGAAAAGTATCAATTGGAGAAAAAGGTTGGGGATACGTATTCTCGCAAGTCATTGGGAATTACAAAAGATGTTGGGGAAGAGTTAATGGGTCATGTGCAAAGTATGCGTATAGATAAATATATCTTTGAAAATGTTCCCACAAGCTTGTCCATAACGAAACAAGGCTCTTTAGGTGCGAACAGTTATCTCTCTGGACTTTTAGGTAATGAGATTATCTACAGATTTCAAATTATTTTAGATTATAAACACAAAACTATTTATCTAAAACCTAATAAAGCTATAAACAATCCCTTTTAAACACAATCAGACAAGGTTTTTGGTATTGTGATCCAGATAGGATTGCATATCATAATTGCAATCCCTTTTGCAAATACAAAGCGGCAAGACGGTTGTCTTGCCTTTTTTAATTCTTGAAACTGATTCAAACTTCTTTTGTTCGATTTCCAGAATTAAAAAAGCCTGCATTAAAAATGCAGGCTTTTTGCTTGTAGTGATCGCGATAGGATTCGAACCTATGACCGTCTGCTTAGAAGGTATAATGTCAAAATATTGTTAAGCACCGTATTCATTTACTTTTATCATATTTACAAAATTTAAATATCGAAAAAGTATCGAAATAATAATGAACTTCGTTTAGAACTTATCAAAACTCCCATTTCAAATGCACCTTACTTGGTTTATGTTTACCGTCTAACATAAAACAAGATAGTAAATGAATCCAGACCAAAGCAGAAGAGGAAATAAAAACTTCTTGAACCTATTGAACTTTATTTTGAAGTTGATCGAGATAGCATTAAAAATACATACTCTGTTATAAAAAAACTTTGTAAAAATATCCCTACTTTTATTTGTTTTTTAGTAAATATAAGTTTACTTTTAATACATGAATTGGCACGATCGATTTAAAGCTATGAAAAGGCATTTAAACCTTACGAATTCGGATATTTCCAAAATAACGGGGAATACCTATAATAGCGTAAAAACAACAACACAGCCCAATAAGGAACTTCCACGCTGGGCTAAATTAGCGGTAGTAGTGTTTGAACGAATGAAAAACCATACGAATGAAAAGAGTTGAAATATTGATAATAGCATTTGGCCTTTTAATACTTGGCCATGTTGAGGATGCCCAGTGGTTAGAATTGCCATACTTAATTTGTGGATATACAGGTCTACTTATTTTCTTTATATGGGTTTTTAAAGGAAAAGATTGAAAATTAATATTTTATGAATAAACCTAAGAAAATAGATATTCGTCGAATATCAGAATTGGATTTACCAACTATCCAGTATGACGTAAATAAAATTAACAATCTATTGTACGATTATAGGATTAGTATTGCGGAAATGCAAGAAGAGTTTTTCCATAAATTATCAGTTCATTGTTTGGGTAGGGAACCGGATTTAATTAAAGACAAAGGAAGGTTTACTATCATAAGCCATACGTTTAATGACCATAGTTTTCTTGAGTTTGACGGAAAAGTAGTGGGAGAAATAAGATATCCTCACCAAAACATGAATCCACAAGATCCTGCGATTAATTTAGTAATGGAATTTATACCAATAGAAAAATGAATCCTAAAAGACCATCACACCAATTAATGCAAAGAGTTAAAAGAAACGATTGGGTTAATAGATTTCCAGAAGAGGATTTTGCATTTAATGGACTGACATTTCAGGAAATTTCTCATAACCTTAAATGGTTTTATAAAGCTCTTAGAGCACAAAAAGGAATTTAAAGAAATAATGAAAAAACCCGAAATAGCTAGTTCCGGGTTTCCTTTGTCAAAATTTAAAAGTAATCAGATAACCGTGCCGTTCACAGGCAATGGTGTTATTTTTCCGTATAGGGTAATCAGCGTTCCTTCCTCAGATACTTCGATTCCCTCTACATAAAATCGTTTGTTCAATTCTTCAACTATGATATTGGAGTGAATGGGGGGGTATTACGCGCATCTGCATAGTTTTAATGCTCTCTCCGTGACTTTCTTTTAGTTCTACTCTTATCGTGTTGTATTCGTGGATAAAATCCCTGATAGGCTTTACAATCCAATCATTTAAAAGCTTGTGAAGTTTTTTCATACATGCAATGTATGGAGGTAAGTTGGATTGTTTTTACAGAAATCTGTATATCACAAAATTTTATTGTTGACCGTTCTCTTTTATCAATGTATAAAATGAAACCAATCCATTCAAAATTCGCTTGTAGGCTGTGCTAGTAGCAAAACTATTTGCATTTTTGTAATCGAACATTTCTGCAATATCTGAATTGTCTATGCCCAAGTCTTTTTTTATGGATTCGATATCAATTATTTTATAATACACAGATCCGCTGACATTTCCTCTTGTTGGAGAGAAAGAGTGTTTGAAAACATATTTTATCTCATACATTGTTTCGTTTGTGGCTCCGTTTATTTTGGGAATCGCAGTCAACCCAAACGGCCTAGTCTCGATACCGAACTTCGAGTAATCATTTCTATCCAGTATCAATGTTCCCTTTTTGCTTTTTTCTAAAATGTTCAACTCTGACTTAAGAATAATAGGTAAATTTTTCATACTTTTCAATTTATATAATTAAACTGTTGTTTTTTGCAAAATAAGCTACACACCATGCCTGCTTTTCGCTGATATTCTTTCCATTGATCGCATTTTCAATAATAGAACCAACAAAGTGACTCTTCTCGTCCGCAACCCTCATAATTTTCGTGAACCTGCCAGTAGAATTGAACATCACCCCCCTATCCGTTCTATCCCCCATTATTTCATTTTTCATTATCCTTAAGTAGTCGTTCATGATTTCCTTTACGTTATTCAAACTCTTTAAAGCCATGGAAAAGAAATCCCTATAGCTAAACGTCCAGTTGTTAAGCTTTTTTCTCATTTTATAAGAAGACCAGTCTCTTGCCAACTCATGCGCTTTTTTGAATTTAATTGCTTGTGATTTCATAATTTATCTTTTTAGATGTGTTCAAATATAGGTATATACCTAAATGATTGCAAATAAAAATAGAATTATTTTAGGTATATGCCTAATTTTAACATAATAAGGAGTAAATAGTGCCTATATCATTTGATTTTGTGGACATCAGTAAAATGATTTGCACAAAAGATATATTTTTGGATAGGCAAAAGTTCCTGGACATGGCTTGACTCAAGCCAATAAACTATAAACCAAATGGAAAAAATTTACGAGTTTCAATTACCTGAATTTCTGTTGGGCGAAAATCCGATTAAAGATGGGTCTACAACAGATCAAAGGCTTTTTATCATCCACAAGGGGATAACTATGATAGAAGTTATATCACATGAAATTTTTCCCATACATCTAATCAAGGATGTACAAAGAAAAAAAGAGTATACCTTTTTTGAAGAGTCTTTTACTCTTGCTTACCACACTGATAATTCTTCATACCATGGAATAGAGAGTGAATCTCTTTTAGATATGGCGTGGGAATGGTTCCGTCAGTATTTAATATGGGAAGACACCACGGAGTAATACAATAGAACTAAAACAAAGTCCCCTGTACCGGATAATCATATCTTTCCAAAGCTTGGGGAACATTAGTTTTTACATGACTGTTTGTGACTGATTTCATAACTGGCCAAGCTTCTAATTTTGGCGTAACATGATCATTTATTATATCACGAATATCCAACCTTTCTAAAGTAGGGTCTAACCAATCATCTGCTTTATCGGGACTTACCATTATCGGCATTCGAGGTTCTTCAATATTGTGGATTTTTCCAACAAAATCATTTGCAACGGTGGTAAGTATTGTGAAAAGATACATTTCATCATATCGTACCGCACATCCTAACATTCCCAAATATTCCGTTTCAACCGGTTTTATGAAATAAGGAAAAGATATATCGCCCCTGTCATGTGGCTCAAAAAATCCTGTAACAGGAATGACTACCCTATTGTGAAGGATGGCATCACTGGTACGAATATTATCAAAAACATATTCACTCTTCGTATTTAAACATTTACCTCCAAATTCTTTCCAATAAGCCTGTATATTCAGGGTTCCTGGTGGTACAATGCCCCATCTCATGGGCACAATCTCATCTTCATTCTGGGAAAGACCTTGTATTACTTCATGGTCATATCCATTCATATGATAAAAAGGGGTGTATAGCTCTGGGAATCGCGTTTGCCTACGAAATTCCTCCTCCATTTTCTTGGCCTGTGGATGCTTGTTTGATGTATGGTAGCACATACGGGCTATAATCGGGAAATCGAATTATACATTGAAGGAAAACAAATTATACATAAAAAATAAAGTCCATGTTTTGATTGCGTTTTAAACGTCCTTTAAATTGGCTTTGAACGCTACATGAAATTCTTATCTTTAATCGCTTCAAAAAATCAAGAAAAGGTGGATAAAGAGTTCAATATCGATGAGATACTCATGGCGGTCATCGACAATCATAAGAGTTATATCAAGGTGCAGGACAATAATGGACATTATGCCGTATACCAACAGGGTGTATACGAGTATTTAGGTCGATCAGGTGTTCCAAAAAGAGAGGTGAAAGAAAAATCTACTTTAAAAAAAATATTCAAGGAATTGATCAAGCAGCATAATCGATTTGAGTACAATGGACACATTTACTGCCGTGAGTGGACAATAATAAAAAGCGACTCATATTGGCCTCTTGAATTAGATTAAAACAACTTTAAATCCCCTTTAGGGTTCGAAAGGTCGTAATTGGCCGTTAGCACCTCTATTTTCCTCTTTCCCGGACTTCCAACCCCATTCGCTACGCTCACAGGCTGTTCAATACGTTTTTGGACCCATCCATTGTTTTTAGCATATTCTTGCAGGATATCGCTCGGATAGCTGCTCAAAAGAAATTTACCGGATATCGTTGCCGACAGTTTTAAAAGGTTCTCAAAATCATCCTTGCTATAACCATCATAATGCCCACAATCACTATTAAAGTATGGAGGGTCCAGATAATGGAAAGTATGCGGGCTATCCCTTGAAATGATAACCCGCAGCGCATCGGTGCATTCTATCTGTACGTTTTGGACCCTTATGGCATAGTCTTCCGTGAAGCTATTTCGTTTCTTGGTTATTTTCCGGCTCGTGGAGCCCTTTTTGACATCGTATCCAAAGCTTCCGTCCAGCATACTACTGAAGCTCTGGGAGGATAGCACCCAGACTGCCCAGGCGCGCCGCAATCGATCGAACATATGGGGATTATTGTAAATGACCGTTGCGTCATTGTGGAGACTTCTACTATGCAGGCTAATGCGTATAAGCTTTTCGAGTTCCACAAATTCATTCTGCACGCATTCGTAAAAGTTTATCAGCTCCCTATTGTAATCATTGATCACCTCGACCTCGCTCTTGGTCTTGGACCAGAAGACCGCACCTCCTCCGACAAAGGTTTCCGTGTAAGTAACGTGATCGGGAAATAGGGGGATTATTGTTCGTAGAAGGTTCTGTTTGCCTCCATAATAACTTATAGGTGTGTTCATTTTTTTCTATATTTGTTGTCGACTAAAACATTGATGCACATTGAACATGCTAGGCTTACGCCCCGGCCATGCACAATGTGCTTTTTCTTTATGTTTTAGTCGACCTACAGAAAGTCCGGGGCTCTTTTTATCCCGTGAACATTATTTTAGCCAGGACGTAATAAGGCGGGCGGTTCTCGTGTGGCTGTCCACCTCCCGCATTGTTCGTCGTGACCGAATGGGTATGGTTGGGAACGGGGTTGGAATTGAAGTCCCTAAAACCTTCATCATTGCCAGATGTATTTCGGGCCAATGAGGCCCCATCTCCCGTACCGAAAGCGTCTTCCCTTATCCTTGTGGTCACTGTATGCGCTCCGGCGGCCGTGGCCGTTCCTGTGTGATTGTGGGCCGGCATTTGGTCTACGGTCAGGGGCACCTCCTTCGCTCCGCCTTGTTTTCCAACGGCATCGTAATCTGCCTCCCGGGAATCGTATGAAACTATGAAACGCCCCCTAAGGTCCGGGGTGCCATTGGCACCATCGCACAAGCTCCATCCCTGTGGTATATCCGCTATCGCCCCGCTCCAATCCAATATGGCACCAATGGGCACCAATTGCTTTTGGATATCCGTGATCGGTCTTACACGCTCGAGAGAGGCAAATGGAATCGTGTAAGTGCCCGTATCCCCAAAAATTGCACTCCTATGGAAGTACCCGGGCTTTTGATCGCCCAAGCCGTCCTGTGGCGCCAGATCCTCTAAATAGGTTACATCCTCTATCGTTTCCGAAATGGTAACATCAACGGCGAGGGGGCCGCCCTCGAACCGAAATATCTCATTATCGAGCACCATCCATCCCGGGGCAACGTTGTCGCCCTGGATCTCGCACCCTCTTAATATGTAGTCGCTGCCGCCAAGGGATGACAATGTTGCCACCTCTGCGATGATTGACTGTATGAACATTAAAAACTCGTTGTCTGCGGGGAATCCATCCCCTTGGGCCAAATATCTATTCATAAGCTATGGTATATGTTTTGTCCGGTAATCTGTAAAAATCTATGAGGGCTCGCAATCTCGTGGTCTCGGCCTCGTCCAGTCTGAGGGAAGATGGCAGGACCACACTGAAATCGACCTCTATCTTCTCCAGGCTCGATCTATCATTGAACCTGATGGGCGCTGCACTGGCCCTGTCGCTGAAGCGTACCGGTCTATTGATCGCACGATCATAAAAATAGACGGGATAGACATATTCCCCGTCCAGGATGTAAATGCGGCGCTGTGTACGGTCAAAGGCGTCGTTAATTACATTTTCCATGGAAAACACCTGGGCAGTGTGGGAAACCCTATAAATGGCGGTCTCCCTATAGCCGACGAATCTGGAATGGATTTCCTTTATGGGACTTGCGAGGCACATCAACAAATTGATTATCCTGGGCTTTCGCTTCCTCATCGGCAATAGCAGAACAATAAGGCGATCGAAATTGATATTGTAGATGCTATCGAAATTCATAACGTTCCGCGAGATCTGAAGTTTATGGTCAGGTTGTCGTCACTGATACCCATATAACCGCTATTGGCGATATAAAAATCATCTATGGACTGAAAGTTTTCCGGCACCTGATAATTGGCCGCAGCCGCCTCCACGTACGCGTCACGGTTCGCGCATCCCTCCAAGGCCCTTAATATGCCCTCGAGCTGCGAAATATTGAATTCCCCGTTGAACCTTAGATTCTTTAGGTATTCCCGTATGGCATCCTGAACGGGCGTATTGTTCGTACCATCGATCCTTACGCCCTGTGATGTCAGTACGAGGGGATCATAATAAAAATCGATGGTGAGCCTTAGGTCGTCCGCACGCTCCGATAACAACTGTAGTTTAGTGCCCGCAGGCTTTATCCTCTCAAAGTACTCCCGTAAGCCTTGAAGCTCTTCAGCGGACAATTTTTCCAGTTCCCCATCGGTCTCTTTGGCGACCTTTATAAAAAGGATATTACGATTATCGATCTCCAGCTCGACGACGGCCGATCGCGCAACGATCATCGCGTTTGCTATTTCCTCGGCGGTATACCCTTCATCGTTGTAGAAATTGATACCGTTCTCCAATAATGGATGGCCGTGTCTATAATCCAGGGCAATACTACGGAACCAGAGCGTCGTGAACAATTTTTGTTCGCTTATCCGTTGGTCCATCTCAATGGTGAACACCCTTAGGAATTCATATAACACGTACATGACAGTGGCAATGACGAATGCCCATAAGCGGTATAGTGCGACGTTGCTCGTACTATCAAGGCCATTAAGGGACTCAAAGTTGTCCTTTTCGGCTAAAATGTTATTTTTGATCTGTTGGATAGATGGTGATTCCATAGATTTTTTAATATCTTAAACAATCATTTAAATAAGGATCTGATCCTGTCCCAAATACCAATTACCACCTCTCTGAGATATTGACCCCAGGAACCGTTGTAGTGCTTCTTAATTTGATTGTGGTACATAGATGTCAGGAAGGACGTGGTTGCAATCATGCCCACTAAAAGTCCCACCCAATCAAATCCAGAATATAGGGCATAGGCTATTCCTTTGGATAGACAATCGTATGGAAGATGGATTCTGTACATATTATCGAATGAGTTTAGTTAGCATTCCTCCTATATTATTGGCAATTGATCCAAGATTTTTATTTGCCGCAATAAGCACAAAACCCGCTAGCGCAAATTTCAGCTTAAAGGGATCCATCGCTACTACATCTTTCCCTATCCAAAAAAGCGTTACCAATGATTCCCAAATACCTGCCAGAAACATAAGACCGCCCACTATCCGAAAGAACAGCATCCATCTTTTTTCTGATATAGTTCCCGTACTTTTAACTGTATCTTTTATGCTCATAATATTTAATTTGACATTATTAATCGTGGTTATCGCTCAATTTATTCATATCTCAAATCTTACTTTTTTTCACACTTGCGTTAGTGTTCGGGGCTGTCGGTTTAATCTGCCCGGCCATTATAATACTCCATGCATCACGGGCATTGTATCCCGCCTTGTTCACATAGGTGACACCTTGCCACGTATACTGTTCTTTTACCTGTGTCGATACGACTATATTGTTTTCCGCTTCAAAAAGATCATAAATACCGTTCCAGTTGTCATCCGTGTAAAACGAATTGGAAGCCCTTACCGGATGAATCCAATCCACTTCATCTTGCCAAGAATCCGTGCGGGATATAAAACTATCAAAGTAATGGGCGTCTATGGCATCATGGGCGATTATCGGAACCCCTAAGGCACTTGTAGACCTATTGTTACCCACGTTCCTTTGGGTGATGATCTTATCGTATGCTTCAGATGCCGAAACATACCTATACCCCACATCCGAAATTGGAACCGGGGTAGACCTAAATAGGTTGTCCGCAACCTGTGTCGTATTGGTGTCATCAAAGTAGGTCCATATGGTTTTATTGTCAACATCAGGATCTTCCAACAATCCCTCGACATGGTTCCCTGCGCTAAAAATCCTATTTAAATCCCCATTTTCATTCTGTACCTGATTGATCATTGAATTTGCCAACGTGATGGATCTGGGCCCCGTGCGATACCAACATCCGAAATTGTCTATCCTTGCCCCTTCGAACAAATTTATCGTCCTACCTACCCAATTATAGACTACGTTGTTATGTACCCTTCCCAAACTACCAAACCTCCCGGCAACGTTCGGTGTCCTGGATTGGACCGCTGCAAAAAAACTCTTATGGATGTTGTAAATGGTCTCGCCCCTTATCGTCCCGGATGTGGAAGCCCCAAGAATGGCCCCGGTGTTGTGCCCAAATCGCGCTTGTCCAAACAATATGTGCTGCAGGATGATATCTGAATAAATCACATCGACCACCGTGCCCGGGAAGATGTTCAACAATTCATCGCCGGACCAACCCAAAGAAACATGATCTAATACTATCCTCTCCGATCTACTTATTGATACCTGATCATCTATTTCCAAGGTTGCGGTGTTACCGTTCCTTGTGGTAAGATATCTTATGATAATATTGGAAGTATTGGCAATCTGGATTTTCCCGTTTATATGGGCCAGTCCCCCTTCCGGAGCCAAATGCCCGTGATATGTCTTATTCCCTTGGTCTGCGAATGTAATATTGATATCCATGCCAGAAACGCTCCCGGATACTCTGGGGATAATATCAAGTCCCTGGCCCCTTAAAAGAAATGCGCCCGATATACTACCTTTATAGTGTGCTTCCGTAGAATCGGTCGCCGCATAAAAAGTAGCTTCTTCTAGGTTGCTCAAAGTGGTTATAAAAAAAAGAGCTCCATTACTACCGCCGCTTATCCTATCGGCACCCTCACCTTTTAGTGAAGGAAAGGCCGCGCCACTATCCCATACGACCCTTTGGGCATTAGTGGAATGCAAAATGATCAACAACAGAAATATAAGTATACTTTTCATTATTTTATCTCATTATATATTGCAGAAGCTTCCTGTGCCGTGGTTGCGGCATTGAATATGGCCACATGGCTAAGACTTCCCTCAAAGTTGTGGGTGGTCCCGTCGAACCTAGATCCTAACAGTACATTGTTGGAAGTCGTTACCGTTCCGACCGCCCCATTTGTAACTATCTGGACATCGTTCCGGTAAACATCCATTCCCGTTGTCCGCACGATCATTATGATTACATCACCGGGTGCAAATACAGCCGATTCGATAGATTGTTGTCCACCAGCATAATACCTTTGTATGCTCGATACCAAGGATATTGAATATTGTCCCGATGTTGTGGTGTTCAGCTGGGCCTTTGAAATCAATTGTTGGTTTTTAGTGGTGTTTACGGCATGCCCGATTTTAAGGACAATGGTAAATTCATCCGTACCCGGGGTAAAATCCAATTGTGGCACGTTGCCATATGTATAAAAATCATCTACACCATCAAATAATATTTGGCGCTCGCCATTTTCGATATGGAGCGTACCTCGTGTCGTTGTGGTGGCAGTTGCGTTGAAACCACTTTGGGAATCGTTCCACACACTGACAACATCACCTTCATTTACAGCGGTAGGATCGATCGTTTCGGGTGTCTGTTTAACAATTAAGGAGGGAAGATCCAGAGCAGATCGAAACACTTCCCACATACCATCGGCCCTATAATTTCCCGAACTCTCTTTTGATATAACGATAGTCCTACCGGATTCGACCGTTATTTTGTTTACGCTCTCGGTAGCCTTGACAAGTTCCACGCCCTCACCGTATACGATGGCCCCGCTAAACTCTATGGTAAGTTTTTCCGCTAAATCCCCACTGCCCAAAACAAAAGGTACGCCAATAGGAAGCGTATCATCAATAGTGATCGTTGAATTATCTTCCACTATAATGGAAACTCTTCTACCTCTATTGGGGAAAGCCGTTGAAATGATGTCCCCGGGGAGTAAAGTCCTATTCCCCGACGAACTCGTATAAACCAATTTTCCGAGATTCCCCAATACTTCATCTATACCTGAAAGGGAACCGGTTAAGGTTGTTCCAGATGTGGTATTGGCGTAGTTAACAGGTGTATGCTGTGATATCACACTAGAGGATATGGGACTTAATAGATCTACCGATCCATATGAAAGTGATGAAGCCGTACCTTCGAGGTCGATGTAAAATCCCGGTGAAGTCTGGAATCTTATCCTTGGGTTTCCCGTACCGCTTCCAACGGCCATGAGATTGGCATTCATAAGAGAAAAACTTCCAGTGCCCCCGTTCAAAATGTTCTGAAGGTTCAAATCAAGGGCACCTGTCATCGGTACCGTACCATTGGCCAACAAATCACCGGTTCCCGACATTAAATTGTCGACGTAGATTTTACTGGCTGCCTCATTATCCAAAACAGGTGTACTGGACACCCTTACGCCATTATGGAACAATGGCCTTGCCCCGGAATCAAAAAGAGCGAACATCGGGCTTCCGGTGTTGTCGTTGAAGTTGAGCGCTGCACCATTGTTTATCCCAATGTTCCTATTGGAGCCTATGGTCTGATCGACTTCCGATATCGAATTGTCCGATCCACTTCCGGAGAACCGTGCCACCCATCCCAGTCCGGCATTTATTTCCTCCCGACCGGTATCGACATTGTAGAGTGTATACACCTTTGAGGTGTCGGACACATCGATCGCATCACGCTGTGCGGTGGTTTTTTTTCCATGGCGTACAAAGCCGTGGAAGACTTGGGAATGTCCTAAAAAACTGCCTAAAAGGATAATTATAAAAATTAGCTTCTTCATTTTTTTTCAAGTTTAAAATTGTGTATTTCGGGCCGGAACCTTTTATATTTCTCCAATGGGGGAAGGCTTATGATCGCCTCCCCATTTTCGTTTATATGGACTACTGGCGCGGTGGCCATTAAATCGGCCACCCTTTTCTCCAGTTCCAAGATCCTTGCCCGTTGTTTTCGTCTGGCCATATCAAAGACCAATGCGATTCCACAAAGGGCGATTGTCACTATGATGATGATCGTTGTCATAAGCTCTGTATTATGGGTTCATTTAAGTCTTGATCGTTGGCAGGGTTATCCACATCCAGGAGCGGGATATCGTTCAACACTTCGGCTATGATGTACTCCCCGTCCCGGTACGCGCCCCGCCCGTGCAGTTCGTCCCCGGTTTCCGGATAGGGCTGATCTCCTCCCGAAGTCTTATAGAGCCGGTAACCGTTCCAAATCCGAAACTGTTGGCTGCCCAGATCGGTCAGTTGTGATGTCAGGATGGAGATCTGTTGGTTCTGGCCGTTTATGATATCCAAAAGACCGTTGATCTCGCCAATTTCGTGGAAAGCGGGATGTACATAGTTTTGAAGGTTGTCCAGCTTTAATTTGAGGGTCTGGGTGAAATCTTCCGTACTCAGTCCCTTTCCGGGGGTTTTCTCCACTTTCTGTGACAACTGGTTGGCCAGGTCCTGTATCTTCGATATGGGAAAGCTTTCGGGCTCATTGTACTGTGCGATCCTGGTCTCGGTCTCGGTGTCCGCCGCATCGATGGTAACGATAACGATCTCACCGGTATCCGGATCCGTTTCTATGGATCGCACGATATTGCCCTGGTCAAGGTGCCAGAAAGATGCCAACAGGTTCTCCCATTTTGTGATCATCACGGGATCATCGCATGTCAGGTAAGCCAATAGTATATTGATTGCTTGCTTCATTATGTAAAACATTTACAATAGTTGCACGGATCTATATTGTCCGCTATATCGGATTCTTCGTCCGTGAGGGCCGTTGCCGGCCTGACGTTGTACGCCCTATAAAAATCGATGTTGCCCTGTTGGTCCCCCGATGTCGTGACAGGGCTCAGTTGGTTTCCAGCGACGAGCTCGTCCGTGATGGACAGATCGTTGGCCAGGGCCATCTCCACGATCGCCCCCAGGTTCCCGTTGGTCCCCAGGACCATATCCAATAAGCTCTGTCTAGATAGGACTTTCATATTATGGCCTTTCGGCATTTATATTTATATCGCTCCCCTGGAGGGTTGTCCGGACGTTTACATATCCGTCCTCCTGGAGCTGGGTTCTTATATCCTTTTTTAATTTGGAGAGCCCTGCCCTCTGTTTGATCCTTGTAACGGCCTCCGCACCCAAAAGTGGGAATTCCTTCCATTCGCCCTTGAAGCTATGTACAAGGTCCTCCACGTGCACGGCCTCATTGTCACCGATCACCAGATCGCCGCTGCGTATGAGCAGGTCCCCGTCTTCATCGAGCATAATATCGTTCGCCATATCAAAGTGTCTTTCCTATTATCGTAGCACTGCCGGGCTGCACCCCGACAACACGTACATCCCTGTCCGTAACGAACGCCTCTATGGCATCCGCCAATTTTTCCGCTATCCTTTCACGCGCTTCGGACGGATCCACTTCGTTATCCGATTCCCCATCGTATGCGCCCCTTATCAGATTTTTTAACTGTTCTTTGCTTATTGCCATTCAGGTCATCTTAAAATCATGTTCAAACGGGCTTTGATGGCCAGGGTCTCGACCCTGTCTATCGTGGTGCCGTTGACGACCACTATCTTATTGACCTCGTCTATATAATCGCCGAGCACGGTCTTTAGATCTTCATCGTTGCGCTGCAGCAACAGGCCTTTTTCATCGAGTTCCGCAATCATGGTACCCTTGCGGTAGACGATGCCGGCAGCACTGCTGATATGCAGCAATATGGCATCCTGCGCGTTGGGCAGTACCCCGATGGCGACCTTGCTGTCGATCTCCGGCCGTATCACCAAGCGTTCCTCGCCATTTTCCAAGAGCGCGTTGAAGGGCACCTCAAAAAATTCCCGATCATCATAGTCCGCCGTAACGGTGCAATGGTCCTCGAACAGTTCCGTGACCCTCCCCAATTGGACGGCCATTACCATCTTTTCCTCTACTATCTTTTCTATGACCTCCCTTATCTTCATATTGCGCTGCTTATCCTCATCGTCCTTCTATATCCGGTCGTGGGCCCGAAGGTCACACCGACCTCGTCGACGAAATGTTCACTGTCCCGCTGCTCGTAGAGATCGTCCTTTATGCGCACCGTCTGGCCATGTACCACATATGGAAATCCAAAACTTATTAGCTCCCCGTCATAGCCGCCGGTCGTCCTCAATTGTTCATATTCCCGGAGCAATTGCGCCTCCAGTTGTTTCTTGGTGTACGATCCCTGGAGATTTCGCCTTATTACGTTGCCCCCGGTCTCGCCCACGGATGCCCGTGTGACCACTCCATTGGGAGCGGTGGCGGTCGCGTATATTATTGTTCTTATATCGGTACCGGAAATGAATTGAAGCCTATCGTTTATGATGTTTTTTCCAAAAACATAATTGGCCACGGTATCGCTTATCTTTGGATCCGAATGGACCAGTCCGCTCACCAGTCGGGAACCCCTGAAAAAGGTATACAGGCCCGCGGTCTTCCTTAGGTGGTCGAAAACCTTTAAGGGCGTGGTGTCCTTCAGCGATATCTTTCCATATACCTCGTCCGGGCAATCGATCTCGTAACCGGGCGCGACCGCTTCCAGGATCTCCCTGATCGTGGCCCTGGGCATACTGATCGAGACGCGTTCCCGTTTCAATTGCCACATCTCGTCCTCACACTCCAGTTCGTAAGGAAATGAAGGGCGGGGCGAGCGTGATATGTACCCCGTAAATTCGGAGACGTAACTTCCATTGTAACCGAGTTCGATGGTGACGGCGTCGCCGGTCTTTATGAGCTCCCGGATCGGAACGGTCATCTTTTTGGGACGGCCATCGTCCAAATAGCTCATGGCACGGGGCAGTTTGATCTTCGCCCTGTCCGTAAAATTGCGCCAGCTGCTCTCGATCTCTACCTCCGCTATGGAAAGAAACCCGACCGGTCCTATGGATATCCTACAGTTCAATACCATCGTCTATGAATATTATGAAAGGCCGTTTGCTCTTTGCGGTGATCTCGAAGGGCTGGACGTTGCTGTATCCCGCCAATTGCGGAAGGCTAAGGTCGTGTATGCTGATATGGTCTATCCCCAAAAGGTTCAGGAATTCGCTTATCACGGGTTTGGCGCTGTGCAATAGGCCGCAGGTTCTTACGAGCTCGGCCACCTGCTCCTCGGGATAGGCATCATCACCGTATCCAATGATAAAGCCCTTGAATGTTAGCAGCCAATCGTCCATACTGACGATCTCCTCCACGGTGCCCTCGGCACCGACGATATCGGTCTCGACCACTTTTTTGGCCCGTATCGCCTCAACGGTCATCTCTGCAGGAAACCTGTACCCGGGAAAGCGTTTTCCGGTACCGTCCTCTATGAGGGGCTCGATCTCCACAATGTCCCAAACGGGGATCCCCAGGCCACTGGTCAGATAGTAGTCCCGGGAATCCTCCTGTACGTCGATCTTCTTTTTTGAGAACCTGTCAAAGAACTTGTTGTTGCCCAGAAGCGGCGCGATGCCGAACTGGTCCTTGAATAATTGCTCTATGTTGAAATTAAATTGCAATGGTTTCACCTTCTTTTGCGGACGCCCGTTTCGATTCGAACTCGAGCGCCCATTTTAACTGCTCCCATTTGTCCCAAAAGAGACCGTCCGGGAGTTCTTCGGGAAAGGGTATCTTAAAATGGTAGGAAAGCAATGCCGTTATCTTCCTTACCAGATCTTGGTTCTGGAGCCTGTTCAAGGGCAGGCTCAGGCCTCCCCCAGGTCCCCTTCAAGGAACTGGATGATACCGTTGGCCTGTATGGCGGCCGTATCGGCTATATTGCCGGAGGACTTTAACCTTTCATCACCGCCGAGCCAGCAATTGTTGCGAAGGAACTCGCCGCATTCCAGGACCTTGTTCTGGCTGTACATGGACATGGCCGTGGCCTTGTGGTTGCGCGAGGGCTCCTTCAGATAACCGATCGCGGTGTCGATGGCTTTTCCCTCATCGTCCTTGTTCACGACCACCGTAAGCTTGTGCACCTTACCGTGCTTCTTTTTCCATTCCGCGATCTGTTCGGGCGTAATATTGCCCTCTTGTGTTTCTTTTGCCATTGTTTTAGCTTTTATCTTTTTATCCAATTGTTTAATGGTATCCCCTGGAGATACCTTGATTCCCATTTCTTTGGCCAGGGCCCTTTTTTCAGGTAGTCCCATCAGGCGTTAAAATTTATGTTGAAGATGAAAAGGGGCACTTCGAACATCAGGGCATCGTTACTGCCGCTCTCGCCGGAGCGTCCGTCCTTTTTCATTTTACATCCTTGTAGGGTATGGGAGACCTGCAGACCGAGATCGTCCACATAACTGATAGAGATCGGGAAGGGAGGGATGTCCTTTATGGTCTTTCCCGGCGGCAGTTTGCGCTGCAGTTGATCCAGGAACTCCGAGGTAAAGGTTATGCTCCCTTCGTTCACCTCGTCACCTTGCGTATATCCCACCGCCTTTTTGGTGCCCATGACCTTTACCGGATCGATACTGTCCTCGGTGGAATAGTTGACCGCTTTTACATGGCCCTCGGCGCTTACGCCCAAAAGGTCCACGTGCACATTCGTGTAATTCCTGTATTTGTGGTTTATGAGTATCGGCATGTCTTTACGTATTTGAAGGGTTATTGAAACCTATTTTAAGATTGATCTGGCGTCCGATGGCCACGGGCACAGCGGAGAGGGATACTTCCAGCCGAGAGGTCGACAGCACGTTCTGATCGGGGTCGATGTAACATTCCACCCCTCCGGACAGGTCGCCATCGGCCACCAATTGGTCCTGTGAGGCTATCGTGGACGCTTCCATTTCCTTTATCGTGTTCGGGGCCAACTTACCGCTATCGGGATCTACAAAGAGCCTTCCCTTTACGCGGGGCAGGAGGGCGGCCCGAGCGGCCCGTATCATTTCGTTTATCGTCCTTACGTTCTCAACATATGCATAATCCCCTTCGATATCGCTACAGGTGTGCATATCGACCAAAAAGTAACCGGCAATCCCGGAAACGGATGTGGCGAAAATGTACCCTTTTTCGTTAAGGGCGTCAAGATCCGTATCGTTATAGCTATCGATCGGGTTTCCCGATGATAGCCCGGCCGAAATAAAGGCCGTTTCCGCGACATCGGTAAGGTTGAACCCTTGCGTGAGCTCTCCCGCGTTCTGCCCTACAAATGCCGAGCTTACAAGTCCGAGCACATCGCCGATCGCGGCATATCCGGCATACCTTGGGTCACTGGCACTAATATCGTTGTCCGCGGCGATGACAACTGAAACGTCGGCGGCATCCGCTGCAAGATCGCGAAGGTCGCGCAGCGCGCTGGTCGTGCCCGTCAGACTTCGCCCTTCCAGGAAGATATGTGCGAAACGGTCCTTGGAGAACTCATGGTCCGCCAACTGTTGCGCCACCGGTATCGCCGCCAGGACATCTGAATCCAGCCCGTCCTCGATCGTTGGAACATATGTCGCATCGGGATTCAGGGCCACCATGGCCTGTCTTATTTCCCCGGCCTTGGTCCTTAGAAGTTTTTCCAGGTATTCCTGGTCCTTGTCCACGATATCGGCCATGGCCACGTTCTGGGCCACTGGCATGAAATGCAGCGTGCCCGATGGGTTCCTGAGGAAGAAGCGCTCTATATGGTGATGGACCAGCACCTTATTGGAGCTATCATATTCCGCGTTTAGCTCCAGGGCGTTCGCATCGGCGGTGCCCCTTAGTTCATATATTTCCCCGAGTGTCATCTTGGGCGTAGCGACGGCCTGCATTACCGCCCCGCTTATCATACGTTGTGAAGGCTGCCTTCTTCCCAGGCCGCCGTTCCCTTTCTCTATGGTCAATCCGGGTCTGGCCATTATTTCTTGGGTTTTGGTTTAACTTGGTCCTCCAGCGCCGCCAATAGGCTCTTGGCTTCCTGGTGTGCCGAAGTTTCGGCCTTCAGCTGCTCCGTGACATCTTTAAGGGACGCTGTCTCCGCCGTCAACTTTGCGTTCAGCCCCTCGATCTCGTTGGACTTTTCGGTAATGGCCTCCATGTGCGCTTCCAATTCTTCCTTTGCTTTTTTATAGTCGTCCCATAAAAGGATCGCTCCGGCAATTGACTTGGGGGTCTCCGTGTCCACGGTTATGCCGTGTTCCCCGCCTTCAAGTATCTTCTCGACCATCCCGATGATCTTATCCTTTTCCAGGATCTCGTGATTAGCAGCCTCCAGCGCGATGACCAGATCGTCACCATTTTTGTCCAAGGGAGCGCCGTTACGAAAAAAAGTGACGGGGTCCTCCTTGAGCCCCCTTTCCTTTTTGTGGTTTTTGGCCGAATCCTCGTTCAGGAACAATTGCCCGTCCGGACTCACGCAGACCATATCTTTTCCGGGATGCGCCTTAAAATAGTTCAAGGCCAATTTTTCAAGTTCTTTCATGTATATGATTTTTATTTCCGTCTTCTACGGATGATTATGTAAAATATTGCAAGTCCAAATGCCCCCGTGGCCACTGCAATTCCAAGCCATAGGAAAGGCTTTGCCCATCCGGGCATCCTGTTCCTCTCCAGGGTATTGGTTATCTCGGTCTCCGTGTTGCGCTCGGTCATCCGGTTTATGATATCCTTGTAGATCTGTACCGCGGCCTTTAGCTCCTTGCACTCGCAGGTCGCGCTGATGCTGTCCCCCTTCCTTTGAAGGGTCAGGGTGGCCGAGCCTGACCTTCGGATCACGGGGCGCTCCGAGAGTTTGTCCAAAAGTTCCATCAGTCCGACCGTATCCCGTTCCCGGGCCACGACCACCGTATCGATGACCTGTCTCTGGGTCCAGACCGAATCTTTCACCGTTGTCCTGGTGTTCGACTCCTTTGGTAATAGTTTTGCCCCGCCGCATCCCGATAGGGATATCAATAGGAGCAGGATCATTAGTTTTTTCATATCGAAGGATTTCTTTTATGGCCCCGATGGTCATTATGAGACCGATGAGTATTAAAATTTCAGTTCTTTTCATTGTGCCGACCTAAATGCGCCTAAACTCCAGGAGCCTCCGTTTTGGATATGTCCTGATGTTCACCTGGTTCGACTGGTTGCCACCGAGGATGTGGATGTTATTTTCATCTTCTGAGATGAAGATGCCCACATGGCCCTTCCAGCTTTGGGGGCTCTCCCTCCAGAGGATGGCAACGTCCCCGATCTTTGGTTCGGCCACGCGCTCCCCGACATCCAGCCAGCTCCGTGCATTCAGCTTTCCGGTGTGCTGGCATCCGGCCTCAAGGGCGACCCAGTTCATGAAGGCCGAGCACCATGCGGTTTCGTCCTTCAGCTGGGAACCGTCAAAACCGATCACATTGAAATATTTTAGGATCTCGGGATTGTCCTGTTGTCCCCTGATTTCGGTGATCCCGTATTGCGTGAGCGCTATGTTTACCAGTGCAAGTCTTTTCATATCCCCCCTTTAGGGTACCGGCCACTTGCGATAAGTGGGCCGGTCCTTGTTATTTTTTATTCGTTCCCCGAAACAATGGCCCCGAAACCGTATTCCTGTTTCTTGTCCGTAAGCCCGTAGGTCTGTAACCTAAAGGTGCTCTTCGGATCCGAACCTTCCGTATCCAGGGTCTCGGGCTTGTAGAATATCTTCACCTGGTTCACGTGGTGCACCGTATTCTTGGAGTAGAAGAAAGTGGAAGCGTTCTTATCGGTCACGTCGGCGGCCGCATCGAAAGCCTTGAGCACCCCTCCTGGCGTATATTTTACGTTGGCAAGGTTGTGCCACAATTTCAGCGTATAGAAGCGCTCCAGCATTCCGGTGGCCGGATTTATCACGATATCGCGATAGTTCTGTGTATTCGCCCTATCGAGTATCAGGTCCTGTTGGTGCTCATGGCACAATTGTAGATTTTTATATAGGGGCATTAATCCCGGTAACGCCTCTACAAGGCCATAGAACTGGATAAGGTCCGCATAGGTCAGCCTTCTCCTGGCCATCTGCGTACCCGGATTCACTACTGCCCCCGTGGTGCGCAAAACGGGCATTGCTCCCGGGGTATCCTGTACGGGTGCCAATTTGGTCAGTGCATAATCGCGTACCCCGATCTTCCAGCTCTCGGAATGTTTTACACGAACGGCACTGCGCTTGTCAAAGTTCAATGACCTGATCTCCGCATCGTCGACCTCGGTCGGGGTCGTGTCCATCTTGTCCCATGTGGTGATGTTGCGCTCGGTGCCCATTTTACTGGCCACGAAATCCTGTGTGTTGTTTACACGGAATTCCACATTGTTGATAAGCTTGTTGCGACGGATTCCATCTGCGGAGATCGCAGCCTGCGGTGCGGGTTCCAAAAGTTTGATGAAAGCATCGTCATAGTTCCTGAATTCTTCCAATAATTGTGGGGCGACGTATCTGTTGAGCCATACCCCGGTCTCGTTTGATGCCATTATGCTTGTGGGTTAAATTTTTTGTTAAAAAGTTCGTTGTATACATCGATGTGGTCATCGTGCAACTTGGCAAGGCCATTGGGGTCTTCATCTTGCCATTTATCATAGTTCCAGGTTTCACGGCCCTTCAATATTTCAGGGGTGTCCTTGGCGTTGGGGTCTTTGGGATCCGCAACGATGCCATTGGTAGGATCTACCTTTCCGGCCATCCTGTCAAGGGATTTGGCCACTAGGGCATAGTTCTCCACGGCATCCGCCATGGTCTGATCTTTTTCGGCAGGGGTTATCTTTCCGGCCTTAAGGGCCGCTTCCACCAGCACCGTGGCCTGGGACTTTTTGAAATCGTCCAGCGCCTTTACGGCCTCGGTCTCGTTCTTTGCGCTTGCAAAGACCTTCTCCAGTTCGGCCATAACGGCGTCGTCACTGGAATTCTCCGTCAGGCCGTTCTGCAATGATGCAGCTCCCAACATGGTAAGGATTCTATTCTTCATATATGTATCGCTTTGATTTTCTTCCGTTGTTCGGGCAGGAACTTTGCCGGTCTTGGTATGCTGCTCTGCAATGGTGTTCGATACCCCTTCGAACATATTTACAAGTTCCTCTTCGGAGGCGTTCTCCACGGTTTTGGGAGGGGCCTTACTGGTATCTATGATGGTATCGATCAGATTGGCCGCCTTTGCCTTTTTTGCATCGAACCAGAGGTTGATGCCACTTTTCATCCAACCCAGGACCACCTTTTTTTTCTTGCCCGTGCGCTGGATGAACTTATCGACGATCTTGGCCTCTTCCTGGTCCACCAGATCGGCATAGGCGCGTATCTGTCCTGATTCGCCACCGATATAGCCGGTCACCTTATGGGTCATGATACGTGCATATTTGTACGATGAGCGGGTGTCGCAAGATTGTAGTATCACGCCCGCCATCGATGCCGCCATACCGGTCACCGTCCCATGGAATTTTATGGGACTTACCTCCATGTATTCGCCTATGGTCATGCCATCGATGGTAGATCCGCCTCCGGAGTTTATAAAAATGTCACAATCCTCGACACCGTCCTCTTCCATTTTCTTAATAGATCGGAAAAGCGATTCGGAGTTGACCTTCCAGCCCCCAATGTATCCGGTCATCATTATGAGCGGCCTTTCCACGCCGTTGCGGATTTTGAAAACTTCCTTTATGTTATCCGACATTCGATGATGGTTTTATAGGTCAAGACCTAATTTCATGACAAATATGTAAGTGTTTTTTATCAAACACAAACAGTTTAATTACATAATGTAATTTATTCTTACAAGTATAAATCAGAATTTACATATCGTAACAAAACTGTTAGGAAATGGGTCGCGGCGTGCGCATATTTGCGTAGCAATACATCGATATATGGCAGGAAAAATGACATTGAAGGACAAAAGGGCAATGGCCGAGGAGCTCTTCATGAACACCGAAAAGAGCCAAAAGGAAATAGCCCAGATCGTCCATGTCACGGAGAAGACCATCGGAAAATGGAAGGATGCGGGAAATTGGGAAATTTTAAGGCAGGCCCGCACCGTAACGGCCAACAATATCATAACGAACCTATATCAAAGGGCATACGAACTATCCTTGGAGGGGCAGGTCGATGCGGACAAACTCTCCAAGATAGCGTCTTCCATTGAAAAATTGAGCGACCGCAGGGTCACCATAAGCAGCATCATAAACGTGTTCAAGGATTTTACCGGGTGGGCCTATGGTGAGGATCCCGAAATGGCAAAGGCAATAAACGATCTACAGCGAAAATATGTGGATCATAAATTGAACGAGGGATAATGGCGCAGCGCATTGTAAAGAGGGACTACGACGAATGGTTGGAATTCTGCAGGAACGTGCAGTCGATGTCTTCCGTATCCCCCGAAGAAGATGAGAGGGCCAAACAAAAAAGGATAAATAGGGCGCTCAAGGACTATAATTTCTATGTAAAGACCTATTTTCCGACCTACGCGGATCATGATTGTGCCCCCTTCCATATCGAATTTGCGAACACTTGCCTGGCCGATCCCAATTTCTTTGGGGTTGCCGAATGGCCAAGGGAACATGCCAAGTCGGTTCACATCGATATATTCATACCTATGTGGCTTATCGCGCATGGCGAACTGGACGGTATGATACTGATGGGAAAGAACAATACCGATGCCTGTAACCTATTATCGGACGTACAGGCACAATTACAGTTCAACGAACTGTTCGCCCATGATTTCGGGGAGCAGTACAATTTTGGATCCTGGGAGGATGGTGACTTTACCACGAAGGATGGCGTACGGTTTATGGCGTGTGGCCGAAATCAGTCGCCGAGGGGAGCCAGGAAAGGGGAAAAAAGGCCCAACTATGCCGCCATAGACGATATAGATGACGACGAGATCGTATTGAACCCGAAACGTGTGAAAAAAGTAGTTAAGAACATTTTTGGGGCCCTTTTCTTTGCCCTTGCCATAAAGGGAGGTCGTATGGCGGTAGGCGGCAATCGGATACACTTCAACAGTATACTGGCCAATATCGTGGGGGATATCAAAAAGGGGATGAAAAAGAGAAAAGGGATCTTCCATTCCAAGATCTATGCGATCATGGACGGACGGCCCGCCTGGAGCAGGTATACCCTACAGGACCTTAAACGAAAAATGGATGCAGCCGGTCCGGTTCTGGCGGCACAGGAATTTTTCCACAAAACTGAGATAGAGGGGGATATATTCAAGAACAAATATTTCAATTGGCGCCGTACCCCGCATTGGGCACAGTTCGAGGTGATCGTAGGGTACTTCGACCCTTCATTTGTGAATACCCCGACCAGTGATACAAAGGCCGTAAGGGTCTGGGCCCTAAAGGGTTTTAAACGTTGGTGCCTTAAAAGTTTTGTACGGCGATGCGAACTAGAGGATGTATTTAGATGGATGGTCAAGGTAGAAAAAAGCCTGCCATTGGGCGTTGGGATACTCTGGTATATGGAAAAGCAGTTCATAAGCAAGGAGATAACCAGGGCACTACGCAGGGTGATCAGGGAAACCGGGCACAACCTTTCCATTATTACCGATACCCGGTCGAAGCCCAACAAGTATACCAGAATGGTCCGAATGGAACCGGAATATTCTTCCGGAAATGTCTTTTATAATATTGAGGAGGCCAATGATCCGGATATGATCGAGGGCAACCTGCAGCTGAAGGGAATCGAGCCTGGATACACCGGTCCGGATGATTCCCCGGATGCCGATGAGGGGGCCTGGCACATCCTGGACAAACACCTCGATCTTACCGAGATCGGAGAGGACGATGTTAACATAGGCCGTCACGAGCACGGCGAAAACAGATATTGATATGGCATTTTTAAGACCGGAGGACTATACCGTCCAGATAAGACAATGGGTCACCAACATCCTCACCGATGGGGGCGACACCATACTGGAGCGCGCCGAGATGAGCGCCCAGGAGGAAATGGAATCCTACCTGAACGCCCGATACGATGTGGCAAAGGTGTTCGATCCCGAACAGGTCGAAGGGGATAGGAACGCGCTCGTGGTCATGTACATGGTGGATATCGCCGTGTACCACATGCACTCCAATATTACGCCCTCGGATATCCCGGAGATACGCAAGGATAGGTACGATAATGCCATGGCATGGCTCAAAAAAGTGGCCGATGGCAAGATAACCCCTAACCTTCCACAGCCCGAAATTCCGGAAGGAGAGGAAGATCCCGGAAGTTTCGAGTTCCAGGGCGGTAGCAATGATAAAACAAGCTTTAGATATTGATCATGGGAAATAACTTGATAAACGATGTCCTGGATTACTTCTCGCCGGAGGCCAGGTCCAGAAAGAGACAGGTGAACAATGCAGTGATAAAGATGGTCGAGGCCATACGTTCACAGCATTATATGTACCGCAAAGAGATCGCGGAATGGCGCACGGCCACATATCTGGCAGAGCTTCCGGAAGAACCAAGACGAAAAAGGCTCATGGATCTCTACAAAGAGATAATGAAGGACGCATTTATTTTCGGGCGCGCCGAGACACGTAAGCTCAGGGTCAGCAATAAAAAACTGGTCGTCAAGAATGCAGACGGAGATATCGATACCGAAAAGAGCAAGCTCATGAAAAAGGGCTGGACAAGGAAGCAGTCCAAGTATAATATCGAGTCCATATACTACGGTTTCACCCTCTCGTATTTCAAGGATCTGGACGACGACGGTTTCATCAAATCCGTGGATATGGTATTACGGGACCATATCGTTCCCGAGACCTGTGAAGTGCTCAGGAGCCCGGAGGACAAGAGCGGTACCCGTTTCGATCAGGGACCGACCGAACCATGGACCATATTCGTGAACCATACCCATACCCTTGGGCTATTGGACAGGGCGGCACCGTTATATATCTTCAAAAAACATTCTTGGCAGAACTGGGACGAGTTCGAGGAGCGTTTCGGGATCCCGATGCGCATCGCCAAGGTCGCCAGTCAGGACAAAAGGGTACTAAAGGAGATCGACAAATGGCTAAAGGATCTGGGAAGCGCGGCATACGCACGATTTCCGGAGGGCACCGAGCTCGACATCAAGGAAACTTCGACCCAGGATGCCTACAACGTGTTCAACGAGAAGCGTAAGGCCTGCAACGAAGAACTGGCCACACTCTTCGATGGCCATTTTGAGACGGCAAAGGATTCGGGATCTCGGGCAAAGGCCGGGGCCCTTATAGAGAGCAACCAGGATCAGATCACCCTGGACGATGAGCAGTTCAACCTTGATACATGGAACGATATCATTTTGCCAAAGCTCACACAGAGGGGCTACCCCTTTATAGAGGGCGATCACATCGACTACGATGAGAACGTGGTGTCCACGCCCAGGGAAAGGCTGGAGATATTTCAGGGGGTAAAGAAATTGGGATATAACGTGGATCCGGAGCAGATAGAATCCGAGCTCGACGTTCGCCTGGTAGAACCCGAGCGACCGCCCGGAGGCAATGATGGAGGCACCCAAGACCGGATCGAAAATTTTAATGTGCCCCATGGCCATAGCTGTGGGGCGCACCCGGCGGATTACCGCATCATCGATCATAACGTAAGGGCCATGCTCTCCGATCATGAAGAGCGCCTTTTAAGGGAGATCTACAACGGGGACGTAAACTGGAACTTTCGTGAATTCGAAAGGTCGCACGGGAGATTGCTCCAGGGGCTCATGTCCGGCCTTACCGATATCGGGACCGATTTCAAGGGCGACGACCACAGGATGGCATCCATGATGAGGGCCAACGTCCACCGGTTCGGGATGGACAAAACGACGGCGGAGATCTTCCAACTGAACGAGATCCTTAGGGATCCCGACGTGGACAGCTTCGAAAAGTTCCGCGACCGTGCCCTGAAGGTATTCCCGAACTATAACCGCCGATGGCTTCGCACCGAGTACGATCAGGCCGTACTTGTGGGCGAAATGGGCCAGCGGTACCAGGAAATGATCAGGGATATCGATGTGGCCCCTTACTGGAGGCTCGTGGCCGTCCTGGACGATACAACGACGAACATATGCCGTAGCCTGGACGGAAAAGTGTTCCGTAAGGACAATCCGGAGACCTGGAGGTTCCTCCCGCCCAACCATTGGAAATGCCGATCGGACGCCGAGGACGTGATCGACCTGGTGGACGACGACGAAGTGCTCGACCTTCGCGGTGCCATAGCCAACGATCCCGAAGCATGGGAGGCGCAGCGCAAGAGCGGCCACGATGTAAATTGGGGGGATTCCGGACAGGTATTCTCAGCATCGCAGGGGTACCTTAAAAGGGTGTCCGGGGTACCATTGGATACGCTTAATTTCGGATATGCCGATTTCGGGCTCCCAAAGGTTCTCAAAGGGCGTTCAAATGCCCCTCAAAGGGCGTTTGAATGGGAGGATTCGATCGATGCCAACGGCATGGTGGCCATCTTGGATAACGATGGCCTGCCAAAGTTCGTCAACGGGGTCCTGTTGGGATCTCTGGAGGATAACCTGGCCAATGCCCTTCCCGATGTGATCGGAAAACCAATGGAGGTCTATTGGATGGAGGATGCCGGGAAGATGGTATATGTATATATCAAGGTGTACAGTGATGCGAACATTGTGGTCAGGGTAGAATTTTCACGCGTGGACGCAGCGCAGGTCGTTTCGGTCGAAGAGGTCCGGGACCTGGAGGAGAGCAGAAAGGGATTGTTAATCTATAGGGATACAAAATGAGGGGATTGAAATACGCATTGGACCTTGCGGACAGGACATTTGGAAGTACGATAAAAAAGGCCAGGGGCTATACCAAGGGCCTGGACAACGCAGTGGGAAAGGTTACCCGTAAGTTTAGAAAAATGGGACGCCAGGGAAAGAAGAGCTTTGACGGTCTCTCTCGATCTGCCAAAAGGGCGGCAAGGGTGGTCGCTGCCGTGTTCCTGACCGGGCAGGCCATCGCATTCGCAAAGGAGATCACCAACGTTGCCGCACGCTTTGAGGGCTTTGAGAACGCCATAGAGTTCGCCTCCGGAAAAGAGGGGGCAAAGAACCTACAGTTCGTCAGGGACACCGTAAACCTCCTCAATACTGACCTGGAGGCATCCTATAGGGGCTTCCAGACGATCACCGGTTCGCTCAAGGGCACTATCCTGGAGGGCCAAGGGGCAAGGGATATATTCGAGGGCGTTTCCATAGCGGCTACCACCATGAACCTATCTGCCGATAATCTCAATGGGGCGCTGCTGGCATTCGGCCAGATAGCCTCCAAGGGCAAGGTCCAGGCGGAAGAGCTCAGGGGACAATTGGGCGAACGGATACCGGGGGCCTTCAATATCGCTGCAAAAGCTATGGGCGTGACACAGGTCGAGCTCAACAAAATGCTGGACCAGGGCAAACTGTACGCCAACGACTTTTTACCGAAGTTCGCCGCACAGCTCAAAAAGGAATTTTCCGGCGGGCTCGAGAAAGCGGCCAACAGTATGCAAGCGGCCATAAACAAGCAGAACAATGCCATCATAAGCTTTAAGAGGAGTACGGCCGACTTCCTTCGTCCGATGCTGATCGGTGCACAGCTGGGCATCGGGAAGATCCTGGGGCACATCGAAAAGCTGCTCCCTAAACTGGAACCGCTAAAGGGTGCCTTCTACGATCTTTTGATATCGATCTCCCCCATATTCGATGCCCTTGGACGTTTGGGCGGAAAAATGGGGGGCACAAGTGGCATCATCGATTCCCTGGCAACGGGGATCAGGGGACTTGCGGTGGTTACCGAGATCCTTGCGACCGGCCTCGCGGGCGTGATCGATTTCCTGGGGCCATCCCTACCGGTACTGGCGGGAGTGGCGGCCGGATGGTGGGCCGTGAACGTCGCCATGTACGCCAACCCGATAGGGCTCGTCGTGCTGGCCATCGTGGCCCTAGTGGGAGCGGTGACCTATGCCTGGCAAAAAGTGGGATGGTTCCGCGGGGGCATCATGGCCGCCTGGGAAGCCATCAAAGGCTTTGGTGAGGCCCTGAAGACCGCCGTTGTCGATAGGTTCAAGGAGATGCTCCAGAGCATTACCGGGATCGCACGGGCCATAAAACTTTTCTTCAGCGGCGAATGGGAAGAAGCATTCAAGGCCGGAAAAGAAGCGGCCGATAAGCTGTTCTCCAGAAAAACGGGAGACGCATTCATAAAGGACATGAAAGGGGTCGGGAAAAAATCGTCCGATGCCTATTTCGAAGGGGTCAGGCAGGCGCAAAAGAACCAGAACGCCCCCAATGCCCTTGACGGGATATTGAAGGGCCTTGCACCGGGGACGGCAAACTCCAAGTTCCTTGGGGGCACGGGCGGTCCTTTGGGAACGGATCCGAAAAGCACGCCCAGGGCAGCTCCGACCGGTGGCGGATCAGTGGCCGGCTCAGGTGGACCTGCAAACAAGCATACCACTTTCAATATCCAGAGTATGGTGCAGAACCTGACCATCCAGACCACCAATATCACAGGCTCCCCGTCGGATGTCAAGAAACAGCTCGAGCGCGTGTTCCTGGAACTGATCGCCGATCTAGAACTACGGGCAAATGGCTGATAACAACGCGCAAGAGCTCGACGAGCTAAGAAGGAAGTTCCTAAAGCTGAAAAGGACGCTGCCGCGCAAGGCGGGAATAAAAGCGGTCAATTTTTTCAAAAGGAACTTTAGGCGCGGAGGTTTCGTGGACCGCCCCTTCAGGAGATGGAAGGAGAGCGGCGACAAACGAAAAGGGGGAAAGACCCTGGTACGATCCGGTAGGCTGCGCAGGAACATCAAGATACTGCGCATCAACGGGACCAAGATAACGATCGGAGTGCCCAAGAACATCAAATATGCCCGGATACACAACGAAGGGGGAAAGATAAAGATAACCCCAAAGATGCGCCGAAAATTCTGGGCCATGTACATCGAGACGGGCAACGATATGTACAAAGGAATGGCTCTTACGAAAAAAACGCATATAGAGATACCACAGCGACAATATATCGGCAATAGCAAGGCCCTGGAGGTATCGATAAAAAGACTATTGGTAAAGGAACTTAAAACATTGGAATAATATGAGCGTAAAGGGAACTACATATCTGGAGGTAACCGAACATCTCAAAACTACGGTACCCGCCATAAAATGGGTCGATAAGGACCGGGGGCAGCTGGAGGATCCGGCAAACTTTATCTTTCCAAGGCCCGCGGTCTTCGTGAGCTTTGGTTTCGGCAATTATGAGAACCTGGGAAAAGGGGTTCTGAAAGGTGAAAAAAGGCTGCGGATCCGTACGGTCTACGAAAACTATGCAGATAGCCATACGGGCAGTATCAACCAGGAGAAGGCACTCGCATACTTTGAGTTCGACGAGGCGGTGCATGTCGCCCTGGAGGGGTTTTCCGGGACCCATTTTACGGGCCTTACCAAAGTGGCCGATGAGGACGATCTCGACCATGCCAATCTTATCGTGGGGCTCTTCGAATATCAGATGCAGTTGGTGGACGATAGCGCGGCCAGCTCAAGGAACTTCGAACTGTTGGAGCCGGACGCCGAACTGGTCACGAACGTGGTGAGGAACTCTCAGGGCATCGAAGAAAACGGGGACGACGATAGTCCATTTGTCATCCCCGGTATCTCCTAATAATCCTTGTAGACCCCGGTTCGGGAAATTATCAACCAGAGCGTCTTTTTCGTCAAGGGAAGGAATTCGTCCTCCAGAAGCTCGAGGGCGCGGTCGGACCTCATACTCTGTTTTTCATAAAGCTCATTGAAGCGTGCCCTTATACGCTCATTCCGCTCCACTATCTTGGGGTTTTTCTTTCTTTTTGGTTTCTCTGACATTGGATGATGGGATTTTGATAAGTTCGTAATCTTTCGATTCTATGATATTCCGGACATTGGTCTCGAATATCCCTTCAGGCCCCTTCATCACGACACCGGTGACAAAGGAATCCCTGGAGGCCACATTGGTGGCACAAATGTCCATTACCTCGTATTGTTTGCCCTCTGCGAGGTATACCTGTCCTATGCGGACATCGTGTAAATATCTCAAGGGCAGACCGTCCCGGGATATGGCGATATTAGATCCTATGCTGCTATAGGTGATTTCCTTGTCGAGCAACGATTTTGCCCGCTTTATGGATGGTTTGGTAAAAGGACTGTGCTGATCCTTCGGGATACCTTCCATGTGGTTGATGTAAATTGTGAGCGCAGATCTGATTATGATCTGATCGGATAACTTTTCCATGTTTTAGTCGATTTAAATTTATTCCATAAATTTAACGTAAAGGGACCCGTGAATCCTTGCAGGTTTCCGTAATCATACTTCCCTTGATAATTTTAGCAATTGCATTTTCGTCCTTTCAACATTTACCAGGGTATTTGCAATATCGCATACCGATTTCGCCCGGGGTATATAATTGGGATCTTCCTCGACCTTTTCGAGCATGGACAAAAGGGAATCCTCTATTTTCCGATAAGGCATCGGGTCATTCACTAGCATTTCAGGAGTAGCTACTTTTTGTGGCACGATGGGTTTGTTTGGTTGCGGTTCTAATGCGGGCACAAACGCTTTTTTAACTTTAGGGTCATCGACCACCTCCAAGCCTTCAATGAAGTCCTTTAATTCGATATCATCCAACACGAAGGTCCTTCTGTCCGTACTGATCACTTTTTTACCGCTCAGATCTTTCGTCTTTATGACCTTGTAGACAAGCCCTTCATACTTTACGAACTTTCCAATAAGTTCTTCGACCTTAATTTTTTCTTTGTTTTCCATAAAGTTAACTTTCTATTTTAGATATTGATTTTTTGACCTTGCTGATAAGGGCCATGGTGCGTACGGCCTCTTTTGGAAATTCGTGTTTCGAATTCCGGAGCATGTTTTCCTCTCTTGTGATCAGGGTCCAATTACTGGGATCGGTATTCGTCCTGGATCCGTCCAAGGAAACCAAACAATGCCCATCGGGAACTTTCCCATTGATCTGTTCCCATAGATACCTGTGCTTTAATACCTGCTTGCCACCGCCGATGGACATGATGATATATCCGTCCCGGGACAAGTGCTCCCCGTTGACGTAATTGTGGGGCACATGTCCTTTTTGAAATCTGGTCGCTTTAGTCCTTTCAATAGCTTCAGGACTCATAAAGTCGGCTTGTTTTTTTCCTTTGTTCTCCGGAGTCCGGCCTTTTTTAAATCGACTTTCATTTTTACGCTGTTCGATTATCTCCCTGGGAATGGAAAGGTTCAATTGTTCCAGGCGTTTGGCAACACCTGTATAACTTTTTCCTATGATGGACCCCATAGTCTTTATCGGCATTGTAAGATAATTGTCCATGATAAATTGGGTCTGTTCCTCCGTAAAAGATGTCCTGCCCTTCAGGGCATTTCTTCGGAACTGCTCCACGATTCCGGGCGGGACCTCGAGGTCGTTCTCCCTCATGTAACGCTGTATCACGCCCCTGCTGCAGTCCAGGGCCTTGCCAAGTTGCCTACTGCTCATTTTCAGATAATTGTCCCCAATGAATTGCTTATCTTTTTCCGTGAATATGTGACGTGCCATTAAATTGTTTCTTATTTACCGAAAAGTTTTTTGTATTCATTGACGGTTATCTCCACACAATCATCCGGTGCATTGAACTCCCAATCATCACCCACCGAGAAACCAAAATAATCTGCATTATTGGAGTTATATCCTATGGACTTGAAAGGTCCTCCCTCGAATCCCACGCAATGGTTCAAACGGTCTACTATAATCGTGGGCAAGGCCATGATTCTGTTATGGATGTCCTTTCCGGCCTTTGAATTCTTTTTGGGAGAATATCCATCATGTAATTTCTTCCAAATTTTTGGATCCGGTTCATTCTCAAAATGTAGGCACGAAATACCGCCGAAAACAGAGAAAGGGGCTCGTCTCCATGACTTTGCTCCCAAGTCCTTTGCAAGTTTACTGGCCGCCAAATGTGCCCTATCGATTTCCAATTGTAACAGGGCAAACCTCTTGCCCGTCCACGATGTTTTTTTTGTTTTGAATTTCATTTTATTTTTAAATATTTATGAGTTTGTAAATTCGTCCTCCCATCTTCGCTGATATAGATAGGTGTCCGGGTTCATTTTCGCGATACCATTATGGAGGCGCAGATAGTTGTTATAGCGGCGTATTCCCTCTAGGGCCTTTATCCGGTCGGCATCGGACAACTTTTTCCATAGAGTGCTACTGCGTGTCTTTTTTGTCTTTTGCCCATAGGACTCCCAGAATGCGTCGAAACTGATGTCTGGAAGCCCTACATCGACTTTAAAGTAATCTTTTAGGTCCGTTGGCCATTTTTCGATCTGGGACTGCCTGTAAGGGAAATTCCCCCTTCTGAAAAGCCATTCGACCTGTTTGTCGCCGAGGACACCCTCGAGTACTTCAAAACTCTTTAAAACACCGTTCAAATGGTATTTAAAGACCCATATATCGGGGCGCTGTTTTGCCCCCACCGTATATGTGGTATATTGCTCTTTCATGACTCTGGTGGAAAGATTTTATCGATATAGCCACGTATGCCCTTGATAGTATTCCGATTTCTTGGGTGATCGTACTCGTTCCTTAGATTTGGATCTAGTTGGTGGCCAAAACCTTCCCGTATCGCATGGCGATATCGGACTATCAGGTCATAGGTCAATAAATGCCGGTCCTCCTTGACCTTGTTCGCCTTTTCGACGGCCACTGCGAAATACCAGTCCGATCTGTACTTTTCGTATACCTTTCCGTCAGGGAATATATATTTGGCGGTACCGTTCCAGTATTGGATCCGTTTATAAAAATCGGTCTCGTGCTCGTTTAAGATATCTTTCATCTCAGGTCCATTAATAATTTCATCTTGAAAAGCCTTTTTTGTGACGGGCTCAAATGCCGCACCATACCGTTAAGTTCATCCACCATTCTCTTATATTTGGTTTTGTTTACTTTTTTGATCTCGCGAAGAAGTTCATATTCTTTCTGTGCCGCCCAGTCAGGCTCTTCAAGTGCCTCGATTTCCTTTTCCTTCAACCTGCCCTTAAATTCATAAGGCTGCTTTACTCCTTTTTCCGTTCGTGTGGCCTCTATGATCGCCCCTAAGGATTCTCCAATGAATTTTTTACCGTACCAATCCACTTGGCCTGTTTTCGAGTTTCTGTAGCGATACCTTATTTGATTTTTTCTATTTAAGACACGGCCCAAATATGTAAGTGTAATGCGTTCCATATGCTAGTATTGATCAAAAAAAGTCGGTTCATTATCTGCTTTTATCATGTCGTCGACACGCGTTTCCCAAAATTTGGCATTGTTGAGATTTCCCGAATCTCGATTTTTGAAATAGGCCTTTTGAGCGTTGCGCATGTTTTTTACGGCCTCTTTGAATTTGTCCATATTACGTTAGTTTTTGATTAAGGTCGTCGGCGACCATATTTAACAATGTTCTCTCGTATTCCCTTATTTCCAGGTTTGCCCATTCTCGCAAAACGAATTCCAGCACATAGGCGCAATGGTACCTGAGCGTAATGTTGAACTCGTTTTTACCGGGCTTTATCGATAGTTGCTTTTTGAGCAGCTTCGAATTCAATTCGTGCACAATGCTGCAATTGGCGCGCATGTCCCTGGGACCGTATTTATCATTCTTGGGCGTGACCACCCTCAAGAATTCGTTTATCGCCAAAAGTTTATCCACTGTCAGTTTAATTTTTATCTCGTACATCTTTTTTGATTTTGGATGGCCTGGAGAACCGGTACCTGTCACCGGGAGATATAAAAGGTTCCTTTAAACATGAAACGGTCTCTAATTTTGAAGGAACGGGGATCTTATAATCCCCGGAATCTTCCTTGACCTTGCCAAAGGGCATTTCCTGTATTTTCTGGATCTGGCCCTCTAAGCGGGTTATCTCACCCGAAAGCTTCAATTTATCGTCCATGGTGAGCGGATCCCCGGGGTTTTGCAAAAAGTCCATGTAAGACTTCTGGAGGCGCTGGAGTTCGAGTATCTTGTATTGGTACTTCACCTACAATCGATTTCGCTCTTCAATTTCATTCCGCAATCATGGCAGTATATCGCGACTCTTTCACAGGTCACGGTCGAATCCATTACCCGCAACGTCTTATACCTGTGCTGGCAATCCATTAATTCTGAAATTATCAGGTACCAAGGCCTTCCGGATTTAGTGCAGCGTTCGTACATTACCTATATTTCTTTTTTACCATCGCCTTGAGCGCTGATATCGTTTTACTTACTTCTTGAGTGTCCATGGATATGAGTGGCTTTTTGACCGGTCCTTGGCCCTGTCCGAGCGTTCCTTCCAACCATTGGCCCAATTTCCCGATATCGGCAATGTTACGGCCCGTTTTAAGATGCTTCTTTTGCCATCCGTATTGCATGCACAATGAAAGAATCTGTTTGTGTTGCTGGTCGGTACGATCGAACGCCCCCCAATTGGATGCCTGATGGGGATTCCCCCCACGGTTTACGATGATCTGGTTCGCCTCCTCAAAGGTCAGGTCGTCACAACTGGTTTTCCCGACATCCTCGGTGGCCCATTGCACGAGCTCTTCCTTTAGATCCTGGTTATATCCGCATAGTTTGTAGATATACTGCTTTTGTCCAGAGGTCGCTTTCATTGGTCACCGTTTTGTATTGTTGTTAATTTTGATTTGGGGGCAAAGGCAATGACTATTGCCATTGGATATTCCGATTTATGATCTATCACCGTTCCATCATCAAATCTCAACATGAGGTCATCCTTTTCGCGCAATTCCCTAAGACATTTCATGTTTTCATCGCTGAAAGTTTTCCAAATTTTTAAATTTTCTTGCATGAGGGATTGGGCCTTTTCAAATCCAATCATCCAATGAAAAAGAACATTATTGGCGGCATCTTTGCCCAACAAGGTTTCGTGCCTTGTATACCCTATGTCCTTTTTGCCAATTTCCCTGATTTCTTCAATGCTGAGATTTCGAAATTTTGTAATATCCATCATATTCTATTTTAGATTATCATTACAGCCATCAGTCATGGACGCCTCCCTTATATGCTCAATGGGCGCAGCACTCTCCCAATAGGTCCTATCCTCTTCACCGCAAACGCGGATGTTATATCCCCTGATTTCCTCGCAGGGGCACATTACCGTTTCCTGACAGGAAAGCAGCAGTAAGGCCATCGCTAGTTTTATTGTTTTCCTCATTTTCGTACAGTTTAAAGTTGATTCAGGTGGGAGATATAGAAGTAAGGATCCTTCAGTATACTATCCGCTTTACGCTGATCGAAAGTATCGAGGAAATCGTCCGCCAGTTGCATGCTCATGGGCGACATCGTCAAGGTGAAGAGCATGTTATCTAACTCGAATATAATTTTGATGTGGAACATTTCGGGATTTTCGCGGTCGCTGTCCTTCATGACCAGTATCTGATTTCCTTGATGTTCGAATAATTTGCAAAATTTTGCCATTTTGTTAATATTTATTAATGGTTATACACTAAATCCAGAGCCGCTCGACCAACAATCATCGCAGATGCCGGTATTCAATTCTTCGCGCTCTTTGAGGGGGGCTCCGCACAGATCGCAGCTGTCCGGAGTTAGGATAAATATGCCCTTTATCTGTTTTCTGAATACGACCAGTAGGGCAAGTATCCCGAGCGCCAATGCTATTTTAAATTCTGTCATGATTAAATTTTGTTTACATTTTTATTAAAAAGAAGCCCGTCTTTCCGGGCCGTCATTCTTTTCCTCCCTTGTCGGCAAAATACTTTCCCACTGTCCCGACGTTTATCCTCACCGGTCTAATATCACCCTTAGTAACCTTGGCTGGAGGGGTCCGGTGCATGGCATCAAGGAAGGACCTTTTAGGGGCGCGAAGAAATCCGTAAGCCCCATTTTGACAGTGCCCTCATTTGTCTTTAATGCTTGTTAGGTGATGGTGCACACTGGAGAAGAAATGGACCGACCGCTTTAGTTCCCGTTTTCTCCTGGGGGATTTTGCTTTTTCAACGTCATATTTCAAATCGTCTACGGCCATCCCTATTTTTTCAATTACCTCCTCGATGGGCATTACCTTCTGGTTTTCTTTTTTCGCCATTATATCGCACTAAAATTAAGTTCCAAGGTCTCCCACTTATCGCCCGCACCCCTTACCTTGAACACATAGGCATATGCCTTCATGTGCGTTGAATAACTTTCGTTTATGAGCCTAAGACCTTCTAACCATCGATTGTCTTCAAACCTATCCCTGTGCTGCAGCAATACCATTACTCGAGAATATTCCATGTCTCCATTTTCATTTCTGGCAAGGAAGCTCATCAGCATTTCATAAGTATCCTTATCTCTTTTTTTGACAGTATCGCCAAGAAATTCTCTAATTAGGGAAGCTCCTTTGATACTCCGTTCATCCCAGCGAGGTTGAGTATCTCGTCTACGGGTTACTGCAATGCTTCCATCTTTACTTTTGATTGTAAAACCTCCTTTGCTATTGCCTGGCATTTCACCATAACCGTTAAGATCTTGGGCTTGCTTCTCCATTAGATCATGGCAACTTTCTTTTAGTAGACCAAGAAGCTCGTTTACTTGAACAGCTTCTTTGTGCAATTTTACCACGGTGTTTTCACGCCTTTCCTCGTAATCTTTTCTTTCTTTTTCCCGCTTTCTGCGTTCGGCCGCTTTTTTCTTTGCCAGCATGGCTTCCAGTTCTTCGATGGTGGGCTCTTTTTCTTGAGTGTCTTTCATGTCTTCGTTATTATGGGTTCCTACTATGATCGGGTCGACGACCTCGATCTGTTTTATTTCATCCGTGATCTTCATTTGGATATAGCATTTGTTGAAGTTTCTGTACATAGTTCCGGATGCCTTCGGGGACGGGACCGGTAAAGCCGTTCATAAAGCCCTTGGCAGACTCGTAGCGGTTTATGAGATCAATTGTTGACATGGCACTCGATTTTTTTGTTCCTGGCGCTTCGTATCATTTCGTTATTGTATAGGCGGTGTGAATTTTTCACGCACATTTGATAAATCTCATGTGCTTCCTTTATGGATGGGCGTGGTGCCATATCCTTTACATCCTCCAGGAAATCCAACAAACAATCCACGTACATCTTTTTGAAACTGTGGAACAGGGCGGTATCCGCGATCAGGTTCTGAAAGTCCTCCCTGACCACCTCGAGGCTTTGTCCGTCAGGTGTTGTGTCGGCCCGTAACATAGCCCTGTTATGGCACCATCTTAGCCAATCCTGCATAAGGCGCTCCTCCAGCTGTTCTTCCGTATATCCCATAAAGGACATTATCATTTTTGTCCTATTCATGGGAGAGGGCTTTGATGACCGTTGATTTTGCATCCAGAAAGGATGCCATTTTCTGCAGGGTGGCCGGTTTCGTAGTGCGGTTCTCCGGATTCTCTATTACCTGGATCAATTTCTGCAGCGACTGCAGCAGTTCCGGTGCCGTTGCAATGAGCTTGGCATTTGCCTTTATGATCGGGGAATTGCCGTTTTCGTCCTTCCGGCCGCCAAGGGATTCCGGAAGAACGGCAACGGGCGTCCGCACGCTGTTTTTTGTTTTAACACGCCATTGTCCTCCTCTAAATGGGTAGGGCTTAGGGTCGAAATACTTGTCCCATGGTCCTTTTGATCCTTTGAAATCTTTCATTTTGTCTATTGTTTTAAGTTAAATTTTACTCCAGTATCTTCTTGCGCCCTCTTCCCACACGATATAATCATCGGTGACCCTTCCACGGCTCATCCGGCTTTTGCTCGTTACTTTGAACCCTTTCGCGAACATTTTGATATCCGAATTATATCGTATGAAATCCGCTACCGCTCCCTTGGGGCGTTTTCCATCGGCATGCGAATTCCAGATGAACAATTTGTCCGGAAAATCCTCTTCCAACTGCTCGTACTGTGACCTGTTCAGATCAAAGTACTGTAGGGAGTCTATAATGATCACCTTGGCACTTCGTGGGCGATGCAAACGCTCGTAGAGGTCTTCTCTTTTGTATCTTGGGAGGAGCATAAAACTTCCTTTTCTGCATTCGTACATCCTATATTCATCCAAGAGATCCGTCATACTTCCCCTGTCCTTTTCCTCCATACTATTGTAATCGACTTTGTACCATTTGGAGAGCTCTTTTGCCAATTGCATCAGAAACGTTGACTTACCGTCTCCACTGTCCCCGTATAAAAACCAGCTGCCGCGTGGCTCCGGACTTCCCAATAATTTTTTGAATTCTCCGGTAAGGGGTATCCTTTCGATTTTCTTGGCTTTCATCTTCCTTGGAGAGATGGCGGCCCGTGTTCTCTTCATTTGCCGCATCCTTCCGCTAAGCTGTTACTTCTTCAAAATCCACGTCTATTGATTCCACCATTTGCTTGTAATCGCGTTGTTGCTGTATTTCTATGTCGCGTTTGACGCGCCTTAGATCACCCTCGCTATTGTTGTATACAAAGCTTACGGTATCGGGATCCATGATTCCATTCGCATTGCATATTTTGCGGACATCGATCATGCTTATCGGATCCAATCCTATAAATTTCCTGCCTATGCGGCTATAGAGTTCCGCATAACCTATCTTGTCCCTGTTCACTCCGTTCTTGACCCTCTTTTCCAAGGCCTTTACTCCTGAGAGGACAAAACCGCAGTAACCGTCCAGTTCGTTATAGAAATCCATAAAAAGATCGGTCTGTGAGTCCTTTAGCTTATCGAACTGATCTATGATCACAAGGGGACGGTGCATTCCCTTCATCTTTTTTATGAACTTGTCCACGAGTTCTTCTAGCGTTCCGATCTGGGACAGTCCCGCTGCCGACATCAGATGTTTCATGTAGCTTTTTTTGCTCCAGGCATTCGCGCATTCCAGGTGCACGACGTTGGGGTTGTCCTTGGCGTACTTTCTATAGGTGTGCGTCTTTCCCCTTCCCGCATCTTCTGAAATAGCTATGCTAATACTGTTTTCCTGTGCATTGTTGAGAAGGGCACGGAGTACCCTGTAATTTTTGATATCTGCCGATTTCCAAGAAAAATCCAGTTTGAGGTTGACCTGTATCGATTTGAACATATCGCTACTGATGTGCTGCCAATTATTGTTTATGACCTGACTTATGGTACCGGGAGATACCCGGGCCCTGTTGGCCACTTGCGCCTGTGATGTCTTTGCCGACATGGCTGCCACTTCCTGGGCGATACGGTTCATTTCTTGTACGGATAGGTTCATAATTTTCAGGTTTTACATTCTACTTAGGAAATCAAAGGATTCCGATTCTGTTCTTTGTTTTTTTGGCAGCTTCCCGCCGAATTTCATCAGGAGCTCTTGATCTTCCACCAATTGCTCCGGGGTTATGCCCGTACGCTCCTGTAGGGCCTTGGCCTTGGCACGGATCCTGTCGAGTTCCCTGTCCCGGACTTTTCTGTCCTTCCACATCTGGGCCTTGTCCTTTTCCGACATGGTGGCGGGGATCTGTTTGGTCTGGCGCTTTGGCTGCGCATCGGTGATATACTCTCGATTACCGTTGGGAAGTTTCAGGTGGAGGCGTACATAGTTGTCCATCTGGTCGGGATCGTACTGCACGAAAAACTTGCACCGTTGGTACTTGTCCCTGAAATCAAGATCTACATTGCCGTCGGCATCGTATACCTCATATTCATAATCGACATTGCTGATCGTCGGACAAATTCCAGAGTTACCATATATGACCGCTTTTTTGGTAGAAACCCAGTATAGGTCCATTAAGTCAAAAACTGTCAATGGTTCACTTAAAAGCTCTTTATGGCCTTCGTATACATCGGTGCGCGATTCTTTGAATTTTGGATGTTTCGCTTCGTTCCATTGGTTCAGGCACTGCACAAAGACCTTTTCCAGATCCTCGAACTTATGTAGGTTATGCTTCTCTGATTTGATAAAATCGATGTTGGGCACACTATCCAATTTTCTGGCATCCACGGCCTGTTTATCCGAGAACCATTTGGTGTTGAGCACTTGTTGCTGGAAACGGGAGAAGAGTTGCTCTACGGGCGATCCGTGTTGGCGGGCCGCATGTTTGTAGTGCTCTCCACGGTTTCGGGCCACCAATCTGTCATAGAGGGATTGCATTTCCTTTGTGGTGTGGCCTGATTGTCCATCGTAAGTAAATAGGAATGGTCGTCGCATTGTATCTTTAGAAGCCATTTTAAGGGCCTTAAAATGGTCTCCATGTGTCTCGGACCTACTAAAGGAGTAACCGATTATCTTTTCGCTATAGACGTCGAATACGCAATCGATCTTTATATCGGCGCCCATGCCCTGTTTGTTGTCCTTCACGTGAAGCCAATCCAATTTGGTGCCATCAATGGCCCAATAGGCGTTGGGGAACCAATCATTTTTGTTTCGGGTCAATTTATGACCATACTCCGCTCTCCATTCTTCAACTCCGTGGCGCTCCAGAAACCAAACTTTTCTTTGCTCGGTCTTATCGAGCCATTTGCTGATGGCCGATTCGGTGAGTGCGGGCCATCCATGAACCCTGTGTATCTTCATGTATTCCATATGCACGACAGGAATAACCGGCTTATTGGGTAGGCAATAGGTCGCCAAAATCCAATCCGCGGCACTTCCTTTTATCTTTTTGGAGTTGTTGTTTCCAAAGGCCTTATGGATCAATGATATATACCCTTCTTTTAGGTACTTTTTGAGTTTATTGTCAAGGGCGCGGTAGTTGCTCGGGAGGTTGTGGGGAAACTTGCACTTTGTAGTGTTTGGGAAGGTTACTTTTTTGACATCCTGGATCACATCGCAGATTTCCTGTTTTGATTCACCGATTCGAAGGTCCATGCCATTGAGCTTTTTCAATCTCAGCCGTTCTATAAGCTCTGCATAAAGTGTCAATATCTGAACTTCGCAATAATATTGGTTTATGCGGTCCTTAACAAGGTTCTTGCCCGTCGTCTCGTCGATGTAATCTTGAAAGAACAAATAGGCATCCTTATTGTTCTTTAACTGGTTGATAAATGTAGATACGTCGTCCTGTAGGTAAGGGTCCCCGTAAGCTTTTTTCAGCGCATCCTTAAAAATTGGGGGGAGGCTAGCATATGCAACCAAAGCCGTACGACCATTCCCTCCCGTACGTATCTTTTCAAGTTTTCCTGATCTACATTGCCATTTATAATTATCATATGATAAAAGGGAGAGGTCAGAATATAATGCCTCGGCAGGAATTGCCAGTATGTTTTGGTAGGTTTGGTACATATCTTAGGACATTGGCATGAAAAATCGAATAGTTTCTTTAATTCCGTTGTATATTTTCAACGATAGCGCGGAGGTTAATTCTACATCTCCTTCAACTATTGAATTAACATAAGTGTGGCTACAACCGTATTTTTTAGCTATTGCGAGCTTTTTCCCTTTTAGTATCTCTTTTTCAATATCTGTAAATTCAGCCTTCATAAATATTTTTGTACTTTCAATATTTGAAACCAAAGCTAAAGTATATTTTCAACAGTTGCAAATATTAATGAAGAAAATTTATGATTTTAAAACGTATCGAAGAATTTATACTTCATAAAAAAGTAAGTTTTAACAAATTTGAAGACGCTGTAAACGTAAGCAGGGGCGGTATTTCAGGTGCTATACGCAAGGGCAGAAATATTGGGTCTAATGTTGTTGAAAATATCTTACATAAATATCCAGACTTAAGTTCCGAATGGCTGCTAAGAGGAGAAGGAAATATGTTAAAAAGCGAAAATAAATCGTTTAATACATCTAGTGAAGATTATACTTCCTCCTTAGACAATAGTATTATTAAACAAGTAATATCCTATCTCGGACTTCACTCAAAAGTGGATTTAGTCGAATTATTGCAACAGTTCAACGAAAATAATAACATGGGCGAAGAGACACGCACTAGGTTAAGGGTTGAGCGTTTGGAGAATCTTATGGCAAATTACATTTTGGAATTAGGGGAGTTAAAAGAATGGAAGGAACATATTGAGAAAAAAACGGTTTCAAAGTGAATTAAAATCATCAATGGTTTTGGTCAACTTTTTATCCAGCTTAAATAACTTAGATTTTAACTTTCTTTTCAACGATTGTCTAATACTTTTAGATTCATCTGAATTATAAAATTCTTTATTATTCTCAAAATCCAGTACTTGTTCTAGGAGGTTTTTCTTCATTTTTTTCTACTTTTTCCTAGATAATATGCGGCGATTAATAGGACCCCGAACACTACATTGAGTATTATTTTTGTGGAAAATTCATTTGATGTTGTTTTCCTACCATCAAAAAGATAGATTCCAAGTTGAAAAGAGGCCATAAGAATAGGGGCTACCATCATAAACCTATCAGATTTATTGCGGGACCGAATAAAAGCATAGATCCAACCTATAAGGCCAAACGTAAAAAGTGAAAATATATATACCCCGGTACGCAAGCTTTTAAAGCCTGCAAAACCAGGGTATTTTTTTAGGTCGCCTATATCATGGATATAGACAAGCACTGAAGACAGTAATATAAATAGAGCCGAAAGGGCTCCCAGTATTATTTTTTTTCTAGATTTCTTCGTCGTCGATTTCTCCGTTGTCGATTCCTTGTTCATAAAGTCCATTTTCATCCGCATCAGTCTTGGTGCATGATACCATTAATCCGCTTAATAAAATTCCAAATACAATTGTTAAAAATACTTTTTTCATAATATGAGATTTTTAAAGGTTTATATTACCTTAAAAGTAATCCCATAAACAATTGATTTGTAGTCCGTAACGGGGGAAGTTATCCAACACTTATCAACGCACAATATACATACTAAAACCATAGTATTTTGTATAAAAACCATAGAATAACTATGGTTTTTATTGTTAATATTATAGAATTAATACTATAAATATATTACTATTTTCTAATTATATACATTAAATGAGATATTAAAGTTCTGTTAAAAGCCTACTTCTTTTTTAAGTATAGGGCAAACGGAAAACGAATCGTGCAGAAAAAAAGTGTTAAAAAAACTGCATTATCCTCGTAAAATACTTTATATCAATTAATTAAAGTTTTTTTTGAAATGGTTTTTGCAACATTTAAACCTATTTTAAATTGGTTTTTATGTCATTTACCCGCCTTTTAATGTAAATTAATGTCATTATAACCTCAAAGAAGGGCCATTGAAATGTTTTAAAAACAACTTTTTCTCTCCCCAACTCTCTCCCCAACTCTCTCCCCAACTATTTTTATCTAGTTTTTACTAAATTCAATATTCGTTTAAATGGGTGTTAAAATCATATTTAAACACTTTGAAATAAGCATTATAATTATACCATAAACCTTGATTATACCATATTTAAGGAACTTTTTGAGCGTTTAATGGTATACAAGTACTATAATGTTTAAAAGTTTATTTAGTAAGTTGTAGTTAAACCGTAGTGAATGGTACTTAATGCATAATTCGTTTATAGATTAAGAAAAAGCTATAAACCCTGTAAATGCCTATAAACACTATGAATTCGACCTTTTTTCGACCTTTTTATAATGTATTATTTGTTTTCTTAGCCCTAGGGCAAGATAAATAATTTTTTGAAATCCGATCTGGATCTTCTAGATTTGGAATAAATCCTAATTAATGGAATATATCCAATGTAGAATTACGAAGGAGATTTTGTTGGCCGTTGTCCACAACAATAAGGGATATTTGAAGGTAACAAATATGGGACCCCAATGGGCCGCCATACAGCAAGGAGAATATTATTTAATGGACCTAAGCGGTAAGCTTAAAAATCCAAGAAAGACAAAACGGGCTTTGGAAACGATTTTTACAGGCCTGATCAATAAACATTTGTGCTTTGAATATAACGGTGTTCTTTATACTTGGGGTAACGGCAAATGGAATCAAACTCCAGTGGGGTTTAAGTGGCCGGTGGAAATTGATGCGTAACAAAACCAAAATGACGAGTGATTATAACTCGCCTTCTGAATAGTCGTCCCTATCCTGAAGTATTTGAAGAAGTCTTTCAGGTTTGAGTGTATATTGATCCAAAATTTCATCCGTTCCAAATTTTCCGCAATTAGAACTAAATACCAATTCTATCTTACCTTCTCTGTCTTGAATATTTACAGAAACTTTTTGATCTTCTTTTGAAGTATACATCATAAACTTAATTGGTTGATTAAATATAGCAAATATTGATTAATATCTCTTAGGTAATATAACTTAATGTTTTTAATGTTCTACGAACCTTTAAGATGTATTTTCCTATATTAGAAGTTATAAGTATATAAGCTTATTCTAAGAATTATAAGCTTTATTCCTAATGTTTCTTTTTGAAATAGGGAATAAGACGAACAGAAGCTATAACAATAGCGATAAGGAGAATTATCCATAGCATCCAATTGAAACCTTTGAAATTGAAACCCTCACTTTCTGTTTTGGTGTCTTTGGTTTTTTCAGAACTTGTGAAATTGCTTTTATCCTCAGCTTTTATTATTCCTTTATCTACTGTAGATGAAGTAGAATCGATCTCTTTTGTTTCCAAGGTAATACGGGCGTTCCGTATCGTATCATTATTGATAATAATAGGGGTATCTACATCTAACGGCTCATAAGTTACCTTGTTCAAAACCTTGTTCACCCGTACATTGGAAATGATATCTTTATTGTGAACAAAAGAAATATCTTTCCGTTCAACCTTTATTTTTTCACTCTTTCCTACGGTTCGCTTCCTGGAACCGCAAGAGCAAAGTAATATCAGTGATAGTAAGACCACATTTTTCATATCTTAAAATTTATATTGCCATCATATGAACATCGGGCAATCCTATGCCGTTATCGCTGATCCTTAGGTATCCCGAATTGCTGTTATAACCTAATGTTTCACTATAGTAATTCCCGGTAAAAAAACTAGGACAGTGCATTCTTCTATGATCTAATCCGTCATCCTTGATCGTTTTAAAATTCTTCCGTTGGGCAACGGTAAGTTTTTCGATTATACTGTGAAGATGTGCTTCAAAAATAAAATTGAAAACCCCTTTTTTTCCATACTTCCAAAGTATATCCTCAGTACTCTTTTTTGATATCCCTTTATCTCCATGCAAATTGATATGATTTATTCCTTCAACTAAATGTGTTATAATATAAGGATGGAATTCTACATCATACCCCATAAGTTGCAATCCCCAAGCTATCAACTCTGCAGCACCTCCCTTAACATCTTCGTCATTTGCTTTTGAAGTCCTATCATGATTCCCTGCAACTATTTTTATACATCCCAGATTGTCAATTTCGGATAAAACTTCATGGAGTAACTTGCAACATAATTTTATTGCCATGGGGCCTATTTCCTCCTTGTCCAAGCTCATCCATGAATTGATATGGTTCAATCCGCTAAAGGATTCTATAAGATCCCCCATTATATGGACATGTATTTTTTTATGGCCCAATCTGTTCGTTTCATAAACCGATCTTATAAGGCTTTCCCTTAAAATCGTTGAGTCATAGTCCTTGGTCAAGAGTAAATTCCTAATATGCGCTCCAAAGTGAAGGTCTGCCCATTTAAGGACGGTTTCTTTGGCTAGTACATATTCCTTACTCTTATAGAAGTATATCGTAGAAATTTCTTCTTTCAACACATTCTTTATGTGTTGGATATCAATACTATTCTCTTCAAGATTTTCTCTAAAAACAATATTGTAATATGGTGTACCCGTATGGGATACCAACTTATAGGAAGATATTGAAGCCCTTGGCAGGTTGTAATGTTCACAATACTTGTCAATGCACATCATCTTTCCATCGTCGCCCCAAGCGGACATTACAAATGGTTTTTTACCATAGTCGTTAGGCACGGTTTCATGACCCTGCTTGAACTTTAAAAACTCCTTATAGAGCTCTTCACTCATTCTTGGCCTAACTTCTTTCATTCAATTCAGAAATTGTATTCCATTTATTCGGTTAAAAGAGGTTCTGGATCCGTAAGCAATCCATGTTTGTATACCTCCATGTGCAAATGATTCTTCATTTTAGACCCCCAAAATCCAGCTATATCCTGAACGATTCCGATTTCCATTCCTTCAAATACTCTTGAGTTTAATTTTATTCCCGGAGTTTTTAGCTTTGCATACATAAGTCTGACCTTATAAACATCTCCAGTAACTTGAATATATTTGAATTTAGAGGTGTGCTTGTAAACAGTTCCAATTTTAGTCACAATTCCATTTATTGGAGACAATACTATATTTCCAGGTTCGGCACACAGATCAAGCCCTTTATGCTTTCTATTTCCGCGTTTGGCTCCATAATAACCGTGACCAGTAGGGTCATTACCTCTTAGAATGATTTCATGTAATGGCTTCATTTATCGATCCTTTTACGTTTAAAAAACTTCTTCCATTCAATCTTCGACAATCGATCTTCATACTTATCATAGAATTTTGCCAACCACCATATAATAGCCAAAGATGAAGCTATAACGCTAAGTATAGTGGGAAAGGTCACAGCTAGACCAAATGTCAAAACCGTACTTATATTCTCGCTGATGTTTTGACATATAAAAAATAGTTTAAGCATTACTTTTCGAATTTTTTTATACCAGCATCTATGATGCGATTATAGAATGCTGCACCGGCAGCAAGGATAAATCCTGAAATCATTAAATAGGTATCAGATCTGTCCCATTGAAGTTCGTTACAGAGATCAGCTACATGTTTGTGGCCCGTACCAATGACGAAGTACAAACCGATAACAGCCAGCAGGGTTTTTACTGCAAAATTCCTAATTCCCGTTGCTTTGTCTATTTTGTCCATATTCCAGATTTTACTTTATTGATATTATCTCAAATCTTGCTTTTTTTTACATTTCCGTTTGTATTCCGAATAGTGGGTTCAATCTGTCCGGCCACAATAAAACTCCAGGCATCACGCGCATTGTATCCCGCCTTGTTCACATATGTCACACCCTGCCACGTATACTGCTCTTTTATCTGTGTTGAAGCGACTATATTGTTTTCGGATTCAAAAGGATCATAGATAGAATTCCAATTAGTATCGGTATAAAATGCGTTTGAAAGTCTAGTTGGGTGTATCCATTCAGATTCAGGTTGCCATGTATCTTCCCTATTTAAGAATTTATCGAAATATCCTTGGTCGATTACATCAAATTGAACAATCGGATCTCCTAAAGAATTTGTACTACGATTGTTTCCCACATTTCTTTTCGATATAACTTCCCTATAGGCATCTGATGCAGATGTATAGAAGTACCCTACTTCTGAAACTGCCAATGGTGTATCCATAAAATAGTTGTTTGGTACGGGAGTTGAATTGGTATGGTCGAACATGGTCCATATCTGCCTATTGTCAGCATTTGGGTCAGTAAACAATCCCTGTACATAGTTTCCAGCCGTGTAGATCGTGGGGCCAGAAACCTCTATATTTTGTACTTGATTTAAAATTGATAACGTTGCTGGTGATATTGTCCTTGGACCTACTTTGTACCAGTTACCAAAACTATCTAGTCTAGGGTCGCCGTTCACATTTATGATCCTTCCCACCCAACCATAACCTATATTATTGTGAACCCTTATCTCTGTTCCCGATCTACCGCCTATATTTGGCATTCTGGATTGCTCGGAAGAAAAGAAGCATTTATGTAAGATCATATGTATCTCACCTCTTGGAAAAGGCATACTATTGGCAGTATCAAAAGTCCAAGCGCCTAAAATCGCACCTGTATTATGTCCGAAACGAGCCTGACCAAAAAGTATATGCTGGACAATTATATTTCCGTATGTAATGCCCGGTGTACTTCCAGGGAAAACGTTGAAAATTTCATCGCCAGACCATCCAAGAGAGAGGTGGTCCAGAGCTATTCTTTCTGACCTATTTATAAATAATTGATCATCTTGTTCAAGTACTGCGCTATTTCCATTTCTAGAGGTTAAATAACGTATGATTATATTAGAAGTATTTGCGATTTGTATTTTACCATTTATGTGCGCAATACCTCCTTCTGGGGCCAAATGTCCGTGATAAGTCTTATTTCCTTGATCGCTAAAAGTTATATTTATATCTGTGCCATTTACATTTCCCGATACTCTTGGAACTATATCCAAGCTTTCATTTCTCATTAATAGTGCTCCGGATAAAGTTCCGGTGTAATGGGCCTCTGTTGTGGTGGTGGCAGGGATAAAAGTTGCTTGCTCCGTATTCGCTAGGGACGTAATAAAAAATAAAGTTCCTCCTCTTCCTCCTGTAATAAGGTCCGCTCCTTCACCATATAACGAAGGGAATCCTTTGATCTTATCCCAAACAACACGTTGGGCATTTAAAGAAAAAGCAATGAATAAGAAAAGTACAACTATTTTTCTCATTGTGTTATTTCGTTAAAAATTTCTGTTATTTCGGAACGAGATATTGCATCATTGAATATTGCTATATGGCTAAAACTCCCCTCGTAATTATGACTAGAACCATCAAATCTAGCTCCTAACAATAGATCGTTTGAAGTTGTAGCAGTTCCTACAGGTTCATTATCCACGATCAAAACATCGTTCCTATACACATCCATTCCAGTTGTCCGAACGACCATAACGATTACGTCACCCGCTGCAAATGCGGTAGATTCGATAGACTGTAAGCCCCCTGCGTAATACCTTTGTGTACTAGAAATTAAGGATATAGAATATTGCCCAGAACTAGTAGAATTCAATTGCGCTTTGGCAATTAATTGTTGTGTCTTGGTTTGGCTAACTGCGTGACCTATTTTTAAGACGATGGTAAATTCGTCCGTACCCGGTGTAAAATCCAATTGTGGTACGTTGCCATATGTATAAAAATCATCTACACCATCAAATAATATTTGGCGCTCTCCATTTTCGATATGAAGCGTACCCCTTGTCGTTGTGGCGGCAGTTGCATTGAAACCACTTTGGGAATCGTTCCACACACTGACAACATCACCTTCGTTTACAGCAGTAGGATCGATAGTTTCAGGTGTCTGCTTGACCACCAAAGAAGGAAGATCCAGAGCAGATTGAAAAACCTCCCACATACCATCGGCCCTATAATTTCCCGAACTCTCTTTTGAAATGACAATGGTCCTACCCGATTCTACCGTTATTTTGTTCACGCTTTCCGTAGCCTTTACAAGTTCCACGCCCTCACCGTATACAATGGCCCCGCTAAACTCTATGGTAAGTTTTTCCGCTAAATCCCCACTTCCCAAAACAAAGGGTACGCCAACGGGCAGTGTATCGTCAATGGTAATCGTTGAATTATCATCAATTATAATGGATACCCTTCTGCCCCTATTTGGAAAAGCCGTTGAAATAATATCACCGGGGAGTAAAGTCCTATTTCCCGAAGAACTAGTATATACAAGTTTACCAAGATTACCCAATACTTCGTCTATACCGGAAAGGGAACCAGTTAAGGTCGTCCCGGATGTCGTATTGGCATAATTAACGGGCGTATGCTGTGATATCACACTAGAGGATATTGGACTTAATAAATCTACACCTCCATATGAAAGTGATGATGCAGTACCTTCGAGGTCGATGTAAAATCCTGGCGAAGTCTGGAATCTCATCCGCGGATTTCCAGTGCCACTTCCAACGGCCATAAGATTGGCATTCATCAAAGAAAAGCTTCCGGTTCCCCCGTTGATCAAATTCTGAAGGTTTAAATCAAACGCCCCTGTCATGCCAATACTTCCATCCGCTAAAAAATCTCCTGTCCCACTTGGAGGTAAATCATTGTTGAAAGCACTAAGGTTTATACTGTTCAAGGATAAAGTTGGATTTGACTGGTTTGGGATGTTGAAGGTGATAACCCCTGCGGTTTCCGAAACTGAGGTTATAAAGTCATTGGTGTTTTCTTCCCCTATAGGAACAAAAGCAGTGCCGTTCCATTTAACATGTTGACCAGTTGTCGTATTGTAATATATCCCTGAATTTCTTTTGGCCCTATTTGGTAGGGCATCAAGTTGGGCCTGTGTAAGTTCATCATATAGGGTTCCCTTGACCTCTTGAAATTGACAATGTATGTTGAGACACAAAAAAAATGCCCCGATAATAATTAAATTTCTCATTTCTCTAAAAATGTTGTTATCTGTCCTTTATCATCAAATAGCATTATCTGATTGTCCTGTCTCAATGATCTAACCTGGAACAACTTCCCTTTTTTCTTTTTCTGTACATATAAGTAGATTTCACGTCCCAAAAAGAATAGATTCATCGCGCTCAAGAAGTATATCATAGCAATAATGTTTTTGTGATTCTTATAAGTCCCGTTTCATTGGAAATATCGTAGGACAATGATGTTACTTTGTACTTGACATAGTATTGATCTCCCCCTATAGTGGTTTCTCCTTTAAAAATGTCCCCTACTTCATGCGTAGTAAAGTCACCATTTACTTTATCGGCCTTTTCCGTTTGGAATCCGTTGATTATCGGGTCTATGTTCAATTCTTTTAAAAAACCATTCTTTTCCGTATCTGTCAGTTCACTTACCTCCTTTGTAGCAGATTGAAAAGCAGCAAACTCAGTATTTAACTGATTTATGGCAAGAGTGTTATTGATAGTGGTAGACATAATTCAAATTTAATTATTTTTATTTAGACTAAATAAGAATTGTAATTAAAATTTAGCTTTTATCATTGAATTTTAAGGCTTTGGGGCCATATATGTTTAAATTTGTAACATGGGTATATTGATTCTTCTGCTAATCGTCATAGGCGCTGGTCTGCTTGGTCGTTTTATTTTTTTGACGATTTTCGATTCCGTTTTTGGAAAACCAAAAGATGAATACCCCTACGATTCAACTTATATCGATAACTCCGTTCATCATCATTATCATGACAATAGAAGTGTTCATGTTAACGGGGAGGACGTTACTAAACACTTGGGGCGTAAATAAGGCTACCCCCTATCGTTAACAAGTTTCCGTTTAATGTTAATCTTATCCTTCCGTCATGCGGAGTGATATCGAGTGCCCCTTTCCCGGTACTTCCACCATTTTCTACCCCTGTACTTGGATTCAGCGCGATAACATCCTCATTGACCGCTACCGAATTACCTCCGTACCTGAATTCTACGTTTAGATTATTCATATTGCTCTCCCCAAATTCTTTTTGCTCAGGTGCCCCGCTTGCATTGAGCACCAGACCGTTGATCTTGAACGTGCCATATTTTGAAACTCCCGTGGCATTGGATATCGTTTCCCAAACTCTAGTTGACAATTGGTAATATGTGGCCCTATACCCAAGGGTCCTGACCTGATCTAAGCTGTACGACCTATCATCGCCTTCTAGCAATTGGGATTCCCCAAAGGATATAGGTCTAAATTTTGCCCTATTACGCATAAAATGCTTGATTCCTGTTACAAAGACCATTCCCCCCAGGTTTACATCGGAATACCACTCGGACAATACCCAATTATCATTATCCTCTATTTTTTTGAAAGGTTCCGATATCATTGTACGGTCAACCGTTGTTACACCATTAATATTATATCCTCCCTCTAGGGTTATGTATGATTTCCCTGAAGATTCCGTCATATCCACCTCACATTGAAACAAGTTATACGGCTGTATGTTGAAAGTTACCTGTATAGTGGTCGTTGATTCTGTAGCAACGGTTCCGTCCACTATAAAGAAAAACTTATTGATATCCTCTCGGTAAGATATTTCCTTTATCCTTTTCGATCCAACGGACCCAATATTTACCAATTGATCTTCTTCCATCCAATCTGGTACGGTATCTGTATAGGGAGAAGGGTCTGCCAAAATCGTCGTTGTGGATGGTTGGTATTGGTTCCCACCATCAAAATACACCCCTATTTCAGATTCGGAATGTGGAAATATATTGCAGTCAACTTTTTCCTGTACCCCTAGATTGTTCACCACCTCTATAAATGGGATATCATTTTTCGTTCCATCACAATTATGGAGGGTCATAATGTTGTAGGGGTAACTTGATTTAAATTGAATTGGTGGTCTGTCCTCATTCGTGAAACCGTATTCCGGATTGTACCTTAATTGGGTGATATCGGTAACACCTATGGTATTGGTGTGGTTCTTTTTATTCGTGGATGTAATGGTTTCCTTGTATGAAAAAGGAATTGAGTTCAAAGGAACGACTTCCAGATATCTGGAATCTGTCTGCTGCTCCCCCGTACCATCACCCGTACCAACCGGCAATGATAACAATACAATTGTCTTTGAAACCTCACAACCATATCTATCCCTAATGAAAAGCTTATACGTTCCATCGGTTATATTGGGAAAAAGATTGCTTGTTTGGTAATTGGTGCCGTTGCTTGCGGTTTCAAGATCTAAGGAATACTCCGGTTCCGTATTTGCAACTGGATTGACTGATTCTATCTCTACATCGGTGAAACCCTCGAAAAGTGTTGTCCTTTCCTTGAACTCTCCAGGAATTAATTTTCTAGGCGGTCTTATTGTGGATTGTGCAACATTCTCGTTTACATCGTTCAATATCACTACGACATTATCAACTCCCCTGTTAAGGGAAATGGTATCTTGGGTTCCGTCCCAATTGGTTATTGCGTTCGTTCCGTTTACCGTTAATGTAAAGGGTGTACCCGATCCACTGGCAGAAACCGTATAATCTATAGTATCACAATTTCCGTTTGCTGTAATCGCGGTATTTAAAGTTACGGGTATCTGTATAGGGCCTGTCGTAACATCGGTAAAGGTCACATCCAAAATATTACCATCGTATGACGTATTGATAAATTGCCCGTTTGCGGATACTATGCGCACTACATTCCCTGATCGCGTAATCGTGAACATCTTTTCAGTGCCGAACATGATGTTGCCATAATCCCGGATTAGTGATTGACTATAATAAAGGGCCTGTTCATCGGACAGGGCCTGTTGTGTTGGTGTACCCCCTGCGGCAAATCCCTGTGTCGCCCTTGTCATTTGATTTGAACTTGCAACGCCCGGAACTATTGTTTCTACCGTATTAAGGTGCAAGGGAAAACCTTGATCAAGACTAAATCTTATAGCACCCAATGTTTCAGGAGAAGGATTCGGCTGGATTACGTTTATAGTGATTTCAATTGTGCTACTTGCCATTTTATACAGATTCTATTAATTCCCAATTACCTTCGTTGTTCTTATCTACTTTTATGATTATTCCGTTGTATAGTTGTCCGTCCCATGAGCTTCTAAAGGTGACTTTACCGTACATATTCGTAGTACCGTCCGTATGCCGTGCCAAAAGAGCTTGCTCTATAATATCCGTTATCGGTAATTTGAACCTGTACAATAACGGTATGAACCTAGCTTTGTCAAGTCTTGAATGCGGTACATTTCCATCTTCAGCGATATCTTGACCTCCTATAAGCCTTGTAACAAGGGAACTGTTACAATTGGAGGATATGAACCTCAAATTTTCATTTGGATGTGTTGTAAGCCCTGAATTTATGTATGAACTGTGCCCCTGTAAAAGCATTGACGGTATGAAGCACCAATTATAATTGGTTTCATAGCTGTATACATTTTGGGGCTGCGTTTCGAAATAAGCATCCCATTTTTTTAGACGATATTCAAACCCTGCATTGAAGCAATCCAGGAAGAAAAAATCGTTGTCCATATCGGTATCGATATCCGGATTATCGGTATATTGGTTTTGCCTAATTATCTCCACATCCTCCGCGCCCGTTCGTATATCGGTGGTAACTTCGTACTTTGATTCGCTTGCGGTGTTCATGGTGTTCCATGTCGCTTTCCCTGCAGTAGAATAAAGGTTGTTTACTTCCTCATAATTGCTTCCACTTGAATTTGACCCTATGGTAATTGTGGAAAAGTAATTGTCGCCAAGTACATCCCTTTCTTCATCAGTAGTGGATAGGTATTGAAATACACTGTTCGTTGTCGTACCAAGCCTTACATTACGGAACTCCCTAAAAGTAGATGTCCAAGGCTCTATTGTGAAATACTCCTTGTTTCCTACGGTAATTGCTTGAAATACCAATCTTTCCTTTATCTTATAACCGTTTATGGCATCTTCTAGGGAAATACTGGCCTGTAATTTTCTTTCGTCGTCCTCTCCCTCATTTAAAACCTTTGGCATATTGCGTATAAATGTCCCATGTGTAATAAGCAGATCTTCGTATTTACCCCCTGTTTCGAACAAACTGGACCTAAAGGCATCTTTTTCCCCCGTTATTAGATAGACCAATCTTGTAAATAAATCAAATGGCCTAATTGCTTGTGTATAGGTAACGGGAAATAGGGTTTCTTCCTTTATATTGATGGAAGTCCCGAAAATCTCGTAACGTATACCGTCACTTGTATTACTGAGTGTACCTATAGCAAAAGATTCCCCTTCTAAAATATCAAGTTCGTATTCATTGAATTCGAAAATACAGGTATCCCCTATGACGTTGGGGTTACAATTATCAAGATTTATCTTTCTCTTAAAGTTAAGATCTACACCATTTTCATAAATGATGATATCAAGGTCAAAAGTTCCCGAATTGGCCTGTGTTATCCTCGTCTCTACCCTACCGTTTAAAACTACCTTTGTATCGATATTCGCATTGAAATACAGTACGTTCCTGACCTTATCTGCGGTAACACTGGCATAATTTCCACTTGAAGCGCTCAGTTGATCGCCCAATACTTCCTGTACATCGTTCCTATCGCTATTGTAAACCACTTTATAGGGAATAGCACGGGCATTTAGACCATCCGCCCCGCTAACTATTGCCCCTACTTCAGTACCATCCTCTACACGTAACAAACTCCTTCTTAATATCTGTCTAGCGTCCAAACGAACGTTTACGGTTGGAATATCGGAAATCGCATTACCATCTTCATCCTCTTTTAATAATATATCGTAATCATCATTGAACCTGGAATCTATTATCTGCATCATGCCCCCTTCTATGGATTCAAAAGAAGCTGTAGTCTCCGTAAAGGTCAAAGAAGAAAGGTTTACACCTACGTTACTTACCTGAATCCATCGCTCATTAACACTGGTCCTATCCTTTCTGAACTCCCTTAGCCTAACATTTCCCTTTACCCCATATAGTCCCCTATAAAACAAAAGATAATCCCTACCTTCCTTAGCAACGGTTATATTTTCGGGTTTCGACGTTATAAAAGTCCCTCTTTCATCATCCCTTTCCAACACGTCCGCATTTCCCCTCTCATAGTCTTGGATAGGTGGTATGACCTGTATTCCCCTTTCAATAGAGAACAGTTCGAACCTAACGTTATCGTTATATCCTATCATATCTTAGTACGTTTTGGAGGTTGGATGGTCACATGATTTTTAACCACATTCGGCCTTTTCGAATACCTGTCCATGTTTTTATTCAGAAGGTTCAATTCCTTTTCCATCTTACCCAAAGAAGCATTGAAGCTCATCATCATTAGGGCTGAATCTATCTTGCTTTCCTGCGTCTCAAAAGTTGTCATTAAAATTGAAGCGTTCAGATTCTTCATTAGGTCTATGGAATCGCTGGCACTGTAAACATTTGTACCTTTTGGAAGATCGACCACTTGGTTCCTATTTTTGAACATGCTTAATTTTCCGTCCGGGGTTTCAACTATTTCCCTAAAGCTTGACCCTTTTTGATCGTTTATTACCGCTTTACCTCCTTCAAAGTTTTCCACACCGTCCTTAAACTGTGGCAATGGCTGTGCGGCTACAAAAGCGGCTTGTGCGGCCCCTATGGCTATTATTCCAGGAATAACAAAAGGCGCTAAAGTTCCCGTTTGTGCGGTTGCCTTTACAATGGCGGCTGCTGTATCAATGGCAATTTGAATTAGTGTTGCATTGCGTTCGGCCTGTGCCTGTTTTGTCCGTATCTGATTTTCTTTTTCTTCGGCTATCCTTCTCGCTCTTTCCTTTTCTTCTTCGGTGGCGTTTTCATCATTTAGAACTAGATCTAGTCTTTCTTGGTTAGCCCTTATTTCATTGTCATACCTTGCCAGTGTACTTCCTAAAATCGCATTGTTTATCGATTTCACCGTACTGGCATAATCTATTTCAAGTGCGCTTTTTTGATCTATGATATCACTGAAAGCGGATAGGTCCAATCCGTAATAATCAGAGAAGGTAGAAAAAAGCGTACCTAGTAATTCGTGCTGTTTTTCGGTACTTAGTTTGGTGTACCTTGTTTTCTCTTCTTGGGCCTTTTTATGGGCATCTACATCCCTCTTTAATGCATCGATCAACTCTTGGTTATCGACCGTAGATACAGCTTCGATTCCAATTTTTATATTCTCACCATCTGGATTTAATTGGGTAATGTTTACTTTGACCGCTTCTAAAATTTCTTCTATCCTTTTTGCTCCCTTTTCAAGTTTTCTGAGTTCGTCCACAGTTGCACCAACAGCGCCATTGTCGATTTTATCCAGCTTTGGCAATCGTATTTTTTTCGTTTTTTTAGTTTCTTTATTCAATGTTTGCACCTCGTCGGTCGTTTTGCGAAGCACAAAGTTTAAAGCTTCTAAACGCCCTTCGCGTTTGGACACTGCTATGTTGGCCTCTTCTAATGATTTCCTTTCCTCTTCTAAGGATTTTTGCATATCTACTACTCCTTCACCATCTTTAGAGTCATCTATAAGTTTATTCAGCGTTCTTATAGAAGAGTTTATAGTTTCAACCTCTTCTTTAGCTCTTTCCAAACTTTTGGTGTAATCAAAGAAACTACGTGAAGCTACGTCCTTCATTGTTTCTCCTGTTTCTTCTGCAACGGATTGTAATATTTCCAATTCTTTGGCATAGGATTCTGCAGCAACTTTATCATTGAATTCCTTATTTAATTGCTCCGCACTCTTGAACAAAAATTCAAAACCTTTGATCGCATTGGATAAAATGGTAAATATGTTCGTAAACACCTTTGAAATTGCTCCTTCACCATTTTCTACGGATTCTACAAACTCCAACCAAGAGTTAGTCAATCTGTTTTGAGCGGCATTGATAGTTTCGACCTTATCCACCTTATCTAAGGAATAAGTCCTTTCCAGCTCCGCAGCAAATTTTGGTAGAACCTCGCTTGCTATTACATTACCCAATTCCAATTGCTTATCTAATTGCTGGGTTGTCAAACCCATAGAACGCGCTAAAATCTGGAATGCCCCCGGCAATCTTTCCCCCAATTGCCCTCTAATTTCTTCAGCTTGTACCTTTCCTTTTGAAAGCATCTGTTCCAATGCCCTAAGAGCGCCTTCGGTATCGGCAGTTGACAATCCTAAAATTGAAGCCGCCTTGGTCACATTTCGAAATATCTTTTGTGTATCGATTAGTGTAAGATTGGTATTCTTGGCTGCTGCGAAGAATTTTACATACGCCTTAGATAATTTCAGAATATTTACCCCGGCTTCATCGGCTAATTTTTCTAAAAATAGATTTGCTTGATTAAATTGAATCGTGCTATCGGTAATTTGTTTTAAGGCTTTGTTCATTGCGTCAATAGCCTTGATCTGATCGAATATTTCTTTCGAAATCTGTAAAGCTGAATATGCTCCAAATATTCCCGCAAAATTTCTAAAAGCTAAATTCGCTTTACCTAGAGCGGTAGTATAATTACCCACGTTCCTTCGAAAATCCCGAATTGCGCTGTCAGCTTTTTTAATTTTTTTATCTAAACGATCAAACTCCTTCTGAGCGCGATTTATACGCCTATTGAATTTTCTTTGGGTCTCATTGCCCAATCGTCCTTGGGCAATATAATTTCTAAGTGTATCAGCCGCTTGTCTATGCTTTACGGATAATTTTTGATAGGCGCTTGATAATTTAGAGCTCAATACAGCTTCATCCTTCAATGCCTTGTTTATCAATTGAATTTCGTGCCTATTCTTGACAATCTCCTTATTTACCTTGGATTCGGCTTCTGAACGTTTGGCAATCGCTTTTTCAAGGGCTTTTTCCAATCGTTCCCGCTCCTTGGCGTTCTGGTTGAATTGCGCTATCAATGTTTTGTTCGCTTCCAGACTCTTTTCCAACTCTTTCGGCAAGCGGATATTTGCAAAATTACCGTTAACTTCCCTTCCGGCCTTGGATATCTCCACAAGTCCTGTGCTAAGGTCGGTAACTTGTCCCTTCAATTTTTCGATCAGGGCTATTGCCTGTTGTAAAGCGGTTATATTATTGGACATGACGGTTATTTTTTCTTTTTTGGGAAGCCATTTCTTCAGCGCTCTTTATCAATTCTATCCATTTTGCAACGGATGTGGTCTTAAGGTCTATATTGTTCCTCCCTGTGGCATTCTCCAAGTTTACTTGCGCCTTTTCTATTCTCGTTTTTACTTTTTTCCCTGTTTGGATTTTTTTAAGGTCATTTTTTATAAATCCTATTTTTGTTTTGATCGATAATAGCCACACATTGAACCTTTCCAATTCGCTTTCTACCTTTGATTGATTGAACGCAAAACCCCAAGCGGCCAATTCCTTAAAATGCTCTTTCCTTGATTCCTCCGTCATTGAGTTGGTCAAAATGGCATCCATGATCATGGAACAGATATACATTTTAGATTCCAAGGCCCCTATTTCGCCCTGTAACCTAAAATTTTCGTAAGCATCGCTATCGTCCAAGATTTCATAATATTCGTTTATGATTTCGGGCCATACAGCGCAATCTGAAACATTGACCTTCTCTATTTCGTTCCATTCCCTCAACAACCATCTACCGTCCAACTTTTCAACATACTTCGTGAAGTTCCAAATCGGAAGATCTGAGCATGTAGTGTAGTATTTTAAACTGGCGGCAGTCTCTTGAATATCCATTCTATAAGTTGTTGTAAAACCTTATCGTTTATTTTTCCTTCGTTATCCGTGGTAAGGCCAAAAATGTCCTTGCCGTATTTTTTAGTAAGCAATGGAGTTTTTGCATCCGAAGAGAAAACCCCGAATTTCCCGTCCCTAGCGTAGACGTAAAAATTTTCGTAGAAGTCACCCGTATCGAGAAGAGTTGTACGGTCGAAGACTTCTCCTTTTTGTTTTTTTAGAGCGATTGTGAAGGGTGAGTACGGCTCTAAACGGACTCCTTTTTTATTGATTCCCTTTTCGAACAATTGTTTGTTCTGGTTAAGGGAAATAATTTCTTGTTCAAGACTGTATATGATCTTATAGGCTTCTCCCTCTACATCATTTAGCATTTTGTCCAATGCTTCTATGTATGGGGATGCTGCAGTGATCATAGTAAAAGTACCCCCACCCAAGAGCAGGGGTATTTTTTTTAGTTTACGCTACTGTTTTAGAGACCGTAACGGACTTATAAAGGTTTCCGTTCTTATTGATCACGGACCTATTGTTTGCCGAATCATAAAGACTTAGTTCCAAAACATCGTTCGTTGACAATGCCGCTACCGTAAGATCGGATAATGTCGTATCCCCAGCCACTGCAGCCTTTGCCGTTGGATTGTCGGTAACATTGTTCTTCTTCAATAAGAAATCGCCAAATTCAAGATCAAGGATGGGGGATTTACCATCTTGGTCCCGCACTGCCTTTACCCTGATCGATGTATCTGCATTCGCTGGATTAACGGGTATCGTCAATCTCACCTCTGTGATACCATCCACCAATCTAGGATCAAAATCCAGATTTGCCCGTTCAATGAAAACATAATTTTCATCTACTTCAAAACGATCCAAAAATTGGAATTTCAAAGCTTCCTTGGCCGCTACCGTATTACTGGCAAAAGTCATTTTTTCGGGTTGTATCATCCCGGTATTGAAACCCTGTGCGATACCATTTGCATTCTGGGTCATAAAGATTGCCCCTGCTTTGTCCACAATGGCAATTTTCCATCCCCCAAATCCTTTCAATGAGTGCAATACCCGATTATTATATAGCCCCTTTTTATAGGTCGCCATAAACATATATTTACCCTCATTGGTAACTTCTTGGGTATCATCTTCCAAGGTTTCGATTGCATCTGCATTACCGTTTTCCTCAAAACTATTGATGCCCCTTAAAACAATAAGGTTCCCGGTTGCCTGTATCTCTTGGACATACGCCAAGTTCAACTCCCTTGCAGGATCGAACGTAAAACTTGGACTCAATGCCCAAATTGACGAAGCTGCCTGAATTTGCTGTAAGCATCCCCCTGAAAGGTTAGACCCTAAAGCCGCGCCCGCACCGCAAGCGCCCAGATTAATTAATTCTTCTACAGTCATGTTTTCTAAATTTTATTTTCCTTTTTTAATTGATCGGCAAACTCCTTGGTGCATTCGATGGAATCCCCTGGCTTATAAATTTTCACCGGGTTTCCATCCTTGTCCAAGCCAACTTCTAGAAAGCCCTTCAATACGTATTTTGTTTTCTTGACCTTTTTACTTGCCATTGTTTAAATTTTTAAGTTATTACTGGTATGTCATAGACAATACTATCGTATGAACATCCCTGCATTATTTCCAGCTCTACTGAAAATGATATAGCGTCCCAATAGTCCACTTGGTTGGTCTTTTTTTCCTTTCTGTTTCCTTCAGTGAATTCAAAACCGTAATTAGGAAACTCTTTTATATCGGTCCAAAAACCTTCTGCATCCCTAATGAGCGATATTCCATTGGCCCCTTCAAAAGCTTGCCTTATGAGTTCCATATATGGAAAAAGTACTTTCCGAAATACCTTATCATACCTTTGATCGTTGAACCAATCCAACCTAGTGTTATGAGCAAGGACGAAATCAAACCTTCCCTTTGACTGATCTTCTCGAATCTTGTGACCGTTGGGCATGATACGGAACAATAAGGGGTAGGCATTTTGCCTGTTTTTTTGTCTAGAAATGATGATTTCCCCCAAATATTCCTTGCTTCCCATATCAAAAACAAGTCTATCGCTCCCTCCCAATAGCGGAATGGTCGCAAATAAATCGTAGAAGACTTTTGATACATCTACGCTCATAACCCCCATTCGTTTTTATTTTCCAAAGGAGTGAAATACCACCCCGGATAATTATCCGAATGATCGGAAAGGAATGTGTACAAAGACACCTCTTTGGTATTCCCATGACCATTAAAGTGATCTTCAAAATGATAATTCCCATGGGAGAAACACGTTACAGAATTTCCTTCGATAGTGCCACCATACCAATCTATCATATCCCGCCATACATCAGTAAGTCTACGATTGGCGGATACGGTTTTTGAATTTTCCGCATCCGCTTTGACTATCCCCAACGTTGTATGTTGGGTAATGCTATCGTATACATACTTGTACCAAACGTAATTGGCTATGAACGACTTTTTGAACGTCCCGAACGGTCTTACAATCCCTTTCCAGAAATGGGTAATACCGTTTTTTTCATATTCAATACCGTTCAATAGGTCATTCCACTTTTGATCGGCAGAAGCTGAAATGGTCCCATTCTGTTGGATGTGCTGGATGAATTCCGAATAAAGTTTACTACCGAGCGCATAAGTCAGTATCTCCGGCTCATAGATTGTAATGAACTCATTTAGCGATCCTTCATTATTGACAATGGAAGAAGCGCCCTCACCTACTTGTGGCAGGTATAGGTCCGATACAAAATATGAGCTGTTGATAATTGACATTACTTCACGATTTTATGATCTCTTAGCATCTGGGCCGTATTGGGATGTTTTTTGACCTTGTCACCTTTTTTCATTTCACCGTGATCTTTCAAATAGATGACCTCTTCGGTATCCCAATAGCTGGTCAATTTCTTCTTTTCGGATTTGACCTCTTTCGTATTATTCTGTGCTGTATTTCCCATTTTATACTGCCGTTAATGCGGTTATTACATCTGCAAAAGTTCCTTTTATGATACCACGTTTATCATTGGTGGTTGCATAAATATGATATCGTGATTCCCCTACCATAGTAATCTGGTTTCTAGTGAAATCATCGTTTTCCCATCCAAAACGCACGGTATACCCCCAAAGGTTTCTGATCTTTACATTTTTGAAGTCCCCAACAATAAATTCTCCTACCGTAAGGCTTGGCTTGGCGACGATCCTTACACCATCGATAACATTACCATTGGCATCCGAAAAAGGTGGCATTACATAATTGCCATCAGCATCTTTTGTCAATTTCTTCTTCAGATTGTCCAAAGTGTTGACAAAGACGATATTGGGAACATATACCCCTTCACTATCGTTTGCCATACCAGCGACCAATGCTGCAATGGCATCATAATATTGAGGATTATCTACCTTTACTGTACCCAAGATAGCAGCGTTGAAAGGTGTGGCCATTGCGTCCAATCCCTTAGCCCCTGCCAATAGATCTTGTTGCCTTGCAATGTCATGTTTACGCTTAAGTGTCGTGGTAATAGCCGATTGCAACCACTTGTAATCGAAAAGGGATTCATCGGTAGCCTTCATAACTCCCGCAACCTTGTTGGGCTGGGAATAACTGGTTACGTAATCCACATCGATAAGTGGCTTAAGAGATCCTTCCGCCACAATTGCTGCATCACCTTCCCCTGGTAATTCATCTACATAAGGAATGGAAGCTAGGTCGGTATCACCAACATCGAAGTATTGTTCCAAAAAGATTTCTTCACGCGGTACTTGACTTACGGAACTTACGCTTTGTGATGCAAAAATATCCGCTGCTCCATTGGGGGTGATGTTTCCTGTCGTTGTTACTGCAGGTGCTTTGATCTCGATTTTGAAAGATCCCGTTCCATTTACTGCATCCTTATGGAACTGCTTTAACTTTTCGTGATTTTCCTTAAGGGCTTCGCTTACCATACTTTTAAAGCTGGTATTCGCTGGGGCCACCTCTTTTTCGTTCAAAGATGTAATCTCGGAATTGAGATCTTCGATTTTTTCTTCAAGTGCTTTCAGGGCATCGGTCTTTACAAATTCCTTCATAGTGTCCTCTAGCTCTTTAATAGCTTTGGAAACGTCATCAGGACTTGCTTTATCCTCTACCATTTTTTTGATGGACTTGATCGCTTCTGAATTAAACTCAGCATGCAGTTCGCCCATTTCTGCGGGTGATTTTTTCGCGAAATCTTCTTCGGAAATACCCTTTTTCTTTAAAAATTCTTTAAAATCCATTTTTAACTTAGATAAAATTTAACTTGTTTTTCTCGAAGTGCTCTCGCGGCTTCATTTGTCTGTGAAAGTGCTTTCGCGGCTTCCATACTATAAGTAGGAGTGATAGTGTTGCTCCCTAAAGGAACTGCACTACCCTCTATTACTCTTGCTTCTTTTATGGCCCAGAAGAATCCTTTATCTTCTGCGAAATCCCTATTTATGACCTCTTTTATGTACTTTTCCCATGCTTCGTACTCTGCACCCCCATTTTCTTCGTCATTGATGCATAAGACCAATTTTACGTACCGCATCCCCACGCTGTGATTACGAACGTATTTATCACGGTATTGATCGAACATGTAAGGGTTACGGGATTTCTTTACCAAAGAATCGAACATCAAAGCTTCTGTATTCCCGGATACGTTGTAACCCAAATCCTTCCATGTATAATTTTTTGTATATGCCGTTAGGTCTTCCCCATCACTTATGATCTTGTCGAACATATTTGATTTGTGCTCCTGTACGTGCATGATCATTCTATTCTCACTTAGGGATTTCTTCCATAATCCGGGAAGGTGTACATCGTAATGGCTGTCCATAATGTTGGTAGTGTTGATCACCGCCTTTACTAGTAGCTTATCGACGTTTGCATCAATAGGCGTACCGTCCATTTTAGTTGCTCCATATTTGGAAATAGTAGGAGTTTTGACAAACGCAAAACCATCTGCTTCTTTGATAATACTTTTCTTTTGGGCAATAAGCTTGTCCTTATTTGTCCTTAGAAAATCGAACTTTTCCCTTTTGGTATTGAATTCCGGTAACGCTAAGCTCATAACTGATCTTTTTTACATGATTGGGTGCAATCGGATTCACATGCTTCACACTTTTCTTTTAGTACCATTTCACCCATGGCTTTCTTTTTTTCTTTACACGACCTTTTTAAGGCTTCCTTGTCCACTTTCCCCATTTGATACTAGATTTTCTATTTCTGCGAATTCTGCGGCACTCTCCAATGTGGCCCCAGCATCCGTCAATATCTTTACAATGTCCGCTTGCTCTTTTCGTGATTGACGGGCCATTTTTTCCACTAAGCGCATGATGGGCAAATGTGAAAAGTCCAGACCTATCTTCTTTCCCTGTTCCATATATCCAAAATGATTGGTCCAGGTATTGCCCCAATCGTCTGCCTGTTGTTGAATGGTGTTTTGCAGCCAATCCAAAATGCCGTTCTCGCGATTTTCATAGGTACTTGCACCTTCGAGATACCAGTTAAGTGCGTCCCTGTTTATACCGAAGGTCATTGACACCCTTGTACAGTCTGCGGATATACCCTGATCATATTGGAGTTTTCTAAAATCTGGGGCTAAGGATTGGATATTGATCTTTGCGTTGGTGGCTATCATGTCCTTGCGCATAATCTTATTTTCCACTTCCTCTCGTTCCTGGTCGCCAAGGTTCTTTGATACGTTCATCTCCATACCCTCATTGCTCGCGATATGCTTATGAGCCCATTGGAGATTGATGTTTTTGGATCTTTGGGCCAATTGGATATTCCTAAGTTCTTGCTCTATTCCTTTGATTCGGCTAGGTGATTTGAATACAGAATTGTTCTGCATTCCATTGGTGATATCATAGAAAAAGACCAGATCCGATAACGGTATAGGATATTCTTTGCTTCCAACCTTGTATTCGATCTCTTGCAGTAAAAGCTTCTTGAAATCACTATTGGAAATGATCATTTTATCCAACTTGTTGACATCCTTCCAATTGATACATGAAGGAATGAGATTGTTGAACGACTTTACATTATCAATATCGGAAGCTTCACCTTTATTCCTAATTTTGATCACTCTTACCGCATTGGTGCCGAGCATCTTGAACCATTGGTGTTGGTATATGAAATCCTGTTGTGATTGAAAATAGTTGGGATTTGAAATCTTTTTTACGAATGGATCATCGGGCAACTCCTTGCCTTTTAGATCGGTAACGATTGGTCTTCCCCTACTGACCATCGAACTGGTCATATCGAATGCCGTAAGAAGGGCCATATTGGAAAGTGATAGCTTTAAATAATCCCCTTCCAAAAGACTTTCATTACCATCGAGCCAATAGGAGTATTGTCCGTCCTTGTTGCGGATTACCCTTATCGCCTTTCCCAATAATGTATTGCCAAACCAGCCTATTGCGATCCTTGGACGGTCGCCATTGAAGTTTTAGGGCTGTACAGTGACTTTACCACGAGTTTTGTTTTTTTTCCTGTCCTTATGATGTTGTAATGACCGCATTTGCAAAGGACATCTCCACTTTCGATATATCCCAAATGCCTGTTACAATTCTTACAATTCATAAGTAAATCAAGTAATTACATTCAAATATACAATTATTTTTATTTGGTCTAATTAAAAATAGTAATTATTTTGTATGTTTGCACCGCGTGAACTCACACAAATATTAAAGTTAACGTTATGATTAATCGATGTTAAGACCGTCACCGGGTAACCGTTGGCGGTTTTTTAGTTTCGGACTTTATGATTGGATATTGTTTATTTGTGGTTGGTGGGCATCGAACCATGTGTATTTGATTCCCTGTAAAATTGCCAACAGGTCCGTGTCGCCCTTAGTCGTGTCCGATCCATAGATTTGGCCCATTAATGAATAACCGTTATTTTCCGATTTCACTACTCTGCAATGGCCCTGCCCTTTAAAAATCCTGGTTATGTCTTCTTCTGCAGCCAATAGATTTTCGTATTTCTCGGTATCCTCTTTGGATACTATCTCGGTAAAAAAATTATATAGTACCATTATTCTTTGTTTGTTTAAAATTAGCGGTTTGCTTGTTTTCCTTCATTTCTTCCGCTTACTACTTATGGCTTCTGTTCTCGTTATAACAAAAACGTCTTTTTTGGAATACTGTAAGCGACCCTTACGGCTAAACTGGTATGAAAGGGTGTCATAGTTCAATCCTGTATTATCGGACAAGGCTTTTATACTAGAAAATAATTTGTATTCCTCAGTTTCTTTGTTGTGATAAATGTATGCCATTTCTATAAATTAAAATTGCGTTAATGTATTTAAAATAATCATCTGCTATACATTCAAAATAACATTCTTTAAGTATATCCCTATGTATTTTTATTTGATTTATAACATAATCTAAAGCCATTTTAATAACGCTTTTGCTTCCTGTATATTCGCCAGTTAATAATTTGCAATATGTTTCTTCGTATCTTACCATACCTTTCAATTATATACTTATCCCTAAAATTGTGATAAGTATTGTTCTGATTCGTCTATCATTCCCAAATCAATTGCTATATCTGTCATTATTAATCTAGCATTAGCATTACCGAATTTATTAGCTATTTGAGTCGCTACTTCATTTGCAGAAGCTCCTGTTTTAATCATTTCTATTGCTGTTTCCTTTACTGTTTCGATAATTATTTCTAAAGTCGTCATACTTTCTATTTATTTGTTTTACACTACAAATATAAAACATATATATGTAATATCCTAATACTTTTACATATATAATTAATTATATCAGTAACTATATAGTTATCGCCAATTTAATAGCAAGATAACTGACGCAATACCTGATAGCATCTAGCAAGTGATCGTTCTTCTTAATAGGTTTGTCCAATATTCCTAATCTATCACTATCCCAGCTATATTCATCATATTCACCTTCTAAACTAGAAGAAGTACCTGTGTAACATACATTCGCCCGTTGTATCAATGAAATTCCACTGAATACGCTTCCGGCATTTTTAAAGGCTGGCATTGCATTGTATCCGGCCTTTCGAAGTTCCAATATCTTTTCGGGGTTGGCACTATCGCAGATCATTTGTGCCGACTTATCTACTCCTATCCTTTCAAGTTCATGGATAAGCCCATTTTCCATTTCTCTTTCGGGCTTATAAAGAAGCTCGTGGAAATAGAAAGTGCCGTCATTGTATTTTATACCCGCTATGGCCGTAGGGTTTGCCTGTCCGAAATCTAGGCCATAGAACTCGTCATACGGAAGCGCCAAGTATTCTGAAACAGAAATCTTCTTCCATTTCGAATATATCTTATTTGGCTTCTCGGATTTGATACCAAGGCCGTACACCTCCCACATATAAGCGTTGGCCGTTGGTTTGGACCCGTTGATACTTCTTTCATTTTCCTTGCATCGATGGATCTCGTTTATTTCGGATTTCGAGAAAAGAAACTTGTTTTCTTTCAGATCGTAACCGTACAGGTCTTGTAGGCTTATCTTTCCATCTACTACTACCTGTGCATAGGAAACGGGTTGATAGCTAAGTATCTTCCTTTTCTGCTCTCTTGGACAGAAGGGGTTATCCCTAAATGTAGAATAGATATTCTTACATCGCCAATTCTTGCTAATGGTATCGCTCCAATGCTTTGTCTTTGGGTTTAGGTCAAAAATCAGGAAATCGCTTGTACGCTGGTCTATCTGATCAAATGTTTCTTGACTTATGTTGTAGGGTTCATTGAGCCATGCAAGATCTTGGGTAAGCCCATGTACCGTTTCGTCATCGTCTCCCCCATGTATCTCGAATGTCGTTTCGTCTCCCGCATCATAATCACCATAGACATAGTAGGATTCCGATTTATTGAATTGCTTCCTTATAAATCTTCCCGTAGTCTTAAGACGTTTAAGGAAGTCCTTTAGCACTGTATCTTTACAGCTCTTTTTGGTGTCCCTCCAAGCGGTAGCCCTTTTGTTACTGTTCACTTTGCAATACCAATCTATGATATCGATAATGCTGTAGGTTTTTGAACTCCTGGAACTTCCGGTATTGTTTATATACTTATAGCGGTTCTGGATATGATCGGATAGAACTCGTTTAGCTTCGTTTACATAGGTTTTCTTTAGTTCTTCATGTTCTTGGTCATGAAAGCAGATATAGCCCGTTATTTCTTCGGAATGGTGGATTTTCTTGGGTTCATAATCAAAAACCTTTTTTTCAAATTCATAATCATCGACATAATCAAAGTTTTCGTCTATATCGGAATATGCATAAACCTTGCAATTGTAGTGCTCGTCCGACTCTCCTTCTAAGGATACAAAGAGCATTCTCCGGTTAATGGCTTGGAAGTTCTTTTGCCATACTACCGTTACATCCAATTGCCTACCCATCTTTGGAATTGCTGACAACGTTGTACGTGAAGTCGTTGTTTATTTTTTCCCCGTCTGTGGTAACGTCTATCTTATCACCGTACTTTTTAGGCTGCATCTTGGAAAGCGCCCATTTTCTTGTGTCGACCCTAAGTCTTGATCTCTGTATCGCTTCATGGTCTGTTACTTCCGTACCATCTTTCAGTATTTTTTTATCTGCAGAAGAATCGTCCGCTATTTCGAAAATTTCTTCAAAATGAAACTCTGCCCTTTCTTCACACGCACGCGCGTATTGTTCTACCTTTTTTTCATCATTTTCTAACCATGAATAGAAAGTCCTTCTTGAAGGTGTATCATGAAGTCCTAAAGCGGAACGTAAAGAGTTTCCTTCTGATATGTGCTCACATATTCTTTGAAATGCTTCTGCCTTATTTTCTTCGTTCCAATCCAATTTTATTACTGTTTTTGTTCTAATCCAATTTTACTATATGGAGTTTTTTAATATCCTCTGGGTTGTCGATTAACTCATTGATATCGTAACCGTAAATTATTATGGAAGCGTTATCGTTAGGTCTTCCCTTTTTAATGGATTCTATTGCATTTTGTATGACGTCCATTTATAGTATTGTAATAGTTCCCGTCCTTTCCGAACTAGTTGCTTGGGCTTCCGGGTTCATCTTCCATTTTGGGCAGAACCTTTTTTGTATTCCTTCCCAATACTTTTTCCCAAATAGAGATTTATCGAAGAAAAAAGCGGTATCAAGGTACTTTGGTTTTATTGAAGGCGATATCCTCTTTTCTTTCTTCTGTCTAATATGTTCTTCCATTGCTAACTTTTTAATCTCTTCTGGAAGCTTTTCTATTAGAATTTGTTTGCCCATAGTGTAAATATACTTAAAATATGTAGGTTATTTTGATAATTTAAGTTTTAATTTGTTATATTTGGCTTTGAATTGTATTCGAAATATGTTTGTTTGGTTTTAAAGCTCTGGGTGGTTCCGGGGCTTTTTTTTGTGGGGAATGAATTATTATTAAAAAACATCTGAAGATTTAAATATTTCTAAATGGTTTTTCATTATTTTTTGCTGATTCTGGGTTATTTTTACTTGGTTATCAATTTGGGTTTCATTCATTAAGAATAGAACAAGAATTGCCAAGAGAATTAAAATGCATATTATCAATATCCCTGTTATCATTTCACTTTAGTTTTTCTATTGCGTATTCGGTTAGTTCTAAACGTAATACTCTGTTTACTAGGTCTTCTATGGTTTTTATTTTTAAATTTCTTGGTAATCCATTTACAAACACAATAGACCACATATCACTAATATTTTTAACGTTATTGTGAACTCTTATACCGTTATAGAAATCTATCCCTTTTTTATCTTTTTGTATCTCCACGCCCTTAAACAACACTTTTGATTTTGCTTCCTGGTATTCATTGAAATAGTTTGCGTAGCTGTTATAGTCTGTTTCTAAATCCCCTGTATTAAAATTGTCCTCTCTCGGTTCTTCCATCGGTTTCCCTTCTTCATCACAAGGGATGAACATTCCCAAGGTTAATTCTTGTTGGAGGAAATCATTGTATCTAACAATAGATCTTAATATTTTCCTTTCATGTATAATTAATGATGATTCGCTCAGTAATGATACATCAGAAATTAGCAGGTTGTTTATGTACTGTGATAGTGGTATTAGTTTCATTTTATAGGTTTTTGTGTAGATTTTTAAGAAAATCAAAGGCCTTATGAAGCGATTTCAATGCTTCTTTTTCTTCTGAAATTTCGTTTTCAAAATTTCGTGCATTTCTAAATATCACCGACCAACACCCGTTATCATATCTGTAATATAAATACATCATTCCAAATCCAAAACTTTTATACTTTATATTTTTAAGTATATTTAAACAGTCTTCTATGTTATCCGGGTATACTTCTGGAATGATTTCTTTGAAGCCTTTGTATTCTTGTTCCTTGGTTAGTTTCCAGTTTTTCATGTTATTTAATTTGCTTCATAATTTTGTTCACTCCTTTATAAATCCATATAAAACCAACAATTGAAATGATTAAGGCAAGTATGGAATCTTTAGTAATTGTATCAATCTCAATCCTTTCATTAAATACTAGAATCAAAATCCAACCGATCAAAGCCTGTATCAATGCAGTTACGTATCTAAGCACTCTTTTTGTTTCCTTCTTTCTTCCCATTCGTTTTTAATTTATTCTGTAAATTCTTTATTTGATTCTTTTGGATGTTTACCGTTTCGATCAGTTCTTCGATAAATATTTGCAGCTCAGCAAACTTCTTATAGTTCCATATATGTGCGGTTGCTTCTCTGGAAAAATCTCCATTTTTATTAAGTTGTATATGATGTAAATGTGATTCCTCTTGTAGCTTTGTAGATCTTCGATTACATCTTTCATTCATTTTCTCAAAATAATTCTTGTCTTCTAAGGTCATTTTACTTCAATATTTTTTCCAATAGTTTTTCATATTTAGCCACTACTACAGAGTTTCCAGCTTGCTTGTAGGTTTGGGTATCGCTTACCTCTATCTTGAAATCATCTGGAAAGTCCATGAGCCTTGCACACTCTCTTGGGGTGAGTCTTCTTATTCTGTAACCAAGTTGGATATTATGCATTCTTTCACCTCCCAGACCTGAAACAATCGCTGGACTTAATCCGTTTGGGTCATAAATCCTGTTTTGTTGATATGGTTGTACACCTCCGCTCTCTTGGGAAGGATTTAATTGTATTACTTTGTACATAAGCAAATTATCTTTTTGTACTGTACTCAAGGTGTTTGAAATCAATGGGTTTTCATTAATCTCAATCATTTGCTTTAAATCTTCCCCTGAATTTCTGCTTTTTGGATTTTCTGGATTTCTACCGACCATTCTTCCTCCTAATACAATTACAGCCTGATTACATGCTGTGTCCAATGTCTGCGCTACTTGATTTCCTACCCTTCCCCTTCTTGTTACTGAATTTGGTACGCTTAAGTTGACGCTGTCTCCTGGTTGTGCAACTTCATAACCGCATTTAGTTGCCGATTTGACTTTGATAAATCCATTTGCATAACCGTGGGTTCCTGCTGATATGGTGGGCGAAACCCTATCTATACCATATACTTTTGATGCCTGTGTTTCCTGATTGATAAACCCTTCAATGTTTGGGTTTTTAGAGTTCATCATATTGGCTACCTGTTCATCGCTCAAAAAATACTTTTCGTCCACTTCATCTTCAAGTACATCCCTTAACCTTTTGGTGAGTGGTAATGGCTTGGGCCAAGTGAAATTATTATCCATATCATCGCGGATTCCGACTATGAACACCCTTTCCCTATTTTGGGGTACATTGAATTCGGTTGCATTTATTACTTTGATGTATATGTGATACGGTACTGCCCAATCGTTTGGAAATATAGGAAATACACCATCTACGCTTTTTCCTCCCAAGTAGTGCACCCATTTATTGAAAGTCCTACCTATAGGGTTTTTAGGGTCGTTCGGGTCCTTATCATGACTTAATAGACCTTTTACATTTTCGAAAATGAAATACCTTGGATTGTTCTCCCGGATAAATTCCAGACTATTGTAAAACAGTATTCCCCTTTTATCATTTTCTCCTTCCCTTTTTCCGGATAGGCTGAATGATTGACATGGAACCGTAGAAACATAGATATCCAAAGGTTTTTCCGGTACTTCCCTTTGGTACATATTAAAGGGATAATAGAAACTGAATTTCTTTGCGAATTCGTTGGCTTCTTGCAAAAATTCACTCTCTTTTTGACTAGGATTTTTATCCCTTAATGCAATTTCTTTGACCTTATCCGCATATCTTTTGTGTTCTTTGGTCTTGGCTAGTTTAATATCTTTAGGAGTGCCGTTATTTATAAGATATGTAAGCCTTGCATAGTAATCGTAATCACATGAAAATACGTTTTCATAATGAATATTTTTTCGTTTCAATGCTTCATTGAAAGCGCCTATCCCACTACAATCGCTACCTATTCTTAACATAATATAATTTACTGATTTTTAATGTTTTGATCAAATTTTTTGAAGCCTTGAAAGCATGTTTTTATTGATAGTTATCAACTTGTCAAGCTTACCTCTTTTGTTTTTCGATTCCAGGTAAACAATATTGTCCTGAAGTGATTTTATCCTCATAAATACTTCATGGGAAGTAGATTTACCTACATTGTATTCCTCTCTCTTTAAGCCCTTGAATATTTTACATCTGGAAGCAACACTCTTAGCATCACGTTCCAATAATTTACCTATCCGATAAGGTGTCAGTTCAAAACACTTTGCTTTTATAAATTCCAGTTCTTCGGTTGTGAATCTGTCTGTATTCATTCTTTTCATGATTCTCTAAGACTTTCACCGTTCCACTTGATTATGTTGAACATTTCCGGTATCCTATCTCCTATTCTATCCCCATATCTTTCCGTCAATTCGCTCGAGCTCTTGTTAGTGGATACATGCGTTATAGCACCGCGTCTATGCCTTTCAAAAAGTAATTCCCCCAATAGTTCGGTTGAATTGAAAGCCTTTTTTTCAAATCCTAGATCATCTATGTATAAAGCTCCTTTGTAGTAGTTTTTTATATCAAATGAATTGGATGCGTTTCCTTTTTTCTTGGCATCAGCAGCCCTCATGTAACTTTCTACCAACCACGGGGCCGTTACCGATCGAAACCATAATTGATTGCAATTTCTTTTTATGGAAAGTTCCCTTCCCATCCGATGAAATATTTCAAACAAAACTGATTTTCCAACTCCATAATCGCCATAAAGCATTATCCCTTTGAAAATATTTGCATTGCTCAATACCAGCCCATGCTGATCAAAGTCCAGGTTTCCGAGAAAATATTGCTTCACTGTTTCAATGATGGTATTGGAAATAAATTCTTCTCCCTTACCTTTTTCTTGTAGTACCAGTTTCGAAAATCCATCAAAAAGAAAATCAAAATCTTTATTTGTCAAAACATACTCTTTTACTGGCTCTTTGCCCTTGTGAGGGTTTTCAAAGACAAGTTGCTTGTTTGATGGGTCTATCCTATTCTTAAAATTTTGGATAGCTTCCGTTGCACTTTTAGCCATACTTTTCTAATTTTTTCATCGTTCTTGAATTCGTTTGTTTTTTCTGTTTTTCAGGCAAGTAAAAGCCTTTCCAGCCTTTATCTATGCACTGTAATAAGCATTCAATCGCAAGTTTTTCATCGCCTTTGACCAGATTGTAAAGTGTTTTTAAAGCGCGGTTTTCGGAATCAGAATTAACAAATCGGAACTTGTGATTTTTTTTTCTGTGATCTTTGTATTGCGTCCAATACTTTTCAAATTGTTCAGATTCAAAAATCAAATCCACCCCCTTTATTAGTTTTCTTTTCTTTTCTTTACTTTCCTTTTCTTTACTTTGTGTACTTTCTTCCCCTTTAAGTGAAGTTTCTTGCCCGTTAGGTGTACTTTCTTGCCGAGTAAGTGTACTTTCTTCCTCGTTAGGTGTACCACCCACATCTATAAGGGAATATCTTACTTCAACTTCTGAACACTTCCTATTGGCCTGTTTTGATACATTGATCCAAAATTCCTGAATGTTCTTGGTTGTCAATATGTTCTCGCTAGTACGCAGTTCTTTATTGAAAAGACCCACATTACAGCAATAACCTACAACCTCTCCTATGAGCGATTCTTTCAGATTAAGGGTATCGGACACGTCAAACGCAGTATCATCGTCCCACGATAAGAAATATCCTTTGTCCCTATATATTTCAGTCAATAAATAATTGTATATCAAATAGCCCTGTGCCCCAAAATGCTTAAGTAAACGCCTGACCTTCCTGTTTAGGAATATATCCGTCTTCATGGTGTAATAATCCAATCCTGTTTTTTCCGGTCTTGCCATTTTTTGCCCCTTGATCGTTTAAATTGCTATAGCCCTGTTTATGTTTAATGATAGTGTGTGCTGTATTACCTGAATCAATAGGTTCACATCAGTTACTATTAATGGATTGTCCAAATGCAATCTCCTGGATATTTCTTCGTCAATATCGTCGACCCATTTAACTATTTCCCTGTCCTTTATATCAATAAAGTTTTGTATCATTTTTTTAGAGTGCAATACTGTAGCATGATCCATTGAGTAATTAGATAAATACCCTCCAAACTCTCCTATTTTTGCAGAACTTATCGATGTTCTCTTGCATGCCAAATACTGGAATATCTGCCTTGGAATCACTACGTTCCTCCTTCTTGTCCTGGAGAATAGGATGTGTTCTTCAATACCAAAGTAATCGCTAACGCATAAGGTTATAAGTTGTAATGTTGGTTTCATGATTTCCCTGTTTGATAAGTTTTGTACTTATTGGTCAGCTTCCACAACAAGGGACGATTCTTTATATTCGGTTCCCTTCCAACCACCTTTATCATTCCTTCATTCTCCATTTCATTCAATCTTCTAGCGACTTCATGATAGGATAGGTTTCCTCTTGTAAGTGCAGATATCTGCTTAGATGTTAAACTGGAATTTGGATCTACCTGCATTGCAGCAATAATGATCTCCCAATGTTTGGATTTCTCGGATTTTATGCCTTCATATGCCTCTAATGATGATTGTCTCATTGTTCTGGATTTATAGGTTAATACTCTTTTTTAATTGCTTTACTTTTCCTTGGTAATCCTTTTTGATTTAAATTCACTGAATTCCTTTTGGTAAATTCCTAGTTCTTGATTGGCCCAATTTCTTAGGGCAATCCTTTCTTCGGGGTTCCTTAAGCGAACATCACTTTCCAAGGACTTTAATACTTCCTTTATTTTTGGTCTTAAATCGATGTAATCCAGTTTGGTAAATTTTATGTTTACATGCCTTCTTAATGAGTGGACAAATTCAAAGTACTCTTGTCCGAATATTTCCTTCAATCCATCCTGGTACGCCTTCGAATCACCTCCCCTAAACGTATTGCTCTCAAAACTTTGGATGAATATGTTATGTAGATTCAGTGCTGTTGTACGGTTAGCTCCTACACTCAAATAATGTCCTCCGTTCATTTTACCATAATTTCCCGTAGCTATACATGGATGTCCGTGGTCTATAAGTCTTGCGATTTTATTAATGTCCGGTTGGATGTATTTCTTTCGATAGTTATCCACGGTCATTAACTCTATTTTTATTTTACCCATAGTTTTTCTGTTTTCGGTCTTCCTATGTTTCTCGGTATTCTTTTCGACCTTTGGAAGAAATTGTTTTTGATACCAAATCCTTCCGGCTTCCGTTGTCGTTCCCCAATCAAATAAACATGAAGGACAAAGACCGTATTTCCTTCTCTTTACATTAATAGGTTTTCCGCAACCCATATAACCATATGCCCTACGTTCGCCCTTGCATGTTTTTTCTTGGATCATATCAGATATTAAAAAGGCAAATCATCATGAGCTTCTTCGTTTAAATCTCCTGCTGGTTCAAAAGCTTCGGATGGTGCAACTGGAGGTGTGCCATTATTTTCCAATCCCTCTATACGCCAACCCTGAATAGAATTAAAATATTTGGTTTCCCCTTGTTGGTTGACCCATTCCCTGCCTCGGATATTGATGGATACCTTTACCGTTTCGCCTAGTCTATATTGGTCTAATAGATCGCATTTATCCTGTACAAATTCTATCAAAATATCCTGTGGGTATTGTTCATCCGTGGTAATGACCATTTCCCTTTTTCGAAATCCATTGCTTCCAAAAGTTTGGGTATCACCTATTAATTTCACTGTTCCTTCTAATTCCATTTTTATTCTATTAATGTTAATTCTTGATTTGGGTCCGGAACCTCTATTCCTAGAAACTCCGCTGCCCATTTTTGTATTTCTAAAATGTATTCGGCAAATTGTGTAGTGGTCATTTCGCTGCTGGTCATTTTTTCTGTAACTATCTCTCCAGTTTGCGTATTCGTAATTTCTCTGCTGCAGGAAAATAGCGGTAACAAAATTTGATAATGTATACTATTTGAATCCCTTACCTCGCCCGTACAATCCTTTAACCCCTGTTGGATGATCGGTATCACTACTCCCCAATAAAATCGGTTTTGGGGATTGCTCCTACTCTTCTTTTTACGCTGTATGGTAAACTCTATCACCTTACCTTCAAATGATCTTATAGCAGATTCTATAAGGTTCCGGTTCCTTTTCAATCTTCCATTATTTACCTCGGATATGATGGTTACTTTTTTCATATGAGTTCTGCATATTTCAATTTTGCCCAAGCAACAACTTTGATACAGGTCTTTACTTGAAACATTCCTATGTGGCAGAACTTATCTGGAATTCCAATAGCATCGGCCATTTCTTCATAAGCTGCGTTTCTCTCCATGTGCTTTTCCTTCCAAATCCGATCGAATGCATCATGTGCCTTTCTCTTCCATTGTCTCAACTTCTTATCCGCTAACCTTCCCAACGGTTCCCCATCATCGTGCGTTCCTACATAACTATCGCATTGTGGGTAGTTATCGCAACATATCATGGATCTGTTCCTATAGGTTTTACCGTAAATGAATTCTTCACTTACGACCTTTGTCCTAGATTTACAATAAGGGCAGACCTTGGCACTTAAAATATCCTGTTGTAATGGGGTGAGTGTCATTAGAAAGAAACTGCTAAGGATGATTTTTTTGGTGTTGTGGATACTTTAGGGACTTCCACCCCTTCACTATCATAGATAACATCCTCACTTTTCATTGCCGTTTTTAGCAAGTCTTTTCTATCGGATAGTTTCTTTTCCAAGATCTGGATCATTTCATCTTCCTTGAAGTTAATGGTGTCACCTCCGGATCTATAGGAAGCGGTCAATCCAAATGCTTCAAAGGATTCTTGGCCCAATGCTTGCTTCAATACTGATTCTATCTCGCAAACAGCTTCTTTTAATCTCAATGCCTGTGCATATATTTCATGTGGATTGTGATCGCCACTATCAATTAGACTTTGTGCAAATGCATTCGATGATTTTTTCAATTCTTTCTTTGTTGGTAGAAAGTGTGATGTGGCTACTTCTTCTTCGCGCATCATCATGAATAAATCTTTTGTTTGTCCCATTATGCTGATTGTTTTAATGTTAATTTTTGTTTCATATTCTCTTTAAGTACAGACCAAGCCTTTTTTTCTAAAGGTGTAAGGCTTTCGTATACTTTTTTCAGTTGTTCCACCGTTGTACAACGTTGAAGTCTCCTATCTGCTGTAAGATTCTTTTGATCTGTTTTATTTTTGGATTTGTTTTTTATGGTAGAATTGATGTGCTTGGTAAGATCCCAAACCCTATTTCCTTTATCATCGACTACATGCGGTTGTTTCCCGGATGTCTTCGCTTGGTTTGAGGTCACTTTATGTATCGGTAGATCGTAAAGAAATCTACCTACACCAAACTTTACCGCAGCTCTTTTAAATGCATCGGAACTATGGCCTTTTTGTTTTTCAACATTGCTTTCGCTACCCGTATCGCTCCTTTTATATTCATGACCATCTGCATAAATGGTAATCTCGCAAAAAAGCAAACCTCCTTCGCAATAGTATCTATCCGACCACACACAATTAGCATCCAGAACATCTTGTACGTCCCTACTATCTATGTAGGCTACACATGAAGCTTCCGGTTTGTATTGACTAAAGGATTGTACCCTCCACTTATAAGGTATTTTCTTTTTTAAATTTGTTAGTATTTCTTGTATTTCCATGGTTTCTTGGTTTTAATCTTTATATATCTTCCACAACATCCTTCATATACACATTATCAGCATTAATCCGATCGCATACATGATGTACAATAAGGTGTCGTCTTGGTTCATCCTCTATCTGAATTAAAAAGGGATTCTATGGCTATTGCTACCCCAACATCTAATGAAGTGTGATGGGTACTTACTTGATGCTTTGTCATCCACTTTACCAGATTTGGCTTTCTTTTGGGCTTATGTCCCAATACCGCCTTTACCCTAGTTGTTCCCATCTTTCAATTTTTTAAGTTGTTGTTTAGCTTTCCTAGTGTTGTTTTGTACCGCTATAAGAGCACATATGCCCAAGAAAGTCAATACACAAAGTGCCAGTAATCCAGTTTCTAAAATCATAGTCATTTGGTTTAATTGTAATTGACCGGAACCAGCCTATTACCGTTTATGTAAATCTTTAATTCGTTATTGGTTTCTAGAAGTTGTATCTCTTCGGAAGTAGCATTCATTCCAACATTCTTTGCATATTGCTTTATCCTTTCCAATACGGCCAACCTACTTGCCTTTTTACCTTCGTAATCATCGACACCTCCAAACTCACTATCTATTGCTATAAAGGCATCATGGAATAGGCCTAGGACAAGCTTACCCCTCCTTATGTAAGCTAAAGCGCGTTCGTCCGTAGGGTCTATGAACCACCCTGTTCTTTGTTTTTTCATTTCTGTTGTTGGTTTAATTGAACCTCTCTTTCAATTGTTTTAGCAATTCTAAATCTTCTTGAATTTGTGTTTCAAACTTTTCAATGAAGACGGATAACATGTGTTCCTCCTTTTCTTCTGGAACACTATCGCTATACAGATAATTCTGCTTGTAGCTTGTTTTACTTTTCAAATCCCAATCGCCCATAATTTCTTTGGTGCATTTCTCTTGGGTTTCCAAATGAAGTTTCTGCCTCCAAAGGGATTTTCTTACTTCGTTAATACTTGTCAATACTTCCATATTATTACTATTGTTCTAGTGTTATTCCCATTATACTTGCATGTTCCACACATTCTTTTACTTCATCATTTCGCCAATACTCGGATTCTGGTATGGAATTCAACTTTTCTTGGAACATCTTTTTTAGGTAATCATAAGTCCCTAAATTCATTACTACGGTGTTGCTAAATGTATCTGGTGTCATTTCTTAAAGTTTTTCTGTTACTGAAAAATGATCATGTGCTATTCCTATAAGCTTATCAACATCGCAGTCGATATCACCTATCACCTCAAACTTTGTATGGCTCATGAATGAAAAGGAATCATAGCCCACCTCGTTATGAGTGCATTTCTCTCCCTGCAAGTAGATTTTCAAACCTTTGTAAGTGAATAGAAACAACCCGTTTCCTTTGTTCTCAATTTCACAAGATTCGTAGAATTCTTCTTGTAATTGTGGTACTGAGGTTGTCTGTGGAATTGCTATATTTGACATGACTTGTTTGTTTGATATAACAAATGTACAACGATCATTTGATTTAATCAAATTATTATTTGATATTAAATGTTAAAATTTTGATTATGAATAACCTTACCGATAGATTAAATGCGTTAGCAGGACATTTCAATGTGCCTAAATACGCGGATTTCGCCCGTAAAACTGGGCTTTCCCATCAAAGCGCATCTAATTATCTTAAAGGGAAGCAGAAACCTGATGCTGATAAGCTATCCATAATCATACAATCGTTTGATAATGTAGATGCTAATTGGTTACTCACTGGAGAAGGTCATATGATTAAGGAAAAAGGAATAAACACCTCAGAACTCACCGATTACAAAATATTAGAGACCATAGAATTCATTGAAAAGAATTTGGATAGATTCCTTGAAAAAGAGCAGTTTACAAGATTGATAAATAGACTACAGACTTCAAATACTTCGATGAATGTTGAAGAAGAAATCAGAAAAATAAAAGAGCGATTAAATAAGCTTTCTGCCGATAGTAATTAGGTCCTACATATTGAAATTTTACTTTTTCACTTACTTTAGATATTGTGTGTTCACATATTTTATAGCAATTTATCGAATTTCTTTGCACTTAATCGAATCCTAAAAAATATTACGGATATCTATATTTAGGTATTGTTTCTTTTCCTACATTTCTGGTAAATAAATCAACCAGTAATGAAGATAAAACTTCTATTTATCGTTGTAATATTCAGTATTGTTAATTGCAAAGAATCTGAAAAACAGAATATCGACGAAGTAAAGGCTCTAAAGAGGGCCGATAGTATTGCAAAAGTTGAATACTTAATCAAAGAAAAGAATAGAATACGCTTAGATAGCATTGAAAGAGTAGAACAAGATAAAGTTATAGGCGAAGTACGTTTTATGATGTCCGAAGCCGTAGCTAAAGAGAAAATAGCCAAATTCATAGAAGAAAGTTCACGCCAAAAGTTTTCGAACTATGATGAAAAATATCCTTTCATTGGTAACTATGAGTTTTCAGATTTCAAGGTGGAAGGTAGATATGATGACGACAAGTTATATTCTCTTTCCTTAGATGGGGCTTTTATTTCATGGGAGAATTTCGAAACCAAAGTCCCACAGCAGATTAACTACCTTAAAGATGTAATCCAACGAAAGTATGGACTTCCTGACGATGAAAAACATATTCCTAAATCATTTCAAATGAAAGAGGATTCCGAGTATGAAATATGCAGTTGGAATGTTGGGAAAAAGAAAATAACAATTACGGTAGAAGATAGTGGAACTTTTTATAACGTTAATTTACATATTTACTTACCTGCTAAAATTGAAGCCTTGAAAAAAGCCCGTTTAATTCGAGAAGACAAAATTTCAGAGGAAAGCAAAGATGTATTTTAAACCAGTACTTATGCAGTTAATCGATTATTTCTACAGTTAATCGATTTAGATTACGAACAGATTTAACCGCTTTCTTAGTGTTGTTGATTATTCCTACATTTAGGATATCATCATAACGATGGAATAAATACCACTTCAAATAACCAAAAGTCCATGACGAAAAACATAAAAATTACCTTTTTCCTAATAGTTTCATCCTTCACCATTTCATCTTGTTTAATTTCAACTAAGAAGGATACTAAAGAAGATGAAAAAGTTAATACAATCCCAACAGAAGATTTTAAGAAAAAGTTTGCGGGAAGTTATACGATTGAAATAAAGGGAAAAACTTTTAATGAACATGCCGAAGTATATGCTTTGAACGAAAACGGTGGGGTAAGTTGGTTATGGATAGAGAATAAAGGTAAAGGAAATACTAACATTGATGATCGTAAAGTAGGAACCTGGACAGCTACCGAAAACTCAATAACAATTAACATACAAGGTAATACAGGAGTTATTACAGAATCATATGAATTAAAAGATGAAGTTTTAGTAAACTCAGTATTACCTAAAAGATATCTTAAGCCAGTTCAATAGTCTATAAAAATACATTTTATCTAAACTGCGATTTAAACCATAACTAAAAATGGACTTAAAAGATTTCATTAAACAAACACTGATCGAGATTACAAACGGGGTTACAGAAGCACAACAAGAAATTAAGGATTCAGGAGCTTATATAAATCCGGAAGGTTTTCACACAGGAGAACATGTGCGTTCTAACTATAGTAGAGAGTATCGTCATGTTCAAAAAGTAAAAATGAGTGTCGGAGTTAATGTTGTTGAAAATTCTGAAATGAAAGGTGGAGCTGGAATTATTTCAGTATTATCGCTTGGTGTTTCTGGTAAAGTTTCTGATGTCAATACGATAACAAATCGAATTGAATTTGAAATACCGATTTCTTTACCAGTCATGAAAACCAAAATATAGCACTCTATCATATAATTAATACGCTTTACAGAATTCTATAATTTTTCATCAATATGATTAATAACATTGTCGGTAATATAAACTAACATGTATACTTAATGAAATCAAAACATTGGATAGTGATAATTGCAGGGATATCTGCATGTATTGTTTTTTTTGCAGTAATTGGCATTCCTTTTATGGAAAATTCGGTTAATTCTCACCTAACCAAGGAAGAAGCTGCAGAACAACGCAATTATGAAGATGCCGCTTTCAATGCACAACGATTAATAAAGAATAAGTTAAAAACTCCCACAACAGCAAAATTCCCAGCTTCCTTCCAAGCGACAGTCAATAAAAACGTGAAAGGTAACTATGAAGTTTCCTCATATGTAGATAGCCAAAACGGTTTTGGCGCAATGGTACGTACAAATTGGAGTGCAGAAATAAGATATACGGAATCGGAGGTCCAATTGGTGGATTATAAGTTTTATGAATAAATATATATTCCCCTCCTGGCTTCCATGAAAAAGGAAAACGAAGACGATTGGTAATGGTTCCACTTAAACGAGTTTATAAGTATTTTGTCGATTTTAGAATTTACAGTCTAAATCTGCATTTCTTTGGAAATACTCCAAATTATAGGAAATATTACAAATAGATGTGTGTAGAAGTGCACAAAATATACACATATGAACAATAATGAACTTAATTTAACTATGTATTAGTTAGTTTATGTTAATAATTTCAATATTTTTGACATGTTGCCGTTATCAACTAAAGAAGGCCAGACGATTTGTCTAGCCTTCTGAAGAGGTGCCGACCGGATTCGAACCGGTGTAAAACGAATTGCAGACCCGTTACCTAACCGCTCGGACACGGCACCCGTAAATAACATTTAAAAAGCCTTTCGAAGAGTCGAGAGGCTTTTATTTTTTATATTAGTTCCGTTTGTGTTGCTTGTTTCAGAATAGTTTCTACCATGTTCGAGAAATTTCTGTTCTCCTTCCGTGCGCGCTCCTCTACTAAATCCACTACGGATTTTTGCAGAGTAACTGTCTTAGTTTTTGTAACTTTTTTCATGACTTGAATTTATTAAGGTTATCAGATTTATCACAAATATACAAAATAATGCAATCCATTATTTTTTAATATAATAATATATAAAACAATTATTAATAATTTTGTTAAAGTTAAAACAATATCATTTGACCACCACCTAAAAATTAATTGATGGAACTTCGTTCCGAGAAGGTAGCGGGAGGCCTCCGACAAGTGGGGGTTAATGAAGTGAATTTGAGAGGGCCTGGATATCCAGATGAGTTGTATTGACAATCGATTTAACTTGTATCATTTATGATCATAGAAGAAAGAACTAAGGACTTCAACCACCTAGGAGAAGTCTTGAAAGCCTATTGCCTGAAATTGCTGGCAAGCCATTATAGAACTTACGACTGTCGTATGGGAAATAACAGTTATGAATACCTCATTGAAAGGGAAGTGTTCTTTGAGGTCAGAACAAGTCAATCGGATGATGAAAGGGTACGATTGGTACAATATCATAGCGATGGCCCCGGTATGCATAAAATTGTGGTAAATACAAATGGACAATGTTACTCCAACTTTGAAATATTCTTAAGCCTTGATGAACTGGAAAACAATCTTCCTAAAAAAATGATAAAGGAACTAGATGATGAGTTTTACAGTTATGTAGAAGTTTATGATGATGAAGAGTAAAATGACCTAATTCATGAATAAGAACAAACTGAAGTTATTAATGTTTTAATTGTTACTATACTTAAAATTGTTATTGAACGTTTAAATATTGGCACAGTTTATGCTCATAAATAAAGTAATATATTTATAGATAAATATGTAGTTAATAGTGCTTTAAGCACTGTTTTAACGATAGTTTATAGTACTTTATAACATTTTATTGTAACTTTGACGTGTCAAATATTACTTATATCATATAATAATATTGTTAATAAGCACTAAATTTTTAAGATAAATAACATGGGTGTAATCAAATCATTTTCGAGAAAGCCGGATAGTGGTAAGAAATCCGTAAAATATTCTAGAAAAGACAGTAAAGTTAATCTTACAAGAGTTTCGCCTAAAGAAATTGAAGCGAATAGAAGAAAGGCGTACCCTTATCTTTTTTAGTTAATTGACTCCCTATAATTACACTTTCTTCCATCGTTTTAACGATTGTGATGGAAAATTAATTTCAATAGATCGATATAGATTTGTGACCCGTTTTAAACGGGTCTATTTTATTGACGTCGAAGTTTATCAAAATAATCTTTATTTCATAAAATTCTTTCTCAGGGCTGATAAAGATAAAAAGGATAGGTTTAGAAAAATGACCCATGATAATGATGCATGGAGAATATTGAGTACATGTCTAGCAGTAATGAAAGAGGTTTCTACCCTAAATCCATTAGCATCTTTTGGATTTATTGGAATGCCACAAATTCATGAGAAAGAAAATTCGACAAAACGCTATAAAGTGTACCAGCAAATAGCTATAACCAACTTTCCCCCAAGTAAATACGAGCATCAAAGGGATGAAAAAATGAGTCTTTATTTTTTACTACAAAAAGAAAACAAACTATTGGATATAAATAATCTCGTAAAGGAAATGGAAAATACCTATCAGTCCTTATAGAAAAGGAATATACTTATATGTAATGTTGTACGTTGTTTAAAATATGATCTTTTGAACTCATTTTCTTTCATTACTTTTAAGTTCTCTTGTGGGTTTAACGGCATTTATCTATTTCTTTTGAGCAACCTAAATATGTCCTGTAGTTTAAAATGGAACCCCCATAATTTTAAAGTACCCGCCTCTACCCCTGGTAATATCGGCTCAACATCTTCTTTTTTATCTGTTTCAAGATTTATGATATTCTTGTTTACCTTTTCTTGGAGGGACATTATCATATGGTCCTTCTGATTTATCAAATGGTCTTTTTCTTGAATTCTATCTTGGGCCACAGCAAGCAGTTCCTTAAAATTCCTCGCAATTAACACCACATCTACTACGGCATTATCAGCTCCCACAGTATCGATCGAATTTAAATCCTTAGAATCTGGAATCTTCAAATATATTTTTAGTGCTTCAAATACATTCTTTAGGCTTTCATGTTTGTCATGTGGAGTTACACTTAATATAAACCCTTTATCATCTGTGTCAATTATAGCCGATTTAGCTTGTATACCCAAGTCTTTAAGAAACTGTGAAAAATAAATTAAATATTGCTTATATGCTGGATGAAATTGCTCATCTATTTCGAAAGGAAAATTTATAATATCTTCATTTAATTTAATATTAAAAGATCGGATAAAGGATGCACTAAATAAATTTCTTATTTGTTTTTCGGATAGAAGGATTGCATGGCTAAATTTAGATTTCAAATCCAAATTTAGTGACAGCGTAAAATGGTCATGTGATTTAGTTTTCCAAATACGGTCGATTATAAGCGAAGTTTTCCCTAACCGTAATTCATGACTTAAACTATCCATAAAGTCTAGAGTTGATATCGGAATTTCCCAGTTCTTATTGTTATAGGAAAAGTTCATTGAAATTTTTAAGCCAGGAGAGGTTATTTCATGCGCACTAAAACATATATTCTCTCTCAAAAATGCACATCCAAAAACATTAATTACAACTTTTTCACCATACTTAATGTTCCTTATTTCATCAGTAAACACTTCTTTTATAATTTCAGCTCCAAGATGTCTAAAAATAACCTTATCACTAATAAAAACGTCCTTAATATCAGGGTTTAGACTATTAGGAGCAATTTTTCCTATGTGCATCCCTTTATAAGTAAAATAATTATTTTTATTCAAATTATCCATCAAATATCTACGATATAGTTATTATTTTTTACTAGTAAAATAATTCCTTAAATTAATATTTGGGTCCCACCTATTATAGATATAAAAATATTAATATCTACTCCTCTATTCTTAGGATGTTTATGAACTTTAGTTCTTCGTCGGAAAGAATTTTATTTGCCCAAAATAATACCCAAACTTGACTTCAAGAGTTCTCTTTCCAATAGTAAACCTCTTAGATGATCATTTACCTCTTCCTCTCTTTTATCTTGGAGTACATTTAGGTCTCTCTCAAGCTGAGCATAAGATCTTTCTGGGATAAGGTCAAGATCTTTTAAATCATCAATTATTTTTTTCTTTTCTTCATCAGACATCGTCACGCACTTTTTTTAATGTAGGCCACATAACCTGTTCTTGATATTCCTTTTCATCCTTGACTAAAGGGGGCACATCAGTTATTAATACACCATTTAAGAATCTTATAATTGATTTGAATCTATTCGATCTATTGGATAGATAACGTATAAAGAATATAGAAGCCAATGATATTAAAATGCAAACAGCAATAATAGTGCCTCTATATGCTCTAAGGGGAAGATCACGGTAGGGCCAGAAAGTATATACTTGTTGATAAAATGCCATTGTGAAAGTGGACATTTGAAGAAAGAACAAAGAGATCTTTAATTGCTTGTTCTTTGTGTTTAAGGCAAATACGAAAACGGATATAAGAATTGCAAAAAATATGTACGGTAATCTTATACCCCATCCATTAGCAAGTGCTCTCCAAGTTTTCCAACCGAACACCCTATGTTCGTCAATTTTATTATCAATGAGCTCATCATTATCTTCAATTAACTTCGCTCTTTTTGGTTGAAGTTCATTAATAATTAAATTATAGGCTTGATCTCCGGTTATTTTCCCTTCCTCATATTGAGATTTAGTATAAATTATTTCATCATCTATAACCGTAACTTTACTTCTTAATTCTTTTTTATAGCTTTCAACAACAGGATTTTTTTTAGGCATTTCTATATGCACCAAAGGCGCAGCAAAAATAAATACCGCGCCCAGTGCTATAAATATAGATAGTACTATTTTACTAGTCTTTATCGATTTCTTCGTCCTTGTCTTCTGCATTTTCGTATACTTGATTGTCTGTTGTTGTATCATCTGTACATGATACGAATCCAATTGTAAAAATTGCCAATGCCAAAATTGCTAAATACTTTCTCATCTTTTATAAATTTTAAGGTTATAATAATTACCTTAAAATTAGGACGAAAAAGACTACATAAAGATTGATAACCAATTGTTTATCAACTTCTTTGTTAACATTAAATTTTATCATATTTCGGTACTATAGTCAGTAGTACCAGGGGGAATGGCAATATAAAATAAAACTTGTTTCTAACGCTTTTTTCGGTCGTAAGAAAACTTACACCTGTAAATAATTTCAATGACCACTATATAAAAACCTTAGAATATCTATGGTTTTAATTTCTATATTTAAAAATAGTTTTTGTAATGAATCAATGATCTTTATTACTTGTTTACACAATCAAATCTAAAACAAAAAAGTAAAAACAACAAATAATTAGTTAATTTTATGTATATTTAAACATTATTTTATTTAAGTTAGGTATTTTGACAAATGTTGAATTCAAAGAATACAGAGAACAACTTGGAATGTCCCAAGAAAGTTATGGGGAATTCCTTGGAATTTCTCTTAGCTCCGTACAAAGCTTTGAAAGTGGAAAAAGGCCGATTGGCAGACAAACCATTATGATCCTTGAGAACCACTTTAAATATAAAGAAGGGCCTATTGCAAAACTTCTCGATGGACATATTGATTTTATCAAGGATATGGTAAGGAAGGAACTTGAACATATTCTTCCTAAAATAGTCGATCAAGTTATCCGTGAAAAATTAAATGCCACAGAGGACCACAAAAATCTAATTGACAGCTTGAACAAAGAATTGACCGCCAAAAAATCCACAAGAAAAAAATCTAGCTAATCTTTTTAATCGGTTTTTCTTCTCGATATACCCTTTTTGACTCGCTCAATTTGTACCCAATGAGCTCGTATAGAAACATACAGCTTTCGCACGAATGATCAACGATTACCCGATTTAAAAAATTCATTGTTTCCTTGACCCTTTCCTCATATTTCAAAGTCTCCCCTATTAAATCCAGTTCTATCGTACAAATTGATTTTATATAGATGGATAAACCCTTAGAAATCTCTATTTCGCGTTCTGAATCATATAATGTTTCGCATATTATTAAATCCTCTTGAAGCTTTTGAAGCCCTCCTGGAAAATTATTTATTCTTTCTTTTAAAGACTTTTGCAATCTTACATTTTCTATTCGTCTGTCTGTCATTTGAATTAGCTGTTTGTTGTTTTCAAGTTACGAACTTATACGGAAAAGCGTAACGAAATTTACGGTTTCCCGTAAAACATTCAACAACTTCAAGTTAGCAGAGCAAAAAGATTTCTTTACTCTACATCAATTCATCGGAAATACTACACCGTTTGTCGATAATCGATTATTGTGTAAGAATATTATGTAAGTTTAAGGATGTCAAGTTATTGGATATCCAAACCAAAATCAATCCTAATTAATTGATGGAAGAACGAACGTTTTACGAAAAAAAAATTAAAACCTTCTCACAGAACGTTGTTACTATGCTGGCAAACTTATCATTTTTGGCTATATGGATGCTGGCCCAATATGGGATATTTTATCTTTCCTCCAATTATTCTACAAATGACAAGATGAACGAAAACACTGTTATTGTAATTCGCGTTCTATTTGCCATTGGCACTGTGATACCCATTATCATTAATATGTATCGCGATATCAGTATAATGATCATTCAAGCAAACAAGGAAATCCAGAATGAAAAAGACTAAAGAAAAAATAGAACAACTTCCCATAGCTTTAGGGTGGTCTTTTTTCTTTAAGGATTACCTTAATAGATTGCTAAATTATTTTAGTTGGGTTCTTGTAGTATTTCTATTTGTTGCTCCCATATGCGTATTGGTAGGAGGTCCTATCAAGGAATTTGAAGATTACTATACTGTAATCACAGAGGTGGAAATATTCTACTTATTTCCTCTTATACTGTACCAACTTTCAGGGACAATATTAACCTTAATCAAACTTAGTAGTTTAAAAAAGGAGAATACCCGTGATTCACTGGATAAAATTAAATATAAATATTTCGATATATTTAAACTATCCCTATCGATTTTAATTATTTTGTTTTATGCATTGGTCTTTTATTATGCTCAAAATTCCCTAGCCTACAAATCCAACACTCCTCATTTTAATGTTATTTTCATGACCACCATGTTCATATTATTGTTTTATGTCAATACTAAGAAGTTCGAAGATATGGTAGAAAGATTCCTGAAAATCACTATTAACTTTCTAAAGCTTATAAACATAACGGTCCCGGAAATAGAAAGATTCAAAGACATGGATTAAGTATATCCTGAATTACTCCGAAAACAATATTTCAAGGTCTTCCACCTCCGAAACCTTCTTCCAATCCTTACCTATTTGTATATAAAGGTTCTCCTTTCCTCCTGCCAATGAAATCATTTTATTGAGTTCCCCCAACCCATATACCATTACTTTGGTACTGTTCTTTTTGGTATCCGTGCATACCTTATAACTTGGTCTATTAGGAAATAGCATAGGTACTATTTCCGACCCAAGGGCTTCGGCAAGCTTTTCCATTCTTTCATGGTTCTTACCCAATGTCGCCCGGCCAAGCGTGACGCTGACACTTTGCGGCATGACCCTCCAAATGTCCTTGGCAATACCATAGGTCGTTAAACCCTTCTCTTGCATCAACCTCCATATCTCAGGATTATTTATTTCAATATCGTTCTGTTTCTTTTTTGCCATACAGCAAAGATAAAAATATTTTACAATTTTTATACTATTATTTTGATTATACAATTTTTATTGTACTTTTGTATTGATTACAATGATGGAGGATTGTAATACGGAAAAGTTTTTAAGGTTAGTTTTTTCATTTTCTAAAGCCCGTGTCCAACCTCCAAATTAGGATTGCGGGCTTTTATCTTTTGAACAATAATTATGAGAAAATCAATATTCATTATATCCACACTATTGATTATAAGCTGCCAGAAATCTGCAGTAGGTGAATGTGTGGCCTTTGAAAAAGACGGGGAGTTATTCACAATAGAAATATTCGACGCTGAAAACAGCCAAGGATTTACTGATAGGGATTTTTATCTGCAGGTAGCAACAAGGGAAGAACTAAGACAGGCTGCACTTGACAGCCCATGTAACAATAACAATTAAAAGCAAAACAGAAATGGAAGTATTCAGAACATTGATTTTTTACAGAAAAGTAAACAACGGCCCTAAGCCCTATGATACCATAGTAAAGGTATACAACACCCACAACGATAAGTTTTTTGAGGAAGTTGGAGGAGAACTGAGGGAGATAACCAAGGAGGAATACGAAAAGCTGGACAGTGATACTGCGGAGATTCTATCTAAGGAAAAAAAGTAATAACCAGAAGCGGAGGGCCAAGGAAAAAGTAATCTTGGTTGGTTTAGTAATACTGGCCTTTCCGCTTCATAAAATATAGATGCAATGGAAATAAATTTTCGTGAAGCAAGTATCGAACAGTTACTAAACCCAGACACTACTATTTGGGATTGGAAATATTGTTCGGGATGCAGTAATCAAACACCTCACACATTTAGGGTGCATGACAAAGTATGTCAATCGTGTAATCAAGTAATCTTATGAAAAACGAATTATTAGAAAACTACCAAAGATATTATCAAGTGTGCGACCCTTGGGGAAGGCACCCTATGGATGAGTAATAACACTAAAAACAAAAATAATGAACAATACAAAGGCAGTCCCAAAAGAAGAACAAATGAAAAATGCTTTAACCCATTATGAAAAAGCTGGTGCTTCAATCAATGAATGGCGAAGTGATATACCTGTAGCCATTGAACAGTTTTATAAAAAACCAAAAGAGTGGATTTTACCTAAAGAAAAAACTCCTGAACGTGTTCAAGAATATTGGTGTCCGGAAGACACAGCACAAGAGGTCTTAGTTCAATTTTTCAGAGCTAAACGATATAAAATTTGTGTAGGATGGTTCGAAGGTGGTAAATGGTGGTGCAACGATGAAGTTATTGAATACCCTGTAATTGCTTGGAAATATCTACCAAAACAATATCAACCAGAGATAGATTGGGATTTTGTTATGTGGAATGAAAAAAGTTTAAATGATGCTCAATTAATAGGTGTCGATGAAAATGGCGTTCATTATTTAGGTTCTGGAACTTGGGTAGATGGTGAGTTGCTTTATGAACCAAGAGACGTTGAAATGATGTCTGAGGATGACGCAAAATTAATTGACGGATAAACCAAAAGACTTTTTAAAACAGTAGGTATGACAACACAACTAACAATAAAAAGCATAAAATGTCCTCAATGTGGAAATGATATTTCCATAGACATTTACGAATGGGAAACGGGAACGGGAAAGCCCACGGAAGCCGGATATCATATTTTTTGTTCAGATAGTCTATTCAGTCCTAACAATTGTCAATTTACCTATGAGGAAATTGTAGGGGTCAGCGAAGAAATAAACTCCTTTTTGGATAAACAACATGATTTATGAAAACTGAAACTAAACAGAAGAAAGCAAAGTGCTATAACTGTAAGCATGCCGGAAAGCAATTTAAGATTATTGGTAAGACCCATTTACATTGCGAGCATCCCATTTACACTAAAGAACGATTTGAAAGCGGTGAATTTTCGCCATGGGATACTTTAAAGGAGTTTTGGAACACTTGCAACGATCATGAATTTAAAAGCTAATTAACCTTATAAACAAAAAGACAATGAAGAAAGTATTTAAAATAAATTCATCTGAAGGCCCGGGAACTCTAGTTCTTTTTTCTGTAGAAGAGGTAAAAGAGAATATAGTTGTTTTATTGGAAGAAATGGATAATGAAGAACATCTAACATTATCAATAGGTACAGTGTCAGATGGACAGATTGCAAACCTTCGTGAGTTTGATGGATTTTAACCTTAAAGTAAACAACTATGATAAACAAACTATCAAACGAAATCCACCAGAACAATATCCGAAAAGGATTTTACGAAGGAGAAAAGAACATAGGGGAAATGTTGGCCCTTATCCATAGTGAAGTAAGCGAAGCCTTAGAGGCTGATAGAAAGGACACTTACACAGCGGGAAACATTTTTGCTGTAAACGGATGGAACAGTGATGCTGATTTTAAAGACAGTTTTGAAAAATATGTAAAAGACACTTTTGAGGATGAATTGGCGGATATCATGATACGAGTAATGGATTTGGCAGCTTTCAAAGGAATTGATCTAGACCAGCATATATCAGCTAAAATGCGCTTCAATTCATTGAGGGAATACAAGCACGGAAAGAAATACTAAAGTAAACAGTCACGGAAAACATTGAAATCATAAAGAAGCTTTTAAAGAAGGGTATTTACCGGACATTCCCTAAAAGATTTACAGGGTGTCTGCATACTTACGATGCGGTACTTCTTTTGAACGATAAGTTTCCAATGATTTCTAAATCAAGACTACTGGAAATTATTGCCAGGAACATTTTTATAAAACAGGGCCGTTGGACATCATTCATTTGGGGTTACACCAAGGCAGCAAGAGAGATAAGTAAACTATTAAAGTAAATGATATGAACAAACAGCAATTTGAAGAAATATCGAAATGGCAGGAAAAAACTTTTGGAAAGGCTACATCACTTTCTAAGATGGCTCATTTGAAACAAGAGATTATCGAGTTAGAAAAGGAATTGATTTTTTGGAATCAAAACAAAGAATCTTTTACCCATACAGAAGCAAATAAGATTACAAAGCAAAGGGAGTTTGCAGATTGTTTCATACTCCTATTTGGTGCAGCAGCTTCGGATGGTATGACCTATGAAGAAATATGTAATTGCATTGAAGAAAAAATGCAAATCAATTATAGCCGAAAATGGGGAGAGCCTAATAAAAATGGAGTTGTAAACCACATCAAATAATCAACCACCCCTTAGAGGGTATAAATAAGAACAGATGAATATAGATTTACAAAGAATTAAACAAGCGTTGCCTAAAAGGGCCAAAGTTGAACTTATCAAATACAGGGGTAAAAGCCCTGCAATTGAGGTAAAGATATCCCCTGCATTGAGTGAAGAGGATTTTGAGCAATGCAAAGAATGGCAGCGACAAATAATAGGCAAGGAAAATATAAATGAGTTTTATACGGAGGAAACCGGAAGCCATTGGTACGTATTTCTAAAACAAAAAAACACCCCTATATCCTTTGAGATTGGTTAAGGGTTTGCCCACAACAGAAATCACTAAAGAGGGTATAACACAATAGAACATGGGATATCATTATTCTAAAGACAACAAAGACGCTTACCAGATTTGGCGTGAACATCCAGAATGCCCTATCAGAATGCCAGGATGTGCACGTACAATGACATCTGCAAGGATAGATTTTGAACGTGTTCAAGATGATGTAATATCATGGTATGAGGAAATAATTTTAAAAGATTAAACCCAACCACCAAAAGCATAAAATAACACAGTAACATGAAACAAAGTGGGAAGCGCGAAATGCGTAAAAAAGACATACCGGGGCGTCGCGATTAAAACAGAAGAAGGCCAACGGGGTTCCTTCCCACTTTTAAAAAAAAAGGAGTAAGCCGAAAATCCTTTAAAGAGTAGGCACAATTTTAAATTTAATCTATGACCAAAGAAGAAAATGAAATCTTGGAATCGTTAAAAATGTCTTTTCAGTTAGATATATGGGAAGATTTTTTATTGGTTCTCAATGAAATTAGAGGACGAGACAAAGAAATAATCTCAATGTATAGAAATAGTCACATTCATTTAAAAAGATTAAAAAATGCATGTACAAATGCAATCAATGAATTAAATCGTTTAAACGGGTCGATAGAAATTGCGAAAATGGAATTAGAAAAAGGATTGAAACCATTAGATCACATAACCTAGGAGCGTACGGCCCTAGGTTGTTTAAAAAGAAGCAATGAAAGAAACTTCAATAGTTCGGGAAAACCTGATGAACGAAAAAGATTATACTGGTTATTGCGGTAATTTCCATTGTAGCAAAGGATCGCCTAGAACAAACTGGAATCCAGAAATAAACCAATTTGAGTGCCCTTGTGGTTGGGTTAGTAAATTCCCATTAGATTTCATAATTAGATATAAGAAAAAGTGGAACAAGTAACCAGAGTAAAATGAACGAGGATAAAAATACTTCTGATAATGAATCTTTCAATCAGTGTTACGATTGTTATAATCCAGGATGGTTTTGTACAACAAAGAAGGAGTGCATTTTTGAAGCAACAGCAAAATTAGAATAATGAAAAACGTATCACGTAGATTAATTGTGTTATTGATTATAGTAGTACTTATGGGTTGCAATTCAGGAGAGATTAATTATAATCAAACAAGTTGGGAAATCAAAGCGAAGAAGCTACGGCTAGACTACTTAAAAGAATTGTATGAAGTAAGGAATGACATTCCATGTAATAAGAAGTTAGCAAAAATAGATAGTTTAATAAATCAAGAATTATGAAAGAACAATTACAACTAACTGACATAGTAGGTTATATGCCTTATGGATTGGAAGTACTAGGCAAGAAACATCTTTTCAAATACCAAGAAAGGCCAATACTTAAAGTTAATGGGTTGGCAAACAATATCAATGGTGAATGGCAGTGTGAATATCTTTATGATGGCGATTTACATTTTACAGAAATTAGTGATAAAAAATACCAACCCCTTCTCTACCCAATAGAGTACCTGACCAAAGAAATAACCGTAGATGATGAAACTTTTGTTCCTGGATTAAAATTGTTTGAATTAAATAATATTCCCGGAATGTATGAGGATTTACATATAGCAGAAACAAAAAACGAAGGAACTAACGAAAAAGGATTTATTGTCACATATTTAGACTTCGAAGTTTTTGGATTTGAATATACTGTTTCTGATTTAAAGCTGCAGCCTTATTGGATTATCCAAAAACTATACGAATGGCACATAGATATCGGGGGATTGATTCCCAAAAGTCTGGCGCTGGATAAAACACAATTTGAGAAATGAAACCAACAGAAGTAAGAATAGGGAATTTAGTTGAATATGATAACAATGTGTTTCCAATACATTCAATTGGGGATGTGTTTCCAACGCTTGATACTATCGAGTTTGGTATAGGTGTAGTGGATTGGAATAATATAAAACCAATTTCATTAACTGAAGAATGGCTTTTAAGATTTGGGTCTTATACTTGGAATGGTTTTTTATGCTTGGACGCTTTTTCTCCGGGCCACCCTTCACAAAGATTCAATCTATACTGGTCCGAAAAAGATGGTTTTAATTGCAAATCAAGATATCAAGGGGAAGCTGAATTGGGTTATAAAATGAGACAAATTAAACACGTCCACCAATTACAAAACCTATACTTCGCTTTGACCGGAGAAGAACTTAAATTAAATGAAACTAATATTGAAAAATGAAAATAATAAGAATTGAGCGAAAGCAAAAAACAGAAAAAGAGGATTACACTTTAATTACATTTAAGACATGGTGGGGAAAGGAATTTACAGAAACTTGTGTAACCCCTAATTGGAACTTAGGAACGTCATACGCCAAAAATGGAAGGCGAATACCTTATAGTTTGTGGGAAATCGTAAAAGGTTTTTTGCGAACTGAAGACGACGTGCACGAATATTGATTATAACGTATATGAAAGAACAACTAATAAGTTTTGAAACGGCAAAACTGGCCAAGGAAAAGGGATTTAACGAGGTGGTGATAGATAATTATGGGCCTATGGAGAGTATTTTATGGAAAGGGCAACATAAAAATTCTGAATTAAGATATTTAGAATACTCCGCCCCTACCCAATCATCACTACAAAAGTGGTTAAGAGATAAACATGGAATAAATGCGAACTCTTTTCCTTCATTAATAGAAGCACTAAACCAAATCAAATGAAAAACAAAGTCAAACTTATTGAACAAGAAATACCAATTTCATTGGTCGAAAATATATGGCCTAGAATTCAGTGCTATTTGGAAAATTATCATAATAGCAACTTAATAGAATCAAGAGTTTTTAACTGGCCTAATAATAAGCCAGTAACCCTGAAACAGTTATGCATATCATGCTATACGCAAGGTCTAATTGACAGAGGAGAAATTGACCAAAATATAATAGGATGAAAAAAGCAATAACCTTCCTATCCAACAAATGGACTTTCTTGGTATCTGGAATAATCACTTCAATATTAGTTTGGTTGAAGCTAGAGCATATCTACAATAACACAATATTGATACTGATCTTTTGTGTTATATTTCATTTAAGTCTTTTTGTAAACGCTGTAAAAATAGTAGTCAAACATTTAAAATAAAATGAAACTACCCCCTTTACATCGCGTTCGCGGAATAAAGGTTTACCTTTCATCAGAACAGGTAGGGTACATTATGAACAAAAGTTCCAGGTGGGTAAGAGATAATAGAGCTCTATTTGAACACAAACGAAAAGGGGAAAAGATCTGGCAATTTGAATTGTCCTCAGTCCTGGAATATCATTTTAAATGCGAATTATCTTAATATGGGCTTCATCGACCACTTTTTGCGGGAATTCATTTGTATATATGCTTGTTGTTGTCTTTCTTACATGCCCCACTATTTGGGCTGTTATCCTTTCATCTATAAGTAACTGCTGCGCTCTATCTATAAACGTATACCTTGCCCCTTTTGGCCTTAACTCTACACTTATGCCCATTTCCCTACAATGCACCCTAAAACGCCTTGCAAAGTTACCCATAAATGTTTTATAGTTCCTATATTTAAATATTGGGACTAAATAGGGTTTGCAATGATAGGTTTTCAATATCTCTAGTGCTGCATCCGGTATTACGTTAGAACAAAAAGTATTTGAATTTCCCTTATCCCTATTAAAATTTATTCTTCCATTGGCTACATGCCTATCATATCTAAGTTTTGACAGTACTTCGGGATCTATGCCGCCTAGATAAAACATAAGTAGCCAATAGTTTCTATAATCGTTTCTTGTGCCTTTTAAGTGGGCTTGCTGTAATATTTCGATATCTGCAGTAGTAGCTGTAATATTTTTCTTTTGCGGAATGTTTACCGTTATTCCACTGAAAGGATTATCATTGTTGCTTATTTTGTTGAATACGGATTTTAGTGAACGGATATAGGAATCAACGCCCCTTGGACTTCTTCCAGACCTTAAAAGGGTATTTTTGTACCGTTCTATAAATTTTTTATCAATGTCGTTTATCTTGATATCCGGATAGAATTTATTGAACGACTTTAGAGCGCTCCATCTTGTATCATATTCTTTGACTTCCTGCAATCCCCTTTCGAAGAAACTTTCACTATAATTACGGAACAATAATTTTTTCGCTTCGTCGAAATCAATATTTCTTTTGGTGCTTTCCAGGATAATATTGGCGATTTTACCTTTCAGCTGTTGTACATATTCAAAAAGATTGTAATAATCGGGGTGTTTCTTATTTGGACATTGTAGGGCCTTGTTCCAATGGATATCTTTTGATCGATATTTGGTATAAACTCTTTTTTCACTATAATTGTTGGACATATAGACTATGATGGGATGCCCTTCAATGGTTTCCCTTTTCTTCGCCCTGTCCAATGAAATGGTCAGTTTCATAGACGTTATTGTATCGGAATTGTATCGGAATTATTTCCTAAAACTAAGCAATTTGTGGAAATAAACAAGGATTCACAAAATATAAAAAACTAAAAAACCCCGTATTACCGGGGTTTATTGTAGTGATCGCGATAGGATTCGAACCTATGACCGTCTGCTTAGAAGGCAGATGCTCTATCCAGCTGAGCTACGCGACCCATACCATTTCAGTATAAAATAAAAAACCGAACCTAAGTCCGGTTTTTGTCGGGGTGGCAGGATTCGAACCTGCGACCTCCGCGTCCCAAACGCGGCGCGATAACCGGGCTACGCTACACCCCGAATGATAACTTATTTCATTAAGTTATATCAATAAATTAAAAAGCGGAGAGACTGGGACTCGAACCCAGGCGACAGTTACCCGTCGACAGATTAGCAATCTGCTCCGTTACCACTCCGGCACCTCTCCTAGAATTTTAATGAACTTGCATTAAAAATGCGGATGCAAATGTACCCTTTCATTACTAAGAATACAACTTTTTTTTACTTTTTTGAGCTAATTTTTATTTCAACTCCCCTACTATTCTGGATACTCGACTCTTAGGTGGTAAATATTGGTCAGCTTTTGCTTTAGAATTTTCTTGACCGCTTCAATTTCCTTGAAAGTAATATCCGCATTTAAAAACTGATTGGCCTGCATTTGTCCGGCAATAATCTTATTTACAAAATCATTGATGATGACAAAAGTAGGATTCTTTAAACTCTTGGAAGCGGCTTCTATGGCATCGGCCATCATTAAAATTGCAGTTTCTTTGGAAAAGGGAATTGGCCCCGGATATCTAAAGTCATCAGCCTTTACTTCTTCTTCCAATTCTTGTTGTTTCTTATAAAAATAGAACACCAAACTGGTCCCGTGATGTACCCGGATAAAATCGATAACGCGATCGGGCAATTTATTTTTTCGCGCTATTTCGATTCCCTCAATGACATGGTCAATAATAATCTTGGCGCTCTCCTTAGGAGGCAACTCATCATGAGGGTTTACATTGGTCACCTGATTCTCTGTAAAATAGGTAGGATTGTTCATTTTCCCAATATCGTGATACAAGGCCCCAACTCGGACTAACATGGAATTTGCCCCTATTTCATTGGCAGCGGCTTCTGCCAAATTAGCCACCTGTAGGGAATGATGAAAAGTCCCTGGCGCTTTATTGGACAATTCTTTCAATAGCTTGGAATTGGTATCGGAAAGTTCCAAGAGGGAAACATCGGAGACCAGTCCAAATATTTTCTCGTAAATATAGATCAAAGGCTGCGCAAATAGGGTAATCATGCCATTGAGCAGGAAGAAACCAAAAGTGAGCCATTCTATATTTCTGATATTCCCTTCGTGGATGACATGAAACGCAAAATATCCAATAATGTATATCAGGGTAATCTGTCCAATGGAAATAAAGAGGTTTGCACGTTTGTACAACTCGGACACACTCAAAATAGTTACAATTCCTGCAATGATCTGAAGAAAAATGTATTCAAAGCTATTCGGCACCACAAACCCTAAAATCAATACGGTGAGGACATGTACATATAATCCTAATCGGGCATCAAAAAAGGTTTTCAAAATCAATGGTAAAATGCACAAGGGCACTACAAAAACATACGTTTCATTGTACTTTACTACTAAAGTGGTCAAAAATACCATCAGCAGAATATTGAAGAAAATAAAGGTGACTTTAGTATTATTATCATAAATATCTTTCCGATATCGTTTTAAAAACAGAAACAACATCATCAATACCAAGGCGACCAAAACGGCATAGCCAGAAAGAATAAAATAGACATTCTCAGTAGTCCACAAGGCCGATTCATATTCCTCTTTTAAGGAATTGAGCATATTGTAATTGGACGCTTCCACCACCTCACCTTTCGCTATGATCAATTTCCCCTCCTCTACATTTCCACGGGTGTAGGAAATTTTGGCCAATTCTGCTTCCCGTTCTTTTTCCGATAATTGGCGATCATAACTTACGTTGGTTTCCAAAATATCGGAAAACAGGTTTTTATAGATGGGCCAAAACTCTGCCAAAGCATTTTGCCGCAATTGTTTGCGAATATACTGTCCTACATCTTCAAAAACGTAGAGCTCCTCTTTTTCAATAAGAATGGCTTCGTTGTTTTTATATAGATAGAGTTCTTCATTCGTATTGCGATCTATTACTTCTCGCGCAACAATACCATAAATGTATAAAGACTCAAGAATATCTTCCCCGGCTATCCTAAGCGTTTCCCGCTGCGATGCGTCACTGTTTTCATCCGTGAAAAAGCTTGGGAACTTATTGGAAAAGTTCGAAAACACGCTAGTGGCAACAGCATTGTCATAGGCATAATACGCAATCTGATTTTGTTGGATCTCCAAACGTTCCTGAGCAACTTCCTCGGCGCTCTTCTTAATGGAAAAATCAAAAGGGGCATATAGGTTTTCATACTGCCACGGTTTTCCTTTGGAAAATTCATATTTGAACTTTCCTCCCTTCGGGAAAAAGAAGACAATGAGAAATAAGGTGGACAGGTAGAGAAAGTACTTATAAACAAGCGATTGATTTGTATATAACCTATCTAAAAATTTTCGCATATGGCAGGTATCTACACCAAAAATAGAAAAATATATATTTAAAAAGGGCTTTTACTGTTCAGAAGCATTTGCATTGCACTTTAATTTATTAATTTCGCAGCATTAAAAATATCATTTGTTATTATGAAGAAAGTGGTCATCGTATCCGTTGCTAGAACTCCTATAGGAAGTTTTATGGGAAGTTTATCCAGTATATCCGCACCAAAGCTTGGTGCAACAGCTATAAAAGGTGCTTTAGATAAAATTAATCTAAAACCTGAACTTGTTGAGGAAGTCCTCATGGGCAATGTTGTTCAGGCAGGTACCGGACAGGCCCCAGCAAGACAGGCTGCCATTTATGCAGGTATTCCTGATACTGTGCCCTGTACTACGGTAAATAAAGTATGTGCCTCTGGAATGAAATCGGTAATGATGGCCGCACAATCCATTGCCTTGGGAGATACTTCTATTGTAGTTGCCGGAGGAATGGAGAATATGAGTCTCATTCCACATTATGTACACCTAAGAAAAGGGCATAAATTTGGTCCTTCCAGCTTTATTGATGGCATGCAAAAGGACGGCCTTGTAGATGCCTATGATGAGAATGCTATGGGAGTTTGTGCAGATGCCTGTGCCACGGAATATGAGTTCAGCCGTGAAGATCAAGATAATTATGCCATTCAATCCTATCAGCGATCCGCTGCAGCATGGGAAGCGGGGAAATTTGATAATGAAGTGGTCCCTGTGACCATCCCGCAACGCCGTGGTGAACCCATAGTGATGACTCAAGATGAAGAGTTCAAAAATGTAAAAATGGAAAAAATCCCGGCCTTACGACCTGCTTTTTCCAAAGATGGTACGGTTACTGCTGCAAATGCTTCCACGATAAATGATGGCGCTGCGGCTTTAGTATTAATGAGTGCCGAAAAAGCTGCCGAAATGGGATTAAAACCCCTTGCTACGGTAAAAAGTTATGCCGATGCCGCTCAAGAGCCTAAATGGTTTACCACCGCACCCGCCAAAGCTTTGCCAAGCGCTATTGATAAAGCCGGTATTGGTATTGATGATGTGGATTATTTTGAACTTAACGAAGCTTTTTCTGTTGTAGGCCTTGCCAATATGAAAATTCTTGGTCTTAACGATTCCAAGGTCAACGTCAATGGAGGCGCCGTATCCTTAGGACATCCCTTAGGTTGTTCCGGAGCCAGAATTCTAATTACGCTTTTAAGTGTTTTAGAACAGAATGATGGTAAAATAGGAGCAGCAGGAATTTGTAATGGCGGTGGAGGTGCTTCAGCCGTTGTGTTGGAAAGAGAATAAAAGCCCTTAGTGTAGTTCTATGCAGTATGGTATCTGTCACCTAAGTGTTGTTCCCGTTCGATCTGTTGCAGATGATGCCAGTGAAATGGTGACCCAGTTATTGTACGGGGATCATTTTAAGGTCTTGGAACAACGAAAATTCTGGAGCAGAATACGTATTGCCTTTGATGGTTATGAAGGTTGGGTAAGTGCAAAACAATTTCAATTTATCACCGAAGAAGCGTATCAGGTTGCGGAGCAATCGGAGAACTCAAAATTTGTTTCGGATCTGGTTTCTTTTGCCAGTGCTAAAAATGATGTTTTGATTCCTATTCCCTTAGGGTCTTGTGTACAACATACACAGCTTGTTTCCCACATTTTTGAAGGGAATCATACCTGTGGTATTCGATCCCGGGAAATTTTGATCGATACCGCATTACTGTACCTCAATAGTCCGTATTTATGGGGTGGAAAAACACCTTTTGGTATTGATTGTTCCGGATTTACCCAAATGGTCTACAAGATATGTGGATATGCATTATTGCGTGATGCACACCAACAAGCTACCCAAGGTGAAGCTTTAAGTTTTATTGAGGAAAGTGAAGCTGGGGATTTGGCCTTTTTTGACAACAATGAAGGGGTCATTGACCATGTTGGCATCATTATGCAAAATAATTATGTGGTGCATTGCCATGGAAAAGTACGGATCGACCGCATAGACCATACCGGAATCTTTAATACAGAAACTCGAAACTACACGCACAAGCTTCGGGTCATCAAGAAAATTATACCTTAATAAAAAAGAAAAGGCCCTTCATGCATGAAGGGCCTTTTTTAATTCTTGTTTCAGGAAATTTATTCCCCTAACAACTTCTTGATTCTCAAAAAGTTTTCATTGTCTCCTAAAGCCCCATAAATGTTCTTTAATTGACTTAAAATTCCTTGATTGTCAGGGTTTTGTTTCAATGCTTCTTCCAAAACATTGGCACCAACCACAAAAAGGTCATCTTTTTTCTGCTTTAACTCGTCATATTTCTTTAAATCTGCTCTTGAAGTACCCAATTCGTTCAACTGATCGATCAAAGCATTTCCTTCATTAATATAGGTGCTAGACAGGTTCAATTGTGCATTGATATATCCTGGGTTGATTTCCAAAGCTTTGTTATAAGCGGCTCTGGCCTCTTCCAAGTTTCCTTGTTCCATATTGATTACCCCAATATTGTACTGAAGATCGGCATTATCAGGAGCCATGGCACTAGCTTGTTCCATCATGGATTTAAAGGTATCCTTATCTCCCAATTTATAATGCAAATTGGCTTCGTTCAATACTAGGTTTACATCATCAGGGTTATCGGCTCTTGCATCTTTATAGGCTTCCAAAGCTTTTTCATCGTTTCCTGTCTGCGTATAAATCAAAGCAATATTCTTCACAATCTCGGCTTTTTTGGAAGCTGTCTTTACCTCTTTTGGATCATTATACGTTCCTGACTTTACCAAAAGATCACGCTGCTGCTTACTCATCTCCTCCACTTCATTGGTTTCAAGATTTACAGCGGTATATTTCACTTCTCTTCCATCGTAGCCAAGATCTTTAAGCTCATTGTAGTACTTTAAGGCATCCTCGTAATTCTTAGCATTAACAGCGCTGCTCGCCGCATAGTACAAGTAAATGGTATCTCTTTTACTAAGGTTATATCCCATGTACAATTTGGAAGCCGCTTGCTCAAACTTTTCGGCATTGGTATCCGCAACGGCAGAATTGATCAAATCTGTAGATAATCCTTGAAGCCCCGCTTGCGCTTGTTCTGTATACTTCTTTTTACCACTTTCCTCTATTGAAACCACTTCGTTAAAAGAAGCAATAGCAGTTTCAAAGGCAGCATCATCTCCTTTTTTGGCCAAATCTGCATATATTCTTCCTTTTAGGAAAGCGTACTGCGATTTTATTTTGGGGTCCGCTGCATCAATAAGCGAAGCAGCTCCTTCCAAAGCCGTCTTAGCAGAGGCGACATCCCCTTTTTTAAGGGCTTTCTCCGCTGCCTTTATCTCGCTCTTCTGAGAAAATCCTACTAAAGTGTAGGACATAGCTGCCAGTATTAAAATTTTAGTTTTCATCGTAATAATCAATTTTGAATTAGTGTTATAATCTTTGTTATTCTTTTGTTTCCGTATCATCATTATCAATTGCCGTGCCATCTTCTTCCTTTACTTCAATATCCATGACATCCGTTTCATCCATTGCCTCCTCTTCCTTCATTACTTTGGCAACAGCTGCAATGGAATCATTTCCTTTAATATTAATAAGCTTAACGCCTTGGGTAGCACGTCCCATGACCCGTAAATCCTCAACACTCATGCGAATGGCGATACCCGATTTGTTGATAATCATTAAATCGTCCGAATCCGATACATTTTTGATGGCAACAAGTCCTCCGGTCTTATCGGTTATAGAGATGGTTTTGACTCCTTTACCTCCTCTATTGGTTATTCTATAATCCTCAATGCTGGATCGTTTTCCATAACCATTTTCCGAAACTACAAGGATTTCATCTTCAAAATTATGAACAGAAACCATTCCAATGACTTCGTCTCCTTCGTTCGCCAAAGTTATTCCACGAACACCAGAGGCATTTCTCCCCATAGGTCTGGTTTTACTTTCTTCGAATCGAATTGCCTTTCCAGATTTCAATCCTAAGAAAATCTGACTCGTACCGGTAGTCAACTTAGCCTCTAAAAGTTCATCTCCTTCGCGTATTCCGATAGCATTGATTCCATTTTGACGCGGTCTGGAATACTGTTCCAATGAAGTTTTCTTTACCGTACCTTTTTTGGTAGCCATAATGACATAGTGGCCGTTTACATAATCTTCATCTTTCAAATCCTGCGTACAGATAAAGGCCTTCACTTTGTCTTCCTTTTCTATATTGATCAGGTTCTGGATGGCCCTACCCTTAGAGGTTCTACTTCCTTCTGGAATTTCATAAACACGCATCCAGAAACATTTTCCTTTCTGCGTAAAGAACAACATATATTGATGATTGGTTCCTACAAAGAGGTGCTCCAAGAAATCTTCATTTCTAGTAGAGGAAGCTTTTTGCCCTACTCCCCCTCTGTTCTGCGTCTTATATTCCGTTAAAGGGGTTCTTTTAATATAGCCCGCATGTGATATGGTAATCACCACCTGTTCATCCGGAATCATATCCTCTATACTGAGATCTCCTCCGGCAAAATTAATTTCAGAACGTCTCTCATCGCCATATTTGGATTTGACTTCCAAAAGTTCGTCCTTGATGATCTGCATTCTGCGTTCCTTCTTGTCCAAGATATCTTTTAAGTCCGCAATGGTCTTTACAATATCGTCGTATTCCGAGCGAAGTTTATCTTGTTCCAGTCCTGTAAGCTGTCGCAATCGCATCTCGACAATGGCCTTGGATTGAATTTCGGACAGTTTAAAACGCTCCATTAAGGAGGCTCTGGCTTCTTCGGCATTTGAAGAAGCTCTAATGATTGCAATTACCTCATCAATATTATCCGAAGCTATGATCAGTCCTTCCAAGATATGGGCCCGTTCTTCGGCCTTCCGCAATTCGTACTTCGTACGTCTTACCACCACCTCGTGTCTGTGCTCTACAAAATAGTGTATAATTTCCTTGAGGTTGAGCAACTGAGGCCGCCCATTGACCAAGGCAATATTGTTCACACTAAAAGAAGACTGCAATGCAGTGTACTTATACAGCATGTTCAATACAATATTGGGAATGGCATCACGTTTTAGGATATATACAATGCGCATTCCATTTCTATCCGACTCATCACGAATCGTAGAAATCCCCTCTATCTTTTTATCATTGACCAAATCGGCAGTCTTTTTGATCATGTCTGCCTTATTGACTTGATACGGTATTTCCGTTACAATGATACACTCTCTTCCCTGGACCTCTTCAAAGCTGGCTTTGGCTCGCATGACTACCCGGCCTCGACCTGTATGAAAGGCTTCTTTTACACCATCATATCCATAAATGACCCCTCCGGTTGGGAAATCGGGTGCTTTTACATAGGTAATAAGCTCATCTATTTCAATATCATTGTTATCTATATAGGCTATAGTGCCATCAACAACTTCGGAAAGATTATGGGGAGGCATATTGGTTGCCATACCCACGGCAATACCCGATGCTCCATTGATCAACAAATTGGGTACCCGGGTAGGCAATACCATTGGCTCTTGAAGCGAATCATCAAAATTCAATTGATGATCTACGGTTTCCTTATCAATATCTGCAAGCATATCGTCCGCAATCTTGCGCATACGTGCTTCCGTATAACGCATTGCCGCAGGACTATCGCCATCAATAGAACCAAAGTTCCCCTGACCATCGATCAACATATATCGCAAACTCCATTCTTGAGCCATACGGACCATGGAATCGTATACCGATGTATCTCCATGCGGGTGGTACTTACCTAATACCTCACCAACAATACGTGCCGATTTTTTATGTGCGCTACTGGAGCGAACCCCCAATTCATGCATTCCATACAAAACCCTTCTGTGCACTGGCTTTAGACCATCCCTGACATCTGGCAGGGCACGTGACACAATGACCGACATTGAATAATCAATGTAGGCGGATTTCATCTCATCCTCAATATTAATCGGAATTAATTTTTCTCCTTCTGCCATTCTAAATTTTAAGTTTTTTCTTTGGTTAAAAAAGCAAGCTAATATACGGAAAATAGAAGCTTTTAACGCATTCCCGAAATACTTTATTAAAGAATTTATTAACACTTTGACCTCAATAAATTTGCCCCCCTTTTTTTATGGAATTCTTTGTCAAAAGTGTTTTTTTTCGTCAATTCGTCCTAGTTTATCGAATATGGGTACAGTCTTTGCTCTACTTTCGGATAGATTTACTATTTTTAATGTTGATAATAATATACTATGGACGATAATTTTTCACCTAGGGTAAAAGACGTAATTGCTTACAGTAAAGAAGAAGCCTTAAGGTTAGGTCATGATTTTATCGGCACTGAGCATTTAATGCTTGGATTACTGCGTGATGGAAACGGAAAGGCCATCAATATTTTGGACGCTTTGGATGTTGATCTGGACCACTTGAGAAGAAAAGTGGAAATTTTGAGTCCGGCCAACCCAAATTCCGGTGGCGCCCAAAAAGATAAAAAAAACCTACACTTGACCCGACAAGCAGAGCGGGCACTTAAGACTACTTTTTTAGAAGCGAAACTCTTTCAAAGCTCTTCTATAAATACAGCACATCTTTTGCTGTGCATCTTAAGAAATGAAAACGATCCCACCACAAAACTGCTTCATAAACTCAAAGTAGATTATGACGGGGTCAAAGAACAATTTAAATTAATGATTACAAGTGACGATGACTATATAGATTCGCCTACCTCCGAATCTTTTCCAAGTGATAATGATGATGCCAATGAAGGAAAAGAAAGTGGAACCTTTGGATCTGGACCTGCACAAAAAGGAAATAAAAAATCCAAGACTCCGGTTTTGGATAATTTTGGACGCGATCTTACCAAGATGGCCGAAGAAAATAAATTGGATCCGGTTGTGGGACGTGAAAAAGAAATTGAGCGCGTATCCCAAATATTAAGTAGACGGAAGAAAAACAATCCGCTGCTCATCGGGGAACCGGGTGTAGGTAAGAGTGCCATTGCAGAAGGATTGGCCTTGCGCATTATCAATAAGAAAGTATCCCGCATTCTCTACAACAAGCGTGTGGTAACCTTGGATCTAGCCTCCTTGGTGGCCGGAACCAAATATCGGGGTCAGTTCGAAGAGCGTATGAAAGCCGTCATGAACGAATTGGAAAAGAACGATGATGTTATTCTGTTCATTGATGAGATACATACTATTGTTGGTGCTGGTGGAGCTACAGGAAGCTTAGATGCTTCCAATATGTTCAAACCTGCATTGGCAAGAGGCGAAATTCAATGTATCGGTGCCACCACTTTGGATGAATACCGACAGTATATTGAAAAGGATGGAGCCTTGGAAAGACGTTTTCAGAAGGTCATGGTAGAACCTACTTCCGTAGAGGAAACCATTGAAATTTTGAAAAACATAAAAGGAAAGTACGAAGATCACCATAATGTCAATTATACCGATGATGCCATTGTTGCCTGTGTAAAGTTGACCAACCGGTATATGACGGATAGATTCCTTCCGGATAAGGCTATTGATGCTTTGGACGAAGCTGGTTCTAGAGTACACATCGTTAACATGGATGTTCCCAAACAAATCTTGGAGTTGGAAAAACAGCTGGAAGATGTACGCGAACTCAAAAATAGCGTCGTTAAGAAACAACGTTATGAAGAAGCTGCTAAGTTAAGGGATGATGAAAAACGCATTGAAAAAGATCTATTGACCGCACAGGAAAAGTGGGAAGAAGATAGTAAACTGCATAGAGAGACCGTTTCTGAGGATAATGTAGCCGATGTAGTGTCCATGATGAGCGGTATTCCTGTGAATAGAATCGCACAGACAGAAAGTAACAAACTTGCAGAATTGCCGCAATTGATCAAAGGCAATGTTATTGGACAAGATGATGCCGTTGCGAAGGTAGCAAAAGCTATACAACGTAATAGAGCCGGTTTAAAGGATCCCAATAAACCCATTGGATCTTTTATTTTCCTTGGACAGACCGGTGTAGGTAAAACGCAATTGGCCAAAGTCTTGGCTAAAGAACTGTTTGACTCCGAAGACGCACTTATTCGAATCGATATGAGTGAGTATATGGAAAAATTTGCCATCTCCCGTCTTGTTGGAGCACCTCCGGGCTATGTAGGCTATGAGGAAGGTGGGCAGCTGACGGAAAAAGTGAGACGCAAACCCTATGCTGTTATTCTTTTGGATGAAGTTGAAAAAGCGCATCCAGATGTATTCAATATGTTACTGCAAGTGCTGGATGATGGGTATTTGACCGATAGCCTTGGTCGAAAAATTGATTTCAGAAATGCGATCATTATCATGACCTCCAATATTGGTGCACGTCAATTAAAAGATTTTGGGCAAGGTGTTGGTTTTGGGACATCGGCAATGAAATCCCAAGAGGATAGTCATAAGAAGGGCGTTATTGAAAATGCCTTGAAAAAGGCATTTGCTCCGGAATTCTTGAATAGAATAGATGACGTTATTGTCTTCAATTCCCTGGAACGTGAGGATATCCATAAAATCATTGATATTGAATTGAAGAAATTATTTAGTAGAATTCAAGACATAGGATACTACTTGGAACTATCGGAAAAAGCAAAGGATTATATCGCCGATAAAGGCTTTGATAAGCAATACGGTGCGCGACCTCTAAAACGAGCGATTCAAAAGTATATTGAAGATGCCTTGGCAGAGGAAATCGTTAATTCCAAGTTGGAAGAGGGAGATAGTATTTATATGGATTTTGATGAAAAGAAAGAAGAACTTACCATTAAGATCGAAAAAGCAAAAACATCTTCTAAGAAAGCCTAAGTTGTTTTTAGCACTTACAAAAAAAGGTCAACCTAGGTTGGCCTTTTTTTATGTCTTGATACACAGGAATTAAGCCGCTCCATAGAATAATGTAAGGGAGTTGGTTATATAAACGATATTTACGCTTTTAATCTAGTTTTTTTCACTATCGCAATATATACGTCTACTTTCGCTCAAGAGACACTATAAACAGCATCAAATGAGCATCGGACAATCTAAGAAAACCGTAATTGTCAGAGAATATCACTTAGATATTGGAAAAGTTCAAGTATACAACGATTATATTGTAGCCATCTTTGATGAAGGCGCTACCATTACGTTAGAACGGGCATATCAAATTATCGGAATCACAGAAATACACTTTAGGAACAAAAAATTTGGGTATATCAGTTTGCGCAAGCATTCCTATGCCATTGACCCTACCGTTTACAACTACATTCGTGAACTGGACAATCTAAAAGCTTTTGCCATTGTTTCTTTAAAAGAAATAGACATGCACAACTTTAAGATCGAAAAGTTATTCTATAAAAAACCCATGAAATTCTTCATTGAATATGAGAATGCATTAGCATGGGTAAAGCGAAGGGTACGCGCTAAATAATGACTTCTTTTATTCCGTTGCGGCCTCTTCTTCTTGTTGAGGCTGCTCCGGCACTTTGAATAAATCCAGGAACGCTTCTTTAATATAGTCAATGACTACCGAAGCTGTCAGTGCCTGATATCCGTAAGTTTCCACAGCAATATCGGCCGCCCTACCGTGTAGGTATACTCCAAAAATAGCGGCTTGCAAGGGCGGATATCCTTGTGCCAGTAATCCAGTGATCATCCCCGTTAGCACATCGCCACTACCAGCAGTAGCTAAACCAGGATTGCCTGTTGTATTGACATAACCATGGTCTTGATACACCACAATAGTATGGGCTCCCTTAATAAGAATGATACTATTTAATTCTTTAGAAAGTTGTTTGGTCTTTTCCAATTTGTCAAAATCATCTTTCCAAACGCCCACCAAACGTTCCAATTCCTTAGGGTGTGGTGTTAAAATAGATTCTGCAGGAATCTCAGCTTGCAATTGGGGATTCTGACTAAGAATATTCAAGGCATCCGCATCCAATACCATAGGAGCGGTTATTCGGGATAAAAAGTCCGCAAATGCTTTTTGGGTTTTCTCATCTTGCCCCAAGCCCATACCAATACCAATAACTGTTGGCGTAATATCAAAATCAATATGCGTTATACATTCTTCATGGCTATCTGTAAGGACCATGGCCTCCGGTAAGGACGTCTGTAAAGGAATATAACCGCATTTAGGTACATAGGCTGTTACCAGGCCACTCCCTGCGGTCAAGCATGCTCTTGATGCCAAATTTACCGCACCAATTTTACCATGACTCCCTCCTATGACCAGCGCATGGCCATAGCTTCCCTTATGTGAGAATTTTTCCCTGGGCATATACCACGGAAGAATTTCATTTTTATCCATCAGTGTATAAGGTGTCGGTGTATTGATCAGGTATTCCGGGTCCAAGCCAATAGGCAGTATTTCCCACTGGTTGCTATAAATACCCGTCTGAGGTAAAAAGAAAATCAGTTTTGAACTTTCAAAACTCAGCACATGATTTGCGTTTATTACAGCTTCGGTATGTTCGGGTACCTGATCGGTATATAAACCAGATGGAATATCTACGGACAAAATAAACGCTTCCGTTTCATTTAAATACTGTATCAATTTAGCTACCCAAACATCTGGGGCTCTATTTAATCCAATGCCAAAGATCGCATCAATAATAATATCATCTTTTCCAATACTCGGAAAAGTACAATCATCATTTAAAAATTCGGGCCATATTTTTCGGTCTTTGAGTCGATCTAAATTGACAAGGAAATCTTGGGAACGCTTTTCGCTATAGTTCACCACGTACACCCCAATATTATACCCATGTTCCTGAAGGTGCCTTGCCAACGCAATACCATCCCCCCCATTATTTCCAATACCGCAAAACAAATGTATTTTTACTTGTGCCCCTTGCATCCGCAAATGAATCCAATTGAATATTTGAACCGCAGCCCTTTCCATAAGTTCATTGCTTGTAATCTGTTGTTTTTCAATTGTGAATTTGTCAGCTTCATATATCTGACTCGCAGTAAAAATCTTCATTCCATAAAATATTTTCGAAATACTGATGATTTGGCAAAAATCAAACCTCATATTTGATAAGGAATTCAAAAATACTACATTTACACCTTTATACGAAGTAATTGGACAATACGCTTAGAAATACAAACGCAACACAGGCTACCAATGGATGTATCATCCGTTTCTCTTTTGGTACCACAACCCCTTTGGGGTAAATAACTACATACACGTCCGTCCCCTGTTTATTTCAATTTCGTTTTATATAATCAACCCACATCATGAAAGTTTTAAAATTTGGAGGCTCTTCTGTCTCTAACGCCCAAAACATAACGCTAGTAAAAAATATCGTAGCCCAAACAGAAACCGACCGCATTATTGTTGTTGTATCTGCCCTTGGAGGTATTACCGATCTATTATTAAAAACGGCCCATTTGGCTGCTACCCAAGAGCAAAGCTATAAAACCGTGATCCAAGAAATTGAGCAACGACATTTATCTACCATTAAAGCGCTTATTCCTGTACAGGATCAAAGTGGGATTCTCAGTAAGATCAAGAGCGAATTGAATGTATTGGAAACCCTTATGGAAGGTGCTTATTTGATTGGTGAGATTACCCCAAAACTCTCGGATAAGATGGTCAGTTATGGAGAATTACTTTCTTCATATATCATCAATGCGTATTTTCTAGCAGAGCATCTGGATAGTGAGCATATTGATGCCAGGACATTGATCAAAACAGACGAAACTTATGGTAAAGCGGTGGTGGATTTTGAACAAACTACGGCCAATTGCAAGCATTCCTTTCATAATAGCACACAAAAAATAATGGTTATGGGAGGATTCATAGCCTCCTCTGTCAATGGAAACTCTACTACCTTAGGGCGCGGAGGTTCAGATTATACAGCTGCAATTCTTGCAGGAGCCTTAGAAGCCGAAGTCCTGGAAATTTGGACGGATGTCAGTGGAATGTATACCGCTAATCCAAAGATTGTAAAACAATCTAAGGCCATAGCCCATATCTCCTATGAAGAGGCCATGGAATTATCCCATTTTGGTGCCAAGGTGCTATATCCGCCCACCATACAGCCAGTACTGGCCAAATCTATCCCCATACGCATAAAAAACACATTTTCACCTGAGGACACCGGAACACTGGTCAGTAAAAATCAAAATGAAAATACGAAAACGGTACGTGGAATAAGTCATGTGGGGCAAGTTGCCTTATTATCCCTGGAAGGTCCCGGAATGGTAGGTATCCTAGGGATTTCAAAACGATTTTTTGAAGTATTGTCACGCCATGGCATTAGTATTGTACTGATTACCCAAGCCTCTTCCGAACACTCTATTTGTGTCGGAATTGCCGCGGACGATGCTCCTATGGCCGAGGCAATTGTCAATGAAGAATTCCAGAATGAAATTTCCCGTAAGAAAATAAAAGCAGTATTTGTGGAGAAGAATTTGGCCATTGTTGCTTTAATAGGAGATTATATGAAGCACCACCAAGGTCTAAGCGGAAAGATGTTCAGTGCTTTGGGGCGAAACAATGTCAATATTCGGGCAATTGCCCAAGGGGCTTCAGAACGGAATATTTCGGCCGTTATTTCCGAAAACGATGTAAAGAAAGCATTGAATACCCTACATGAAGAATTTTTTGAAGCCCAAACAAAACAATTGAATCTGTTTGTCATGGGCGTTGGCAATGTAGGAGCAAAGTTTTTGGCGCAGATAAAACAACAGCAAGCGTACTTAAAATCCCATTTAAAACTAAACCTCCGGGTGATTGGAATATCAAATTCCAGAACAATGGTGTTTAACGAAGAGGGCATTTCTCTGGCACAATGGGAAAAAGATTTGGAAAATGGGCAAAAGGCCGATAAGGAACTTTTCTTTGATATGGTGAAATCTTTGAATTTCAGGAATAGCATCTTTGTAGACAACACGGCAAGTGAAGAAGTTTCCCAAACCTATGCCAATTACTTAAAACACAGTATTTCCGTAGTTACTTGCAATAAAATAGCCTGTTCTTCCGATTATGATTACTATCAGTATTTAAAGGACTTGGCCAGGCAGTACAATGCCCCTTTTTTATTTGAGACCAATGTAGGCGCTGGCTTGCCCATTTTGGATACCCTGAAACACTTGATTGCCTCAGGGGACACCGTATTAAAGATACAGGCGGTCCTATCGGGCAGTCTCAACTTTGTATTTAATAATTTCAACGACCATACTACTTTTCACGATATTGTACAGCAAGCACAAGAAGAAGGCTATACAGAACCTGATCCAAAAATTGATCTAAGCGGTATTGATGTGATGCGTAAAATTTTAATTTTGGCGAGGGAGAGCAATCATATTTTGGAAATTGAAGATATTGAGAACCGGGCGTTTTTACCACAAGAAAGTTTGGATACGACCAATAATGAAGATTTTTTCTTGTCATTAAAAAAATATGAAGCCTCTTTTCAGGAATTGTATCAAAAGGCAAAGGGGGCAGATAGCAAACTAAAATATGTAGCCCAGTTTGAAGATGGAAAGGCCAATGTTGGGCTGCAACAAATCCCCAAAGGACATGATTTTTATAATCTGGAAGGAAGTGATAATATTGTATTGTTCTATACAAAACGTTATCCCGATCAGCCTTTGATCATTAAAGGAGCCGGAGCCGGAGCCGATGTGACGGCATCAGGTATTTTTGCCGATATTGTTAGAATTGGAAATTTTTAATGTAAAAGGAAACCATTCCAGATTAGCATGAAAAATAATGAAATTAGCATTTTTTGCCCCGCTACAATTGCCAATGTTTCGTGTGGCTTCGATGTTTTAGGTCTTGCTCTTGATGGCGTTGGGGATACCATGCGTGTTCGCAAGGTTGCTCAAAAAGGGATTAAAATCACAAAAATGGAGGGACAGGACCTTCCTATGGATACCTTAAAGAATGTGGCCGGTGTGGCGGGTCTTGCCTTATTGGAACAAACCGATTATCAAGGAGGGTTTGAAATTGAAATCTACAAAAATATTAAGGCAGGTAGTGGAATAGGCAGTAGCGCTGCGAGTTCGGCTGGGGCGGTTTGGGCTATGAATGCCTTGTTAGACTCCCCTTTTTCATTGGAAGAATTGGTAGTTTTTGCTATGGAAGGAGAACGCTTGGCCAGTGGTGTTGCCCATGCGGACAATGTTGCCCCTGCCCTATTTGGTGGTTTTACATTGGTTCGTAGTTACGATCCCTTGGATATTGTACGCATTCCATCGCCCCAACAACTGTACGCCACGATCATACATCCTCAAATTGAGGTTAAAACGGCAGATTCCAGAAAAATATTAAAGACCACCATTACGCTGGAAAATGGCATTAAACAATGGGGGAATGTCGGAGGCCTGGTTGCCGGATTATTTACTGAAGATTACGATTTAATAGGCCGCTCTTTGGTTGACCATATTATTGAACCTGTACGATCCATTTTAATTCCTGCATTTGATCGCGTGAAAGAGAGTGTTATGGCGGCTGGGGCTTTGGGTGCAGGAATCTCTGGTTCTGGTCCCTCTGTTTTTGCTTTGAGCAAAGGAAAAAAAACAGCGGAAGCTACTGCCCAGGCCATGAGAAATGCATATCAGGACCTAGATATTCCGTACGACATTCATGTCTCCAAAATTAATTTAGAGGGGATACGTGTAATTACCGATCCTTCTTGAACTAAAATAGAATGATCGAATTTGCCGGCACTTAAAGAAATAACACTAAACTTGAAATCATTGTTTTCATGAATTTTTACAGTCTCAACAATAATGCTCCGGAAGTATCCTTTAAGGATGCTGTTATTAATGGCATAGCCCCAGATAAGGGCTTGTATTTCCCCAAAAAAATCAGTGCTTTACCTTCTTCTTTTTTTGAAAATATAGAGGCGTTGTCGCACCATGAAATTGCATTCAAGGCCATAGAACAATTTGTGGGAGATACCATCCCTGCAACGCAACTCAAGAAAATCATAGCCAGCACCCTAGATTTTGATTTCCCCCTTGTTCCCTTACATGAAAATATAGGTACCCTAGAGCTTTTCCATGGTCCAACAATGGCTTTTAAAGATGTTGGTGCACGTTTTATGGCCAACTGTTTGGGGTATTTTTCAAAAAGCGATACCAATGCCGTTACGGTCTTAGTAGCTACCTCAGGAGATACGGGAGGGGCTGTTGCCCATGGTTTTTTAGACGTTCCCGGAGTACAAGTTGTCATTCTCTATCCTAGTGGGAAAGTAAGTGATATTCAAGAACGACAACTCACGACTTTAGGTAAAAATATCACCGCTTTGGAAGTGGACGGAACTTTTGATGATTGCCAGCGAATGGTAAAACGTGCTTTTCTAGATGAAACTCTATTGAACAGCATGCAACTTACCTCAGCCAATTCTATTAATGTGGCACGTTGGCTTCCACAGATGTTCTATTTTCTGTTTGCCTATCAGCAATTAAAAGCACAAAAGAGATCGCTAGTATTCTCTGTTCCAAGCGGTAATTTCGGTAATATCTGTGCCGGGATGATGGCACAACGTCTTGGAATGCCTCATACCCATTTTATAGCATCCACAAACGTAAACGCTATTGTTCCCAATTATATGAAAACAGGACAATATGAACCTCAACCTTCTATAGCCACCATTTCAAACGCTATGGATGTCGGGGACCCCAGTAATTTTATACGTATCCAGACCCTGTTTCAAAATGATTTTGAATCTCTTTCCAAAAACCTTTCCTCCTATAGTTATACGGATGATGAAACTAGAAAGGCGCTTAAGGAATTATATGAAAAGACGGAATACATTGCTGATCCCCATGGAGCTGTAGGTTATTTAGGCCTTCAAAAGTACTTGGCAGCCCATCTTGAGGCTTATGGCGTATTTTTAGAAACGGCCCACCCTGTAAAATTCCTGGACGTTGTGGAGGAAATCATTGCAACCAAACTGACTATACCTCCTCAAATTCAACAAGTGATGGATAAAGAGAAAAAGTCCATTTCCATTGCAACTTATGAAGAACTAAAGACGTATCTAAAGCAAGCTTAATCCAGTCCTGGTAAGGTAAAATTGTTCAAAGGACTTGTTTGTTTCATCATCGCTTCAATGGCTTCCGTTGTTCTAGGTGCCATTGCCGATAAATTTACAGGTCCATCTTTTGTGATTAGAATATCGTCTTCGATACGAACAGCGATTCCCCACCATTTTTTATCGCAATCGCTTCCCTCTGGAATATAAATACCGGGCTCTACAGTGATAACCACATTTTCTTGAAATGCGCCATAGGTTCCGGGATCGTGGACATCTAAGCCCAAATAGTGCGATGTTCCATGCGGAAAATACTTTCTTGCTTCTTGCAAATTGGAGATAATTCCTAATTTTAACAGGCCTTCCGCAACTATTTGCGAGGCCGCTTGGCCAGGGGCACGAAAAGGGGCACCAACTACACTGGCTTTAATTCCCGCTTCTTGCGCATTATAGACAATATCATAAATCTGTTTTTGTTCTTTGGAGAATTTTCCATTTGCAGGAATGGTCCGGGTAACATCGGCAGTATAGCCATGATACTCCGCGCCAAGATCCATTAATACCAAATCTTGACCTACTTCTAATTTATTGTTCTCTATATAATGTAAAATACAGCCATTGTTCCCACCTCCTACTATAGAAGGGTAACCTTCGTATTCTGCGCCGTATTTTTTGTATACAAACTCATGTACCCCTTGAATCTCAGTTTCAGACATCCCCGGATGCATTGCTTTCATAATTTCAATTTGGCCAACTGCCGAAATTTCAACCGCTTTTTTCAACAACACCATTTCTTCTGGGGACTTTACTTCTCTCAAAGTTCCCATAATTTGACTCAAGGTGGAAGAATCCAAATTATCGGACTCCAAGTGTAGCGCTATCTTGTCCTGGGCTTCTTTTCTGAGATTATCATCTTTGGCGCTCATAAAATCCTTTAATAAATCGTCTTCTTTTAATTCGGGCGAATTGTTTACGATACGTTCCAAACGCTGTACCACATTAGCACTGTTTTCACTGGGGGTTGATTTTATCGCAGTGTACAACTGTCGTTTTCTGGGATTGTAATCCGAAGGATAGTTTGCTTTTTTCTTGAATGTTTTGATCAAATCAAATAGATCTGCATTATCACTTCCGTCGCGATAATCGTTTTGGAAATCGAAAAAAAGTACTTTGTCAAATTTGGCAAAGTTTGTAGTAGACTTTGCAAATTCGCTTCCATTATAGGCCATTTCAAAACCCAATTGCTCCTTAACGCCTGCTACTCCCAAACGTTTTCCATTCCACTGTTCCGCTCTGGGGTCCCTTTCTTGAACATATACCAATTCATTATAGGTTTTTCCGTTATCCCCTTGTTGATTTTCAGAAAATATCAGTAAGACGGAATTGGGCTCTCTATATCCTGTTAAATAATAAAAATTAGGATCTTGGTGATACACATAATCCACATCATTGGCTCTATTTCGCGTTGCATTTGCAAAGAATACGGCCACACTGTTTGCCGGCATCATTTGGCGAACAGCTTCGCGTCTTTCCTTATGAAAATTAGAAGACAAGAAGTCCGTAGGAGTTCCTTGTCCGGAAACAAAAAACACAGATAAAAGGGATAGCGTAAAGGTAAAAATCGACTTCATCATAATATGTTGACTTTAAAAAAATAAAGATACTATTTTATTTGTCATCCCTCTGTGCTAAAAAAGCACAATTTACATTTGTGAAAAAGATCCTCTTTTATGGAAAATTATCCTCCTTCAAAATTTACAATCGCTGAATTATTATATACATTTGCCACCTAATTTTTAGTTTATGAAAACAACAGCACTTACCTCGACACACGAAGCATTGAACGCAAAAATGGTTCCTTTTGCGGGCTATTTAATGCCCGTTTCCTATGAAGGCGTAAACATAGAACATGAAACGGTTCGTAAAGCTGTGGGTGTTTTTGATGTTTCACATATGGGAGAATTTTTGATTGAAGGACCAAATGCCCTGGCCCTCATTCAAAAAGTCAGTTCCAATGATGCCTCCAAACTTACCGTTGGAAAGGCGCAGTACAGCTGTTTGCCCAATGAAACCGGAGGTGTTGTGGACGACCTTATCATTTACAGGGTAAAAGAAGAAACCTATCTTTTAGTAGTAAACGCATCCAATATAGAAAAAGATTGGGCGCATATCTCTAAATATAATGCCGAATTTGGTGCAACAATGCGGAATCTTTCCGAACAATATTCATTGCTTGCCATTCAAGGCCCAAAGGCCGTCGAAGCCATGCAGTCCTTAACTTCCGTAGATCTTTCTGCCATTAAGTTCTATACCTTTGAGGTGGCGGATTTTGCCGGTATTGAACATGTTATTATTTCGGCAACTGGCTATACGGGTTCAGGTGGTTTCGAAATCTATTGTAAAAATGAAGAGGTACAGCAAATATGGGATAAGGTGTTGGAAGCCGGAGTAGATTTTGGTATCAAACCTATAGGCTTGGCAGCAAGAGATACCTTGCGATTGGAAATGGGGTATTGTCTTTACGGAAATGATATTAATGATGAATGCTCTCCGCTGGAAGCTGGTCTTGGCTGGATTACTAAATTCACCAAAGACTTTGTCAACCATGAGGCTTTGGCCAAAGAAAAAGCCGCAGGAGTACAGAAAAAATTAATTGCCTTTGAATTGGATGAACGTGGTATTCCAAGGCACGATTACGATATCTTGGATACGGATGGCAACACTATAGGCATAGTAACTTCTGGTACCATGTCTCCCTCCTTAGGTAAGGGAATAGGCTTGGGATATGTCCCCACCTCTTTTTCTCCCGTAGGCAGCAAAGTTCAGATTCAGATACGGAAAAAAGCTATTCCGGCCACTGTTGTAAAACTTCCTTTCTACAAGGGCTAATATGGGCAAAATTGGGGATTGATGAAGCTGAATAAAGGGAAAAAAATATTAATTTTAGGGGCTAGTGGTTTTATTGGAAATGCCATCTATAAGGAACTCTGCTCTTATTTTGATACCTATGGCACTTATTATTCGGCACGACGCTCCTTTGAAGATAATCATCAATTTTTTAGATATGATATTGAAGAAGATGATATCTATGATCTTCTGGAAAAGGTACAACCTCACTTCATTATATCGGCAATCCGAGGAAATTTTGCCGCTCAGGTATTGGCCCACCAGCATTTGACAGAATATGTGAGAGATCATGATACCAAAGTGTATTTCATTTCATCTGCCAATGTCTTTGATGCCTATAGCAAATATCCTTCCTATGAATACGACAAGACCTTGTCTGAAAGTATTTACGGGCGTCTAAAGATAAAGATTGAGAATATGCTTTTGCGGCTGCCCAAGGAGAAAATGGCCATTCTGCGAATTCCCATGACTTTTGGTACCTTTTCTCCGCGCATCAAGGATTTAAAGCTTGCCTTGGATAATAAAGAACCTATTGAAGTATTTCCCAACCTCATCATCAATGTGACCAACGATGATCGCCTAACCCAGCAAATACATTATTTGATAAACCGGAACAAAAGTGGTATTTTCCATTTAGGAAGCAAGGACTTGGTACACCATGAAGATTTTATTAAAGAAGTCGTCTCTAGAATGGGATTCTACAATCCTGTATATAAGCGCATTTTTACGACCAATATGGATCGTTATCTAGCGGTTTTGCCCAAAGCCAACAAACTTCCCAAAAACCTGAGAATAGGATATCAGGACATCATTGATCAACATGTTTTTTAAAAAGAGTACCCATGAAAAAATTGAATGACCATCAAATTAAAGAGGAATTACAAAGCTTAAATGGATGGGAGTACAACGGAGAATTCATTGAAAAATCGTTTCAATTCCAGACGTTTAAGGAAACATTTGCCATTATGACCCACATCGCTTTTGAGAGTGAACTACAAGGCCATCACCCTGATTGGAGCAATGTTTATAATAGGTTGCATATTAAATTAAATACACATGATGCCAACGGTATTACTTCCAATGATTTCCTATTGGCACGCACTATAGATGCCATTGTGGGCTAATTGTACCATCTAGAAAAAAACCACTTGCTGCCGCATTAAATTTTATTAAATTTGTGGCCATTCACTTATAATACCAAGGAAACATGGGAAGAGCTTTTGAGTTTAGAAAAGCACGTAAAATGAAACGATGGGCTGCAATGTCCAAAGCCTTTACCCGTATAGGGAAAGATATTGTAATGGCCGTTAAGGAAGGAGGTCCCGATCCCGATTCCAATGCCCGTTTAAGGGCTGTTATCCAGAATGCCAAGTCAGTGAATATGCCCAAGGATAACGTAGAGCGGGCTATAAAAAGAGCCAGTGATAAAAGCTTGGGTGATTTTAAAGAAATACTTTTTGAAGGTTATGCGCCACATGGTATCGCTGTCTTGATCGAGACGGCAACCGATAACAACACAAGAACCGTTGCTAACATTCGGAGTTACTTCAATAAATGCAATGGCAGTTTGGGAACTTCGGGTTCGGTGGAATTTATGTTTGACCATACTTGTAACTTCCGCATTAATGCCGAGGGAATAGATCCTGAAGAATTAGAACTGGAAATGATCGATTATGGAGCCGAAGAAGTGTTTACCGATGAGGATGGCATTTTGATCTATGCTCCCTTTGAAAGTTTTGGTGCCATTCAAAAAGAGTTGGAAAATAGAGCGATTGAAATTTTATCTTCTGGTTTTGAACGTATTCCCCAAGTGACCAAAGAATTGGACGAAGCACAAACGGCGGATGTGGAGAAGCTATTGGAAAAAATTGAAGAGGATGACGATGTACAGAACGTCTATCACACCATGAAAGAGTAAACAATTTTCCGTCTGAAAGAAACGGATACCCCATTCCACTAAACTATGCTATACTTTGTGGTTACAAGCCATTCTGTAGAGATTGCCCTTGAATACTCTTTTTCCCATCACCTAAAAACGAAATTTAAATTGTAAGATTCGAAAATATTTGATAGTGTTATTCTGTTGTTTCTACCAAAAATACGTAATAGGGTAACGAAAAAAGTAAAAGAACTGGAGTCAGAAATATTCATTAATGATTCTTATCTATAAGTAAGAAGTAAAAGCAGAGGTATTACACTTCTCCCCAGTACATCTATCAGCTAATTATTGCTGAAACAACACGACTCATTCAAATCCAAAAGTCTGGAAAAGGGGTATTCCATTGGACATAAAATGTATCCTAAATACCCCCACTTTTATCTTTTTCAAATTATTGCCTCTATAGTTAGAGATCATCAGTTAACCTATAACGCTAGCATCCAATATATTATGGGACCACACCCCTTGCAGAAAATTTCTGAACGGACCAATATACATTTCATTATCCCAGTTATTCTCTAAATCTTCGGGTAAATGATATTCTTCGATAAGATCGCTACCGTGATATAGCCTACAAATAGGGTGAATAAATGCACTCTTTCCTCCATCTTCTGGGTATCTATAAATGTTAAAAGGGTCTACAATCCCATCAAGTTTTCCATATTCCATCGTGGCTTGAAAGTAAATTTTTTCTTCACACTTTTTATCTCTAAAGTAATCTACCGGAATACTTTTTATCAAAGAAATTTGGTCATCACTCTTATTCAAAACGTAAATATCTCCAATAAAACTCGGCTGTTGAAACATGGCAGAGTCTTGATTTACTCTATCAATGAATTTTTGGATAAAAGATTCTACATCAAATTTAAAATTGGTATACTGAAATTCCGAATTCTCTTCTTTGCTTTTCAATATTTGATCAAAGCACTTTGCATTATATCTAAATCCATGAATAAATCCAGAAAATGATTTTTGATAATCTCTAAAATGAGTCAATACACCCATAAAATATAAATCTTTCACAGTAGTAGATTCCCATTCACTAGTCATTTTAGGGAATTTTCCACAATCTGATATTTCTATTTTACAATTACCTCCTTTAAAAATGGTATCATCAAACATAAAACCCGTACATAAAATTAGATAATCTACATCCAAAGCCAGTTTTTGTCCTTCTGCATGGTTATAGGTAAAATGAACACGTTTTTTTCCATTTTCTAAAAGTTCAACTTTTTCAATGTCTGCATCGAGTATCGTATTTTGCGACTTGAGTTGATAGGTATCCAAAAAATTATTGTTAACCGCTCTAACATGACCAACATAGTGTGTTTTCCATGCTAATCTTATCGGATTAGGGCTTATTAAATGAATTACTGCGGCGTGTTCAACGAGAGAATCAGCAGTCTCTAGAGCAGAGTTACCCTTCCCAACTATCATGACTCTTTTGTTCGTGTATTTTTTTGGGTCTATATCAAATTTCTCATAGGTTTCAGCTAACTCCACCCCTTCAAAATTTGGCACATAAGATTTAGATTTCCCAGTTGCGCAAATAACTTTTTCAGCATAATATGTTTCCTTATCAGTAGTAACCACAAAGAGATTATCTTCATTTTTAGAAACGTTTAAAACTGTAGTGTTATAAGATACATTTATACCATAATTTTCTACAAAGTCATTTAAATAATCAACATATAAGTTGGCCTTGGGGAAGTATTCTTCAGAATACTTTTTAAATAAAAATGGCTCATCTTCTTTTTCAGTGAGAAGACTGTTCCAGTCCCATCTTTGATTAATCTCATAATCATCAAAACCTGTATACACTTTATTTATCGAAATTAGTGTATTGTGTCTCGGCATTGTTTGGAAAAAACTCCCGGCTTTGTTACTTTTTTCGATAAGAATATATTCTTCATTTCTTTTTGAAAGATAATAGCCCAGTTGAATGCCTCCTGGCCCAGCGCCAATAATAAGATGCTTAATTTTCATTTTACACTTTTTAAGTTAATATTAATTTTAAAATTTTTCGGTTCTCTATTGTTCATCCTTAATTTTCGGTGGACGATATTACTCCGACCAAAACCATAAACGATTATTTTTTAGCAAGGGAAGAAAACGTCTTTATATTTAGGTTCTTTATGCTACTTTGAGAATGTTCAATGCAGTCTTCTTTCTATTTAAATAAAATTCTTGATAATGTGATATGCAGATTTATGCCGTAAAGAATTTCATAAATATTTGATATAGAAACGGTAATAATTCTCTCTACCTAGAGTGAATACAGGATGGCATATTTACCGCGATGCGATGCATTATTAGAAGAAGGCGATTTTCAAAAGATATAGGTTTACTTACCCTCTTATTCTAGATTATGATATCTAGTAAAAACTACTTGATCAGATATTTGCTACTTGCTTAATGAGGAGAGTATAGTTCAATTGGATTGATACAACATTGTGATTTTATAACTTTCGTCACATAATAATATTTAAGCAAGTTGACTTGAAAAAACGAACGACAAATTCTGTAGGTTAAATTGAAGAGAAGTCTAGCCAAAGTTTCTTGCCCACTTCACCTTAACGCAATACATTAGTTGGATTAAAATAGAATTCTAGTTATACTTGTAACCATACTTTACTGCTACTCAATCCAAATCGTTATTCTTGCGATATACAATACTCTTTTTTTCTAAAAATCTCAAAAATTTTAATTTGTCCTGTGTTTCAACTTGCTCTTTAAAAGTTGAATCTACAGCGCAAAAATATATAAAATCATATATCTTTTCCGAAGGTATTTTTAGTTGCTGACTATAGATGGAATCTGGATAAAACTCTCTTGCCGTTTTAATACGTAATTCGTTTTCGTCTTGGGAAACTAATTTTCTTAATCTTTTATTATGACCCGTAATTTCATCTAAAAGCCTATGTAACCCTTGTTCTGTCATAGCCGTAAAAAGATTCCTTTCGTTTTTTGTCAATGGTTTTACATTCGCATTAGGCAGTCCTAAAGTAGAAGCAGTAATAACCGGACCAATTTTTAAATTTTGAATATCTGCTTCAATATTACCAGATAGATTATAAGGTCTAACTACAACTTCGTTTAATTCAACATTAGCTTCCTCCATGGGAACAGTAATTCCTTCACTATCCCATACTTTTTGATCTACAATTAAAAAAGTCCTTTTATATTGAATCGCGGAAAACCAAATCGTATCATTACGTTTTACCGAAATTGAAAACATACCCTTGGAATCTGATATTGTAGCCGTCTTAGATGTACTATTAATAACATGTATATCGGAAACATCTTTGGTTTCACTTGTAATTTGACCTCTTAAACTTTTTACGGTATTTTGCGCACTAGCCACTAAGCAAATGGAATAGAATATTACTAATACAACACAATTCCGGTTTGAAAACATAGTATATAAAATTTTAAACTACTTCGATGTAAAAAAAGGTTATTGGTTAGATTACATCCTAGACTCCAAATTCAATCTTTAATATAGAAGGAATCACACTTGGCTTGTCGATTCTAAAAATTTTGAAATATCGTAGGGCGTTGCATCCGCTGAAAGGAAATCTTTTAGAAAAAACTTTACGATTTCGAGTTGATCATCTTCCGGATGTTTCGTAATAAACGACTGAAAATTCGTTAATTCCGAAGCATGAACAAAATTCCATGTAATTGAAATGCTATCAGAAATTGATGTCACATCATGAAACCAACCCGCTGGAAACAAAATTACTTCATTGGGAGCAAGGGTTAATTCAAAAGTAGGCTTAGCCTTCGGAAAATCTGGAAATTTATCTAGATTAGGATTTTTAATATCTACAAACTCATTATCATTCATTAGATAAGGGGCTTGGTCTGGGGAGAACAGAGAAATTTGCTTTTCTCCGTACAGTTGACATAATATGGCATTACTATTGAAAGGATCTCGGTGCAAACGCGTTTTTGCTCCTTTACCAGAGATAAACAACCCTTTATAAGGGAATCTTTCTGTAGTTATATCAATTTCATTATCTGCTGAACAATAGGGGACTATCGTATCGCTCACAGGAAGAAAATAAGGTTGATTCCAAGAAGTCTTTAATTTCTTAAAAATATCATCTGACCATAAAAAATCAAGGTCTTTTAATTTGGTATACCATCGTATGTATTCTTTACAGTTCTCTTCGGGCTTAGAAAAATTGGAAGTCAAATAACTCTCCAAAGTAGATACGTTTTGTAAATCAAAAAGATCATTATAAACCTGAGTATACTCCGCACCAAATTCTTTTTTAAGTGAATCAGGTTGAAATCTATTCAAATCCCAATCATCCATGGCATCGGTAACAACAACCGGTTTGTTTTTGGTAAGATAATTTGTAAGAAAATCCTCCTTAGATAATTTCTTTACTTTATCAATTTTCATCTCTGTCATTATTTAAATTTTAATAACCAGCTAATCTAAATTCTGTTTTTGCCTAAAAAAGTAGATTTTATTTTTAATAGCGACAAAATTATAACGTTAATTTAAGAATAATCAACAAACGTATTTTCTGTCATAAAAAGTATTTTAAATAGAATACAGTCTGTTATCAGCTGGCTTGGTTAAAGTAATTTTTTTTAAATTAAAGATCGGTTTTGTTCCCCTGAGATCCTTCTATCTTAGTTTAAGAGCTATTTTAGGATAGAATAGAATTTGCTTCTGAGGTTAGAATTTCTGCAGTATCCTCGGCATTATCACTAATGAAGTAATGTCCGGCATCACATATTTCTGAAAAAGAAACCTGTTTTGAATGTTTCTTCCATCTTTTATTTTTTCGGGAAAATCCAGTAGTCAACTCATCTTGTGCTCCATAAATACCATGAATAGGAATTTGAAGTTTAGCATTGTTATTGACGCTTAAAGAATCACAAACCATTGCAACTTCTGAATCATGCTTAAAGTTTTTCACAATTTTAGTCATTAAATCTTTATTCATGTCCCTAGGTATTAATCCAGAATCAATTAGAAATTCTCGTATGTGTTCATCTTTATAATTTGCCAAAGCATTCCCTGTAAACTCAATGTTTTTCTTTACCCGCTGGAATAAACTTCCTCCTAGGAATAAACCTTTTAAAGGCATATTGAGTTTTTGCAATTCATAAGATAAATAAATAGCCATACTAGTACCCGAACAATGACCGAATATAAATATATCTTCTTTAAGCTTTGTTGTTATTTCTTCGATCAGGGATTCCTTTATCGAATTAAACGATTGATACGTTCCAATCCAATTCACTTCGTGCCAAGGCATTGAAATAATGTAAACATTGAAAGTCAACGATAACTTTTCAGCCAAAGAATAATAGACGGTGCTCAAAGCGCCTGCGTAAGGAACCAAAACAATACTTTTGCTCTTCTTTTTGTCATAGGAGTATTCCGTTAAGAAATGTGTTTTTTCTTCTTGGACAAGCGTATTCAAACTATTTGTAATAGCTCTGATGTTTCTATAGCTATATAGAATTTTCAAAGGAACATTGTCGAGTTTGGCTATTTGTATGGCATTGATCGAATTTCCTCCCAAGTCGAAAAAATCATCGTCTATTCCTATCCCCTTTTTCTCAAGAACCAATTCCCAATGGTCCACCATTCTTCTTTCTTGTGTATTACGCGGCTCGGTATATTTTGGAGCATTATTATCAACTAATAACTCATACATTTTCAAAAGCAATTTCTCATCGACCTTACCATTTGGGGATAAAGGAATCTTATCTACTTTGACATAATGATTAGGAATCATATAAGCGGGTAAACTGCCCATCAAGAACTGTCGTATTGTTGCCAAATCCAATTCTCCTTTAGCAACATAATAAACTATCAACTCATTTTCTCCTTTTACATTCTTTTTGGTTGACACATGTGCCTGATCTATTGCTTCATTTTTAGTAAAAACAGCTTTTATTTCTCCTAATTCAATTCGATATCCATGAATTTTGATCTGATTATCTTTTCTACCAACAAATTGAAGTTTTCCATCTGGGAGCCATCTACCCATATCTCCTGTTTTAAAAATCATTGTTTCAGGTATAAATGGATTAGGAACAAACTTTTCTTGGGTCAGTTCGGGATTGTTCAGGTATCCTCTGGATACTCCATTACCTCCAATGCAAATCTCTCCTATGATTCCTTTTGCTTGTAACTTGGTGTGATCATCTACAATATAGATTTGTGTATTGTCAATGGGCCAACCTATTGTATTTGGAACAATAGCATTAGTCCTATCATATTCATAATATGTACACCATACTGAAGACTCTGTTGGGCCGTACTCATTAAAAAGGCGGCAATTTTCTAAAACTGAAACCGAATGAAATTCCTGAATCAAATCTTTACTACAGTATTCTCCAGCAACAATCACTTGTTCCAAAAACAATTCATCTTCTCCTATGTCTTGTAACAACAATGTTAAATATGACGGAACCATTATTGTATGGGTAATCTTGTTTACATGCAAAAAGTGAGTTACATAATTTACATCTTTTACATCGTCACCATCCATTACATATAGCGCTCCTCCGGTAGAAATTGTTGAAAAAATACCTGCTACAGAACTGTCAAATGATATAGAGGATAGAAGTAAAAAATTTTGTTTACGGCCATAAACATTGTTTCTAGCAACCGTGGTGTGATATAAATTGGAATGTTCCAATAGAATACCTTTGGGTTTACCAGTGGAACCGGAAGTATATATAACATAGGCCAAATCTGAAGAATCTATTATTTTTTCAATTGGACTTGTGTCATAACGCTCTTGAAGGTTTTTAAATGCGTTTATTTCATCAAAATCTATTTTTATTCTGCATGAGATATCCTTTATTATATACCTTATACGGTCTTCTGGATAATTGGAATCTAAAGGAACATAAGCCCCTCCAGATTTTAATATCGCCAGTATACTTATGATAGCCCATTCACTATTGCTTAAATTGACAACTACAAATTCTTCTTTCTTTATGTTATAGTTGGAATCTAAATAGTGGGCAAATTGATTGGACAATTCATCCAATTCCCTGTAAGTATACTCCTTGTCTCCAAATGCAAGAGCTAGTGCATCTGGATTGCGATCTACTTGCGCTATCAGCATATCCAGAATAGTTTCACCCTTATTATATTCGACCGCCGTATCGTTGAAGGTCTCCAAAAGCTCCCTCCGCTCTTCCGCCCCAAGGTACTCCAAACGGTCCAGGGGAAGCGAGGGGTCCGCTACGGCAGATCCCATCAATCGCTCAAAATGCCCCAGCATGTGCTCGATCGTAGAGCGGTCATAGATATCACTGTTATATACAATCCCAATGTCTATCCCATCTTCAACTTCTTCAAAGTCAAAAATTAAATCGAATTGACTTACCCGCGCTTTTGTTCCATTGTAACTGTTAACGGTCAAACCATTTTGAGTGCTCCCACTCAAAGTAGTTGTTTGATTATTGTCCAATACGAGCATCACATCAAAAAGTGCATTCCTGCTCATGTCCCGTTGAAGGTCCAATTGGTCCACCAACTCGTCGAAGGGGTACGACTGGTGCTCGAAGGCCCCCAGCGATACCTCGCGCACATTTGACAACAGCTCCCCGAAGCCGGACCCGCCAGCAAAACGCGTACGCAGCGCAAGCGTGTTCACATAGAAGCCGATCTGGTCCTCCAGGTCCATGTGCGATCGACCCGCTATAGGGCTACCTATGATGATGTCCTCCTGCCCAGTGTAACGGTACAACAGGCTTTTTACCCCTGCCAACAGTCCCATATAGAGCGTGCCCCCTTTTTCGCGGCAAAGATCCTTTAGAAGTTCGGTGGGGCCCGCACCAAGGACCCCTCGCACTACCCCGCCGTTGTACGTCTTTACGGCCGGACGGGGACGGTCCGTCGCTAGGTCGAGCACAGGAAGGTCCCCCGAAAAAACATCCGACCAATAGCCCTGGCCCTTCTCAAGGGAACCCCCCTCCAATAGCGAACGTTGCCATACCGAATAGTCCTTGTACTGGATACGCAAGGGAGGGAGAAGGCCATCGCCCCCCGTAACGAGGGAATTGTAGTACCACAGGAGCTCCCTGATCAAAACCCCGAGCGACCAGCCGTCGCTTATGATGTGGTGCATCGTATAGGTGAACAGCCATCTATCCCGGGACAGGCGGTAAATGCCAGCTCGCAAAAGCGGGCCCTCCGAGAGATCGAAGGGTATCGACGAATCGGAATCAACGATATCGCGCATGGCAGATTCCTGATCCCCCGACCCGCGAAGATCGCCCTCCAAAAGCGAGAAGCCCGATCGATCCGAAGGGGAGATATATTGCCGCACGTCCCCGTCCCCGTTCTCCCTGAAGGTCGTGCGCAGTATCTCGTGCCGATCGATCAGCCTCCCGAAGGCGGTCCGAAGGGAGGCAACGTCAACAACCCCCTCGAATATATGGGCCCCAGGCATATTGTAGGCCACGTTCCCCTCCTCGAACTGGCTCAGCACCCATAGGCGGCGCTGGGCCGACGAAAGTTCATAGTCCGACGAAGGCGGCGCCGGAACAAGGGACGAGAACGATGAACGGCCCGACACCTCTATCAAACGTGCCTGGTCACAGAGCACCGGCGTCTCGAAAAGGCTCCGCAAGGGAAGCCTAACATCGAAGC